>NZ_JBNNUS010000002.1:0-559874 GCF_050279985.1 Paenibacillus sp. NPDC093718
AGTTGATTTTGCTTCTCCTGTGCCTTAAACTTCATAGTAGAGCGACCTCCTGATGGGTTTTTTGAGGCTATGACCTCGTGTGCAACCCCATCGTACCGAGGCGCTCGTTTTTGTTCAAACGCCAAATCTTTCGTTTTACAGGAATTCTAACGGGAAACGATAGCTCAATAAAAACAAGAAGGCAGCCGATCAACGTGGATCGGCTGCTTTTGTTCAACTAACGGGCAGTTTAGTTTAAAAATACCTAATAAGATTAATCAAATTTATCTCCAAACTTCTTTCCGAATTCCTCCATTAGATCAATAATTGGAATTAATTGCTCACCTTTTGATGTTAATGAATATTCAACACGCGGTGGCACCTCGGGATAAACTTTGCGACTTATTAAGCCATCTGCTTCTAATTCTCGAAGTTGTTTTGTAAGTGAACCTTGTGAAATATTCCGTAAAAAAGCTTTGATTTCACTATAACGACGCTCTGTGGGCTTCAAAAACCAAAGAATGAGATATTTCCAACGTCCGGAAAGTGCATTCTGGGTATAGGCAATACCATATACTTCTCTCTGTTCCTTTACATACTCTCTGTCAAATCCATCCTTACATATTTTAGACACCTTTTCACCTACTTTCTACTGTTAAGTACAAAAAAATGTACTACGGCAATTTTTATTGCCCTCTTCAAAGAAAGGAGAATTGATTATATTCTAGTGCATGTAATCAAATTATTAAAACGGGAGAAAAGAATTTTTTAGAATAGAGATAAATTTAGAAGGAATGAAAATGCGAGGGGAATGTAGGTTCAACTATTTCTAAAAAAAGCGGAAGACGCGCTGAGTGGTGTTGATGTTGCGATCCTGTCCATGCCTCATACAGGCTTCGAGAAAATCAGGCACCTGATGGTGGCATTGCCCGAGCAGACGGTGATAATCGACATCTCTAAATTTCCCTGGCCGCGACGACGATACGCGATAATATGGGAGTTTCTTACCAATATGGAGTACAGAAATAATAAAAACACAAATAGAGGAGATGTTTAAAATGAATAATACACTTGAATTGCTTCACAATCACACATCCATTCGGTCTTTTACAGATCAACCACTAACAGAGGAACAACGAGAGGCAATCTTTAAGGCAGCTATTCAAACTTCGTCTTCCAGCCTTCTACAGGCCGTTTCCATTATTAGAATTACAGATCGATATCTTCGAAAAAAGGTGATGCAACTTTCTGCCAACCAACCTTATATTGAAGAAGCGGCAGAGTTTTTGGTTTTTTGTGCAGATTTTAACCGAAATCATCAAATTGCCCCGAATGTTGACCTTGAATATATTGAATTTCTTTTAATCGGTTCATTCGATGCTGGGCTAATGGCTCAAAATGCTTTAACTGCAGCTGAATCAATGGGACTCGGTGGTGTATTTATCGGTGCAATAAGACTTAATATTAAAGAATTAACTGAGGCATTAAATTTACCAAAGTATGTGGTTCCTTTAGTAGGACTGTGCATCGGTCATCCTGCTGGAGAGAAGCCAGGACTAAAACCACGCTTGCCTCAATCAATGGTCATGTTTGAAAATCAGTATCAACCACTGGATGAAGAAAAATTAGCAATTTATGATCAACAGATGCGTGAGTATTACCAAAATCGTCCTGTTAGCGCTCCTTTCACAGTGAAGAGAGTAAAGGGATGGAAAGATCATATCGAAGATCATCTTGAAAGAAGTAAACTGCCCTCCATGCTTGAGTATTTGAATAAACAAGGCTTCGCAAAAAAATAATCCATTATATTGAAATATAAGGAGATATAGAAGTGAAGGAGCGGTACCATCTTGGCGTCGCTATTAAACTAACGGGAAACTGATAGTTGAATAAAGAAGAGGAGGCAGCTGGTCAGAGCGATCAGTTGCCTTTTTAAGCTAACGGGCAGGATAGTTCGAATATCCAATATGTGGTATTATAGGGCATACAACACTAAATATAAATTTCTCTCTATTGTTGGGAGGTGGGTATAGTACGAAGGAAATGGAGGATTTTTATAATATCGATAGTAGTACTTTCTATATGCATTGGATACATTCAGTTCCAAAGAATGGTTCAAGACAGTCAAATAAAAGCATGGAGCTCGAATTGGGGATTCGAAGCACCACCGCCAGAAAAGGTTACTACCGTTTTTCATAATGTTGGTCGGGACCCAGACTATTACTTAATATCTGACTATGATGAAGTGCCTATTCAAAAACTCATTCAACAAAATGATTGGACAAAAATTGAGAACAATGGTGGCATTGTATCAGATCATATAAATGTATACAAAAAGCAAATACAAAATCTACACCAAGAATACGAACGTTATGAGAAGCTATTCTTAGACAATCCGGTAAAATTTAATCATGATTCACTATACTTCACAAAGAAAAAAGCAGATGGAAGTTATATTGTTGCTGTGCTTAATATAGAGGAAAGAAGGCTCTATACAATGGAAGTTTTTTATTAATGTGTGAACTTTGCCACATATAACTGATTCATCTAATAGGACACATTAGTTGAAGAAAAACGGGCATAGGATCATTGAGAGTTCCAAGGGTATCTCTTGATTGTTCCACTAACGAAGAACGATAGTAAACAAAACAGGGAGCAGATCACCTTTGATATGCTAACAGCGCCGATTCAGGTGAAGATGACTTTCTTCGAACGCAAGGATCAGATTCTGCTTGAGGCTGCAGCACAGTCAGATAACGGCCGAGCGGAACGAAAGAAACGAAGGAGGGGGAGAAATGAAGTGGTTTGGTTTAAGCCGTGTCAGGGCCGTAAAAGAAAAAATTGATTGGAATAGCCCTACTCCAAAACATATAGCAATTATGATGGACGGGAACGGTCGATGGGCGAAACGAAGAGGGCTGCCGAGATCTGCCGGACATTATGCTGGAATGCAAACGATGCGAGAAACCATCAACATGTGTCACAGAAACGGGATAGATTCACTTACGTTGTACGCTTTTTCCACGGAAAACTGGAAAAGGCCGAAAGATGAAGTGGATTACATCATTAGTTTAGTGGGCGAATTTGTTCAAGATACAAACGTTCAAGAGTTAAATGAGAACAATATTAGGGTCTTCTTCATCGGAGATATTTCGAGATTTCCAGAGGAAACGCAAGAAGCGATGCGCAAAGTCGTAGGTCTGACCTACAACAATAGTGGATTGAAAATCTTTTTTGCAATGAATTACGGAGGAAGAAGCGATATTCTCCAAGCAGCCAGGTCAATGTTGGAGACAAATAAGGGGAAGGAAATCACGGAGGAAGAGTTCGAACGTTTCCTCTATACAGGGCAGAACCCATGCCCCGATTTGCTTATTCGAACTAGCGGCGAGAAACGGTTGAGCAATTTCTTATTGTGGCAGTCAGCCCATACCGAACTTTGGTTTACTGATGAAATGTGGCCTGATTTCAGTGAGGAGCTTTTTTATCAGTCCATTTTGGATTATCAAAATCGAAAGAAAAGAGCTTGACCAAGTGATCGGCTGTTTTTGTTCAACTAACGGGCTGGATAGTCGAACAAGAAAGAAGAAAATTTACATAAAAGAGGGATTAGATATGATTGCTTGGCTTAATCTTGGTAGCCTCGTCCTTGGGGCAATCGCATGGATTCTTCCAGCTATTAATATATCTAGATATGATAAGCGCTCTAGAAATTGGGTTATTCTTTCTATTGTGAGCATTAGTGCTTGTTCTATTTCGTTGTTTTTCCAGATTTGTAGTTTCTATGAACGTGTAAAGGCTGAGGAATGGTATGCTCTTATGGATACAGTAAGTGTTATCGCATCTGTTCCAGCAATTCTGCTCATCGGTACAATCATATTAAATGTAATTACATTGTATATCTATCGTGACAGAGAAACATAATAGATGTCAATTTTAGAAGGATTGAGCCTGTCGGGGGACAAGAACATAGTCCCATTAGAAGTCGCTATTTTAGCGGCTTTTTTATTTTATCGGGAATAGCTATAGTGGATACAAATATTAATTCTGGACAATTGTCGAGGGACAAAAACATAGTAACATTAGAAGCCGCTGATTATGCGGCTTTTTATATTTATGTTATCAAGTTCTTGTCAAAACACAATGACAAGAACTTGATAACATTCCCGACTGATGACAAGATCATGGTTACATTCCCGATATGAATTCATCGACGGCGTTTAATTAAGTAACTGAAACCGGTTCCTTGTCTCTTTTATGGATATCTTCCGTTCCAGCATCCAAAGCAGATTTGTACGTTCGCCAGATGATCATTCCCTCGGATATGACCATAAAAGAAGCCGCCAAACGACTTGGTATTAGTCGGCAGGTGCTGTCTAACTTATGTTCTTGTCCTCCGACATGTGTCGAGGGACAAGAACATAGTCCCATTGAAAGTCGCTATTTTAGCGGCTTATTTATTTTATCGGTTCTTGTCCCGAGTCGAGGACAAGAACTTGTACCGATTGCCGAAAAGGACAAGAACATGTTCCGATTACCGATTAGATAAGTATTTAACTACTTTCCACTTTTTTTCTTCATTAAGCTAACGGGCAGGAAAGTCAAGAAGGGTGGGGAATGTTATCAAGTTCTTGTCATCCGTCAACAATCCATTTGTCGAGGGACAAGAACATGGTACCATTAAAAGTCGCTATTTTATCGGCTTTTTTGTTTTATCGGTACAAGTTCTTGTACCGATTACCGTAATGGACAAGAACTTGTACCGATTACCGTAATGGACAAGAACTTGATCCGATCACCGATTAGATAAGTATCTAACTATGTTTCCATGCAAATTCATTAACTAACGAGCAGGATAGTTGAATATTAATTCCGGTGAACCGTACCACAAGTGATGGTACACACGATCAGAAAAGAAATAGTACTTGATAATCAGTGGTTAGATAAGTTATTTACTAACATAAAATAAGGGATAAGGGAAGATTAAGCATTGAAAAAGCCTCTGTTATAAACCAGAGGCTTTTATCATCTTTTAAGTTAAGTTAGTTTATTGCATTAACTAGCGCTTTTCCAAATTCTTCGGCGCCATCTGGGCCGTCACCTGTGATAATGTCACTATGTGCAATAACATGTTTCTCAACATACTTTACATTATTTGCTTTCAATTGTTCTTTTTGTACGTCAACAGGGTAGCAAGTTGCTTCTCTACCTTCAAGTAATCCGGTTTTCACGACAGAGACTGAACCAGCACAAATTCCAGTAACAAGAATATTATCATTATGTGCTTTCTTTAAATACGTGGATAATTCTTCGTTATCCCAAAGATGATCATTTGTGCCGGAACCGCCAATGACAGAAATAACGTCAAAATCGGATGCTGTAGTATCGGAGAAGACCTTTTCGGAAATTGCCTTACCTTCAAAATCGCCAATAATTTCGCCAGTTTTTGTGCTTGCAATTGTTACTTCTATTCCTGCTTTTTCAAGTGCCTCTTTTGGTTTAAATAATTCATCTTCATTAAATCTTTCGGGTGGTATAATTAAAAGTGCTTTTTTACTCATAATTGTTATTCCTCCTAAAATAGTTTATGTTTAACTCACAAATTTATATTACAACCTGTTTGTTGCTCTGAGAAGAATGCACTTTTTTGTAACAGGGTAACCTTAAAGTAACAATTGAAAGCGGAGGCAGAAAATATGTCGGATACACTTAGAGATGAAATTAAAGAGAAGATAATAAATGGTGATTACAACTGTGAAAAAGAACTTACTTTATCGATTATCAGTGGAAAGTGGAAAGTTGTGATTCTATGGCATTTAGGTGTTGAAGGTCCGCACCGCTTTAGTGAATTGCAAAGGCTATTTCCAAAAATATCCCATAAAATTTTAACTAATCAATTAAAGGAATTGGTGGAAGACGGCATTGTGTATCGAGAGGTTTATCCAGAAGTTCCGCCTAGAGTGGAATACTCCATGACTGGGTTGGGAATGACATTACTCCCAATTGTGGAGATGATGTATGATTGGGGAAAAAAACGAATAGAAGATATCAAAAGAGAAATAGGGAAATCAAGTTAACAGTGATAGAGTGTGTATTTTTGTAGTAAATAACTTATCATTGCATTTCATTAGAGCCGAATCCTACCATAAGTGACGGCAAGTTTTTTTAATATGAAACGACTTAGACCTATTGTCAAGAACATGGCTATGAGATGTGGGTAACGGTAACTGACGAGATCGAGCCATCAAATGATGTTCAAATCAAGCAATTCGATGGAGGATTATATGCTGTGTCGAGTTTATACGGGAATGATATTCCTGTTGCTTGGCAGCGCTTAAACGAATGGGTTCAAGATAGTAAATATCAAGCAGGATCGCATCAGTGGCTGGAGGAACATAAGCCACGTAAAAGGGCTGTAAAACAGCTTATGGATGATATGGATTCATTCAAACAGATCAAGATTAACCGTGACCTAGAACGTGTTAGACAGCGTTATATACAGTCCACAAAACTCACCTGACTAAATTCGTCATTCAATCATTCAGTCCAACATAAATATCATAATAAGTGAATCATAGGAGAAAAAATGGCCGCAGCTGATCCGAAGGATCAGCTGCTTTTTCGTTCATCGGAAGATCTCGGCGGAGCAGAGCCGGAGAGCGAAAGGAGCGCGAAACCTTGGAACTTATAATTTTGATATCTGAAAAAGAATGTATATGTCGAGGGGCAAGAACATATTCCCATTGAAGTCGCTATTTGAGCGGCTTTTTTATGATATCGGTACAAGTTCTTGTCCCGAGCCAAGGACAAGAACTTGTACCGATTGCCGTAATGGACAAGAACATGAGCCGATTTCCGATTAGATAATCATCTAACTATGTTTTAGATGCGGTTTTTTTGTGTTACCGGGGACTCGAGACCTGCTTAAAATGCAGAACATCCTTAATTCATAAGATTGCGGTACTGAATAGGCGTCAGACCTTCATTTCGTTTGAATTTACGAATAAAGTTAGTGGAATCAATATAACCAACCTCGTAGAGAATATCTTTCAGCGTAAGCTCAGTTGTTTTTAACAACTGCTTAGCCTCCTGCATTCGCAAGCAATCAATATAACGCATTAGGGGTTCACCGGTCTGGTTTTTGAAGAATCGAGTAGCATAAGAAGCCGATATGCCGAACTGGTCAGCAATGCATTTTAGAGAGAGTGAGTGGTCTTTGTAGTTTTCCTCAATATATGCTTTAATCTCATCAAGCAGTTCTGTATTCCCGCTTTCTTTCTTACTGCTGGTGGTAATGCAGACTCGAAGGCAGATGTCAGTGATTAATCGCTCCAACTCCTCAATCGTTTCCAGATGGGGAACGAATAGTTTACCTAAAGTCTCGTTGGTTGCTTCATCAAGTTCGATCTCCAGCTCAATGAGCGTTTTGGCCACATTATTAACGATATCAAAGCAGATAAACAAAGCGACTTCCACACTCATGTTCTGATCACGGATGTATGTCATGGCTTTTTGAACCGCATCTGTCACCGCCAGTTGATCGCCCTGTCGAATGGATTTTACCAACTGATCCAAAATCTCAACAGGATAAGACCGTTTGGATACATGGTTTTGGTCGATGTCAGGGTAATAAATGATCCGACAGCCGCCATGCATCAGCCGATAGCGCGCAGCATGGCTTGCTTCGATAAAGGACTGTGAAATCTGATTAACCTCCGGATAAGTGCATCCAACACCAATTGTGACGGTAAATCGGAAATAATGCCGGATGAGAGACATAACTTGTTCAGCGTATTGACGCAGAATAGCTTCTGTATCCTGGCCGTCTTTCAAATTCAGTACGAAGACCATGCTGCGTCCGTCTATGAGCTCTGCGCCGCAGCCTTGACCGATACCGTCGGCTCCTTCCTCCAGGACCTTTATGAGGCTGTCTTTAAGATGGCTTTGCATCGTGTCTGAATATTCTGCACGGAATGATTCATAATCATCGATATATAACAAAAAGACGGCAAAGAATGGATCATACATCGGCAGGTTTGCGGAATGCAGGTAGCTATTAATTTCTTCTCTAGTCTTGTATTTTCCCCGGATCAAAGAGAGTACGAATTGTTCCCGGAGTGAAATAGCTTGATGATGCAGCTGGTGGATCATCCCTTCATTTTCGCGGATCATATTTGTGACAGCGGTTGAGATAACATCCAGTTCGTCCTTTTTGCCTGACGGTGCAGGCAGCTGTGAAGCCGGATTTTGGGCAGCAATCACACGCATAAGCTTCTGAAGTGGTTTATAATTCCGAACCGATAGGGCAGTGGCTAAAGCCACACCGAAAATAAAGATGCCAAATACCGTCAGGTTATAAATGTCTTTTACTTGATCCACTTTATACATAATCTGATCCGATGGAAGGGCTGCGAGGTAGCGGTAGTTCCTTGCTGTGGAATCCTTTTTGGTAACCGTGTACTCCTGATTCTGGTAATGTATATGATTAATGCTCCAGGGGTTTTGGGTTCCGGGCATCATACCTGTTAAAGTATTCATCAGGCCGGCATCAGCTGTGCCGCGGTTATAGGTATAGAGATTCTGGCCCTGGTCACCCAAAATATACACGGAACCGTTATAATCACCAAGGACATTAGCGGCAAGCTGGTTGAAAGATTTTTCAGGAATAAGAAACATGACTGTACCGTAAGGAGTATCGGCACTGGCTACCAATGGGACCGAATAAACGACATAGTTCTGTTCTGCAACCTGATTTACGAGCACCGCATCCATTGGACGCATGACTGGCGATAGTATGGAAGCGCTATCAATTAGAAATTGATTTTGGTCCCAATTTTTAAAACGAAAGATATCGTTGAAAAAATGGTTAATATCATAGGTCCCGCTGGCGGCATAGAGGGTGTCTACTTTGCGGCTGTTATAATGGATGACAATATCCGAAATAAAACGGTTGGTGGTGAGGAACTGTTTCAATTCATCGATCGCTAGGTAGGCGCCGTAGCCCGTTGACGTTGTTTTAAAAGGTGTGAGATCTGTATGCTTCGAAATCTGATGCGCCATCCGGTCCATTTCTTGGATCCTCTGATCCAGGGCATTCCGGAACTGATCGAGTGAATTTATCATGGCGTGGCGGACTTCATCACGCATAGAACTTAATACCAGGTTGTATACTACACCGCTCATGATCGACAGAGAAATTACCGTTATTAATATGTATGACAAAAAATATCGGTAGAATCGCTGGCTTTTGATCATGCGCATCACAGCCTCCCGTCATAATAGATGAGGATACGGCAACGATCGGGAAGAGAGAGGCATCCCGATCGTCAGCTGTACCGTATAATTAATCCTGTTTATAACGATTATACGCATTCTTGTAAATTTCCATATAGCGCTCTAGGCCCATTTGGTTTATAGTGCTTACGTAGTTATCCCACTCATCGAAGGAGGCGCTGCCGGAAACAAATTTGGCTCTCATCTCCGTTACGTAGCTGTTGATGTCTGCTCCCAGCGTGCCCATATCCTCATTTTCCTCGGCTGTAAAAGAGAAGGCGGGCCATACTTCTTCAGGAACATATGGATCGTATTTTTCAGCGGTTTCAACTGCTTCCGGCCGGCTCTCCGCACCCTTGAAAAATTTCTCTTGAACAACATTCGGATAACCGCCGCCCGGCCATACAACATACTTAATCAATGCTTGCTCGAATGTAAGTCCGCTCGGGTTCTTGGTGATTTCATCCGTATATTCAAACTGTCCGTCTGCCGTGACATTATAAGATTTTCCTTCAAAGCCCATGAAGAACATTTTGCTGCCTTCTTCACCGTACAGGTAGTCAATCCAGCGAACCGTTTCAATCGGGTTTGGATTTTTGTCGGTAATGACAAAAGCACCAGGAGTAGCAAGGGGTGAACCGATTGCAGCCCAGATTTGGTCGCCATGCGGCCCTTTTAATGCGGTGGCTCCAATATAATCATCCTGGTTCATCAAAGTATAAGGACTTGTCGTTATGGTTGCTCCATAAACACCTTCCGCACCCTTAGCATAATATTGATTAGCTTGGACAGTAAAAACGTCCTCGCCGATCAATTTTTCCTTATACAGCTTGTTCATGTACTCCAACATTTCTTTATATTTCGGGTCGGTTGGAATAAAGCGGAGTTCTTCGGTTCCCGGCTGGAGATCTACATTGGCATTACGGATTCCGTGATTGCTGAGGCCCCAAGAGCCCTTTAAATAGTTCATCAGGCTATCGACGCCGACACCCATGTAAGGAATTTCGTCCTGTTGTCCGTTTTTGTTCGGATCCTTTTCTTTAAAAGCTTTCAGCATGTTGTAAAAATCATCCGTCGTTTGAGGCTCCTTCAGGCCAAGTTCATCCAGCCAGCTTTGTTTGATCCACATTTTTGCAGAAGAGAGCACAGATTTAAATTCGGGGTCGTAAACGCCAGGGAAGGAGTAGATGTTGCCGTCCGGCATCGTAAGTCCTTTTTTTACGTCAGGGTATTTTTCTAAAAGCGCTTTCAAATTTGGTGCATGTTGATCGATTAAATCATTGAGTTTGATGAAAATGCCCTGTTGACCATATTTCTGAAGATCAGCCAGCGGAATGCCTGCCGTGAAAAAGGCGTGCGGATAATCGCCGCCAGCAAGCAATATGTTACGCTTTTCCGTCATCGTGTCATTCGGAACCATTTCCCATTCGACTTTGATGTTGGTCATTTTTTCATATTCCTGCCATAGCATTGTCGCGTTCCAATCGGGTGCCGTGGTCGGCGCCTTGCCGGCAATCATCTTCAACGTGATGGGTTCCTTAACAATCGGCAGACCCGTTGGGTTAAAGTTGCTTGAAGCTTCTGGAGCTTCTCCCTCCGCAGGTCCATCAGAACCTCCGCCGCTGCAGCCCGCCAGGATGGAAAAAGACATGATGGCAGCCAGCGATACTTTGAGACCGGATTGAAACAGATTCATGGACTTTCTCATAATACGCCCCCTTAATATATGAATAAAGATTGAATAAAGGTTTAACCTTTGATAGCTCCGATGACCATGCCTTTAACAAAATAGCGCTGAAGAAATGGATACAGTAGTAAAATGGGCAGATTGGCCACAATGACAAGTGCGTATTTGATCGACTCCGCCTCCATAATCGTTTTGGCTAGCGACTCCTCACTAGTCTGGATCATATCTTGCATGTTGCTCTGAATTAGAATTTCTCTAAGAAAAAGCTGAAGCGGGTATTTGTCCCTCTCTGTCAGATAGATTAATGCACTGAAGAAGGAGTTCCAGTGAGCAACACTGTAAAAAAGGGTCATGACAGCCAAAATCGGCATCGAGAGAGGTAGGATGATTCTCAGCAAAATTTTGAAGTTACCGCAGCCGTCAATTTGGGCCGATTCCTGAATTTCAAATGGAATGCTCTGCTGGAAGAAGGTGCGCATAATAATTATATTCCAGACAGCCACCGCATTAGGGATAATCAGTGCCCACATCGTGTTGGTCATCCCGAGGTCCTTAACGATCAGATAAGTTGGAATTAAACCGCCGCTAAAGAACATGGTGAAAACAAAAAGCGCAGTGAAGATATTCCGCCCGCGAAAATCTTTTCGCGACAGGGGATAGGCAGCCAAAATGGTCATTCCCACATTAACGATCGTGCCTACAACGGTATAGAGAATTGTGTTCATATAACCATTCAGAATTTCCTTGTTCGCAAATACTTTCTCATAACCCGTAAAATTTATTTCCTTGGGTAGAAGCCATACCTCTCCTTTCACTACGGCAGCCGGATTGCTGATAGACGCCACGGCCACAAAGATGAGAGGGTACAGGACAATGGTCAATACGATGGCCAGAAGAATATAGTTGATGATGTCAAAGAGGCGGTCGCCCGCAGATTCCTTTACCATAGGCTTGTTTGTCCCACCTTTTTGGATATAAAGTTGACCGTAACGAGCAAAATGAAATTAATAATCGAATTAAATAGTCCGATGGCAGCAGAGAAGCTGTACTGGGCGCCTAAAATCCCGCTTCGGTACACATATGTCGCGATAACATCTGAGCTGTCCCGGTTAAGATCATTTTGCATAAGGAAGACTTTCTCAAACCCTACAGCCATAATGGAGCCAACATTCATAATAAGCAAAATGATAATAGTTGGCATAATGCCAGGCAGATTGATGTGCCATATTCGTTTTAAACGAGAGGCGCCGTCCACCTTAGCTGCTTCGTGAAGCTGCGGATCGATGCCGGTTAGGGCGGCTAAATAAATGATGGAACTCCAGCCCATGGATTGCCAGACACCTGAAAAGACATAAATGGTCTTGAACCATCCGGGTTGAGTCATGAAGGCAACCGGGTCACCGCCAAACAATCGGATGATCGTATTGATCATACCGGAATTCGGATCCAGGAAGATGAATAACATACCGACAAGCACGACAGTAGACAAAAAGTGGGGGGCATAGGTTACCGTTTGAATGGTCTTTTTAAAGCGCTTACTTCTTACCTCGTTGATCATGAGTGCCAGCAGAATAGGGACAGGGAAGCCCACCGCTAGCTCATAAAGTCCAATCTCCAGGGTGTTCATAATCAATCTCTCAAAATAGTAGCTGTCAAAAAAGCGTTCAAAATGTTTAAAGCCTACCCAAGGACTGTCGGTAATCCCTTTTGATGCGATGAAGTCTTTAAAGGCGATCTGCACTCCATACATGGGTACATAATGAAAAATAATGTAATATACCACAACAGGAAGGATGAGCAGATACAGCTCCCAGTTCTTCCAGAGCGTTCTGGCACGGGAGAGGGAGCGGGCGGCAGCCGGCTTTTCTTGGTGTGGTTGTTGCACTTCAGTTTTAATCAAAAACCTCATCACCTCCTTCTCCTGGTTTCAAAATGTGTCGAGTTATTGAAAATTAATGTACAGGAGATTGTTTTTTTTGTACATCTGCAGTAATTTCGGTATCGGCTTTTCTTTACAACTGACATGAATTTATGGTGAAAAACAAAAAAATAAGGTCATGTTGAATGAAAGTGATCATATTCGAAAAAAAGTTGTTGACCTTGGTTTGACCAGTGTGATATATCGACTGATTCGCCGCTGAGATATGGTGAACAAAATAAAGTATCCAACAAATTGTTTGTGAAGTGCCGATTACCAGATAAGTGTAGATGAGCAAGAGAATATTCTCTTAGTTAAACTCGTGATGGCGGGTACCGTAAAGGAGAAGACTTGTCCATGAAAAACTAAAAGATTTAAAATACGTACCGGAGTATAACCCTGACGGCGAAAAAGAGAATAATAATTGAAAGGAGTCGTAGCAAAGATGGGCGAGAAGTAAGTGAAGGTATTTATTATAAAGGATTTTTAATCCAGACGCTTAGAGAGGCTGATCCAGACAAAGGCGATTCCCTTGGATATATCATTAATAATTATTTTTTTAGCGATCGAACATACGATACGGTTCAAGATGCCGTTGATGATATTAATCGCAACGAAAAGTTCATTGACGAAGATTACCGTTGTGGTAAATGTCGGGGGGACAAGAACATAAACTAACGGGAGACGATAGTTGAATAAAGAAGAGGAGGCAGCTGGTTAGAGCGATCAGTTGCCTTTTTAAGCTAACGGGCAGTTTAACGCAACAAATTTATTCCAGATTCGTCTAAAAAGTAGGTTGGATTTTACGAGGAGGAGTTGAAATGTTGAGAAAGTTAGTTTTAGGAGCAGCTTTAGTACTTGCCATATGTATGCTTAGTGGTTGCAGTGCTTCGCCCGAAGCCAAAAAGGGAGATTATATTATTTCGAAAGAAGACCAAAGAATCTTAGTAGCGAAGAATATTTCAAAGAAGGATTCTGAAAATAAGACCTTTGCGGACCTCAAAAAGAATAACATCGAATTAATCAACTATATTGTTGAGGATTCCCAACTCTATAATGAGCTTAGGATAGGCGAAAAAGTTAATGTAACCCCCAAAACGAATGACAAAGGTGAATATGTTGTAATGAATTCCGATCCCCCGCAAATTAGAGCTGGTCAGATAGAAAGACTTAAAGATTGATGAGATTATTGTGACGACTAAACAATATTTTATCGTCATTCAACTAACGGGAAACGATAGCTCAATAAAATTAAGAAAGCAGCTGACCAACGTGATCGGCTGTTTTTGTTCAACTAACGGGCAGTTTAGTGGTACAGCATATAATTGAAACCGTTTTAAATGGAACTTATAACTTGTCCCCTGCGTCATAATATTTAGAACAATATTACAGAGGAGGACATAATGAAAAAACAATATGTGTTGATATTAATCATGATTTTAACATTGGTCGGATGCAATGATAAATCAATTTCGCTTACTGGGGAGAGTGATAGTTGGAGTGGCGAATACACAGCAAACATTAATGGAGATAAGGAAAGTGGAAAGTTCATTTTTGGTTATAAAAATGCAACGGGCAAAGAACTAAAAAATTTAGAAATTACCATTAATGATGGAAAACGCGTGCGTAAAGAGGGGGACTACAAAGGAGCAATAATAGAAATGCCTTCTAGTTGTTCAGGCTGTGCAGTAACGAACGAATCGATTCCTATTAAAGTAGAAATTAAATGGGATGACAAAGAAGAAACTTTTCACTTAAAAACAAAAGACGAATAGAGAAATCAAAAGAGCCTTAAAGTCATTTTTATCCTTAGAATGACTACTTGTGACACAATCCTGTCGGGTGACAAAAACATAGTTACATTAGAAGCTGCTGATTATGCGGCTTTTTATATTTATGTTATCAAGTTCTTGTCAAAACACAATGACAAGAACTTGATAACATTCCCGACCGATGACAAGAACATTGTTACATTCCCGATATGATTTCATCGTCGGCAGTAGACGCCCTTTTATTAAACTAACGGGCAGGATAGTGCAATATGCAAAGGAACACGCGCTGTAGCAATAACAGAGTATAATGAACACTTTTCTGATAAACTAGTTTTATTGAACCATCAAATTATTGAAAGAAAAGGGCATATATCAATGAGGTCGAATTCGTTATGAGTACTATCAATTTCACTGTTTTATCGCCACCAGAGTCACTAAAACGTGACATTGAATGTATTCGCATTACGACGTATGAGGGATACGAACCACTGTACGTAAAGGTCTGTCCAAAAGGATTTCCCGGCATTGTTTATCAGATTGCTAACGACGGCTCGTCTGCTATCGATAGTATCTCCGTTCGCACTGGACGGGTTTTCAATATCCCCCCATTCTTTCTTCATGGACAAGGCTCCGAACCTAGTATCATGCATTTCAAGAACAAACCGTATTCATCGATACAGGTTGTGTTAAAGCCGCACGCTTTATATGCATTGTTCGGTTGGGAAGCAAATTCCCTTCACCAAGGCCTCCTGGTTTCCAATCAATTCGGTGCAAGTGAACTCGAATATCAGTTAAAATCAGCATCGACGGACGAAGACCGGACATCCTACCTTTGTTCATTCTTAAAGAGGAAAATGGAAGAAACGGATAAGCGGGATGAATTGATTGAACAGACGTTGGAGTATATCAGAGATCGGATTTCTTCCATTTCGGTGAAAGATATCGTGGCTGCTTTTCATATATCGGAGCGGCAGTTACAAAAGCGATTTGCCCGAGTGGTTGGTATGCCGCCTCAACTGTACATCAGGATTATACGCGTGAATGAGGCTTTGCAGCTCATGAAGTCGGGGCGCTTCGAGCGGTTTGTGGATATAGCCTGCGCGCTAAATTATTTTGACCAGTCGCATTTTATCCGTGATATTAAAGCCTTCTCATGGTTAAGTCCCAAAAGCATCATGATGAAGGTAAGCGAATTCCATTGTGACGAAGCAGGCGCTTCTTATTTATAGCATAATGCCGTTCTTTCATCTTAATCTATTAAAATGAATGGACGGCATTTTACAAGTATTAGTGGCGGACGTAGAAATAAAATGAAATCAACCTAAATCAAAGGAGTGAGAACAAATGAGAAAAATCAAAATGTTAAACAGGGTTTCGATCGATGGCTATTTCGCCAGCCTGAATGATGCAAATTTCGGAATGGATTGGTTTTTACACGACACTGAGGTGGATAAAGCCGTTCATGAAAGCGGGGGCCGCATGGATACGCTCATATTGGGGGGGATTACTTATAGGGGCTTTGAGCACAGTTGGGTGCCGTTTTTGAACGATCCCAATGCCCCTGCGCAGTTGAAGGCTATTGCTGAAGAATTGACACAAATGAAAAAAATCGTATTCTCCAAACATCTAAAGGAAGCCAACTGGGCTAATACATACATTTTAGATGGAGATCTTGTGAATCACGTCCGCCGTTTAAAAGAGGAAGCAGGTATGGACATTCTGGTTATGGGCAGCGGGTCCATCGTGCAGCAACTTGCCGAAGCTGGCATGATTGATGAGTATCTTCTTATTGTGACACCTGTTGTCGCTGGAGAAGGCAAACCGTTGTTCAAGCAGGTAACCCAGTTCGGTCTTTCTCTTATAGAGGCGAAAGCCTTCCAATCAGGGAACGTGGTGCTCCATTATGAGCTTAAGAAATGAACGCTCTAGCAACACTCGGATAAGAAAGTTAAGAAAGCATTTTTGAACTAACGGGAAACGTTAGTTGAATAAAACTTAATGTTGAGCAGGCTGCAGGAGCCTGCTCATATTATTAAGCTAACGGGCAGTTATGTTTCAATCCTAAAAACAGATTAGTGTTATAATTTGGATAAAGAGTCAAAAATGAAACTAATTACATGGGAGTGGTGATGTTGAGGTCACTATTTATATACGGTGATATCGGAGAGAATTTCGATGCAACATCCTTGCCTTTCATAAAGCGATCAGGCGGCATTGACGCAAGAATTGCTGTGTTAGGATTAGGGGGACCATCGTGGGAGCCCTATTTCAACCGAGTTTTTCGTGAACGCTGGATTAGATTAGGGGCACAGCACATTTTCTCAATTACCCCAGACGAGAATATGGAAGTTGAACAAAATGTGTATGAAGATCTGTTCAAATGCTCAGGTTTGTTAATCTGTGGTGGGGACACGCGCAAATATTATAAAGCGTATGTTAGCAATGCAAAAATGAACAATGCAATCAACACATTGTATCGAAAGGGGATCCCTATTGCTGGAGTTTCTGCGGGGGCATTGATATCAACCTCTCCATGTACGATTTGGGGAAGCAAAGTTTCTACCGATCAAAATGAGTTTATTATAAGAAGCAGCTATGACAAGACAATTCAAGAAAATGAATTGGAAACTGGGAACGGACTTGGGCTTATAAAAAACTGTATGGTAGAGCCTCATTTTAGTGAATTCGGCGGCTTCTCGCGACTGATAGCCGCAATGCAAAAAACTTCGGCGAAATTAGGGATTGGGTGCGATGAACCCATTTGTCTTGAAATTACCGACGAAACTCGCGTCAAAATACACGGTATGGGCCGTGCGTATTACGTGATCAATAACACGGATGACTTTACTGTGAAAATATTTGAACCAGGGCAGGAATTTCAACTTAACCGAACGCTTAATGGAAAAGTTGTAAGTGGCCAAGGTAATTTTTCGTATTGGATCGAAACACTTAGCGATTACTACGAATCCAAGACGGGAATGAGATTTTTCCCTGGTACGTTAAATATCCAACTGGATGAACCTTACGATTTACCGACTGACGTAATCCGCTTAGAAAAAGAGGAGTACGGCGGAACGGTTTCAGTTAGTATTCAAGAATGTTCAATATTCGGAAGAAAGGCATTTATTTTAAGAACGGACGGGAACGCATCAGATATCGGTGACCATCCCAGAACAATTGTAGAAGTAGCAACTGACGTAAAATTAAGAGAACGCTATGGACTTAAAGATGGTGACCTAGTGGAAGTGAAGTTAAACTAATTGTTATGCAATAAACGGAAGTTCTTATAGCGCATAGGAGGTTCCGCTAACGGGAAACATTAGTTTAATAAACGCAAGAAGGTAGCCGGTCAAAACGATCGGCTGCTTTTTTGTTGAATACAGACAGAAATAAAAGACGTGTGGTACTGTTGCTATGCAGATTGAAGAAGAGGAAAAGACAAATTGGAAGGCTATTGTCATTCTGCAGATTGCTTTCATGAATCATAAGCATGTTAAGGTGATACGATTGCCATGAAAGAGGGTGAAGATATGAGAGCAGCATTTACCAATGTTCCCGGTTTTGATTCGACGGTGTCGGGGGACAAGAACTTGTACCGATTGCCGTAAAGGACAATAACATGAGCTGATTCCCGATTAGATAAGTATCTAACTATGTTCCCATGCAATTTCATTAAGCTGATGGGCAGGATAGTTCCAATATATGGTATATTTGATTTAATGACATTTCTAAGCGGGAGTGCTTTTGAACCCTGCTTTTGACACCTATATCCAATCGCTGGCTGGTCGGGAGGTGATCGACATCGGTGCCGGAGTCAGCAACTCAACTAGCAGTTGTGTACGATTTGAATCTAGAGAAGAATATGATTTCATGAGCATTAAGGGGAGATTAGATGAATAAATTTCTGATATTCCTGGCTATATAAAGTTTATCTATACCTTTGCTTCATATAGTCTGTCGGATCAATCCAAAACTATATATCGTATGTGTGTGCTCTTTTGCGGAAAAGAATTTGAGATCATACGATCACAGATCGCTCAATTACACGACTTTAAAGTGATCGAATAGGTAGAGCACATGGCTTGATTTTATACGAACAGAGAAAAAAGGGGGCTGCAAGTCATTAGTAGGAGATCGTCTATTCAATCTTATCTATGGGTCATTCGCTTTCTGAAGCCTTACCGGTTGCAGGTTTTAGGTTATATCCTCATCAGCCTTTTTATTATCGGAGTGGAGTTGCTTATACCGAAGTTTATTCAATATTTTGTAGATCACTTGCTTCCCGAAGGTGCCCTGGATGTATTTCTGCTTGCGCTTGGCAGTTTGGCCGGACTGGTTATGTGGGTCATAGCTTTTACTCTGTTCCGCAACAGGCTGCAACGTTACATTCAGGAAAAGGCTGCACGTGATATGCAGTTTGCATTATTTGCTCACTTGCGAAGACTAGGCTTCTCGTATTATGAGAGAAACCCGGTTGGGGAAACGCTGTCTCTGTTTAACTCAGAGGTAAAAGCTGTCCAAGAGATTTATTATCGCTACTTTCCTGGAATGGTAATAACAGGAGTAACATTTCTGGTTTGCTCGGCAATGATGCTGTCAATTCATATCGGTTTAAGTCTCGTTGTTATTCCTTGCTTCCTGTCATACTATTTGATCGGTCCCTATTTTGAGAAACAGGCTGCACGACTCGGTCATGAAACGCAGGTGAAACGAACGGCATTTCAGAAGAAGATTTATGATACGGTGTCCGGGTTGCTGGAGCTCAGAGCCTATCAAGGAGAAGATTGGGATACAGCTCAAGTTATGTCAAAGCAACATGAATTGCATGATAAAACCAATCTGCTTCATTTCATGAGCTATGCGAGAGGGCTTGTTCGCCGAGTGTCCGTTCAATTCGGAGCGGTGGCCGTATTTTCATATGGTGCGTTTTTGTTAAGCCGGGACGCTGTAACGACAGGCGCTTTAGTCGCCTTCATGTTCTATTACTTCCGTATGATTCAGGATATCACTTTCCTTGTGACGATGACTTCGGAACAAAAAGTGTTGATGAATCAGGTTGATAGACTTTTCAGCTTTATGAAGCAACAACCGGATATTCGGGAATATGAATCTGCGAGTTCTCTATCGGCGGTGCAAGGAGAGATTGTTTTTCATAATGTCGCTTTCCGTTATGATACCCAATCCGAATTGATCAAGGGCTTCTCTTTACATATTCGACCAGGGGAGAAGGTCGCTTTTGTCGGTACCAGCGGCAACGGTAAGTCGACATTACTCAAGCTGATAGGCCGCTTCTACGATCCGACGCAAGGGGAAATTCGTCTAGATGGCATTCCGCTTCCGAAGTTATCGCTAAAGCAGATTCGCGGGACAATGGGATATGTGTTCCAGGAAACCTATTTATTCGGCAGCACTATCCGTGAAAATATAAGATTCGGTGCGCCAAATGCAACGGATGAGCAGGTTGAAGCTGCGGCCAAGGCGGCTTATGCCCATGACTTCATTCAACAGTTTCCACAAGGTTATGATACGTTCGTTGGGGAGCGCGGCGTGAGGCTGTCGGGTGGACAGAGGCAGCGCATCGCAATAGCCCGAATGTTTATCAAAAATCCAAGAATTGTGTTGCTCGATGAAGCAACAGCGGCATTGGACAATATCAGTGAATGGGAAGTCCAGCAAGCTTTAACTCGCTTGTTTGAAGGAAGGACAATCATTGCGGTAGCTCACCGGTTATCTACCGTGGAGAATTTCGATACAATTATTGTCATAGATCAAGGCATCATTGCCGAGAAGGGTAATTATGAGCAATTGATGCAACAGCAAGGCGTTTTCCGCCGATTGGCAGCGGGAGAGGAGCGTGCGGTTGGTGAATAATTGGGCATGGATCTGGACATATGCAAGGCAGGTCAATGGCCTACTTGCGCTTACGATATTGCTGTTAGTGTTGGAGATAATAGCCAGTATCGGCGTTGTGGGCATCCAGAAATTTATTATCGATGATTTATTTGTAAACCGTAAGTTCGACTTGTTAGTCCCTTTGATGGCAGGGCTTGCCGGTCTAGCAGTCACTTACAATGTGCTTCATTTATATGCCGCGCTTGTGAGAAACAAAGCAACGTTCAGACTGCAAAAACTGCTGCTTGCCGATATGCTCCGTTATATGCATCGCATTCCGGTAGGACTTTTCCGGGAGGAACGCACCGGCAAATATGTCACCCATCTGACTGATGATGTCAATCAATCTGCGAATCTGGTAGGCGGTACAATCCCAAACGGTATGATGGAAATAAGCGGAGCGATCATTCTTTCCATTATTATCGGAATGGCAAGTCCGGTATTGCTTCTGGCAGTGATACTAACCAGTATCGTTTATATTTTGATGGGCAAGCATTACGCACCACGGATGAAAAAAGCGGCAAAGGACAGCGCCACTAGTCAGACGGAAGTTATTGTTACTATTGAGGAAGGAATTGCTTCCTCCCGTGAGGTCATTGCCTTTCATCGTGAGGAATGGGAAGGTCGGCGTTTTAGGGAGAAGCTGACTGTTCATTTTACCAATTTAATGAAGCAGGTTGATATTTCCAATCGGCAGTCGATGTTTTCTATGCTCATGCTGTGGGGTATTCGATTGCTCGTATTGGGCTACGGAGGCGTGCTGGTTATTCAGGGAAGTATGTCCATCGGTTGGCTGGTAGTCGTGTTTCAGTTCTCTACTCAACTTCTGCAAGCCTATGAGAAGGTATACAACTTCTTTATGGGGGTGGCAGGGAGTATGGCGTCTGTGGAGCGCGTCCGCGAAGTGATGGGAGGAGAAATAATCACGAATGGCGCACTCCAGATTAAAGAGCCACTTTGCAGCCTTGCCTTTCAAAATGTCTCCTTTCAATATACATCAGATAGACAGCCGGTCATTCGCGGGCTCGACATTGATATACCGTTAGGTAAAAAAGTAGCTTTTGTTGGGGCGAGTGGCGGTGGGAAGTCGACTATTGCGCAACTGCTTGTCCGATTCTACGATCCGTATCAAGGACAGATTGCGGTTAACGGTGAACCGTTGACGCAAATTCTACGGGATGACTGGATGAAGCGGATTGATATTGTTTTTCAAGATGCTTATCTGTTTCCCGATACGATTCAATATAATTTGACATTGGGACGCCACATTCATGAGGATAAGTTGAAGGATATCTGCAGAAGCATGAGAATTCACGAGTTTATTGAGTCTCTTCAACACGGTTATGATACAAAGGTGGGAGAGCGGGGTATCCAACTGTCAGGTGGACAGAGGCAGCGTATTGCCCTCGCACGAGCATTATTGGCGGACAGTGAAATTCTCATTCTGGACGAAGCTACTTCGGCGCTGGACTTGGAGACCGAACGACTTGTACTGCAGCAACTCGATATTCTTCGTCAGGGTAAAACAACGATTTTTATAGCACATAGGTTGTCGACAGTTATGAATGCGGACATTATCTATGTTTTGGATGGTGGCCGTGTGGAAGAACAGGGCACGCATGAGCACCTTCTAGAGAGGGGGAAGATTTACTCTCAACTGGCACTGGCTGAACTGAGATAGATGTTTTCTTCTCGTATGACGTCGAAACCACGCACCTTAATTTAACTTGATATTGAGATTTCCTAAGTTGTTTATGTCATTCAAGAAGTTGACCGCTCGGTAACAATGGCCACCGTAGGGTGGCTTTACTCGGAGGCGTGATGTTGAGGCATATAAATCATCGGTAGTCAGCTTATAGTAAAGATCCGGATTACCTTGTTCTAAGGCATCTCGTTCTTCCTGGCTAGTTGTTGTTTCTGAATCACCTGCATATGTCGGAGGACAAGAACTTTTATTCATTGCCGATTAGAATTTTATCTAATGAAGTTCGGTATAATCATCTATTACGCTAACGGGCAGGATAGCGTGGTGCAATGTTTCATTTGTTTAGATAATGTGCAAAGTCAAGAAGGGTTTACAAGGTGAAACAGATATGGATGCCGAATCTAGATACGCAGGCGGTTGAACTGCTGAAGTAGCTAGCGTACAACCACAAAATATACGGACAGGCAGTCTGAAGGCTGAAACGGGCCCAAAGGCTGCCTTTTTGCTCCCTACAGAAAAGCCCGACCGCTGGGATTGAAATGCGCCATCAAAATTTGTATGTTGGATTCATACCATTTTTTAAGCAAAAGGAGCCATGTCCGGTGAGATTGGCAGAGGATTATCTTAGGCTGCGAAGCACTTATTCCGTCGAAAAAGAAGGGGAGCCGTTCCGGGTGACGATCGACGGGCTGGCCGAGGCCCTGTACTGCACGCCCCGTAACGCCAGGCTGATCCTGCGCAAAATGACGGACGCCGGCCTGGTCCGGTATGCGGCCGGGCAGGGCAGGGGCCATCGGTCGGAGCTGACGTTTCTGGCGGACAAGCGGGAGCTCGTGATCCTGGAAGCATAGCATTACGTGAGGCAAGGGGACTTGCAAGGCGCGCTGCTCTGGGTAAAGGAGCAGGCGGGCGAACCCGAAGTGAAGCAGGCGGTTCATGGACTGGCTGACGGCGTGGCCCGATCCATCTTGGCCCACAGGCCCACATGATTGAGGAGGCCCGGCGGCGGGGATACCGGCGGCTGAGCCTGGAGACAGGCTCGATGGCGTCGTTCGAGCCGGCCAGACAGCTGTACGCGGCCTTCGGGTTTGAGGAGTGTGGGCCATTTGCGGACTATACGCTCGATCCTTATAGTACCTTTATGACCCGAGAGCTGTAACCTAAACTTGCGGAGCTTGATGTAAAAAAAGGACATGCTTCCTGCCATCGACAGGGTAGCAATGTCCCTTATATATATCTAATTATAATTCAAAAGTTATCTAATTTAGCTAACGGGCAGGGGAGTTGAATAACAGAACGTTCTGGGATAATCATGATCTAGACTTGTTTTTTGAAAGTTCCAGTAGAATCAAAATGATTCAATCCTTTGCGACAGGAAATCAAGAACTACTTGATTGAATTCTTGAGGTGCCTCGACAAAGGGGAGGTGGCCACAGTCTTGCATGGTTACTTTAGATGATCGTTCTATTCTTTTATGTAAATTTAGATGATCGTTCTATTCTTTTATGTAAAGTTTCCGCAGCCTGTTTGTTAAATGGATGGTCTTGATCAGAAATTATAATGAGAGTCGGTATAATGATCTCGTGTAACCTAATATAAGCAACTGGTTTAACAGCAACTGAGAGGCTCGGAGTAAATCTGCAGAAGTTGTTCGAGTTCTTAATATTATGGATCACCTTCGTTCGAGCTGCTCCTTTCCTTTGGGAAGGGAAGAAGTACTCCCAGAAACGATTCGTTATGAATGACTCTATGGCTTTCTTGCGTCCTTTCAAACGGAGATTGATATAATTTTTTGTTCCTTGCCACATCATATTCATAGGATAAGAATTACCGTTAATCGAAGGTGCCACTAGGATAAGAGCTTTGACTAGATGCGGATAAGCAAGAGCAAAGTCTATAGCAATGCCGCCACCCATGGAGGAACCTACTAAAGTTACATTATGAAGTTTCAAGGTATCAATCAGTGCTTTTAAATCATCTACATTGGAGAAGGAGGAGGTGGGTGTACTGGAAAGACCGTATCCCCTTAAATCATATCGAATCAATTTGTAATGTGCGGAAAAAGAGTCGATTTGTTCATTCCAAATTTGATGATCGTTAAAATTTCCATGTATCAGAACAACAGCGTCACCTTTCCCGGAAACTGCATAATAAAGCCGTCCATCATCTACGTTTAATTTGCCTTCTATCATAACATGAACCTCCAACACTTACTTCATCATAAAAAATCGGCACTATGAAGGTTATCTTCTACAATGGATCTTAGTACTTCGGAAACGGAATAATCCCCTCTGTGACAGTAGCGGTCGATTTCCTCCCAACATTCCTGCGGTAAGGTTAATGAGATTTTCCGAGTTGTGCCTATAGGCTTGCGACCTGCTCCTTTTCGCTTACCTCCTCTATTACCAGTTGAGCAATCTCCATTTTCTATACCTACTAATCTCCTCATCTTCATCACCCTACTTCATGATTCCACAATAATGCTGGACAGTCAATTTATGCTACCTTAATCAAATGTCAAGGAATCAGCTCATTTATTAGTAGCTAATGACGTTAGTTCAATCTTCGAGTGTATATCATGATATTGAATGTTCATGGTGAACAAACTATATTTTTATCGATGTCAGATAAGGTACGAGATCCGATTTCAGTCGTTCAACTAACGGGAGACGATAGTTCAATAAGAACAAGAAGGGAGCCGATCAACGGGATCGGCTGCTTTTGTTCAACTAACGGGCAGTTTTCTTGAGCAAGTTGTTGACTAAGGTGACGGGAAAGAGTAATATTTAACCAATATCCGTAAATCAATGATGGAACAAAAGTAAATCATTAAACTCTTCACAGGAAAGGGTTTCATGACTGAGAAAACCCTAGAGTACTGATTGAAAATGCCAGTTCCAGAGTATGGCTAATACCCATCGGTTTGACCCGTTATAGTCAATTAAGGTGGCTGTGTGAAAATACAGCAACCTGGGTGGCACCGCGATTAATATCGTCCCAGAGCATTTTGCTTTGGGGCGTTTTTTTTTATGAAAATGAGTCTTTGCCCGAATGCTCTGCAGGCACGACGAAGCAGGGCTGCCGCGGGGCAGACCTTGGGCTGGAGGTGAGGGATTAGGCTGGTCGAGAGACTGTAAAGCCTTTGGCTTCAAGCTGGCGAATGACTTCTGCTTCGCGTCGCTTCTCACGTTCTTGCCGGAAATGTTCCAGATAGTCAGCACCAAGTTCTTTATAAGGGGTTTTGGTTGCGAGCATGTGGTAGACGATTCGCAGTAGGGTATGACCTAAAGCGACCAGCGCCTTTTTCTTGCCAAGACGCTTCACCCAGTTCCAGTACCTTGCGGAAAGTCTGGTATTGCGGGTCATGGAAGCAGCCCACGCACATTCACACAACACGGCCTTCAAGTGGTTGTTTCCGGATCTGGCCCTTGTCCTTTTTTTACCGGCGCTCTGGTGATTGCCTGGACTGACGCCAGCCCATGCCACAAGATGGTGATCGTCCTTGTTCGAAGAAGAGGACGGTAGTCGCATGGCGATGGGCACGTTAGCTACCAATTGCCGCTATTTTTGTCGTGAGGCTCATGAGAATGAAGCGGGAAACGACATACTAGGCGAGACAGTGGAACGATCAAACTCGGTTGACTCATTCTAAGGTGAAAGTTTGAAGTCGATGAGGCGCCTTAAACAAACGGGATACGATAGCAGAGGAGCTTGCAGCGATGTGGCTCCTCTTTTCTTATTGAAGTAACGGGCAGTTTATCGTGAAAGGATCTCGATATGGATTTTGATAACATCAGATTCTAATTATGGAGATATGGAAGAGGAAGATTCACGATTCGCAGGAATTCATAATAAAGAATGCATGTAAGAAGTAGGGACAAGGAGTTGCGAGTTAGGTCTTACTATATAATCATAGTTCGATATTACTACTTTCTGTCTGTCCTATTGGACCTAGATCTGTTATTATAAAACAAATAACGGAAAAGGCGAGGACATCAGCATGGCTAAAAAATTGAATATCTTTTTATCTTTTCTAATATCTATTATCATCGCGTTCAGCTGCGGTGTGTATTTCTCGGAAGACTTGGGTTATAGTCGGAGTGAACCAACTATAGTTAAAGCTGGGCAAACAGTGGATGCCGAAAACGAACCTTCCAACGGAGATGGCGAAAAAGGCGCAACGATTTCCACGGCTCAGAATCAAGGAGGTAACGAAACGGCCAACGACGAACCCGAAGCTACCCGAGTGACAGCGGAGAATCGTTTCAGCGACCCAAGAGAGTTCAGATACAGTGTCAATTCAGCGAACGGTATCACGCTGACGTGGCTCGTCGATAATTTGACCGGCAAAACGATCAACTACTATACCGTGAAGGTCAGCACATTTAATCCCGTAGGAGACCCTTCGTATGACGAGCACTCCGGAAAGAACTCATTCAATCTTCAATATGTCGGTCCGGTCATACCGGGGTTAGAACTCGGTGTGTTTGAGCTCTTCACGTATCAAGGTGCTTTGGATTCAATACGTATCGACGAAGTTGACCTGGAATACGCGGACGGCACCAAAGAAACCGTCGTCTACAATCGCACGACTAAGGACGATAGCGGGCTCAATAATAGATAGGAAAGTTTATTGCCACTTGCATAGTATTTTTGTTAGAGGAAAGATCATACATATCCATTTAAGTCCGCGTTTTACGCGGATTTTTTATGGTTTGAATTTTGTTCTTTCTCTCGTAATTTAGATTGAAATATCTTCGAGTGTATATCATGATATTGAATGTTCATGGTGAACAAACTATATTTTTATCGATGCCTGATAAGGTACTGGATCAACTAACGGAGAACGAAAGTTGAATAATGAGAAGGCAGCTGGTCAGAGCGATCAGCTGTCTTGTTAAGCTAACGGGCAGAATAATATAATACGCTAAATATAATTTTGTAATTATTCTGGAGGATATTTATATGTAGCTAGGTGAGTATGATTAATCAATTTAACCCTAGGTCCAGAAGAAATTTCATAGGTCATTCGGTCCTTCCCTATTGGGATCCAGTGTCCACGATCGGTAGGTTCGATTTCAAATGTAATTTCCAATATAAATCCACGGAAATCATTTACTCTTCTTGTTTCAATCACTTCAATTTTCCATGGAGCGATAACAGGTGAGAAATCACTAAAAATCTTCGGATAATAATAGTTATGCAAATCTTTCTCAATAAAAGGAGAAAGTAAGTTCATAAGCATATCCTGTAACCTAAGCTCTTCAGAGTCATGAGTTGGTTTGTCTGAAGAAAAGGTTGTTGTTTGAAAACTATTAATACAAACAAGGGATAGCATAAAAGTGATTAGGATCCTTTTCATTTTTCAATACACCTCTTAACGACTTCATCTAATAAATTAATTATATTGTTACCTTTTCTGAATAAAGTATTTGTTTATTGAATTAACGGAGACTTTAGTTTAACAGCACACGAAAAGAAGCTCCCGGCATTATCGGGAGCCTATTCAGCTAACGGGCAGGATAATTCAATATTTTTATGGAATATAACAATAAATGGGATGAGGGGGGCGCACACGCTTTTTCACTTCAGTGAAGACGATAGTATCAATATATTTGTACCAAAAGAGAAGCAAAATCGTCCGGATTTTCCTGCGGTAGTTTGGGCACTTGATGAAGAGCACGAGTATACGTACTATTTCCCTAGGGGTTGTCCCCGAATTGTGTGTAGGAAAGATGAGGCGACAACGGACCAACATATACAACTCTTCTTTAATAATTCAATTGCCAATACCATAGTTACAGTAGAAAGTGACTGGTATACGAGGATATCAAAGCAAAGCATATTTCGATATCGTTTTGACGATGAGGGTTATGAGCTTTTTGATAAAACAGCTGGCTACTACATTTCTCGCCAAGTAGTGAAACCCAAATCAGTTGAAAAATATGAGAATTTGTTGGAGAGATTAATCCAAAAAGGAATTGAATTAAGAATCACATCAAATTTATATCCGCTTAAGGAAGCAATATTAGCTTCCGACTTCACAGGATATGGGATACATAGATTTAATAACGCCAAAAGACTCTAACTGAATTAAGCTTATTGCGAAACGTTAGTTTAACAAAGACACGAAGGCAGTCGGCAGATTGATCAGCTGCCTTGATTAAGCTAACGGGCAGTTTTTTAGAAATTTTGTGACTCTAAAGTATTGCTTTTAATTCCAATGTATTGAAGAGGTGAAATTTTGAAATGAAAATTATCAGAGAAGAAAAAAACGTTAGAGGGCTCCCGTTGCCTAACGTAACACAATTAGTATTGTCTGAAGTTATTCCTCGTCAAGAATTAATAACGTGCTCGTTTGTACTTGCATTTCAAGAAGACGCATTGTTATTAACTAATTTGAATGAAAGAGGATGGGATATACCTGGAGGGCATATTGAACCTGGGGAAACGCCAATTGAGGCAATGAAAAGGGAACTTTATGAAGAAACAGGTGCTTTGATTGAATCTCCTCACGTTCTCGGATATGAATTGATAAGACTATATAACAAGCCAGAGAATTATAAGTATCCATATCCAGAGAGCTATATGGTCTTTTATTCTGCAAGAATCATAAGGCTTGATGATTTTCAAAATACTTATGAAACAAACGGAAGAGGGCTGTTCAAACCAGAAGAGGCATTAAAAATTGCTTGGGTCGAAGCAAATAAAGCTCTCTATGAAGAAGGGCTACGAAGAGCAGCTAACAATAGGTGATTAAACTAACGGGAAACAATAAAACAACTTTCCAACCACTGGAAACGTTTTAATCAAGGGAGCTAGCTTGGAAACAACGCATTAATATTTTGTAACGGAAGAATAAATGATATTTAAAGATGGAGGAATGATTATGGAGACGAAGGAAGAAAATTTTCCAAATGATAGCACCATGGAATCAATCAAAAGTTTAACAGAGAAAGATGCAAAGACTTTCTTGAACCTTATATATGCACTTTTAAAAGACAACAAAAGTCCGAGCGAACATTTGATTTCAAATGTATTATCCATTTTTGAGAAACAATTACCGAGAGTGGCTAAAGCAAGACAGAAAAAAAACTAATCATCATGCTGCTACAAAACACTGTGAAGATAAAATAATTGAATTTGAGCAACGGATAATGTGTAGGGAAAGTGGTGGGGGTGATCGGTAGCCCGTTAAGCATACGCCCTTTTATTAAACTAACGGGCAGGATAGTGTAGTGCAATCCTTTGACATATGTACAAAATACGAGTTTTGTGAAATAGATGCTAAGTAAAAACGCCTTAGATGGTTTTCTAACTGATTTTTCCGATTTATTGCTTATTCTAACAATTATTACATTTACCCAATTATGTCATCGTTCTCTTTCGTTTTAATCACAACACTAGGTTATTCGGTTTGTTTTAATTCTTAACATCAATTTTCAGTTCATTCATTTAAGTCTTTGAATTGCTTTTGAATCATAGCTTTAATCAATCATCATAAATATCGATCATCTTTCAGTGATCATCCGGATCATTTACCAATAAGTTTATCGCTACACCGTCTAGATTTTTTTGATTTGTTTATTATTGATCATTTCTGTGAATTTAATGTTTATTTATTATTCCAAACTTCAATCCATAATCATTTTATCCTGGAACTCATAATCATCACTAATCATCACTAGCACTTCCTGAACATTGTTATCCTTGTTATTTTTCACGGTGCCTCCCTTCTATACGCTTATCATTTACCATTTATTGTATTTTCATTAGTGATTTCATTATCTATTTTATTTACTGTGAACTCCATGATCGCCATATCCGGAATGATCTACATACGAAATATCACAAAAAAACCGGCCATATAGGTCGGTTTTTTGTCTGCGCATCATCGAGATCATGCACGTTTTACATAATATTGGAATATATTGTGTTGTTTGACTCATATAATCATCATGATTAGGCCCGTCTCTGCAGGGATAGGATTACCTAAGGTTTTCTATAGTCTTTTCATGCGGCGGAATACCCCGTTTCCATGAACTTTACGTTCTAACCACGCCAATGCGCACCTGGTGCAGTCCCCTCCTGCTTTACTTCAGATTTGCCGACCATTTCTCAGCACGAGCCTGCAGATCATCCAGAAACTTCTGAATATCCGGTGCATTTCCGGATGCAGCCTGGCTTATAAATCCGTTAATGGCTGGAGCGATATCGCTCATGTAGAACGGATTGGCTTCATCCATGAGCTCAGAGTGGCCAACATCTGCGATTTCGAGTGCTTTCTTCACAAACTTGTCTTCGGGCGTTACGAAATCAGCGTTTTTAAGTGTCGGAGTACTGGAGAAGTTTTCATACATATATTTTTGCGTCATGTAGCTGGTCAAAAACTTTAACACTTCCCATGATGCATCCACATCTTTCGCATTCTTCGCCATGATGAACGGGTCAACCGCAACCCAGCCTTCGCCTTTAGGCCCCATGTTCAGCACAGGCTCAAAACGGTCCAGCAGCTCCTTGTTCTGCTTCGACCGGTATTCACTCATCGTAGAGCCGCCGGTGGAATCAAGGGCAATGGCGATATTGTTCTTCTCCAGTCCGAAATTCTCGGCTCCCTGGGCATTCACGAAACCTGCTGGCGGCAGTTGGGCGGCTTCTTTCAGCCATTCCAGCACTTTGACCATCTCTGGTGAATTCAAGTGCCATTTAATGTTCTTGATATCTTTCAGCGATCCCTCCGCTCCTTTGGCGCCATAAGCAAGGGTTAATGCAACAAAGGTGGATCCATTTAATGAATTGCCGCTCCAATACAGACCATAATTGTCCTCACCGGTTTTCGGGTTTTTGCCGGTCATTTGCTTGGCTTTCTCCAGAATTTCATCCGGTCCTGGCTGTGCCGAGAGTGTTTCAACACCCCAGTCTTCAAACAACTTCTTATCATATATTGTCATCCGGCGGCCAAGAACGGCAGGAATCCCAAACTGCTTGCTTCCATCTGGCGACTTGGTGCTGTAGGAGTTGTTCATAATGCCTTCCAGATAAATGCTCGGGTCAAACGAAGTATCCTTTTCGATCAAGTCGTCCAGATCACGCAGAAGCCCTTCCTGGTACCATTGCGATGCAAAAGCTCCGCCGGTATACAAGACATCCGCATCGCCGGAGAGCAGCATGGCCGTTTGTTTAGCTTTTACGTTCTCCCAAGGAATTTGATAAACCTCCAGCTTGATGTTCGGATACATTTTTTTGAACGTTTTATCCAAATATTCGTTGAGTCCGATGGTCGGGTTGCCTGTCAGCGCATCGATTCCGTTATCCAGCTGCCAGCCTGCCAGCGCAACGCGAACCGTTCCTTTCATATCCGATACTTTTTCAATTGTAACGCCGCCTGTTACATCTTTACCCGAACTGCCTGAACAAGCGGCCAATGTAAACGCCAGCACGAATGACAGGATAAGCAGCACAGCTTTTTTCATCACATCAACACCCCCGCATAAATTTAGCTTTATTCTGAATTATTGCTTGATACCAGATAGCGCAATGCTCTCGATAATATAACGCTGCAGGAACATATAAACGACGATAACCGGAATGAGGCTCGTAGTCGTGGCCGCCATAATAATGGATGGCTGTTGGTTAATACCGTTGTTATACGTAAACATGGCCAATCCAATCTGGATGGTGTACTTGGCGGCCGATTTCAGGATGAGCAGCGGCCACAGCATATCGTTCCATACGCCTAAGAACAGCAGAATGACCATGGTGGCGATAATGGGCGTACACAGCGGCAGATAAACCCGGCTGAATACGGTGATTTCCTTGGCGCCATCCAGAACGGCCGCCTCCCTTAGACTGCTGGGCAATTGATCGAAGAAGGCTTTGGCTAAAAAGGTACCGAACGCATAGTTCATGGCCGGCAAATAAAAAGCCAGATAGTTGTCAACCAGTCCGAGTTTGCTGAACAGCAAATACTGCGGAATCATCGTCATTTCGAACGGAATCATCATCGTGCTTAGCGCTAGCAGCAGGACGAAGTTTGCTCCTTTAAAGCGAAGCTTGGATAAGGCATAACCGGATAATAGTGCGGACAACGAGCTGATGATGATGACCCCTGCACTTACAAGCGTAGAGTTGCCGATATATCGGAACATATTGATGTTGGTGAAGGCGGCTTCATATGTTCGAATCGATGGCTCCTCCGGCCATATTTTCGGTGGGAATGAAATATTTAATCGTGCAGCCCAATCGAAGCTCGTTACCAGCATCCATAAGAATGGCACAATCATGATGAATGAACCTACCAACAGAACCAGTGTTAGGATCAGCTGTTGAAGTGTAATTCGTTTACGGCGCACAGGCTCTTTGGGCAAGGCAGAACTGCTCATAGTTACCCTCCTGTCTTCTGGAATAAGGTTCCCCTACGGACCCGAATCATGGATAATGGCATTAGTCCAAACTGTCTTTGCGGCGGTTGAGCAGCATGAGGAACACGGTTAGGATGAGTATGATGACGAATAACAGATAGGATACGGCCGTAGCCAGCCCCATCTGCGAAGAGAGAAACGCATTTCGGTAAATATACAGCACCACGGTCATCAAGCTTCCTCCCGGATTACCAGCGGTTCCGCCGATTAACCATACATCCGTAAACCGTTTCATTCCGCCGATGGTTCCCATGATGAGCATGAACACAAAGATTGGACGCAAGTATGGAATCGTAATGTACCACCATTTCCGGTAGGTGCCGGCCCCATCCACTTCTGCAGCTTCATAAAGATCCCGTGGAACGCTCTGCAAACCAGCCAGAAAAATAATCGTGTTGTACCCAAGCGCACCCCACAAGCTCATGAGCACGATACTGTAACGAGCGACTTCCGGGTTCGTGAACCAGCCGACAGGATCAAGGCCAAACAATCCAATCACAAAGTTGATCAGCCCTTCCTTGGACGGAAAAAACAAGAAGGAGAACAGCAAGCTTGTAGCAACGCCTGATACGACATTGGGCAGAAAATATACCGCTTTGAAAAAATTACGTCCCAGATGCCATTTCAGATTATTAATTAAGCTCGCTAAAACAAATGATAGTGCGATTCCAAGCAGTACTGACCATATCCCCATGACAAACGTATTTGAAAGCGCTTGCCAAAATAAGGAATCTTCTAATGCGTATTGGTAGTTGCTCAGGCCCACCCAGGTGCCGGATAAATTGAGACCGGATGTCTGATGAAAACTCATAAACAGTGCGGCGAACATAGGATAAATGGCAAACACGATGACTCCGATAATCAGAGGGGCGCTGAATAGATAGCCCATCCAGTCATTGCGCGTAAATCTGAACTTTCGTTTAGCCCATTTTCCATGCTCTGCTGTCCATTTCCCTTCTGGGGTGGATGACAAACCAATCCTCCTCCTTTCGTTAATAACCGGATCCATTCCGGTAATCGGACAAGACGTTCATGTCCATTCTGTAAATGGTTATGTGGACGAATCCGGATTATGTGTTATTCTTTTTTTCACAGACGTGAATGGAAGAACAACACCGTCAGCGATTCCTTATCGGCAGTGTATGCAGCGGCCCGCATCCGGGTGTATGCCTACATCGACCATGTTTCGAATCTCACTGAAAAAAGCACAGCCTATTTCAGGCTGTGCTTTTTTATAATTCAAAAGGCTTATACTTCGATAATGATGGGCAGAATCATCGGCCTTCTCTTTGTCTCGCTGTATATGAATTTCCCGACATGATCTTTCAAGGTCTGCTTGATCAGATTCCATTGGGTGGACCCGGTTTCCGTTAAATCCTTCATGGAAGACATGACGATATCGTGGATTTGCCCCATGAATTCCTCCGAATCTTTCACAAAAATGAAACCTCTGGATATGAGCTCAGGCTTCGCCACCATCTGCTTTTCCGTTTTACTGAGCGTGGTTACGATAATAAGCATCCCGTCCGAGGACAGCTGTCTACGGTCCCGCAAAACGATGTTGCCTACGTTCCCGATCATCAATCCGTCCACCAGGCTGTTGCCTGAAGGGATTTTTGGACCTAAGGAGGCCATTCCCTGTTGGATTTGTATCGTGTCGCCATTCTGAATGATGAACACATTTTCATTAGGGATCCCCACGGATTCCGCCAGCTGACGATGCTGATACAGCATTCGGAATTCACCATGAACAGGAATTAAATAATCCGGTTTCATCAAGGTGAGCATTAATTTCAACTCTTCTTGGCTGCCGTGCCCGGATACGTGCATCCCTGATGCTGAACCGGACCCATAGATGACCTGGGCACCCAGCACATACAAATTATCGATCACATGAGCAAGGTTCCTCTCATTTCCCGGTATGGCCCCTGCAGCAATGATGACGGTATCGCCGGGCAAAATCTCGATATGGGGATGCTTGGAGTTGGCTAATCGTGATAAAGCTGCCATTGGCTCCCCTTGACTCCCCGTGCATAGCACGGCAATTTTGTCCGGTGGATAACGCTCGCTGTCGCCTGCATCAATCAGTAAGTCATCGGGGATATTTAAGTAGCCATGCTCCTTGGATACGGTGACGACATTAACCATGCTGCGGCCGAGCAGAATGAGCTTTCGCCCTGTTTCAGCGGCGGCATCGATGATCTGCTGAACACGGTTCACGTTCGACGCAAACGTAGAGATGAATACCTGCTGTTTTGCCTGTGCGAATGCTTCCAGGATATGTCCGCCAACGAGACGTTCCGAAGGCGTAAATCCCGGTCTCTCGGCGTTTGTGCTTTCGGACAATAACACCTTTACCCCTTGCTTGCCGATATCAGCCATTCGATGCAGATCCGGATATGGTCCTTTCACAGGAGACATGTCAAATTTAAAATCCCCCGTGTGAACAACATTGCCTTCGGGTGTCTGAAAGACGATACCCACGCAGTCCGGAATACTGTGGCTGGTCGAAAAAAAAGAGGCATGGATGGCGCCCGCTTCAATGGTGGAATTTGCATCGATCGTGTGGAGCTCGGAATCACGCAGAATGCGATGCTCCTTCAGCTTGATTTTAATCAGCTCAATCGTGAGCTTCGTCCCATACACAGGGATCGGGAGCTGCTTCAGCAAATAAGGTATCCCTCCGATATGGTCCTCATGTCCGTGAGTGACAATAAGAGCTCTGACTTTATCCGCATGGTCCAGCAAATAAGTGAAGTCAGGCACAATTAAATCGATGCCGGGCAGGTTTTCGTCTGGGAATTTGGAGCCGCAATCAATGACCACTATATCTTGATCGTACTGAATAAAATACATGTTCTTACCAATTTCGTTCACGCCGCCTAGCGCTGCAACCAGCAATTGATGTTCAGCTATATTCATAACGATGAAGCCTCCTTCTCTCTATCCACCCTAGTCCAATTCTAAGTTGCTGTCGGTTCTCCTATATTATTGAAATTGTCACAGAACTTATGCACCAAGGTAAACAATGGTTCATTCCGTGAGCGTGGTATGAAATAACGGTTGCCGGTTTAAATAAATCAATATCGTCGTAATACCGGAGGGTGCGGATATCGATCTGAAAAAGCTTGGATATTTCACCGATCGTAAACATATCATCTCTCCTCTCCTTAACAGCCTATACCCTTCGTTAAATTTGCACAATAAAATGATAGGATATGCAACAAAATACAACCAACGTCTCATCAGCTATAATCCATGCATGCATTATTATACACCGTGTAAAAAAACAAAAAGACTACCGAACCATCGGCAGTCTTCTAAATAAATCGAGTGCGAGTCGCATCCTACTGATGCTTTCTCTGTTTGTTATGGCCTTTAACCGGCTTATCGTCAACGCTGACAAAGATCGGATTAGAATAAAACCACAGGTCGCTGTAGTTCCGTTTATTAATTTCGGCAAACCGCTGCTCATTGTCTTCGATGTCCGTTTTTGGATCTATGAGTGGGTCGCCATTGCTGGTTTCTCCAGCAACATTCACACCAAGATTAGTCCCTCTTAATCGGAAATATTGATCCTTCGTTGCCGTCGTCCGATAAGTGATGACGTTGTATCCATTCTGATCGGTTTTCCAATCCTTGCTCGTAAACCGTTTAACCACTTTAGTCGAATCGTTGGTGCTCTTGCTGTAAGCCGCCGTACCTGGTTGCGCTTTACCTGTTACGTCGCCTGAGATCAAATCCACATGATCTACGGCTACAGGATCACCGTTGTTATTTTTGCTCGGGCTTTTGAATCGGATTGTAATTTCGATGGGGTTCCCTCTCTTCACTTGCAGGGTACTCCCCATCTCGGCCTGCTTGTTCCCGTGACGAACGCGATAATCCAGTGCGTTAATTAAATCGCCGTGGACGGAGAACGATTTACCCGAACGCATTCCGTCAAGTACGCTTTGCATATCGTTCCCATTCACCCAAGTGTAATTTTTAGCGTATTGCCCGGGCCAATAGCCACTGGAGTACAAACGGTTTTCACTAATTTCAAAATGAGAATCCGAGTTCGCAAAGTTCCAAAATTCGCGTCCTTCGCCAAGCAGCGCATCCCATAAGCCGCCAACCTTGGCAATCATGAAATCAGCGCCGCCGTAGGTTCTGTTTTCCGGCGTGGTTAAGTTTAGTCCGCCGCGATCCGGTTCCATCTGATTCCCCGGCATGCCTTCCATTCCGAATACGACATTTGGCGCAATATTGTTGAAATCCCGGATATCCGCGATCGTGTACACGGTTTTTCTGGAAGGGTGGTTGAGCAATGCATAACTGCTTTTTCCATAGTTTTTCTGAAGCCATGCCAGCGCTGCTCGGGCATCTTCAGGAGTCGTATAGGCCCGGTTGTCTTGTTTATTCCAATCGGCTACGTCTTTGGGATTGAACATCACTTCATCGCGATCAGTGAACAGATATTCGAACTGACGGGCTGCCTTGAGGCTCGATTCTGAACCGAATGTACCTGATATAATACCGATTCCCACATGTTCATAGGTAGGCATGTCCCACTCAAAGCCTGCGAAGATAATCTTGTTCTTGTATTTCCCTGCTTCCTGAAGCTGCTGGATCTTGGGAATCTGGTATTGAGCCATTCCCTTGGAGAACGGAATAGATCCGCCGGCAAGAGGATTTCCCTCGTCGTCCCGTTTAGAAACTCTAAGATGGTCGGAGACCGCGATCCAATCCAAGCCATACTTCTGGAATCCGTTGTCCAGCAATTCCTGCAGGGATTGACTGGCATCATCGGATTGATATGTATGCGCGTGATACTCTCCCGTCATCCATTTGCCGTTTCCTTCCGGACTAATCCTAGCCCCATCTTCCTTGGCATGAACAATCATGCCTTGCGAAAGAATGGACAAGCTGAGCGCCAAAACCATGATGGTTTTCTTCTTTAGCTGCATTTCATGGCACCTCCAAATTGATATCGTTCGTTAAACTTCTTAAGTGTAAGCCTTCATGATGAAGAGAATGTTATCGTAAATCGTTGATTGTGTAAGAATGAAGCTCCCAATTCAATATGACTCTGTTAAAAAAATATCACCCTTGAAACTCGGAATACGAAATTTTTACATCTTTTAGGTTACATATTAAACATTATGTAAACCATTTAAGAGAATGACTACGACCTGAACTCGGCTGTCGTCATTTTCAAAGATATCAATTTGAGATTACAATCTTTTAGACAAAGTTCGACGCACCAGCTTCACCCGTCCATTTACCCCGGAAGGCAATGCAGACTTTCCATATAAGTTCTCCAGCGTATTGGCTGCCCGGATGCTAATGTGATTGCTCCCCTGCTCAACATATGGCGTGATGTTCCAGTGATACGGCGGCCACAGTCGAATCCCTACCTCCATATCATTCACATATAAAGAAGCCGTCTCCCTAATATCTTCAGCTTCCAGCCATAATTCCTCATCTGGAGCCAAGCTAACTTGAGTCAGATCCACTTGCTGCGAGTATTCTCCCGCTCCCGCATAATAAGGATAGCCGGCAGAAGCCCAACAACCAAACATATGTTCCGGACTCGCGTTTAGCCTCATCCGATCTTCTATAACAAAGGGTCCGATCAAAAATGCAGGGAATGAAATCGCCGGCATCGGCTCCAGCAATGAAACCGTCAGAATCTCAAGTTCGTTCTCGCCTGCTAACAAATGCGGGGTGATATCCACGCTAGCATAGTGTTGATCCTGCCAAGTAGAGGGCTGCAGCGCATTCTGTCTTACGCCATTCACAAAGATTTCAAGGTTGCGCCTGCGCTGCAGGAAGCCGATATGGGAAGGGATTTTCTGCTCCACATCGTCCAGAATGAACTCGATCTTCGGTGATGGGTTGATATTGGATTGATCCGGAAGCCCCCTTCCGCTCGGTGATTGCAATCGTTCGGTCAATTCCTGCGTGATGGTAAACGTTGTACGATACGTGTTCACTTGCCCAGGCATCGTAGCGTTCATCCTGGACTTTCGATCATTCAGCGTGAGCTGCCATTGGTCCAGTAATAAAACATTAGGTTCGAGTGTCTGGAAACGCCATCGATTATCAAGAAGGATTACATCCTCGGCATCCCGATCCGTATCGAACATTTGTTCTGTTGAACCGATTGGGCTCTCCTCAGGTACAACCGAGAGCACTCGCAGCTCTCCAGGTGCATAGGTTAGAACGGAATCGCTGGCTAACCGGCGTATTTTCCCGCTTTCCAAGTCCCATTCTTCGATTCGGTGCTTCGCCTCTCTTGCATCAAGCTTCATGGAAACAGGCTTCTCCGACCAGTTCATCAGCCACACATATACCTGATTCCCGAACACACGTTCTAGGCTAATCAAATCCTCATGTTGTCCTTCGGTCAACTTCCATCGCAAAACAGAAGTTTTCCTTAATAACCCGCTTACTCGTTCACACAACGAATCAATCGGATCAGGAAGTGGCAAGTTCTCCAGGGAATAAAACAGCGTATATCCCTTGCCGATGGATCGTAATTCATTATGCTGCGGAGTCGAACCAAATAGCGCATGCACATGCTTCGCCAGTTCCGGATCATGATGCAAGGACTCGCTATGCTGCGGGATTGCTCCTACAGCAACGAGAGTACCGCCTTGCTTCACATAAGAAACGAGCTGTGCGGCAATGTCCTTCGACATGACCTCAATCTCCGGCATAATCATAACCGAATATATGTTCCCACTCTCGTTAAATCGCACCCCTTCTCCATCAATCAGGGTGGCTTCGCGAAGCTGAGATTCGTCTACATAGTCGTAATCAATGGATCTGCGAAGCATCCGATCCGACAGGAGCGAGAATAGAGCATCGGAAGCGGGATGCATATTCGATTGACCGGATACGAACATATTTTCGTATACCGTATGTATAGGTGACAGCAGAAGAACCTCCGGTGTACGTTTACCGCTCGCGCCAAGCAGACTCAGTCGACCGAGATAGTCGGCAAAAGCACGATAATGCGGCCAATGAGGCGCATGCTTGAATTCCGTCGGCGGGAAATCGGTTTTCCGATACCCGGCAAACGAGTAATAGAACGCATGCGGGATGAAGAGGTTAACGCCCAGGAATGCCATGAAATTTGCATCCAGTCGCCGCTCTCGCATGGAATAGCCATGACCGCTTGCACCAAACGATTCGCAGATCACCCGTTCCTTGCTGTTCAGCTGAGCGACAGAAGCTGCCGTCTTCACCGAAACGATCCGATGCGGATTCTCCTTCGTGCCGATTCCGGGCGTTAAATAATCCACGCCAGCGTAGTGAAACTGCTGCAGCACCCGGGTCTGATTGCCTTGCGATCTAGCCTGTCCCCAGACCGGCTCTTCAAGCGTATGACCGATGTAGAGCAGTCCATGCCCTTCACACCATGTACGAATCGCAAGATGATAGCCCTCAACATACCAGCGTGTTATCGTATCATAATATTGCTGCTTCGTTGATCGTCTGCCATCAGCCATGTTATATAACAAAGCGCCTAACCGCGGGATGAGATCATAGCCGTTCTCTTGCTGATACCGCTCTGCCATCCCTTCTGTCCAAGCGAAGACCATGCCCGGCAGGGTAGCGGCTACATCGTGAACCGCCGTCCGGATCGCTTCCACCCCAAAGAAACCATCGTGGATCATTAGCCCGGGTTCGTCGGTGAAAACGCCCTGAATCGTTGCGCCAAAGTATTCCTGCAAGGACTGAAACGGATCATAGGACATTCGGATGAAAGCCTGAACGGCTTCCGGATTCAACGTATCCAAGTAGTACCCTTGGGCAAACGTGATGCCTTCCGCGATCTCGCAGGACCAGCAGGCCAGCACGATATAAGGATCCTCCGAAGTCGGCGTCCATTCCCTACCCCATGCATGTGTAAGATCCTCCGGTTCATCACAGAGCAGCCATTCCCCGTCCTGCCGGGCAGCGCGATAAGCCAGGATGGCAATAAGCTCATTGTGATCATAGCGTGCAAAATCCAGCTTCAATCCTTCTTGCTGTCCGTCATGCGTATATCTTTTCTCTTCAACCCTTAAGTAACGCATGCGATATTCCGGATGCTGACGCGTCAGTTTGCCGCCCAGCGTTCCGCTTGGCCAATTGTCCTCATCGTACAGCCAGACGACCATATTACGTTTCTTGCACTCCAGGGTACAGAACTCCAACGCTTCCATAAATGCCGGCGACAGGTAAGAGGTTTGCATCCCATGACGCGCATGCAGAACAACACCGCCGACACCCGCTTCATACATCGATTGGATCTGGCTTTCCAGCTCCGGCTTCGTGAGTTCATGATTCAGGAACCAGAACGGCTGCGGGCGATACGTGGCATCCGGATTCTCGAATTGCTGCTTCAGTTGCATTAGATCCATATGGGCTATTTCTTCCTGAACATTAACGTTATTCAACATGCATCACCTATCTTATCACGAATTAATTTCAGACCGGGACATAAGCAACTGGATGAAAAACCCACCGACAACGGAGCGATTCTGGAAGTTCATCTGTTTGCCGCTAATCGTGTCATACCAATCGGTCACCGGAACGCGAGCAGAGGTTTCGTTCATGAAATCCCATAAGGGCGCAATCATGGCTTCAAACTGGGATTGCTTGGCACTCATGGAGGCACACCATACCAGCCAATCCGCTTTTGTATACGTATCGCGGCTATCCAGCGGAAGGCCGTAACGATTCTGTCTCAACTTATAATATTCCAGCTCTTGGGCAGCAACTTCTTTTGGAAACAGGTTTAATTCCAGCAGGCGATCCCACACCAAATTGTATTTCATGCTCCAGGTATCGTTGCCGCTGTCGAACGTAAGCTTATAATGATCACCTGCATCAGCCATGGACATCCACTCATTCGCCATATTCTGTGCGGCTTCGAGATAAGCTGCACCTCCCTGGAGACCGAGCCGATCACACATGTAGGAGTATGCAGCAATGCCCAAGATCGCCTTGATGGACAGATTGGCATTGTGCGCCAAATGTCCGGCGAAGTCATCCGTGCACAGCTGATTGTCCGGATCGAGTCCATTCTTTAGCAAATACCCTGCCCATGTGGTAAGGGGTTCCCAGTGCTCCCTGGCAAAATCCGTATTTCCTTCATATTTGCATATCGCGGCAGCCATTAGGAGCATATTCCCGCATTCCTCGATCGGCATCTGGTATTCCAGCTTGTTCTCGCCATACACCTGACCATTGGCTTTCGGGTACGTTCCCACGTCATGAGGCGCAAAATCGAACGGCCAATCAGGGCTCATGGCATACTTATAAATCGGACGCATCATCCCCTTGACCAATTCAGGATTGTATCTCAGGAACAATGGAATCGACGGATAACTGACATCGACCGTCGCGATGCATCCGTTGCTGAAATTCTCCTTGGAAAAAAGCAACACATGCCCCGCTCCATCGGCTACCAATTTATGCGCGGCTACCGCCTGTCGATACGTCAAAGCCAAGATATCCCGGTATTTTTCACCGCCTGCGGCAAGGCTCTCCGCCATCAGCTCGCGATTGAAGCTCTCACATTGCAACATGATGTCTTCATATTGAGCGGCGGACTGTAACAACATGTCATGGAACGTCAATTCGTTTCGCTTCCAGTAAGCATCCAGCGGCTGGTTGAAATATTCGATGGCATGAATATCGTCATACGCAAGCATCAGATACTCAGATACCCATTCATCCCGTACTGGGCCCAGATCGATTTCGGCTGCCATAACGGGGGTATGATTGGATACGGCCCGCGGCTTCTGCTGATCATCTTCCGGAGGTAATTGACCGGTTTGTACATATAACTCACGGCTCGACACAGAATGAATCACCGTCTGGATACGTTCCGTACGGGGAACAGCCAGGACCATATATCCCCAATCGATTCTTGTATCATCTCCGGCAAGCTGCAGGATCGGCTGTTCGACAGTACCCATCGACATCATATTCAATTGTCCATCGATAACGCGATGCTCCCAGGTCACTTGCTGTTCCGGTGTATGCACGCACCATTCGCCTGTGACATCGAAGTAGAGCTTTACATTATGTTCGCGCCCATCCACCGAACGAACCTGAACTGTCACATACGTTACAGGCCGGGACAACAGATCAAGATCATTCAATAATAAAGGCGTGGTGAACTCAACTTGAAGCTCAATACCTTCCCCTTGAAACGTATAACGGGTAGTTACCGGCTCAACCGTTAGATCGGTTTGCTCAAGCGCTTCAGGCTCAAGTCGTTCTGACAGATCCTGCGTGATAACTTTTCCCATAAATCGTCTTGGCGCGCCATCAATGATGGCTAGTCCTGTCATGCCCTGAATCTTGTTCGTCCAATGCCGGGTATGATCATCGTAGAGATGATCCGTAGCGGACCACACGCTGAAATAAGGATCTACGGTGACCAGGGGTACGGATGGAGGTCTGAATTTCGTTGTCATCTGACTTCAACTCCTTCATGTCTTCTTTATTCTTCAAGCTGCCTGGATTTCCTTGCGATTTGGAAACAAAAGCTGGGAGAGCGAAAAAGGCTTCGCTTCCTTGATTGCCAAAGTCATGCGAAGCCTTTCCAATTACCGGCCCCCCTTGATGATGGATATATCAGTTCGGCATCTGAACGGTCACGACTTCTTTCCCCTTCAGATTTTCGTTTGTGAACTGCATCGCCTTATCGTATCCGGTCTTGCGGAGCTGTTCCCTCAGTTCGTTGATAATGCTCATCGCCGCTTCATCCGATTTGGCAAATACCGCTTCCTTCCAGGCATCGCCCATTCGATCCATCGAAGGCTTCAGCATTTCCCATTCAGGCGCCTTCGTAATAACATCGCCCGGGTTATAAGCGGTAATTACGTGAATACCGTTCGGACGAAGGATTTTGCGAGCATTCTCCATCGCTTCAAGCCTTTCTTGTTCCGCCCAGATGTCTCCTCCCGCAGCGGAATTGATGCGGTCAAGCCCTGTCAGCGATTCCAGACCGATGCTGATGCCTTCATTCTTCCGCAGCTTCATGTTGGTGTCCGTGCTGAATTTGTCAAACCATTCCTGGTTGGCAACCGGCTTGCCGTCTTTCATGTCCCAGTGAACGCCCTGAACGCCGTATCTCGCCAGCATGAACCCTTCGTCCGAGGCCATGAAGTCCAGGAACTTCAGCGCTGCGTCGACACAAGCGCCTTTGCAATTCTTCGTGATGGCCGTCACATTATTTCCCTGAATTCCCAGATCGACGGGCCTGTCCGGCTCAACGTCAGCGCGCTCCAACGGGCCGAGCGGAATGTAGTCGCTGCCCGGATGCGAGGAGACATACTCCTTGGAAGCATCCAAAATGGCCGGATAGTGCGCGGCCAGGATGGCGATGCGGCCTTGATTGATTTTTTCCTTGGCAATCGGGTCTGTCTGGGTGAAGGCTTCAGGATCCATCAGCCCCTCTTCAACGAGCTTTCGATAAAACAGCGTGTATTCTTCGTAGCCCTTGGTGAAGAAGTTATGTTCAACCGTGCCGTCGCCTTTGTCGACGTAACTCGCTCCGGAATAAAACATGGTGTTGCCGATGCCAACGGCCCAGCCGTTACTGAAACCGCCCAGCGGAAAAACCGGCTGGCCATTCTCCTGCAGGTTGGCATCCTTGATTTTTTTGAGGAAGTTATAGAAATCGTCCTTCGTCACAACGGATTGCGGATCGACGCCGACTTTCTCGGCGATGTCTTTGCGCACATAGAAACCATAAAGCCAATCCATGCCGTCTTCGTTCGTGGCCGGCTGATTTTGCAGCAGCAAATATTTTTTGCCGTTGTAGGCATCAATCGCTTTCTCATATAATGCCGGCGGCACATTTTCTTCCGCAATCGATTTGGACAGGTTCGGATAATCCTTCAGCTTGTCCGATATATCCACCAATTGTCCCTCTTTGGCAGCCTTAATGATGCCATCCAATTCCCCGCCCCAGGCTGGCCCGGTATAAATGTCCGGCAAATCCTGCGTGGCGAAGATTTGGTTTACCTTCTCCGTCTCACTGCCTTTCGTATATTCCCACTCGAGGGTAACGCCGGTCTTCTCCTTGATTACTTCCTCCACGGGTGTCATGGCATCAGAGCCGTTGGAACCATTCCAATTGTGAAGTATTTTGAGTTTGTATGATTTCTCTCCTTCTGCCCCTTCTCCGTTATCTCCGTTCCCTGATGAATTCGTGCAGCTGATCAGCAAGCCTCCAACCATGATGGACACGAGCAATGCGGATACGCCTTTCGACCAAATCCTCTTCAAACCAATCGCCTCCTGGAATATGGATATCAATGATCTTGGTAAAGCTTTGGACAAATTCCGGTCAGAATGACCTAACCTTTAACTGAACCGATCATAACCCCCTTTACGAAATATCGCTGCAGGAACGGATAAATGCACAAGATCGGGAAAACTGTAATGACAAGCAAGGCCATCCGGAGCGATTCCGGCGTTGCGCCAGCACCGCTGGTTCCGCCAATCGTCTGTCCGCCCTGCTGCGCGGCACGCTGCATCGAATTCGACAGCGCTTCAGCTTCCGTCAGCATTTCTTGCAAGAGGGTCTGCACCGGTATCAAATCTTTATTGGATACGTAGTATGCACCCGAGAACCAATCATTCCAATGGGCAACGCCGATGAACAAGGAGATGGTGGCAAGCACCGGTCCCGATAGCGGCAGTATAATCCGCACGAAGATTTGAAAATCGCCGTACCCGTCAATGCGGGCAGACTCCTCCAACTCCTCGGGTATACCTTGCAGGAAGGTTCGGATAATGACGATATGCATGAAATTGAACAGCATCGGCAGAACATACACCCAAAAGCTGTTGATCAGATGCAGCTTTTGCAGCGTGATGAAGAACGGGATGAACCCGGCACTGAAAATCGTCGGTAAAAAGATGTAAAAGGTGAAAAAGGAGCGGCCCGGCAATGTCTTTTTGGAAAGCGCATAGGCCATGAGCGTACACAGCACGACATGCAGGAATGTACCCAGCACGGTGCGCATGAGCGTAATTTGGTACGCCTTCCAGATGCGAGCGTTGTCGAATACCTGGGCGTAGTTCTCCAGCGTGAATTTACGGGGCAAAAAATAAATCGCCCCCATCATCGAATCCTTCCCGTCGTTAAGGGAATACGCCAAAATGTAAATAAACGGATAGATCATCGAAAATCCGATGATGGCGAGAACGGTGTAATTGAACATCGAGAAAAAAGACCATTTACGTTTCATTACGTCACCTCCTTAGAACAGGGATACATCACTGACTTTGCGGGCGATGCGATTGACGGTCAGAACCAAGATGAGCCCGATAATGCTTTGGAAAAGTCCGACCGCTGCGGCGTAACTGAGACGCCCTTCCCGGATACCGGAATTGATGGCGTGAACGTCCAGCACGCTGCCCATACTGGCAGTCGCAGGACCATTCAGGAGTAGGAGCTGTTCATAACCGGCGCTCATCAGATTCCCCACGGCGAGAATAAATAAGATGATGGCCACATTGCGTATACCAGGAAGTGTCACATGCCACATCTGCTTGAAGCGTCCTGCGCCATCGATCTTGGCAGCTTCGTAGAGCTGCTGATCGATACCCGCAATGGCGGCCATGAAGATAATCGAATTCCAGCCGATGTTCTTCCAGATATCGGACCCGACAATCATCTGATAGAACCAGGTAGGATTGTTCAGGAACTGGATCGATTCGACCCCGAACGATCCCAGCAAGTCATTGACCGGACCGCCATACGGAGTCAGTAAACGCTGCATGAGCGTGACAACCACGATCCAGGATACAAAATAAGGCAAATAAGAAAGAGTTTGAATCGTCTTCTTGAATTTCATCTTCCGAACTTCATTTAACAGGAGCGCAAGCACGATCGGCATCGGAAATCCGATCAGCAGCTTCATGAGACTGATGATGACCGTGTTGCGAATGATGTCACCAGACTGATAGTAATTGAAGAATTGTTCAAAATACTTGAATCCTGCCCAGGGACTCCCGGTGAATCCGCCAACGAAGGTATAGTCCCGGAAAGCAACTTGAATTCCGTATAAGGGCACGTAAGAGAATAGAAAAAACCAGACGATGCCTGGCAGCATGAACAAGTAAAAGAGCTTGTGCTGCCAGATTCGTTTCATGAATCGGTTGTTGGTTAATCGTGACTTGCTCACATTCCCACCTCTCCTTTCAGTGGGGCGGATTGTCCGCCCCGGTTATATTAACGGAATCTCAAACGAAGGGTGATAATTTCAAACGGCGTGAAGGATAGCGCAATGGTGTTGGATGTTTTGTCAATCGGCAGCGCAGTAAGGATGTTTTCCATCAGATCCGCAGTCCAGGCTTCGGCCGCTTCAAATCCGAAATGAATTGCCGTGTTGGCATGTGTTCCCGATGTTTCATACAGACGAATGATGATGTCGTCACCATCCTCGGCTTTCTTGACGGATTCCACCATAATGTTTGGATGATCCGGCCGCAGAAATGCTTGGGATGACAGGAGCTTTCCTGTCTCTTTATCAGGCATGGAAGCCAAGGAAATCGTACGAAGCGGGATATTCAGCTCATTGCCTCGTCGATAGATTTCGGCTTGCACATGGTTCCCTTGATGCGGATATAACGAATAGGTGAATCGGTGCTCCGCACGGTCTGCATCCGGATCCGGATAAGAGCTGCTGCGGAGCAAATGGAGATCCAACACGTTATGGATCGCCCGATGGCCGTATTTGCAATCATTGAGCAGCGCGACACCATAATCCGGCTCCGATAAATCAACCCATTGATGAGCGCAGATCTCATCCTTCGCAAAATCCCACATCGTATTGCGGTGGGTCGGTCTGCTCAGACTGCCGAACTGGATTTCGCAGTGGACCTGATCCGTGCGTATATTAAGGGGGAACGACGTTCTTAACATCCTGCCGTTCTCTCTCCAATCGACGTCCGTCTCGAAATCGATGCGCCGGCTGCCCTCCGTCAGCACAACGGTCTGGGTCAGCGTAGATTCCCCATAAGCGTACTCGAAGACCAGCCCGATTTGCGGGCCGTCCCGCAGTTCCTGAATGCGAAGGAGATTTAACGGCTTCCCCGGATTCGCCGAATAGTCATGACGGAAATCCCATGCATCTCCGTCGTCATGATACACGCGAAGATCGTTACCCGAGTGGCCTTGCTGAATAACTTCGCGAGCTTCCGCCTTATCCAGGATGGATAGAATGCCTCCATTTTGATCAAACTTCACGATCAACTTGTCGTTCTCCAGGCTTCGTTCCGAAACGGTAACGTCTAATTCCGCACCCTGTGTTTCCGGAAGCATTTCGATACCTGACGCCACTTCATCTTCAGCTCCAGCATCGGCGACATCCGATATGACAGCGTAGCCCATTGATGGAACCAACACGTTATACCATCGTCCATTCGCGCGCAGCCACTCCCGGCGTTCCCAAGGCAGCGAATTGAATACGACAGTTCCAGGAGAAGCCTCGGCATCGTGTGAAATGTGGTCTGCCAGATAGCGGTAGGTTTCGGCAATCATGGCTTCCGTTTGTGATAGGAGCTTCTCATACCTCTCTAACGACTCATCGTACACCCGCTTAATTGAAGATCCCGGAAGAATATCGTGGAATTGATACAGCAGGACTTCCTTCCAGATCGTCTCCAGCGTTTCGGATGGATATGTCCTGCCTAACCAGGCAGCCAGCACGGAAGCAAACTCCAGCTCGCGCAGCGCCTTCTCCATCTTCCGGTTGTACCGCTTGCTTCGCGCCTGGCTGGTCAGGGTTCCTTGATGCTTCTCCAGATAAAGCTCACCGCGCCATGTCTGGAATGACTCGCGTTCTTCATTCAATCGCTCAAAGAACTTCCATGAGGGCTCCTGTATGACGGGGGACAGGCCGAGCAGGTTCTTCTCGCGAGCCAGCCGCTCCAAATGCTCTTCGCCCGGACCGCCGCCGCCGTCCCCAATGCCAAAGAGCATCAGGGCATGGCTGGATACATTTTTATCTAAATATTCCCGCTCCGCTTTGGCGATGGAACGCGGGGCTGCCGGGCTGTTGTATGTATCTTCAGGCGGCATATGCGTTAATACGGCGGAACCATCAATCCCTTCCCATAGAAAGGAATGATGAGGGTGTCGATTATACTCGCTCCAGGAGAGCTTCTGGGTCATCATGTAATCCACGCCCGACTTCTTGAGCAGCTGCGGCAGGCTAGCGGAGTAACCGAAAACATCCGGCATCCAGAGCGATTTCATCTCCAAACCGAATTCCTGCTGAAAATACCGCTTGCCGTACAGGATCTGGCGCACCAGAGATTCGCCGCCCGGCACATTGGTATCCGACTCCACCCACATGGCCCCCTGCGGCTCCCATCTGCCTTCGCGGACCCGCTCCTTGATCTGTTCATATAACGCCGGATAATGCAACTTCATCCAGTCGTACAGCTGGGGCTGGCTTGCGCCGAATATATACTCCGGATAGCGTTCCATCATGCGCAGCGCGGTCGAGAACGTCCTGGCTCCTTTTCGGATCGTTTCGCGGATTGGCCACAACCAGGCCAGGTCGATATGCGCATGACCCACCGCGCTGATCGTTAAGACCATATCGCCTCCCTGCAAGCTTAATTGTTTATCCAATTGCTTCTTCGCTTGATTAACCTGCTCCGGTGAGAATTCCGTTAGCATCAGTGATACGTCATAGAGGGCCTGGTAGATTCTCTCTTTGCGTGCGGTTCCGACAGGGAGCTGCTCGGCAGCTTCCAAGAGAACTTCGACATCGTAATAGAGACCTCGAATGTCTTCCCGGCAGATTGCGATGACAGCCTCTTTCAAAGTGCCTCCCTGGTATTTGCCGAAGAGATCGTTATTGCCTGCATCTGCCCATACTTCAATGTCAGATCCGCTCATGTACATGTCATGAAGGCGGACAACACGCTTGCCGGGGAGTCCTAATGAAAAATCGAATTCCGAATTCACGGTAGTCAACCCCTGGACCGGCGATCCTTCCCGGTCCACCAGACACAACTCGCCGTTAATGTCCAATAAAAGGACGAGGTCTTCCTTACGACTATTTTTCGGAAGGCTGCCGGTAAATCGAAACCAGGCACAGTCCCACAAGTTGCCCCAACGTTCTCCTTGGACAAGCGTCATTGGCGTACCCGTCATTCGATCCGTGAACGATACGGGCTCGGGCGTAACCCATGCCTTCACTTCCAACTCGGCAACCGGCTCATATATCGCTTCCCGAAGACGGTTTAACATTTGTTTTAGCCGTTCCGGCCTTATCGGTTCGTATGGCATGATGATTTGCTCCTTTCAAGTGCGTCAATCGGCAGCAGATTCAGTTATGCACTTCGCTTGCTGTCCAATCCACCTGGATCTCTGCATGGTTCACGCCGCCATGTTCATACTGCAGCAGCACGGTCAGCGACTGCGGATCCCATACCCATCCAGCAGGTACGGCTTGATCCTGAATAACGTATTGAACAGATATCGGCTCAAATGGGCAATACAATCTCGCGCTTGCCTGCAGATTGGACGGCCCTCTCGCAATGAATCGGAAGCCTGATTCCGTCTGGACAAGATCCTCGATTCGGGAGGAAGCGGCAATGACGGATACCTTGCCGTCCGAAGGACGTCCGGCCTCAACATCATAGAGCAGCGCTTGTTTCCCGGGGCTTAACGTAACCTGATCCAGAACGGATAGCTTCGAATCGAACAAGTCCACAATCGGGCCCGAGATATTCAACGGCTCTGCGGAGATCGATTCTTCCAGAACCGAGGCGATCAGATAAGGGCCACGCTTGAGCTTGAAATAATGTTTGAAATTCCACGGTCGTTCTGCGCCGTGAAGTGCTTCCAGCGTCGCTTGGACGGCGTGCCGTAGCCGATCCGCCCCCGCTTTGGACAAGGTGAATTCAGCCGGATGTTGATCCAACCAGCACAAGATTCCTTTCCCTGCCGGATGGATGCCTTCCGCTTTCCCTTTCAGGCCAAGCTGCTCGAACAGATGCTCCCGCGGCGAATTATACTTCGAGCCAAACGGTTCATCCTTGTGATCATGGTTCCACCATGAACGAATGCCATGATACGGGTCCCTGTCATCGCCAACATAGATCAAAGCCCCGCCATCCTGCACCCACTGGGCAAGAGCATTGTGAATGTCCGGATACTCCGGTTTGATAAATTCATAGCTCAGAACCAGCACGCGGTATGGAGCCAAATAACCCGGATACCGCCTTACATTATCCAGCTGAAGCGGACGAACCGGGATTCCATGTTTCAGCAGCGGCAGCGACAGACCGTAGAAAGGGGAAAATTCGAGAAGCTCCGTGTCCCCTTCCGCCTGAAATCCTTCAGGGTCCGTACCGTCGTATTTACCGGCATCGGGCGCTTCCGGTTCCGGCTTCATCCGCTGAAACATCGCGGAGTCGGCAATAAGAACGCCAACCTGCAAGTCATCTTCTGCCGATTCGATCACTTCCTGGTCCATGTTGCCCAGCGTGTGCATGACCTGGAGAAGCGTCGTTGCATAGTCAGACGGGATGGACTCCTTACCCGAGCCGTCTTCAGATGGATAAGTTCCTTTAAAGATTCTTCGCGGCCAGGGTGAAACTTCGTAATGGGCCACTCCGGGATGCAGCAGTGAGGCGACAACGGTCTTTAAGTAATTCTGTTTGTAATCCGCCCAAGTGTGGTTCGGGTTATCTTCAATCGGATCATGCAAGAACCACATGCGTCTGTCGGTTCCGCGGACCAGCTCCTGCATCACGCCATATTCAAGGTAAGCGGTTTCAAACGTCCGTTCCTTGCGCAGTCCTTCATACACATTCGGCGTTCGGGATGTACCCGTCCAGATCTGTGCAATGTACCCGTCAATGGATGGAAGCTCTACAAGCCCGGATTGCGGGCTGACGATTCGCCACTGCGTGTAGTTGATCAGGCTATGAGTCGGAACGTAAAAGCGAAGGACTCGGCCGTAACGATGCAGCGCGTAATCCTTCATCTCTGCACATAACCGGTCCAGCACGCGTGTGTATAAATACGCTTTCAATTTGGAAGCCCGGTATTGGGCGTCAGGGGAAGCGTGCGGCGGCATCCATGGCTCTTTGTAATACAGAAGCCATTCCCGCTTAAAAGCTTCCGAATAACCGCCATTTACCCAGAATTCAGGCTCTTCCAGATGAATGGCCTCTACGCCCGCATCAACTGCGACGCGAATTCGATCCGCTAGATAGCGCCCAAAGGAAATCGTTGGCACCATGTAAGGAATAACCGGTTGTTTGCCATGCAGGATCATCTCTCCGTGACGATCGGTCTGTGCTTCATCCCAATGTGATAAGCCGTCAACCTCCCCGTCCAGGTAGTTGTTGTATGTTCCCCATGCGACTCCAGTCATCAGATGGACGACATATCCTTTGTCCTTCCAATTCTGAATGCGCTCCGGCATCGTTTCATCAATTCCGTAGACCATCACAAAATCAGTCTGAAGATCATAGTCGGGATGATACGGAGCCGATTCCTGAAACCCGGTTCGCTCTTCTCTGCGATCTTTTGGCACGTTCTAAACCTCCCTGCTCAGGTTTGATACACTTGTGCTTCTAGGTAATCCATCATTTTCTAGAATATAATATATAATATTAATATATTCAATATGTTTTTTAGTAAGAATGAAAAAAAGCCCTCTCCGTTAGTTAACGGAAAAGGCTCTTTCTTATCGTAATTATTAAGTTTGTGGAACATGACCCGACGTTTGGCGGATCACAAGCTCAGGCTCAATCAGCAATTTGCTGTAGCTCTTCACTTCTCCATGACCGCGCAATACTTCGAGCAGTTTACCGGCAGCCTGATATCCCATTTCCCATTCGAACTGCTTGACATGGGTAAATATGCTGAATTCCTCCACGATGGAAGTCGGATCGTCGAAGCTGACGATCGAAACGTCTTCTGGCACATTTAGCCCCGCTTGCTTGGCCATCTGATAGATTTGTACGCCCAATCTCCCGTTTAGCGAAATATAGGCGGTAACCATGCGATTTCGGATATATCGGTACAATGGATGAGCTTCGGCATCCTTGAGCACACTCAGCGGTTTGAAATCCGTAATCATATGCGCCGGATTGATTAATGCGCCTTTGTCCTTTAATGCATCAATGTAGCCTTCGATCCGCTCCTGAACCGTGACGGTTTGAAGGGGAGAATCCGAGCATATGGCGATGTCCCGGTGTCCAAGCTCCCATAGATGTTCAACGGCGAGTCTCGTGCCGCGCCTTCCATCGGCGGCGATATAATGCGTTTCGACACCAGGCAAGTACCGGTCAATCAGCACAAAAGGAAACCCGGAAAGCTTCATTCCCAGTATTTCCTCGTTGTAGTTTTCCTCGTCGACCGGGAAAATCAACAGGCCTTCGGCTCCGAGAGCCTTCAATTCTTTGATGGCGTCCTTTTCTTTTTGCAGCTTGCCGTCGGTCAACATGATCATGCTCCGATAACCTTCGTCATTCAGCGAAGCTTGAATTCCCTCAATCAGTCTGATCGCGAAATAATCATGGATGGTGGGCATGATCACGCCAATGATGCCCGTGGCCAGCTTCCCCTCTCTTCCCTTAAGGTTCGTCGTTGATGGCTGGCCCGCAGTTAAGATATCGGCCTCCTCCGCTACGAAACTGCCTTTGCCAGGCACCCGGGCAATTAATTTCTCATTCGCTAATCCGGTTAGGGCATTGGCAACCGTTATTTTACTGACATGAAACTGATCCATCAGCTCCTTCTCTGTCGGAATGCGGTCACCTGGCTTCATATTTTCTGTTGTTATGACGTGTCGGATATAGTCCTGGATTTGCTGATACAACGGAATTCGATCGTTTGCACTCATTCTAATCACATCACCAATTCATTCATAATATTTGAAATATATAATATATCCTTACACATACAAGCGCAATAAACAAGCATGAGTCGATCACCGGTACATAACGACAAACTCCTGATATACCTATGTTTAAATTGCCTGATTTTCAAGAAATATAGGAAGTTTTGTCGAACTTCTTGTAAAACCATACTTGAATATATTAAATATGTGTTGATAAGCGAAGTGTTAACCGGCTATTGGGCCGAAAAAGGAGGATCGATGTTTGCGGATGAACACACGCTTTAATTTCTGACCACAGATCATAACAAGGAGTGAATTCGCCATGGCTCGTAGATTCACGATTCTCTGTTTAGCTATCCTATGTGCTTTTTCATTAACGACCAGCGCAGCTTATGCTTCGGAAACGAATCCGCAGTCAGCGCAAACTGACGGCTCCAATCATCGTGAACTGCCAAGTTTCAAGAAGCCTAAGCATCTGGACGTCGCAGATATTTATGATGCACCAGGTGACATCAAATTGTTGTTAGGGACCTTGCAGGGAATCGTTAACAGGGAACAGCCCCGAATCTATTTGATTGAATCCCAGGAAGAAGGGAAAATGACCTGGCTTAACGATATCCATGTGCCTTACACGCTTCATGAAGACTATTGGGACGTGTTCTCCGCATATCGCAGCGAGGCCAAAGGCATGATTGTTTATGATCCGGAAGTTCCTGATACAATTAATGTCGCCACCACGCTCGCAGGCTTGAAGAATGCGGTCGTTGTTAGCCCTGAGCTGGCCGACAAATTGTCCAATGCTCCATACGGCTTGAAGATCCTGGACGATCTTCGCGGCAAATTCGATAATCGGCTTGAAGCATACAGCTGGCAATATGAGCATCTGTGGGAGCAGACAACTCATCAGATGCTGATCGGGCTGGATCCGGATACAGCGATTCGTATTCCTTCCGGACTGCCTGAATCGTTCGTGACGATTGCGGAAGAGAAGCAGCAGGTGCGGGATGCGAGCAACCGTGATACTTATAACCTCGACCTCTCCTCTCTCTTGGGAGAAGCATCCGTTTATCTGCGCTTTGATGATGCTTTCACCCAGGATGGCTGGGGACCGGCGGTACATGAAGTTACGATCAAGGCTGACGACAAAGAGATAGCGTCGTTCATCGCAGGAACGCCTGAAGAAGAGACTTATCTCTATGATCGGCAAAACTCCAAGTTTAGTGAAGGCTCAGGCGGGCACCGCTTTGCCGATAACGGCAGTTATTTTGTATATGAATTCACCCCTCCTGCGGGAACTAAGAAACTGACCGCTGAAGTCGATATGTGGAACCAATACAAGGTTTCGGCGGGGAATATCCGTCCGCCTTCTGCAGAGCAGCAGGAGCCCTATGGCTATTTAAGAGATTACGCCGTTGCCAATAAAGCGATGGTATTCTGGCTCGATTCCAATGTACCTGAGCAAAAAGCGCTTTTCGAGAAAATCATGTCCGATGTGGAGCCGGGCACCCCTTACCTCGGCTGGTTCAGCAATGATGTGGAAGGCGAGTTCAGCTCGGTCGAGATTGCCTCCCGTTACGGCGTTTATGTGCTGGCAGCCGATTGGTTCAGCAATCTGACCGTTTTCTCGGGAACCAAGCCGAAGTTCAAGCTGGCGAAAACACCTACGCAGCCGGCGCTTGAGAACAAAATTTATGTGACCTATACCTTTACGGAGGGCGACAACTTTCAGTATAACCAGCATCGCATGCGCGTCATGTGGGATGACCCGGCCAGAGGCAAGGTTCCGATCAACTGGACTTCAAGCCCATTGCTCTATGAAGGTGCCCCTGCAATATTGAATTACTATCTAAACACGGCAACGGAGAACGATTTGCTCATTGCCGGACCTTCCGGTGCCGGTTACTTCTATCCGAGTCCATGGCCTGACGCAAGCTTCCGTGAGTTTTTGCAGCAAACCGAGAAGTATATGAAAAAGACAGGAATGACAATCCCTTATGTACTGAACCGAGTCGATAGCGAAAATGTGCCGTTATCGCCGTTTAAAGCAAAAGCTTATGAGGAGGAATATAACGTACCTGGTTTATTTATCAGTTATGAAGACAAATACGGGGTTGAAATTATCGGCGACAGCCTGCCCGTGTCTACGATCCGGGGGATCAGTACCGTTCAAGACGGATTGCAGGTGCTCAATGAAGCCAAAGCGAATTGGGATGGTGAATCACCATTGTTCGTCTCGCTCGGTATGCTCGCATGGAGCATGACCCCGTCCGATGCGCTGGCCCTGACCGAACAGCTCGGGGAAGAATTCAAAGTCGTTCGCGCCGATCATTATTTCTCCTTGATCCGCGAAAGCTACAACTTGCCAATCAAGAAATGATGATTTCCAGTTAAACATGTGACAGATGTATAAGGGCATCGCAGGTCCGATTATCATGAGATCTGCGATGTTTTTTTGATGGAATAGAGATCCTTTCCCACCCCATGGTTACGGGATTTAGCAAGATTAATTAATGACATTAATTATAGTTAGTTAATATCATTAATTGATTTCGCGATCACTCATCGCTGCATTTATTTAATGTGGTTAATTAATTTAATTAATACCATTAACTAAATGCGTTCAACTTCCTAATTCATGAAGCAGTAAGAAACTCGCGACTCCATGATCTCCATGCATCCTCCGTAACCAGAACATTTCCTCTCCCTCCGCACAACAGCCCACCCGATTTCGCTGTCTCGCTAGTTTGCATCCAGATGATTTCCCCAGATTATTTCTTGGGTAATCGCAAAAACCACATCCATTCGACAGGAGACCGAAGTCTTCCCCTTATACATAAAATGCGGCAAATGGTGAATACTCACTATATCGATTAGCATGTATTCCCTCATATGGAGATTAGTATAATGCCCACTAGCAAAAAGATATCATTGATTGAGGTCTACTTCATCATGCTGTTGTCCTTGGGTATCACCAATCATGTTATCCTGATTCCGCTTATTCTGCAGTACGCTGGCCGTGACGCATGGATGGGCACCTTGTTGACGATGATCCTGCATATTGGCTGGGTCTACATTTTGTTCTTTATCATGAAACGAACGCAGCAGCAATCGATATTCGCCTGGTTCAAAGATTGTTTTGGTTCGGTCATCGGTTGGATATTTGTGAGTATCATGACACTCTACTTTTTTTGGATGTCCATGGTCATATTAAGAGAAACGGCGACATGGATTCGGGTCACCTACCTGCCGCAAACGCCCAAAACAGTCGTCTCGCTGGCCATTATTCTGTTATGCGTATATGTGGCAAATAACGGCATTCGCTCGATAGCCATCATATCCGGAATCTTACTTCCCATCGTGTGGGTATTGGGCCATTTTGTAGCTGTGTCGAATCTTCAATATAAGGACTATTCATTGTTGACACCACTATTCGTAGAAGGCTACACCCCTATGCTCAAGAGCATGATCGTAGCCGGCGGCGGGTTTATGGAGATGATTGTGCTGATCTTTCTTCAGCATCATATGAAACGAAAGATGAACTACCTCTCCATTGTTATCTTATCCGTTCTTCTCGGAGGCCTCACGCTTGGACCATTGATGGGAGCGATCGCCACATTTGGTCCTGTTCCCGCGATGGAATCCCGATATCCCGCATACGAGCAGTGGATGCTGGTCACGATTACGAAATATATAACGCATGTCGATTTTCTGGCTCTATACCAATGGATTTCAGGGACGTTAATCCGTATCTCTCTTTTCCTGTTTATTATGACTGATGCTATATCCTTTAAAAAGTCCGAGCGACGCTTTTGGTATTTGTTAGGGCTCGGGGTCGCATTATCTGCCTTCTCTTTAATTCCGGTAATCGATAGACAAATCGAGTTATTCGTTCTGGGCAAATATTCATTTGCATTCCTTGGCTTCCTATCCGGGCTGACACTATTCATTGCGATCGTAGTCACATTTAGACCTAAAACAAAAGGGGGCGGGTAGAGGATGACACATCACAGACCTCGAAATCGAATGTTTCGTCGAAATTCAAAACAAGCCCGACCTGCAGTTGACCGTAAGCCTGCTTTCGACACATTGGATGAAAATGCCCTTCGTTCCATGTTTGCCTCTTCCGCCGACGTTGTCATCAAATCCTTCCCGGCAAAGAAGGTTAGTGCGATTCCTGCTTTGCTGATCTACAGTGAAGGAATGGTTGATACCATGGTGATGACTCAATACGTGCTGCCGGATCTGGAAGAAAAACTGGAGTACTTCAAAGATTGGGAACCACTGGCCAGAGAATTGGATAAATCGATGGAATGGAGTGAAATTAACCAGCATGCGGACGTTGTAAAGCTTTTGTTTGAAGGACACTTGATCCTGTTTTTTTCAACCGAAAAACGCTTTTATTCCATCAATATCGCCGCGCGTCCCAATAGACAGCCTGATGAATCCAATACCGAGGTGGCCATCAAAGGGGCGAGAGACGCTTTTACGGAGGACATCACCACGAACGTGGCACTCGTCCGAAAAAGGCTGCGCACGGCCACACTCCATAATGAACAAATGATCATCGGAGATCGCAGCCAGACCCGAGTTTCACTTCTTTATATTTCCGATATCATACGCCCGGAAGTCGTCAACGAGGCTAAAGAGCGATTAAAAGGCATTCATGTCGATGCACTCATAACCAGCGGCCAACTGGAGGAAGCACTCTCCGATTCTACTCTCTCCCTGTTTCCGCTGATGGACTACATCGGCAGGCCGGATTTTGTAATGGAGTGCTTGCTTCGAGGACGTTTCGTCATTCTTGTGGATGGTTCGCCAATGGCGTTAATTGCACCATGCAATTTGATGGAATTATTAAAAACACCTGAAGATTCCTACTTTCCTTACTACTTTGTAATCTTTGAGCGACTTCTCAGACTGCTAGGTCTCTTTCTCGCCATTACGCTACCGGGATTTTGGATTGCTCTGACAAGCTACAACATGGATCAGCTCCCCTTTCTGCTTCTTGCGACTGTCACTGTGTCCAGATTCGGGCTTCCGCTATCCTCCCCAATGGAGATGATATTGATGCTGGGTATGTTTGAACTTTTCAGAGAGGCTGGCATCAGGCTGCCCAAAGCAGTCGGTCAAACCATCGCAGTTTTAGGCGGTCTGATTATCGGTGATGCCGCCATACGCGCAGGCCTTACGTCACCAACCATGCTGGTTGTATCTGCAACCACCGCGGTAGCGACCTTTACTTTAGTCAATCAGACGCTAAGTGGGACGGTCAGCATTATTCGTCTATATGTGCTCATCTGGTCCTCCTTGCTGGGGATGCTCGGATTCTTCATTGGAATACTAAGTCTCATTGCATACCTCTCTGTGTTGGAATCCTTCGGTCTTCCGTATTTAGCCCCTGTGTCACCATTAACCATCAAAGATCTGATGGGTTCCCTATTGAAAAAACCTTGGGCTTTCAACAAAAAACGACCGCAAATGCTTCAAACGATAGATGACACATCTGAAGAAAGGGAACCTACATGAGATGACAATTTGCGTCAGAATCATAAAATTAATGTGGTTAACGGTCATTCTCAATATGTTAACAGGCTGCTGGGACATCAAAGAAATACAAGACATCAATTACATCACTGCCATCGGAATCGATCAAGAGGGGGATGACTTTGTTGTTTACACTCAGATGATGGATTTCACATCCGTAGCCAAAATCGAATCTGGCAAGGCGGAAAAGCCCTCCCAAATATGGACTTCCAAAACAAAGGGCAAAACCCTGGACATGGCGATCAATGCCATCTATGATTCTTCCCAGGAACGAACGGTCTGGAGCCATATCTCATGTATTCTCATTAGTGAGAACGTATTGAAATCGAATGTCCTAACCAAATTGGATACCATCGGCCGTTATCAGGAGGTTCGAATGACCCCGTGGATATTTGGCACAAAGGATTCGATCGAACAATTGATGAATATCCCGGCGTTTTTCAACCTTTCTCCATTAAACACATTGGCCCATGAACCTGTTGAGGAATATAAACAGAGATCCTATATTGAACCCATTCGATATTTTGATTTTATGGCACTGATGACAGAACCAGGCTGGACGATGTTGCTTCCAAATCTCACGATCGATAAAAAGACATGGAGCCTAAACGAAAAAGAAAATCCGAAGTTGGTGGTTAACGGAGTATTTCCTATATCCAAAGGGGGATCGAAAGGCTTATTCACCGATGACAAGCTCACCGGATTGCGATGGCTAGAAGCCGATACGAAACGTTCACACCTCCTGATAACAAATAAGAGTGGTGAACTAGCAGGTGTCGTGGTTTTATCCAACCCTAAAATCCGCAGGAAACTAAACATTGTTAACGGCATGCCTAAATACCAAGTTAGCGTCAGGTTAACAGGAAACGTCGTGGAAGCGCTTGATGATATGAACAAGACGGATATGGAATTACAGGCAGCTAAGGAAGTACGAGAGGAAATTCTGGCTACGTTTAAAAATGGGGTAACTTCAAAAACGGACCTCTTCGGTTTTGAGCACGTATTGTTCAAGAAGGACCCACGGCTTTGGAAAAAAATCAATCAGTCCTCTGCCCAACCGATTGATGCAGGCGCTCTGGAAACCGTTCATGTCGAAGTCCATCTGGATCACGCCGGCATGAAGCTGCTCCCTCATCATAATAGTCCGATAACAACTATTACTAAAGACGAAGCAGACTCCTGACACTCTATAATAAAAGAACCCATAACTAAGGCAGCCTGTTCTTATAGTCAAGAACGGCTGCCTTTGTTTGAAGGGAATTCCGCGTCATATATGATAAAGCGAAATAAATGATTTTTTATGGTATTGGTTTATAACATCCTTGATTAGATGATGACGTCCACATCATCATCCTCAAACAGGTCATCGTATGCAACGTAGAGGCCTATCGCTGATGCGATTAAGACTAGAATAGCTGCAATAAACGCCAATTGTTTAACCGTCGCTTTTTTCGAAGCTGCTTGTTGTCTGCGTTTTCTTTGCGTTCCTTGGCCCATGCTGCATACCTCCCGCTTCCATGCCATTACCATAAAATATGAATCGGACATGAAAATGTTGTTAGGCAAAGCATGCTTATATCGTTTTCGTGATACCGGTGCTCACGGTAAGTTTGCACCCAGTGGCTCGACTACGACTTTAGTCAATCACAAGATCAGCGAAGCTTACTGAAATATTCGCTAATATCCTCAATGAGTGATTTCGGCTCTGCCATGGCAACCATATGACTGCCGCTCTTCCGATTCGACCAGTGGACAATGTTGTTATTGGCCTCGGCAATACGCCGGAATGCTGAACCTCCACCATGGGAAACCCCTGTCGGTACTTTCATTTGATTTGTCGGCATCCCGGCTGCACCCTCATAATAGGTCCAGGAAGACGAAGCAGCTGTCTCCGTAAACCAATATAGCGTTGCGTTCGTGAGGAGCAGATCTTTATGGATGGACTCTAGCGGAACCTCTTCCGCATTAATAGGCCAACCGTCAAATTCTTTAAACCTCTCAACAAGATAAGCTAGTTGAGCCACCGGCGAGTCATTAAATCCATAACTGAGCGTCTGCGGCCGGTTGGACAGATAAGGTGCATAACCACTCCCACCGGAAAACAGTTCAGCCAAGTAGGCAACTTCAGCCAATTCTTCCTCGCTTAGCCCCTCCAATTCATTTGGATCTCCCATGGGGATACCCAGTCCTCCTGTAATATGCACACCAATCATGTGTTCAGCATCAAGGATAGCCAGCTCGGGGGAAACTAGTGCTCCTGCATCATTGCCATGGGCACCGTAACGATCATAACCGAGCCTGCGCATCAATTCGGCCCAATCACGTGCGACGCGTTTGATGCTCCATGGTCTCTCATCTGTCCGCTCCGGAAAAGCCGAGAATCCGAACCCGGGAAGTGATGGTGCCACGATATGAAATGCCATACTTGGATCTCTGCCGTATGCTCTTGGATTACTAAGCGGTCCGATGATATTCATGAATTCAACAATGGAGTTTGGCCAGCTATGCGTGATGATCAGAGGTAGCGCATGAGGCTCGGGAGATCGTACATGAAGAAAGTGGATCTGTTGACCTTCAATGTCCGTTATGAATTGAGGAAACGCGTTAAGCTTCTGCTCGTACTCACGCCAGTCGTATTCCTTTTGCCAGTACTCCGCCAGATCTTTAAGATACGCGACAGGAATCCCACGATTCCACTCACCTCCAGGTAATTGGGAAGGCCACCGAGTATGAGCTATACGTGCTCGCAGATCGTCAATGTCTTTTTGAGGGATGTCGATGTGAAAGGGGCGGATGGAGATTTCAGAATCTTGGTACATGGTATCTTGATGATTGTTAGACATTGGATTACCTCGCTCTCGATTTTTCCTCATTATAAGAGCGAAACACTGACGACAATATGTCAGTGTTTCGCGGAAGATTTATCATCATGTGAGCGTGCCTCTTCATTCCGAAATAAAGAAAGAACCCGACATATATGCCGGTTCTGCAGAAATAATTGACCATCTATGGTTTGTTAAAGTGAAGCACCATGCCTGTTTTATCATCGGATTTTTTGAATCTTGCATAGGTTAAGCACTCAGGGTCAGCCTCTTCGATCTCAAGTAATTCATGTGCATACTGCTCAAGCCCCTTTTCGAGTATACGCTGCGCGATATAACTCCAATAGGATCGATCACTCGGGACATCGCGTTCAGGCCAGAATAAACCATCCGTTAACAAGATCACGTGTTTTAAACGTGACTTGTTGATCTTTCCGTATTCGAGATAATGGGCAGCCTGGGCTTCTCCGTTCAATACGCCATAGCCTCCATTCGTGTTACTCTGAAAGCGATTCTCCCTGATGAGATCAATAACCGTGGCGTGGAGATCTTTCTGATTGGATAATCCCATATTCACGCCTTCCTCCCATCTCGCGATGACCGGAGCTTCTAAATGAGCGACTTGTCTCCAGGTCAACGGACGAACCTCCCCATCTTGGTATACGGCAAGAATCATGCAGTCGCCTGTCTGAATAAATTCAACGCGATCCTCTTGAAATCGTACAAGAGCAAGAGCAGTGCCCCAAAGCCCATCTTTTTTCTCCATGTTGATATTGGCCTGCAGCATAAGTTTTCTTAGCTTTTGGTTCGCTGCCGCAACAAGATCCGTGAGTTGTACAACCCGGTCCAGTGATTCGAAGTAATTCTTCACAGCTTGAGCAGCGATGTAACCTCCGGTTTTCTTCTTGTCGCTGAGGTATGGGACGATGGATGAAACTCCATCTAACACGCCATACAAGGAGGCTCTCTCGTTTATGACAAGTGCATCTTCATTTAAGAAATGGATTCCCTTATGCGTGAATTGCTCAACGGTTACCATAACGTTCCTCCTGTCGATTCTGATTCTAATTACTGGATTTGCTGCTTGCCCCTTGCTGCACGCCAAAAGACAAGGCACGTTACAAACAGGGCCAGCATGAAGCTGCTGATGGCCGGAACGATAAGCTGTAATACAAACGTCATCCCTTCACCATCAACAACCGACATCATGGCCATGAGCATAACCAGAATATAGATCACTACAAATACACACCAAAAAGGCAGAACCGGATACGAATGCTCTCTTTGCGTTGGTGCTACATATAAATGGCGATGAATCCACCATACGATCAGGGTCAGCCCGATCAGACTGCTGCCGTGCTGACATAATTTATACACCGGAATTTGTACGGAGTCGATATGTATCCAATGGGTGAGAAAAGGAATCTGATTCACGATCCAGGCACCTTTATGCGTAAACTGATCCCATAGCAGGTGTGTGGCAACGCCCACCAATCCCAAGAGCGTTACGATAAGCCAACCTTTAAGAGAGGCCGACAGCTTCCCTTCCCGTTCCCATCGGTATGGGAACCATGAAGGCAAATATACGAATAGGACGGGTCGTACCACCGTCTCGAAAATAACGTACAGGAGCAAGATCATGGGAAGGTTGAACAGCAAGATACCAGGACCCTCGTGGCTCCATAAGCCAGACGCACGAAATCGGAGGAAATATTCAAAATCCGGCGCCATTCACCCGATAATGAGGGCGGACACCGGCAGCGATTTCTTCTTCCACCAAGGCATCGTGATGACAGGATGAGCGAACGTAAACGGCATATGATCTCCTAACTGCTGCGAATGTTGAACGTAGCTAATTTTTTACTATTCTAACAGATTCGTACTCGTAAGGGACAAAGAAATTTCACCTTTACAAAAAAAAGGACAGGCATCCGCCTATCCCCTCATCAACTTTATATTACAGCAATTCGCGTGCGAGCAGTCGGTAAACCTCCAGCCGTTTTTCCTGAGAATGCGGAATGCTGCAAATCATGGCTTCCTGGAAACCGTAGTGCGCTTGCTCTTCCTGTAAGCGTGCCGCGATATCCTTTACCGCTCCCACAAGATGGATCTTGCGGCCTTCCTGGATAGCCATCCGGTCGATTTCCGTTAAGGACACATTCTGAGCCTCTTCGGGCGTCAGCACCTGCGTTATCCGGCCCTTGCTCATCATCAACCGGAAAATATCCTGCGGCAGCGCTTCATACTCGGCTTCTTCCTTCGTTTCGGCCGTCGTCACCATATAGGATACGTTAATCTCAGGCTTTTCCATGAATATGGATGGCTGGTAGTTATCGCGGTAATGATCCAATATTTCGTTGCTCATCGCTCCGTTAAAGAATTGCGCGAAGGAGTAGCCGACTCCCATCTGAGCCGCTTTTAACGCACTATTGCCGCTGGAGCCCAGCAGCCACACTTCAGGCAAAGCAACCCCCGTTGGAGCAGCGGCGTTCTTGGCGTAGAGTTCATCTTCCGGGATCTCATCACGAAGGAGTTGCATGGTAACGGCCAGCTTATCATACATGTTATGAAGCATCAGCTGCCGCCCTTCAGACAAAGCGTACATGGCACTCGTATCACCGCCTGGCGCTCGTCCTACACCGAAATCAATCCTTCCCGGGGTAAAAGCACTTAACGTCTTAAACACTTCCGCGAGTTTAAGGGGGGAATAATGCATCATCATGACACCACCGGTGCCGATGCGAATCCGGTCGGTTTTGGCCGCAAGCCGGGCTGCCGTCACTTCGGGTGCGGAGCTGGCAAAGGTATTCCCGCCATGATGCTCGGCCATCCACATTCGGCTGTACCCCAATTCATCTGCCAAGACAGCCAGCTCTTCCGCTTTATTCAAGGCGCCTTCCGCTGTGTTTCCGCTTGTTACGGGTGCCTGGTCTAATACGCTTAATCTCATGAGAGTTCATCCCTTCCTCGGTCAAATGACCATTTTGTTGTTGATCCATTCCTCTAAAGCCGCCACCTTGTCCTTAAAGCGCTCACCGCGCATCTCCCCCGACAGCGAAGCGATGGTCTCTCGCTTTAATACAGCCTTCCAGGATGACTCTGCTTCTTCCATTAAATCGGATAACAGGCAGCAGCTTTCTTCCTTTTCCAAGTCCAGCATGTCTACCAGTATTCCGTGGGATGAATAGAGGGATTGCTGCCCTTCCACCGCGAGGTATACGTCGTATACACGGATATCCTCGGGTTTCTTCTTTAATCTAAAACCACCCTTGATACCGGGAACAGACGTGATGATGTCTGCTGTTACCAGCTTCCTTAACAGTTTCTGAAAATAGGTTGCCGATGTCCCCAGCTGTTGGCTGATCGCTTCCCCGGGCAGCACGGCCTTGTCAGGCAGCATATTCAGCAGAACCAGGGCGTACACCGACTGTTCCACGCCGGTTTTCATATGCATAAACAGCACCTCAATTTACGAAAATATCCGTTCATTATCTAAACTACACATCAATACATCCATTTGTGATTAAAGTGGATAAACATTATCCACGTTATATCTTATATGAATTCGAACCGAAAGTAAAATGAGTATCGATCTGACGCAGATGAGGAATGAAACCAATCCATAACCCACGAGACAAGTTATTAGTTAATATGATGAAATAAACGGATCTAACTCAAGGTATAGTACATAAAAAAGTCGCGCTAGGCGCGACTTTTCTGCTATTGTTATTCCATATCTGTTTTACCGTGAGAATATAATTTGCGTTACGAAACCACCTATACTTCGTCCCATAACCGCTTCAGATTGTCCAGACCCAGCCGGGTTCCTTCCCGGCATTCTTCCATGCCTTCGAATTCCAGCGTAATGTCTCCGTCATAACCTGCAGTCTTAATGAGACGCAGAATTCGGCGAACATCGATATCACCCTGGCCGAAGATCGAGCCTCGAAGGTAATTGCCATGGGATGTTCTGAACCATTTCCCCCCACCCGGGTCCTGATCAAACGGACGATAATAGAAGTCTTTCACATGAATGAGCGAGGCGAGCGGCAAGTTGCGTTTCACGCCAACCAGCGGCTGCTCGTCAACGCATAGAAAGTTCCCGATATCCAGAGTCGTCTTGAAGTTTGGACGGTCGACCGCCTGAAGCACACGCTGCACACGGTCGCTCGCCTGTACGCTCACGCCATGGTTCTCGATCGTGGTCGTAATACCGTACCCGGCTGCGTAATCTGCAATAAGACGACACCCTTCTACAATCATATCCAGATGGGTTTCCACATAATCTATGCCCATCTTCTCAGGCGGCAGCGTGAAAGCTGTCACGTCATGACGCATATGCTTCATTCCCAGTCGGTTGACCGTATCCACATGTCGCTTGATTCGTTCCACCTCCGAATCAAAGTCGTCCCGGCTCTCCTGGACGAAATTAGCGGGCATGGAATAATTGGACAACGTGATGCCGACTTCCGCCGCCCGTTCACGCACTGCATCAGTAAGCTCGGGATTGTCCTCCAGCGTAAATCCATAGGGTACGATCTCCATGTGCTGTCCGCCACTCTCTGCGATCCATTCCACAACATCCAGCACCGTCATCTCGCCTGCACGAATAGCCGGCAGCAAGCTGTAGGTGCTCACACCAACCCTCATTCTAGGATCCCTCCTTTATTTGCTTCTTCCATTATAAGCTTCCTGGTAGATTTCCAGATAGCGGGCTACATTCATGGCCTCCAGTTGCTGAACGTAGCCATCCCAGTCCTTATCCAGATCGGCATCGCCAATCACGAAGCGGGCCATCATTTCATCAACGTAATCATTGATCGTTTTGGACAGATCGGCTACCTCGGACGCCTGCTCGTTGGTCAGAAATAACGGCGGCACGGTGCTGACATCGGTAGGTTTGTGAGGTTCGTATTTATTCTTCGTCTCGTTGTACAAAACGACTTCCAGATCGTCGTTCCCTTTGGCAACGGCGCTCAGACGGAAATCACTCGTCCGCAAGCTCGGACCGGTTTGAATCCAGGCGATATTTTGCACCGTGCCGTAAGACTTTAGCTCAGACCAGACCGCAGGCTCCCCGTTGATGCCGACCTCTCCGTCCTTCGCTTCACGCCATTCCTGGTCCGGGCGGCCATACACGCTTCGCAGCGTATGCTCCCGCTCGTACAGGCCATCCGCCCAACGCAAGGCGAGCTCAGGATGCTTGGCCTTCTTCGTGATGACAAATGCACCCGGATTCATTCCGGTGGAATCCAGAGCAGCATATCGAACTCCATTCGGTCCCTTGAGCGGCGGCACGGTCTTATATTCCAACCATCTTCCGCTTTCGCCGAGGAGTTGGGTAAATATACCCTGGTGGCCGCCGGTTGAAGCGCCAAGAAGCACGGTATCGGGGTTCTCACCGATCTGGATCAGCTGATTGTCATCCTGCGTGAACGACTCCGGAGCGAGCAGCCCCTCAGCGTACAGCTTATTCATATACCGCAAGCCTTCCCTCCACTCCGGTTTGTTGAAGGCCACGTCAAGCTTGTCGTCTTTTATGAATATATGCTTATAACTCGACCCGTAAACCGGATTATAGATGAATGAATTTAATAGGAACGCATCGATGGAAGAACTCCAGGATTTCGGAGAAATCGACAAGGGAATTTCGTCCTGCATTCCATTCCCGTTCGGATCTTGCTCTTTGAAAGCTTTCAGCACCTCGTACAGCTCATCCGTGGTTTCCGGCATCTTCAGATTGAGTTTTTTCAGCCAAGGCTCATAAATCCACATTTTCTGGCTCATGGAACAGTGATAACATTCATTCACTTCCGGAAGCGCATAGATATTGCCGTCCAGCGCCGTGATCGCGGATTGGATCTCCGGATTGTCCTGGAACATATTCTTCGTATTCGTCCCCTGCTTCTCAATCAAGTCATTCAAAGGAAGAAAGGCCCCCTGCGAGCCATATATCATCTGCTGCGCAGGCGAAATATTTAAACCCATAATGACGTCGGGATAATCCTCGCTGGCAAGAACGAGATTCAGCTTCTCCTGTATACTCTGCTCCGGAACGACCTCCCATTCGATGTGCACGTTCGTTTTTTCTTCGTACCACTTGGTGAAATCATTCGTTTCGAAATTCTCGACCAGCGGATTTCCCCGCACCATCACCTTCAAGGTGGTTTTCTCTTGAACCAGCGGATAGGTCCCCGGTTCGGATAAGGCGATTGGCTCGGTACCAGCATTTGGCGCTTCATCCGAGCCCTTCGGGCTCAGTGAACCCGTACAGCCTGCAAGAAGAATGCTGAATGCAGTGAATGCACCCATAATAACCCGCGTTCTTTTTCTCATAACGTCCTGCCCTCCTGAATTAATGGATGGATTATCCTTTTAACGAACCGATCATGACTCCTTTAACAAAAAATTTCTGCAAAAAAGGATATACGATCAATAACGGAACCGAGGTCACGACGATCAGCGAATATTTCAACAGCTCCCGCAGCCCTTGCCGGGCCGCAGCGGTTTTGGCGTCGCCCAGCATTTCGATATTCACCTCGTTCTGAACCAGAATATCGCGAAGCACGAGCTGGAGCGGATACAAATCCGCGCTCTTTAAATAGATCATGGCGTTGAAATATTGATTCCAGTGTCCAACGGCATAGAACAAAGCAATAACGGCCAAGATAGGACCCGAAAGCGGCAGTACGATGCGCCACAGAAACCGGAAATCGGTACAGCCGTCGAGCTGTGAAGCCTCCAGCAGTTCCTGTGGGATGGTCGTCTGGAAATACGTGCGCATAATGATGACATTCCACACCGACAGCGCCCCCGGAATCAGCATCGACCATATCGTGTCAATCATGCCGAGATCCTTCACCAGCAGATAGGTTGGGATCAGCCCCCCATTAAACAGCATCGTGAACACGAACAGCAGCATGAACACGCTGCGGCCCCGAAAATCTTTGCGTGATAACGGGTACGCCGCCATGACGGACAGAATGAGATTGATCACAGTGCCTGCCAGCGTATAGAACAGTGTGTTCATGAAGCCCTTGGCAACCATCGTATTTTTGAATACCGCACGGTAGCCTTCGAGCGTCGGTTCGACGGGCCACAGCCATACCTTTCCTGACAAAACCGCACTGCTGGAACTGAATGAGGCGCTGACTACATAAATGAGCGGATATAACACAACGATTAGGAAAACGGATAACATCGCGTAGTTGACCACCGTAAAAACGCGATCCGAGCCGGATTCCTTCATGGCAGGTGATTGCATACAGGTCCTCCCTTCCTTACCATAGACTCTCCTGCTTCAGCTTTTTGGCCGTTTGATTTACGATCAACAGCAGCACGAAACCGATGATCGCTTTAAACAATCCAATCGCCGTGGCATATGAGAAATTCATCGCTTGGGATACCAATCCCACCTTGTACACGTACGTGTCAATGACTTCGGATGAACGCAAATTCAGTGCGTTCTGCATTAACAGGATTTTCTCGAAGCCGGTCTCCAGCATTTGTCCTGTATTCAGAATGAGCAAAATCATGGCGATGGGCATGATGCCTGGAAGGTCAATGTGGCGCATACGCTGCATTTTCGTGGCTCCATCCATGACGGCTGCTTCATGTAGAGCTGGATCAATTCCTGAAAGCGTTGCCAAAAAAATGATGCAGGAAAACCCGACATTCTGCCAGATATGGGACCAAACATAGATCGTCTGAAACCAGGACGCCTCCGCCATGAAGTGAAACGGACCGATGCCGATCCAGCCGAGCATCGTATTGATGAGTCCTGTTCTGGGATCCATAAACTGCAGCATCAAGCCCACCAGCACGACCAGAGAGATGAAATACGGCGCGTATGTAACCATCTGGACAGTGTTCTTGAATCTCCGGTTCCTTACATAATTCAGTCCAAGCGCCAGCATAATGGGGAACGGAAAACTGGCGATCAGTGTGTACAAGCTGATGGAGAACGTATTCTTCAGCAATCGCCAGAATTCATGCGATTGAAAGAAACGTTCGAACTGGGCAATTCCTACCCATGGACTTCCGTTGATCCCCTTCGTGACGTTGAACTCTTTAAACGCAATTTGCGCGCCATACATCGGCACATACTTGAAAATAATGATGTACAGCAGCGGGAGCAAAAAAAGCGCATACAACTGCCAGCTACGGATGATGCTCTTCCAGCCACTCAGCGGCTACCACTCCAATCTTCAATGAATTCGTCCCGGGTGCGGTCCGTGATTGGAGTATATCCAGTTGGGTCGATCTGCGTAAATCTTCATGTTTCCGGTCGATTATTCAGAATTTTAGAATGGGCTGTTATTCATCAATCAGGCACTAAGCAATTCTTTAGATTAAGCATGTTCTCCTTTACGTTGAAGGCGTCTATACTCGGTAGCGCTAATGCCATTTACCCGTTTGAACGCACGGCTGAAGGTATTGAGTGAGAGATAGCCAACAGAAGCAGCAATGTCGCTCACCGGCCTATCGCTCGACGTCAATTCCCGCTTCGCCTCATCCATTCGAAGCTTCTCCAGGTAATCCGAGAAATTCAAGCCTGTTTGCTCCTTAAAGAAGTAAGATACATAGGCTTCGGAGGTGCGCGTTTCCCGGGCAAGCGCGGTGAGACTTAGATCACTTTCCCAAAAGTGCCCCTTGATATAGGCTAGCAGTCGGTTCGTTAAATGATCATTGTGGCTTTTCTTCCTCTCTTCGTTCTTCCGACAGAGCCGAATGAAAGCGGTATGGAGAATATTCATGGCTTCCGCCGGGGACATCGCCGGATTTAAAGCTCTGATGACGGCATCCATTTCCTCCGTTCTGCCGCTTCCATCATTCCCAGTCTGTTCGCAGCATTTCATCAGGGTACCGCTAAGCTCCTGAGCAAGGAGCTTCTCCACGGCCATCGGTAATTGCCGCTCCGATCTGTTCTTCTCCTTGATCTGCAATAATAGCTGCGTGGCCTCATCCAGATTGCCTGCTTTCACAAGCTGAATCAATCTCATCTCTTCATCGGCCGGATAATAATAGGTGAAGGGCGGCGTTTCCATTTCAGCATGAAATAAGATTGGCGTCTTCTCGCTCCATCCAGCGTGATGAAGCACAAACCTGGCTTCTCCGTAGGAACGGTATAGCTCAGCAATGCTGGACTGGCATTCACCTACAGCCATATACAAGCCCGTATCCGGTATTCCGCTCAAATGCTCATAAATTCCCTGTATATACGCTCGCATCCGTGTCGTAAAATCCGCGTTGTCCGCCGCCGTTCCGGACAGGATCAGGACCAACTGGTTTTCACCAAAATCATGCAGCAGCACTTCCTCCCCGCATAACGCTTGAATCCGGTCGCGGATGTTGATTTTTACAATATCAAGTTCCATCAGCATCTCTTCCATAAACGGCTCCTGGTATCCCCGAATATGAAGAAGGGCAACCGCATGGTGAGATCCCCGAAGTTTGAATTGTGCATGTTCCATGGCTGCGTCTATCTCCTGCATCGAGGTAAAACCTCCCTTCAGAAGCCGGTCAACTACGACATTTCGCAGCATCGGAATCTGCTCTTCCAACCGCTCCTTCAGCGAATGATGGCTTTCGATCAGCTCGGACACGGAATGTCCGATATAATCAACGGCATTACGAGTAATAGCATGCTTTACATCCCGCCGCGATGAGGGTAGAAGCTGGAGAATCTTTAGGAATGGCCTGCTGCTTCGATACGCGAAATAGCCGGCTATGCCAAGCCCTAGGAGAAGAGCCGTGATAAAGATCGCCAATGTCAGCTGTTTGATATAATTTACCTTTTGCAGAACCACTGATTTCGGTTGGGCAGATACATAGCTCCAGCCATTGTATTGGGATGTGGATTTTGTCACCAGCATTTCTTGACCATTTAATCGAATATGGGAGTAGCCTCCTTTATTAGGAAGCGCTTTCAAAAAATCCGGTTCTTTCAAACCAATGGAGCTGATCAGGTTGCCGTTCTGATCTGCTATGTAGGCAAAACCCTCTTGTTCAGGATCGACTTTACGAAGCATGTCCTGGATCTGCATATTATTGATCAGTACAGTGACCACTCCGCTGCTCCCCTTATTCCCGAAGGACTGCATGTAGCTGACAACCGAGTAAGGTTTCCCTTCATATACAACCGAATGCCCCGGGGCATACGTTTTATAATGATACTGCCCAAACAACGCTTGCTTCCACATGCTTAATGGCTGGTTTTCATATTGCAGCTGCATTCGATAATACTGGTCCACCGTATACACTTTACGAGGTGAAACGATCATGTTGCTGTTTCTGTAAGCGATGTAATAATCCACTATGAAGTGATTGAACAATTTGTAATTAAACAAACTCTTTTCCAAATCCCACAGACGATAGGGAGCCGTACCGGCAAACGGTTCTTTCTCAAATTGAAAAGAGAGCACCTTCGATTCGCTCGACATCTGCCGTGCAAGGTTCTCGATTTCAGCAAATCTCTGATCCAGCGCTTCCTGGATTTGCTGCAGAGCTGCGGAGGTGGTTCTCACCGTTTCGCTTTCGATAAGCTCTGCGGTCTTCCCATATGCAAACCATCCAACCAATAGGGAGCCCACCAAAATGACAGCATACGGTACAAAAAATCGAACCAGCAGCGCTGCCTTCTCCCCGGAAACGGATTTCACCGCTTGATTCCCCCTTTCACTTTTCAGATATGATCCAATATAACAAAGAAAACGACGGATAGTCAGTAGACCAAAAGGCACTCTTTAAGAGTCAATCGGATTCCAATTTTCGCAAGTTGGTATGATCAAGTATTTGGAGACTGCCGGCATTTCATCCGTAAATTGGTTATCCCCCTCTCCTTCCCTTATACTGGCTATGAAACTATCATTTTCGAGAGGAGCCCCTATATGACAAATGCGAACGAATCTCTGAAAAATGTATTGTTTACGAAAGAGTTTACCCATAATCCATATCCGGTTTACGAGAAATTGAGGCAAAGCGATCCCATACTGAATCTGCAATTTCCCGATGGACGTTTCGGATGGCTGATCAGCAACTACGAGGAAGCTGTTGAAGCGCTCAAGGATGGCCGATTTAGCAAAGACGTCGCTAAAGCAATGGGTCAGGAACAGACCAGCGTATTCAGCACCAACATGCTGTTCTCCGATCCACCGGATCACAAACGGCTTCGCGGCTTGGTTCAAAAGGGCTTTACGCCACAGAGAATCGCGGATATGCGAGGCCATATCCAAGAGATTGCGGACAACCTGCTGGATGCTGTCTCCACCAAAGACTCCATACATCTCATTGACGAGTATGCCTTCAAACTTCCCATTATCGTAATAAGTGAAATCCTTGGCGTGCCTACGGAGGACCAGGACAAGTTCCGGGTATGGTCCAACTCCATCATCGGCGCCTCCAACCAGGAAATGAACGAGCAAGTGGTCCAGCATATGAATGAATTTATCGCTTATTTGAAGGATTGGTTCGCGAAGGTTCGCGAACAACCGGGCGATGATATGATCAGTCAGCTTGTCATTGCCGAGAATGAGGGTGATCGCTTATCCGAACAGGAGTTATATGGCGTCGTCACCTTGATGATCATTGCCGGTCATGAAACGACGGTGAACCTGATCGGCAATGGCGTACTTGCGTTATTGGAACATCCGGAGCAGCGCAAGCTTCTGCAGGAACAACCCGAACTCATTCATGGCGCAATCGAGGAAATGCTTCGCTACAACGGTCCCGTTGAATTCAGCACCTCCCGTTGGGCAGCGGAAGATATGGATTTTCATGGCGTTCACATGAAGAAAGGCGACTTGGTTGTCATTGCCTTGAACTCCGCAAATCGGGATGCCTCACAATTCGAAAAGCCGGATATCTTTGATATTACCCGGGAGAAAAGCCAGCATTTAGCCTTCGGCAAAGGTATTCATCTCTGCCTGGGAGCCCCCCTCGCGAGACTGGAGGGTGAAATCGCAATCAACACGCTGCTCCGCCGCTACCCCCATTTTGAGCTTCAACGGGGCATCGATGAGCTTGAATGGAGACCGGGCATGATTGTTCGCGGTGTGAAGGAGATTCCGATTTCACTTCATGGCTGATGCTCAACAACATGAATGACTGCCAATATGAAAAAGGCGAATCCTGTTAGGGATTCGCCTTTTAACTGTGTTTTTTATGACAACCAAAGTGTATAGAAATAGGAACTTTTAAAACAGTCGTCTATCGGGCAGGAATTCATATTTAGAAATTATTAATCGGGTTACATATTAATTATTATGTAAACCTTTATTCAGCATATTGCCGTTTATCTTATAGTTCAAATGCCGGAATGAATAATAGTTAATTCCACCCTTTTTATCCAATTCTCATCACTGTATTCTATTTAAAAGCCCATTTTAAGGAGGAGATATGTAATGAGACGTATTGGTATAATCGGCTGCGGTACCGCCGGAATCCAGCTTGCCTATTCGCTGAAGAATGATTTTGATGTCACCGTTCATCATTATGAACAGCCGCAGGACATCCTGAATGGGAGAATTCGATCCACACAGGTTCATTTTCACCCCACATTAGAACGCGAGCGACGTTTTAACATGCCTGCCGAGGATAGCGCGCCTCCAATTCGTTCGATCCACTTTCATTTAGGTCAGCAAAAACTGTTTACAGGTAATCTAACCGGAATCGCCGCATCGGTGGACCAACGCTTGGGCTTCGCTGAATCGATCCATGATTTAGCTTCGCAAGGCGTAAAGTTTGTACACGGGCGTTTGAAGCAGGAAGACCTTCTGGAGCTGACTCATTCCTACAATCTCATCATCGACACAACGGGAAAAGCAGGTCCGCTGGCGCCATTCCCTGTCGAAACGGGACTCACTCCCTACCAAGCGCCTCAGCGGAAATGCATCGTAGGTTATTTTACCGGCGTACAGCCCGTTAAGCCTGAGGGCATTTCCATTACAGTTCTTCCAGGGAACGGTGAAATGTTCGAGATTCCCGCTATTACCGATTCAGGACTTGCCACCATCTTATTCATTGAAGCTGTGCCTGAGGGAATATTGGATGTTTTTAAAGGGATTAAGAATTCTTCCGAGTTTATGGCACGTATGGCGAAAGTAATTGAAGAGCATTTTCATCCAATCTTTGAGCGAATTGATATGGATCGGTTTGCACTGATCGCAGAGAACGCCTTTCTTCAAACCGCGATTACGCCTGTCATTCACAGGCCATATGCTATACTGGGCGGAACATTGATACTTGGGTGCGGTGACAGCGTGTTTCTCAGTGACCCGATCACAGGCCAAGGCTGTAATACCGCTTCTTATGCCGCTGAACAATTATACGAAACCCTCATAACACATAAGGAATCGACATGGGATGAAGCTGTTGGTATAGACTACTGGAACCGTACGAAGCATTATATTACGGCTGTTACGGAATGGACAAACGCGATGACGGAGCCGCTTCCTGAGCATATCGCTAAACTGCTGATGCAAGCTGCATCCGATCAGATGACGGCAGACGGAATTGCGGCCTGGTTCGAAGATCCCACCAAAGCCCATAAAGCATTTCATGAACATTCAATAAACCAACCGTTTCTCCGTTAATCGACAGAAAGCGCGATCCTAAATAAGGAATCCTCATTCCAAGTTCCAGGAGTTATTGAAATGGTAAAAATGGGTAAACTTAGATAGTAGAACCCGTTTAATTCTATACACTTCGAATCTTTACGAAATGGAAGAGGATGAACCGAATGAAGTCAACAAAGTCCAAAGAACACCAATTACAGCGCATACGATACTCGGCACGTAATTTATGGGCCGGAATCTTATTCGGATTAGGTCTAGTCGGTTTTATCGATGAGGCTGTGTTTCATCAATTGCTGCACTGGCATCATTTCTATGACAAATCTACAAGCGATATCGGTCTTGTCTCCGATGGACTGTTTCACGCATTCAGCTGGTTCGCCACCATCGGATCTTCGTTCATGCTTGCCGATCTTCACCGCCGAAATGCGTTCTGGCTGAAACGGTGGATTGGAGGTATGCTGCTTGGAGGCGGGGCCTTTCAGCTTTATGACGGCATCATTCAGCATAAATGGATGCGTCTGCACCAGATTCGATATAACGTCGATATCCGTCCCTACGATTGGGTCTGGAACCTCATTGCTGCGGGCATGATCATAGTGGGTATGATTCTCATCGTGCGAACTCATAACCGTGCTCTTTCCAGGGAGGCATGATCTTATGGTGAGTAACCATTCGTTTGCTCATGGAGCTGGAATGTCCGGAGCCTCTGCCTCATGGACGTCCTGGGATTTAATCATAGGTGGCTTGATCTTCGCACTTCTCATTCTTCTATATATGGTTGCTGCTGCGGTCTCCAATCGAAATTACCGAACTTGGCCGGCCTATCGTTATGTTTGCTGGGGTGCGGGGATGCTTTGCGTTGGTTTACCGCTGATCGGTCCGCTAGCGCGACTCGCCCCTTCGAACTTCACGATCCACATGCTCGGACATCTGCTGCTTGGTATGCTGGGGCCGCTGTTGATTGCATTCTCCGCTCCGATGATGCTGCTGCTCAGGTCTACCCCATTACCATTCGCCAGACGGATCACTCGTTTGCTGAAGAGCAAGCCAGCTCAAATCGTTGCTCATCCGGCGGTAGCGGCCTTGTTGAATATCGGTGGACTATGGGTCCTGTACACAACCGGCCTATTCATGGATATGCATCATAGTCTTTTGCTGCATATCGTGGTGCATTTTCATGTTTTTGCAGCCGGGTATTTATTTACGGTATCTATGATTTACGTAGATGTGGCTCCTCACCGTCGCAGCTTCCAGGCTCGTGCGATCATCCTGATCATCGCCATTGCCGGACATGGAATACTCTCCAAATACTTATATGCCCATCCGCCAGACGGCGTCTCTTCGGAACAGGCCAAGCTCGGCGGAATGCTGATGTATTACGGCGGCGACGCGATTGATCTCATTCTAGTGTTTTGGCTGTGTATGCAATGGTACAAGTCGGCACGCCCGCGATCTGCTGCATCCATGCTCCAAGCCTTGGACTAATCACCGTTTACCGGATTGTGCTTGGTGTCACTCGTCTCCTCCGGCAGCATGTTTGATATGCTTGGTACATTGCGCGGCTTATATTCAATGAGTTCAGAAGAGTAGATGGCAACGGTCATTCTTCCCCCATTACCGAATGCCCGGATGAGGATAGGCTGATTATAGGCGTTCTCAAAAACAAAATCCGGACCTCCCCAGCTTACCGTAGCATCGCGCCCCGGCAGCACATAAGGGACGTTCCGGCTGTGAGAGTAGCGCTTTACAATCTGCAAGCCTGCACGGTCAATGGCGTTATACAATGTAGAAGAAACCTGACAGATCCCTCCTCCTACTCCCTCTGATAACTCACCTCTGACGATAACGCCGGCACGTCTGTAACCTCTGTCCACGGTTCTCATGCCAACCACCTGATTAAACGAGAAGGTCTCTCCGGGGAACACGACTGCACTGTCGATCGCCTGGGCAGCTAATGCTATATTATGGGAACGATTTTTGTTGTTGGAATTAAAATAGGTGACATAGTAACCTATCGGTTTAACCCGAATGGAGGCAAGAAGCTCGGCATCCACCTTTGGATAGATCGGATACCTCGGCGCTTCCACGGTAGCGCCCCCAGTCCCGAACCAATACGAATAATATCGTTCTAGCAGTTTGCGTCGATCCAGTCTATGACCATTCTGCCCCGGAATGATTTGGCCGCTGCTGCCAATCCGGGCATTCCTGGCTTCAAGATAGGTTTTTCGATCAAGCGCATCCACCCATTGATTGTATTTATCCATATCCAGCAGCGGGAATACATCAAGTGCATGTTCGCTTCGGCTCACGCTGGCCATGACTTTGCCTTCTTGCGTTATCATTAAATTGTTGTTTTCCGGTTCATCCCCTTGCAGGAGCATAAACAATAGACCGAGAACTGACAACCATCTCAAGCTGGTTCACCTGCTTTATCTTTGTGTTTTTCTCTACTTTCGGTTTACCTGATACGTCCGGTTTCGTTTACTCTCTGGTATTATGATTGCATTACAGGTAATTCATTCAGATTGTTTTATAAACCAAAGAAACCCGCACCATGTATGTGCGGGTTTCTTTATATGTTCTGACTTTAATTTACAAGGAGACCGACGTCTCTTTTCTATGGCTAAAAGGGATAACAAGGAACAGGAATGAGCTTACGGCCAGCAATTCTGCAATCCCGATGACCGTTCCCATAGGTGCAGCAGTTGTACCGTCTCCCAGGCCAACAAGTGGACTTGCGGCTGCGCCTAATAACAAAGGCAGTAATCCAAGAAGCGCGGACGCACTGCCTGATGTATGAGCTGCTTGCTTCTGCATCGCCAGTGATGTTGTCGTTGCACTGACCATGCCGACGGCAGAAACAATCAGGAATAACATCGGGGCAATCAGCAGCAATCCGCCGCCGAGCCAGGTGATCGCGAACAGCGAAGTCCCGCCAAAGGCGGCAATGATGAGACCCGTTGTCAACAATTTGGTTTCCCCTGTGCGAGAGGCCAATCTACCCGTAATTTGAGAGAACAGCACAATACCAACCCCATTAACGGCAAAGAACAGGCTGTACATTTGAGGGGATACGCCGAAGATATCCTGCAGTACGAATGGTGACCCTGAGATATACGCGAACATCGCGGCTGATACAAACGCTTGGGAGAGCGCATAGCCGACAAATACGCGGTCCCGAATCAGCGTACCGAAGGTACGGAAGGTTTGTTTGATTCCTCCATTGGCCCTTTTCTCCAGATTCAGCGTTTCCGAAAGACCAAACCATACCGCGAGCAGCATAAGCAATCCAATCAGGAACAGGACGACAAAAACGCCGCGCCAAGAGACGAAATTAAGGATAAACGCTCCGAATACTGGAGCGATAATGGGTGCCAAACCATTGATCAGCATCAGCAATGTAAAAAACTTGGTCAGCTCCGAACCGGTGTATAAATCCCGGACGACAGCCCTGGATATGACGATACCGGCAGCTCCACTTGCTCCTTGTACAAATCGAAGCGCAACCAGAACCCATATACTTGGGGCAAACGCGCACAACAAAGAGGTAATCGAGTAAATAATCAAGGATATGATGAGCGGTCCTCTTCTCCCCCGAATATCGCTGAGTGGGCCTGCTACAAGCTGCCCTAGAGCAAGGCCAAGTAAAAATGCCGTCAGGCTTAATTGGGCCAACGATGCTGGCGATCCCAAACTCTCGGAGAGTTTTGGCAGTGCAGGTAGATACATATCAACGGAAAGTGGCCCGAAAGCCGAAAGAGATCCGAGAATCAAGGCAAACTGAAGCCTCTTCCTGCGAGATAGAACCATGGTTGAACCGGCTTCTTTCGTGGACATCGACATACGATCTGTTACTTCCTTTCCTGCAACACATTGATGCATGAGTATAAATTTTTTGCAAAACCATGTTGAATGGCTAAACAACTATCCTATCATAGGATATATTTCGGTCGATTGCCATCCAAATTTTCTAAGCCAGAGGAATCCGCAAGGTAAATGTCGTGCCGATCCCTAGCTCGCTGTGAACCGTTATTCTGCCGCCATGGTCCTCTACAATTTTTTGACACAGGGACAGCCCAAGGCCGGTCCCTTCTTCTTTGGTTGTATAAAACGGATCAAAAATCTTGACCAGATTTTCATCGGCAATGCCTTTTCCGGTATCCTCAACTTCCACGACAGCCATTCGTTCTTCCGCCCTAAGCGAGAGTCGGACAGTGCCGGTGTGCTCCATCGCTTGAAAAGAATTACGGATCAGGTTGATAAGCACCTGGATGATCTTATCACGGTCCATGACAATCTGAATCGGCTCCTCGCTTAAGTCCAGACTAAACAAATGACCGTGCGAAGCTGCTTCGGATTCACACAAGGAATAGACCCGGGTCAAGCAATCCGTTAGTGATTCAACCCTCATATTGCTGGCATGCGGCTTGGAAAAGTGCAAAAATTCTGCCGTCAGCTCCCCTACCCGCGTAATTTCCCCCATAATGACCTCATACCAGGGCTGAATGTTATAACCTTGATTTTTGGAGAGTTGGATGAAGCCTTTAATTGAGGTAAGCGGATTCCTAATTTCATGGGCCATTCCGGCAGCCAATTCCCCGACCATCTTCATCTTTTCCGTTCGGATCATTTCCTCCTGACCTCTCATCCAGGAATTGCGCCGCATTTGAAATATCCGGTCTTCTGCCGTGCTGATCATCTCTTGATAAGTTAAAGCTTCATGCGGGTAACAAGTGATGCTATAGGTCACCTGTACGCCGATACTTTCAAAATTGAACAAGCTGCTGTCGATGTTGACATGCTCGGGGAGCAGCACAGCAAAGCGATCCCCTGCATATCGGGAGGCTGCCAGCATATCGCTCAGGAACAGCTTGCGCAGCGCACGTGAGAAGTTGATCAGAATCTCATTGGCTGTGGAGATGTCCTTCGCATTTAACGATTTAAAATTATTGATGTCCAGTAGCACCAGCTGAAAAGGCTTGTTCAACTCAACGAGATGCTGGACTTTATGCAAATATCCATCATAATTCAGAAGTCCCGTCAAGGGATCGTGATAGGTCAGGTAATCGTTTTGCTTATATAACTTCTTCTTCTCTGATTCGAGAAAGTTTACAAAATGAAAGGAAATCACGACGACAAAGGATGACAAACAATCAAATACAGCGACCAATATGTTGTACTTTGTAATCGGCACATAAGTCAGACGAATGATGGAATATTGAAGGACCATAAGAAGGCACAGCGGCATCGATTCTATGAAACGCTCTTTTTTATGAATGAGGTTGATGATAAGTATGTAATACAACAAGATACACCAATTCAATTGGCTGGCAAAATGAAACGCTCCCAGAAAAAGAAATTGAATATTTCGAAGCCATTCGATCTTTCGATCAAAAATAACGGATGCATACAGTAACGATGCCGTAAGCAGCATCATAGGGATTGACGTTTGATTTCCAAGATAAACCGATGACACCATAATAAAAACCGATATCAATGGAACAAATAGGAGCTTTAGTACTATAAAAGACAAAGCGAATCACTCCTAAACCACTATTACTGGCGCAAAATGTAGAAATCACGGAGGCAAGTTTCACCAAATATGGTACACCATATGTATGCGTCTGAACAGCAGGAAAACACGACTTTCAAAAAAAGCAACCGTGAATCTCTTTCAGGAAATCGTGTTTATTCCTGCTAACAAGCTCGATTTCCGGCTAGATCTCCTCGTACCGAATCGATATGAACTGATGGGTTATCGGATGAAACGAAACGGTTACATATACGCCGAATTCACGAGCCCCCTCCTTAAGCCAAAGTTTAAATTTCTCCTCCGCCAGCTCACTAGAGATCGTGATTCTTCCCATATAGAGGTAGTCAACTACATCCATATTGTATTTACGCTTTGCTTCCGTGACGGCAAGAGTTCCCCACGTTGCGTAAGCAGGGTCTTTACTGTTCACCGCTTGGGTCAAGGACTCTGCAATTGCTGTCAATTCCTGCTGCTTGATTTCTGAAGAAGCGCGATTTGCAGCAGTTAAAAGGTATTGCCAGTTCCCCTTCTCGAATACTAACAGTTGCAGCGTATTGATCGGCCCCTTATAAAACTTTGCGGTTGTATGATCTGTCAGCTCCGATTCCTGAAATGATAGATGTTTCAACTGCTGTTTAGTCTCTAACGGATATAATTCGATTCTGTAGTCATTATCAGGTTTATATCGATTAAGATAATGAATCTCCAAATGCTCGTCCAATCCGCTCTCCATGTCATAACAGCGGCCATACTGATGCGTGAAAGCGACGGGCGGCAACTGCGGCGGCAAGTAGACGGCTGTACCGAAATGTTTCTCACACGTCCTCACAGCCTCCTCTACAAGCTCACCACCGGATTCAAAGATGCCCTGCTGATCATAAGAATCCTGAAGTTTATTAATTCCTTGATCATGACCAGGACTAATCCCAAGCGATAAAACAACGGCAATTAAAATACTGCCCAGCATAGTAAACCTCCTCTTTACGCCTCTAGATAAATCTGGCTCGTCTCTCAAGCCTAAGATTCCCGCTAATGTTCTTCCTAATTCGATATGGGATTCGTTGGATAAACCCAGGGCAAAGTACGCACACTATGACAGACTATGCAGGAATCAGAGGTGTAAAGACGTGGGAATGAAGCAGAAGTTAAAATCCATCTTTCTGGTCAACCATGAGCATGCCGAAAAAGGTCCAGTTCAAGAAAATCAACAGGACCCTCATCCTCAGGAGGGAACAACGCTGACACTGCAGCATATCATCGATCAATTTGATCATGCTGCCGATTTTGTCCATAAATCCTATCTTAATAAACGTCTGCATGTTCTGTATTTCAGTCATTTAGTCAATGAGGATCGGCTGGAGCGTGATCTGCTCCCCCCTGTGTTAACCGCTGAAGCGCCGCTTGCGTTGTTAACGGAACAATCCCAATTCAAACCAGTAACGGATACCAAAAAATGCGTTGAAGGCATTCTTAGCGGCATGGCGGCTATCTTTTACGAGGAAAATGCATTCATGATCGATGTCATATTCCCGGTGTCTCGTACGGTTGCAGAATCCGAAACGGAATCCATCATTATTGGGCCGCACGAGGCGTTTACCGAGCAGGCTTATACGAATCTGTCTTTAATTCGAAAGAGAGTTCAGAGTTCTCATCTCAAAGTCATTAAACTTTCCGTTGGAGAGGTCACGAAATCAGATATCTATGTTCTGTACATCAAGGACATCACCAATGAGAACTATGTTAATGAAGTGATAAAGCGAATTAAGGATATTGAAATCGATGCTATACATGATACGAACATGCTTATTCAGTGCATTGATGATGCTCCGTATTCGATCTTCGCACAATTTCTGACCACCGAGCGGCCGGATACGATTGCATCCAAGCTGGTTTCAGGTCGAGTCGTCGGGATTATGGACGGGAGTCCAACTGCCTTCAGCGCTCCGGTCAACTTTTTTGAGTTCTTCTCATCTTCCGATGATTATTACCAGAGGTGGAGCATTGGTACGGCCACCTTGTTCTTGAGGTTTGCAGCGCTCATCATCACGGTGACATTGACGGCCCTTTACGTCTCGGTGACCTCCTTTCACTATGAAATGATTCCACAGAATCTACTCCTGACATTAACCGAGTCCAGAAGCAGAGTGCCTTTCCCCCCGATCTTTGAAGCGCTTCTGATGGAGACAACTATTGAGCTTCTGCGGGAGGCCGGGGCCAGACTGCCTACCAAAATCGGTCAGACCATTGGTATCGTAGGCGGTATCGTCATAGGACAAGCTGCCGTGCAGGCAGGATTAACCAGTAACATTCTGATTATCGCCGTCGCTTCCTCGGCTATTGCCTCCTTTGTTATTCCCAATTATGTGATGAGCGCTTCTTTTCGCCTGCTCCGATTCGGACTCATTATTATGGCAGGATTTTGGGGCAATCTGGGACTGGCCTTTGGACTGGCGTATATCGTCGTTCACCTTAGCGGTTTGACGAGTATTGGCAGCTCTTATTTATCGCCAATTGCTCCTTTTGAGCCCTATGACTGGAAAGACGTATTTATGAGACTGCCTTTTTCCGCCCTGGCCAAGCGGCCAACTCAAGTTAAAGCGAGAAACAAAGTGAAGTTAAAAATGAAGAGGTGAGGACATTTGAAAGAAAAACTATCCCAATTTCATACGGCGATCCTCATCTATATGATTCAAACGGGCGTCTACGTATTCAGCATCGCGCAGATCGAAGCCCAGTATTTCGGGACAAATGGCTGGCTTATTGTAATCCCGATATCCATTCTGGTCTGTCTCAATATTTACCTAATGTACTGGGTGTATCGGCTGGGTAAAGGGCAATCGATCTTTGAAATACTGGAGAAAAGCATTCCAAAGTTCATCCTGGTCCCCTTCTATCTGGCTTTTAGCATGGTATGGGCACTAATCGGTTGTCTCGTTGCTAAGGAATATGTGCTGATCTTTCAGATGTTTGCCTTCCCGACAACCGACCCGATGGTATTCAAGATTGCGATCGATGTTCTAGCCTTTATGCTGCTGACCAAAGGACTCTATAACATTTCCAAGGCTTCGACCGTTTTCTTCTGGTGCACTATTTGGATGAGTTTGCTGCTTATTTACTATACTGGGGAATTCAGATTCGAGCGATTAACGCCTTATATTTTTCAAGACAACAGCAATATGGCCGAAGGATTCTTTCATATCTATTTGGCATATATGGGATATGAGCTGTGTTTACTATTCTTTCCCTACACCGATAAGAAGACGAAATTATTCAGGGCCGTTATTTACGGTCATCTTATTCGTACAGTATCCTACGTTCTCTTGGGTTTTGTCTCTTTCGGAGTCATTGGCAGTGATATGCTGAAGGTTATGTTGTTTCCATTACTCGATTTATTGGCTTACATCAAGCTGCCGTTCATGGAGCGAATTGAGAATCTCTTTTACGGCTTCTTCTTGTTCACCACCATCATCACCCTCGTCCTTTACTTTTGGGCAGCCGGTGAGAGCACCCAACGAGTTTTCCCGAAGATCAAAATCAATGTTCACTATTTCTTTATCATTCTTTTTGCCTTGCTCATATCCTACATTCCAACCGTATTGAATACCATCCGAGAATGGATTTTGTATCTGGGTTATATCCAGATCGGATTCGCCTATATTGTACCGGTGTTATTACTCATTCTGCGGCTATGGCAGCGGCGAAAAAAGGCAGCGTGATAGATATGTTAAAAAAATGTACATACTTGCTCCTCCTGCTGTGTATCATCCCTCTATCAGGTTGCGGAGATCAACGGATTCTGGAAGATCTGGGTTTCATCCAGACCACCAGTTATGATTTGCTGCCGGATGGCAAGCTGGCCATCACGGTCTCGATTCCGCAAGCGGATCCGGAAACCAGCGCTAAACGGGAGGTATTGACGGCGACCGCCGAGAGCAGCAAAGAAGCAAAAATGATTATGTCCCATAGAACGGGTATGCTGCTTGTAAGCGGACAAATCCGCAACGTATTGTTCGGACTTTCGCTGGCGGAAAATGGACTTCATGGACATCTGGACACCTTGTTCAGAGATCCCTCCATTTCATCACAGGTCAAAGTGAGTGTGGTTGAAGGACATGCAGGTGAACTGTTGATCGACGATTACAGTCAGCATCCGCGTACAGGTCGATATATTGACATGCTGCTAGAAAAAGAAGCACTGGGGCAGACGATTCCAAAGGTAACTTTATTCAACTTTGCCAGGGATTTTTTCGATCAGGGCGTAGACCCCGTTGCTCCGATTCTAAAGAAGCATGAGAATAATTACATTACGACGAATGGAATCGCATTATTTCGAGATGATCGTTACGTTACGAAGATTGAACCGCAGGACGCCATGGTCTTTGCATTTCTAAAGGGTAAATTCAGAGATGGCCAAATGAATATTGAACTGTCGGAGCCTGGCGACACGAAGGAAAACGTCATGTTCAGTTCATTGATCAGCTCACGTAAAGTCAAAGTCACCCGTGGAGCACAAGGCGTTGACAAAGTTACGTATCATATTAAAGTGACCGGCACTGTTCTGGAATACATCGGCGATGCCAGATTGAGCAATGATCAGGAACGGCATGAGCTGGAGGAGCGAATCAGTAAGTATATTTCGAAAAAAGGCGATGCCATCATTACGCTCATGAAACGGCATCAGGTAGATAACATCGGAATAGGAACGGTTGTCCGCAACCGCGTTGGCTATGAGCAGTGGAAAAAGATGAATTGGCGACAGGAGCTTCAGAAGCTGCCGGTGGAATGTTTGGTTGAAGTGCATATTAAAGATTACGGCAAGTTTCGATAATTTGTGAAAGGCCCGAATAGGGTCTTTTTTTGTGCTTTAAGAAATCCTCTATCACTCTTGGAGTAAATCTATAGAGAAGTGAAGTCGATGTAATAATACCTTACATTTATATTGACTATTTATTTGTGTAGTGCTACATTTATCCAAAATAAACACCATTACGTATCATCTTTTCTCTGAAAACCCCTTAATATGTAATGTATTCTAACAAAAATAATGTAAAGGAGTGGCCAGGATGCATCTCACTTACCAGGAAAGAGACAAATTATTGCTTTTCCTCGCGTCGGAATTAGCGCAGAAACGGTTAGCCCGAGGGTTGAAATTGAACTACCCGGAAGCGGCCGCACTCATTTCAGGTTATGTTGTTGAAGGAGCTCGTGATGGTAAGTCTGTAGCCGAATTAATGGAAGAAGCGCGTCATGTGCTGTCAGCGGATCAAGTGATGGACGGCGTCGCCCACTTGCTTAGGGAAGTTCAGGTCGAAGCCACCTTTGTGGACGGTACCAAGCTGGTCAGCGTTCATGACCCGATTCAAGGCGCCTCAGACGCAACCGGCATTATTGCAGGCGAATACGACCTGCGAGATGAGCCGATTGAGCTGGTACCCGGCCGACCTCGCATTACGCGTGAAGTCACCAACAGTGGAGACCGTCCCATTCAAGTGGGCTCGCACTTCCATTTTTACGAATGCAATCCCGCCTTGTTATTCGATCGGAACGGCACGCAGGGATACAGGCTTGATATTGCTTCCGGATTGTCGACCAGGTTCGAACCCGGGAAAACCTTGGAGGTCACGCTTGTTCAAATTGGCGGCAGCCAGGAGATTTACGGTTTTGCAGGTTTAACGAACGGAAAAACCAATGGGATGGTGAGCTTATGACAACAATTGATCGTGCTACCTATGCCAGCATGTATGGGCCTACGACTGGGGATCGGGTTAGACTGGCTGACACCTCCCTCTGGCTTGAGATCGAGAAGGATTATACCGTCTACGGGGATGAATGCGTATTTGGCGGTGGTAAAGTGATACGTGACGGCATGGGGCAGCATCCCCTTGCGACCCGCGCGGAAGGCGCTCTGGATTTGGTCATTACAAATGCCATCATTATCGATACTTGGGGAATTGTTAAAGCGGATATCGGGATCAAGGACGGGTTCATCAGCGGCATCGGAAAAGCTGGAAATCCACTCATGATGGATGGGGTAACCGAAGGTATGATTATCGGTGTGGGCACCGAAATTATCTCCGCCGAGAACATGATCGTAACAGCAGGCGGTGTGGATTCGCATGTGCACTTCATTAGTCCACAGCAAATCGAAATCGCGCTCCAAAGCGGTGTTACTACCTTTGTTGGGGGAGGCACCGGGCCTGCTACGGGAACTCTGGCAACCAATTGTACTTCCGGGGTATGGAATCTGCAGCGGATGCTGCAGGCGACGGATGCTCTTCCGATTAATATGGTTTTTCTGGGCCGCGGGAATAGCAGCCGTCCGGAAGCGCTGGCGGAACAAGTCCATGCAGGTGCGGGTGGACTCAAAATTCACGAAGACTGGGGCAGCACGCCCTATGTGATTGACAAATGCCTAAACGTTGCCGAAGAACTGGATGTGCAGGTTAACATCCATACCGATACGCTGAATGAAGCGGGTTTTGTAGAAGACAGCTTGCGCTCCTTTAACGGCCGGGCGATTCATACCTACCATACCGAGGGTGCAGGAGGCGGTCACGCCCCGGATCTCCTGCGGGTAGCATCCATGCCGAATGTCCTCCCCTCCTCGACCAGTCCGACCATGCCCTATACGGTGAATACGGTTGACGAACACCTGGATATGCTGATGATTTGCCATCATCTTGATCCGCGTATTCCGGAGGATGTTGCCTTCGCGGCATCAAGGATCCGGGCAGAGACCATTGGGGCTGAAGATATTCTCCATGACATTGGAGCGATCAGCATGACCAGCTCCGATTCACAAGCGATGGGCCGCGTTGGTGAAGTCGCTATCCGTACATGGCAAACGGCGGACAAAATGAAACAACAGCGCGGTTCGCTAGGATCGGATACGAAATCGGACAATTTCCGAATCAAGCGCTACATTGCCAAATACACCATTAACCCTGCCATGACCCATGGCATATCCGATTACGTTGGCTCCATCGAAGTCGGAAAAATGGCCGACCTCGTACTCTGGAAACCCGCCTTCTTCGGAGCCAAGCCGGAGATCGTACTGAAGAGCGGTATGATAGTACACGCGGTCATGGGCGATCCGAACGCTTCCATCGCTACACCGCAGCCTTATATGTATCGGCCGATGTTCGGCAGCTATGGCGGAGCGCAGGCCGCCCTAAGCGCAACATTCGTATCTCAGTCCTCCCTGCAGCTGGGCACGCTTGATCCTTTAGGATTGCGCAAACAGCTCCTGCCTGTTCGGGGCTGCCGAACCGTAAGAAAGGCCGATCTGATTCACAATGGTGAGACGCCGGAAATTATGGTCGATCCGGTGACTTATTCGGTAACCGTTAACGGCGAGAAACTGACAAGCGCGCCATCCTCCCACCTGCCTTTATCGCAGCGGTATTTCCTGGTTTAACGAATAAGCGAAATAAGAGCCTATCAAACGAAGCGAATGAAGACATCTCTGGCTAAGCCGAAACATAAAAACCATGAGCAGCTTGGTATGCAGCTCATGGTTTTGCTTCTCCGTCAGAAGTTTCTTAGCAGCGAATGCGAGCATGCCGTCTGAAGATCCCTCCAGCAGCGATTGATTTCGGCGTCTTCCATCGCAGCGGATAAACCCAACAGCGGGAACAGCTGCTGGCCGCAGGATAACGCGGTTTGCGCTGCTGCTATGCTGCGGGCGGTTACCTCTGCTTCTGTTGCATTCGATATTTCACCATTACGCAGCAGCTCCTCCCATGAGCCTTCCACCGTCTTATAAAAATCCGAAACGGATAGCTCCAAAGCAGCCTTACGCTCCGCCAGCTTCCCGTACACATGAGAAGAGCTTCCTCGCTGTATCGCAAGCGATTCTGCTGTCTCTAGGAAATGCTCGGCGATGCCTGCAGCGACCCCAGCAAAAGATACTTGAGCAAACGGAAGAAAGGGATATTGATAGATCGTTTCGTTCTCATACGCTTGGGTTTCCGTAAGGGAAAACGTCATCTCCACCGGCACGAACGCCTCCACAGCGGATATCGTATGACTCGCCGTTGCCCGCAGTCCGAAGGCATTCCAATCCTCCAGAATCTCGATTTGATCAGGATTCAGGATAAAGGATCGAATATGAGACTCGTCCTGTTCCGCAGTCGTTACTTCAGCTGCATCTTGTACCGTGGAACCCGGTTCAATAACTGCATTGGCTGTAAAGGTCGTTGCATAGGTAGAACCGCTGCAATACTTCCAGCTGCCGTTCACAATATATCCACCTTCTACTTGTCTGGCCGAACCTGTCGGCATCCCGCTGCCCGCAATCACCGCTTCGCGGTGCGCGAATACGCGGCGGCTCACCTCCTGGCTCATCAGCGCCGCGAAGAATCCTCCGCCTGCACCAATCGTAACCAGCCATCCCAGGTTGCCGTCGATCCTGGCACTTTCCTGAAAAATGCGCGCAGCCTCCGGCAGTGAGGTCATTCTTCCATCAAGCTCATCGGGCACAAACAGGTGAAACAAACGATGATCATATATTGTTACCAACACTTCAGGCGTTACTTGTCGATGCTTGTCCATCCCAAGCGCTTGTTCTCTTATGGTTTGAATCTGCTGTGCTGTAAATAACATAACTCCACCGCTTTCCACTTTCATTTCTTAGTCTGAATGATATAACAATTCCGACCTTGAGCGAATGTCCTTAAACTATTCTTTCGGGCCCGTTTCATCGATCTGGGTTAAAAGCCTCTCCAGCGAACCCATCAAGGACACACGTTGTTCTTGATGATGTTGATACGAACTCAAAAGGCCATCGATTTGAGATTGTATGCTACTCTTTAAGGCTTCCTGGTTGAAGGATACAGATAATCCCAGACTCTCTGCATCCAGCTGACGTATTTCTTCCATCAGACCTCTCTCCACATGGTTGATCTCCATCAACTCATGAAGCAGCGTTTTCACTTTTACGGCCTTGGCCAAGCGCTGCTCATTGCTCCACTGCTCCTCGGGCGTCGAAGCATCAACAAGGGACACGCTGTAGTTTCGCATCGCAGTCAGCTCGCCGTTATAGGTTAAAGCTCCTTTCTGTATCAGGTGGCGAACCCTATACTCGATAAAGGAGTCGGATACGGTTAAGTCACCCATTCCAATCACCTCGCCAATAATGCGGGCTGACTTCTTGAAGAACCCGTGTCTAGCCTCAAGACGATAAGCGGCTTGCAGTATACCTGCATCATAATAAGATTCAGGAACAGTGCGTAACACCCCGGCTTGAAGGACGCGCAGGAACCCATCGTCGTTCACGAGACGCTGCCAATCCGCACGATAGCCAGCCTGATCCTGCGGCGACAATGGAACTTGCTCTGCTGTGTCCAGCACGTTTTGAAGTTTATCTGAAGTCATCTCAAACGTTCCCCGATACCAACTGTTCGGATCTTGCTGACGATGAATACTTGTCGCATTCACCAACCTAACATCGAGATGATCCGGTATCAGTGATAACAGTCTGCGCAGACCAAGCTGTTCCGAGGCGGAATCCCCTGCCCAAACCAAGCACGGCACCTCCTTAAGCTGCTGTGGCCAGGTCAGCCAATCGAAGGCGGCTTGCAACATCGTTAATTTTCTGTCATCCGCATACGCAATGCTATATCGTTCCTGAAACCACTTATTTCGGGTAGAGAACGAGCGGGAGAAATCATGATCTTTGGGAAGCGGCCCTACCATAAGGTTATCGCCCAATGTAACCACGATCTCTCCCGGTTTCGAGCGCAGCATCATCTTTAACGACCCTGCCGTTGAATCATCGAAGGCAATATGGACACGTGATACATTCCGGCGATGCATCGGGGATTCGTGCAGGTAGGCTTCATTCCCCATCGCCCACTCTTTATCGAATAACTGGAGAAAGAGCTCGAGACTTTGATGCTTGCCATCTGCCAGCAGCCTTGCCGATTCCGTATTCATTTTATCCTTCAGCTTCAGAAGCTTTTCATAGAAATGGTTAATGGCCGTGCTTTGGCCTTTTCGATATTCCTCTCGTGTCATATGCTCCCGAAGGGGAATGAATGGATCATACATGCTTTGTCCCTTCCACCCCGAATAAGCAAAAGTTCGGGCAATACCGATAACACCTATCGCATCCAGACGATCCGCATCCTGTACGATTCTGCCTTCCAATGTACGCATGGCGCTTCCCGTTCCGCCTGAGAATGACATCGTACTGATGATCTCCAACACGAGCTCCTGATCCGATGCTTCTACGCCGGCTTGTTTCAACCAATGCTGAACCCGCTCGTAACCCGCTTCCTTCGATTCATTCAACTTCTCGTCAGCCACATCATGAAGCAGTGCTGACAATTCGCATATGTATACATTTGCGTCTTCAAGATAAGCCAGGATACGGGCGATGCGGGTGACACGCAGAATATGCCACCAATCGTGACCGCTTGAATCCTGTTCGAGCACAGAACGCGTAAAATCTTGAGCTTGCTGAATGATTTGACTATGCGTTGATTTCATCTGAATCAATATCCCCCATCCCAGGCTGCCGGAATCTAAACTCTATTATTTCCGATTTAGCAGAGCGTCGCAACAAAGAGTATGTTTTAGGCGATTGTAACCCCCACGCGTATGTGGGCATACAATAAACAGGACTATGCTATAGATTCATTTTAATCCGTAAATATGCAGTTTCAGTAAGGATACAGAAAGGAACGGTAACAAAACGATGCTTGTGTTTATTCTTCCAGGTTTATATCCCCATTTCAGCGAGAATACCGTATCCTCGGTTAAGCGTTTTTTATCATATGCCCGTCCTATAGTGATTCAAAGCGAAGAACAGTCTGCTGCGATAATGAATGAAGCGCTATTCCAGAAGATGGATCCGTGGTTTATGACGCTCTATGCAGGAGATGCTGTACAACCTCATGCCGAGAAAGAAATCGAACGGTGGCTGCAAACATACACAGACCGCTCGGCTGGCTTTACTGTAAATCACGTTACAACAACAGACCAACCAGCTGCATCTAGCTACAGGCCTGTTCCATCCTTCCGTTTTCCCCGTGGACCGCTGTTATGGCGCACGGAGATTGTAATGAATGGACAGACACCGGGTTTTACAACGAGGGATCTGCTGCCATTCCAAAAGTACGTGTTGATTGATAAACAACTCCAGCTATCAACCCGATATGAGTGGACGGAAAAGGTTTCCGATGGAATCTTATATCCTCATCGCATCGCCCCTGCCTGGATGAAAGAACCGGAAGAATGGAACGCAGTATCACCGCTTCTTCAAGCTACAGCCCAAGGACATTCACCAACATTAAGAGCCGCCACTCCTCCAATGGTGACGATTGCTCTGTGCACCTATAATGATGGCGCATATCTTCCTTGGGCTGTCCGATCCGTATTAGCACAGACCTGTGAAGCTTGGGAACTTGTAATTCTCGATGACGGTTCATCCGATGAAGAGACGACAGCTTATCTTCAGAGACGGCCTGTGGATCCACGAATTAAGATGGTTCGTTTGGAGGAAAATTCAGGAAAATCCAAAGCACTGAATAGAATTCTGAATATGGCGACTGCCCCCTGGTTATTGGAGCTTGATGCCGATGATTGGCTGCCCCCCAATGCGCTGGAAATTCTCATACGGGAAGCAGGCAGGGCGCAGAATGCTGCCGTCATCTATGGTGATCATATGGAATGGCTTGAACGCGCAAATAAAGAACTGATATATCAAGGAGTTAAGGCTGCGCCTTTTCCCCTGTCTTCCCAATTGCTGCTGCACGATGCCCCGGCTGTTGCCCCGCGCATGTTCAATGTCTCTATAATCAAGCAGCAGAAAGGCTGGAATCATAACACCCTTTATGAAGGAAGACTGTATGAAGATATCGGACAATTAATCAAGCTATCCAGAACCCATAAGCTTCGCCATATCCCGGAGGCGCTTTACCACCGAAGATTAAGAATGTCCAGTATGACCCATCGCCACCCTCACCACTATCCAGCATGGAAGAACTCCATAATAGACAAGTTAACTCCATCGAAATTGACAAATAACTCAAAGGGGCAGAATACGAACGAATGAAATGCTGTCATTAAACACGGTGACCAATTGTGAGGTAGGGATATAATTCGAGCTCACTACCTCCACCGTAATGAATCCGTCTACTGAGGATCGCAACACCCCCTGCAGAAATTGATTGATCTGAACAACCTCTACCGTCCTGCCGACGAATGTAGCCAGAATTTCTGAAAAATCCATTCTCTTTTCCTCCTCCCCTCTTTATCAAGCGATAGACAAGATACTGCGAAGCGGGATGATGACTATACTGCCGTTAGGCTCAGCAATCTGAATAAAATCCTCGCCGATCGCTATCAGCGTTCCGAATACGGTACCCCCCGTTGTTACAACAGTAATTCGAGTATTCAGCCTTCCTCTTAAAAAAGCAAGGACACTGCTGCTTGGTCCTGCTCCCAAACCATTCACCTGTTCCTGCAGCGTATTGATACGTGCATTCACCTGCTCCTGCAGCGCAATGATGCGTGCATTCAACTGAGCAACCTGTAATCGGATCTGTTCAATGCTGCGTATGAGTTTGCGACGTAAAATCAGGATTTTCCTCCACACCGAATGAGAAGGTTTCGCAATCTTTTTCTTTCTTCGGCCAGTGATTTCCTTGCACTCACTATCATGACCAAGGTTCCAATATCTCCTCACAAGAGCTTCCTCCCTTTTTGTAGTTCATTGGTACCTTATGTTAGCGTCGGGACAGTGGTAACTCGGAATGTACAAAGATAAGAAAATGGCCTAAAACTATAGGCTTCAGCTGTCCATGGCTCGAGGAACGCTTCCTGATCATTTAAGGATTTTCCGCTGCACCTGGTGTTCTACCCATACAGATGTTTGGGATGATACATATTTTGTTAAATAGACCATTGCACCAGTGAGGAGGCTAATCTTGAATAAACTCAAGCAGCACCGCCGACGCAAGTCTACAACCAATCGATCCACATTACGTCGCGGGAAACATCGCCGCCTGAACCTAAAGTACAACCGCAAGAAGCGAACGGCTTCCCCGTTCTCTCCCGCGGTCTCATTTCCCACGACGTACTCGCAGTCCGTACAACATAGGGAGCCTGTCTCTGTTCAGTCAGCCACAGCGGCGGCTACGCTGACCGCCGAGAAGATCGGGCCAAAGACCAAGGCCCTATACGATGTTATACGTTTTCCCGTTATTGATTGGCAGTTTCGATGGCAGCGGCCCCAACAACTGTCTGAGCAGTTTGCGCAGCAGGGGCATCGGGTGTTCTATGTAACTCCGGAGATGATTAGCATAGGTAAAGAAGATGTATCAAGAGAAGAAATCAGCCGCCAGGTAAAGGTCAAAAATATTGATCGAAATATATGGCTTGTCACCTTATGCGCGAATCGACCGTTAAATCTATACCAAGATGAAATGGATCGTTGGGATATTCAGTATTTAAAATGGTCGGTTGAATATGTTCGGGATAAATTCGGACTATCCCAACTGGTCTCGATTGTGGATCTCCCGTTCTGGACTCCGCTCGTTACCGCGATGGATCAGCATCATATCGTCTACGACTGCATGGATCATCATGGCGGCTTCTCAACGAACGACAAATCCATGCTCCTCTTGGAAGAACAGCTGCTTCGGGAAGCAGAGCTTGTGGTGACAACCTCTCAGCATCTGTATGATTGGGCCGCCCATTACAATCCGGCCACTGTACTTATTCGCAATGCAGTAGATTCCGATTACTTCTCGAAGCCTCCGGATGAGGTTCTGCCCGAACTTGAATCCATCCATCAGCCCATCATCGGTTACTACGGGGCTATCTCGGACTGGTTTGATATTCAACTGGTGGAATCACTGGCCCGAAGCCGGCCGGAGTGGACGTTTGTCCTCATTGGACACACCTTTGGCTGCGATACCTCGGGGATCGAGGAGCTGAGTAACGTATTATTGCTGGGAGAAAAACCGTATCATGAACTTCCGGCGTATCTGCATCGGTTCCAGGTTGCTTTAATTCCGTTCAAGAAGAACGAACTGACGTTAGCTACCAATCCCGTCAAGCTGTATGAATATTTGGCAGCAGGTAAACCCGTCATTTCTACGGAACTTCCTGAAGTAAGGACGGTTGCAGGTAACATCGTCTCGATTGCCGATACGGAAGTGCAATTTGAAGAGGCGATTGAAGCTGCTCTGCTTGAGTCTGAGAACAGCGCAATTGAACAGCGGCGGCAATTTGCCGAATGCAACAATTGGGGTCAACGTTATGAAGCACTTCATGCTTATATTGTGCAGCATCTATATCCCAAGGTCAGTGTTATTCTGGTTGTTCATAATAACTGGTCCTATACGCAGCAATGTCTTCAACGGCTCCTCCAACCGGGTCACTATCCTAACCTGGAGATTATCGTTGTTGACAATGCATCCAAGGATCAGACATCCTCCTATCTCGAGAGCCTGCGTCATCCGTTGATCCAGGTGATAACCTCGTCTACGAATCTTGGTTTTGCCGCCGGCAACACCCTGGGGTGTGAGCACGCCAACGGAGAATTTATCATCCTGTTAAATAACGATACACTTGTTCCCGACGGAAGTTGGATCACTCGTCTGCTCAGACCTTTCCAAGAGGATGCCAAGCTTGCTATGACAGGTCCGATGTCCAATCATGTGGGAAATGATCAAGCGCTGGATCATTTTATAGGGGATGCTGTTCAAGGTGCCAATCCACGTTGGCTTAGCGAATTCTACGAACGTTATCGGCGAAAATACCGATATACGGATCTGCTTGGATTTTTCTGCGTTGCCATTCGGCGGAGTGTGTGGGAACATGTGGGTGCACTGGATCCCGCTTTCGGCCTTGGAATGTTTGAGGACGATGATTATTGCGAGCGCGTCAGGAATGCCGGATACCGCCTGGCCATCGTTGAAGATGCCTTTGTATATCATCACGGGAGCGTTACGATCAATAAGCTGAATAATAATGTCTATAACGAGTTATGGAATAAGAATAAAGCTTATTATGAACAAAAGTGGAACAAACCGTGGAGGATGCCGAAAGGACCGAATAGTATTTTTCATTTAGTAGATCGACCGGACGAAATCGCCTCCAGAGTCAACCAAACCGGGAAGAAAGTAATCCTGGTGCTCGGCCTTACCGTATGGGAAACCAATTCCAGGCGCTGGCAGCAGATCGTGAAGGGATTATGCGAGAACGAGGACCTCTTGGTGATCGTGTATACCCATCTATTTCATGGCAATCAAATCGTGGGAACTCGAAAAATAGGACCCCAGCTGTATTTTACAAACCGGATCGATTTGTTCTCTGAGGTCAGGTTTGATCTAATCATTTATTGCGGCTCTACGGATATCCACCCCCAGGTCCATTCCATTCAATACTGGGCTGATTCCTTAAGCTATCATGAACAACAGCTCATTTCCTTGCATACTCAAGTATCGAAGCTGCAAGTATTGGAACCGAGCGGGGTATCTCAAGCGGTTAGCCATCTGTGCTTGTCTGTTCATGAGGTAATAGAAAGATAAGTTAAAAAAAACAGCCCCTTCATGATAACTGAATGTGACGTTCAGATCATGGAGGGGTTGTTGTTGTATAGATTTATTCGGTTGATTCCTGGCCTTTCCGCCGACTCAAATAGTTCATGACCACCTCAGGATGATGACCCTCATAAGGACGTGTGACGATATCATATTGTTCGGGTTTGAAATTCCAATCCGGCTGTCCGAGATTCATCTGCACATTGACATCGCCTCTGCGGTTATCGTTGAACTTGATTTTGCTGCCGAGTGCATAATGGTAATGGTACACGTTCACATCACTTCGCCCGCGGGGTATGCTCCATATACTCTTGCCTTCTGCCGCCTCCAGCGTGCAGTGATGCTTCTCGTCACGATAGCGTATTCCTTGTTTGGCCCGCCACATTCTGGTGATGTCGTTTGACCAGCGTTCATCACCGGGACTGTTCACCCGGATCGTCCATGGATCTCCCCAGAAATTAACGAAGGGAAACTGATAGATATCCACATCTGATCGGTTCATGAGTTCCGGCAACACTTCAGCAAAACGATCCTCCATCATTTCATCGATATCCAGATTCATAATCCAGTCTCCTTGAGCCTGGTCAATCAGAAAATTACGTACCACGGACTCGTTCCAATCCTCGGTGTATGGCAATCCGCTCTGCTGGACATGAAACAGTCGGATCGTATACCGATGCTGGAGACGTTCAATCTCTTCGATGGTTCCATCTGTACTGCCGCCATCGGCAATGATGATTTCATCCGCGAAGCGGCTTACGCTTTCTACATACAGGGGAATGAAGGTTATTTCATTTAATACCGGGACAATGACTGACAGCTTCATAGCGATTTGCTCCTCCTTATTGAGAAGATTGTTCGAATATCAATTTTCGCATCGCGTTAACATCGCCTCTTGCTAGGCTATACCGCTGATACAGCGCGTAATTGGAATCGTAATTGGGATTCCCGTCAGGTCCTACGAATGGATGCCAAAAATGAACCATTTCCCCTTCTAAGCGGATATGGTGGCCGACTAAGGTATCCAGCGCATAGGCAAAAGCCTCATCTTCCCCGCCCCAACCGACAAATCGTTCATCATATCCACCGACCGTTTCATAAGCTTCGCGGCCAAGCACGTTGAAACCTCCCACAAACGCGGTCGCCTGCTCTACAACCATTTCTGCCTTAACGGCTAATGGCCAGCCGCTTGAATGCTGCAATACCAGCCGTGATGTATTTTCGGATAGACGAAGGATTCGACTAAAGGGGATGACCCACTGCCCGCTATTTACGTAAGTCAAGGATTCCTTCAATAAAGCCGGATCGTATACAATATCGCTATCTGCAATGACAATATTGTCTTTAGTAGCCTGTTGATAGGCACGATTGATGGCTTTGGATCTGCTAAAGAGCTCTCCGGAATCCGTTATTTCGCCTACGCATACTTCGACTTCCGGCATAGCCTGCGCGTAGTAGCCCAATACCCAATCAAAAGCTGAATCCCTGGGTCCGTTACCATCCGATTGATACGGAATCAGCACGGATACACGATTTAACACACGCATCCCTCCTTCATATCCATACTACCTATCCAATTGTAATAATACGCTTAACCAGCGCCCAATCCCGTGTTCAATCGTCCAGAATGACTCAATGTAATGTCTGCACTGCACTCCAATGTCATTCAGCTTGCGCTTCTGCCCCATCCATGAATGGATCAAGTTAATAAAATCTTCCGGATTATCGCTGTCCAGGATCAAGCCATGCGCTTCCGGGTGAGCCGCTGCCTTGACGTTGCCCACATTTGTCCCTAGTACAGGTACCCCGCATGCATAGGCCTCCAGCGCTGTTGCTCCGCTTCCCTCATTCGCCGATGTGATCAAAAGAAGATCCAGCTGATGATAAAAGTTAGGCATATCTTCATAAGCATACGCCCCGGCCGTTTCCATAAATGTAATCCTTTCATCATGACGGAAGTGGTCTCGGATTTGCTTATATATTGTAGTGTAATTTTTAGATCGTTTAGCAGGATCACCGGCCCAACCGACCACAAGCGGGCTGCTGCTACTGCGTAATAGAGTTGATGGTTGAAAGATTCGATGATCTACAAAATGACCGATATATTCCACGTTCGCCTCCGGCGCAACCTTTCGCAGAGCTTGATTAAGCTTTTCGTTCATCGCGCCAATAACCCCGATTCTAGGGATGACAAGCCTGAGAAACTCCGGGTCAGGGACTAGTTCATCTACTTGCCATTCCCGGAAAGTCTCATAATTCTGACTGAAGTAATAATAGGAGACAGCGGCTGAAGCATCGATTCGAATATGCTTGAATATGCAGTAAGCTGCGATCCCCAGGCACAACGAACATATTCGGTCATAGGCCTGATTGATATCATCGCTGCTGTGCTGCTCCAGAAACCGATCCAATTCTCCGATGGACATCAGGTCCAGAGCGGGATGATGCTGTTGAATGACCTTTGCATGCTTTCCTAAGATCCACCACTCCACATCATAGATCAGCAGATGCCTTCCCATAGTTCGAACACTCCTTTATGTTCATATTGGATTATATTCGTTCCCAGGTCTCCAAGTTTGTCACCGCGGCATAAATGATGAATTTGTCCATAATTCACGAAAAAAAGAGCCCCCCATACAGATAAGTTCTGTATCGGCATGGCTCTTCGTACGGATTGTAATTCATGGTGGATCGAGATCGACTTATACTCTTTTATCCACGATATGCTTGTTCTGCTTAAGCTCATTTACATCCTTTCGAAGCATTCTCATCTCTTGAAGCATGGCATCCATTCTAATGATGATTTTGGATGAATTGATCGCGTAACGAATGACAATGATGGCAACGACGATACTTAACACGGTCATGAATATCCCAACAAACTCCATATAATATGAAACCTCCATTAATTATACTGAATGAATCCCTTGAGCAAACTTTGCATCATCGCAAAAACCAGCTCGGAGTCCTGAAGCTCATTCTCCTTAATCCGGTGCAGGCATTCCGTTACACTCATTCTTACTACGTCGATGTGCTCGTATCCCTCGAGCTGCTGATCCGCTTGACTGATTACCTCATCGGTATAATAAACATGGGCAATCTCATTGCATCTCCAGGACGCCGGATAGAGCTTGCCCAGATAATGAAGCTTGCCGCAGGTGCAGCCCGTTTCCTCCAGCATCTCACGGCGTGCTGCCGATTCCAGGTCCTCCTCCTCGCCTACGCCACCTCCGGGTAACTGAATGACGTAGTCATCCACCGCGGCGCGATATTGACGGATCAGCAGCAGTTGATCGCCATGCTTAGCCAGAACAACAACGGACACATGATTTTCTTTCGTATAATACACTTTACCTGACGCTTCCTCGTAAATCGAAATTCCGTTATAACGGATCAACAATTTGGTATTATCCATGCAGGCAGAAGCTCCTTAACAATAAGATGGATTTAAACTTCGAATTCATCTTTGAGGATGGAGAATAAATAGGAATCATGGTAAGCCCCTTTAAACCACAGGTGCTGACGAAGATGCCCTTCCTGCTTCATTCCGATATGGCGCATAACCGCAGCTGACCCGATGTTTCCCGGCCGGCAGGTGGCGTAAATCCGATGAACTCCCAGCTCCTTAAAACCAAAACGGCACATGACGCTAGCAGCTTCCGTAGCATAACCCTGTCGCCAATAGGCGGAATTCAAGCAGTACCCAAGCTCTGCGTTTGTCTTGGATCGGTGAAGACCTACACCGCCGATTAAATGGCCGCTAGCTTTTAGCACGATCGCCAGTTCATAGCTGTCACGGGGGCTCTGCTCTTTCATTTGTTGGATTTCCTTTAAATATTCTAAAGTTTCCTCTTCCGTATTCGGTCCCCACATCGTATACTCGGTCACCAATGGGTCAGAGGCGTAAGCATGAATACTAGCAAAATCCTCCTCCTCAAAATCGCGGATCACCAGTCTTGTTGACTCCATTTGCATATGTACTCACTCCTTGAAATAACCTTCATCACAACACGGCATATTTTCCTGATTATACCACACCCTAGGTTTTGGAAGACAAAAGAAGCCTGGGCATCTCATCGCCCAAGCTTCATGGCGCACCCTTATATTAGGATACACTGTCCAGTTTCTCTTCGCTGCCGTGCGTATGAAATTTATGAAGATAACGGGAGAGCACGCCATGTCTCGGAGAGATCAGGAAGCTGAGAATAAATACAATTCCGGTAGCAAATGCCATAGAGCCCGAGATGGAGGTGTCCAGCCATAACGCGACATAGTAACCCATGAATGCAGAAATGACGCCGAATGCTCCGCTTAACACCAGCATGATGGAGAGTTTATCCGTCCATAGATAGGCTGCTGCGGCAGGTGTTATAAGCATAGCCACCACCATGATTGCTCCCACAGCATCGAACGATGCAACCGTCGTGATGGAGACCAGCGACATAAATACATAGTGCATGAGTACAACTGGAATGCCGATACTTGCCGCCAGAGCCGGATCAAAGGACGTAATCTTCCATTCCTTGTAGAACGCCAAGATGACGATCAGTACAACGAGGAGCACGGCTGCCAGCATAAAGGTAGCTTTTGGCACCTCTCCGATCAGAGGTACGTGCATCACATCCCAAGGCACAAACGTAATTTCCCCCATGAGGGCATGCTTGGTATCCAGATGGGCATTGCCAACCTGGGTTGCAATCAGGATGACGCCAATCGCAAACAAGGTTGTAAATACAACACCGATGGAAGCATCCTGCTGAACGCCCCGGGAATGAAACCATTGAACGAGGACCGCTGTCAGCAATCCGGCAATAATCGCACCGATCAGCATATGAGGTCCGCTTAATTCTCTTGTGACGATAAAAGCCGTTACGATCCCAAGCAGCACAGTATGACTGATAGCATCGGCCATCATCGCCATTCTGCGCAGTATGAGGAACACGCCAACGATACCGCAAGACAATCCGACGAGAGAAGCCGTTAGCAATATCCATCCTGTATAGGTCATTGATTGTTCCTCCTTTCGGACAAGTGCGGACTTAGAACCGATGGGTTTTTTGAGTCCATATGTTCTTTTTTCTGAGAGCGGAGCTGCAGCGCCTGGATTAGCAGCCCTTTCTCAGCACCGAAGACCAGAGAAACCGTGAACAATACGGAAGAGGCTACAACGATAAACGGCCCTGTAGGCCATCCTTTTCCGATCGTGCTGACCAGGGTACCGACAAACCCGGAGCCGCCTCCAAATATGGCCGACAAAATGACCATCATCCTAAAGGATTGAGTCCAATATCTTGCGCTTACGGCAGGTATGATCAGCATGGCCGCCATCAAAATGACGCCAACAGCCTGAATACCAATGACAATGACAAGAACAAGCACCCCCATATAGAGGGAGTTCATCAGACGGCTATTCATCCCTAATCCCCGGGCAAAATCGGGATCAAACAGGAACAGCTTCCATTCCTTAAAGCCAATCGAGACAACCAGAATAACTAAAGCAGCCAGAATGAGCATCGTAAAAACATCCTTACGAACCATGGAGGCAGCCTGACCGAAAATAAAGTTATCCAGTCCGCTCTGATTCCCGCCTGCTGTACGGTTCACAATTGTAAGCAGCATAATGCCCAGTCCGAAAAATACGGATAGAATCATGCCCATGGCCGTATCTTCCTTAATGCGGCTGGAGGTACGGATCCACTGGATCATCCAGGCTCCGATTAAGGCGCTGACAGCAGCTCCGAGTATCATCACCAGCAGATTCTTGCTTCCGGTCAACGCAAATGCAACCACGACACCGGGAAGAGCCGCATGAGACAACGCGTCACTCATCAAACTTTGCCGCTTCCAATAGGCGAGACAGCCGATCATGCCGGCTGCCATGCCCAGAATTAATGTGCTCAATAGCACCCATTGCGTGTTCGGAGATAGTAATGAATGCAGCATGCGTTACGCCTCCTTCATCCAGCGAAGCGAACCGCCGTAGGCGCGGTATACATGTTCCTTCGTGAATACGTCTTCTGTCTTCCCATGCGCAATGACCGTACGGTTCAGAAGCAGCACATGGTCGAAATAATCCTCAACCGTCTGCAGATCATGATGAACCACCATTACGGTTTTACCGGCCAGTTTCAGATCCTTCAGCGTGGTCATAATCGCCCGTTCGGTTGCCGCATCAACACCAGCTAACGGTTCATCCATGAAATAGAGGTCGGCATCCTGGACAAGCGCCCTAGCGAGGAATACGCGCTGCTGCTGTCCACCGGAGAGCTGGCTGATCTGGCGGTCGGCAAAGTCCGCCATGCCCATTTGATCCAACGATGCCATCGCTTTTTCCTTATGGTTCTTGTTCGGACGTTTCAGCCAGCCCACCCGACCGTATAGACCCATCATGACAACGTCCAGTGCATCGGTAGGAAAATCCCAGTCCACGGATCCGCGCTGCGGCACATAGCCGACACGGGTCGTGGTTTTGCTTAAGCTTGATCCAAAGAATGACACATTCCCGGACAGCTTGGGGTGAAGCTCCAGCATGACCTTTAACAGCGTTGATTTACCGGCGCCGTTCGGCCCGACAATGCTGGTTAAAGAGCCTTGCTCCACTTCAAAGGAGACATGATGGAGCACTTTATTTTTACGATAGGATGCATTGAGGTCTTGAACTTGAAGTACAGACATTTTATTCACCACTTCCTGTTAATGCATGATAGATGGTTTCGACATTATGTCGATACATTCCAATATAAGTTCCTTCCGTTGTTCCCGCTTCGCCCATGGCATCGGAGAAAAGCTCTCCTCCAAGCTTTATATCCAGCCCATTCTTGGCGGCACCTTCAATAACAGCATTAATCGAAGCTGGATTGACACTGCTCTCAACGAATACGGCAGGCACCTTGTGCTGCAGCAGGATATCGATCGTTCCGTTAATGTCCGAGAGGCCGATTTCATCCTCCGTACTCAATCCTTGCAGTCCAACTACCTCCAGACCATGCAAGCGGCCGAAATACCCAAAAGCATCATGAGCGGTAACCATCACCCGCTGTTCTTCCGGAATTTGACTCAACTTATCCTTGGCCTCGGCTTTCAATTCATCCAGCTGGGCGAAGTACTTCTGCTTGTTCTCTTCAAAATAGTCAGCGTCATCCGGGGCCAGGGACTTCAGCTTCTCAACAGCCGAATCCAAAGACACTTTCCACAAATCGATGTCAAACCACACATGGGGATCGATGGCTTGCGTATCATCCTGCAGCAATTGATCCTTCGGGATGGCATCTGCAATCGCCAGCACAGGTTTGTTTTTACCGATCTGTTCGAATATTTCCGTCATGTTGCCTTCGAGATGAAGCCCGCTATAGAAAATAACATCACCGCTATCCAGTTTCTTGATATCGCCTTGGGTAGCATTATATAAATGCGGATCGACGCCGGGCCCCATCAAGCTCAGTACCTCAACCCGATCTCCCCCGATAACGGAGAGGGGTTCCGCAATCTGTCCAATGGTTGTAACCACGCGAATTTTCTTATCTCTCTGTTCACCGGCTGCTCCTTCCTGCTTCACTTCTCCCGAAGCGCACGCGGACAACACCAGCAGCAAACTCAGAATGGCGGCTGCCCCTAAAAATATCCGGCTTCTATTCGTCCTCTTCTTCATCTTCTTCTCCTCCACTCCACATCAAAAATGAGTTTGCTCAATCCTTAGACGATCCCGGGAATGCTCAAGCCTCGTCCTGCCACGGTCCAATTATTTTGCTCTAATGCAACATTAATTCCTATGTACAAAAAATAATCCATCTTTAGGTTTTTGTCAATGAAATTTTATAAACTCCTGCACCTCATTCTGTTGGAACTTTTCATTCCCTCTTGATTTTATTGATAATAAACGCAAATCAGAGCTTGTTTTTCACATAGGCAAAATATTTAGCTATATATAAAATATTTTAGCGATTTGATTTTCTTTTACCTTACAGAAACAAAAAAACGACTTCTCTGCAAGAGAAGTCGTTTTTTCTTTAGTTATATTCCCGCTATTACTAAAACTCTACACCACGAACTTTCGAATAAACCTTCAAATGTGAAAATCCGCCCACTTGTTATCCAAAAAATCGGATGTGCGCAAATTTGGTTTTGATTCGATCGAGTTTTTTCTTGGCTGAGCTGCGATGATCAGGCAACAGATTCACATTTGCCAAAGCACCGATCGTTTCTACCACTTCATCGATCGATAGATGATCCGTGTCGATATGATGCTGAAACACTTCATTCGAGAATCCGCTGATGCACCGGTCAATTTGTTGTGCGGCCCATGAATTCGAACCTTCTCCTCTGCTCCGCAGCCGTCTAAGGAGTACTTCCTTGGAAGCGCACAAAGTAAAATGCTGTACTTCCACGCCATCACGTCTCAATTGACTAACGATTTCATCGAAATATTCCGCGTTTGTAATGGTCATCGGAGCAATGATCAATTGATCCGATTCCTGATCCATATACTTAAACATGGAGTAATTAAACTCCCTCCACATCGGATAATGCTGAAAGTCGTCGCGTTTGGCATCCCTCGGCACATTATCGCGAATGAAGTAACCTGCATTCTCCGGATCATACACGTGCGAGTTCGGGATTCTTCGCTGAAGCTCATGCGCAGCCTGGGTCTTACCCGAACCAAATGCACCGTTAACCCATATAATCATAGAGGAATCCCCCTTCTAACTAATCCTTCCTAAGAAAATCCGGCATACGAGTCAATGTTTTTCCATGATCGCGTACAAAACCGTATTGCTCATACAGACCGTGGGCATCCCGCGTAGCCAATATGCCGAATACATTTCGGTAATCCTCGTGGGTGGTAATCGTTTCGATTAATTTCTTCCCCACGCCAATTCCGCGATATGCCTCATCCACGAATACATCACACAGCCAATAGACGGTTGCGCCATCACTTACCACGCGAGCAAAGCCGATCTGTCGGTTGTTGTAATATGCCCCGAAGCACGTAGAACCTTCTAACGATGTTTTGATTTTTTGGTCAGAACGCTCGTTAGCCCAGTAGCTTTGCCGCAAAAAATGGACAATGGCATCTAAATCCAACAGCGAAGGGTCGCTGCTGATAAGGACCTGCTTCATATCAATGTCCGACATCGCACCCACCTAGTCCTTCATCCCGGAACCAAATGCAATTACGTAGCCGTCTGGATCTTGAATCGCAAAATCCTTCCACACGCCCCAGTCCGCTTCCATGAATACAGGTTCCTGTGCCACTTCGGCCCCCCTGGAGGTCAGTTCTTCATACAACGCATCCAAATCATAATGTGTACCTACGTAAGCGTACGTATCCCATCGCGTCGCATGGTCCTTGCCTGCTGGATTGGGTGTGACATCTGCACGGGATTCCGCCTGAATCAGCTTGAATCCGAGCGCAAAATCATCCCTGACCGCCCATACGTCATTCACTTCACAACCCAGCACTTCTTCATAGAACTGTTTGGAACGGGTAAGATCGGATACCAATCGAACTTGGACTGAGAATTGAATCTTACTCATAAGATCATCTCCGACTAGTTTTATTCCATATTACAACCGTCCAATTCGCTTAACAAGAGCTTTTCGTCAGCTTATTTTCAAGGCTGTTTTTTTTCGTAATATTTTTGCAAGATCGGCGCGACTTTGTTCACGACATACGCGCTGCCTCCTCGATCTTCAACATGCTCTATCATCATTGCAAGCAGGAGCTTGGACTCCGTGGTGTCAAACGCAACGAACCATCCGTTCTCCTGTCCTTTTTCGGCTTTGCTGATTTTCAGTTCGGCGGTTCCCGTCTTCCCTGCAAGCTCAATGCCCGAAAGATCAGCACCGTGTCCGCTGCCTTTTGGATCCTGAACCACATCGACGAGCATACGCTTGATAATCCCGGCAGTGTGAGAATCCAACACCTCTCTTGTCTTCTGAGACTTGTTCTCATGCTCTGTTGAATCCAATACAGGCTGAATCAGCTTCCCCCCATTAATGAAGGGAGTATAGGCCAACGCCAAATGTAGAGGACTCATGAGCACTTCCCCTTGACCATATCCGGAATCCGCGAGTTGAATTTCATTTTTTATCCCCTCATTAGCCAAGCTTGCTTTCGGGAAAGGGAAATGAAGCGGCAATCCCTCTTCGAACCCGAATTTTACTGCTTCCTTCAGAAAAGGATCCGCACCAATCTCCAATGCTTCCTGCGCCAGATAGATGTTATCTGAATACACAAGAGCATCTCTCAGGTTCAGGACGGGGACTTCCTTCACGCGTGTCACGTAATAATTTCCCCAGCTCGGGTCTTTGGACCAACGCAAGCCGTTGATCTCCCTGACCTTTCCAGGGGTAGTAACCCCGAGCTTCAGACCAACCGCAGCCGTGATCGGTTTAAATACCGAGCCCGGAGCGTACAGCTTCGTAAAACGATTCAATAGCGGTTTATCCGGATTGTGGTTCCACTCATCCCACTGCTCTGTTGATAATCCAACAATGAAAGCATTGGGATCATAGGACGGGCTGTTAACCAATGCCAAAATTTCTCCGGTCTTGGGGTTGATGGCCGCCGCGGTACCTGCATCCTCACGAAATGAAGCAAATATGGATTTTTGAAGTTCAGCATCAATGGTTAAATGAACATCCTGACCATCTACCGCTTCCTTCTCGGCTACGATTTCTTTGACCTTACTTGAGGAATCCACGATCGATATCCGCTTACCGTCCCGGCCACGGAGCACTTCATTATATACCTGCTCGGATCCTGATTTACCGATAAGTTCAGTTGGTCCATACTGGGCCTCGGGCGCATTGGTCAAATCCTCCTTTGTGACTTGTCGGATGTAGCCTGTTAGATGTGCTGCCGCCGCGCCGTAAGGGTAGACTCGAGCATGTTCATTCTTTTTTACAACGCCTGGAAGATCACTGTAATCCATTCTGCCCTGCTGCGCATTCAGGTTCAGGATGGGTACGAACAGATCGTCTTTCACCCACGGCGCATCAAGCTTGCGCTTCATAACCTCGATCGATATTCCCAGCCGTTCAGCTAATTCAACCAAGGTCTGTTCTCCATCGTCGCCGAGCTTACCCGGAACGATACCGATGACCTCAATCGTACCATTAATGGCCAGACCGCGACCGTTACGATCCAAAATCTCGCCCCTGCTGGATGGTAACGTCTGCACGCTCACCTTATCCAAGGCATCCATAGCCGGCAATATCAAGGAAGGATGCCACACCATTCGCCAAGACAGGCTCTTGGCCTCGGTTGGATCATCCTCTTTTAATAACTCAAACGAAGCTTCTGCCTGCACCCGACCTGCCGATGTTTCCATTTGGATTAGATAGGGATAGAACACCCGCTCATCCCTTGTTTCGCTTGCTTCCTTAGCCGTAAAGTCTGTCGTGATAGTGAGGTCTTCTGCTCCAATCCCCTCATAAATGTTCCGAAATCGTGTTATAAACTCCTCTTTTGTCATCTTCTGTCTGGACTCCAGTGACAGCACATCATACATCAATTCGTAGCTGCCCTGCTCCCACCATTCCACATACTGTTTCACAATCTCTCTCGGATTCGATTCCTTGATGCGGTCACAGCCTGTAAGCATTATCATTAAAATCAGGCACAAGAAGAGCCATGTCCATTTAAAATGCATCGATCCCACTCCTCAACCCCGTAATTAATCGTCATTACATCGTTCTCCTCACGATGAAAATGATTATGATCAGGACACAATCCATCCCAATCAACGTCAACAGCAGCTTGGCATGTTGTTTCCTTTGAATCGTAATCCCGGTTTCTATGAGTGCAACAGCAAGTAAGCTCCACAGAGAAACCTCCATAATTGGAATAAGGAGGATAACCCAGATGATTGAAGCGTTGCTTACCATCAATAATAAACATAGAATGATGGCAATCATCGGAGGGAGCAACTTCACCATTGTTGACTTCTTCGCTCGATATGCCCACATTAGAAACAATCCCATCCCTATAAACGTCAATACATATTCATTGCGGAAAAAAGAGTCCATCAAGATCCCTGCCTTCTCAATAAAAACAATATCTAACCAAAGCATGCTGTATTGTAGAGTATACTTATAGCATATTGTTGTGAGAATGCATGCTTTCCGGCTCTGTACCCGTACAGATCGATTGGAGGTATAACGAGATATGAAATACACCGACATTATTCAGTCAGTTGAACGCCAAATACTGGATGGTCTATTCAAACCCGGCAGCAAACTGCCATCCATCCGTGCTTTGACAGAATCCTATTCATGCAGTAAAAACACAGCCATACGGGCCTATGCCGAATTGGAAAAGAGACATATTATCTATGCCGTTCCCAAGAGTGGTTACTATGTCGTGGAGGGCAGAGGAAACATAACCATCGCCAACCCAGCGGACCAAGTGATCGATTTTCGATCTGCGGGACCTGACAAAACGGTCATGCCCTACCGAGACTTTCAACACTGCATGAACCAAGCGATTGAAATATATAAAGAAGAGTTATTCACCTATTCCCAAATTCCGGGATTGCAGTCACTTCGTGTTGAGTTAGCCCGGCATTTACTCGACTTGCAGGTCTTCACGGTTCCTGAACGGATCTTTGTTGTGTCCGGTTCGCAGCAAGCGCTGCATCTGCTGGTCTCCCTCCCTTTTCCTAACGGAAAAAACAATATTTGCGTGGAGCAGCCCACGCACTTTAGCATGATGGACTCCCTCAAGATTCATCAAGCTGTGACATACGGGATTGAGGTTACGAAGAACGGCATCGACTTTGGGCGGCTCGAGGACATTTTTAAAACTAGGAATATCAAGTTTTTCTATACGGTCTCAAGGTTCCATAACCCTACAGGCTACAGTTATTCCAATGTGGAGAAGAAGAGGATTGTAAAGCTTGCGCAGAAGTATGATGTCTATATCATCGAGGATGACTATATGGGAGATTTGGATCCGGATTCGAAACATGATCCGATGTTTGCCTTCGATCCCTCTGGCAGGGTTATCTACACGAAGAGCTTTTCCAAAGTCATGCTCCCCGGTCTCAGGCTGGGCTTGGCCGTGATCCCCGAAGAGATGAGTGAAATATTCCAGCGGGCGAAGCACGCGGCGGACATACACAGTCCCGTGCTCATGCAAGGCGCGCTCGAAATTTATCTGAAGAACGGGATGTTCCGAGCACATATTCAGAGGTTGAGGCAGACCTATAGTAAAAAAGGGGCTCTGCTCCAGCAGGCTTACCAAACTCACCTGCCGCCCTTCTTATCCTTTACGGGTTCTCAATCCGGATTTTATTCCACGATCCAGCTGCCAGAACCATTAAAAGCATATCAATTGGTTAACTATCTGGAGAATGAGAACGTATATGCTCAGGATGCCAGCAGCATGTTCTTGCCTGAGTTTAAGAACGAATCCATGATCCGGCTGAGCGTATCTCAGGTGAAGGAGGAACTTATCGAAATCGGTGTTCAGAGAATCGCGGAAGGAGCCGCGGAATTGTTGAGAAGACGCAGCGTAGTGAGGTTCATCTAGTCGGTCCAAGCCGCAAGCGACCGGACCGGCAGATGAAACAGGTTTAAGCGATGGGAGTTCCATTCGGCAGTTTGACATCCGGCTTCAGAAGCACGACGTCTCCCTGCTCCGGTACCCCGCCGAGGACGAGCACTTCGGATTGATAGCCAGCTATGCGTCTCGGCGGAAAATTGACGATAGCTATGACTTGATTACCTATGATGGTGTCCGCATCATATCGATTCGTAATCTGGGCGCTGGTGCGCTTGATCCCGAGCGGGCCGAAATCAATCTTCATTTTGATGGCGGGAACGCGTGCTTCCGGGAAAGGCTCTGCCTCCACGATCGTCCCGATCCGAATATCCAGCTTGGTAAAATCATCGATGGTTGCCATGACTATAGATCTCCTTACAGCTAGTTTATAAAGCAACAAGACGATGCTTCACAACACGAATTTTATGTACCATCTTATCATCTGCGTTTCTGGGTATTCAAGTGACAGATTGGTTTAGCGTGTTCTATGCCGCTGAGGATCAGCTTGAGTACTGAAATAATGTGAATCATTCGACGCATTCTATACTCGCTCATTCTCCATAAGCTTCTTCCAATTCTGATGCTGCCTATATACCTTATCCCATATCAGGTCCCGTTCGATTATAGAATAGTTGACGAGCGGCTCATTAAATATGTTCGCCAGGATCTCAAACCATTCCGACTTCGATGAAATCTCTATCTTATCAAGGGTATTGCCGCTCCACTTTCTCCATATGCAGCCTTTGAGTTCGTTCATGCCCTGCTCGTGCCTCTGCCTGACAATAAACAGATCCATCCATGGGGATTCCGGTGATCGGCTATAGAATGTATGGTTTGATTTAAATAGTTCCAAGCTGTTCACAACATCAGGGGCATAATCTACGCCTACATATGAATAATTGGGGTCATGGATCAGTCTCCATCCACGATCCGTTATGCGAGACGGCTCAAGCGTATACTGAAAAGGTCCCTGTATGTATTCTCCGAATTTCAAAGGGATCGGTTCCCATGGCATATCGCCAAGACCGACATCCACGAGCCACCGCTCTTCTTCCCCAAGTTGTTCTTTCAATAGACTTACCGTTATCCCGAGATGGAAGCCGTTAATCCGTGGTTCTTGCCCTAATGGCTGTACTCCTGCCCGATGCCAATATACCTTATAACCTAAGGCTCGAAGAAGTGCCGTAAAGGCTCCATTCAGATGAAAACAATAACCGCTTCGATGATGGATCATAAGTTGTACCGATTCCTGTATATCGATGGATGTCGGTTTCCCAGCAAAAATATCCAAGGTCTGCCAAGGTATTCGTGCCACGTGGGCTTTATGCAGCTCGAACAAATATTCCTTCGTCGGAGACTGAATATCACAGATGCCTAAACGGTTTAAATATGCCCTTACCTCACTTTGGGTGATCATAGCATGCACTCCTACTTTTTTGCTTATCATAAACAAGAAACTGACCCTTATGAAATGGTCAGTTTCATCGTTTTATAAAAGACAGGTATAAACAAGCCGTGTTCAATCCATGTTCCAGGCCTTTTGCAGAAGCCGTATCCCCTTTTCCATGTCAGCTGCGTTCAAGCTTGCAAATCCCATATATAACCTCGGGAACTGGTTCGAAACTTGCTGGTGGTTCATCCACATTTTTCGCAGGTCGTATACGATAACCCCGAGGTTCGCTGCCTTCTCAATCAATTCCTCCGAGGAGACTTCTTTTTTGACGATCAGCTGAATGTGGAGCCCTGAATTCTGACCCGTAATTTCAACAAACCTGCCAAGGTAAGCCTCGATCAACTCAATCAACTGATGATGTCTCTTCCTGTAAAGATTACGCACTTTACGAATATGACGGTACCAATGCCCCTGTTTAAAAAACGCGGTCATTGCCCACTGTTCCACGCGTGAAGGGGCAAAGAATACTTCCCGACGCATGTGGGATATTTGATTCAGCAGCGCCGGTGGCAAAACGAGATAGTTCATACGCAATGTCGGAGTCAACACTTTCGAGAACGTGCCGGCGTATATGACCCGCCCATTATGATCCAATCCTTGCAGGGAAGGAATCGGTTTTCCCTGGTAACGAAACTCGCCGTCATAATCATCCTCGATAATGTATGCGTTTCTGGCATTGGCCCACTCCAGTAATCGTTCCCGCTCCGGATAAGGCATGATGCTTCCCGTCGGGAACTGGTGAGATGGTGTTACATATACGAGCTGTGCGTGGCTGCTCTCCAGCTGGTCAAGCGAAATTCCCTTATCACTAAGCGTAATCGGAAGTAAATCACAGCCATTCAAGTGAAATTGATCTCGTACCAAGCTGTAACCCGGCTCCTCAACCGCAATATGCTTAAGTCCTGGCAGTACTCTGGAAAGCAGCCCCATGCTATAGGCTGTGCCGGCTCCGATCACAATTTGATCAGGTGTTGAAATAACCCCTCTGGAATTTCGCAAGTATTCGGAAACCACGGTGCGAAGCCCGTATTCGCCCTGCGGATCCCCATACATTCCCATTTCATTCACATGCTGTTCCAGCGCTTCCTTCAGCATTTTATTCCAGGTTCGTACCGGAAAAGACGCTGGATCTAATCGAGTGGGATTAAAGTCAATAACACCTTGATTCGAGTGCCCGTAGGAATGCATAACTGACATCGTTGTTATAGAGGGGGGCTGCTGTTGATGATGGCGAGATAGTTCCTTGTATGGATTTATGACATATAGCCCCGACCTCGGTTTGCTGATCACATACCCTTCAGACGTTAACATTTGATAAGCCGTCTCGATCGGCGTTTTGCTTATATTGAGCTGATGCTGGAGGGCACGAACGGAAGGCAATCGTTGTCCGTCGGGAATGGCCCCATTACGGATACCCTCACGAATTTGCAGATATAACTGCTGGTATAATGGGAACTCGCTTTGCTCGGGTAGAAGAATATCAAACAAGTGGGACCACCTCAGGCATTATATTAATAAAATTCACTGTCGTTATGGTAGGTATGTTTAATGAATTATACATGAAACTCAGCCCATGTTGCGCATCCTAATTCACGAATCGCTTCATTCGGTAACACAACACTCAGTACATCTGACTTTTATAAACAGATAAAAACTGACCATTTCTGTATGGTCAGTTTTGTCTTAAGCTAACGTTAACTTGAATGTATTTCAATATGAATCTATTACGTTATGAAAGGACGTATGATCCTATGTCTCATCCCCTCTATCTCCAACATAAAATCGGCCAGGGTTTAAAGCCTCTCCAATTCATGGAGAATATGAAGATTCGGGAAATGAAATTGAGCAGCATCCCCAATACGAAGGAATTATTCAGACAATTATATGATCGCTTCCAGTGGGATAACAAAGAGAATGAGCGATTCTTCACTACTGAGCGAAACCCATTCAACCATCTGCACTGCCTGATCCTCTGTACGGATTGGTGTCCGGATGTCATATGGAATGTTCCTGTCCTATTTAGAATATTGGAATACAGCCGAATCCCGTCCGACGTGCTCATCATGGAAGATCATATGGAAACAATGGACCTTTTTCTAACGGATGGCGGACGCGCACAGCCGATTGCTGTCTTTCTCCATGCAAACACAGGAGAAGTATACGGAACCTGGGGCGCACGACCGGCGTACATCCAGAACGTCATGGACGAGTTCAAAAGGAACCACACCGATAAACAAGCTGCATCCTATCAAGAACAACTGGACCAAACGTACAAGAAAATCGGCGAGCTTTACCATGACGGTAATGAATATCAGAAGGTCATGATTCAGGAAATAAGGCAATTGCTTACTTCGTTTATACCGGATAGAATTGCCGATAAAAACCTATGACCGCGTATGGCAAAAGCGTGATCCCCTCCTCTGATAAAGATGTGTGGTTTCTGGCATTGTCAAAGTTAAAAATGAACACACAGGATGAAATTGATCACAATCCCGCTGCTTAAATCTTCCTGAATATGTTATCATTACTATCGATGAAGCCTTAGGGAGTTACTGTTCCGGCTTCCTTTTATTAGGGTAATTCATCAGAAGTATACCACTCACCAAATTTCATTAACTCAGTACAAGGGAGAGAAACACTTATGACAAAAAATGAAGCTCAGCGTCCGTCCCGCGTGGTGATCATTGGTACTGGAGCTGTAGGAGCAACGACTGCGTACACTTTATTCTTACGCGAAAGAGTATCTGAACTGGTACTAATCGATGCGAACCATGACAAAGCTCTTGGTGAAGCCTTGGATATGAATCACGGCCTCCCCTTTGCCGGAGGCGTTAAGCTGTGGGCTGGAGATTACAGCGATTGCAAGGATGCAGACATCATTGTCATTGCCGCAGGCTCCAACCAAAGACCCGGCGAGACGCGAATAGACTTATTGAAGCGAAATACGGCGATATTTGACGATATTATCCAAAACATCGTGAAATACAATGACCACGGCATCATTCTTGTGGCTACGAATCCGGTGGATATTCTGTCTTACGTCACGTTGAAGAAGAGCGGCTTCCCGGTCAATCGCGTGATCGGTTCCGGTACCTTGCTGGATAGCGCCCGTTTCCGTTATTTGATTGGTCAAAACAAAGGCATTAATCCGCGCAGTATTCACGCCCATATCGTCGGGGAACACGGTGATTCCGAATTGCCGCTTTGGAGCATTGCCAACATCGCGGGGATCGGGATCGATCTGTCAGACAATGAAAAAGAAGATATTTTCGACCGCACCAAGAATGCGGCTTATGAAATCATTAACGCCAAGGGTTCCACTTCCTATGCAATCGCATTGGCGCTCGATCGGATCATTGTCTCCATTTTGCAAAATGAGGGCTCCGTTCTCAATGTATCCACGCTGCTCACGGACTACCACGGTGTGTCTGATGTATACTTAGGCGTACCTTGTGTGGTTGATCGTACAGGCGTTCGGGAAATTCTGAATCTCGAGTTTAATGACGAGGAACTAACCCAATTCCATGCATCTGCTAACAAACTGAAAGAGCAGATCTCCAACATTTTCGAATAAAACTGAGCAAGGCTTTCCGGATTTGTGATTCGGGGAAGCCTTGTTCTTTTGGCTGAGGAGCGATGACATGACGATGTAGCTAGCAAATCAGTTCGTGGCATAAATAGAAAATGCGCTGTAAAGCAGAAGCAGTCCCATCGATATATTAAACGGGCGCTCATATCGGGATAACAGACGCTGGAACAGCGAACCGAATAACGCCCAGGTCATGTTGGCACAAATGCCGACGATTGTGAGCAAGAACGAGTAGGATATCAACTGCGTATGGGAAGTAGAGATCGGCATGACGAAGGTCGATACAGCTGTTATCCCGTATAAAATAACCTTTGGATTCATGAACTGGAAGATGAACCCGAAATAAAAGGTATTAAATCCACGTGCCTTATCATCTGCATGAGGGGGCTTGCTCTGCATGATTTTTATGGCAAGATAGATCAGATACAAGCATCCGATGATATTCATAACAAACCTGATCTTCGGGATGAATGGATATAATACCAGATTGAAATAGCTGGACAACAGCATAATGACCAAGCATCCAGCTGCTACCCCTCCGATAAAGCGCATCGTTTTCTTAAATCCATGGCTCCGTGCATTCGTCATCGAAATGATGTTGTTGGGTCCGGGCGTAAATGAAGCGACAATCGCATAGGTCAACAGCGAAACGATGAACACGCGCTCCCTCCTTTCGCGTATGTTATAGTAGTAATAATTGTACGTCATAGCGTCCGTACGTTATGATTATACAACATGTATGTTATAACGCACAATTAAAAAAAGGCGGTGTATGATGTTGAGACCGGTTCATTTAATATTGGCGAATAATATGAAGCAGCTAAGGGAGCAAAGGAAGCTAAGCCTGGATAAAGTCGCGGAGATGACTGGCATCAGCAAAACGATGCTGGGCCAGATCGAACGAGGAGAATCGAGTCCCTCGATAACAACCGTATGGAAAATCGCGAACGGGTTAAAGCTTTCTTTTACGTCATTAATCAATGAGCCTCATTCCGATACGGTCGTGGTATCTCAAGAAGAGGTCCAAGCGCTGGTGGAGGATAACGGAAAAGTTCGGATTTATCCTTATTTCCCATATGAGGACGGACGACGCTTCGAGATGTATTCATTAGAAATGGAGCATGGCGGTTATTTAAGTGCAGAGGCTCACATTGAGGGGACGGAAGAGTTTATTACCGTTTTCGAAGGAGAACTCACCATTCGTGTCGAAAACGAGGAATATACGGTGACTCCAGGTAAATCCATTCGATTTAAGGCCGATAAACCTCATGTTTACCATAACTCGGGCGCCTCCATAAACCGGTTAAGCATGGTGATCCATTATTCCAAATAACCAGGGAATTTGAAAAAGCAGCAGCCCCATCCATAAGAGGGAACTGCTGCTTCGTATATTGCACCACGCTCAACGACGCAGTGAATTCGTACTAATCACCCCGTAACGGGACAACAACTTGCGCCCGAGCAGTCCAACGGCACGGTCCGTTATGAACCCCATCAATCCCAGACAAATCAATCCGACAAAAATCCAATCCGTGCGGAAGAACAAACGTGAATTCCAGATCAGATACCCCACGCCTTCATTGGACGCGATCATCTCTGCCCCGATAATCGCCATGAACGAGGTTCCCATGGCAAGCCGGATGCCGGTAAACATAAAAGGGACCGTTGCAGGAATGATGACATGCTGCACAATCTGCCACTCGGATGCCCCCATGCTGCGGGCAGAGCGAATCTTATCCTCTTCTACGGATAAGACACCCGTCAACGTATTTAATACCACAATGAAGAAGGTTGCGTACAGAATAAGCATAACTTTCGATGTTTCCCCGATGCCGAACCAGACCAGAAACAAGGTGATGAAGGCAATCGGCGGAATGAACCGGATGAAATTGAGGAAAGGTTCGGCGAAAGCGCGGACCGGTCCCACCTTTCCGATGATGAGTCCGGCCGGAATTGCAATCAGGCTTCCGAGGGTCCAGCCGAGCAGCACCCGGTACGAACTGATCCCGATATACTGAATCAGGGTGCCGTCCGTCAACAATTCATATCCGCCCTTGGCAGTATAGATTGGACCCGGCAGAATTTCAGGCCCATACGCAAGGGAAAGCAACTGCCAGATGCCAAGACCAGCAATCCACACCAGGATATGAAGCGACCATTTCTTAATTTTCTTGCTCATGGGTTCCCTTCCTCTCTACTCGTCAAAATGCGATTGGATTTGGTTATACAGCGCATGGAAAGCCGAATCAGATATATCTCTCGGATAGGCGAGAGGCACCTCGTAGATATCCGTTATTTTTGAGGACGGACCCGCTGACATGATCCCGATACGTCCTCCGAGTAGAAGGGCTTCCTGAATATCGTGCGTCACGAAGATGACGGTTTTATCCGTGTCCTGCCATATGCGTACCAACTCTCTTTGCATCGTCCGCCTTGTCATCGCATCCAATGCGCCGAACGGTTCATCCATGAGCAAAATCGCGGGATCATTGGATAATACCCTCGCCAGCTGTACCCGTTGTTTCATACCGCCTGACAGCTCGCGTGGATATTTGCTCTCATGCCCCGTAAGACCTACTAACGAAATAAACTGGTTGGATATGTCCTTTCGCTTTACGGCAGGTATGCGTTTCATGCGAAGTCCAAATTCCACATTTTCTCTGACGGTCAGCCATGGGAACAAGGAGGAGTCGGCTTGCTGAAATACGACGGCACGATCCTGGCCCGGACGATCCACCTCCTTCTCGCCTACTCTTACCTGACCCGATGTCTTGGATACAAAGCCGGCGATCAAACTAAGCAGCGTCGACTTACCGCACCCGCTTGGACCCAGCAGAACAAAGAACTCGCCGCCTTTTACCGCCAGATTGACGTCCTGGATAATAAAGTGCAAGTCACCTGCCGAGGTTTGCTGTACGTAACTTTTATTCAACTGTTCAATGTGGATTTCATTCTGCCTTGACGCTGCTCTCATCGTCTTCATCTCCTCACTTCAGTTCAATGACTCGATCCGGGAATGCTTCCCTCACCAAATCCAGATTCAATTTCTCGTTCAGCTCGAAATCCTTCTCAAGGATACCGTTATCCACCATATATTCCTTCTGTCCCTGTAATCCTTCGTAGGCTTTTTCCGTAAAACCAAGATTCCATGGATTCTTCGGCAGATCCTTTAGCGTCGCTTCTCTCGGCTGCTTGACTTCTTCATACATCAGGTCAGCCGTTTCCTCCGGATGCGCCTGGGCATAAGCTGACGCTTCATCCAGCGCTTTCAGGAGCGCTATGAAACCTTTCTTGTTGCTGTTGAGCAATTCATTCGAAGCGATCAATCCGGTGCCAAGCCTTACGGGTGTCTTGGACATATCCGACAATTTTTTGGCTTCGGTAAGCGCACCGAACTTCTCGTTCAGCACTGCTCCATATACCCAGGCGGCGTCAATGTCGCCTTTTTTGAGAGCCACATACGCCTCGTCGAAACCTCCCTGTCCGATCAGTTCCACATCCGAGAGCGCAACTCCGTTTTCGGCCAAATACACATCCCATAGATAGGGGATGAAAGTGCCTCTTGAGAAACTTAACCTTTTCCCCTTGAGATCCGCAGCGCTTTCAATCTCTTTACGAACGAACAGCTTCCATTCGCTCGCACTTACATCCGTTGCCGTTCCTGATGAAGCGAAGATGGAGTATTCGCCTTTGCTGACAGCGTTCAGGAGCGGGAAGTCCGCTCCGAACGCAACGTCTACCTGTTTGATGAATAAGGAGTTCACGCCTTCAGCCGGCGTAGCGAAATTTACCAATTCGGCATCAATTCCGTGTTTGTCGAAGAAACCCTTGCTTTTTGCCACACGAAACACGGTATTGGTGGAAATGTCCGCGATTTTTAGTTTGAGCCGATTCCCCTGCTGCTCACCCGAAGCATTGCCGCATCCGCTTAGCATACTCATGATAAGAATCACCGACAGAATCCGAAAACTCCATTGCTTCAAAGATTGGTTTCTACTCATCCCGATCCCTCTCTTTTTGCACGACTTCATCCGTTCTGGCCACGCAAAGCGCGCCCTCACCGTATGAGATTGTACCTTCGACTTCCACGCTCGTAACGGCACCTCTCGGCGCGGCCCCCGGCAGACGGTAATCGGCAACATCCAGCGGGGCAATCTCCGTCTCAACGGGCAATTCAAGCTGAGGTACCCATTCGTATGGAACCCGGTATGCACGATAGACCATGTTGGAGTTGCGGCTGTTTTTATACGGCGAAATATATTCCCACACCAGCTCGAATTCTCGTGTCACTTCGAATATTCGCCCGTCAGCCCCTTCGGTAATCAGGGTGTTGCCATTGGGAAGCCGCTGTGCCGAGCTGATATACGGGCTGTAAAAGCGGTAAGAGTCGAGCGGAGCCTGAAATCCGGCTTCCGTCGGCGTATATTGCCATTCAATCTCTAACGTAACGGGGTTGATTTCCAGGATGCGCGAATGGTCACGCCGGGCTATTTTCAAACCATCCATCGCTTCCGGATTCGGCTTTCCATAACCGCCCCAGCCCCCATTATCAAAGATCAAAATGTTCCCTTCGCCCGGAAGTCCCTGTGGTATGAGATGGGCATGATGCTGTCCGATAATCCATCCGATATGCTTCGTTTCCTCCGTGGAATAATCAGGGCCAAGCTTCCAGACGATGTCCCCGGTTTTTTTATCAATGATGGCAATAATATTCGTTTCTCTGGCATCCCAGATAATATTATCCGGGTGGAAGCGTTCGTCCCCCGAATCATAGAATCTGTTAGGCCCGAGCACCGATGCCGAATTAATGTGCATCCAATCGCCCGCATGAGCTCCAAAGCCGCGGGTGTTCGGATCGCGGGATAATGCGAACTTTGCATCCTCATCAAATCCCAGTTCATCAAAGTGATCGCTAACGGCCCATTCCCACACCACATTTCCTTCCCAATCCACTTCGATGATCGTATCATCCAACAGCTCAATGTCGGATATCTCGGTACGTTTCACATTTTTGTGGGCCAGAATGAGCGTATTGCCCGAATCCACCTTCGGATCTTGCCCTGGAACATAATAACCAACGGGATTGCCCTCTCGCTGATAATCGTGATGCTGGCGTGCCATCCACTGCGGCGGATGCCCCGGATCCTCTATGTATTCATAACGGTCAAATTTCCAGACGATATTGCCGTCCCAGTCGACCTGCACCAGATTGGTTTCATCCTGAAACCCGTATTTCGGGTCGCGCTCTGAGGTGCTTCCCAGCACGTAACCACCCGGAAACAGCTTGTTGGGAAATCCTCGAAGCCCTTTCCACAAATGAACCTCTCTCCCATTCATGTCAATGAGGAAAGCTCCTGTATCCGCTGCTTGATATATCGTGTAACCGCTCCAAGTCTTCTCCGGATTATAAACCGTTGTACCTGTTGGATAAATCGTCGGATGTCCCATCGTCACAACTTCCTTTCAAATTTGATTTTCAGTAAGAAATAAAGGTATTTGAACGTTTCACGGAGCCGCGATTACCTTGAACATTCCTTTCTTTTGGCTGGGTGAATATAGCACACTGTTGAAGCGCGGAATCCGAGAAACCTTCAAGATGTTCACTCAGCTGTTTAAAATAATGAATAAGTTCCCTGAGCTCCTCGTGCGAAAATGCGCCGAAGATGAGGTCAATCATATACCCGCCAACATTTTCATTACGCTGCAGCATCTCTCTTCCTGCATCTGTAATATCTAAGGAAATCGCTCTCCGGTCCGTCTTGCTACGCCTTCTGATCGCGAACCCGGAGATCTCCAGCTTGTCACATATCGCCGTTACCGCACCGGATGTGAAGTCGAGCTGTTCCGCCAGCTCGCCAAGCCTCTGCTCACCGTCCCGGAATATCGTGTTGAGAATCAACAAACCTGGCAAGGAGATGCCTTCTACCGAAATCTTGTCACGTTCTTTGACAAACCTGCGTACCACTTTGCGAAAATGCCAATCGGCCTCCTCCAATAAGTCCCAATTCTTCTCTTCCATGTCGCTCCTTTCTCGGGTCATGAACCTCCGTTTGACAGTCCTTATCCCCCACAGCTAACTCTTGAAAATACAGAAAGACCCCTATCTACCCCTTTTGTCGTATTAACGACAAAGGAGTAAACAGGAGCCTTTGGTTGACCAATCGGCTGACCTTATCATTCAATGCTAAGATAATGAATGATCATTTAATGATGACTGAAGGGTGATACCTGTGGCTAGATTAAACCGATTAATTCCACCTGTCAAGTAGGAATTATTCGAACTGTTCATCTAGAGAACTGATTAGCATTATAAAAACGACAACCGCGCACCAATTTGACGGATATGGTTGACGTCAGCGTACAAGATAAAATAATTGTAGAACGTTTCCCCAATTTGGACAGGACGCGGGTATCTTACGATCAGGGCGGATTGCTGATTCATCTCTGCTGGCTGGTCGGCTGACGGAAAAATGAAACACGCGTCTTGATTTTGCACCTTCACATTGATAATAGTTGGTGATGAGCCGTAAGGCATCAATGGATGAAAAGCTTCGGCGTGGCATACTTCGGTAATAGGGTCACTCGAGGAAATCGCGGATACCTGAAAAAAACCGTCGGCCCCTTCGTATCTTTCTTCACTTACCTGACGCCAGTTTGCAGGATATGGAAAGGATACCCGGTAAACGAGGCTGGTGAAAATGTTTTCCGGAAGCCTTCTGGCGCGAGGAGACCACTGCACGGCGGTAATACGCCCGCCGCTGACGACGTTCACCGGCATCTGATCCCTGATATCCACTATCCATAGCTGACTAGCGCTTTCAACACCTGCGCATCCCGATAAATACGCGATTTTCGCACCGTCCGGCGACCACCCGACAGGGGTGGCAAAACAGTCGGAAACCGCAATCGTCCTTTGATTCTGTCCGGTGCGGCTGTCAATCTGGATAAGCGAATAATAATATGGCTCTTCATAAGCGGTTGCGCTGTAGGCGATGTTCTGGGAATCCGGTGACCATGACGGAAAATAGTTTTTGGCGAGCGGTCCGCCTTCCAGTGTATAGACGGTTCCGGTTGCCAGATCGACGGTTGATATCAGGGAGATGCTTGCACCAGGGAATGTATAAAGTGCGAAGGCACCGTCCGGGGATATCCGAACGTTATGGAGCGGTCCATTCGTATTCCGTGTGATTTGTCTCCGATTCGCGCCATCGGTCCGCATGCGGAAGAGCTGCGTGATGCCGCCGTCATCCGGAGCCGCAAATAGAAGCTCCGTCCCCGAAGGAAACCATTTGACATCGCTAGCTCCAGGTTCTGAGATGGTATAGCTCCGATGTGTTAACGTATCATAAACGACGATTCGGCCGTTTTTAACATACACCAGAGACCGGTTGTCAGGAGACCAGTCCAACAGCGTGTAAGGTTCGATCTGGTCGATCCTGGCTACAGTAAGCGCGGCGGTATCCAGCAAGTGGACCACATTTCCAATTCCGATAAATGCAATTCTCCTGCTGTCGGGCGACCAATAGGGAACGGAGAATTCTGCGCCAAGTCCCCGGGTAAGTTGAACATGAAGTCTATCCTGCGGTCGGTACAGCCAAATGTCGAACGATCCGGCACGATTCGATGTATAGGCGATCCACCCTTGATCTGGATCATGAGAAACTGCTTGCAAGGCCAACATCCTCTCTTGAATCATCTGATACTTCATATATATTCAGTGGAGGATGGTTAGGCGACCGTCCCGATCGGATTTATAATGAGCTTCTTCATCTTTATCTGATTTATCATCGTGAAATTTATCGATGAGGGATTCCGGCTCCTGGGTATTTCAGCGGGATTCTCGGTAATCCTGCGAATTGAATGGATCATGATCTGGAATGGCTCATCATGCGTATGCGTCATATTTTCGAACGAGCTGTTATTTCGATATCAAGGTGCCGCAATAAAAAGCCCCCAGAGCTATAGCTGAGCCAAGTAAGGTATAGTTCCAGGCATAATGGCCACAGTACATCGGCAGTTCTTCACAAAGTACACCGAATCCGGACCGAGGAAAGTTACGTCCATACCACGGGTATCCTGTGCCTAGCAGCGTTCCTAAATAGACGAAGCCCCCCTTCTCAATGAGTAGACATTGCCCTACTACATGCAGCGTGAGTATCCATGGCCTATGTCGAATAAATTTGTAAAGTATGGCCCCCATAGGCAGATAAGGCAACACTGAGAAAAGAATCCCATAATAAATCCAGGAGTACTCCCTCGACCGGTCCGCCGGTTCTGCAAAGAACAAACCATAGCTTGTTGCCGTGACAATAAACGTGATCAGATAGAAACCAATGAACAAAAACGCGGACAAGAAAACGACGTTTAACCATGGATAACGATTCTCCATAAAATCAAAATCACCCCAGATTACGATTGGTGTATTCCGTACTAAGATTCCCAATCCGGTGACGTTCAAGAAGTTCTATCCTAGAGATTATGGGATCAATCCTTTAGGCATTAAATTCAATTGCAGGGTTACCTGAAAACGTTGTTTCGGAATATTCGCCGTTCGTGTATTCTGAGATGATTTTTGTCCAAAATGCTTGGGCTGACAGGTTTTTTTCCAACCAGGCAATACTCCAGCTGCCCTTAAACGTTTCGAATACTTTAAAGGCTGCTTTCTTACCAATTGCCTGCTTTCGGTATTTTTTTAAGATGAAAAATTCCGCCATGGAGTACTTTCGCATGGAATCCCTTGCTGTTTTTATTTCTCTCACCAATACAAATCCGGCCAGCTTCCCTGATTGTATAACAAAGTAAGGATAACGCCCCTCTTCCGTCCAATAATGGTCTAAATACTTATAATCGTACAGGCCATATTCATTAACGTCATTCTCACTCTCAGCTTCATAATGACTCATATCGTATTGATAGAGTTCCATGAGGTTACGTAATACTGTTTTCTGTTCATATGAAACCTTTAAAAGTTCCACCTGCCCACCTCCTTGATCTCTGTATGGATGTAAAAATATATTCAACATGGTGTGTATGGTATTGCTCAACTCCGTGGCAATTGGTAGAATATAACAGTTATATTATCGCACATATATAAGGAGAGGAACACAATGAAAGTTCAACAACAAGCAGCTATGGATTCCATGATCGAATGGCTGGCAAATGAACGAGAGCTCGGTCATAAACCCAGCAAAATCGAATTAGCGGGGGAATTTGATCTTCACGACATGCATTATTATATTTTCAAATATAAGAAGACCCTGTTTGGCAAATGGCTGGTCGGCGTCTGCGGCGGTTATGAACATCCCTCAGACACCGAGCATTGCGGACATGTATTCAGTGAGATGCAGCCCTATCATTCTGCCACGGCGGAACAGGAAGCTGCAGCCATGGTTAACATGATTCGTGAGTATTGGATGAAGCAGGCGGCACTCTATGAGGCAGGGGAAGCTCCAGAGGATAACCCGATGGACTCCAATGAATCATCCGGTATATTTAACGGCTTCGTTCTGTTGAACTCATCGGAATGCGACCTGGAGCAGATCAAAGCAAATCTTCTGCACGATTGGAATATTTCCTCTTCCCCGGAGAATGGCAGCTCCGGAGAGGAGAAGGAAGGTATTCTTGTCTTTGAGGCAGACGGCTGCATGGTCGCGGTCAGCTTCGTTGACGCTCCGGTACCGGATGGCGAAGCTGAGCATTACGCGCAAGGAAATTACCTGTGGCCAGAGGCTGTAGAGGTAACCAAAACCCATGTCAGTCAGCTTATTCTGGCTGTGTTTTCGCGTGCTGCCTCCCCGCTTGATAGCGGCAGGATATACACCAAGCTGGCGGCGAGCTGTTTGAAATTGCCTAATGCCGTCGGTCTCTATTCATCCGGCACGGTATTTCAGCCCGAGCTCTTTGTGGAAATGGCTGAAACCATGAAATCCGACGATCTGTTTCCGCTGTTAAATCTGGTGTACATCGGGCTCGTTCGTACGGAATCCGGAGTCAACGGATATACCTATGGACTCAGAGCCTTTGGTAAAGATGAGATCGAGGTGCTGGACAGCCAGGTGACACCTGCCGAGCTTCGTGAATTCCTTATGGATATTTCTTTATATATCGTTAAACAGAACGTTACACTAAGGGACGGAGAAACCATCGGCTTTTCGGCGGAACAGAAGCTGCCGATTATGCGTTCCGAAGGGGTTTATCTTGATGGTGATACACTTAAAATCAAGTACTGATTCCATGCGAACTTCCCCAATAAAAAGGCTGTCCAAGTCATTCGAAATAACTTGGACAGCCTTTCAAACTCTACAGCCCGTAAGCTTACCGAGTGATCCATTAATTGTTCTCGTTGTATCTAGGGTCGTCCTCTCTTTGAGTCCATCCTCTAATCGTTGTCACCACTCATTTTCTTCCTAAACGCGAAAATGGCTGCGACCATGATAACCGCTGAATATCCAATCACCCACCACAGATGAGGTAAGATCGAAGCATATTCACCTGAAATAGCGGCTCTTCCCGCGTCAACCGCATGGGCGAAGGGCAGAACATACGCAATCTCTTTAAACCAACCGCCGACAAGATTCAGATCAAACCAAGTGCCGCTAAGCCATGCACTCAGATTCGTCAATAACGCTCCACATATACCGCCTACCTGCTTATCATTAAATATACTGCCTGCCAGCAACCCGATTCCTATAAATAATACTGCTGTTGGAAGGAGCACAATAACGGAGAGCAAAACATTCAAAGTTACTTGCAGGCCCAAGAAAGATGCCGCAACAAAGGTTATGGCAACTTGGAGAATCGCCATTGGAATTAATGGTAATGTGTATCCCAAGATATAATCCGGTGCTGTTAGCGGACCCGTATACAATCTCATCAAAAATGAGGAACTTCTATCTTTGGCTATGAGCATCCCAGAGAAAAGTGAAATGAAGGAGAAACCGAACACAGCAACGCCCGGAACAAGATGATCAATGACAAATAGTTCAATTTCAATATTCTGTTGAAGGGCTGAGAGCAGCAACAGAATAACCAATGGGAAGCCGATGCCAAATGCCAAATTCAGTGGATCTCTAACCATTTCTTTGCGGTTTCGTGTGGCAAATGCTGCTGATCTCATCCCGTTGCCTCCTCTAATGCAGCTAATGATACAAATGCATCTTCAAGTGTTAGTGTGTTTGTCTTTGCTGTTAATTCTGCAGCAGTTCCAACTGCTTTTAATCTCCCTTTCACCATAATCCCGATTCGATCCGAAAGCGCTTCTGCTTCCTCCATATGGTGAGTTGTGAGAATGATGGTGATTTTTCCCTTCAGTTTTTTAACAGCCGTCCAAAGCTGCCGTCTTGCGATGACATCCAGTCCGAGTGTGGGTTCGTCTAGGAAAAGGATCGAAGGGTTGGAAATCAGGGCCATGGCAATACTAAGTCGTCTTTGCATTCCTCCTGATAATGTTTTGGCTTTATCTTGAGCCACCTCGCGAAGACTAAAAGTATCCAACATTTCTTCCACCTTAACGGCTATAGATGGACGTTCAAATCCGTAAACTTTTGCAATAAACTCAAGATTCTCTTTCACAGACAAATTCCGAGCAACAGCCGTTTCCTGTGGGGATACATTAATCTTTTCTTTTACTGCATACGGATTGGCGACGATACTGTCTCCTAATAAAGCGGCGTCGCCGCTACTCGGCTTACTGAGGCAGGTTAGCATCTTGATCGTCGTCGTCTTTCCTGCACCATTCACGCCAAGCAGTGCAAACAGCTCGCCTTGCTCGATCTTAAGGTTAAGAGAATCAACGGCGGTTTTGGTCTTGTATCTTTTTGTTAAATTCTTCGTTTGAATGGCAATCACTCATCTTCCTCCTCGTATGTCTGCGCATGTAATATATCCTCTGCAAACTGCAGCAAGCCTTCGCTTTTCATAATGGCAATTCCCTTCTGCGCCTCATCACCCAGAACCAGCAGGCTATCACCAGGGCGTATATCGAATATGTCCCTGGCCTTTTTGGGAATTGCGATCTGTCCACGTTCCCCGACCCGGACCATTCCAAAAATATGTTTTCCCTTCGGCCGCAGGCCGATTTCTGAATGCTTATCGGAATAATGGACCAGATCATCCAATACCACGCCATACAAATCCGCAAGAGCTGTACAATGCTGAATATCCGGTACAGTCTCTCCACTTTCCCACTTCGCAACGGCTTGTCTTGAAACGCCGATCTTTTCGGCAACTTCTTCTTGGGTGAATCGGTGTTTTTTTCGCAATTTCTTCAAATTCATATTAATCATATGGATCACATCCTTTGTTCTCATTATAAAGTCATTTTCCGAGTTAACCAGTAATCAAGGATAACATTTCATGTTGCTTTCAGTTGCCGCAGAACAGTCTCACATAAAAAAAGCCTCCTCTAAGAGGGAGGCTTATTAAGCAATTATGATAATAGTATTACGCCTGGATAAACAGGCTGAATTCCTGGCCGTTTTTGACCGGCTCCTGTGCCATGGTGTAGCCGTGTTTAACGACTTCCTCCGGCACGTTCCGAAAAGCGGACGGACAGTCCGAAATGACCTGAAGCGTCTGCCCTTTTTTCATATCACGGAGTGTTTCGAGTGTGTAGATGACCGGATAAGGACAAGATTCCCCTCGGAGATCCAGTGTGAAATCAACGGACATGGGTTGCATCCCCTTTCTTGAATCCTACGCCGAAGCGGTAGTTTTTTTGCCAGTATGCGGCGACAGCGAATCCGCCCCCGAGTACAAGCAGCGTAACCATCAGTGCAGCCGCCGGACCCATGACGGTGATCAGGTTGATAGGCGAGCCGCTCTTCACGAGAAGGTTAAATACCCCCATATGATCCCATGCATATGCCAATGCAGTTGCACCTATTATATTGCCGATAAACACGGGTAAAAAGACAACTTGTCCCTCCATCAGCCGGTACATCATACCAGTTTCGCAACCGCCGGCCATAACAATACCCAAGCCGAAGAGCAATCCGCCAATAAAGGTGCTTGGGGCGGCAATTTTTGTAATCGGGTCCAGACCGTATACAAGAATAACGATAAGTATAGCGACAGAGCTGACCGCCATACCGACGGCAATCGCTTTTGACATCGTAGCCCGGCCGCTGATCCACAGATCGCGGAAAGCGGAAGTAAAGCAGATCTGCCCCCGTTCGATCAGAATACCGAATGCCGCTCCGAAAAGGGCGGCTGTCCCCAACATCGTGCGGCCTGTTGCGTAGAAGTATACGATCAGTCCGATGTACGCAAGACCCAGCACACCTCCCAATAGGGGTTGCCGGTTCTTACCCGGTTTAACGGAAGGCACGGTACCGCCCATTTTCAGAACGGGCTTCCCTTTCCACCATCTTGTGTTAACCAGCCGAGCACCCAAGAATGTGCCCGCGCCGGTAGCAACGATAAAGATCCAGGAATGAAGGGAGAATTGAGGCACGCCGGTAAAAAAGGCTGCGAGATTGCAGCCCAGAGCCAGCCGGGCTCCGAAGCCCGCGATGATTCCGCCGGCAAATCCCTGAACGTACCGCCGTTTCTGTCTCGGCATTCGGATCTTGAAATTGCTGCTCAGCAGAATCGTAATGAGGGCTCCGATAAACATGCCCCATACGATCCAGCCGTCGGTCCGCGTCCATGTCGTTCCGTTCATATGGACGAGGTCGAAATACGCCCAATCCGATACATCCACTCCGATGAATTCCAGAATATGTCCCCCGAGACGGGTAAACTCACCGGTTACTGCCCACACCGTATGGGTGATTCCGAAGTAGACCGCGCTGAGAATACCGGCCAGAACCATAACCAGATACGGGCTCCAATAACTTCCGAACCATGTTGAATATAACTTTTTCACTTGCTCAATAACTCCTCTTCCGCTAAAGTCACGACACTAACCTATGATAAAACCCACAAATTCCATTTTACTATAAAAACTGCAATGCGGGGATGATATTTGTTCATGAACTAATATCGTTAAAGCAAAAAAGCCGCGATTGTTCGCGACTTCATATGCGTATATGTTCTTGTTCTCCGAGCTATATTCATGTTTAAAGTGGCGGGTTGGCTACTCCCATTTGTATCCAGCCTTCTTTTGAAGGTCCATATACCGCGGGAATATTCAATCCCGCCTGTCGCATAAGAACGGTAACCTGTCCTCTATGATGAGCAATGTGTTTGATCAATCCCATAAAGATGGTAGCATTCGATTCCTCACGTCCAAAAGCATTTTGAATTTGTTTTAAAGTTTCATCCGTCCATTGTGCTTCAAGAGCTGTTACTACTTCAGAACTTATTTTTCTAAAGGTCTCGGCGATTTGGTTCGCGGAGGGTACTTTATCAGAATTTTGTACCTGATCGAGAACAAGCCCGAATTCAGTCAAGTATTCAGGGGCATTTGTTACGAAATGCCAAGCAATTCTCCCCAGCGTCCTGCCTTCAGGATATACTTGCTGTTGTAAGGATTCATCCGTCAAACTGTCTAACACCTTTTGCGTTAATTCTGCTTCTTTCTGCCATTCTGTAATAAAATCTGAAACGGTTGTATACATGATTGGTTCATCCCTTCCTAAGAAACTCAGTTCAATTTTTGATGGAGGATGTGATGATCATCCTTAAGCTCATCATATCTGCTAATAGTGACAAAGGTTGTCATAGTTATGTTTTTTAAACCACCTAGATAAATCCTTGTTGGTTCCCCTATGCCCTCATTGCATATTCAGTATTTTTATCGTTAGCGAACAATCGGACTGCTAGCAAGAGCGACACCAAAACCATGAAAAACCCGGACCAGCCCAGGTTGTCAATGGAGGAGCTGCTGATCACCAACCCGCCGATTCCTGAGCCGAGGGCGAAGCCAAATTGGATAAACGAAGTGTTGACGCTTAAGGCAATATCGGGCGATTGCGGGACCAGGGTAACTAAATACAACTGCTGCGCCGGGGAAGTTGCCCATGTGGCGGCCATCCATAACATGATTAAAGGAACTACAGCGTAGATCGAGCCGTTGAACCAAGACAACAGCAGCAACGTTCCTGCTTGGATGGACAGTCCGGTGTAGATCGTGAATCTGGATCCCTTCATATCCGCTATCCCCCCTCCGAATTTGGAGCCGGCAAAGCTGCATATCCCCGAAATCAATAGAATAACGGAAAGTGCCGTTGCGGATAACTCACTATTCAGCTGCAGATAGGGGGATATAAACGTAAATAGCGATGAATATCCTCCGATATAGAACAGCGTAATGACTACAGCCAGCACCATTTTTTTATCTTTTAATATCGACAGCTGCATTCTAAGTGTAATGGCCTTTTGCTCAGTAATGGACGGAACTTTGGAAACGACTGCCAAGAACGGAATCACCATCAGCAAGCCAGCAATGATGAATAAGGTTCTCCACCCCATGGTTTCGCTTAAGAACGTGCCGATCGGCACGCCGAGCACCAGGGAGCTGCTAAGTCCCATCAATATGGTGCCGATAGCACGGCCCCGATTCCGTTCTTCAACCATACGCGTGGCTACGGCCATTGCAATAACCGTGGCAGTTCCACCGCTGAGTCCCTGGATCATTCGAGTCATCAGCATCATTTCAAGTGAGTCACTAGCATAGACGAGACAGCTGCTGAAAATAAATATGCCGAGCATGACGAGCAGCATTTTTTTTCGGTCCACCCGGATGGTTGCGGCGATCACAACGGGTGCGCCTATCGCTGCGGAAAGGGCGAATGTCGTCACGAATGATCCAGCGGTGGATGTCGTAATGCCTAGATCTTCCGCTACGATGGGAAGAATTCCGCTTATGATGTACTCGATCGTCCCAATGAGAAACACGGCTAGGGCAAGCAAATAAACGATCCATTTATTATTCATGCGCGTTCCTCTTCATTATTTTCAATCGGTATTTGAATTTCGATGAGACAAACCCCCGGCTCACCTGATAAAGGCACATAGGTTTCTCTTCCGGGCTGGTCGCTTCGAACGAGATAACCATGCTGCTCAATCCATTCGGCGAGATCCAAGCAGGCCGATTCGGAGTACACCGAATCCGAGCGGAATAACATCGTGGCCATGGTCTCAGAGGGCAGGAATCGATACTGGAGATGCTCTGGCAGCTTGAAGGTGTCCGATTTCACGGCATAACCGGCTTCGAATTCAAACACATGTTCCTTGCTGCCGGATACGTTCCACAACAACGTCTGCGGACCGTATAATAGAGACTTGGCTCGGCCATCATGCAGCCCATCGAACATTTCGAAAAGGCTTGGGATCTCCTCAACGGTGCCATGGGAAGCATAAGTGATCATGTGCAAGGCTTCAACACGCTTCAAGACAACCTCTTGTTTTTTATTTACTTTTCCTTCACGTTCCAGGAGCTGCATCCTTTCTTTTACCCGGACAAGTCTAGAGCGCTCAATATCAAGCTGCCGCTCGATTTCACTCTCCTTGAGCCTCAGCATGCCGCGAATCTGTTCTGTTGATATATCTTCATGAAGGAGCTGCGCGATCTGCTGTAATGTAAACCCCAATTCCTTAAATATGACGATACGGTTGATCTCCAGTAGTTGTTCGGCGTAATAATACCGATATCCCGTCGATTCATCGGTCATGGCCGGCTTCAGGATTCCGAGCTGATCATAATAGCGCAGAGTTTGTAACGGAATTCGGCTCAGCCTGGAAAACTCGCTGATTTTAAACAATGCTTTCACCCTCTATCTTGATTATTGGTTAGAGTATAAACTCTCTAGTTAGGTATAAAGTCAAGAGGGCTAAATAAATTAGTACGCAAGCGCGATGGTAAGGACGGTTTTCGTGAAACAAGTTGATCGATTTAAAGTCTCTCCTTAAGTTAACGATCACCAGCAAGCTAGTGCCTCTCTATGACAATTTTCCAATTGTGATTACAGGCAGCTGGGATGCTTCCGCGCTCCGAGATATACTGTTCCACTAACTCCGCGGTGTCGATCAGTATCTCCCGTATCACTCTCTTCCCTTGGAACATGCTGTAGTCCCCTCCTCCTCTTGCCCGGTAGCTGTTCAGGACCACATCCAGCTCCATCTCGTCAATCAAGTCTGCGCCGTTATATTTCAACCTGCTGACCCTTGATCCCGGCGCACATGCAATGTTTAATGTATATTCAATGCCTTCCCACATGTCGTAATTATAGTGCTGTGGTTTCGGCTTCACATATGCTGGGTTCACGGCAGGGGTTCCTCCCGGGCCGACCGTAAAATAACAGGCTGTCTGTTCCAGCGCGTCCCGGATGTCGCGTCCGGTCAGACGAAGAACGACCAACGTATTCGGATATATGAAATTCGTAAGGATATCCCGTCTTGTTATAACCTCTCCGAACCCCTTGGAATCTTCACTGAGTAATGCCGCACATGAAACGTTGACTCCGGCATATTCCATCTGCACGCGATGGATGAACTCGATAAAGGGATGCTCTGCTAGCCGACAGGTCGTAGGATCGTTTATGCCCATATCACCCTCTACCCGTCCAATCGGCTCGTCGAGCCATGCCTGGGTCCGTTCTTCCATATCCAGGCTGGAAGCCAGCACCAACGTGTCGGCCGCCGTACCGTGCTCTGGTCGCAGCAGCTCAGCCCGCTTCTCAACGATAACCCAGCGACCTTGTTTCTGTACGAGATCTACACTGATTTTGCCGATGGCCTGTCCATTAAAGCCGGATTGGACAACTGTCACTCCGTGCACCTGCGTGGCCAGCAGTCGATGCTGATGCCCGGTGATGAGCACATCGATGCCCTTCACCTCGGCACACATGGCATAAGCCTGGTTTTCCCCGGTGATGCTTTCCGCCGGCTCCCCGGTTTCCATTTCGCACTCAAATCCGCCGTGGTACGCCACGATCATCACATCGGGCTGCTCCTCCAGACGGATGTGCAGCACCCATTCCTTCACGGTTTCCAATGCGTCTAGGAATTCGAGACCCTGAATGTGGGACGGATTCTCCCAGTTCGGAATGTAGTGTGTCGTAACGCCCAGAACCGCCACCCGGATACCACCGATGTGTTTGATTAGATAAGGCTTTCCAAAGGCGGGCTCCTTGCTATCCTGCAACCGGATTCCGGCAGACAACCAAGGAAACCGGGAATCCTGCACCGCTTTTTCAAGCGTCTCCATACCATAATTGAATTCATGGTTACCCGGAACGGCTGCATCATAGCCCAGCTCATTCAGCGCACCAATCAACGGGTGGATATCCGTTCTGCTATTAACTGCATAGGAAGCCAGCGGAGAGCCTTGAATCAAATCTCCGTTATCGATCAGCAGCAGTTCCGGATGGATAAGCCGCTCTTCACGGATCAGGAACGCCAGCTTGCCGAGCCCCATCTCCCTTTCGTCCCGCGTCCGGTAATCCGTAGGGTACAGATGTCCGTGTAAGTCGCTGGTGGCCAGCACGGTAATCGTCATTTTATTCGTCGGATTCATACCATCTCTCCTGTTCACAACATATTCAAGCCATTCTATCAACTGAAATGCAGATTTATATTAAAATTCCAAAACTTTACAAAGAGTTATCATTTCATTGACAGACCATTAACACTCCCTCCTTATAGTGGAGCAGGTAAGACATGTCATTAACTTATAAATGGAGGTCATTGTTTTGAAAAAATGGATGAAATTCACCATGCCCCTGTTATTGTCCGTCGCTGTCATCAGCGGATGCGGCGGCGGTAATACCGACACCGGCGGCAAAGTCGCGGCGAACGCCGGTCAGGAGAACTCGCAAGGCACAAATACAGGCAGCAGCACGACCACAGAATCAACCGGGTATGTCCCTGATAAACTGACTGTCCAATTCGTTCCTTCCCAGAATGCCGATACCCTTGAAGCCAAAGCCAAGCCGCTCGAAAAGCTGCTGTCCGACAAAATCGGGATCCCCGTTGCGGTCAGCGTATCGACTGACTATAACACGATTGTAGAAGCGATGGCTTCCAAAAAGGTGGACGTCGGTTTCCTGCCGCCAACCGCGTATGTTCTTGCTAAAGAGAGAGGCGCTGCTGAGGTTATTCTGCAGGCCCAACGTTATGGCGTCAAGGATGAAACCGGCGAGCCTACGGATGAGCTTGTGGATTTCTACAAGGCGATGATGATCGTGAAAAAGGATTCCGACATCCAATCCGTGGCCGACCTGAAGGGCAAAAAAATCGCCTACCAAAACGTTTCTTCCTCTGCCGGTTATGTGTGGCCAGCCGCGGTGTTGATGGATAACGGGATCGACCCGCTGAAGGACGTCGAGCCGATTACGGTAAAAGGCCATGACCAGGCTGTCCTTGCCGTGTTGAACGGCGATGTCGATGCAGCTGCCATTTTCCAGGATGCCCGCAATGTCGTCAAGAACGATTACCCCACCGTATTTGAAGATACGCGTGTACTGACTTATACGGAGGAAATTCCAAACGATACGATCACCGTGCGCTCCGATATGAGCCCGGAATGGATTCAGAAGCTGCAAACCGCATTTATCGAGATCGGCCAGGACGAAGCAGGCCACAAGATTATCTCCGAAATTTACACGCATGAAGGCTATGTCAAATCCGATGACAGTCATTTCGAGATTGTCCGTGAATATGGCAACAAGGTTAAGACTGAGTAAACGATAAGGGACTGGGTGCCATGATTGAAATTCGCAACGTTTCGAAAACCTACGCCAATGGAACCAAAGGACTGAACCATATCAATCTGACGATCGGCCGCGGCGAATTCGTGGCGATCGTCGGGCTGTCCGGCGCCGGTAAGTCGACCATGCTGAGGTCGATGAACCGGCTTCACGACATTACCGAAGGCGAAATCGTGATCGACGGTAAATCGATCACAGCGGCCAAGGGCAAAGAGCTGCGCCGCATCCGAAGAGATATCGGCATGATTTTTCAAAACTTCAACCTTGTGAAGCGCTCCTCCGTACTCCGCAATGTGCTCGCCGGACGCGTCGGATACCACTCCACCCTGCTCACCCTGCTCGGCCGATTTCCGAAGGCCGATATAGATCTCGCTTTTCAGGCACTCGATCGGGTAGGCATCGTCCAGAAAGCGTATGCCAGAGCCGACCAGCTGTCTGGCGGACAGCAGCAGCGAGTCGCGATAGCCCGAGTACTCGCGCAGGAAGCCAAGATCATACTGGCGGACGAGCCGGTTGCTTCCCTCGATCCTTTGACCACGAAGCAGGTCATGGATGATTTAAAACGGATTAACGCGGAATCCGACATTACGACGATCGTGAATCTGCATTCGATCGCACTGGCCCGGCAGTATGCTACACGGATTATCGGACTGGGTGCCGGGGAGGTTGTCTTTGACGGACCTGTATCGGAAGCAACGGACGAGCGGTTTACGGAAATATACGGACAGCCATTCGGCAAAAATGAGGTATTGGAGGAAACGGCTGGATGAAGATGGAACTGGAAACAGCGCCATTCAAACAAGCAGGTCAGTCTCCCCTTCTCCGTCCGAAACCGCCGGGCAAACTGAAGCATTACTTAACGGCGGCTTTCCTGCTGCTTCTCGTCTGGGGCAGTGCGCGGCAGACGGACGCTTCCTTCATGGAGCTTGTGGAAGGTCTGCCGAATATGCTCGACCTGCTGCGGGAAATGTTCCCGCCAAAAATGAGCTATCTCGACAACATTTGGGCAGCCATGCTGGAGACGATACGCATGGCGCTGATCGGGACCACGCTGGGCGCCGTCCTGGCCATTCCGGTGGCGCTGCTCTGTGCAGATAACATGGTCAAGAATCGGTGGATCACCTATCCGGTTCGCTTTCTGCTAAACTTGATCCGCGCGATTCCTGACCTTCTGCTCGCCGCCTTATTTGTTGCCATAGTAGGACTCGGTCCGTTGCCGGGGATTTTTGCCTTATCCGTCTTTTCACTGGGTCTGATAGCTAAACTCACCTATGAAGCGCTGGAAGCGATAGATCCTGGTCCGCTGGAGGCGATGACCGCTGCCGGAGCAAATCTGCCGCAGTTGATCGTGTACGGTGCAGTCCCGCAGGTTCGGGCGCATTTCGCTTCTTATACGCTGTACACGTTCGAAATCAATGTCCGTGCCGCAGCTGTGCTCGGTCTGGTGGGAGCTGGCGGGATTGGACATTATTATGAAGTGACACTCGGTTTTTTTGAGTACGACAAGACATGCATGATCATCATCTTCACCCTGATTGTCGTCCTCTTGATCGACTATCTTAGTACGAAATTGCGGGAGAAATTGTTATGAGCCAATCATGGAACGACATCGTTCCCCAACCGAAAAAAAGGCGTCTCCGCTGGCTTATCTACGTTATGCTGGGCGTCATTTATGTCTGGGCCTTCTCCGGTATTCCGTACTCTGGCATTAAAGAGACAGCTGATCAGGTGACAAAGGCTATTTTCTCAGGTTTGCTTTCACCCGATTGGGATTTTGTCTATTTACCAGGCGGAGAGGATTTGCTGCGAGGCTTGCTGGATACACTGGCTATATCCATTCTGGGGACGATCATCTCGGCGGTCCTCTGTATCCCGTTCGCTTTCTGGGCCGCTGCCAACATGACCGGGTCCATATTCGCCACCGGATCAGGCAAAGTGCTGCTCAGTCTGATCCGCGTCTTTCCTGAAATCGTAATGGCACTGTTGTTCATCAAGGCAGTGGGCCCCGGCTCTTTTGCAGGCGTGCTGGCACTCGGTCTGCATTCAGTAGGCATGCTTGGCAAACTGTTCTCCGAAGAGGTGGAACAGATCGATGCGGGCCCGACCGAAGCATTGATCGCAGCTGGCGCGACACGGTTGCAAATAGTTCGGTTCGCCGTTTTGCCACAGGTACTGCCCGGTTTTCTGTCGTATATCCTCTACCGCTTCGAAATCAATCTCCGCTCCGCCACCATCCTGGGCGTTATCGGCGCAGGCGGCATCGGGACACCGCTTATTTTCGCGCTGAGCTCACGAAATTGGGACCGCGTCGGCATTATTTTGCTCGGGGTTATCGTCATGATTACCTTGATCGACTTGATTTCGGGCGCGATTCGAAAAAAGCTCGTTTAGCCGAGGCCATGAATAACTTTGGAAGCATCCTCCATACTAGTGAAGAACAACATCATACAACCAAGGAGGAACCATGATGCTCGACAATTTGGAAAGCGACTATAACTGCGCGAGAGCCAGCGACGATCTCCATCAGCTCAAGCAAGAGCTTGCCGCTCTGCGGGAACAGGGTACAGAAGACCAAGAAACACAGGAACAACTCAACCGATTGGAGAATCAAATCTCCTTCATTATGAACAAATGCGATATTAACCATTAACGTTCAATCTACTCTCTTCTTCGAGATCTGCAATGATCTCGCCATTACCTCCATTACGTAATTGATTTTGAAAGGTACCTGACACCACGAAATCTCTCCATGATTAAAAAACCCGTATCCGTGAAAGGATACGAGTTTTTTTTAGTTTCACTATTATTCCTCAATCTGCTTGATTCTTTTAAATATGTATGAAATATGATTTTCTAACTAAACAAGGCTTTGCTTTCTTATTTTTTTTGACCGCTGTTTTAGTCATTTTAATCATGTCTTCTTCTGTCAACAAGGCTTTTGTGACATAGCCACCTAGATGAACAGTCGAATGAAAGACATACGCAGACGGACTGTATAATAGTTAAGTAGCGGGTTGTCCTACTCGTTCTCGAAAAAAATTAATACAGAAACCGAACCTTTTTTTGATAGAGAGACAATATAGGGTGTAAGCCGCTTACCCAGGAGGGCCCTCTGAATGCAAAGTGAATACATGTTTCAATTACTCAAACAAATGAAAGACGGTGATCAACAGGCGTTTCGTGCGATGTATGATGCCACCTATCAGGACGTCTACCGGACCGTTTCCTTTCTGGTGGATCATCTCCAGGACCGGGAAGATGTCATGAATGAGATTTATATGCAAATGTGGACGTCACTTGCCAATTACGACACGAATCGACCTTTCCATTTCTGGCTGCACGGCCTCGTCATCCGTCAAGTGCAGAGATTTCGGGTCAAGCGCTGGCGGAGATTCCGGATATTCGAGCGCATCCGTGCCTTCGCCCGGGAAGAGTCGCATTGGGATCAACCTTCGGTGTTGATGGACGGGACGAACCAGATGATATCGCAGGCCATCCACAAGCTGACGGATAAACAGCGAATGGTCATTATCCTCCGCTTTTATCACGACTATACGCTGGAGGAGATCGCGACCCTACTCGATATTCCGCTAGGTACAGTCAAGTCCAGATATCATGCAGGCATCCAGGCGCTTCGAAAAAACATATGGAATCTCCCCCCGGAAAGGATGGAAAAGATCAATGACTATTGAACGCAAAATCCGAGAGCATCTGCGCAAAGAAGCAGAAATGTTGGATTGTCCTCCGGCCATTTCCAACCGTATAGAGCAATCCTATTCACAATATTTGCTACGACAAAGGAGCGGAAAAACCATGAAAAAACGTTTTATTGCTAGCATCGTTGCTACTGCCATTTTGATTCCAACCGCAGCGTTTGCTGCCCCTACCCTGATTGAAATGCTGACCAGAACACCGATGACTGCTGAACAAATCAAGACGGATGAGGTTGGCAAAGCAACTCTTGAGAAGCTGTATCGCGCATTTCCCGAAACTAAATCGTTTGAGATTATCGAGGCAAGCACGGTTCAAGGTACCCAAACCAGCATCATCCTCCAGGAAAAAGGGGGGATTGGCAAAAAAATTACCCTGCATACCAACAGCAAGACGGGTGAGATTGAACACGTGATTCAAGAGAATTGGGAGCCTAAGGAGAAGCCACTCACTGCTTTAACCGATCGGGAAATCAAATCGAAGGTTGATCATCTCTTGAATAAAATGTATGGCAACATCGAAGCGTACGAGTTTGCTATGGAGCAAATGGAGAACCCGGATCAGAAAACGTTGATGTTGAATTACACCAAAAAGGGATCAAAAACACCGTTCTACCAGGTTATGGTGCAGAGTAATTCAATCAGTGTTTCTCTGATTGGAGGTGAGACTGCTTCTTCTAACGGTAAAGTGGAAGGTTTCTTCTCTACCAATGGTAAGCCAGATTATTTTGCAGATGCCTATTTGAATGACGACAAACTCTTTTCTTTACTAAACATGAGCCCAATTAAACTCAAACAAGAATTAGCAAAAGGTAAATCTGTAGTGGAGATTGCAGCATCTAAAAATGTCTCGAAGCAACAAATTGTGGATGTCATTGCAAAAACACAGGTTGATTTACAAATCCAAGGTGAAACTAATGGCGAAATTCCTAACAACAACCTTTCACATGAACAAATGTTAAAAGCTATTGAACCAAAAGTATTACAAGTTATTGAATACAAAACGGATACGCCATCCAAGAAATAACTCACTGATCGAACAAAAAAGCCGGATTCCTTCATGTAGGAAGACCCGGCTTTTTTATATGAATCCGTTCTATCTGTGAGAATGCGATATAAACAATTGGAATTTCACGTTATAACTCTTGTAATATTGCTGCATCGCGTAACAAATATTCCGCAACCTCGGCGGAGATATGATTCCCTTTTTGTGCATGGACTTCAGAAATGAAACTGCGTAGGTTTTGTTTTTGCAATTTTTTCAGCAGACTGTTAGCAATCCCTTTGTTATCAATTGTTCCCTCGTCTGCGAAGCGTTGAACCAGTTCCCCAAGAGCGGCATAATCTGTTTTCACTTGAAAATCTACGGATTTTGTAGATGTATTCCCTGCCACATCCATAGCTTTTACCGTAAACGTATGTGTACCCAGCTCAAGTTTGTATAACGGAATTTCAGTTAAATCCGTTAGTACTTTTCCATCCAACATGACTTCGGTCTTTGCTTGGTCGACACCTGACAGCGTGTCTGCCATTTCAAATTTGGGTTGAAACACACCGTTGTTATATTCAGATGTTACAACTTGATGTATCGTGATCTCCGGAGCTGTCCAGTCCACCGTAATATGGCTGGAGGCATGAAAATCGCCTTCTTCCGACGTGGCCGTGATAACAGCCTTTCCTTCCTCTACGGCAGTCACGATTCCATGATCGTCTACCGTTGCCACCTGGACCTGATTTGTGCTCCATGTAATATTCTTATTGGTTGCATGATTGGGCATAACCGTTGCATGGAGCTCTTTACTGCGGCCGGAAGAGGAATTAAACACAAGCTCCGCTTTATCGATCATAATTCCAGTAACGGGTACGTTATCAGAGATATGCTCAACTATGAGTTCATTTAACGCGATGTTCCCCCATACCCGATTCCCGTCATTCACCTTTAATCGAAGTTTATAGGCGTTTACCGTTGGGAAATAAACGCTTTGGCGTTCTTTGGTGCTGTCGTTTAGCTCCCATTCCACCGATGCGCCAGATAATGCCGTCACCCAACGGCTACCGTCAAAATATTCCACATCAAAACTTGTAATACCCTGGCCGATCCCAAAAAACGTGACCAACGTAACCTTGTTGACCGGTACCCTATGATTGCCGTAGTCAAGGGTAATATAACCTGGAAAGGCTACATCTCCGGTACTTCCCCATGCAGAGTTCAAATTGTTGTCGATGATGTTAGTAATGGTGCCTGCCCCCGACGCAAAGGTCGTGGTGACCATATCTTTGGATAGTTCAGGATTGTTATACAATTCAAGCTCGTTCAGTGCGATTCGCCCCGATGGGCTAGCACCGTCATGGACCTTCAATCTAATCTGAGAGAATCGAGTAAGTGGAAATTCCACGGATTTGATCTCATTTGCGCCCGTGTTCAAATCCCAAGTCAGATTGATATTGGTACGTAGGGGAATCCATGCCGAACCATTCCGGTATTCAAGATCAAAGTTCGTAATCCCCATTTCTTGCCCGTATCTAGTATTTAGCTTCAATTGATTGGCCATAAGCGTTTGCTCGCCAAAATCGAGCGTGATATCGTTCGGAAATGAAGGCGAAGTATCGGTTTCCCATGCCGTGTCGTAATCATTATCAATAATATTTTCAATCGGTCCTGAAGATGACGTTTGAAATGTCGTACTTGCAGCTGCCTGCGTAGCTAGATTGTCCACAGGTGTGCTGGCAGGCCGTTTCGGAACGATGACGATCGGATCAGGCATGTTCCCGGCTGGCGGAACACTGCCCTCGTATTCGTGGGCACCGATATCAGGAGCTCCATTATATAACGGGTTTCCGAAATAATCCCTTCCTCCGTTATCGTTTATGCGTATGCCTGCGCCTATTAATGGTGAAGTCGCTTGCAATTGGTACCCATTCACTGTACCCATGCCATTGCCGCCGCTTCCGGGATCAACAAATTTCGGATCTTCCGTTATCTTATGGGCATCAGCCTGCACCAATGTGTTTCCTCCGTAATATGCGTTGTAATCAAACGTTTGACCCGTCAAGTCCCATCCCTTATCGCCGACGCTGTAGTACACATTATTATAATTATGAATGTTGCGCGGGGCTCCCGAAGCCTTGGTGAAGTAATCGCTCATCACCGGGTTGCCTGATGATTTTCCTACGTAAATCGTATTATTGTAATTGTAGACGTTATCAATGGATCCGCTGTAACGGAATATGCTTTTTCTGTCGTTTTGGCTGATGTTGTATCTGACGATGGTATTGATTGTGTTATAAGTGTCGTTTACGAACAGCATGAAGCCGCCAGCGTTATCATGACTGTAATTGTACTGAACCAACGAATTGATGTTTCCTGCATCCACGTCGAAGCCATGCCCGTCTTCCGCGCCGTTCACACTGGCAAACGATTCGTTGAATTGAACGAGGTTATTGTCCGCATACGCCCACCAAATGGAAGCATTGGTTGCCAGATACGTAGCTTGTTGGACGGTGTTGCGCTCGACCACCGCTCCATCGGTGACATTCCACGCGATCCCGCCAGTTGCTGCTCTGATGACGGTATTATTGGATATTTTCACTTGGGTGGACGGCGTCCAAGGTCCATATGGTTTAGGTACCCACGGCCATAAATCGCCCATTCCGTAGCGCAAGATACAATTGGAGCCAATGTAAATGCCATAGGCATCCACGTCCGTCAGTATATTACCGTCAATGAGAATATCGTTAAATGCGCTGGGCGTGGTCGACCCAACCGAATCGAAAATAATGCCTCCGGAGCGTGTTGTATATGATCCATCGACATCATGGATGTTCATGTTTTGGATATAGATGTGATTTAATATACCAGCTTCCTCATTCAAGATATAAACACCCCGCCTTTGGCCCCGCGGATTCTCCCAATCTCGATCAAAAGGCAGCGGCTAGCTGTTTGTCACCTCCAGGTTGTTGATTTCCCAGTACTCCTGGTTTTTCAAAAAGACGGCTTCCAGTTCGGACGTTATCCCTGCGATTAGCGGTTTGCTTCCGGAACCGTACATATCGATAATGATCGGTTTTCCGCTTGAACCGGAACCTTTAGGCCACAGCCTGCCATTCCAGCTTTCCCCGGCTTTGAACAAGATTTTGTCGCCTGGGGCAAAGGTAGTCGCGTTCACTTTGTCTAACGATCTCCACGGAGAGTCTTGACTTGTGCCGTTATTCCTGTCATTTCCCCCTGTACTGTCTACATAATAAGTGGTTCCGGCAGCTAAAGCGTCAGACGGTGAAACGGTAACCCAATTGCAAACCAAGGAAAAAATAGAAACCATACAGATAAACTTTTTGAAAAACGATTGCCTCAATCATCTTCATTCCTTTCATTTTATATTTATGTAAATGCCAAATGGGCAGTTACATTTGAAATTCACTGTACAACTCCTCATTCAATACAACGTGCGCATCGGTTATCCGCTCACGTACGTACTCATCATATTTGTTATCGATATAGTCCTTTAACACTTGTTCTCTTATTCCGTCAAATGCCAGAAACTTGGTACCCCTCTGATCTTTATCCACGCATTGGATGAGATAGAAGCGGCCGTTCTCTTCAATAATTTCGCTAACCTCTCCTGGATGAAGGTCGGCAGCAGCTTGAGCTACCGGGCTTCTGGCGTTGTGCCTGTGACTATCCAAGTTATATACCTGCTCCGTAACTTGGCTATCTTGATTGATGTCCTTTGCTGCTTGCTCAAATGAAAATCCGGATGAAATTTTCTGCCTAGCAGTCTCCAACTTTCTTTTCTCCCGAGTTTTGAGAAGGGTATCGACATTGCGATTGGCATCAAGATAAGATAACGATAATTGTCGCACCTTCACCGTTGCAGGCGCATGATACAACCGTCTCTTATTCGCCTCGTAAAACGAGAGCAGCTGTTGTTCATTCGGCTTCCAGTCATGCTCCATCAGATGGTTTTTGACCGATAAGGCCGTGTTTCCCATCACATACTCAAAATAGGTTTCCTCCGTATATTGGGCGGGTCCGAAAACAACCTGATTTTTCTTGATTGCTTGTTGCCTTCTCTCGTTCTCAAGCATGAGGTTTTGTACAAAACCGTCGTAACTGATATCGGAGAGCACTCCCTGCTCTTTGGCAAGGATCTGTCGAATTTTAAGATGGATGCTATCTTCGAGCGCCTTCTTTTTGATCAACTCAAGCGGAGTTTCATCTCCGTATGGCGTGGACCAAAAATCGGTCGACTGTGCTGCATCATATTTTTCATGGAAATACTTGATAATTCCAGCTCGATTGGCACGAATAGCTCTTTGAAATTCGCTTACATGAATCTCTTCTCCGTCAACTGTCGCGATATAAGTGTCCTCATGATGTGGTTGTGAAAATTCAGGCTTTGCGATAAAAATGATAGTCACGATGATCAAAATTAAGATTCCGGCTGTGTACAGCCATTTCAGACTGCAAAATTTCTGTACCATCATACCCATCAGCACCCTTGTCATTAGCTTTTTTTAATGAACACGCTCCTACCTAGGCGACTCCAATTTATGTATAATTCATTATAATTTCCAGAAGAAAGCGCTATCAATTGCTCCTTTTTTACATTTCTTTCACTTTCTTTACTTGTTCTCACGCATATAAAAAGACGACAGAGGATTGATTCCTCTGTCGCCTTCTCTTTGTATATTCTGTTTTCTTGATTACAGCAATGCGGCTCGTAACCGGATCATGACCCTATTTTCAGCTTGTCCGATTTAACGTGAAATAGAAGCCTGACATCCGTCCGTTATCCGTTTCTATTCCCTTTTTTGAATTTCATGATGGACCAGACAACCAATAGCAGCAGGACGGACAGACATACGCTGATGCTGACCCGGTTCTGTCCGTCTATCAGAAACAGGACAGCGATCACCGACAGGCAGAGCGCAGTTACCCCGGTTATATAGGGGAACCCCCATACCTTAAAGCTGGGCTGCATCGGATAAGCTTTGCGCAGCTTCAGCTGCGAGAAGCAAATGCAGATCCACACGAGCACAACGACAAACCCCGGCACCGCCATCAGAACCCGAAACAGCTGGTCTTGCGCAATCAATCCAAGCATGGAACCCGCTAATAGTATGATCGCGCAGAGTTTCAGCGTATTAAGCGGAATGCCTTTGCTCGTGGTCTTGGCCAGGCTCCGTGGAGCCTCCCCGGCGGCTGCCATGGAATAGATCATGCGCGTCGCACCATAGATACCGGAGTTGGCTGCCGACAGTACGGCCGTCACCAAAATAAAATTCATAATGTGGGCTGTGCCCTGCAATCCCGTAGCGGACAACACTTGAACGAAGGGACTTGCCTCTCCCCCGAGCTGATTCCACGGAATCAATCCGCATATGATCAGAATCGGCAGCGTAAAGAACAATATCACCCGCAAAATAAAATTGCGCACCACTTTCGGCAGGATTTTCTCCGCATTCTCAGTCTCGGTTAATGTGAGACCGATCAGCTCGGAGCCGCCATACGAAAAAGTAACGACAAGCAGAGCCGAGAATATGGCAAACCATCCGTTTGGTAAAAACCCGCCGTGAGCGGTGAAATTTTGAAGGTATGGGGTGTCTGAGCTCGGAATAATGCCAAACATCAGAAGACTTCCCAGCACAATAAAACTAATAATCATGGCGATTTTGATCCCGGCCAGCCAAAATTCCACTTCGCCAAAGCTTCCAACACTCATCATATTAATTAAAATAATGAGCGCAGCACTTGCTAGGCTGAGCAGCCACAACGGAACCTCCGGAAACCAGTATTGAAGAAAGCTGCCTGCCGCAATCACTTCAATCACGCATACCGACAGCCACATGAAACAATACATCCAGCCCATGACAAAAGAAACCCTTTTTCCAAATGCTTCCCGTACAAAATCTTTCATGTTCCGGCCCGGATACACCGTAGCCATTTCCGTCATTGCTCCCATAACCACCAAAAGCAGCAGTCCTGCAAAGATATAAGAGAAAATAACGCCCGGACCGGCAAGACTGATCGTCTCGGAACTTCCTTTAAATATCCCGGTGCCGATTACACCGCCCATCGCCATAAAGCTGATATGCCTTGGCCTCAATTTCTTCTGTAATGAAACTTCATCTTGTTTTGCCATTAACATATCCCCCTGATGACTTTCAAATTAACCTATTGATAAGTATAACCTTTTCTGATAAGGAAACAACTTAAGAAATTCGCAAAGTTAAGAAGGAAGCATGATAGTTCTAATGCCTCTTATTCCTTGATAACGGTTAACAGGTTGTTAGCGAGAGCGGACTTATAAAGAGCCCGGGTGGCCCCAGGCTCTTCATTCATCTCGGTATGATTGCAGCTAGCTTTTGCGATTAATACGTGTACAGTGCTTTTGGGATGGTCATCATCGCATTACTTCATGGCTTCCCCGTCGAGACGATTCTGACATTGCTGATTTTGGACATGTTACCTGAGGTATCGTACGCAACAATAAAATATTGATACGTTGTATTCGGCGTCAAGCCGCTATCCTTAAAGTCCGTCGTATTCGACACTCCAATGACGGTATTATTCCGATAAATCTTATACTCTGATATAGCCGCATTATCAAAAGAAGGTGTCCACTTCAGTTCCACCGACGAGTCGGATACGGCAACCGCTTCTTCGATGGTTGGCTGCATAGGCGCTTCGGTGTCTGCGATGGTCGGTGACCACCAGTTACCCGAAACGACAATCATGCTTAGGAGACGCAGCGTATTTCCAAAATAAACATCTTCGTTCGTAGAAATGGAGGCATTGTGGTCCCATAATCGGTTGAGCCACTCCTGATTCGCCGGATTGATCATGGCGCTGACCATCATCGGCGCAGAAAATGAGGTGTCCGTATAATCCACAAGTGCTTTTGACCCGTCCAGCTTGTAGCCGCCATATATTTTGCCCGGATCATCCCCGGTCATTTGGCGAATCCATGACGTCATTTTATTTAGCTGCTCTTTGGCGCGAGTTTCTCCGGTCATAAGGGCGTCCGTGCCGAGCCGCCAAGGAATGCGCGAAGAGTTATAACTGAAATCCCCGTCTGTTTCAGACTCCAGGAATTCCGGATCTGCCGGTGCATAGCTGCCGTTTTTCTTCTCCACAAAGTCGGGCAGCAGCCCCGCATTCGGACTATACTTTTCGTATACTTCTTCGCTAATGGAATAGGTCTTGTCGATGACCCGGTCCCAATTGGCGTCACCGCTCGCATTTTTGAAGTCCTTCAAATGCTGAAGCATAAAATCGGAAGGACGCGTAGCACTGCCATATTTAGCATCGTCGTCGCTCACCCAATCAGCAAGCTTCAACGTCCATTCGGCGTGATTGACATCGCTCTTCATGATCGCTTCGATTACTTTTTTGGCTTCGGACAGGTAATTGATCTCACCGTCGCTTCCCCACTGGCGATCCGCAAGGAGCAAAGCGTATGCGATATCCATATCACCATCTGTGGCCGAATCAACACCCCCGACATTTACCACGGCCTGACCTGTGTCACCCTGCTTCCAAGCCATAAGCTCCGGGTTGATCTTGCTCGGATGTGCTCTGAAATATCGATATAGTCCGTCAAAATAAGCCTTGGCCTTGGGATCATGGCCCGCCATGTGTGCGGTGATCAGCATTCCGTATCCATGCGCTTCCGAAACGGTCATGGGTTGATAATTGACCTTTAGCTCCTCGTCATACTCCTCTTGAAACCAATCCCCATCGGCATACCAGACGTAGTACTGATCCGGCTCCGAAGATTGGAGATACGGCTTCTTTTTCAAATATTTCTGCTTCCATTCATCATACAACCGGGCAACGGTCGCATCCAGCTGCGCTTGTTGCATATGATTCGGCTTGATCGAGCCGGAGGTGTAGGCCGTATGCTGCGGGAATGGCTTGTAAGGCCCGGTGCCTTGCGAAGAAGGCATCGTTTTCAAGCGGATTTCTGCAGACGGCAGTGATTCAACACCTCCCACGGTGACGGCTGTCACCTTGTATCGATATTCCGTGTCGGGCGTCAGCCCGGTATCGATATAAGTCATTTCTTTAGCTGTTCCAACGTGACGATCGTTACGATAAATATGATACCGATCCGGGGCCTTGCCGGAAGGCGCTCTCCAGGTCAGGTCGATTTGAACAGGAGACACGCCTTTGCCCGCCAAACCATCCACAGCAGATGGAGGCTCATTCCCCTCGGCGTGATCCGAGGTGCTTACCGTGACTGGACTGGAATTATCTCTTCTGCCAACGGACTTGATCACCAGATTATATTGGATATCCGGATTCAATTTGTCGATAACGACACTATACTGCGACGTTCCCGACTTTACCGGCACATAGAGGCTCCAGTGCTTGCTGATCTTGTCATCCTGTTCGTAAATACGGAATCCTCTTACCTGCTCATTGCTGGAAGATGGTGTCTTCCAGGTCAACGTAGCCTTGGGACCTTGGAGCTTAACCTGTGCTCCCTCTACCGGATTCGGTTTGGTGTCTGTTCGTTTGATACCATAATGATCGTATACCTTGAGCCCATTTTTCCCGAATCCGCTCTTTCCTTCATCTTCAATAGCAGCCGTATAGGCATCGAATTTCAGAATTTGATCTGAAACCGACACATCCGTAAACATTTTTTTCTTCGGCTGGTTGTTAATCGCTGCGAAGTAGTCGTCATACGGCTCGTTCTTGTAATAGAATTTGTTTCCAAACGCGTTGGACATCAGATACACCGTTCCTTGAGGATTGACGACGTTGCCTGCTTCGTCTTTTTCCAGTTTTTTCGGATCGATGACCTTGTCCCCATACATTTGGAAGGAACGCATGTACATATGATCGTGAGCCTCGAACACCATATCGATGCCAAGCTCGTCAAAAACAGGAATCAGATTTTTTCTGTAAAATTCAACGCGATCCCCTTCCCATTGCGCGGAATTATCGCCGGCTGCATAAGGAGCTTTGTGAAGCGTGACGAACTTCCACTTCTTGTCGGTCTTCGCCACCGTGTTCCTCATCCAATCAATCTGGTTCCAAAACTGTTCATGCAGATCGTCGTCCCAATCGACGGAGCCGTCTTCATTCAGCTTGCCGTCAAACTGCGAGTTGTACACCATGTAAAGCGCATCGCCGTATTCAAAAGAATAAACCGAGCCGTCATGTGTCGCATCCACCACTTTCCGTGGCAGATTGAAATGGTTGTAAAAGTTATTGTTCGGCGTCGTGGCATCCCCGTCCCAATCCGATACTTCGTGTCCGCCCAGTACGGGTACAAATGGCACTTTCATCAGATGCTCCTGCGCGAGCCCGAGCATCCACTGCCACTGCTCCTCCAAGTCGCCATTATCGACCAGATCGCCGGCATTGATCAGAAATTTGGGGTTGCCTATATGTTCGTAGGCTTTTTTGAAGGTATCCGCCCATGGTTCAAAGCCTGATTTGCTTGAGGCCTGAGAGTCGGATCCCACGATAAAGCGATATGGCTGCGGTGTTGCCGTATCGGTTGTGAACGATCCAACGGAGCTCCATATCGAACCGTCGCCTACCCGGAATACATAATCGGTTCCCGGCTTTAATCCGTTCGCGCTTGCTTTATGGCTGAAAAACTTTTTCTTCTTTCCACTCGTTCTGTCGCTCTTGGTCATATACGTCGAAATTTCCTCCGAGGAGCCGGTGAATTCAAGAAATCCCTCTTTCGGAAACAGGTTTCCGTTTCCCGTTGATTCGGCAACCTGGACTTTCGTTCCGGCCGGCGTATCCGTGTACCAGGCGAAAGCCATGCTCGTTTTTGGATCGCCGTTCAAGGTCATGTTAATAAGTTTCGGCTGAGAGACGGCTCCTACAGTCGTAAAGCTCCACTCGATATTTCGAAGCAGAGGGGAGCCGTCTTTTCCTTGGACCGCGGTTTGGGGTATGGTAACCCTGTAGCTTTTCCCTTGACCCAATCCGCCATGCCCAATGCGTAAGGTCGTTTGGTTTATAACTTCGACGGCGAGGCCTGGAACAGGCTGATTCTGGCCATCCCGTACCGTGATGTCCTGTTTGGCCGTTACCGTGATCGGTTTGTTGAACTTAACCTCAATCGGCGTTGTCACGGCTACCTTTTCGGCACCTTGTTCCGGCACATAGGATAAGTCGATGGCAGGCTGTTCAGGCGTTGTTCCGGATATCGGTTCCCCGGTTACGCGAATGTTCCGAATTTTACTTGAACCTCCTGATCCAATGCCATTCGGATTGTCTTTGGGGTTGGTTGGCTTATTGGAGTTAACCACCCAGCGGATATACAGCATTTGCTTATCGTCTGCATTCGGCAGGGGGAGGTTATTGAGTATGCAGGATTTATTCGGACAATTGTAACTTGAAACGATGTTCATCTGTACAGTTCCTCCCGGAACGTCTGTCCATACCGTTCGGTCGGTGCTAACCTGTACTTTAAAATCGTTGGGCGCGGAACCCGAAGAGCTTTGCTCCGAGGATAGTTTGACATTCTTGTAGGCTGACGTAGGGACCATGGCCAACCAATATTTCTTGCCCTGGCCATTGTCCCAGCCCTGGTAGCTGATGTCTTGGGCTTTACTGTCGTAGTATTCAAAATACCCTCCGACCTGTTGGAGGATGGAGGAAGACATGTTGAGTCCTCCGGTTGCAGGATGGATGCCTCCTTCTCCCTTGTTCTTGAAGACCCATTCGGCGATTAAGGCTTCGGCCGCTTTCCCCGGTCCATCAGAGGCTAGCTCGGGCTTGGACGTTACGGAGTCGGCATGAGAATTTGCCGGCAATGTCCAGGGGATCAACAATAATGCTAAAAACAATAAGAACATTCGCTTTACATTCCGTCCTCTTTTCTTCTTGATTCGCATGCTTTGCAACCCCTTTCCCGTTCAATATGAACGGTTTGGCTTGGGGATTCGATACGACCCCCGCCTACTTGAATATATCCCATGTTTTCTCGGGATTCTCGCGGAATCTTATTTAAAAATGGCCATTTTCAACATATCCTGCTGTTATTTTGATTAACAATTCAACAGGCTTCGGGTACAATGAGGACATCATGACCTAGCCGGATTTCGTGAGAGGTGATTTGACATCAACTTTTTTTGCTCCGATCCCTTTTATATCAGTCGAGAGAGCAAATCCCGATCGAGTATTCCTTCATTCCACTATCACGACGCTTATGAAATTCTGTACATTGTCTCGGGCGAGCTGCATTATTGTATTGGGAGCCAGCCGTTTCAGCTCGTGGGCGGTTCTATGCTGCTCATTCGCAAGAACGACGGACACCGTCTGATCAATCCAAACGGAGCCCCATTCGAAAGAGTAACCCTGCTCTTTCAAGAAGAGTTTTTAGGCGGGTTGTTGACCGAGGATTCGTCTTTTCACCCCCTCTCCCCTTTCCAAGCAGGTTCCGGTTCCATCCGGTTAAAGGGTCAGGAGCAGGGGTATGTCGAAGGGCTTTTTGCTAAGATGGCCGCCGAATCGGCTAACGAATCTCCAGAGTCGAATTTCTATCTCAAAATCCTGTTGTCCGAGCTTTTGGTGTTCATCCACCGTATTCTGAACAGCGGTCGCCAATACATAACTATCTCTACCAACCAGGTTCATCAACGAATCTCCCATATAGCCCACTTTATCAATCACCACTACGATCAGCGCCTCACTTTAGAGGAACTCACCAGCCGATTCCATGTAAGTCCCTCCCATCTTAGCCGAACCTTCAAGGAATCGACGGGGTTTACCCTGATCGAGTATGTGAATCACGTACGGATCAAGCAAGCGTGTCATTTGTTGAAAGAATCCAATATGCAGGTTTCGGATATCGCCGAAAGCGTCGGCTTCGAGAATTCAACCCATTTCGGCCGCACGTTTAAAACCATAATCGGTCTCTCTCCCCTGAAATTCCGTAAAAATCATCAGACGAATATACAGCTGTAAACAACGTTCTGAGCAAGGATGAAATGTGGGCGCAAAGGCGAGCGCTGACGCTTGTCCGGAATCGATTCATCCTCTCCGCTACACCGTGCATATTCCTTACTTTTAGACGCAAAGAAACCGTTCTTTTGTAAAATGGAGGTGCGACCCAAACCATTAACGAAAGGAACGGTTTCTTTTGTACAAACAATACACCATGGACCAACTCTATCTGCAGTGGATGCTTGCACATTTAGTTTACATAATATTTATTATGTAATGTTCATTTTTCAGGGTGCAATTCATGGATTTTGGATATAAGATCGACTGCGTTGGTATGGAATGCTTCGTTTGAATCCGTCCAGGCCGATTTCAGAAAATAAGAGGCATGAAACCGCCATCCTTGATGATCCGGATTAAAATCCAGTTGAATCTCACGCCCCGGCCTTCCACGGTACACCCTGGAACCCGGCTTGCGCCAACTGCCAATTCTAGTGATCCTGTCCAGATTCTGACCCGTGATATATGTAAACCGGTCATTGTAAGGAATATCCTTCAAATAAAACCTTGGACATCCTACAGCAAACACATGGATTCCCCGATAATCAAACTTCTCCTCCAAATAAAGCCCTGCCTTATAAGCGATCACGCCTCCGGCGCTGTGCCCGATCAGGATCAGCTGCTCCGCACCAGCTGCATGCTCATGGATGATCTGTCCTGCATCTATAACCCGCTGAGACTGCTCTCGAACCAAGTCATAGCCGACTTGCGTAAGCTGCCGGGCCAGTAGACGGACTAACGAGGAACCCGATATGCCGTTTGCCATCCCGTACGGAAAGATCATCAAGATTTTGGCATTCGGATATCTTCGGGCAACCTCGCTTGCAGCATCTTCAAAATTATTTCGATAGGACAGGACACCGGCAAAAAAGCAAACCACCGTCCGGCACTTTATCGAACATGTGCTGTAGGAGGATACGAACGTCTCTGTCATGACTTCACAGCCCACCTCCAAAAGTGTACCATTCTTACCGCTGTAACCATGTGAGAAAACCCCCATGACCACAACGCGATTTATATCTGCATTGTAGCATGAGGGTCCTCATACTTTCATATCTTTCGCCTTATTTTTTGGCAGCCAACCATTGGGACAGCACATTAATTTCGTCTTCCGTCAGCCTGCCTTGGAATGCCGGCATTCCATTGCGCCCATTCGAAATGATACCTGCAATTTCGCTGGCATCGTGCTTGGAGCCTACATTTTGGAGGCTGGGAAAGTTTCCGCCCCCGCCTAAGTCGGTAGCATGGCAAGCCATGCAGTTGGCATTGTACAGCGTCATGGCTTCATCATTGGTGGCGTCCCCTCCGGTTGCTCCTTCCTCTGGCGCTTGTCCGCCGTTTTCTGCAGGAGCCGGAGCTGGATCTGCTGCATCATTACCACCACATGCCACCACAGCAAGAGCAAAAGTCAATAGCAATACTAACAGTAATCCTTTTCTGAACATGGTTGAAACTGCCTCCTTTTGTAAAATGCAAGCTATACTAACAGCCCGCCCTTTTTGCTGTATTCCATAATTCCATCTACGGTGCGATAAGCAAGAGCCCCGACCGTCCCGGTCGGATTATAGCCGCTATTATGAGGGAAAGCGGATGCGCCTACCACAAACAAGTTTTCCATATCCCACATTTGCATGTAGTTGTTGACGGCCGAATTGCCAGGGTTCTCTCCCATAATCACCCCGCCGGTATTATGAGTCGATTGGTATGTCGTAATTTCGTAAGGTCCCAGTTCCTTTAATTTCATGATATTCTGGCCTCCCATCTCCTGCACAATCTCCGCGCAGCGATCGGAAAGATACCTGGCCAACTGGCGATCTTGCTCTTCGAAATCAAACGTGATTCGAATCAACGGGTCTCCGAATGCGTCCTTATAGGTGGGATCCAAATCCAGGTAATGATGCCGATAAGGCATCGAAGAACCTTGAGACCCTACGGTCAGTACACTGTTGGCATACTTCAAGGAATTCGCCTTAAATTCTTTGCCCCAACGCGGTGATTCCTCCGGAACAGGATTGTTTTGAATAGGCCTTTGTCCGGTTACCGTATGGGCAATATTCCCCCCATGAATGAACTTCAGGTCCGAGTGATCGAAATTGTCGCCGTTAAAATCGTCCAAGCTCATCCCTAGGCTTCCTGCACCTGCAAACAGATTGAATTTGTCCTCAAAAAATCCGGCGGCATTCCCCTTGATGACCTGATAGGCATAGTTTTTGCCAATCACGCCCGTCCCGCTGGACGAGTCGTATGGTTTGCCGATTTTCGAGAGAAGCATCAAACGGGTATTGTTAAATACATATCCCGTCGATACTACGATATCGGCCGGCTGCTCGATTTCCTCACCGGTCGTTAAGTCCGTGTACATGACGCCCGTTGCCTTACCGCCCTTATGCAGAATTCTACGAACATAGGAATGGGTGCGGATTTCGAACTTTCCGGTTTTTTTCGCAACAGGAATCACGGTAACGACAGGATCCGCTTTCGCCCCATATTCGCAGCCAAACCGCTCGCAGTATCCACAATACTGACAAGCCGCTCGAGAAATGCCATCCGGGTTCGTATAGCTTTCCGACAGATTGGCTGAAGGAACTGTATACGGATTGAGTTTCAGGTTTTTCGCAGCATCCGCAAACATCTTCATGGATGGCGTGTGGAGCATAGGCGGTGTTGGGTAAGGATTCGAACGTTTTCCTGCCAAGGGATTTTCCTCGCCGGAGATGCCGGTCGTCTTCTCGAACTTATCAAAAAACGGCTCGAGTTGATCATAGGTAATGCCCCAGTCCTGGATCGTCATTTCCGGCGGTATCTTATCTTTCCCATATCGTTCTTCCGTCATGCTCCGGATTTTAAAATCATAGGGCAGGAAACGGAACGTTTGCCCGTTCCAATGCACGCCAGCTCCCCCAAGTCCCTCCCCTAACAGAAACGATCCATACTGCCTCATCGGCAGTGCGCGTATTTTTTCGGTGCTCCGAAATGTAATCGTTTCTTTGGAAAGGTCCTGCATCATATCGTACCGAAGCGCGTAACGGAGCTCATCGTGAGCCATGTAATAGTCTTCCGTTACCCTTTCCTTACCTCGTTCCAATCCGACAACGGATAAACCATTCTTTGTCAATTCCGAAGCGATAATCCCGCCTGCCCATCCGACGCCGATAATGACAACATCCGTTTTGGGTAATTTTTTGGCCATATGTGTTCTCCTTTCGCTATAGATGAGCTGTTATAGGTGATCCTTTAAACTCTTCGGCGGGATGACGGTGAAATTCTTCTCAATAATATTCGTGTAAGCCATTTGGTTACCCGGATATTGACGCATCACCCAGCCCTGCATGTTTTTATTGCCGCCATACAGCGGATCACTGTAGACCCCTTCCAATGTGCTGCTGCGGAGCAGGTTAAAGAACCCGCTGGCCGAGATCGTTGTCAATTTGACCTCATCGTTCTGGAAGGCAGTTAACACGGCATCCTGTTCCTCTGGTGACAGGCTAGGGAAATCTTTCTGATACTTCTTTTGGCTGTAGTTCTGAATCTCGCGGAGTCCGATGTAGAATATCTCCCGTCGTCTTAATCGGCCCTGATAACCTTGCGTTTTCTCTCCAACATAGAATGGTGGCTGCATATAATCTCTTGCATTGAACCCCCAATCACCGGCCAGCTGGTGGTCGATGAAGAATGCGGCGCCCAGCTCTTTGGCGCCCGGACCGTTCTCATCCGCAGGAAAAATCCGCTCTACGGCTGCTTCCGTGATCCTGTATTGCTCCTGGTTAAAGAACATTAATGCCTGGTTATAGTTGTTATCATTCTGCTCAGGCGCCGGTGCTGCAGGCGGGGTTTCCCGCTTCGGCAAAAGATATCCGAGTACACCGCCCAGCACGACACCTCCCACGGCATAACCGGAGTTTCTCAGAAACTTCCGCCGTGTCATCGTCTGCGAGCCGTCAGGCTTCGATGGTTTGGTTTGTTGTTCGTTTTGTTCGCTCAAACTCTCAGCACCCCTACTCTTCTTCATTTTTGAATAATGGGTATTGTCCCCATCAAAATTTCATTCATACATTATTCTCCATCCGGGCATGATAAAATTACTAACCAATATGGAGGCGAATGCTCATGAATCAATTGTGGAGCAGGTGGAAAGGTCCGATTGTGGGCTCGGCACTGCTTCTTTCTTTAACAGCCTGCTTAAATCAAAACGACAATCAACAAAACGCGCAATCCGTGGAGCAGCGTAATGGCGATGCCGTTCACTTGCACAGTACTGACGTGATCCCTAGCTATCATGGACCGAAAACCGAAACAACCAATGTCCATGGCAGTACCACAAGCGGTATGGGCATGTCCGTGTACAGCATGATCGGCTCATCCAGCCTGCATGAAGGCGGTGTCTCTTCCCATGTCCAGTCAAGACTTGCAAGTCTAGGCATTGATGGAGTGAAAGCTTTTGTCCTGAATGACACGATTGTTCTGGCGCGCGCAGAATCACAGGTTTCGTCCAACCACTATGACAGCATGCAGCAGAAGGTGTTAAGTCAGACGGAAGGAATGTCGGGCAAAGGCGAGCCGGATGAAGGAGTAAGCGGGGCAAAGACAGCGGATAACGATAATATGTCGCAAGCCAAAGAGCAAGTGAAGAACATGTTTAATGAAGAAGTGCAAATTCTAACGGTAACGAATCCTCAAGCTCCTGCGCTGATCGACCGAATTGCCTCGAAGCTGCATAATGCGCCGCGCGACGAGTCGATCGCCAGAGATATTTCGGAGCTGCTGCATATGGCATCGGATAAAAAATAAGTAAAGGAGTTGATCATATGCCTCTGGGAAACATCGGAGTGACAGGGCTGATCCTCATTCTGTTGATCGCCCTGATTATTTTCGGTCCTTCGAAGCTGCCTGAACTGGGCCGTGCCTTCGGTCGAACACTGAGCGAGTTCAAAAACTCAACGCGTGAACTGGTTTCAAGCGAAGATATCCATGATGGAGATAAATTGAAATGACCCAGCGCGAGCAGGGACAAGAACAGGAGCAGCATATAATAGAGCACTTAACAGAGCTCCGCAAGCGGATTCTCATCACATTGGGCACCTTTTTGGTAGCCCTTTGTGCCGCTTTTCTATATGTCGAACCGCTGTATGAAATGCTGACTCGCGACGTGGAGGGTCAGCTTCAGGTACTGGGACCAACGGACGTGATTTGGGTATACTTCATGATTGCGGGCGTTATAGCTCTTGCGGTGACGATGCCAGTTGCCGGATTTCAGGTATGGCGGTTCGTCGTACCCGGCTTGAGTACTATTGAGCGGCGTGCATCCCTGGCTTATATCCCTGCGATCGGAGCCCTTTTTCTATTGGGTTTGGCCTTTGGCTACTTTGTCATTTACCCCATGGTCCTGTCCTTCCTGGATTCGCTGTCGCACCATTTCATAACAGCATATACCGCCGAGAGATACTTCCGTTTTATGGTGCATATGACCGTACCGTTTGGCGTGCTGTTCGAAATGCCAGTCGTTATCATGTTCTTGACCTCGATTGGCATCCTGAATCCGCTCCGCTTAGCTAAAATGCGGAAAATCGCCTATTTGCTGCTGACGATTGCAGCCGTAACCATTACACCTCCGGATATCGTGTCGGACATCCTCGTCATTGTGCCCCTGTTCCTTCTATATGAGATAAGCGTTGGATTGTCTCGAATTGTATATCAGAAAAGACTGACCAGGCTGGAATTAATAGGTGAGTAAAAACCCGGTTCGAATCAGGGACGCTGCGTATGAATACTAAAAAAGCTTGGAGATCTCTTATAGATCCCAAGCTTTTAATATAAGCAGATATATATATAATAAGGTTAGAAAATCGTAGGCACCATTCCCCCATCCATACGGATTGGAGAACCTTTAAACGCCGATGCGTAAGGACTGCACAGGAATGCAGCCAGTCTACCGATTTCGATCGGCCTAATAAATCGTTCAATTTCAGATTGAGGCAGGTTTGTACTCATGAAAGCTTTCTCTTTTTCCGAAAAGGTCATATCTTCATTGGCGTATATACCCTCGATAATATGCTGCACGTTCTCGGAGAGCGTCGGTCCGGGCAAAATCGTATTAACTGTAACTTCGGTACCTCTCGTTAATTTGGACAAGCTTTTTGCCAAGGATAACAGCATGGATTTTGTCATGCCATACTGCGGCATTTGTCCAGAAGGCATAATGGCTTCTTCACTAGCCATGAAAATAATACGTCCAAAATCGTTCTTTAGCATGCCGGGCAAATAAAATTGGGTTAATCCGTTGGCAGCCAGCACATTTGTGCGGAAGTAAGTATCCCAAACTTCGTCGTTAACATCCTCATACTGCATGATTTCGTATATCCCCATATTGTTAACCAGAATATCCACTTGAGGGTGTTTTACAAATAAAGCCTCTCTTTGCCCGATATCCACCAAATCGGCGGTAGCATTCTGAGGACATGTATTGGGGAAATCCGACTTAATTTCATTAACGGTTCGTTGTACCTCTTCATCATTTCGTCCGTTAATGAGAACATGGACACCCTCTTTGGCAAGTTCAATGGCAATAGCCTTGCCTATCCCTTTCGTAGATCCTGTAACCAACGCTGTTTTATTGTTTAATCCCATATCCATAATTTAAACATATCTCCTTTGTGCTCTGGATAGTGTTCATATTACCTTGGATGGATAGCTGGGTAACTAGCATACCGCGCCAAAGTTCTTGTACAACACGCCAATTGCAAATAAAAATAACCTGCGCTAAGGTGTGAACGCTATGAATCCATTGTCAGCATTTCCTGTCGATGTTCGGATAGCGAATGACTACTACTGAAATGTTCAGTGCGCCAATTTGATGGAGTATCACCTTCCCAAAGACGGAAAGCTCGGTAGAACGAGTTCTGATCTTCATATCCAATCAAAAAGGCAACTTCTTTGATATCGAGCGAGGGGTCTGCCAAGTACTCGATGGCCTGCTCGTGTCTTGCTTGTGTCAATAATTGCTTGAAGCTTGCATTTGCATCCGTCAGCCTGCGCTGTAACGTACGATCACTCATATTGAGCTCCTTCGCCACTGACTGAATGTCAGGGCGCCCTCCTGTGAGACTGCGTTTCATGATCCATTTGACCAGGTCAACAATGGAGCGGCTGCTCTGTAGTTCATCAAGCGAACGGTCCAGAGCGGGAGTCAGAATCTCCAGCAATTCTTCGTTATGCGAGATAAAAGGGCGGTCCAGATCTCTTCGATAGAGCGTTAATCGGTTACGGTTTGCGCCCATACGGATGCGACAGCCAAAATAAGCTTCAAGAGTTTGTACATCACCCATAGGCTGCGAGAATTCAACCAATTGCGCGGTCAGCGGCTGACCTGTGCCCCGTCGTCCAAGCTCCAAAAGACATGCCAGTGTAATACCAACAAGCAGCCCCGGACCAGATTGCTCGCCTAGATTCAGCCATTCCAGCTCGATGCTACAGCGTTCGCCCTCCTCGGTGATGAGCAAGCCTTCGGGTGGACATAGTTGCTTATACCGAGCCATTCGGTTTAAAGCATCCCGATAGTCACGAGCGTGGTAAGGCGCTAAGACGGTCGGCGGATACTTCGCCGTTTCAAAGACGGTCGCAAGCTGGATGATGCCTTGGGCAGTGTCCCCCATGAGATCGGAATAGGCCTGCCAGATTGCGAAATATTGGGCAGTGGTGACTTCGGGTCCAGTTATGACGGTGAGCGGCAATTCCGCTTTGCGAGCCACGTCAAGAGCGGATATCCCTAATTGATGTATTCCTTCCCATAATCCCGGCGGGATTTTAATTCGGTCAGAAGTATAAGGCTTCATATATAAGGCTCCTTTGACTACGGTTTATGATAATTCTAGAACGACCCATATGGGTATCCTTTAAAAGAAAGAAATCCTCATGCTTGACTCCCTACATACGATAGCTTGCTGAGCCAGCATTCGAAACGTTATTATACCGCAAAATCATGACTATTGCAGACCATATAAGTGCTATGATCGTTTTACCCTGTTTCATCCGTTTTCTCCTCCCTCACTTGACGAGTGTAAAAGAGCGGCATCAAGATCAAGTGGAGATAAAAACAACATCATTAAAACAAAGCGCAGAACCGAGGTTCTACGCCTTTATTCCAATCCTCAATTTGACAAATCGAGATCATTTTTTATACATTATAGTTAGTTGTTTGAATAACTCACATACAAGGAAGGTGAAACGGTCATGGCGAAACCGAACGTCATCAGCAAACAAGAACTGCTTGAAGCTGCCCAAAAGTGTGTTGCAGAGAAAGGTATGGATAAATTAACTTTGAAAGCAGTGGCCGATCAAGCACATGTCAGCCAGGGAACGGTCTATTATCATTTTCGAACCAAAGAGCAATTAATAATTGAACTCGTTGAGAGCCTATGTAATGCTTCATGGGTTTCACTGGCGCAAAACAATCGATCTATTGAAGAAGCCATACAAGAAGCCAAGGAAAGATGCGATTATCATTCTTTTTATCATCGATTGTTTTTTTCCTCCCTGGCCGCAAGCTTTCAGATCAAAGAGAACCGCAGCCGAATGGGTTCCATGATTCAAGAAGAAAACAAACATCTGACTGATATTCTTACGGCTCGGTGGGGGGTATCACCCATAAAGAACATATCCATGGAACAGTGGGGAATTTTAATGAATGCTATAATAGACGGGCTGGCCGTGCAGGCTTTGTTGGATGAAGAGTTTCCGAAGGAGGCTGTTTTTACCGCTTTGCACGTGTTTTTTGATTTCATGACCAATGAGGTGAAGCCGTGAACGCACAACGGATCAAAAGCCGGCATGCTGGTCTCTTCTTATTGTGGGGTTTCGCCCTTTGGCTGATCGCGACGATCATCTTTCATTATGGGGGGAACCTGCTGATTGATATCAGGCACCCATTCAGAACCGTCTTGAGTTTTGCTGTCGCCATCCCTTTAATTTATGGATGCGTCGCTCCGTTGTTCTCATTTCTTGAGGTTCCGTATTCAGATCGTACCCGGCGTTCCGTCCAGATTGCTCTGCCTGGTATGTTCATGGACATTCTTTCGATTCTTTTCCATGATGTCGCTTTCCCATTAATCTCAGAGCAGAGCATTCCCCTATTGGCAGCCTGGCTGTTCTGGGCATACAGCTTGATTCTGCTGGTTGGGCTGAGCCCCATGAAGCTTCGTTTCTCGTCGCATTTCATTAAAAAAAAGAAGCTCCTTTTAAAGTAGAAAAAAAAGAAGTCGCCGATACTGGCGACTTCTTGTACCTGTGTATTTTTGTTCTGTTGCTATAAAGCATACTCGATTAACTATGGCAATTGCCGATATTCTTCCTCCAAAATCGACATCAAAATCATATCATGGAATCTTCCGTCCCAACATATCGAGTCCCGTAGAATGCCCTCCCGTTTAAAACCAAGCTTTTCATAGACATGTATGGCCCGAGGATTAAACGCATATACACCAAACTCTATTCGGTGTAAACGTAAACTTTCGAAACCATGACGCAGCATAAGCTTCATGGCCTCCGTGCCGTATCCTTTATTGCTGTGCTGATCGGAAATCGATATGCGGATATTGCAGCTGCGGTTGTTGAGGTCGATTTCGTTCAGGACCACTTCACCAATTAAACCGTCCGTTTCCTTCTCTGCAATCATCATATCCAGGCGATCCTCCATGGGCGTATCCGATTTTATGAATCCAGGCCGCAATCGAATCCTTGGTAAACGCCTGCTGCGTTCCCGTTAATCGGTTAGACTCGGCATCCTGCAATAATCCGAAATATGCATCAAATTCATCTTCCCTAACGGGGCGGAGCACAATGCGGTCCCCTTCGATCCGTGTTTCAAGCTTATTTTTCACTGCCCTAAGCTTCCAAGTCATTCATCTTTTTATTAACGAGATATATCCTATATGATAAGGTACCACCGATTCGTCGATCTGTGCAGTCTACAAAACATTTATAGTTAAACTAACCTGCCTCCAAATATGGATGAATTCCTCACCATGCTAAGAATATTAAACCAGAAATAGGGAACTTTAGATCGTATGAATCTTGTCAAAGCGAGCTGATCCCATGCCCTTTTTTAAACAAACAAAGCGAACCCATTCGAAAACGGCACTGCTTCATCATAACGAGCACACGGGGCAAACCGCCGAATCCTCTCGTCTCTCCGACCGCTTGGATCAGAATTTACATAGAATCAGAGAACAAACCGGCCACAGCCGGGATATCATCATTCGGACCCTAAGTCATATGTTCGGAAGCGATTGTACCCTGGCCGTCATTTATATTGATGGATTGGTTGATACGCTCACCATCAATCACTCGATCATGGAATCCTTAACCTCAAAGGATTACGATGAAAAGCTGCATACCTCTAACCCTGCAGAAATATTGTCGATCATCAAAAACCGTTTCTTATCTATAGGCGGCATTAGCGATTTGGAGCATATGGAATCATTGATCTCCGCCATGCTTGAAGGCAATACTGTCATTCTCATAGACGGTTCATCCCGTGGCATTATCGCCAGCTCTATCGGTGGAGAGGAACGCGGTGTAGAAGAGCCCCAATCTCAGACCGTCGTTCGCGGCCCGAAAGAAGGATTCACCGAAAATATCCGTACGAATACGGCCTTGATCCGTCGTAAAATTAAAAGCCCAAACCTCTGGATCGTGGACCGCAAGATTGGCCGTGTCACCCAAACGGATGTTGCCGTTATGTATTTGAATGGCATCGCCAATGATAAGATCGTGCAAGAAATATTGAATCGTTTAGACCAGATCGATACCGACAGCATCCTGGAGAGCGGGTATATCGAAGAGTTTATACAAGATACAACGTTCACCCCCTTCCCTACCATTACTAATACGGAGCGCCCCGATGCTATCGCTGGTGCGATTCTGGAAGGGAAAGTTGCCGTTTTGGTTGATGGGACACCGTTTGCGTTGATCGCCCCCATCACCATCTTCAAACTGTTTCAATCGAGCGAGGATTACTACCAAAAATTCGATATCGCGACCTTTTTGCGGCTGTTACGCATCATTTCCTTTATGGTATCGATGCTTCTCCCTTCACTTTATATTGCCATCTCCACGTTTCATCAAGAAATGCTGCCAACGACCTTGCTGATCAGCCTTGCAGCACAGCGGGAAGGCATCCCTTTTCCCGCCGTTGTCGAAGCCTTGGCTATGGAAATTACGTTCGAAGTATTAAGGGAAGCCGGTGTTCGAATGCCAAGAGCGATGGGCTCTGCGATCTCCATCGTAGGCGCGTTGGTTCTGGGTCAAGCTGCTGTACAAGCCGGCTTAGTGTCTGCTGCCATGGTTATCATCGTTGCATTTACCGCCATCGCGAGCTTTGTTGCGCCTTCTGTGAGCATAGCCAACTCCGCCAGACTGCTCCGTTTTGGTTTTATGATATTGGCGGCAACTTTAGGGCTCTTTGGAATTATGGCAGGATTAATCGCCATGCTGATCCACCTATCCGGCTTGCGATCATTCGGTTTGCCATATCTTACTCCGTTCGCTCCATTTATCCCATCAGATCAAAAAGACGTTCTGGTCCGTGTTCCATGGTGGGCCATGCTGACAAGACCGACCCTTATCAACCGTACTAACGCGAAACGGCAAAAAATGAACCAGCGTCCATCGCCTTCCGATGGCAAGAAATAACATATAACCGGTATAACTCGGAGGTGAAGAACAGATGAACCGGAAGCTGAATCTCCTGATTCTCATGTTGGCTGCCTCGCTGCTGCTCAACGGTTGCTGGGATAGTCAAGAGTTAAACTCGCTTAGTATTGTATCGGCGACGTCCATAGACCGCAGCGAGGACGAATGGGTCATCTCCTTCCAAGTCGTCATTCCGCAATCCATCGCCACTCAGACGGGCGGCGGATCCGGTGGAAGCCAATCTCCGATCACCATCTTCTCCACCAGGGGCAAGACCATTCGCGAAGCCATGCAGAACGCGAATTTGGAAGCGCCGCGCGCGCTGTTTTTTGCCCATAACTCCGTACTGATTATCAATGAACAAGTCGTTCGGACTGAAGGCGTACGGCAAATCCTTGATTTTTTCCTCCGTCCAGTGGAAAGCCGGGAAACGATGTCGGTTCTCCTGACCAAGGATAAAGCCTCCAATCTATTGGAAGTGCTCATTCCTTTGGAGAAAATAACGGGAAATGCAATTCAACGGGTCATTACCCAAGGTCAAGAAAATCTGTCCCAAGTAAAAAATATTAAATTGATTGATTTCGCATCCATGGTCGCCAATCCGTACAAAAGCGCCATGGCGCCCGAGTTAAGGGTATCCGGCAATCAAGAGGAACAATCTACCTTGGATGCCTTAAAGTCGACCCGTAATCAAGCGGTACTCAAACTTGGCGATTTGGGCGTATTTCGAGGAGACAAGCTGGTGGGATGGATGAAGCGAAAAGAAAGCAGAGGCGTCGCTTGGCTTTCGAACAGCGTCCATAACCTGATCATTGTTACCCCATGCAGCGATCGAGACGATTCCCGGTTATCGAGTTACCGAGTCATCCACTCATCGACCCAGGTAGACCCCAAAATGGTCAACGGTTCGGTCAACATGGTGATCCATATTCAAACAAAGGGGGCTCTTGATGAAACCAGCTGTACGATGGATTTGACGAAACCGGACGTTATTTCGAAACTCGAGGATACGATTGCCGAGCAGATCAAGGATGAAGTGCTTGCTACGTGGAAGAGAATGAAGGATTTGAATGTGGACGTGGTTGGTTTCATGGATATGATTCACAGAAAATATCCCGCAGCCAGCAAACAACTTACAAATTCGGAGAAACCGCTCCAAGAACTGGAACTCAACCTGAATGTTAAAGTCACCGTTGAACACACGAATATGATCAATAAACCCTTCTCGAACTTGATTGAACCCAAGTAGACCGCTATCGATACCTATAACAAGGAGGTCCCAAATGGAGAAGATCGGTAAATACCAAATCATTGCCATGACCATCTTGTTTATGATCGGCAGCACTCCTTTGTACGAACTGGGGATTGAAGCTAAACAAGATGCGTGGCTGGTCGTGGTAGTTGCGATGCTCACGGGAATGTTACTGCTGTTCATTTATTTATATATCCAAAACCAAAATTTGGAGCATGCTCTTCCCCAAATTTTAAATCAGTACTTCGGCAAATATATAGGTTCCATCATTACGGCAGCCTATATCGTTTATTTTGCATATGAATCCATGAGGAATACCCGCGAGTTCGCGGACATTATCAATATCTCCTTTCTCCCCAGCACACCGCTGTACTTCCTGATTCTCTTGATGGTGTTGCTGTCCGGATATGCCGTATGGAAAGGCATTGAGGTATTCTTTCGTGTCACCGAATTCCTGCTTCCTTTCACGCTGATCGGCTATATCCTGATTGTTCTCATGTTCATCGGTTCGAATATCATTCATCTTGAGCGCCTTATGCCCATATTAGAAAACGGAATCCTGCCCGTGCTGCGAGCATCATTGCCGGAGGTGATTAGTTTTCCGTTCGGTCAGGTCGTAGTTTTTCTCATGTTTTGGAGTCATCTCGATGACAAGAAAACGCTGTCCAAGGCATCCTTGTCTTCCTATATATTCGTAGGTATCTTTTTATTGATATTCAATATTTTAAATCTTGCGATTCTGGATCCCACCATCACGAGCATATCGACTTTTCCACTGCTTCGGTCGGTTCGTCTCATCGAAATCGCCGATTTTCTGGAGCGTCTGGACCCGTTAATCATCCTGCTGATCTATATTGGCATATTCGTTAAAATGACCGCATTCTACCTCGGCGCCGTACTCGGTCTTTCCAGCCTGATCAAAGTCAGCCATAAAAAAACAACTGTGATCGTGGGAGCTTTCATCTTTACCATTTCGTTCGTCTCTCCGAACTTTATTTATCATATCTGGATCGGGTTTGCTCAAAATTTGAAATACCATTTCCCTATCTTCCAGATCTGGGTCCCTTTGATTCTAGCGTTGATTATTTTAATCAAAAGACCTCGCTCATCCAAATCCGGCTGATCGGGAATTCAATACATTACAAGAATTTGTATTGAACCCATGCCCCCCTGTAAAGGGGGAAATGTCCGAACCGGATATACTTTTGATTCCTTCAAAAAAAAGCCGCATTTTCGCGGCTTTTTCAACGTGCAATAAATAATATGAACGACTAAAAACCATTTGATTCCAACTGTCCTGAAGCTGCTGCAGGTAGCCATCCTTCAAGCAGTGCTCCTCCTTCCGGATGGTTGCTTGCGGCAAGTTCGCCACCGTGCTGCCTAACAATTCTTTGTGAAATGGTTAAGCCTAATCCGCTGCCACCAGTTAAACGACTTCTGGATGCTTCCCCGCGATATAGAGGTTCAAAAACACGCTCAAGTTCTTCCCCAGAGAAGCCCGGCCCGGTATCCCGTATCGTAAACTTAACCTTATCACCAACTTTATTACACAGGACTTCGATGCTCCCCCCCGCTGATGTGTGTCTTACGGCATTATCCAGAAGATTGTTCATGGCTCGCTCTAATAAATGCATATCTCCATGGATGATGCACCGATCCGTTACATGAAACGAGATGGAAACTCCTTTTTGCCGAGCCAGCGGACTTAGACTGTCCATCGAATTCCGGACGACCTGATTAAAATCCAACGTTTTATTATGCAGTTGCGACTCCACATACTCCATTTTTGTAAAAGTGAAAAGATCCTCTACCAAACGATCCAATTGTGCCGATTTGTCCTTGCAGACTGCAACATATTGGGCCATTTTCTCCGGAGATTGAGCGATCCCTTGCTCCAGACCATCCAAGTAGCCTCGCAAAGCGAACAACGGTGTCCGTAAATCATGCGCAACAGCCGCAATGACGAATCGGCGTTCCTCTTCCAGTTCGGCCTGTTTTCGATAGGACTGCTCAAGTCCCTTGACCATAACAGCGAATCCGTCGCGGACTTCAGCGATTTCGGTGACCCTGGACATGGGTAACCGAACATCCCAATCCCCTGTTGCAATTTGTCTTGCTGCACTTCCCATCTTCTCGAGTGGTTTGAGAACGAATCGCCTCATTTCCATTCCGACAACAAAGATCGCAAGCAGCAGACCGACAAAAGCCGACATCACTTGAAATTGATTGGATTGAGGTAAGTACAGAACAACCCTTCCCAGCAACTGGCCGTCCTCGATGACAGAGAACCGCTCGGTTGATAAATTAGTGCCTCGTCGGTCAGGATTGGAACGATAAATCTCCTGATCTGCTGCGGATTGAATGAGAACATCCATCTTCGCTTCACGCAGCGCGGAATACAATTGGTTTTGCCAGTCTGGATCAGTCCATTGGTCTGTGTCCGATTCAATTCGCTGCGTCATTTCCGATATATTTCGTTGCAGGGTCTCGTTTTGCAGCCGACCTTTTTCGAAGCTGAGTGTCTTGGTTTCCATAAAGTGCGCAGTAACAAAGAAGATCCACGGCAATAATAGGATAAAGAAGAAGCATAACATAGTAAACGTACGAATGCGGAGTGACCTCATATTACCCTCCCTCAAAGCGATACCCTACTCCCCATACGTTGACCAGGAATATCGGTTGGTTCGGATCAGCTTCGATTTTCTCGCGAAGCCGACTAAGATGGACCCGAATCGTATGCCTGTCGCCCACCCCATCCCAAAACTTTGCAAGTAATTGTTCATAGGAGAAAACATGTCTCGGATGTTCGGCAAATAATCGCAGCAGCTCATATTCCCTGGGTGTGAGCACGATGTTATTTCCATCCACTAGTACTTCTCTAGTGGACAGGTTTAACTTGATGCGGCCGTAATTCAAGACCCTGTTATCCAATTGTTGTAGGGAAGCGGAACGCCGCAATACGGCTTTTACTCTGGCAACGATCTCACCCGGCGAAGCGGTTTTGACGATGTAATCATCGCCTCCGAGAGTAAGGCCTCGAATCTTATCCACATCATCGCTGCGAGCACTCAAAAACAGGATTGGTACATTGCTCTCCGCCCGAATCCGGCGGCAAAACTCAAATCCATTTTGTCCCGGCATCATAATGTCAAGAACAATACAATCAACAGAGCTTTCCTTAAATATGTCCCACGCTTGAGCGGTATCGCAAGCGGTTTTCACTTGAAAGTGGTCATTCTCTAGAAAATCCCTTAATAGCTCAACAATATCCTGGTCATCGTCTACAACCAGAATCGTCTTTGATACGCTCATGTTTATCCCACCTTTGCTTTCCTAGTTTATCATTTTTTTTAACAAGAACTAACGCGAGCTTATGTATTGTGATGATTTGTTTATACTTTTGTGATCTTTTTTCATCTTTGTTTGAGATATTCGTTTGGTATGCTTCTATTTGCGCACACGGCCAGCCCCAACTTCGGGTGATCGTCCCGCACACAATGATAAAGGAGGTATACATATGGGTTTGGAAAATAACGCCTTCTCGTTCTTTCCTTTCGGCGCTTTGTTTTGTCTCACGCTGTTTTCTTTCCTGGCGGTTCGAGTATACGCGATTCGTTATCGTTACAAAAACGGTCATCAAAAGAATGACATCGCTATGATTCTGAAGAACCGAATGGCCAATGGTGAAATTGATGAGAAGGAATATCGTAAGCTGAAAGATCTTTTGACTAAATAGAGACTAGGAGGATTGATGGATGCTTAACGTTCAAATTGTGTTGTTTGACGGCTTCGACCTTCTGGATGCGATAGCGCCTTACGAGGTCTTCTGTGCTGCAGCCATGAATGCTGAAAATGCGTTAAACGTAGAATTGGTCACCGCCGAGGGACCAAGATCCGTGCCTAGCGGCATCAATGGGTTGAGGATTGAAGCGAGTGGCAGACTGGACCCGGAACGAGCGGGCATCATTCTCGTCCCTGGCGCGTCCGGCGACGTCGAGGGAGATGGGCCCGATTCGGTTCCGGCTATTCTGGGCCGGGCCATGGATACCGAATTGACCGGCATGATCGAGCAGGCTCTCCAGCACAAAGACAGGATAGTCGCTACAGTCTGCGGCGGTTCACTGGTGCTTGCCATGGGAGGCCTCTTGGAAGGCAGACCGGCAGTAACGAACCATCTGGGCATGGACTTACTTGGTGCAACTGGAGCAGTTCCCATCTCGGCTCGCGTTGTGGACGACGGCAATCTGGTTACCGGCGGCGGCGTAACTTCCGGACTCGATGTAGCGCTGTATCTGGTGGAACGTGAACTTGGGCCTCGTATCGCTCACGCGGTAGAGCAGTTATTCGAATACGAACGAAGAGGCACGGTATGGAAGGATATAGGGATAACGCCAAGCGTTAATAAACCATTGACGAGCGAAGAACCAAACACCGCGGTGAACCAAACAGCGATGACACCCCCGCCCCGCACGCTGCATAGCAGAAGCGCACAAGCATCGGTCTTCGACGGAGAATGGGATACCACTCTCGCTACGCCCGTTGGAAAGCTGGAGGTCAAACTCTCCATATCGACAAGACACGATACGATCCATGGCACGGCGAAGCAAGGAGATGAAACCATCGAGTTTATGAACCCCTTGCTTCAAGATAACAAGCTGGTCTGGTCACTTCGAATCACAAAACCCATGCGCTTGAATCTCAAATTTGAAGTTTTCGTCGATGGTGATCACATGGTTGGTATCGCTAAAGCCGGCCTCCTGCCTGCATCCAAATTAACAGGAAATCGAATTTCCTAGCTTCGGGAGTTGCGAACGGATGAAGAAACGAAAATCGTTATATCTATTGCTGGCCTGTGTCAGCATTCTATTTATACTACACGCCTTGATAAAAAACTATTGGATCGATCCGGGTGCTTTGGGATTTTTAAGCCATAAGACCGGGCTGAAGCGCGAGCTCAATCTCCCTGTTTGGCTTAATGTCATGTACGTTCATGTTGCATTCGCATGTGTGGCCATGGCATCGGGATTGATTAACTTCTCGAATCGAATATTTGAAAGAAGCCGCAGGCTCCATCGCATAAACGGCTATGTATATATCGTATCCGTACTGCTGGTCGTGCTCACTTCCGGATATATGGCCCCCTACGCTACAGGCGGCAAAATAAGCAGTATGGGTTTCAATCTGCTGAATATGATCTGGCTGGTTATTACCATTACGTCGCTCGTCCAAATCAAGAGGAAAAGGATCATCCATCATCGTAACTGGATGATTCGTAGTTACGCCTTTTGCTTCACGAACATGTTGATCCATCTCATTACTTCCCTTTTTCATCAGGGATTCGGGTACGTTTACCCTACTAGCTACACCATCGGTGTTTACGGCTCGATTGCGCTGCTGCTAGTTATTCCTGAAATTATCATCAGAACGAATCGAAAGGAATTGGTATCAGGATGAAAAAAACACTTAGCTTACTCACGTCGTTAGCGCTCTTTCTATGTCTATTAGCCCCAGCAGCAAGCGCAGAAACAAACAAGAATCAAGATTCATCCAAGGGTAAAAGCGTGCATGTACAAATCGTATTATTCGATGGGTTTGATCTGCTGGACGCATTAGCGCCATATGAAGTATTTGCTGCTGCCGGAATGTACACTGGTGGAAAAGTTACTGTAGAATTAGTATCTGCAGAAGGTAAGCGTTCGGTTCCGAGCGGGCTGAATGGACCTGCCCTCGAAGCGCAAGCCGTGTTAGATCCTAATCGGTCCGGAATTATTGTAGTTCCTGGCGCTTCGGGGAAACCGGCGGGGAATACCGCAGATGCTATTCCCAACATATTAAGGCAGGCTAAGGATTCGGGTTTAACAACGATGATGAAACAAGCTATGAGTAATAAGGACGTTACGGTGGCTACCGTGTGTGGAGGTTCATTGCTGCTGGCTATGGATGGATTGTTGAAAGACAGATACGCTGTCACCAATCAGATAGGCATGGTTGCGCTAGGAGCACTCGGTGCAATTCCGGTCGATGCAAGAATCGTGGAAGATGGCCCTCGCTTGGTAACTGGCGGAGGTGTTACTTCCGGACTTGATGTGGCCTTGTATTTGGTTGAGCGTGAAGTCGGACCACAGATTGCGAATGCCATAGAGAAGTTATTCGAGTACGAGCGTAGAGGAACGGTGTGGCAAGCAAACGGCATACCGCCGATTAACTTTGAGACGAGCCAGGAAACGTCTAAAAAAGAGCATCCGTCTGCACCGAAGAAAAAAGTCGGGAAGTGAGGAATCGAGCAATCGGTGAGCTTGGGACCGTGTCGCTCCCACGTTCCGTTTATAAGAGAAAAACATGAAGTAATGAATAGATGTCTTGTCATTTACTACCTTAATAAACTGTATGAAATCATCAAAAAAAGCCGCAATTTGTGCGGTTTTTTTGGTGTACACCTTGCCTCTTTCCCAAGCAAAGAACTTATTTAATCGCTTGTATTTCATGCCGCGATGAGTCCCATTATCTTCTCGCTAAAAAAGCAAGAATCAAACCAGCAAGTTCTTCTGCATGTGTCAGCGTGGCCATATGGTCAGCCCCCACGATGACCTCGAAACGGATGTCTTGAACACGTTTGAACTGTTCCGCAATTCGTTGCATATCCTCCCATTCAACCGTTCCCTGAATAAACAGCGTCCTTGCAACAAGCTCCTCCAACCGCTCGATCGCTGGCGGCATCGGCCATATCACCTCGAAGCTCTTCCACTCACTAAACACTCTGGTCATATACAACGTGTGCATCTCGCGCAAAAAATCCCTTTCAGAGCTGGACATCGTCACACGATAATTCGGCCCGCTCAACGATTGTTCAACCAGACGGTTGACATCGGGTGCGCATGCATTTACTTGGGCCATCCAATCGATGAATGGCTGGGAGTGCTCGAACCCGGTTAGCGATGGTGCGATTAATACTAAATGGTCAACCCTGGAAGGGTAAGTCAAGGCAAAATCCGTGACGGCCTGCCCTCCCATGGAATGACCGACAAGCGAAGCGCTGTCAATTTCCAGATGATCGAGCAATGCTCGCAGGTCTTCAACCAAGCTGGTTGGTTCTTGCGGCGCTGGGGATTTTCCCGTTCCCCGACCATCATACGTGATGACTTGATGGCTCCGGGCTAAATGCGGTGCAATATAGCTCCATTCTCTTGAATCGACACCTGGACTGTGTACCAACACAACAGGTGTCCCACGGCCTTGAGTTTGATAAGCTAAATCCATATGAAAACTCCTCTCTCCAATGGATGATTCATCCAGATTATGATTCTAATATAATTTAAGACTGAACATTCGGTCAATATAAAAATGTTTGAAATCCGAGTTACTTTTCTTAGATGGGTTAAGAACTGTCAAAGTCAAAACAAAAAAGCCGCCCATGGCGACTTCTTAAACATGCGATACTCCTAGCAAGAATTGATAAGGAAAGCCCGGTTGACCCTTGAACGTCAGAACATCATCACTGACTAAACACCAGATTCTGTACATAATGAAGGAATAACTTATACGTTGCTGTGAGATTTCCAATAATTTTGTCACGACTTCTCCAACGTTAACCAAAACATCAGGATGGTGTTTATCTAGCAGCTCCATGACCGATTTAACAATAACCTCGTCCAGTTTATCCTCTTGGCAGCCCATCACTTTTCCCTCTTCCCAGAGTCGAAGCACATCATCCTGCCTTGCCAACTCCATCCATTCTGATGCATATCGCTTCCTTAGATCAGAATTCAGAGGGATCCCCTCACCATAATTTCTAACAATATCGATGTATTTGTCTCGTTCGAACAATGCCTGCGATATTGGAGCATTACCCTGCCCCATATCTGTGAGTATTTGTGTCACATTGACCATATGGACAGGACTCTTCCGCTCCCTCAGCAGATACATTGCAAATCGTAGTCCCGTTTGATCATGGGCGTTATCCCCGCACCATATCACAACTTTTTTGTTCTCCGGTATATTCTTTAGCGTATCTATCATACGCTCGATTTGGTGTTCCTTGTTTATACTGTCTGAATAATATGAATCCCTGTCATGTTCCATCAACCACATTCGCCTTCGGAGCTGCCCTTCCTTTGTACTCAATTCCGTGATGGGGCCGACTGAAAACCAATCATTAAATGCGACCACCCGAGATTCCTCCCGTTTACCAAGTTGACTGAGCGCAACTTTTAATGAGCCGGCTTCAGAGAGACTGATCACAATATGGACGTGAGTTTGAAGTTCCTCTTCTTGCAGTCGCTGGTTGTTAACGGTATCTATGTGCTTTTCCATCAGATTATACAATCTCTGACCGAACACTCTGTCTTCATGCTCACTATTCGTGGAATCGTGCACAGCTGTATTCAGGAGCTGTCGAAGCAAGAGCCAATGTTCTCTTTCTCCAAACGCGCTTAATTTCTCAAAGAGTTTATCGATTACGATCCCTCCCAAACTTTCGGCTTATCCATATCAAAAAACAAGAAGTTTATCACTTCTTGTTTTCAGCACAGCTGCCACGCTTCGATGCCGCGTCCAATACCGACTGGATCGTTTGCTCCTCCAAGTATTGATACAATTGCCGTTCGGCGCCGTCCATCACCTGTTTAACCAGGCATACACACTCACGGGGATTATCCTCGTGCATCTTGGCAGCCTTCTCTTCGGCTAGCAAGCGATGCTGCTGCGAGTTCAGATTGGAGCATTCAAACAACTGCTGTCTTCCTTCAATTACCTGTATCACTTCAAGGAATGTAATCTGCTCGGCCTGCTTGGCCAGCTCGTAGCCTCCGTTCACTCCCGGTACAGCCCGCACGATACCATCCTGCCTCAGCTTGGACATGATTTTGGATAAGTAGCTTTCCGAAACACCCAGCGTCGCAGATAACTCCTTGATTCCGATGTTCTGCTCACGCTCCGAATGAGCCAAGTGGATTAATGCGTGCAGAGCATAATCAACGCTTTTGGAAAACTGTATAACGGTTACCTCCCTTAATTTTGAATTATATAGACCTATGATATCCATTATATAAATTCGAACTCGTTTTTGCAATGAATCCACGCGCTTCTTCAGGGTGAAGCATGGCTAAACTTACCTACTGGTTCCTAGAGAAGATTTCTGAAAAAAAAGCCGCCAAAATGGCGGCTTCTAGAGCAAATCATATGGATTGACACAAGCCAAAAGACTATTTCGGCGAGTTGCTATTCCGAGGATCATATAATCCCGACGTATCCTTGAACCATTCGAAAATATGCGATACACAGACCTTAAGGACTGCATAGCCGGGAACGGCTAACAAAATGCCAACCACACCGAACAGATTGCCGGCCGTGAGTATGACAAAGATAATCGTAATGGGGTGAATCTTGAGCGTTTTACCCATGATTTGAGGTGAGATGAACTTCCCTTCTATTAATTGCACGATCGTCCATACCGCTACCATCTTCAGCAGCATCACCGGAGAAGTAACCAGAGCCACAATGAGCGCAGGCGTAATCGCAATTGCGGGTCCCAGATAAGGCACCACGCTGGTGAACGATGCAATAATCGCCAGAATTAACGCGTAATCCAAACCGATGATCATGTAACCGATATACAGCAGAATACCAATACAGAAGCTCACAATAATCTGCCCGCGGATAAACGAGCTGATCTGATGATTGATATCCTGAAGCACATGCAAAATTCCGGAACGACTCTTCGTCGGCAGGAAAGACAATATTTTCAGAGGGAGCTTCTTGCCGTCTTTCAGCATATAAAACAGTACAAAAGGTACCGTCACGATCGACAACACAACCTCTGTAAATGCACCCAGAAACCCGCCAACTCTGCTCCACGTGTGGTTTAGAAGTTCCGTTGCCTTCTGCGTGACGGTGGTCCACCATTCCTGGGAGTTAATATTCATGGTTTCTTGAATCTGGTTATACAACTCGCTGCCCGTTAGATCTTCAAACTGCTGTCTAACCTTTTCGCTATATGTCGGAAAGTTATCAATCAGCCCCATAATCTGGTTGCGCAGCACCGGAATGACCGCGAGCACCACAATCGTTAGAATACCGGCTATAACCAGATAGAGGATCAGGATGGACCATCCACGCTTGATTTTCCATTTCTCCATCACATCCACCAGAGGATTCAGCAAATAATAGAGTATTCCTGATAAAATGATCGGCAAAACGATCGTCTTGATTAACACGGCGAGCGGATGCAATACAAAAGAAATTTTGCTTAGGACCAATACATTGAGTCCAACCAGCAACAGAACAAACAAAAGAAGCACAAATTTATTGTTCAGAAAAAAGCGCTTGAACCGATCCGGCCAAATACGGGGTTGCTCCATACATGTCCTCCCTTACTTATGTATACATATTCAAGTTGTAAAGCTGAGCATCGATTCACGACAACGAATAAACCGACAAAACGACGCGCTCTTCATTCTTTTAACTATAATGTTTGAACGGGGCACATGTCCAGTTTACCCAGAACGAACGGGGAGATATGTTCAAGTATTCACAGACATCAGTAGTAAACAAGCCCGCATGTCACAATGACACGCAGGCTGAAGCTGTTCAGTATGATGTTACAAGTATCGAGAAATGATCAGCACCAGCTTGGCTGGGAGCTCATTCAGGTTGGTCATATCCAAAAACCTCTCTGCGCCATAGATCTGACTAATGACATCCTTGTCTTGACCGATGGCTGCCGCCAAAAATTTGACTCCTTTTCTTTCATATTCGGATAGCGTCTGCTGCATGTCCTGAATGGCCAGACTTCCGGTATAGTCTTCCATGGCTTTAGGCTGCCCGTCGCTGATGCTGATCAACAGCTTGGTTTGCTTCGGTGAAGCTGCTAACCGTTCCGCCATAATTCTTAAAGCCATACCATCCCGATTATTACTTCTGGCCCGGATTCCCATCAGTCTGAACCGGTCGCGGACATCCGGTTGATCGTAATCGGCATAAGCGAAGATGGACATCTGCTCCAAACGGGAAACATCCGCAGTATCCCCATAAATTAAAACAGGTATATGGCAAAGTTGGCAGAATTCATAGACCGCGATAACCGCCCGCTTAGCCGCCTCCAGTCTTCCGAAAGCAGCCATCGATGCGGATTCATCCACCCTCAAACCGACTACAAGACCAGGGGATTCTGTCGGAGGACGTTTCTTGGCAAAATACCTGAAATCGCGATAGGCCACGCTGTCAGCCTGAAATTTAGAACCATAGTAATGGTTTTTGGCATATTCCGCGGTTATCTCATGCTCCAAGAGCGGCAGCGTCTTTCTGGCGATTTCCCGCACGATAGGCATAAGGCGATTACTCAGACTCGAATATTCCTCCTGCTGATTCGGGTCGTACTCAGGTCGGTGAACGATCAGCTTAACAGCCTGATGAATCGAGTCGGATACGATGGTTCTGGAAACTTGATTCAGTTTTTTGCGGAAGTCCCGCTCCCTCTGCTTCTCCTCATCCGACATGGGTTCGGGATTAGCCTGATGATATTGCGGTGATCCGTCCTCCCCCGAATCCGTACTCTCCGTATCCGCTGAGTCATTCGCGAGTATGGATGTGCTGTCTTCGCTTTCAGCGGACTTTTTTAACTGGAGCCCTTCTTCCTCAGCTTGCCCATCAGGAATGGAATCCAGTTCCATATCGCTCTCCCATGTCGCGATCTCCACTGCCTCTGCATTTCGTTTATTCATTTCAACCGGGACTTCCTCCAGCATATCCAATAAACCTTCGCCTTTCAGCGCTTCTTCCAGCAGTTTGATCTCTTCCGAATCGGTTGTTATCTTGTAAATCACCTTATGATAAAGGGATTCCTTTGCACAAGCACCTTGAGCAACGGCATCCGCCCAATAGAAATAAGAACGCATGCCAGCCACGCCTTTAATGGCATTAGCCCGGGCCGTTTTATCCAAAAGGATGATAACTCTTGCCAGCATGTCCAGCATTTCATCGTTCCGATAACCGGTTTTGGCGATTGCCCGCTCCATCATAACCTCTTTGGTCGGCAGGTCCATCTTCTCCGTATGCTGCACTCGATCACGCAATGCCTCGTTAAGCGGCCTGGATCCGGCGTAACTACGGTTTGCCGTGATCACTGCTATGAAATCCGGATGCCGCTGAACGATCTCCGTTGGGAGATTAAGACTGCCGCCCGGCTCCAATGCGGAATTCAATGCCATTAATACGCCTGCATCCCGAATCACATTCGGTTCCTGGATTTCCAGCAGATAGCCTTTTTGAAAAGCTCGGACGATCTCGGAAGCGTAAAATCGATACTCTACAGCTCCATCCTGAGCGATATTCGCGGCTAGCTTCAATAATTGCTTCATCTTGGCGGAAGCCATCTCTTGTGTAATCTCCAGCGCCTCCATTAAAATCTCCGTCGAGCTTCGAAAGCCATCGCTTTCGTATAATGCTTTCAAGGCCGCTTGGTCGGCAGGTTCCAACTGCTTCAATCGATCAGATGAAATAACCGGTAAAATGGCTCCGAGGATATCCGATTTATCCATATCGGCAAAACAAGTTACTTTGGTATAGGGTAACCTGAAGTTGGCGGACAACGCCTTGGCGAGCTGCGTTTTTCCGGAGCCGGCATCCCCTTCCAATAGAATCGTGGCGATTTTCATCTCGCCGCGATGCCAATTACGCTTGATTTCATTCGTGATTCGCCGTTCTTCCTCGCTTGCTTTATGCGTTAATGGTTTTTTCCAGACAAGACTTATTTCTTCCTCGGTCAATACTCTCCCAGGAGACAGCACGTTAGATTCATTGTCATTCTGGTCTTTCATGACCGCTCACCTCCAAACTCTCGTTAACTCTGAACGCGGGAAAAGTCTCGTAACTTCCCGTTCGGCAGCTTTATTATCGTGCATAACCCAATTCTTCTAACATTCTCGTCAAAGTGCGCAGACGTTCTCCAATCATCTCACCGTTATCGCTCAATGCCTCGTTGAACAGCTTGATATCATCCTGAATCTGTTCATGATCCGTGCAAACCGCAACCGTCATGGCGTTCCCCTGTAATCCGATCCGGTCGATCACCGGATTTTGTGGGTCATATAAATGTTCAAATCTATACGCTTCGCTAAAATGTGTCAGGGCACTGCAAATGAGAATGGATAAATCTAAAATTCGATGAAGGGGTAACTCATCCGATGGACCGGTCCCTTGTTCCTCAGCGGCTCTCCATACTTTGGCGGCTATATGCGCCTTACCATCCCCGTTCTGCTCGATCAATCCCAAAGATAGAGCTCTTACATCTGTCTTATATGCGAATCGTCCATCCACTTTCCCATAGTTATCTGAAATAATCACGGGTTTATGATTTGTAGAAGCAGGTATTTTCATTGTGTCTCCTCTTTTCTAAGAATTAAATCGTTATCACAACTGCACTCATAGCCGCCTATTCAATATAGTTTGAGTACATCAAATTTAATTGTATAAATAAACATAAATATAAATAGTCTATTTATATAATAGACAATATTAATATTGTTGTAAACAACGGTTTGAAAAACACACATATCGAATCGTTTCCGAGAATGGGCCGGATTCCCCAAAAAACGGTGAAGGCCGATGTCGATATGTCTAAACCGGAACAAACGAAAGGCTGCCGCACTATTCCCGCGGCAGCCTTGGTTCAGCTGAAGATATTCCATTCTTTTACTACTCCAGATTAAATGCTGATTCGAGCTCGCGAATCCGATCGTCATCGATGTGTATGACATTCCCAAGCGTTCTAGCCGACAGAATGGACTTGGCGCTGTACTCTGCAACTTCCAATCGATCAAAAGCATTGAGCAGGCTCTGTCCCGCAACGATGACGCAATTATTGTTCACGATGGCGATCGGCGTATCGGGTCTAAACAGCGAAGCGGTACGCTCGGGCTCATTGTAAACCGCATTGAAGGGAAGCTTGGGCATTCCGCGAAGCAAGATGTAACTCTCCGGAATCGTTCTTGAATCGAATACGGTATCCGTTACGGCAAATGCCATGATGTTAGGCGGGTGCGCGATAATCACCGAATCGACATGCGGCTGCATTTTGTAGATCGCTTCGTGGAGAAAGACGGATTTGCTTGGCTGTTTGCCGGCCTCGGCTTTTCCGTTCTCTATACGGACGAGGTCACCCGGCTCCAGATGGTTGCGGTCTTTGCCGTAGGGTGTAATGACAAAATCATGACCAAATAAACGATGGGAAAAAGTGCCCTGCGTGCTTGTAAACAGACCTTGTTTATACGCACGCCGCATGAGTGCGCACATGTCCCGGCGAATTTCTTTTTCTTCCGACGTGCAGGTGTCGCGGATATACGTATCCAGCTGCAGCGTGCTTTTGTTGCGGACGATGTCGTAATCCTCATCAGTCAACAGGACGGGATTTCCGATTCGCCGCGCCTCGATTTCCAGCCTCGCACAGAAGTCCAGGGTTTCAAACCGGTTAAACGCTTGCGGAAGATCCCCGGCTCCGACCACAACGCCATGGTTCTCCAGCATGACCGTGTCGATCCCGCTCTTGAAGACAGCCGCAATGTTCTCCCCGAGCTGCTCGCTTCCAGGCAGGGCGTAAGGTGCAATCCCGATCTCGCCGCAGATCTGTCGTTCGTTCGGAAGCAGCCTGGTATCGGGAATGCGCCGGACAATGCTGAACGAAACCAACGCTGGCGGATGGGCATGAATGATCGCTTTCAAATCCGGACGGGCTTGATAGATAAGCCTGTGGAAGGGAAATTCGCTGGATGGTTTGTGAATTCCCAGGGTCGTACCATCCTCCTTCACGCATACCATATCTCCCCGTGTAAGGGAACCCTTGTCCACCCCGGCGGGGGTTATCCAAATATCTCCCTTCTCGTCCCTGATAGACAGATTACCCCCGGACGTGGTCGTCATACCATGGTTATAAATACGATTGATAAATTGAAGGAGCAGATCTGCCGGATGCAAAAACTCCTGATTCATTCTTACCACCGCCTTATCCGAATGTTTTTGTTTGATTTTGTTTGTTTTTATTATACTGTTTTTTTCTATTGATAAGCGATCAAGATTGTGACAAATCCGAGGAAGGAAATGTCTTTACTTTATAAAATCAACCATTGGATAGTCTGCGGACGGAGAGGTCAGCAGCGGGTGTGGAACACCCTTTAAATGAAAATCGAAAAAGGCAGCGACATAATCTCGATGGGCAGCGATTGTCTGTTTCGGGTCGGCAGTTCCGATAGATTGCTGGACTACTCGCGGCGAAAGGCTCAGCTTATCTTGAAGCTGTGGAAGCAGCGTCTGATAATCTGTAAACGTATAATGTGCTCCCTCGGGAATGCTTAGATCGAGTTTCCATCCGGTCGAATGCTGCCAGAACATTTGACGGTCCATCGCGGTTAGATGGGAATCAACCTCGCCCTCCTTATTGTAGCCTGAATTCATGAGCATGAAGGGGCGATCCAATCCGTGCTGCGCCACCGGGAGCGGGTTATCGGGCATGTGCCCCATCGTTCCGTCCATGTCGATGCCAGCGTCAAAGCGATCATCCTCGTACATCACCTGAGCAGCAGTAGCCCCGCCGGCGGAATGTCCGAATATTCCGATCTTAGACAGGTCCCATGTTTGTTGAAGTCCAGCGGGCAATGGTTGATCCCCTGGATGACGGCCCTCCTTGACGAGTTCGAGTTGGTCCAAAACATATTGGATATCATCCACTCTTACCTCCAGCATCTTCAGTACCGTTTCTGCACTGAAAGGCGGTAATGACTCCGTTGCCACACGTCCATCGGGAAATTGGACCGCAGAGGCTTCATACGTATGATCGACTGTAACGACCACATAACCTCTGCTGGCCAAGTCTTCGACTACAGCCGTCCCGAAGTTTCTTGGAACTGACCCGCCAGGTGAGTAGATGAGGAGCGGCCACCCATCGTCGTTGTTCGCCGGCGTTGCATCTAACCAAGCGTGAGTGCCGATACCGGAGAGATCGACCCGACCGGGATCCAATCCGATCGTGGGGATTGCGTTTTCATCGTAATACTTTGCTGCTTCGGGCTGCATGTACACAGCCTTCTGCTCGCTTTTTCCCGTGGCGGGGTACCATACGCTGATCATGAGCTCCCTGTCTCTGTCCTGTTTCCATGGGTCCACCCTGTTGTCATCCTTGAAATGCATTTCCATCGTTCCCACAGAATATTCTCCAGTAGGTTCCGGCAGCTGTAATTGGATTTTCTCTGCCTGGCCCCTCTCATCCTGCGTTGCAGGGGTTTCCGTGCCGAAGAAGATAGCAATCAGAACCAGAAGACAGACCATGATTGCAACAGCTGCAATTCTAACCACGGGGGCAGACTTTCCATTGACGATCCTGCTGATGGAGTTGACCGTGAGCACATAATAAACCGTGTAGATCAGGAAAAACACAGCGACACAGATCAGGATGGGCAGCATGAGACTGGCGCCTGCCATATTGCTGAATAACCTTGTCAACAATTGCAGGATGACCATGTAGTGGGCGAGCCCGATCGCGAGCGGCAAGGCAAAAATGAAAGCGTTCTGCCTAATGATTGCGATACTGATTTCTTTCCCGCTTACACCTATTTTTTTTAGTATGTCGTACCGTGGTTTGTCTGCTGTTGCCTCTGTCAGCTGCTTGAAATAGATCATACTACCTGTTGCCATGACAAAAACGAGCCCAAGAAATCCTAAAATAAAAACATTAAAAGCAGATTCTTCGATTCCAAGCCGATATTCGGAATAATATGAAGACAAATTCGATTCCGGTGTCTTCAAATTCGCCAGCGCATCAGCTGTATGTTTCGTTGTCTTCTGATCCTGCACGACATACCCGACATAGCGGATTGGTGAGACTTGCGTCTCGATTTTGTCGTAAATGGCGTCATTTACAACGATCATCACATCCGGATAACTCCAATTGATGATTCGTTCTACGGTCATCCCCGCAAAGGCAAGGGTTATCTGTTGATCAGGCAAGTCGATGTCGACCGTTTCGCCTTCATAATCGGACCATTCATAATCCGTATACATGGGCCGGATCGCAATAGCTTCATCCTGTTCGATCGGATCCATTTCGGGGAAACGCAGTACCTTTGCCACCTGGTTGTATTGATCGATCGAGACCACTTTGAGCGGGGTTTCGTCTCCTTCGATCATTCTCTCCGGAAGGAGCTCTGGATTGGAAGCCTCCCCTTTTGTCTCCAGCACCGGAATCGTCATTTGCGCGATAATCGGATGCGCTTCATCCCCGCGTATGATATCATCTACATTTTTATTGAAGGCGTTGTCCTGGGCAATATACATGTAGCTAAATGGCGCGGTAAGCTTCGATGTTTTGTCAAACGTAAAGTATGCGCCTAAACCGACGCTGAAGGCGCACAACGCCGCAGCGGATAATAGGGAAATGACGCTTAACAAACGAGCGTTTCCTTTAATCCGGTACACCAAATTAGAGGTGATGACCAAATTCATGCCTTTATAATAACTTCGTTTTCTCTTCTTGGCGCTTCTCAGCAAAACAATCACCAGCGAGGAGAAGAGCAGAAGCGTTCCAGCGATAATACCAACGGTCATCACGCTCAGATTGACAAGAATTTCTTCGGTGACGGAAAAATCGCGGAAGGCGAATCCATATCCCGCAGTCAAAAAGAGAACTGCACCCACTGCCGATAGAAACGACGCTTTCGGCTCCTGCTCCCCTTCTTGCTCCGCGCGAAACAATTCGATGAGTTTAAAGCTGTAAATCAATCGATAGCCTTGGATCGATGTCGCCAATATAATCGCCATGAACACGATGAGCGTATGAATCAGAGCTCGAAGAGAGAAAGCCATGCCTACCTGTACCGGCGTCCCCAGCAGCTTGATTAAGATCATAGCGAACAGCTTGGACAACAATGTGCCAATCAAGATTCCTATGATTAAAACCGTTACCCCAATGATCAGGTTTTCATAAAACAGCATTTTTCCGATCTTTTTTTTGGGTAGACCAAGTAACGCGTACAAGCCTACTTCCTTTTTACGCTGCCTGGAGAAAAAACGGTTGGAATACATAATAAAGACGGTAACAAATACGATCAAAATGATGGATGCTATCATAAATACGGATCGCATGCTCTGCGATGATTCGATTGAACTCGCAATTTCTTGGCTGTACTGCAAAGAAAGAAAAGTATAATAGATAATGACACTGAACAGGATGGAGATGAAATAGATCGTGTAGTTTTTGAAGTTCCCTTTCATGTTCTTTTTCACGATGTCAAACAAGGTCACTTGCATTCCCTCCCAGAACGGTCAATACATCCAATATTTTTTTGAAAAAGTGTTTGCGGGATGCATCTCCTCTAGACAGTTCGGTGAAAATGCGACCATCCTTAATAAATAGCACCCGCGTGCAGTAGCTTGCCGCAAACGTGTCATGAGTGACCATCAAAATCGTTGCCCGATCATATTCATTCAGGTCTTTCAGGCTTTCCAGCAGTGCTGTCGCCGATTTCGAATCTAGAGCGCCGGTCGGCTCATCGGCCAGCAGCAGGCTGGGGCCGGAAATCATGGCGCGTGAAGCCGCAGTCCGCTGTTTTTGCCCTCCTGAAATCTGATACGGGTATTTGTCCAGAATCGGGGTGATACCGAATTTGTCTGCGATCTCCTCCACTCTATGCTCCAGTTCTGTGACATTCATTTTAGCCAGCGCCAAGGGCAGCAAGATGTTCTCCTTCACCGTTAAAGTGTCCAGCAAATTGTAATCTTGAAAAATAAATCCCAGTTTATCCCGGCGAAAAGCGGATAATTGTTCCTCATCCATCTTCAGTACATCTACTCCGTCAATCACAACGTCTCCAGAGGTAGGCTGATCAATTGTCGCAAGCACATGGAGCAAAGTCGACTTCCCTGCGCCGGACGGTCCCATGATCCCCACGAACTCACCCTCCTGCACGGTCAAATCGATATCATCCAAGGCCGTATAGACATTTCCTTTCACGCCATAAACCTTTCTAACCTGAGCCGCGTTCACTACCATTTTCATGTTGATCTTTCCTTCCTGGTTATCGATATAGAAACAATGTCAGCACGATTTCGAAATCATGTATTACTTATACTGATCTTAATACAGGTCACCCTTACTTTAACTTACAACTTCCCGCTCTACCTTACATTCCTGTCACATTAGACGAAAGGAAGCAGCCCCGGAAACTTGCTTGTCTGCCGCGGGAAGATCGTATACAATGTGTTTAATTTGCCGCTAGTAACGCCCGGGAGGATCGTTTATGAAAATCATGATCGTAGAGGATGACCCGACCATTCGCGGGATGATCCAGTTAGCATTGACCAAATGGAGCCTGGAAACGGTCAGCGTCGATAACTTTGACCAGGTCGCACAAAGCTTTATTCATGACCAGCCTCATCTTGTGATCATGGATATCAACCTGCCTTCGTATGATGGATTTTACTGGTGCCAGAAGATAAGAGAAATTTCCAATGTACCGGTGATCTTTCTTTCTTCCCGCGATTCGCCCATGGATGTTGTTATGTCGGTGAATATGGGCGGGGACGATTATATTCAGAAGCCGTTCCATATGGATGTGTTGACCGCTAAAGTTAATGCGCTGCTGCGCCGAACCTATTCCTATACGGACATTCATTCCAATGTGTTCGAGCATGAGGGGGTCGTGTTCCTTCCGGACAAGGGAATACTCACTTATGAAACCGAACAAGCGGAGCTTACCAAAACAGAGGTCAGTATACTGAAAATCCTCATGCAGCAGAAGGGAAAGGTTGTTGACCGCAAGAAAATCATGCGTCATCTTTGGCAGGATGAAAGCTTCGTGGACGAAAACACATTAACCGTTAACATCGTTCGCTTGCGCAAAAAACTGGCCGGCATCGGCAAGGAAAACTGGATAGTAACCAAGAAAGGGCAAGGTTATATGATCCCATGAGTTTCTTTCAATACATAAAGGACAAACGTTATTTTTTGATGTTGTACGCGGTTATGATGGGCTTTATTTCAATGATCATGGCTGTATCCGTAAACCCGGGTCACGAGTCAGGCAACTTGCTGTATATTCATATCGTTTGCTTTGCCTTGGTCGCAGCTTACTTGCTGATTGGCTATTATTATCGAAGATCCTACTACCGCGAGCTTCAGCAACTGATCCATCTTGACCGGGAAGATTGGCCTGTCGTTGCCCCTGAACCACAAAATTCGCAGCAGCGGCTGTATCTCGAGCTTTTCACCAAATTGCATCGTCAACATGAACGTAACCTTCGGAAACTGAATGAAGAGAAGCTAGATCATCAGGAATTTATCTTGTCCTGGATACATGAGGTGAAACTTCCGATAGCGGCAAGTCGTCTGTTAATGGAAAATAGCACCGGGGAAACAGCAGATTCCCTGGCCGATAAGCTTGAGGATGAACTGGATAAAATAGAAAATTACGTGGAGCAGGCACTATACTATTCTCGAATCGATTCTTTTTCCAAGGATTATTTCATCACGGAAGAACCGTTAGACGCGACCATTAAAACCTGTGCGAAAAAATTCGCCAAAACGTTTATCAATAAACAGATTCGGTTCCATATGGAGGACATTCAACAAACCGTCCATACCGATCGCAAATGGCTCGGGTTTATCCTTGATCAAATCGTTGCAAATGCGTTGAAGTATACGGACGAAGGCGGGAACATCACATTCACGGTCGAAGAAGACCGTAAAGAAAAACGGTTGAACATTGTCGATACGGGGATCGGGATCCAGCCGGAGGACCTTCATCGAGTCTTTGAGAAAGGATTTACCGGTTCCATCGGAAGAAGCCATGCCAAATCGACCGGCATGGGCCTTTACCTCGCAAAGCAATTAGTGCATAAGCTGGGCCATCATTTATCCATCCAATCGGAGGCCGGAGCCTATACCAAGGTCACGATCCATTTTCCTAAAACGGATACGTATCACAGCTTATAAGCGATAACGGTCTGAGCCCGCCACTCAACCTAAATCAAAGGAAGCCGCCAGTATGGCGGCTTCTTCAGCGTATAGAGTTCTTGTCGACTGGCAGTCATCAAAGTCATCCTATCAGAACATACATGTTATGATCGAATGCCAACATCACTAAGCAGAATGCTTCCCCGCTTGGTTAGATTAAACTCGATGCGAATCTTGCTCAACTGCTGCGGGTTGAAGTCCGGATTCATTTTGTGATAATCGTCTAACGGGAAGTCATAGCTTTGAAATACGGGTTCTGAAGTATTGCCTGCATTCGAGAACGGCCATTTGAGAAGTTTACCTTCAATAACAGGCGGCAACTTGGATATGTGGCTGAGGGGAAGACTTGCCTGATGGCCCTTCCTATCTTCAACCGTAATCGTAAAATTGATAAGCTCTTTCGGGTCGCCGCTTTCTTCTGTTTTGCGTGCATCTGCCAGCGAAAATACGATCGAGCTATCCCTCCCTGTTCCCACCCGGTTATCCGGCAAAGTAACCGTATAGGACGCAGGCTCGGACGAACCGTCCGAATTCCAGCCTAAGCGAACCGCGCTGTAATCCGCTTCGCCTATTTTTGCCTTAACCTTTTCTTCCTTCCATTGCTGCAGGTTCTCGCCCATCAGGCTGCCGCCGGGAAGTGTGGTGCTCTGCAGATCGATGTCTTCATGAAAATCGGCGATCAAGGTCGTCTGCGAATCGTAATAATTGCCCACATACAGATTGTCGGGAATCCATTCCTTGGCGTAACCCAAATCCTTGAACACCTCCCGATATTGCCGTTGGTCCTTCAGCGTGGCATCCAGGAACGAAGATATGAACACTTTTGCGATGGTTTCCTGCTCATCCCGTGCCATAATTTGACGTAGGTTAAACAGTTGGTTCCCCAACCCTGCCCCATCCCCTCTGCCCCAGCCTCCGTTAAACTGGCCGTGGTTGGCTCCATAAATATAGACCAGCGATTTCATGTAGTTTGTGCCCTTAGTATAACGAATCCGGTGATATTGCTTCGCACCGTCCAGGCTGTTGACATCCATATCATGAGCTCCATGCAAAGACAGATAATTTACGTCTTGCAGTGGCAGAGGTTTGCCTTGGGGCTTATATTGCCCGTCCGTTCCCGCAATGGAAATGAGCGAGCGGATCGAAAAGTTATAATCAAACTTGATATCCCCATGGTCCGGATGACGGCCAAGCTTGTTATACGCTGCCGCGATCGCGACCGCTTCGCCGCCTCGGGAATGACCGATGAGGGCGATTCGTTCCATATTGACCTTTTGGTAAAACGGGTTGTCCGGATCGCTGTTCCAGCCCTTCCAGGTTTGCAAATGCTCCAGCAGCAGCAGACCCCTTGCAGGGTTTTCACTTAGCAGCGGGCTGATCAGGAATAGATCCTCATATGGGGAGAAATTGAGGAAATTTTCATCCACGGAGACAAATATATACCCTTTGCTCGCGAGCAGCCTGCCGAGATATTCATAACCCGGATCGGAATAATCATTCATTAAATGATTACCATGTACAATCAATACAAGCGGAAAGGTGCCCTCCCCTTCGGGATACCACACTCTTCCGTTTAACGGCATGGCCTCGGGTCCGAATCCAAGCGACTTCGTGCGCAAAGACGACCATTTCTCAACAAACCTGGACGCATCCACCGTTTGGGTGGTTAGGGAACCGCTTTGATTAAATTCTGTCCGATAGTTGTCAGGACTTCCGTAAAACAGGCTTTGGACGGGATACTCACCTTGTTCGGCCGGGTTATTCATCGCTGTGTTTTCATATCGGGTTGAGCTTCTCAACTGTTTCAATGTGATGTCCGGAGCGGCATCATCTCCGGCCCGAATCAGCCAGAAGCTGCCCGCGCCGATCGCGATGGTGATCAAGGACAAACAGGCCATCGCGCTGATTTTCCTGGTTTTAGACACTTGCTTGTAGCTTCCCGCTGCAAATTTATAAGCCAATGCACCAAATAAAGATAAAACAATGGCCAAAGAGACGATGAAGACTGCCGATACGCCCGGCTGCACAATAAAACAGAACAAAAACATGATCAGGGAATACAGCAACATCCAAATATAACGGCTTGGTAGTTTCTTGACCCCGTGCAGCAACATTGATGCTAGGCCGCTTATAAGGGCTGCCGCAAAGAGAAACAGGAATGTGCCTATGCTGAATTTCGCGATACCATGCCCCATCAATAAATAGTTGGCCTGTATCAGAATTAGAATAAAGCCGGTGGCGCCGAGCCCAAGCGACGCACCCTTCCATCCAGGGGATAACGGCCCCCGACGCTTCCGGTTTGCTAGGATTCTTCGAAAAAACGTAACGCCTTTTTCTTTTTCTTTTTCTTTCTCTTTGTGTATTTCCAATCTCTCCAGTCCTCCTGTATCCCTTAAATTTGTTGGTTCTACTTCTGAGGTTACCGGATAACTCTTTCGCTCCACTTTCCTAAATCTTTCAGTAATCTTACAATTCGTTAGGAAGAAAAAGAATGAATTTCGTGTGCCTGTTCGTGATCAGCCTGATGTTACCCCCATGTTTTTCTACCACTTGTTTGGCAATGGCAAGACCCAGACCCGTCCCCCCATCGCTTTTTCGGGCCTGGTCTCCGCGGACAAAGGCATCGAAGACCTTTTCCTTCAACACATCCGGGATTCCGATGCCATCGTCTGTAATGTGAATTTCGACTCCTCTTCCCGTTGCTGCCAATTTCAGTTCAACAGCTGTACCGGGCGGATTGTATTGAATAGCGTTTGACAGGATATTAGAAACCGCCCGATATAACCAGGTCGCGTTGAATGGTACGATGATTACACTATCAGGAATATCGTAAAGGAAATGAAACTTCTGTTCTTCGAACACCTCGTAATACTCGGCTGCAATTTCCCTTGTGAATTCTGTAATGTCGGATGCCTCAACGGCAAATGGATAGTCGGGACTGTCCAGCTTGGACAGCTCGAAGATACCGTCGATCAGCTCCGACATCAGACTGGCTTTGTCGGAAATCAAACGCAGGATTCTTTGCCTTCTCTCTTCCGAATCAACGAGCCCCACTTCCATCGCTTCAATATAGCCCTGAATGGTGGTCATCGGTGTCTTTAGGTCATGGGAAATATCGATCAGCATTCGCTGCTTGCTCTCCGCAAGCTCTAGCTTTTCCCTCTCCATCCGTTCAAGCCGCTCCGCCATATCATTGAAATCGTCCTGAATTTGCGCAAGTTCATAGCTCGCTCGAAAATGTAATCTTTCATGGTAATGTCCGCGTGCAATGTTGCGGATACCATCCGCAATCGATCGGAGCGGGGTCGTGAGCCGGGAAGCCGTCCATCTTCCGAAGACATATACGGTAATTGCAAACAAAGCGAGGAACAGCAGCAGAGTTTTCAGTGCCATTCCATAAAATACCTTCTCATGCTGATCGCCGTCCATGCCTGGCACGGCAGTTGGACTGCCTGTGACTCCAGCCTCCGTCTTGATCGGTCCGGTAGCGTCCATAAAATAATCCATGATCAACGCATTTAATACAAATAGCGAAAACGCGGCAATAAGCGCAATTGTAACAAAGAAAAAAATATATTGGCGAATCAGCGAACGCTGCAGGCGATTAGGCGAATTCATGACTGTAACTCATCTTTCTTCGCAAACCGGTAACCGAGTCCTCGAATGGTTTTGATATAGACAGGCTTCCTGGGACAAGCCTCGATTTTGTCGCGAAGCCTGCTGATTTGGACCATGACGGCATTATCGTCAGCCAAATATAGTTCATCCCAGGCATGCTCAAAAATTTGCTTCTTCGTAAATACGTGTCCCGGCTCCCCCATGAACAGCTTCAATAATTTGTACTCGATCGCACTCAGCGAAATCGGCGTTCCCTTGATGTATAACATGCATTCCCGGTGATCCAGCTGCAAGTCCCCGACACAGGTTTCGGATACCGCTGGAGCTTCCAACGGCTCATTAAACTCACAGGAGCGTCTTAACTGGGCCTGAATTCTTGCCATCACTTCGAGCGGGCTGAACGGTTTGGACACATAATCGTCTGCCCCCAGCTTGAGACCGGTTATTTTATCAAGTTCCTGATTTTTGGCCGAAATGAGTATAACCGGGATTTTATAATCCTGCCGCATCATGCGGAGCAGCTGGAATCCGTCGATGAACGGCATCATGATATCGAAGAGTGCGAGATCCACGTGCTTGCTTCGCAGATGCTCAAGGGCAGCTTTCCCGTCGAAAGCTTCCAGCGTCTTATATCCCTCTACGTCCAGATAAAGTTTAAGCATGTCAATGATATCCGGATCATCATCGACTACAAGTATGGTTTTAGGCATAAAAGCATCCTCCTCCAAGTAATATATGGTTCTCCTTGGGGGGCGAATTTCTTTTTTTGGGTGGTTTCGTCAGCATCGCGGTATGTAAATAACCTCCCGCTTGGATCATCGGAGGTCATATTTTATGATCGATTTTAACGGCGTCCAACGAAACCATATAAGAGAAGCTGGATAAGTTCCGCCATCTTATTTTTATAATTCTCGGCTCTGGCCCAGGAAGCTTGGAGCGTCCCGACGACACTTAATAGTTCCAATAGGGTCTCCAGCGAAACAGAGGAATGAATCGCCCCTTCCTTCTTCCCCAGCTCAATAAATTCCTGAATAAGCGCAATTCTAATTTGATTCGTGTTTTCACTATATAAGCTCGCTAGCACCTGATCCTCAACGGCACCCGGTGTACCAAGCAATTGATAGTCTTGATCTGCACAGATCTCCAATATCCGAGATATCTTGTCTTTGAAGTCGATATTTTGATGCAAAAGCTCCTCAGCCATTTGGATCGTATTTTGCATCAGAACATTCGCACATTCCTTGACTACCCCTTCTTTACTGCCGAAGTAGTTATACAGCGATACCGACGATACGCCGGATTCTTCGGCAATGTCCTTAATGCTAACATGGATGAAGCCTTTTTCTTTAAAAAGCTTTAATGCCGCATGAATGATCGCATTCTTCTTTTGCTGCGTTCTGATTTCGAATTTATTCATCAATCTTCACTCACTTCCCGTGTTGATCACTACAAGTAGTTTAACATAACGCGAATAGTTTTTAAATTTCACAGTAAATATTTAAAAACTTATTGACATCCTGGTTGATGTCCATATAGAATCAAGCTGTGATTTTTAAATTTTGAAACGAATATTTAAAAACTTTGTTAAAGAGACAAGGGATGCGCTTGAGCAAACATGGTTTGATCCAATCGTTTAACCCAAAATGGAGGGACCCACGATGAGAATATTAGTTTACGGCGCAGGGGTTCTGGGCAGTTATTTAGCCCACGAGCTGGTGCGTGGAGGGCACAACGTCACGATACTGGCGAGAGGACGACGAGCAGAGGAGTTGGAGAAGAACGGCAATGTCATTCGGCATTATTTTCAGTTTCAAACCACGGTTAATCATGTAAGGGTCATCCGAGAACTACAGCCGGACGATGTTTATGACCTTATTTTTGTTGTAATGAAATATCCCGATTTCGAGGCTGTGCTGCCTGCCCTTGCGGCGAATCACAGCTGCCATATCGTTATAATGGGCAACAATGCAAGCCCTGGGGAAATGGAGAAGTATTTGCAAACCCATAGTCCGGTAGCGAAACAGGTTGCGTTCGCTTTTCAGACGATTGCCGGCTGGAGAGAGAATGGCCGGATCATTAGCGTGCGCGGTCCAAGAACCAACATAACGATCGGTGGTTTAGGAGAGGATCTGTCATGGCGCACACTGATCGATGAAGCCTTGGTTAACACCAAATATAAATGGACTTACATTACAAATATGGATGAGTGGCTGAAAAGTCATTTTGTTATCATCTTGCCTTTGAATTCCATAGCTTCTTCATATAACGGTAATTTGCGCAGAGCCGCAAAAGACAAGAAGCTTCTTAATCTGGTTATCCATGCGGTAGATGAGGGGCATCAAGTATTGGAGAAAAACGGCTATACGGTTACGCCTGCCGGTCAGAAGCAATTCGCCCGCAACAAAAGAAAGCTGTTCTACATCCTCCTGAAGCTGATGCTGTCAAGCCCAATTGGCAGAATCCTGTTAAGTGATAAGGCTGTGTCGGCAAACGAGATGACCGCTTTACAGCAAGCTTTTGATCATTTGAAGATACGCGCAAACATAGCTACGCCTCATTGGGATGAGCTTCAACATTATTCCCCACCCATAGAGGGATCATAGAAGATGGCTTAGTCGATCTATCACTTAGCCAGATAAGAAACAATGTTCATTAAAAATCTCTGCTCAACCAACGAGCAGAGATGATATGAACCTTCCGACGGGCCTTGACTGACACTTCAAAAGCAGGCTGTCACCGCCTTGAACCTGGTTAAACGGCTACACATCCCCTTCACTCTCCTTGGCAAGGTTGTTGTTCGAGGCCACCAAGCTTCCTCTTCGCTCATACGCAACAATTACCATAGCCATGCTTAATACAGCGCATATCATATACATGACGGAGTATGAAAAATAATCAGCGATGGGCCCCATCACAACCCCGCCCATGGATACGCCAAGGTCAGCCATGGCAATAAACAGCCCGATTAACACATTGCGGTTGGATGAAGGTAATACAAAGGACAAATAAGTAGTTAACGTTGGGTATAGGAGCGCCTGCGTAATGCCCATGAGAATAGCGCCAGTATAAAGAAAAACCGCTCCCTGCTCTGAAGAAATGCTGATGCAAACTGCAGCGAGGGTTAGTAGAAGCATAGTACCCATGATAAAAAACGAATGCCATTTGCCATCCGAAGGAATTCTTTTTCTTAGAAGAAATCGTGAAGCAACAACGACCGCAGCCTGGAGCATCAAATAAATGCCGGCACTGCCGCTGCTTAGCTGCAATCCGTATAATGGCATAAACGTTGTTACAGCTCCAAATACGATCGATGCCGACAGCATTAACACGCTGCATTTGAACAGGAACGGATTTTTCACGATTTGTCCTAAGGAATGAAATACGCCCGAACGATTCGCAGATTGCCCGGATGGTCCCTCTTCTCTATGCATCTTGACGCTATATCCGAACAAACCGGTACAGATTGCGATGGCCACAAAAATGACGGTGAATGAATCCATCCCCCCGGTCTGCCAGAGGCCTAATGCCAGAACGGGGCCGATCACGCCGGGAATATAGGAAAACAATGAATAGAACGAGATTCCTTGCGAACGTTCCTTCTCGGGCAGTGCATCAATGATGCCGATCTGGAGTGCCATCGAAAAAAAAGCCGTTGATACCCCTTGCAGTATTCGAGCAATCAGATATCCTCCTAATCCCGTACATGTGTACAGAATTAAGGCAGCGCCATTAACCAAAAGGATCACTCGCAGCACCTTGACCGGACCGTGCTTTTGAATCAAATGTCCGGCCCAGGGCCGAAAGAACATCGTCGTAAACATGTAAGCTCCCATGACGAGACCGATGGTTGAGCTGCTGGCTCCCCAAGCGGCTCCTTGAAGCGGAATTAATACATTGAGTAAGGCATTCGCACTGAAATAAAGCAGCGCCAGCATATATAAACGCAAAAATGGCCAAGACATTGCTCCACTCACTATTTCTCTCCTCCTGCTAGCGACTGATCCTTAAAACGTAATCAAATGCTCCATTAATTTTTTGGCATAATCCGACTGGACGTGCTTTAATTGCTCAATTTGAACCGTTTCCTCGACCCTGCCGCTTTTGAAAATGAGAACCCTGTCGCATAGATAAGCAACAGCTTGTATATCATGCGTGATGAAGATGTAACTCATCTTATAAATGTCTTTAAGCTCCTTCAATAATCGAAGGACTTGTATCTGTACGGACACATCCAAAGAGCTGATCGCCTCGTCGAGTACGATGCACTTGGGTTCCGTGGCAATTGCCCTGGCAATGCAGACGCGCTGGGCCTCACCACCGGACAACTCATGAGCATATTTCGTTTTATAGGAAGCGTCCAATCCGACCTGATTCAGCAGCAGATCAATTTTGCCCCTAGTATCATCATTCAATGACCTCTGCGCCGTTAAGGGCTCCATGATCGCTTCTTCCACGGTAAAGAACGGGTTGATCGACGAAGTATAATCCTGAAATACGGCACTTATATTGCCAAATCGTACTTGGCGATTCATGACATGCTTTCCTTCCAATAAGACGTGTCCAAGGTCCGGTTTTTCAATTCCCAAGATCAATCGCCCCAGGGTTGATTTACCGCTTCCGCTTTCACCGATGATGCCGAGGCATTCTCCGCTTCCGCATTCAAAGCTTACATCCTCCAAAATGCGTTGCCTATTCCCCGAAAACAAGCCGCCTGCCCGGTAGGATTTATAGACGTTCTCGACTTTCAGCACGTTATGATCCCCCGTTCATGATCTTATTGAAATGACTGCTGAGCTCTAGGCGCGTAGAAACCAAGTATTGCGTGTAAGGATGCCGGGGTTCCGTAAATACCGATTCAATCCTTCCGCTTTCTACAATAACACCGCTTCTCATAACCAGGACTTCATCAGCGATCTTCTTCACGACACCCAAGTCATGCGAAACAAAGATCATGGAGCCTCCCATTCTTTCGCGAAGCTGGATGAATTGTTCCACGACCTCGTATTGCGAGATCGTATCCAGTGCGGTCGTCGGTTCGTCGGCGATTACGATATCGGGTTCCAGTACCAGCGTGAGCGCGATCATCAAACGCTGCAGCATGCCGCCTGATAGTTGGTGAGGATACTTATTCATGATCTCCATTGGATGGGGAAGCATAACGCTCTCCATGGCTTTTTTCATGTTGGCTTCAACCTCGCCCTTGCTCCAGCCGAAGTGCGCCTTCAACGTCTCCAAGAAATGAACGCCGACGACGCTGGACGGATCGAATGCCCCCATGCCGTTTTGCATGATCATGCCGATCTGCTTTCCCCTTTTTTTCCTCATGTCCTTTTCTGAAAGCTGATTCAAATGTTCTCCCTTGAAGATTATCTCCCCGGATTGGCGAATCCAGGGTTTATGCAGCCTTATGATCGATCTGCACGTCAGGGATTTTCCGCTTCCGCTTTCTCCCACAATCGCCAGGCAGGTTCCCGCCTTCAATTGAAAAGAGCTGTCATGGATAATCTCTTTTCCCTCGTTCGCATCCCATACCTTTAGATGATTAACCTCAAGCATATTCATAAGTCGGTTTCTCCACCTCTGCTGTTCGCGGCTGTTTACCGGAATTCATCCGTTTGGGATCCAGGGAGACCTGTAGCCCATCCGCCAGAAAATTAAAAGCCGATACGGCAATCACGATTGCCATGCCCGGTGCTAACATGAGCTCGGGGCGTGAGAACATCACCTCTCTCGCTTCATTCAGCATCATCCCCCATTCGGCGTTGGGAGCCTTGATACCCAGCCCTAAGAATGATAAGCCGGAGATCTGCAGAATCATGGAACACATCGAACCGCTTGCAATGACGGCGATATCCGAAAATGTCACGGGAACGATATGCTTCAGAATGATCCTTCGATTGCTGATGCCGGCTGCTTTTGAAAATTTCACATAATCCATTTCCGCGTACTGCAGGACCGACGTTCGGATAACGCGGGCAAACCACGCCCATTTCATCGCGACAAAGGCAATCAGGATGTTCTCAAGGCCTGCGCCCAGAATGCCAACAACCGCAAGCGTCATGACATAGCCGGGAAATGAAAGCATGATATCGCAAATTCGCATCAGGATTGCGTCTGTTTTCCCTCTGAAATAACCTGCGATGAAACCAACGATCCCTCCAACTCCTACCGACGCCATCAAAGCTGCCAGAACCCATAAAATACTGGGACGTATACCATAGATCAGCCGGGATAAGATGCATCGTCCCAGATGATCGTTACCGAACCAATGCGACCAGGAAGACCCGGCATAACGCAACTTCATATCGACTTGATTCGGATCGTGCGGCGCAAATACAGGGGCGAACAGGCCGAGGATTACGATTGCGGCAATGATGACCAGTGACAGGCTGGCCAGCTTGTCTCTGCTTAGACTTTTAAGTACGTTCATCAGAATTCCTTCCTTAGTTTCGGATTCAACGCAGCATTGATCATATCCGACAAGGTATTAAATAGTACGAAGGCTACAGCCAATATAAGAACATACGCCTGGATAACCGGAAAGTCCCTGCTCAGAATGGATTTCACACTCAGCCGCCCAAGTCCCGGCCATGCAAATACATTTTCGATAACGACGGTGCTGCCCAGAATAATGGGGATGGCCATGCAAAATATGGATACGGCAACTTGAAGCGAATTCCTCAGAATGCGCATGGTAATCTTCTTCTCGGGCAAACCGCAGGCTCTCCCGTATACAACATAGTCTTCATGTAATTGGTTCAGCATTGAGCTTCTTACGTTTCTGAAGTAAATGCCGACATAACTCACCGATATAACCGTCACGGGAAGGATATAGCTTCGATACGAATCCATACCGCTAGTCGGCAGCAAGTCCAGTCTGACGGAGAAATACCAGATCATGATCGAAGCCAGCCAATAGGAAGGCATCGCCGTCAGAAAGAAGGAAACGCCTCTCACCGATCGATCCCATATTCTTCCCTCGTTTAATGCACAGGCAACCCCCAAGATGATAGACATGAAGATAATGTTAATAGACGAAACCAGGGTCAGCTTTAAGGTATTGAGAAATGCCGGGCTGATCATAGACCAAACCGTCTGTCCCGTCACGTAGGATTCTCCAAAGTCCAATCGAAGGCAGGCCATCACCCAATCGGCATACTGTTTCAAGAATGGCTGATTCATTCCAAGCTCTTCACGCGTCTGGGCGATCAGCTCCTCCGTAATTTCCGGAACCTCCTGGGCGCGAAGCACCACTTCGGCAGGATCCATGGGGGACAGATTGATCAACAGAAAAGTCAAAAACGAAATAATCAGCAGAATCGGAACGGACAACAATAACCGTTTAACTACATAACTTCCCATAATGACTCCTTATCGAATAATGAGTTCGTGTCCTATTCAAAATACATTTGCTCAAAAGGAAGCTCAAACTGGGTTTGTTTGAATGCAATGCCTTTTAAATCCTTGGGTGCAAGGACCGTGACGCTTCCGCTTGAAATTGGGATAAACACGGCTTCATCGTGAACCATTGTCATGATTTCAGCGTATAACGACTTGCGGGTCTCCTCGTCCTTGGATACCATAACCTCCTGAATATGTTCATATAGATGATCCGCTTCCGCGATCCCTTTGGTTGTATGTAGATAAGAAGCCTCGGAAGTGAAGGCAGAGATGGTGCTCTGAGGGTCATACGCCAATCCCCAGGTTTGATTAAACAACAGCTCATAATCCCCCGTGGATCTTCGATTCGCGATGGAACTCGACTCTTCGCCGATGATATCCAGCTTGATTCCGATCCCTTTCACCGCATTCTGGATGATTTCCGCCTGCGTTTTTTGCGACGATGAATTACTGTCATAGTATAAGTTCATGGCCAGTTTCTTCCCGGCTTTGATCCTGGCTTCGCCGTCGCTGCCCTTCTCCCATCCGGCCTGCTCCAGAATTTGCTCAGCCCTTCCCGGGTCATAACCGCGTTCCTTCAACTGGACATCCGCATAGTTCACGTTGGACGAGAACAGTTGATTCGCTGCCGCCTCGCTCCCCTCGAATATGTCCTTGCTGATCGTTTCGCGATCGATCGCATGCCAGATCGCTTCACGTACGGCGGTTTCGCTTACCGGACTATCCGAATTGCTGCTGTTGGCCACAATCATTTTTGTATTCATGGCTTCGCTGCGAACCAGTTGGTATGCTCCGGATTCAACCAGGCGATTCATCGCTTGCACATCGATGCTGTCGGCCCCCCGATCATCAGTGAATACAAAATTCACCTCCCCTTTCTGCATAGCCAAAAATGTCGTCTCTCCTGCAGGCAGTACCTTGGCCGTGATTTTTTTGATTTTTGGCGGACCTCCCCAATACTCCTCGTTGGCGGTAAAGGTAGCGTACTCATCGATTTTAAGTTCCGTAAACTGGTAAGGACCCGTACCATGGTGTCCGTTAACGCCATCCTTCGTTTCCCCTTGAATGAAATCCTTGGGTGAGAGGAATACATACGGCCGCGTCATGGACAGTTCGACCAGTGCAGGGTAATAGGCTTCGCTTAAAACCAATTGGACGGTGTGTGCATCCACTACCTTCACGCTCTTGATTTTGGTGGACAGCTTAATCCAGGCGTGTTTTTCGGCATTATGCTGCACGGCGTCGAAATTCAGTTTGACAGCTTCGGCATTGAACGGTTCACCGTCATGAAACTTCACGTCTTTTCTCAAATGAAAGGTATAGGTTCTCCCGTCTTCCGAAATGTCCCAGGATTCCGCCAGCAAAGGCTTGATCCCTTCCGCTGTGTTCTCCACCAGCGATTCATATACCATACCCTGAGCCGGCATGGATCCGGTGTATAAATGAGGATTCATATCATGAATATCTTTTGCTGTTGCATAGATGAGTTCATCCCGGATTACCGTCTCGGTCTTACTTCCCTGATTTGTCTCCCCGCACCCTGCCAGAAGCGCGATTGTGCACATAAACATCCATAGCATGACACTTTTTCTTTTCACGGTTTTCCTCCTGCTATCCACTTGTTTATGGTTTCGTTCATCTGTTTGATAGTTCCGTGCATATCAGCGCCAGATCTTCCTCGAAGCTCTGAACCGTGAAGGCATTGGACAACAACCGGTCCTTGTGAGCAAGTGATACATTTACGATTTTGTCTTCATACGTTTTTATGAAATGATCAATCGTCGGACAATCCACCTTTAAGAATCTGGCTATACCTTGTATGATCTTGATCCGATAATAATCCTCCTTGGGCATCCTCGGAATATCCAGGCAGCCTTCCTTATTGATGAACAAACTCCTGATCGGAACTGCCGAAAAATCAAAGTACTTTCCATCTGGATCCGGCTCAGAAAAAGGATCAATTAACAATGAGGCGTAACGTATATACAATAAATACTCCTGATGAATCGTTTGTAATTGATCAAAGCTATCGATTTCCTGGCGCGATAAGCTCTCGATTCTCACCGGATAGTTATCATCCGTCATGAACTTTAGCAAATTGATGCCCGTCATCCCTAATTGGTCTAGAATGTTCATCATTTCTTTCCACTGGGATAACATATTGCGGATCAGATCTTGCGTAATCGGGCCTTCAGGGAAAAGCTTATAAACGAACTTACGCGAATCCGACTCATCAAAAATGGCGTTTAATGAGAAGTCATTCATGAACAAAGCGGGGTGAACATATAACGAAATATTTCTCGCCTCTGCTTCCAGAGGCGTCTTCATGACTTCGAGAGTTATATCCAATTGCTTATACAGACCGCAGAGCCTGTCGACAAAATCAGAGCGCCCCCGTGTCGAGCCGATATAGACTTTTTTCTTGACCCCCGCGGTGATGACATGATTAGAAACTCGGCCACCCATCCACCTTGTGTCTCCATAATATGTAGAGAAACTAATGACTTCCGCATTGGGATTAAAGCTTCGAATATAACCGGTTATCAAGCTGTTGGAACCGAAAGTCGGTGATATCAGTACGAAACATTTGACCTTCCGCAGAACGTTATGGTGAATCTGTCGCATGACTCCCATATAAGCGTCGGTGGTCACCGCCAAAAATAAAGTGTCCCATTCGCCTTCAATGTTTTCAAATCCCCGAAACACATTATCAATGCGACACTCGCCTTCCATGGAACGATGCTTTTCATTTTGGATGCTTGCAAGAACCCTTTGATCATTTGCCGTAAGGGAGTCGAAGAACTCAGCAGACCGAACCGATTCACGTCCGGCGATCCCAAGGCGACAATGAAATCCCTTTTTAAGAGTCACTGCCAGCTGTAAGGCTGCTGGGCCTGTTCCCAACAACAGGACATGCTTCATCTCTCTCATAAGACACCTCACTTCGGTTACCGTCAGCTAAGCTGTGATTTTTTTATATAAAGCAATGTCAAATATATCGTCTCGGCGCAATACGTTATCCACTAATCCCCATTTACGATTGTCCGTCTCTTTCATGGGATAATTGAATAAAGACTTTAATCGGTTTCCATACCTCATGGCGACAACGACCTGTTCATTCGTCAATGGATATAACTGTTCCAACAACTCGTACTTATCAGCCACCGTCGAGCTAAATATGATGTGGGTGATCTCTTTCAAATCATCAAGGAAATCAACCGATGTCTTTTCCAATCGGATGTTCAACCCCGGACCCAATTTCTCTACAACCTTCACACCAAGCTCAATTGCCTCAACATCAATATCGATCCCGACCACCGCAGCTCCTGTACGCTTTGCGATCAATAGTGCTGTCATCGGAAAAGATCCAGAGCCAACCAACAATACTCTCGATTTAGAAGTGATCAGAAAACTTCCAAACTCTTTCTCAATACATTCCTCGATATTTCTGAAATAATCGGTGATCTCCGTATCTCCCTTTTGCAATTTCAGCGCACGATATTTCTCCAGGATCGCGACGCAGCGCGCCGAATTTTTCCTCAGACCATCAACAAGACCGCTAAATCTGCCGATTCCTTGTTGCTCCATTTCATCCCAAACTGTGATGTTAGTTTCGTCTGTTATAAACGCCGAGTATTGATCAATTAAACGCTCCAGCTCGGAACAGTGACGAGGTGTGTAATCGAATCGGTCAGCGAAGTACTCAAACCTGGTTAAATAATCATCTAATGATTTCTCAAACTCTGCTAACTTCATGAATACCCTCTCCTGCAGATAGGTTAAATTCCGTATCTATGAACGCTGTGCCTTGTGCTACGATTCCGACGGAACCTTCGATTTCCAGATGGGTCAGTCGGTCCTGGTCAAAAAGTGCCTTTACAAGCATTGTCCCGCCGGGCTGATGGATATGAGCTTCGATATTGCGTTTATTCTTCCAGGCTAAATAAGCTCCTATGGAAGCCGTACCGGAGCCGCACCCTCTTTCCCACACCGCACTGTTTAGTTTCGGGACGTATATAAGCGGTGTTAGCTGTCTTGAACTGGCGTTGTACAGCAGAATACCAAGCATGCTTGTGTCCAGAAATGGTCCGATGAGCTTGGCCAAGGATAACATGTTGTTCTTCATCACTGCATCTAAGCGTTCCACTTCAATCACGAAATGAACAAAGTCGCTGTACCGGACGGCAACCGCGTTAACAGGGGCCCCCCCTTCTTGAAGAACTGTTTGATCAATTTTCACCGGGAGCGGCATGTTGACCCGGCAGCGATAATCCTCCCTGTTTTTTGTTATGCGGCATGCCACTAATTGCTCGGCTCCTGAAACCTCTAATCGATATTCAGTTGTTTCGTGACGTTTCATCTGCTGTAGCTCAGCCAGGTATGCCGCCAAGGCCATGCAGGCATTACCGCAAAATTCACCTCCCGCCATTTGAAGTAACGCGTCAGCTTCCTGGTTCATGGATGGCTCAATGAAGCCAACTTGTTCAGCATAAACGTTGTCATAGGACATAATTTTAGAAGCAATACGTTTATGTTCATCACGTGGAAGCATCGTGTTAATTAGAATCGTCATATTCTGTGTTGGATTGCATTTCACAAAATCGATCATCTGCTTCAGCACGTAACACGGGCTCCCCTCTACTCCGAATTATGGTAGTTGGCTTGATTAGTATTTTAATCGTAATTATTACGATTAAAACTGAAAAGAATATAGCATGGCATTTTGTAATAGTCAACAATTATTTCCATGGATTTGAACAACAACAAAACCGCTGGATTCCGTTTCGAATCAGCGGTTTTGTTGTATCAGACGATCTATAAATTAATCCATGATTCATTGGTCTTGCGAGAAAGCGCGATACTGTGTACCTGTATCAACGAATAGCCAATGGACTATTCTGCACGACCCTCAGCCACTCACGTGAGATCAATTGATGCCCGGCTGTCGTGGGATGAATGCCATCCCATATCCAATACTCGGCTCCTGCTCGCTTGGCTGCATGATCAAACGCTTCTTGCAGGGGGACAAACAGCGTTTCAAATTCTTGAGCCAATTGCCGGACAACTAGGCTATATTCATTCAACCGTTGACGCCATTCGTCCCAGTGTTGCACGGTGGCACCCGTTTTCAGCACGAATGGCTCACATAACACTAGCCCTGTCTGTGGAAGCACTTGTTTCGTTTCCTCCAGTATGTGACGGTATGCTTTTTCAAACCTGTCCGTAGCACCGCTTGGCGAGCCTTCGATGATCCGACCTGCGTCGTTAACTCCAACCAACATACTGATTAGGTCAGGTTGCAGACTAATCGCATCTTCATTCCAACGCGCGTACAAATCCGCGACACGATTGCCGCTGATCCCTCGATTTATGAACTGAGGCCTGGTTTCCGCTAGTTCAAATCCCAGCTCAGCGGCAATCAGATACACATAGCCATGTCCATGGATATGATTAAGGTCGTTGTCGCGCCCCCAATTCCCGTCCGTTATGGAGTCACCTTGAAACAATACGATTTTGCTTGTCTTCGTCATCCTCTACCTCCCGCTCTCTTTCAAAGAAGTCGCTTGTTACCGTTTTCATAACAACCCCTCATCTCTTGTAATTATGATGATAAACCAAGCAGTAAAGGGAAAGTACCTGATCGATTGGCTTAAAAATCATATACATATTAGACATTTATAGACTTGCGTGAATTGCTGATGTACTGCCTTGAACGGAATATCTTTTGAAGTTCACGCCGGAGCGTTCCCCCGTCATCATGGGGATCCGGCTCAGGACAAGCTAAAGCTCGGGTTAAAGATAATGACGCGTATGATATGGGTATGGCGACCGTGTTATTGACATGCACTGCCACAGCATATCTAACAAAAAGCAGAAATACATCATCGATGTATTTCTGCTTTCCTGCTTTATTGGACCTGTATATAAAATTACAGCATAAGAGGAGTTGCTGATTTTCTATTGCTTGTTTTCTTTGGCATACAGGCTTTCTTCAGCAACCTGGGCAAGCTCCTCTGCTTTGATACTAATCTCATGGATCGTTGCGGAGAATTCCTGAATCGCCCTTGACTGGGTATCGGTTAGGGTATGGATATCGGAAAAAGCATGATTTAACCGCTGCAAAAATTCCTGAATATTCTTCGTAATGCCATTAATCTGGTCCACGTTCTCTTTGGAGCTTGTCGCCAACTTCCGAATCTCATCGGCAACGACCGAGAACCCCCTCCCGACTTCCCCAGCTCTTGCCGCTTCGATAGAAGCATTAAGACCTAACATATTGCTCTGATCCGAAATCTCCTTCACAACGCTGGAAATCTTCCCAATCTGCTGCGCGCTGGAGCTGACGTCCGTCATTTGGTTCGTTACGTCAGTTACACGCTCGGTCAGGTGAGCAATCGATTGGCTGATATCTTCAATGGACGCGGTGGTCTGTTCGACAATCGCGGAAAAACTCTCGGCCATCTCAAACAGCGCATTCGCTTTTTCAAGACTTGTCCCCATGCCTACACCGCCGATAACCCTGCCCTGTTCGTCATGCAGCGGAATCGCGCGTGCAGCTAGCGGAAATCCAAACAGCTCTTTCGGAACGACAGCCGATAAAGCTTTATTATTGCGGATGGCATCGGTTACGATATCCCCCTCCACAAGCGGGTCCCCAGGCTTGACATTCAGCGAAAAGGTTCTTCCCGGAATGTTGATGATAAGCTTCTCCGTATCATAAATGCCGATCGTGATGTCATCATTCGTAAGACTTTTCAGCAATGGAGCTATCTTTACAAAAGCACGGATCAGCTCATGCTGTGTTTGCTCTTCAGTCACATTATTCATGCCTATCTCCCCCAACCCTTAATACGGGAATTTCCTTTGTCCGTAATGAACCGATATCCATTTCATGGTCGTAAATTCATCCAGGCTCCATTGCCCATTCAGACGACCCAACCCCGACTGCTTCTCTCCGCCAAATGCTACAATCGGCTCGTCGTTAATCGTGACATCATTTACATGGATCATGCCTGTATGGACCTTCTTCGCCATTTCAACCCCGCGTTCAAGATTGGAGGTGTGAATTGCCCCGCTGAGCCCAAAACGTGTGTCGTTGGCGATTGCGATTCCTTCCTCTTCCGTTTCGAACGGGATGATACACACAACCGGGCCGAACAATTCCTCTTGTGCTACCTCCATATCCGGTTTCACATTAACGAGGACGGTAGGCTCCACCATTCTGCCGGTGATTTTACCCCGCACCAGTGGAACTGCACCTTGCTCTATGCCCTTCTCAATCAGCTTCTCCAGTGTTTCTGCCTGCCGATGGTTGATGACGGGCCCGATAATGGTCTGCGGATCGCTCGGATCACCTGTTGTAAGGGTGGAAACCTTCACTTTGTATTTATCTACAAATTCCTGATAGATCGACTTCTGTACGAGAATCCGGTTGGCCGACATACAGATCTGGCCTTGATGCGTGAATCTGCTGAACGTTGCCGCCTGTACCGCATAATCGATATCAGCATCTTCCAGGATAATGAACGCGCTGTTCCCGCCGAGCTCCAGCAGCGGCTTTTTGAAGTGCTTGACGGCCAGCTGGCCAATATGGCTTCCAACCTTGGTCGAACCCGTGAAAGAAATGATTCTCGGAATCGGATGCTCAACGAACGCATCGCCAATCTCCTTGATATCTGTCACCACAACATTCAACAGGCCCTTCGGTACACCCGCTTCTTCGAAAATCTTGCCGATCAAGGTTCCGCCCGTAATCGGCGAATCCTCATGCGGCTTCAGCACGACGCCGTTGCCGGCACCTAATGCCGGGGCGACGGACTTCATGGACAAGAAGAAAGGGAAGTTAAACGGACTGATAACCCCAACCACGCCAGCCGGAATCCGATACAGGCGGTTCTCCTTGCCATCCTCTGTGGAAGGTAAAATTTTTCCCTCCATTCTAAGGGGGAACGTAGCCGCTTCCTTAATCATATTTTTCACAAGACCGATCTCGAATGCCGCCTTCAGACGCGTTCCGCCCAGCTCCTGAACAATAATGGACGTCATGTCTTCCTCATGCGACTCAATATATTTAACAGCATTTTCAAGGATGTCGCGTTTAAGGTAAGGGTTAACCTTGTCCCATTCCAGCTTAGCTTGATAGGCAGCCTGATAGGCATCATCAATGTCTGCAACGCTCGCGATTTGAAAAGCCGTAATGACCTCATCATTATATGGATTGATGTCAGGCAGCGTTTTATCGCTTTTACCGTCTCGCCATTCCCCGCCTATGAATTGTTTTCCCAATTTCGAGTAATCCATATGAACCCTCCTGTGTCGAATAATTCCAACTGATCTATATAATTATCGACTAAATACAGGTAATTGTTAAGTGAATTTTATTTGATCTCTTCTCCCTACCCGGGGAAGGAGTCTGTACGCTAATCATGACAAAACAATAACGCCCTAACCATAAAGGTTAGGGCGTTATTGTACGGTTCGATAGTCATCCGGGCAGACGTTCATTCACTTTCACGGTCTTCAAACAATGTGTTAAAGGCACCCCATCCTTCCAGGCGGGCAGATACGGCCGCTGAGATTATTCAGGGTGCTTTGCTATCTAGCCGGGTAATGATAACCCCCTTCCTCACCCAGTGAAGAAGGGGTTCTAACCAAAGTTATACCGCTTGGCGAATCCGCTCAAACAATATGTTGTTTTCCAGATGGATATGCTCGAAGGTGTCCTTTTCAAGCATGGCCAACCGTTGATAGACCAGCCGATACGTGCCGCAGGCATCCGATGGAAGTTCGAAATCAGCGGTCACTTCCCGAAGCTCTTGAAGCAATCTGCCGGCGTGAGCATGTTCATCTTCCAGCTCAGACACATGCGGCTTAAGCTCTTCTGCAGCTTGGTGGTTAGGCTCTGCAACAAAGTTCAAGATAAGGGGGAATACATGCTCGTCCTCATCTTTCGTATGATCCAGCAGTTCTTTTTTCAGATCCGAGAAAAGCTCCTGCACCCGGAGAAGCTCGGGATGATGCTCACCATGGACGCGGGCCAATTTCGTCACATACGGCGTTAAAGCAGGTAATTCATCCCGCAAGAAGGCATGATGTTTATGCTGGATGTGTTCAATCAGTTCGGATTCCTTCAGTGAAGCCGGACGGCTTTCCTGATAATCGACAAACTTGTTCTCCAGGGATTGAACCTTCTCCAGTACGGCGGCAGGTTCCAAATTACGCTGTTTAGCCGCTTCTTCCAATGGCACCTGCCCTCCACAACAAAAGTCAATCCGGAGTGATCGGAATAAATCCGCAGTTTGCGGGATGGATGTAACAATATCGGATACGTGGCTCTGAAGCGTGAATGAACTCATAGTCAAACCTCCTTAGACTAAATTCCGTCTTTGTGAACTATTTCACTCTTACAACCCAAGTATATGAAATTCCTGGTTCCGTACATGTGATTGCAGTCATACTGAAATGAAACACTATGTGAACGTTCAGGATCGGAGAACAACGGAGCCAGGGCAACACAAAAACAGGGATATCATCATCCCTGTTTTGTGGATTCTAGAATAGAAGCATCATGATTTCCAGCTTGATTCAAAATTTGAGGACTTTAAAACTTATATAATATCTTCCCTTAATGCCTCGGCATGCCGCAGCAGGATGTCCGCCGCCATTTCCGACAGATGCTTGCCGCGCTGTGCCCGGACTTCGTTCTCAAAGCTGACCAGATTCCCCTTCTACAGCTTCTTCGTCAAACTGTTGGCGATACCGGCATTCCCAATCTCTCCGCTGCTTAGGAACCGTTCGATCAAAGCGATCATATTGCCGGTGCTCGTAACCGTCTGAAATTCAATCTCAGCTTCTGCCGTATTGCCCGCAATGTCTGCTCCTTCAACGGTTAAGACATGACTTCCGAGCGGAAGCTGATACAGCGGGATCGCTTCACCGGGTTGAACGGGTTGACCGTCCAGCTTGATGACCGTCCGACTTCCATCAATGCCGGAAACGGAGTCGGTGAGATGGATGTCCGGCGTCCAGTCGCTGGAGACTTTCCATCCTCCCTCTTGTGCCGGTGTCTCTACCTGAATATCCGGTGGGGACAGATCAATGTTCAGTGCAATGGATTGGATGCTTTCCTCAAGACCTGCAGCGTTGACGGAGCGATAGTATATCTCAGCCGATGCCGCTTCCCGATCCAGAATGATCGGCCCAGAGTACGGAATCCAGGTGATACCGTCAAAGCTGTAGACGGTTTCGGTAACGGTCGAACCGTCGTCTTCCGCGCTTAATTCAACGGTAACCGGCACCGTGTACCAGCCGTTCAGGCCGTTAGGTTGTTCCGGCGTTAGTTTGGAGGTTGTGTGCGGCGGCGTATCGTCCGCTTCCCCGTAAGGCTCTGGAAGAACCGGCATCATGGTCGGATCCCAGCCATCCGCCCCCTTCATCATCAATGGAATCGTGTACAGATTGGCTTCGTCCGGCGTGAGCTGCTTCGACCAATTTGCGCGGGTTTCGGCTGCCGCACCAAGTCCGGCATTGTTAAATTCGTAGTATTTGGCGGTATTCTCGTTTTCCGGCCTTCCCCATTTATGCCAGCCTTTATCGTGCACGATTCCTTCCATTTCCGAGTTCATGAACAACACATGGGCAAACGGTCGCCATGGACGTCCAAGATAAACATCTAAGGTTCCGTCCGCTCCCGTAATTTTGCTGTTGATGAACAAATATCCGTAAGACTGATTTTCCGGGGTGCTGGCGGCTGTAATATATCCACCTGAACGGACATTGTGAATGACGCTCCGGTCAAACACGGCGATTCCAGGTCCGTAGATAAAATCCACCGCTCCTTCAATATAACTGTTCTTCACGTACACCCGTTTCCCGGTATTGTTCACAAAGAACGTATCCTGATAACCGATCATGCGGACATTGTTGAAAAATGCCCGATCTCCCCGCAGATCCATTGCGGCCGCCGGGCCTTGGGCACCTGCTCCATTCGCGAACGTGATGTTCTCGGCTGTAAAATCATCGGATTCGACGGCAGTGGCACGCTCATTGAATCCGGTGCCCGTTATCCCGGTATAGGTGATGACCGTCTCTTCCTTGCTCTCGCCGATCAAGCTCACGGCATGCTTCGTTTTGGGTACGGTAACCTGCTCCTCATAGATTCCGTTACGGATATAGATTATCGTTCGGTCCGTATTGCCCTCCGGGATGGAGTCCACCGCGGCTTGAACGCTCGTAAATATACTTGTGCCGTCCTTGGCCACGATGATGACCGAAGCAGGCGTTGCCCCTTGAGGATAGCTTCCGACTCCCGGTCCGTTCTCGTTCACCGACTGGACCGAATAATAATAGGTTTTACCGGTAACGACATCCGTATCGATAAAACCGGGCTGCCGTAAATCAGACGCGATGACTTTACCTTCTTCGTTTCTGGATTCCGACCTTGTAACTTGGTAAGAAGCTGCGCCTTCTACGGCTGACCAGGACAGCTTGACGCGGTCTTTGGCGGGAGTTAATTGAAGATCACCCGGAGGCGGAGCGGTATTCGCAGGGAATGGAATGACCCGAACCGCTTCAGAATTTGCGCTTGAAGCGGTGCCGTTATGTGCGGAAACGACATAGTAGTAAGCCGTCCCGTTCTCCAATCCGCTGTCCTCATAGCGGACATCCTTTTCTTGATCGGCAACGACCGTGTAAGGGCCGCCGTGAACGGTACTTCGCTTGATCTGATAACTCGAAGCGTCAGGTGAGGCGTTCCACGAGATCGCCGCCGATGCATCGCCGGCACTCGCTTTAACGTTCGCAGGCGACTGTAACGGGGCCACCGGACGTACCGCGACCGGCTCGGACGCCTCGCTTTCGCCGGCAACACTTGTCGCCGTCACCGTATAATAGTAGACTTTACCGTTTACAAGACCCGTATCTCTAAAGAAAGGCTCTTCCACACGTCCTGCCTCGATATAAGGCCCTTCCTGGATTTCGCTTCGTTTCACCGTATAGGTGACCGCATGCTCCACCGGCTGCCAGGTAAGATCAGCTTGGGTGTGACGGCTAAGTCCCGTGAGCTCCGTCGGCGCTTGCGGCTTCACGGCATTCACCGAAGGCGTGACACGCACTTGGTTGGAGGGATCACTTTCTCCAAGCTCACTCACGGCGGTAACCACATAATAATAAGTGGTTTCATTGACGACGCTCGTATCCGTATACGATGGGTTGGAAGCACTCAAATCGGCAGCAACGGTCTCGTAAGGTCCCCCGTTTGTCGTACTTCTTTTCACGGTATACGATAGAGCTCCCTGCGCGCTGTTCCAATCCAGCTGAACCTTCCCGTTCCCCGGGATCGCGCGCAAACCTTTAGGTGCGGCTGCCGGCTCCACGTATATCTTGATGTTGTCGAAGTAATAGGTGCCCTTGCCGGTTCCGGGCGTCCTGCCGAACAAGGCGCTTCCAAGCCCTAAGGTCCGCATGTCGTCCCGAAGCTCAACCCGCTCGGCTGCCAGTACGTTGTCCACGTAAATATCCATGGTGTTAGCCGCCGCATTTGCAATGACTTTCAGATTGTACCAGCGGTTGGCGCCCGGTAGGTTGGTCAGCTTGACGTCTTGACCATTCTTGTTCTTGTAAACCAGGGCGTACGCATCCTCCTGAATCGGTAACTGAGGCTTGCGCACCTCAAGAGCAATCGGCGTCTTGGTACCTTCTGCATCCTTGATTTGAAGCAGCACCGAAGTGCCGGGCATGGCCGGTGACATGAAATCCGTCTCGACAACAACCGTGCCTGCCTGTCTCGGGAAGTTGATTGTAAACCCTGTGCTGCCAACAGCATTATCGTATACCTTCAGCGCCTTTTCCGAATCGTTGCCCGTAGAATTGACGGGGACTTCCTCCACGGTGACCGTATGCTCCGCATCCTGAGGCTGCGGGATCACGCCATATCCGTCAGGTACCGAGCCGGCTTCAAGGTTTTCGAAGTCATCGTTCACATAGTACACGGTTTTCGGGCCGCTGCCTGTATCCGCCGTTAGATTCACGTTGGAAAATGTCGCCGTATTGTATTTCCACATCTCGTTGTTCACTTTGGCCGCATCCGCCACAAGGCCGACATAGGCTTGCTTGGGCAAATCGACTTGGACGTTTCCAACCGTGGTCCAGCTGGTTCCATCTTGAGAGATCATTGATGTGTATTGGTTTTCCTTGCGGACAAGCTTGATCCAGTAGGGCAGCTGAAATTCCTGCTCCGGCTGAATTCTTGCAGCTTCTCCCCCCTCTTCTGCGCGGCTAAGGGTGACGCCTCTTTTCCCCGTACGAATGTAAGGGACGACCAGGGATATGAATGGAGCATCCTCCTTCAGGCTCTCGCGGAACATAATGCCGGCTTCTGCTTCCTCATTCGTGGGGGTAATGCTTTTGACCCTGGCAACAATTTCAGCATCGCCTTCTATTTCCTGATAGGCAAAATGAAAGACGTCCTTCGTTCCGCCGATATCGCCTGCCGCCTTGACGGTCACTTCGCCGGGGCCGTTACCAAGCTGCGTGTGTCCCGGAATTCCCGGACTGCCGACATCTGCCGACTTCCAAGGCTTGATGCTCCCTTCGGTGTTCACATGAACGACCACGCTTGTCGAGAACGCCATCGTGCCCGTATCGTCGATCGCTTTCGCAGCCCAATAATGGGTGCCGTCCGCGGCGTCCATCCACTCATAGCGGAACGGCATGCTCTCGTCTTCTCCAACCTTCTCCCCGTTCCGGTAAAACTCGACCTTCGATACGCTTCCGTCTTCATCCGAAACGGTCGCTTCAATCGTCACATTCGATCCGGCCTTGACCACCGTGTTGTTCGCCGGGGCGGTAATGACCGCAGAGGGATTGGCCGACCCGCTGCCTGTAATGGAATTCAAATACAGCTCCAGATTCGTATATCCTTCTCCATTGACCAGATTACGGTCGCTCGGATCTTTCAGGTCCAGACCGCGGGCGGCCTCCCAATCATTCGGCATTCCATCATGATCGTCATCCTCTATCGTAGATTTAACCGGTTCTACGAGCGGATATCCACCCACCTCATTCTGAGAGTTGATATGCATGCCGGTTCGGTGAATAACGTCATGGATGATTCTGGCATCGACGGCATCCCGCTTCGGCAGGGTGGCGCCAGCGCCTTGCATGACCCTTTCATAAGCGGCCTCGGCGGATTCGGTCGGCAATGGATTGGCGAAGGAAGCGGGGGCTTCCAGCTTCACGTAATTCGGATATTTATGAACGCCGGACCAGTTATCCTGTGTATATTCCGGGTGTCCGTCCATGATGTTGCCGTCGATATAGTAGCTTCCGGTGCTCTCCGCATTCATGAACCGAACGACTTCCGTTTCCGGGCCGGGCTTGTAATAATTGTTGATGATATTGGTAACCGCGCCTTTGCCTCCGTAAGAAGCAAAGAAACCCCAGTTGTATATAACGTTATTGCGGAAATCATGGGAGTTGCCTGCCGTGCTGTCAAACGCCGGGTTTCGGCTGGAATTGTGGGCGATCAAATTATGATGGAAGCTGGTGTTCTTGCCGCCCCATATCCCGCCGTAACCGTGTCTGCCTTTGACATGTTTGCTAATATGCATGGCGTCCGCAATGATTGACCACTGCACCGTGACATTTTCGTTACCGTAAGGGCTGAGCACTTCGTCGACGGACCAGCTGAACGAGGAGTGGTCAATGATAATGTCTTTCTTGTACCGTCCGCCAAAAGAGTCTGCTTCCGTTTCATTCATATCGCCCAGCCGGAATCGCATGTAACGGATGATCAGATTGTTTCCATCAAAGGTCGTTGGATACCCGATGACCGTAATCCCATCGCCCGGCGCCGTTTGACCGGCAATCGTCAGATTATCTCCGAGAATCTTAAGGGGAGATTTCAGCTCAATAACGCCGCCGACTTTAAATACAACGGTCCGGTTTCCGGCGCTGACCGCATCACGAAGCGAGCCCGGGCCTGAGTCGGCCAGCGTCGTTACCTCGTACACTTCGCCGCCCCGGCCGCCGGTCGCATATTTTCCACCGCCTTCGGCCCCCGGAAATGCAGGCGTTCGCGAGGAATTGGACGGGGTTACGGTTTCAGGGCTCTCTTCAGCATAAGCGGCTCCGCCGGAAAAACTTGTAAACAGCATGGTGAGGACAAGCATGTGCTTTAACCATTTTGCTGCTTTCAATTGCGTACCTCCTTATCATTGTGAGATGCTTGCAACGGTTATAATTCGATCACCTCCTTTCTAAGCCTTAATGAATCCGAAAGCTATGCTACTTGATCACGACCTCCCCAGGTCCCACTTCAGAAGAAATCATAATCTGCCTGGCCTTACTGGCCTTCATTCCCGAGCATTCGATTTTCCTGGACCGTTCCCCGGTCACCACCAGCAAGCGGTCATCCTGCGAGCCCCCTTCTCCGCTGACATTCGCCACCTGAACATTTCGGCTTTGGTGAAAGTGAAGCAGCTGATTTTGCTGATTGCGAAGGACGATGTCCTGAATGCTGAGGTTCTTTCCATTTCGGCAGACAATGCCTTCCTGACTTGTGATTGCGGACCGCTTCACCGTCAAGTTCTCCACGGGCATCTCCGGCAAGCCGTTGATGAGCAGTGCAGTATGCGCGCCGCTGCACACAATATCCTGAATGACAATATTCCGGAATATGGGGGTTTCCTCGGTAACCGGCAGCATCACTTCCGTTTGATACTCGCCGGAGCCGGCTTTCCCTTCGTAATATAAATTGAAGGAAATCGCATCCCCGTCGATATCCCGCATCCGGATCCGTTCAATGAAGATGTTCTCGACCACGCCGCCGCGACCGCGGCAGCTTTTAAAACGAATGCCGATATCGGTGCCGATGAAGGTGCAATCGGATACGTACACATCCTTGATGCCTCCGGACATTTCACTGCCGACCACGATGCCGCCGTGGCCGTGGTAAACGGTGCAGTTCCGGATGCTGATCCGCTCACTCGGCTTTCCCAGCAGGCGCCCGGCTTCATTTTTGCCGGACTTCAGACAAATCGCATCATCTCCTACATCAAACGAGCTGTTTTCTACGGTCACGTATTTGCACGAATCGATGTCCAGACCATCCCCGTTCTGGGCATACCATGGATTGCGGACGGTAATGTTCTGAATGGTGATCTGCTCCGATGCCCAGGGATGCAGGCACCAGGCTGCGGAGTTTTGAAAGGTCGGGCCACTGAGCAGGATTCGTTTGCAGTTTCTCAAGCTGAGCAGATTGGGCCTCAGGTAGTCTCTCACAGGCGCATAGTCATGTGGATCCTTGCTGCCTGACTGTTCGATTCGAGCCAGGGTTTCCTCACCGTCCCGAGCTGCCGGCGTAGGCCACCACAGTCCCTCGTCATCTACGACGCCGCCGGTGTGTATTAAACGATCCCATTGGCTTTCCGTCAGCTTCCCTTGCTTAACGGGCCTCCAGGCTTCGCCGCTTCCGTCAAAAATACCGCTGCCGGTGATCGCGATATCCTCCAGCCCTTCTCCATCGAGCGGAGACTGGCAGCGGAACATCTGCCTGCCCTCATAGGTGGACATCCGGATCGGATAAGCTTCGAATTGCTTGCTGAACACAACAAGCGCACCGGCAGAGGCGTGAAGCTCAATCCGGCTCTGCAGGCTCAACGGACCGGTGTGCCAGATTCCGGGAGGGATGACCACCTTCCCCCCTCCTGCCTTTGCGCAGGCTTCAATCGCTTGATAAAATGCCTGGGTGTTGTCATATACGCCGTCTCCAACGGCGCCATAGTCCGTAATCGTTACTGTATACTCCGGGATCACGGGCAAGTCAGGACATATTGCTTCTTCTGTTTGTTTGATCATGTGTACCTCCGTTTTGTAAGATTGCTTATTCGATTTATACCGGCAGGACGATTTACCTTCCGCCTGTTTCGGTAGCCATTTCGATGGCATGGCCATGGCGTTCCATCGGCACCTTTATTCCATCCGAGGTTAAAGAAAGCTTCAGCTCCGCTGAAAACATAAACATATACTTTCTTTACTCTTTAAAATTGTTGCCGATTGCGTTCAAAGCCCTTGAAGATCGGCTGCAGGCATGATATATAATTTTCTACGATCACTATCGGTGGTAATCCAACCATGCGAACAAAGGAGTTAGAGAGAATGAATGACCGGCTGCAGCCAAAGTACCACATCGGAGATCATGATTTCTCCATCCAATACATGTCGCGAAACGGTTCCAGCAGCATGCCCCGTCCGCATGAGCATCCCTACTTTGAGCTGTATTACTTGCTTAACGGTGAACGGGTCTACTTCATGGACGATAACGTGTTTACCGTCAAAAAAGGGGACATGATGATTGTGAACCCGCATGATCTCCACTCAACGGCAAGCTCCGATAAGCTGACCTTCGAGCGGGTGCTGATCAGCTTCTCCAGAAGCTTCATCGAACAGGGCGATGCCGGCGTTGCCAAGTTGCTTGATCACGGGACATCCAGGCTCGTTCGCATTCCGCTGAAGCATCAGCCCGAAATCGAACGGCTGCTCCTCTCGATGCTCGCAGAATGCCAAACCGAGCAGACTCACTACAGCTCATTGGTTCGCGCGTGGATGAACGAGCTGCTCATCCGCCTTCATCGGATCGAGACCACGCTTCAATCCCAAACCCATGAATATGAGCATCCGATGCACCAGAAAATTTCGGAGATAGCCCAATATATCAAATCTAATTATTATGAAAAGCTTACGCTGGAGCAGGTCGCCAAGCAGTTTTACATCAGCCCTTCCTATCTCAGCAGAGTGTTCACCAAGCTGACAGGCTTTCACTTTCGCGAGTACCTGCAGGTGGTACGAATTCGCGAAGCCCAGAAAATGCTCGTGAACAGCAGGGAATCCGTACAATTTATCTCCGAGCAAGCCGGATTTGAGCATATTGCCCACTTTAATAAAACCTTCAAAAAAATCGCGGGTACCACGCCTCTTCAGTACCGCAAGCGTCATGGATAGAATCGGGGCTGTTCCAAGGTTGTCACCCGTCTTGGAGCAGCCCCGCAAGCTTCTCTTTCTATCTCTCTCCACTTCCAACCCTAAACCAGTCGATATCCGCATACCCTCTGTCAGCTTGTTCTTCCGCACTTGCCGCGAACAATCCGATCTTGGCTCCAACCCAGTGACCCTTTTCGGCTTCGAACTCCTTATCTCCACACGGCATGAAAGGACCGTCAGCAGCGGCATAATCGAAGCAGCATTGAGCACCGGGATGAACGGTCACCCGAATCGTTACCGTCCCTTCATCCAATCCGTCGGACCACACCACCTTCTCCTTCGAGCCGTTCCCTTGGGCCTGGATGATTTCCATGCCGGAGCCGTCAGCCTTCATCTGGATGGCCGCATAAGCGAATGTTCGTCCGAAAACGATCAAGCCCGCCCGTTCACCGGGCTTTAGTGCCGCTCCATCCAGTTTGGTTTCCGCATGAAATACTTCCGCCGGGAATTTCTGCATCAGCAAGTGAGGAGCATCGTAGATCGTGCGCGAAGGCTGGTTCTCCGGCACCGGGAAGGCGAATAATCGCAAATGGCTTTCCTTCACGAATGCATACCAGGCCGGATCTGGATTGGCCTGCCACTGCCACTGAAGGCCAAGCTGAGCGTCTTCGAACTCGTCTGAATCGTCCGGTGCCTCAATCCTGTGTTCCCCGCCTACGTTTGGCTTCGGATAACGCAGAACCGGTTCGCCGATCCCGTCCCCATTCGCATCGATACCGATCTGCGGCCAATCATCGACCCAGCGCATCGGCTGCAGATGAGTGATTCGCCCGTATGCCCCTTTGTCTTGAAAATGCATGAACCAGCATTCGCCCGAAGCGAGCTCTACCCAGCCGCCTTGATGCGGGCCGTTAATCGGGCTATCGCCTTGATGCAGTACGATTTTGTCCTCATAGGGGCCAAAGACCGAGGTTGACCGAAGCACGGTCTGCCACCCCGTCGATACTCCCCCGGCAGGGGCAAAGATATAGTAAAAATCGTTCCGTTTATACATCTTCGGCCCTTCCATCGTCGGATGACGTTCGGTCCCGTCGAAGACGATCTGACCTTCATCCAAGAGTCGCTTTCCGTCCGGGGACATCCGGCACATTCTTAGAAGATGCTTGATCCCGCATCTGCTTTTGGCAAACGCGTGAACTAGGTAGGCCTTGCCGTCATCGTTCCAGAACGGACACGGGTCGATCAGGCCTTTCCCCTCTTGAACCAGATGCAGAGGCGTCCAACTGCCTGCGGGGTCCCTTGCTGTGCTCATCAAGATGCCGACATCCGGATCTCCATAGAACACCCAGTACTTGCCGTCATGGAACCGAAGGGCCAGAGCCCAGACGCCGTTCCCATGCTGAGGGACGTCATAGCCCGGCAGCTCCATCCGGGGCAGCACATGATTAATAATTCTCCAGTTAATCAAATCCTTCGAGTGCAGAACCGGCAGTCCCGGCAGATGACCGAAGCTGGAGGCCGTCATATAGAAATCTTCCCCGACCCGGATCACATCCGGATCCGAATAATCCGCATGAAGAACCGGGTTCACGAACGTTCCGTCTCCCTGGTCCGACAACCACGGTTTGTTCTGTAATGCTTGCATTGTTGACGATGAGTGCATCATTTAGTTCCTCCTCCTATCACGAATCTGCTAACCGTTCCATTTCCAGACTGGCAAGGATGAAAGGCGCTACGCCAATCTGGGCGTCCGACACCACTTTTTCGCTGATGTAATATTCGTAAGAACCGTTACGGTCGTCGCTGAGCCCCGCTCCATGACATATGGAATGAAGATGCACGCCGGTTTTGCCAGCCTCAACAAACCGCTGAATCAAACCTTCGTAAGCCCGCTCCGCAACAGGTCTTGAAGTCTGTTCCAGATACTGGAGCCGAGCGCCCTTGGCCAAAGCGTATATAAACATGGAGGAGCCGGAGGTTTCAAGATAATTGCCTTCCCGGAAGCCCTGATCGAGCACCTGGAACCACAGCCCACTCTCTTTCTCCTGATAACGTGCCAGCGCCCGGCTTAGGCGTTCGAATATGCCAATAATCGTACCTCGCTTCGGATGATCTACCGGAAAAAATTCAAGACTGTCCACAAGCGCCATCGCATACCAGCCCAAGGCCCGGCTCCAAAAATGGGGGGACCGCCCGCTTTCCGGATCGGCCCATACCTGTTCCTTCGCTTCATCCCATCCGTGATATAGCAGGCTCGTCTTGGAATCCCGGGTTCTTCGCTCCACCAGCAGAAGCTGATGAGCCACTTCGTCAAACAATTCAGAACGGTTGTAGATTTTGGCATACTGCGCCAGAAACGGCGAAGACATATAGAGCCCATCCAGCCACATCTGAAATGGGTATACTTTTTTGTGCCAAAAACCGCCGTCCGTCGTTCTGGGCTGGCTGATCAGCTGGGCGGCCAGCGTATGGGAAGCCTTTTCATAACGGGAGTCATGAAATCTGGCACTTAGCGCAAACAAATTTTTACCCTGGTTGATCTGGTCCAGATTATATTCTTCGATCCTGTACCCCCGAATGTCCCCATCCGCCTGGACAAACAGATCCATATGCCGCTTCATAAAATCAAAATAATCGTCCTTGCTATAAAAATCCCCTGTGCGGGCAATCGCCATGAGCATCATCCCGGGAACATACGCCCACCGGCGGGCAATTTCCGGGTGAAGTCCCTCGCTGTCCGCTTGACGGAGAATGGTTTCCGCCGTCCGGACGGACCATTTGTTCTCTTGCTTCAAAACCGCCTCACCTCAATATCCTTGGAAGTTTTAATCTCAAGCTTCATTATAAAGAAACTTAAACGATAAAAATTCCGGATTTGATGCTGAATCATCCGCATATTTTGCATTTTTTGCTCTGATTCTCAGTCTTCTTTCCCTCTAGAAAACAAGTCTAAGAAGCTGTTATTTCAAATCCGGCAAAAAAGGCAAAGAATGAGTCGATTTAAACATCGGAGCTGTTTTTATTGGAGTCTGCAATTCGATAACATAGATACAAAATCCATAGAAGGAGCGTGTTCATCGATGAAAATCACAGTAGATCCAAGCGGGCAAGGCGACTTCGTGACGGTCCAATCTGCAATCGACTCGATTCCTGAACAGTCCGATTCTCTTGTCATCATCGAAATCAAAAAAGGCGTTTACCGTGAGAAAATCAACATTCCTTCATCGAAACCAGCCATCCGTATGATCGGTGAAGGACCTGAAGAAACGATTCTTACCTATTCTGATAACGCCCACACCTTGGATGAAGATGGACAACCCCTCGGGACCTTTCGCAGTGGAAGCTTGTATATCTACGCCAATGATTTCAGCGCCGAACAATTGACCATCCGCAATGATTCCGGTCCTGGCACGGGTCAGGCTGTCGCTGCCTTTATCGATGCCGACCGAGTGTCCTTTCGGTATGTAAAACTCGTAGGTGATCAAGATACGCTCTATGTGTCCGGCGGACGTCATTACTTTGCCGAATGTTATATCGAAGGCGATGTCGATTTTATATTTGGGCCGGCAGCTGCCGTATTCGACCGGTGCACCATCCACTGCAAGCGGTCCGGTGGTTACCTGACCGCAGCCAATACGCCGGAAGAAGCGGAGTTCGGCTATGTCTTTATCGATTGCAAAATCTCGGGAGCACCCGGTGTTGAGAACGTATACCTTGGCCGGCCTTGGCGTGCTTACGCCAATGTGGTGTTCATCCGATCCGAGATGGACGGCTCGGTTCATCCGCAGGGCTGGCATAACTGGAACCAACCGGATCGTGAAGAAACATCCCGTTATGCCGAATTCGGCAGCCGCGGCCCAGGAGCAGCTCCCTCATTGCGGGTTGCATGGTCCAGACAACTCACTGAGGCAGAGGCTAAACGGTTTACCATCGAACAAGTGCTCAGTGGCCAAGACAGTTGGTTTCCGTTCTTCACTCCCGGTACATCCCATCAGACGAAAGGTTGATGATGATGACTGCACTGGCTCGAGTTCGTCCGGAGGAGGTCGGTATTCCTCCTTCCGCCATCCTCCGTTATATGGAGGATATGACGGAAAGGAATATGAACCTGCACAGCTTTATGCTGCTTCGGCATGGCAAAGTGGCTGCCGAAGGTTATTACTCCCCTTTTCACAAGGATTTAAGGCATCCGATCTTCTCCGTCAGCAAGAGCTTGACATCGGCTGCCGTCGGCATTGCCATCGGTGAAGGACGGATCTCCCTGAAGGACAAGGTCATTCATTTTTTTCCGGATAAACAGCCGGAGACCGTACACCCGTACACAGCCGATATGACCATCCGGCATCTGCTGAGTATGCAAACCGTCCACCGGAAATCAACCAATAAAGAGGCCCGGGACATCGTGTTCGAGTATCTTCATACGCCACCGAGTCATCCCCCGGGAACCGTCTTTGCCTACGATACAACCGGTACACATACGCTGTGCGCCATACTCCAACGGGTCACGGGGACCACCGTGCATGACTATCTCGATGCCCGCTTGTTCCAGCCTCTTGGGATGCAGGATATCGAGTGGGAGACCTGTCCGCTCGGAATTAACCTGGGCGGCAGCGGAGCCTATTGCACCACGGAGGATCTGGCCAAATTCGGTCAGCTCTATCTGCAGGACGGGGTGTGGAATGGGACGAGGATCCTCCCTGAGGGCTGGGTAGAGCAAAGCACGTCCAAGGTCGTCGATAACTCCAGTGCCGGAATTCTGCTGGAAGGACGAAGAGGGTATGGATACCAGTTCTGGCGGACCAGGCGTCAAGCCTACTGCGCTTTCGGCGCTGGCGGGCAATTCGTCCTTGTCATTCCAGACCATGACGCCGTTTTTGTCTCGACGGCCAACACCATGCTGAACCGGGATGAGCACCAAGGAATCATCGATAGCGTATGGACCCATCTGGTCCCTTATATGCAGGAGCCCTGCCCCTTTGATGATGCCGGTTATCAGCGGATGCAGCAGCGTCTAAGCGCTTTGAAGCTCCATCTGCCTGAAGGAAGCTCCATCTCCAGTACGCCCGTGCAGGTCTCGGGGCAGCAATATCGCCTAGCTGCTAACGAGCATGGATGGACAGGTTGCCATTTTACGTTCAGTGAGCAATATTGTGAGCTCATCCTCGTTCATGAAACCGGGTATTCCAAGGTTAAATGCTCCATGAACGACTGGCATATCGGTCCCGATCCTTTTTTCGGCCTTCCCTCCGCCTGTGGTGCTGTATGGGCTGATTCGTCGACTTGTTTGATTCACATTCAGCTGCTTGAACAGCAGCAGATGTTTATCCTCACCTGCCGTTATGACCGCGATGGTCTTGTGCTGCAAATCAAGCCGGCAGGCGCGCTTAGAACGAATCATCTTGATCTCGTGCTAGTCGGAACGAAAATGGACAGTCCATGAACCGAGCGCTCCTAATTTGCCTCTCCATATAAGTTGCATTGATTGATTTGCATTTTATCCAGCCGTGTGAAATGTTCTATCGATCATGAATACAAGTTATAAGTAGTGAGAGACAAAGCAGCCAAGTACGCCAGAGGCACTTCCTTTTACTTGCCAGCTTTGTCTCTCGTTTACATGCGCAATGACCGCTATTTTTGATTCGTGTAAGATTCTTTATATTCTGCTGCCATTTGATCTCCGCCGCTCTTCCTCCATTTCTCCACTTCCGCCTTCCAGCCGGCCTCGTCAATCTGCCCCATAATGAACTTGGTTTGCGCATCGGTGATGATCTGCTCCAGCTCTCCGCCGCGTTCATTGTAAGTCGTTGATTTCAGGGTGAGCGCCGGATTCGGCACAATGTATTTCTCATTCTCATACACGATTCGTTTGTTCTTGTTAAACAGCTCCGTTCCTTTCGGTTTCTTCTCCATGTTGTACAATTCGCCCCGTTGCGGAAACGTATCGCGATAAGGCTTGACTTCTTGAGCGTCCTTCTCCGCATCGATCGTTACGGTAAAATCTCCTTCGACTTTGTAATGTACGCCTTCGATGCCTTTATTAATGACATTGACCATCTCGGGATCCAGCAGCTTGTCAACGAAGGTCAGCACTTTAGCCAGCTCTTCTTCAGACTTGACCGTCGATTTCGGGATTGCCAGGAAGCCGGTATTTCCGCTTTCCCCCGGAACACGAATGCCTTCGGGACCTTGCAGCGGAGATACGTCGACAACGGCTTCCGGAACGACCTTCTCCAGCTTGGTTTGCAGCGATTGACCGTTACCGCCGGAGATCCGGATATTCGCGCGGCCCGATTCATACACCTTATTGAGCTCGGAGGAATCAACCACGGCGAAATCCTGATTGATCAGCTTCTCTTCATATAATCTTCTAAACAGCTTCATGACCTCGAAGAACTGCTCGGATACGAACTCCGGATAGAAATTGCCTTGCTCGTCGATGCCCCATTTATTAGGTGCGCCCTGGGAGACGGCAAGCCGGGTCAATGTCGATGCCGTACCCTGGTTATAGCCTTTGTCGAGCATCATTCCGTAGGTGTCCCTTTTTCCGTTGCCATCCGGATCCTCCTCCGTGCTGTACCGGATAATTTCATACCAATCATCCAGGGTGACAGGCTCCTTCAAGCCGGCTGCATCAAGCCAGTCCTTGCGGTAGCTGACAATCGCCCGGCCCATGTCCCGGAACAGGGGGATGCCGTACACTTTGCCGTTCACGCTGATGTTGTCGTAATAGGCCTGCGGCTGCGCGGCCAAATTCGGGTAATTTTTCAAATGGGATGTGATGTCCCAAAACAGATCGGCTTCGAGTGAGCTGATCGTTGTTGGCGTATAGTTCAGCTTGATCAGCTTCGGAAGCTCATTGGAAGCGACCATGACGTTAACCTTCTCGTCGTATGCAGAGTAGGGTATCCACTGAATCCGCAGATCCGTATTCGTATATTCGCGTATTTTTTCCTCCATCTGATTTTTCGGGTCGGGTATTTCCCCAACCTGATTAACCACCAGGGTGAGCGGATAAGGTCCGTCGCCATTGACCTCGCTCCCGCCGCTTTTGTCTCCGCAAGCCGTTACAACCATCATTCCCGCCAGCATCGCCATAATCGTTGTCATCCATCTTTTCTTCATCATTACCCCTCCATCATATTCATTTCTATTGGAAGCCCTCTTATGAGGTAGTTCAAAACGTCGTCTTCCCATGACGAAGTAATCCGGGAAGACTTTTTGAACTCGGACTCTTACTGGGAAGAAGGCTCATCGAACCGATTATCCTTTCACAGAGCCCAGCATGACGCCTTTCGCAAAATGCTTCTGTAGAAAAGGATACACGAGCAGAATGGGCACGGTGGCAAATACGATGACCGCCATACGAATCGTTAATGGCTGCACGTCCATTTCGTCGAAGCTGGAATCCCCTACCCGGCTCTGTGCCAAAATCACGATTTCCCTAAGCAGGACCTGAATCGGCCATTTCTCGTTATCATTGATGTATAGAATGGCATTGAAAAACGTGTTCCAGTGAGCAACCGCGTAAAACAAACCGAATGTGGCCATCGCTGGCAGCGACAAAGGAAGCACAATTCGAATCAGAACTCCCAAGTCATTGCAGCCATCGATTTTAGCCGAATCCTCCAGCCCGTCAGGAATTTGCTGAAAAAAATTCTTCAGCACGATCAGGTTAAACGCACTGATGGCACTTGGTATCATCAAGGACCACAGCGTATTGGTCAGATTCAACCCGTTTACGACGAAGTACGTTGGTATCATCCCCCCGCTAAACAGCATCGTGATCAATACGCCGAGCAGGATGGGATTTCTGCCCCGGAGATGAGGCTTGGACAACGGATAAGCCATCAGTGATGTAAACGCCAGGTTGATCAGTGTTCCTACTACCGTAATATAGATCGAAACGAGCAAGCTTCGCGGCAGTGTGTCGGACGAGAAAATATATTGGTACGATACGAGCGACCATTCTTTGGGCCATAGAATCAACCCGCCCTTGGCGACTTCAGCCGGACTGGCAAAGGAAACCGCCAGCACATACACGAATGGAAGAACGCATACGATCGCAACGATGAATAAAATCGAATGGTTAATGATGTCAAATAAGCGATTGCCCCAGGTTTGATCTTGACGCACGTTTATTCCCTCCTGTCATTTCTAAAAACGTATCCGCAGCATCCTTCTAGTACACCCCTTCTTCCCCGAATCGCTTGGCCATCCAGTTTGAACCGAGAACCAAAATCAATCCGACAAAGGATTTAAACAATCCGACGGCTGCGCTGTAACTGTACTGTGCCTGCGTCATCCCTTTGGTGTATACATACGTATCGAACACTTCACTCACTTCCCGGTTGGTCGGCGTGATCATCAGGAAGATTTGCTCGAAGCCCGAGTCCAGGAAGTTGCCTAAACGAAGAATCAACAAAATGATGATCGTGCTGCGGATGGCCGGCAGCGTGATATGCCACAGCTGGCGCCAGCGTCCGGCTCCGTCGATCCGTGCGGCTTCATACTGCTGCAGGTCTACGCCTGCAAGGGCGGCAAGAAAGATCACGGTGCCCCAGCCTACTTCCTTCCAGATCGACTGGGAAACAATCATCGTTCGGAACCAATCCTTCTCCAGCAAGAATGCGATTTTCTCTCCCGTTATCTGATAAATGATTTCATTCAGAATGCCGTTCTCGGTCGTAAACAATATATAGAAAACACCTACAACGACAACCCAGGACACAAAATGCGGGATATAGATCAAGGTTTGTACAAACCTTTTGAAGCGCTCCCGCCGCAGCTCATTCAGCATGAGCGCCAATATAATCGGCAGCGGAAAGAAGAAGATCAGATTATATAAAGCTAAAATGATGGTGTTTCGAAAAAGCATCCAAAACTGCGGTTCGCTGAAAAAGCGCTCGAAATGCTTGAACCCGACCCACGGGCTGCCAAAGAACCCGGTATGCGGCTTGTAATCCTGAAAAGCCATCGTCACCCCGTACATCGGCACATATTTAAATACGATAAAATACAGCACACCTGGCAGCAGCATCAGATACATCCACCTGTCCCTGACCAGATCCCTTAGTAAGAGCTTTCTTTTCTCCAGGCGCAGTTCCCTCTTTACTAGCGGGCCTGCTGTGGCCGGAGCTTGATTTGATTTCATAGCACCTCTCCTCAAAGTTTTGTAAGCGTTACTTCCTGAGCCAGCTCGTACAAAACTCACTTCGGAAGCACAAGCTTAGTTTTGTAAGCGTTACTTCCTGAGCCAGCTCGTACAAAACTCACTTCGGAAGCACGGGCATTGCCTGTTTGAACATCGTTCTTGTTGGTTGTATGCGTTTTCATGTATTTATTATCCGTCACCACTCTCGTGTCCGGCTATACTCCGTTCATGACTTCACCCTCCAACCCTCGGTAAGTGCCTTTCCAGCAAGAATTGCAGGATTTCACCAATTTCCCTGCATATGCCGTATTCCACCTTCTATATGCCGCATATGACATACAGATAGGAGCCGGAACTTCGCCATCTACATTAGCCATGCAATAAAAGGTTCCGAATCTATATTTGTAATGGCGCCGTACGGGCGTTCTTTTTGGTGCAAAAAAAGCTGCTCCACCGCAGAACATTCTACGGATGGAACAGCTCCAATAAGTTCTTGTTATGGTTGCTACACAAAATCGAGCCATCATGCAGCCGGGTGTGACTTCATCTTCGGATCGACCTGCTCATTCTCAAGCTAACCCTCTTTACTATGCTGCTCCCGGTACTGGCCGGGAGTTACCCCAAATGTCCGACGGAACGTACGAATGAAGGCGCTAATATTCGTGTAGCTCACTTTCCGGCCGATTTCCGAGACCTTCATCTCGGTCGTGGCCAGCAAATTTTTGGCTATATTCATTCGGTACTCGCTTAAGTATTCACTGAAGGATACACCCATCTCTTTCTTAAATACCCGGCTGATATAAGCCGGATTAAAATTCATGACCGCCGCGCAGTATTCGAGTGAAATGTCTTTATCATACTGCTCTTGCACGATCTCCACGATTCGGCGGGTAATGCTTACGAATTGCTTATCCGCCATATCCTCCAGAATCCCGATCACAGGTTTAAACAATCTGGAGTGGAACCAGCTCGCAATTTCGGTTCGGGTCTGCAGCCTGAACAGATGCTTCAGCTCCTCTTCGCCATTCCATAATTGCTGCATCGACAGCCCCTGCTCCTGGGCTATGCTTACGGTCTTGGACGCGAGCTGCAGCAGCAATAAATGATGCTCTTGATAAAGCCCGTCCTTGCACAGCAATTCATCCAAATAACGCTGAAACTGCTGCTCCACCTTCTCGAGCTGGCGCTCTTCCATGGCAAGCATCATCTGATCCTCAATCAGCCTTAATTTCGTGTACACCGTCTTCTCCGCACTGGCTTGATCCTCCATATCGGCATAGCGCACGATGATATTCGACCCGAGAATAAACCGCATTTTGAGTGCCGCGCTGCTTTCTTTATAGGCACGCTTCGCATCGGACAACTGCTTAAACGGGTGGCTGATGCCGATGCTGCATTCAAGCCCGAGGTATTCCTGAACCTTGGCTTTGATGTGCTGAGCGGTCTCAGAGAACAAAGCTTGCCCGGCTTCGGCATCCTCTTCTTTACAGGTCAGCAGCGTCACTTGGGAATGATTCAGCACGATCGGACTGAAGCGGGCTTCTTCCGGCAAGGTTTCCGAGACGATATTGCTTACCGCAAACAGAAGAAGCTCCCGGTCCTGTTCCTGAAACCGCGACTGCTGAAGGTTATCCAGCTCAAGCTGCAGCACCCCGAGACTTCCCCAGCCCGTGGGAAACCCGTAGCGTTCGGAAGCATACTTGTCATCGGCTCCGGACATTTGTTCAGTAAACAGCTTCAGGACATAGAACTCCCGCAGATGGACCGTTTGGGATTTCATCTGTTTGTCCAGTTCGTTTCTGGAAACCGCAAGTGAGGTCAGGCTCTCCCGAATGAACTCAAACTCATCTTTGCGATTGTCATCGGCCTGCTGCGGCTGAACGTTCGTAGCGAACTCATGGAGTCTGCGGATTGGAGAATACATCCTCCGGCTGCCAAACCAGGAAGCAATCAGCACGGTCACAATAATCCCGAAACAGGCGGCGGCTGTAATCAGTGCAATGTTTTTCGTCTGGTCCGTCACTTTATCCAGCGATACGACAGATACATAAGTCCACCCGTTATAATCCGATTTGGCATACAGCACGCTCACCTTTTTGCCTTCGCTCTCTGCGTGGAATGCACCTTGGAGCTGATCGGACTGCTGAATCCTTGCCGAAACCTCTCTGTTGATCGAACGGTAAGCCTCACGATCCTGAACTGGCGACAGGAATGCATCTCCCTGCTCGTTCAGGATATACTGGGCGGCCCGCAAATTGACGGGCTCCAGCATGCTCCGGATATCTTTGGCAGTGATTTGCAGAATCAGAATACCTGACGGCGACGCGTTCTTCGACAGCAGCGGTATTTTATGCACCAGCCGAAGGGTTGTTGCCGTTTGTTCGGCGCTGTTCCAATGATCTGTCTCCACCGGATTCGCGGTTTTCAAGATTTCTCCCGAGCCCGCTGCCCAGAATATGCTTTCATTGGTATCCAAATACCGCTCGAACTCGGTTTTGTTCAAGCCCTCCAGCGGCTTGAGGGAATTTAAATCCACGACCCATTCATGCTTCAAATTAACGACATACACCTGATTTAATATGGTCTGGGTCTGCAGGTTAAACATTTCCTTCATCAGTTCCCGGACCTTAATAAAATCCTGTCCGCTTAACTTGCTGTCCATCACAGACTTCAGCAGCGAAGAGTTCTCAAACTGCAGGGCGGTTCTTTGCATGGAATCGAGCACTTGCTCGACCCTCATCCGGGTCTGGTTCAACAGATGCATATTTCCCTCATTTACCTTCTCCTCTACATCTTTGGCGGCGATGAAATAAGAGAAGAATCCGATAAGAATCGTCGGGAAGGATCCCAGCAGTAAACTGTAAATGAGTATTTTGGATTTGAATGTTCCCAATATCGTCTGCTCCTTCTTGGTATTGGATGTAAAGAACAGGGCCAACAGGGCATTATAAATCGATATGTACGCTATAATGATAGCGCTTGCAAAAATTATGATTTAAAAATCATAACATACCCTGGCCATAATTTTTAGTCTACCCATGCTTTTTTGCCAGCATTTTGATCTATTTATGTCAAAACACCAGCGTAATCATGACACAAGCTCTTGCGAAGTCGCAAGAGCTTGTTAAGCTACAGCCATATATCAGGGTGTGCATTCCCTTATTCTGCAGAGTCAGTAACCGCACCTCTAGATGCTGAGGACACTAATTTTGCATACTTGTACAATACACCCGTGGAAACTTTGAGTGGAGGCTGGTGCCATGCTTGTGCCCTAGCAGCCAATTCGAAATCCGATACGTCGAACGTCATTTCTTGCGTTTCGCTGTCGATGGTGATCATGTCTCCATTCTTCAGCAGCGCAATCGGCCCTCCTACCTGTGCTTCAGGTGACACGTGACCGACGACGAACCCATGCGAGCCGCCAGAGAACCTCCCGTCCGTTATCAGCGCAACCTCCCCGCCGAGACCCTTTCCTACAATGAGGGCCGTTACCGACAGCATCTCCGGCATACCCGGTCCGCCCTTAGGACCGCAATAACGAATGACTAACACGTCGCCCTTGCGTATTTCATCTCGCAGGATCGCTTCGGTTGCCTCTTCCTCGCTGTCATACACCTTGGCCGGTCCGACAAAACGCAGCTTCTTCATACCCGACATTTTGGCAACCGCACCATCAGGTGCGAGGTTGCCTCTTAACACAACCAATGGCCCATTCGGCTTCAGCGGCTTATCGATGGGGCGAATGATCTCCTGGCTGCCCCGTAACGGCGCTGCTTCCGCCAGATTCTCTGCCAATGATTTGCCTGTGACCGTCAGACAATCGCCATGCAGAAGTCCCTCGGCGAGCAATAATTTCATAACGCCCGGTATGCCGCCGACTTCGTTTAAGTCCTGCATGGCATGTCGTCCGCTTGGCTTCAGGTCTGCGAGGTGGGGAACGCGTAAACGGATTCGCTCGAAATCGTCTAACGTCAAATCTACGCCAACCGAATGAGCAATGGCAAGCAAATGCAGGAACGCGTTGGTTGAACCGCCCAGAGCCATGACGACCGTTATCGCATTCTCAAACGCTTTTTTGGTCATGATGTCTCTTGGATAGATTTCACGCTCCAACAGCGAAATGACCTGCCTTCCAGCCGCAGCACATTCCGCTGCTTTGTCAGGTGAAATTGCCGGCGTGGAGGAGGAACCGGGCAGGCTCATCCCCATAGCTTCTGCAGCAGCGGCCATCGTATTGGCTGTATACATGCCCCCGCAAGAGCCCGGTCCCGGGCAGACGCTGCATTCCACCTTATGGAGCTGATCGTCCGTCATTTTTCCATCATGATATTGGCCGACCGCTTCGAAAGCCGTAACGATATCCACGTTCTTGCCTTCGAGCTTCCCGGGTTGTATCGTACCGCCGTAAACGTAAACCGCGGGAATATTCATCCGTCCGATCGCCATCAGGCAGGCGGGCGTATTCTTGTCGCAACCGCCGATCGCCACGAGACCATCGAAACGTTCGGCCCCCGTTACAATCTCAATCGAATCTGCGATGGCTTCACGGCTGGGCAGGGAGAACAGCATGCCGCCATGTCCCATTGAAATGCCATCCGAAACCGTGATCGTGTTGAAAATAAGCGGAGCTCCGCCATGATTGCGGACCCCTTGTTTGGCCTCTATGGCTAGCTTGTCAATATGCATATTGCACGGAGTCACTTCGCTCCAAGTGCTGGCTACGCCAATCATCGGCTTCTTGAAATCCTCATCCGTAAAACCAACAGCCCGCAGCATCGCTCTGTTCGGTACCCGATTGACACCCTCGCTGATTACCTTACTCCGAATGCGTAAATCCTTTTTGTTTGTCATCCTTCCCTCTCCCCTCTATTTAAAGTAACTCATGGAGTTCCTGCATCGGACGCATGAAATTTTGTTTCATCATGGCCTGTGCCCGCTCACTGTCTTTCTGCTCGAAAGCGCTGATAATCGATGCATGCTCATCGACAGAAGCCTGTGCAGCCGCAATCGGCTGTTTTAAGAACACGTACTTAAACCGCCGGATATGCATCTGTAGAGAAGCACTATATGCAGCGACATAAGGATTATCTGAGAGCTCCACGATGAAGTTATGAAACTGTTCATCCATCTCCATGGCTTGATAAGCTTGCCCGCTCTTCATGGCATTTTCAAAATCCGCATTCATCGCCCGCAATTGCTGAATCTGCTCCGGAACAATAATGGTAGCGGCCACTTCGGCAGCTAATGCTTGAAGAGCAGCCATGGTCGAATACATCTTAAAGATATCTTCTCTCTCAATGGCCGTAACTTTTGTTTCTTTCCCAGGGTGCGTGGACACGAGTCCTTGTACTTCGAGCAGTTGAAAAGCTTCCCGGATAGGTGTCCGGCTTACGCCTAGAGACTCTGCCAATTCAGCATCGAGCAATTTCTCGCCGGGCTGCAACGTGCCATCGATAATCCACCGTTGAATTTGAGAGAATGCTCTTTCCTTTGCGGTCATCCGTGCGGGAGAGACAAAATTCTTAGGTACTGGCATAGTTTATCATCCTTACTATTCATGTTTGTTATATGCAATATATCGCATTCATATATTAAATACAATACATTTTAGATTGCTTTTATTGATAAAAATAACAACCAGAGGAAATACTTAAGCAAAACATCCAAATGCTGTGACCCCCGTTGAATCAGGAGAGGTGTTGGTACAATGTCATTTTCCACATGGGCGGGTTCGAACCAACCCAACAATAGCGATAATATTTCTGCCAATCCGAATGGGAAGAACTCAGAGGATATGGACATATCGGTGAACCTGGAAGAAACGATATCTGAAATCAAGCAAGTCTTGGGTGATAGTGACGATTTTATGGTATATGGATTCCAAGTGTTCGGGCAGCATCCGGCTGTATTGTTATATTTCTCCGATATGACGGATCATGCCGTCATCAATAACACGATTTTGAAGCCCCTTAAATATGGGCCGCGCCATATCGACGTTCATAACCTCCCGCACGATGCGTTAATGGAAACCATAATGAAAGATACGCTTTATCATAGCGAGGGTTATTCGGAAAGGAAAATTTCCGTTATTACCGGCAACCTGCTAAGGGGGCAAACCGTCGTAGCCATTGAAGGGCTGGACGAGGCGATAATCATTGACACACGGCAGATCACGCAGCGCGCTATTGAGCAGCCGGCGACGGAGCAGGTCATCCGCGGGGCCAGAGAGGGATTTATAGAGTCCCTGGGAACGAATATTTCTCTACTCCGCTATCGGCTGCAAACACCGGATTTTCGAGTGAAATCCATGGAGATCGGAACGAAGACCAAATCCAAAGTTGCCATTTGTTACATGGACGGCATAACCAATCCCGGAATCATAAAAGAAGTTCAAAAGCGGCTGGATGCCATTGAAATCGACGCCGTTCTGGATTCAGGTTATTTGGAACAATTCATCGAAGATAACCATTGGTCTCCGTTTCCGCAAATCCAGTATACCGAACGGCCCGACAAAGTCGTGGCGAATCTACTGGAAGGAAGAGTCGCCATACTGGTTGATGGTTCCCCTCTTGCCTTAATCGCGCCTACGGTGTTTAGCCAGTTCTATCAGACCGTTGAAGATTATACCGAACGCTTCGTCCTGATGAGTGCGATCCGAATGTCCCGTCTGGTTGCTCTAGTATTTTCTTTGGTTTTTCCCTCGCTGTATGTGGCGATTATTTCGTTTAATCCGGAGCTGATCCCCACAGAATTTGCGGTCGCCGTTGCCGGCGGACGTGCCGGCGTTCCCTTCCCAGCCGTGATTGAAGTGCTTGTCATTGAAATCTCGATGGAGGTTTTAAGGGAAGCAACCATACGCTTGCCGCAACAGGTCGGCGGAGCTTTATCCATTGTCGGCGTGCTCGTCATCGGGCAGGCTGCGGTAGCGGCCGGTTTCGCGAGTCCGATAACCGTTGTTATTATCGCTTTAACGACCATTGGCTCCTTTGCAACCCCGGCCTACAATGCGGCTCTGGCTCTTCGACTGCTTCGTTTTCCGCTGATCATTCTAGCTGGTATTTTCGGTCTATACGGCGTCATGGTTGGCATCATTTTGATCACCAATCATTTATTGTCACTTAAATCGTTCGGGGTCCCGTACTTAAGTCCATTTGTGCCTGGCAACTTTCAAGGCATGCGGGATCTCCTGACCCGTGGGCCGTTGTGGAAAATGAAGAACCGGCCTTCCTTCCTCCATCCGATATACAAAACAAGATTGGGTGATCAAATGAAGGAACAGGTGGATCATTCTTCATCCCATATTATGGATCCCGTCCATCCTAACGACGAGAAAGGGCGTTAACGATGAAAGAACAGCGCCAAATCACTGTCTTGCAGGCTTCTGCCGTTACGATCAGCACCATCGTTGGAGTAGGCGTTCTTGCACTTCCGTTAGCTGCCGTGAAGGCCGCGGATGCAGGAGCTCCGCTAGTCACTTTTTTGGGAATGCTGCTAGCGTTTGTCGGACTTTTTTTCATGACCCGGCTTGGCATGCGGTTTCCGAATGACTCTTACATCGAGTATAGCGAGGTTATTATCGGCAAATGGCTCGGTAGATTCGGAAGCCTCATATCGATTGTTTTCTTTGCTGTATTATGCTCTCTTGTTGCAAGAGAATTCGGAGAGGTCGTTGTCACAGCCGTATTGAAACACACGCCACTCGAGGTCACTGTATTGGTCATGCTGCTCCTGGCTGCTTTTTCTTCACGCCGAAACATCATGACCTTTGCTTACATTCACTTATTTTACAGCCCCTTTATCCTAATACCTGCGCTGTTGATCGTTGCCCTGTCGTTAAAAAACGCGGACATGATTAATGTTCTCCCTGTGTTAGGGAATGAAATTCGAGGAATACCGGCAGGCATTATTACGTTGTCCACTATGTTCCAGGGATACTTCATTATGATGATGGTCATCCCTGCCATGTGCAAACCGGAAAGAGCGATGCGGTCCAGCATATGGGCAATGCTGATTACCGGTGTGCTCTATATATTAATCGTCACGGCAACGGTCAGCGTGTTTGGGGCGGAAGAGACAAAGAAGCTGTTATGGCCGACGCTGGAGCTGGCAAAAGCAACTTCATTGCCTGCCAATATACTGGAACGTTTGGATGCGGTCTTTCTTGCCGTCTGGGTAACCGCTGTCTTCACTTCCTTGTTCTCTTGCTACTACTTTACGATTTACTCGATAAGCAAGTTATTCCGATTAGCTGATCACGGGATGATGTCCTTCTTCATCCTACCCATTCTGTTCGTTCTGGCCATGCTGCCCCAAAGCTTGGTTCAATTAAATGAAGTGAACGGCTTGATATCCAAATTCGGTCTGCTGATAACCATCGTATATCCTGGAGTGCTGCTTATCATCTCCATGCTGCGTAAAAAAAGAGGTGCGTCCAAATGATCGGGAATCTTTACAGCGGTTATTTGGATGTTGCCATCTTGATCTGGGTGTTATCCGGCATGTTCAATCTGCTCATCGATAAAAATAAGTATGAACAATCGAACATGACCAAGGAAATGAAAGTATCTCGTATACTGGGCTGGATTCATATCGTGATCGGAACTGCGTTGTTTCTAAGTGTCATACTTGTTAAAGCCCTGGTGTGAGTGAGCATGTTCACCAAATTTAGGAGGATTTCAATGAGGAAAAGAATAAGCGTTAAACTAAACGTAAAATTCACGATCGTCCTTCTCCTATCCTGCTCACTCCTGACAGGCTGCTGGGATCGGATGGAAATTGAAGAGCGCGCTGTCGTTCTAGGAATATCGATTGATACGGCTGACAAGGATGCTGAGGCACGAGAGGATGAAATATCTCATCTTCGCGGGAAATACCCGGCACCTAAACAGGAATTAATCCAGCTATCCGTTCAAATTGCTCTTCCCGGCAGAATACCGCTCGGGCCAGGGGAAGGCGGCGGTTCGGGAGAAGGCGAGCAAGAAACGGTCTGGGTGCTTGATGTTGTAGGACACACCGTCGACGACGCCATGATGAATTTACAGCAGCAAATATCAGGCAAATTATTTTTTGGCCATCTGCGCGTCATTGTCGTATCAGAAGAGTTTGCCAGAAAAGGATTACAAAATTTGAACGACTATCTTCATCGCAACGCGGAAGTTCGCCGAATGGCCTGGTTGATGGTGTCAAAAGGGAAGGCCAAAAACCATATGCAGGCAGCACCTAAATTGGAGCGTGTCCCTGCGCTGTATCTAGCATCCACATTGGACGATGCCGTAAAACAAGGCAAATTTCCAAGTAACTACGTTGGGACGTTCTGGAGCAATTCTTCAAAGAAAGGCCAGGAAGGATTTCTGCCTTATATCAAAATCATGAAGGGAGATAATGTGGAAATCAGCGGAATGGCTTTTTTTAAAGGGGCCAAAATGGTAGGCGTGACAAAACCGTTTGAAATTGCCGGGTACCTGGTCATCAAGGGAATTAGTCCCGCAGGATACCGCGGAATTATTCATATTGGGAACGATTCACAAGTCGTAACGATCCATGCGACGAACCGGGAATCGGAAATTAAAGTCGATATCAAGAACGGGATTCCCCATTTTACAATTACGGCGTTGACAGAGGTTAATATCGAAGAAAAAAACACAGATACCCTCTCGGTCAACAGCACGAAAATTCTAGAGGAAATTGCACACGAGAATGAGCATTCCGTTAAACAATTATTAATCGGATTAATCCAAAAGACACAAAAAAAAGAATCCGATATATTCGGATTCGGCGAATTGGTAAGAGCCAAAAAACCATCGTATTGGAAAAGCCATGTTAAATCTGCGGAGCAATGGGGTGAAATCTATAAAAACGTAACCTTTGATTACCGTGTGACGTCCAAAGTTCGAAGAATCGGGATGAAGGCGGAATGATGCTGACGTTAGTCGTAAGAATACTCACCTTCATTTCGCCCAAGCATCCGGGCCTACATCATAGACGGAAAGCGGGGGATTGGCTCGCTGCTTGCCTGGCGCATATTCATCTGCACCCACGTCAGGTATATAGCGGATCTGGCCATCCATGTCGTCCGCTGCAACGAATGGAGTCAGGGCAGCGTCAACGGCCGGGCTATAGACGGATAATCGAATGAGGCCGTCCATACTGCGCACCAAATGGAGCTCTTGTTTGGTCATCTCTCTGTCCACGGTGGGATTGTTCGAGATCGGTGCGTTCCCCGAGAGCATATTTCCCTTGTACACAGCCCGTTCCTGGTCGGGTGCTTGGATCACCGCATCGGTTTCATGAAACATGGTACCTGCATGGCTAAATATCAGATTGTTATAAATCTTTGTCCCAACAGGCTGATAGGTTCTGCCGCCCAGATTGAAAGTCGTTGTTTGATTGCCGACATTCACGATGGTATTATTGTAGATTTGAACGTTATACTGCCGCCAATGTCCCCTTAAAAGTTCCGTTCTTTGTTCAGCAGGCAGATCGCCAAGCCGTGCAGTTTGCTCTTGGTTTCCACCCCAACGAACGATTGGATTCATACTGCCTTCCGTTCCGCCGTCATGTGTTCCGCCATCAAGACGAATCACTTTGTCCGTAAGGCCTTCCATGTAATTGTTATAGATTTTATGATCGTTGCCGTAGATCCGAAACCCGCTGCTGCCAGGTGTCACCCCATCCCCGATCAGATGGTTGCCGTAGAAGCTGTTACGGTTTCCATGCCGAGACACAATCCCGCCGTATGAATGACGAATCGTGTTGTTCCGAATGAAATTGTCGCTGCTCTTCACCGATATCACTTCATCTTCACCGTTAAACCCGTCAAACAAATTGGACTGAACCGTAATATAACCGGAGGCGAGCGAGGTACTGGAAAGCCCGAGCCTGATGGCTTCCAACCCGTTGGTTACCCGGGGACCAATGTCGTGAAAATAGTTATACTCGATGACGTCGTATTGCGATATATGCTGTCCGCTATGTCCTTCACCATCATAAATCAGGACTGCGCCAAAGCCCTTCTTCGGTCCAATATCATTATAAGCGATCCGGTTATGGCTGCTTGTTCCTTCAACACGGATGTAATGTCTGTGCGTGCCATTATCCGTAATGAGTTTCGGATCTTCATATGGCGTTAACCCCTTATATACCTCTCCGTTCGGATTATACCGATCTTCACTGTACCGGCAGCTGTTCTCCACATTGAGCAGGCACCATACATATCGGTTTTGAGCTTTAAATCGGTAGGGCTGACCCGTTTCATCCAAGGCAAAGGTGTTGCCCAAAATAGAAATTCGGCTGGAGCTTTCCAGCTGAACCCCTGGATGAACTCCGGTGAGCGCCCGCTGTGCCAAACCTCGGTCAATCAAGGTCTGTTTTCCATTCTCATCGCCGATCCCGTTCCGGAACGTGAGTCCGCTGACCTCAACATAACTTGAATTTTCGATGTGCATATAGCTGTTACCGCTAATAATTGCCTTGCCAGACTTCCCGGTAATCCGAATCGGATAGGCCGCTGAGCCGTGTTTATCCTTCACAACAAACGGACCGTTCTGCTCATAGGTCCCATCCTTCAGTTCAATCAGTGTACCAGCCACAGCCTGATCCAGCGCCTGCTGCAATTGTTCCGCCGTGCTGACCGAGACGCGCTTCATTTCCGGAGGCTTTACATCTTCTTCCTTCACTTCGCCAGCGTTTGGAGGAAGCGGTGGTTGCGCCTCTTCCGGTGATTCACCCGGCACTTTCCCTCCGTAAAGCTCTACTTCCATGATACTGTTCCAGTTACCCGAGCTGCCGCTGGCATTATTGCCATATCCGATCAACCGCAAATACCTTGCCTTCACCGTAGGCTGTAATACATATGTTTGCATGATGCTATCTTCCGAGTTCAGCTGCCGGCTGAACTGTCGTTCAAAAACAACAGTGCTGGATTGGAAATCTTCAGTATTCGAAGCTAATATCTCAAAGCTGGACTGACGCTCTCTAGCATTCAGAAACGCAATGTTCACGTAAGTAACGGTTTGTTCCGTGCCTAGATCAAACTGCAGCCATTGACCTTGACCCGATGCGGACCAGCGGCTTTGCTGGCTCTCCGCGTCCTCGCCCCATACCCCATCCAATACATTCCCGGGTATATAATTCGTACCCGGTTGGTGGCTGCTTGCCGTTACCGTGCTCTCGATTCGGTTCATGCTGCTCCCTCCTGCATCACTTGATGCCCCTTGGGCTTCTGAAGGCGACATCACCAGTGTTCCGACCATAAGGATCAAAACCAGCCCCATACATATCGATCTGTGATACCGTTGGTTTAATGCGTTTAATAACGTTTTCATATCCGTTCACCTCTCTTCGAATATTTACGCCCCCTAACCATAACCAATCAGAATACGCGATTAACCCAGCCCCGAAGCTTCGCCAGAGCCTCAACGTAATAATAATCCCCATAAATTAGCGACACATTGATATTGGTGTCCGCTGGCTTATGGCCGGTTCCGCCAAACAGGATTCCCTCATGCTCATGAACCTGAAATGCTGCATACTCCGTCGACAATGCCAGGACGATTCGCTCAGCGGCTGTCCGGTAAACAGCCCCAACTTCCGGAGTTGTCAAGGCAGCGAGCTCCAACAATCCGGAAGCAGCGATGGCCGCTGCGGAGGTGTCACGAGGCTCAGTATCGGGATTCGGTACCCTGAAGTCCCATGGCGGTACCCCGTGCCCCTGTAAGGAAGCTATAAAATGATGAGCTACCCGCTCGGCGGCATACAGAAAATCCTTGTTATTCGTAAAACGGTAAGCGTTAGCCATCCCGTACAGCGCCCATGCATTCCCTCTCGACCAGCAGGAATCCGGGGCATAGCCCTGCCATCCCTTATACTCCAGCAATTCCCCGCTTTCCGGATCAAACACTGCCACATGACAGGTGGATCCATCAGCACGAATCATATGCTCCAAAGCCATATTCGCATGGGCATTCGCAACGTGGCGAAATCTCGGGTCATCACCTTCTTCAGCTGCCCAGTACAAGAGGGACAGGTTCATGAGGCAATCGATAATAGCCCAGCCCGGGAGATCCTTGTTCCATGCCCTGATGTACTGGCCAGCCAAGTTAAATCGTCCGGCCAGAAAGTTAGCCGCCGCAAGTCCTCGCCTTCTGCCATCGGCATCTCCGGTTAACTTATATTTCAATACGGCTGTCGGTAAATACTGAAACCCGACATCATGATGGAAGCGACTCTCTTCCAAGGTCAATCGTTCCATCCGTATGTCCCACTCCCACGCCGCTTCCTTATACTTCGCCTCTCCAGTCATATCGTAAAAAATCCACAGCATTCCCGGCCAAAACCCCGATATCCAGTTGTCTAAGGTCAAGCCGTCGTAATTTCCATCCTTCGCTGCATGGGGTGCAAGTTCAGGCTTTCTAGCCAGCATCCGGTCCACCTTCAACCGAGCACTATTCCACCACATATCCAGCTCGAGTTCATGTTGAATCTTTAATTTACTCATCATATCCTCCTGTCGTTATCCTTTAATGGCACCAATTAGGGCACCTTTCACGAAGTACTTCTGCAGAAACGGATAGACCAGCAGAATCGGTACCGTCGCAACGATAATGGTTGCATGCTTCAGCGTTTCGCCGATAACGGCGACCTCCCCTCCGCTCGCTCCGCTTGCCATGGAGCTTGCATCATTGAGAAGCAGCAGCTCTCGCAGGACGAGCTGAAGCGGGTACAAGGAGCGATCCTGCAAATAGATCATAGCCTGAAACCACGAGTTCCAGTGGCTGACACCGTAATACAGCAGCATGACGGCGATGACCGGCATGCACAGCGGCATCATGATCCGATATAGGATGACGAATTCATTGGCTCCATCAATCTTGGCCGATTCCTCCAGACTATCAGGCACCGCCTCAAAAGCCGTTCTCATGATAATCAGATTAAAAGCAGATATAGCCTGAGGGATAATCAAGGACCACAGCGTATTGGTGAGCTCCAGGCCTTTCACTGTAAAATACAGCGGAATCAGACCGCCGCTGAAGAACATGGTGAATACGATAAACAGCATTAGCTGCTTGCGATATCGCAAACCCTTACGGGACAGCGCATACGCTCCGAACGCAGTCAACGTGATATTGAGCACCAAACCGCCCGAAACGATTAAAAACGTATTCAGGTATCCTTGTATAATCATCGGATTGTCAAACACGAGACGGTATGCGTTAAATGTTATATCCAGCGGCTTCCATAGAATCCCCGAATGCTGCATGTAACGGGTTGGATCGCTCAAGGAAGCAAACAGCACGTATATCAATGGGTATAACGTACATAAGGTGATTACGGTCAACAAGACGTAATTAAAAACATCAAACAGCTTTTCACCAACCGATCGATTCCCAGCTCTCCATTCCATTCCCTTCACCTCCTACCACAAGCTGGTTTTGTTCATTCTGCGGCTCAGCCAGTTTGAGCCGATAACAAGCGTAAAATTAATGGCCGAATTGAACAGCCCTACCGCCGAACTGAAGCTGTAATTGAATTCCTGAAGCCCCACCCGGTACACATAGGAGCTGATCACGTCTGCCGTATCGTAGGTTGACGGGTTATAGAGCAGGATGATTTTCTCGCTGCCGACGTTCATCAGCCTGCCGATTTCAAGAATGAACAGGATGATAATCGTAGGCATGATCCCCGGCAAAGTCACATTCAACATCTGCCTCCACCGATTGGCTCCATCAATCTTCGCGGCCTCATATTGTTCCTGATCGATACCGGCCAGGGCCGCAAGGTAGATGATGGTCCCCCAACCGATGTTCTGCCAAATTCCGGAGGTTACGAAGAGGGTCCGGAAATACTCAGACTCCAGCAGGAGGGAGACCCGTTCCCATCCGAAAAAAGCCAAAATATCGTTGATTAACCCGTCACTCATTGTGAATTCCTTAATAATGCCGCAAACAACGACCAGCGAAATAAAATGCGGCATATACGTTATGGTTTGAACCGTGCGTTTGAATGCGGTTTTCCTCACCTCGTTTAGCAGGAGCGCCAATATAATGGGCGCCGGGAAGCCAAAGAGGAGCTCATAAAAGCTGATTAACAGCGTATTTCTGACGACCCGCCAGAAGTAGATGCCGTTAAAAAACGATTCGAAATGCTCCCAGCCAGCCCATGGGCTACCCATGATGCCAAGACGTGGAGAAAACTCCTTAAAGGCAATAGACGCCCCGTACATGGGGAAATAATGAAAAACCGCAAAGTATAGGAGTACCGGGATTAACATGATATACAGGAAACGATTTTTACTAATGTCCTTCAACAAGCCCCAATTTCGCGGATCCAGTCCTGCCGAGTTAGAAGGAATTGACGTGCGTGTCGGAGGCGGAAGTTTCGCCATGACGTGCTCACTCCTTATGTTCTGTCTATTGAAGGTTCAAGTTAGCGAGGGGATGCAAGCCCGCTCCATTCCCCTCGCAATTCATTATCTGCTGTTGTATCGATCCAGAGCGCTTTGATAGATCTCAACCGCACGTTCAATCCCCAGCTTCTTGATTTGCTCCACGTACTTGTCGTAACTCTCCATCGGCTCCTTGCCGACAATGAACTTGACAAACATTTCCTCTTTATAATTGCTTACGTCAGTAAGAATCTTGCCAAGCTCCTTGCTTTCTTCGGCGGTTGGTGTCAGGAAGCCAGGCAGTATATGCTTCTCGGCATCCGTCTTCGCCCACACCTTCACGGCCTCATCCTGCTCAGGGAACGTATTCCAGTTCCGACGTTCATCCGCTTCGTAAGGTCCATTCGGCTTGGAATACTGCGATACCATCTGCTGCAGACTATATTTCTCATTATTTTTAATCAAATCGGTATACACCGGAGCACCGTTTTCCATCACATAGCTCTCTCCTTCAATACCGAAGTTGTAGAGCATCGCGCCCTCATCGCTGTAGGCATAGTCAAGCCAGCGTACGATCAGTTCCGGATTTTTGGCTGCGGTTGTGATGGCTTTGCTTGGTCCCGGATTGTACTTAAAATCTCGTTGTCCAATAAAAGGAACTTCGTCTTTGTGGAGCGTTGGATATGGAGCGCCAACCAGCTTGAATTTCGGATCCTGCCCCTTCATGGCATCCATCCATTTTCCCATGCCGCCGCTGAGAAGATGCACCATTGCGCCGGTCTGCCCGGTCAAAATCTTGTTGTCCAACGCTTTGGTATCGGTGAGCGCAAAATCCTTGTCAAACAATCCTTCCGCAAACCACTTGCGGAATAAGGCCAGAAAATCTTTATACTGCGGATCTATGGGACCATACCTCACCTTTCCTTCATCGTCCACATAGAAGGAGTTTGAGGTGCGGTAAGCTCCGATGAAAGCATCACGGATCTCAAAGTTCCCTCCGGTGTAAGTGACACTGAGCGGTGCTTTGGCACCCTTCTCGTCACGAAAGGCAATTAACGTCTTCTCCCACTCCTCTATGGTTGTTGGAACTGGAAGACCAAGCTCATCCAGCCAATCCTGACGGATCATGGGACCGCGGAAGACGAGCCCGGATGGATTGCGAATCATGGGAAATACATAATATTTGCCGCTGTCAGTCTTGACCATTTGATCAAGCGCCGGATCCGCTTCAAGTTTCTTCTTCAAGTTCGGGGCGTATTGATCAATCAGATCATTAAGCTCCAGGATAACACCGTCCTGAATGGCTTTCTCCGGTCCGCCCGGATAAGACCCCGCACTTCGTCCGGTCCAATCGTATTCAATGACATCGGGAAGCTCATCGGACGCAATCATCAGATTGAACTGCTCCGCCGTCTGCTGATCATTAGGATGAATATACTCCACCTGAACTCCTGTTTTTTCGGCAAGCGCTTTCCCAAAAGGCGTATCTGCCAGGTTGGAATAGAAGGTTACCGCATTCATGTTCAAGATTTCCCATGACGTGATCGATTCGGTTGTATTTAGCGGATACGATGAACCGATTGCAGTGGCTGTACCCTTCCCGGCCTCGTTCGGCTTAGCATCCGGCGTGTCATTCTTACTTCCCGACGAACATCCCGCAAGCACCAGACTTGTTAACAATATGGCGGTCAGTCCTGACTTTACATTTCGCAACAAGCTGTCTTTGACCAGCAAACGTTGAACCATCATCATTCCCCCGATTGTAAGATAAGGTGCAGGATAGGCCAGCATGATGCTCTATCCGATGTCATTGTTCAATAAAACCCGTGCCCCTTACCATAGACAAAATCTAAAATCGCAGGCAATTCCTTAAAAATCGATGGTTTTTCATGAAAAATCCGGATTACAGTGCGGCTTTCTGATATTTCCCGGGGGTCACGCCTTCGAATTTTTTAAAAATTCGTAAAAACGTGCTGACATCCGAATAACCGACCTGGTAAGCGATTTCATTGACAGTAAGCTTTTGCAGAACAAGCAGTTCTTTCGCTTTAGACAGACGAAGGCGGTTAATGCTATCCAGCAAGGCTTCTCCTGTAAATTCCTTGTACAGTCTTGATACATAAGAGGGGGTCATCTGAAAAGCATCGCCAATCGTTGAAATATTCAATTTCGGGTCATACAGATGCTCTTGGACATACTGCGAGACATCTTCGATTAGATAACGGTGATGATTCCGTTTCTCGGCCAGGATCCATTCACAGACTTGCGCAAGCATCTGTTTCATCCGCTCCTTCATCTCCGGAACATGATCGCATTCGAGCAATAGATCCGCATCGATGAATTGCTCTTCATACGTTCGCTTGCCGCCCGCTTTCACTTCCTCAAGCGTATTCAGCATTGTGCTTGCCAGGTTGTACATCAGGCATTTGGCGATTGGTACCGAAACCGGGTGCTTTGAAAAGTTGGCTTGGAATATATCATCCAAAATGGCTTCTGCTTTGTCGTAACTTCCGCTCTTCACCAAGCCTATAAACTGCTGCTCGACACTCAAAGGATAATAAAATTGACGGGTTTGCATACTCTTGTCAGAAAGAGTGTCCGTATATGGGATGAACTGTCCGCTCCCTATCACAATCCGGTATTCAAGTGCGGCCTGTGCTTCTTGATAAGAAAGGGCAATGCCATGCAAACTCGAATGAACCTGACCCACAGCCACCGTAAGCTCTGCTTCAATATGCTTTCGCATGAATTCGCGAACCTGAGCCAGTATTCGATTCAACACACTTTGCTCCTGCTCCTCTGACAAGCTCGCTTTGAAGTTAACGACACAAGCAAGCGCATCGTTCATTTCTGTTGTAAACACGAGCGCTTCATCGGAAGCCGTATCCTCAAGCACGTTGGTCAGTATGAAATGAAGCATTTGCTGCTTCTGATCCGGGAGTCCGCGAATGCCAAACTGCTCAAACTTGCCATAATGATCAATCGATATCAGCAGGACGACAGATCGGTCGGAATGAAACTGGATATCGTGAGCAGGCAGCGTGGTATGGAGAGACTGATCATGATCGGAGTACCCCTTTAACAGACGCCGCAATAAATGCGCTCGTATTGTATTGCGATGTTTGTGAAGCGCCGTTTGCATATCTGCTTTTTCATGAAAATGCTGCTGAATCGTCCCCTGCAGGAACGAGTACTCGTTGGCTCCCGCGTCAAACCTCAGACCGAATTGTTTGGATAAACTTTGCAGCATCAATTGAACCGGCATATAGTTTCTGCGTAAAAACAATACTGTAACGATCCCTCCGATAAACAAGCTCAGGGCGATGCTGATCCATGTCAGATGGCGTAAATCTTTCATCTTTTCATTGAATAGTGCCGCTGGCAGTACGGATACATATTTCCATCCGGTTACTTGCGACGTGATATAGGAAACGGCGAACCGCCCCTCGTCCGAGTTCATATAGATCATTCCGCTATCTCCTTGAAGCTGTTCATAACTCAGGCCAGCAGGACCGGTCGGATTCTGTCGTGATGCAGCGATATATCGGCTATCCGTATCGATAATGAACATACTGGCATCCTTTTGCCGGGGAACGCTCTCGATGAGCTTCGAATCCTTGATCAAGAACAGCACAACAGCTGGAGGCTGTGCCGGGGAATTAAACACAAGGGAATGAGCAAATACAACCACCGGGAAGCTCTGAAGGCCATCTTGAAACTTCATAGACTTGTAAACGTTTACATATCTTTGCTCGAACAGTCCCATCCACTTCTCATAAGAGGTTTCGTCATTCTGCCTCAGCTGCTGATAGAGCCCCCTGCCGCTTGTATGGCCATATGTTGAAATCACCGTATCACTGTTCAAATACATCACGTAAATATCCTCAATCGAATCGTTTGCATTTTTATAGGTTCGCAGGCTTTCCGATATGCTGAACACATCGTAATACTGATGATCACGAAGCGGTAACTCCACGCTGGAAAATGCCGAGATCCCCTTGTTTAGCGCGATTTCCAGACTTAAACGCTCCAGACTTTTCAGCTTGCTGTCGATGGACATCTCCATCTGCTGAAGAAGCAATTCGTTTGCCCGATTGGTCTCGCTCTTCACTTGATGGTATGAGAATGAATACAGCACAAAACTGATCAGAATCGGCACCATTAATACGGTGACATAAGAGAACAGCCACGCCACAATGACGCTGCGATTATATTTGCGAAGGATGTTGAACATGTGATTTTCCTCCCTTATTTGCCCCCTGTGATAACAAGAGCAGCCTTCATAGGGATAAGGCTGCTCTTAAGACGATAACGGTTGCAGGTTTTTACGCTTATCTACGGATTATTGGGGAATCCCATACAATCTCCACGGTTTGCGACTGCCAAACAGATTGCACTTGCCCTTCTCAGCAGGGACAGGCGAGATGCGGAATAGAGTGGATCCGCTCCCATGGGCTCTGTAAATATAAGCTTCCTCACCAGGCTTCAAAGAAAGATCGATCGTCCCGTCTTCCTGGATTGGACATTTTCTCGTGATTCCCCCGATGTCAATAACCAGGTCGTCGTCCGCAGAAGAGGCCATATCCGTTACGATCCGGCAGGGCTCTCCGGCAAGACTGCAAATATGTATCCAAGTTGTGCGCCCTTCCTCCCGAGCTGCGCTAACAAGAAAGCCTCCTTCTGCCCGCAGCTGATGGAATACCGACTCTGGCCACTCTTTAGGGACTGCAGGGAAAACATAGATCCGCTCCCCTCTGCTCTGAAGCAGCATATCATGGATCGATTCCGCCCCGGCCAGCGGCGTTTCGATGACCGGTCCCGCTTCTTTATACATGGTGTTCGGCTTAATGAGATGCATTAAACTTCGCAAATACGCGAGAGCTTCATCTCCTAAACCTAACTTGGCTGCGATGGAGGCGGCTCCGGTAAAGCTGAAACCGCGCAAATCTCCTTCAAGGCCGATCCAATGCCGGAGCGACCGAAGGATCAGCTCCTTCTCCTCTTCGGTATCGCCGACGATATGCAGTGGAAAGGCCGCCAGCATATGGCTGAAATGACGGTGCCCGAATTCCATACGCTGACCCTCGCCGATCATATAACCGGATGAATCGACCGGAAAATGTACCAAGCGCTCGAGCACTTCCCGCCACCGATCATGCAGCGGGTCATAAACACCAAGCTGATCCGACATGCGGATTAACGTTTCACATCCCCAGCGCAGCAGCGCTAAATCATAATGAGTATCAGCTGTCTTCACCTGCTTAAAGGACCCGTATTCCGGTGAGACTGTGGGAGGTAAGTGTAGTCGGCCGTCCTGCCCTTCCTCAAGAAGATGCAAATATAAACCCACGCTGCGACGCAGAAGAGGATATACCAGGCTACGCAGCATTTGATCATCCATGGCATAACGGTAATGACGCCAGCAGTTATGCATCACCCAAGTTAAATTCCCCACCTCATCCGTGACCGGACTGTCCAGATCATAGCTTGAGCTTCGACCAAGTCCTGCCGAGTCTGCATGGTAAGCTTCGGGAACATTACGGATCAGTTGATCCTGATGCCCCTCCAAAGAACGAATCAGCGACATGCCCAGATGGAGGCGATTGGCCGTATAGATCGGAGAGTAACTCATCTGAACGTTCATATTGAACCATAGTCCAGGCCATGGCGTCGATGTGAGCCACGGCCCCTGATTATCGATAGGGAAGGAGTCCGCCCGGGTCGCAGACGCAAGCTTATACATCTGTATCCAGTAAAAGCTTTCCAGCTGCTGATCCGGTATGGAAATGAAGCTTTCCGGATAATAATGATGCCACCACCTGCGATGGGCATGAATCCAGGCTTCCCAGCCTGAGGTTGAGTTCGGCACAGCCCGAAGTTCCCGTATCGCCTGATCACGAACGGATGCGTCCGTACCATTCATTACGGTTAAGATGCAGATCTGGCGATGCGAGTTTCCCATCTCCTGCTCAGACTGGTCAGGACGGTGAGTTAGCCAAGCCGTAGTGCAGCCGTCCCTGCTTCCATATTCCTGTATCCCCATCGATACCTCACCGGATTCTATATGCTGAACGGTGGTATCAGGTATATATTGGTTGAGATTGATCCCGTCCGCGTTCTTCAAAATAGGGTCAACTTCCGGATAGGCGTACCACTTCAGCTTCGCATGGCGTTCACCTTCATCTGCATCGAGCTCCAAGACAAGTACAGGCGCTAATGCATGCACAAGCGCGCGAATTCGGACTTCTCCCTTCGTTGTCGGTATAACCGCCCGGAGCTCCGCGTTCCATAATTCCAACCGCATTTCATAGGGCTGATAAATCCAACCCTCCAGCTCCAATGCAAGCTCGCCAATAGGCACGCGTACCGGGAAAGCCTGTTCACCCGGGCGTGATGCGGTTATATCGGAACGTCCAAGCACAAAACGCAGCACATTCCGTTTATCCCGATGTTCTTCACTATAGATCATCACTCCGAGCGTGCCGTTTCCAAGAAAAGCCCCCTCATCCCAGCTGATCGGACGCGTCGTCCACAACATATCGTGTCTCGACATAAACACCGGCCAGTCAATGGCATTCTCAATGCGGGTAGTCACGATATCCCTCCCATTACAATGAAATGTTGTTTCTTATGTGCGCCTGCTTGAATTCCGATGGTGTCATCTGCGTATATTTTTTAAATACGTCGGTAAAATATCGCCGCTCCACATAACCAAGCAATTCTGCTATCTCCTGGATTTGCCGATCCTCCAAGAGCAGCCGCTTGGCCACCTCCATCCGTTCTTGAGTGACAAATTGACTAAATGCCATTCCCGTCACTTTCTTGAACAAGCCGGCAAAATAACTGGGGCTTAAATGAACTGCCTTCGCGCAAGTACTTATGCTGAGGTCTTGATCCAAATTGGATTTCACATAATGAATGGCTTCCTGGATGATTTTTGCGGCGGCGGAGCGATTCTGATTCTCGATGCGTTCACAGCCTAGCGTCACGATGCTACGCAGAATCTTCTTCATGTCCGTTAAGGATCTCTCCGAGCTGACCCTCCCTTCCCGAACGATCATGTTCAAATCGGACAATTCATTCATGGGTACCTTATCTTGAATCGCCCTTAGCATCATATATGCCAGCTCATAGTATAAGCTGATGAAGTATTCCGGCTTCGGAAGCGGCGACCTGTCCGTAAACTCAGTCAGGATATGATCGAGCGTCAGTAAGGCTTGGTTGACGTTTCCGGATTGTATGGCATACACCATTTCCTGCTCTGCGGTCCGTATGCTGCGCGGCAAGGAGATTTCCGTATTAGCTATATCTTCATATGAAATCACCGCGTTGCCTCCGGTATAGAAATGGTATGACAGGGCATGCAAAGCCTGATCGTACGATGAGTTCAATTCATGGATATACGTTACGGGGCTGCCGATTCCTATTGATATTGTTATTGAAGTATATAATCTGACATGCTGACAGCACGCCTCCGCTATGGTCGCCGCTGAAACTGATAACGGTGTATTCAATACCGCGACTAGGCGATTAGCCGAATCCCGGAATACCATCCCCCTTGTATACAAAGCGATGGTCTCCTCCGTAATATTCTTCAATGCAAACCGGGCAAGCTCCAGTTCTTTCATCGGTGAATCCCGATGCTTGTCAGCAAATCCGTCGATTTCAAGAATCATGACGAGCAAATGCCTGGACTCCAAATCCGGCTTTACATATTCCCACCGCTGCTCCGCCTCCTGTTCGTTCACCTTATGATGCAGCAGCAACGTGAACAATTCCTGACGCAGGAAAGGCATGCTCTCCTGAACCCGCTGCTCTAATTCAGCGATATGATCCTCTTGGTTTCGTATCGCTTCAATTTCTTTTTTGGCCTTTACAACAATTTCCTCGATATGAGCAAGTGAAAAGGGCTTCGTTATGAAGTCGAACGCCCCAAGCTGAACCGCTTGCTTCGCATATTCGAAATCACTGAATCCCGTCATCAATATGACCTTGCTGCGCGGCAGCAGCTCTTTGACACGTCGGGTCAATTCGAGACCATCGAGCTTCGGCATTCGAATATCGGTCACGATGATATCCGGTTTGCACGAGGTGATCAACAGGAGTCCGTCTTCTCCATTGATTGCCGTCCCGCTTACGGATATCCCATGATGTTCCCAGTTGATTTGCTTGGATATGCCATCAACGACACTCTGAATGTCATCAATAAAGCATATCGTTGTCGTAATTGCGCTCATCGGCTTGAGTCAACTCCCTTCGAGTTGTGGGTAAAGGGGGATGATAATCGAAACTCGGGTACATACATTAGGTTCGCTCTCCAAGTGCAAATCAGCCGAGCTACCATACTGAAGCTGTAATCGCAATCGGACATTATATAACGCATAACCCGATCCAGCAGAGGATGCCGGTTGACGAAGGAGTGGATCAGCTGTATTCTTTTCGTTCAGCCCCATACCGTTATCTTCAACGATGAAGTACAGATAGGAGCTATCCTGCTTTACCTGAATCCGTATGAAGCCGCCCTCATTGCGATCGTTAAAGCCGTGCAGGATTGAATTTTCAACCAGCGGCTGCAGCATGATTTTTAAGATCGGGTGCTGCATATCCACTAAGGGATCAACCTCGACCATGTAGGTAAAGAGCGTTTCATAGCATTTTTGCTGAATGTTTAAATACTGCTCCACGTGCTGAAGCTCATGCGCAAGCGTAGTCATCTCCTTGCCGCGATTGAGGCCGAGCTGAAACAGCTGTGATAAGGACAGCACCATTTCCTGAACATCCTCCAATTGATTCAGCTGGCACTTCCAGTAAACCGTGTTCAGCGTGTTATATAGAAAGTGAGGATCAATTTGAGCTTGCAGGGCTTTCATCTCGGACTGACGTTTTTCCTTCTCTGCCTGCTTCACAATATCAAACATTTCATTAAGCTCTTCCAGCATCCGGTTAAAGCGATAACCGACCTGCGTAATTTCATCATTGTATTCGCTTTCATAACGTACGTTAAGATCGTTCATTTCCACCCGTTTCATTAGTGATTGCAAGTGGCTTAACGGTTTTATGAGCAATCGGGTCAGCATATTCGCAAAAGCAAACGACACAAGCAAGCATCCCGTGATCACCCCGAGAATGGTCAGCTTAATGCTGTCCATCTGCTTCATCAATTCTGATTTAGGCAGGAAGCTGAATAGCGTCCACTCCTTCACTCCCCCCAGCTTGGTAAAGTTAACGAGGTACTCATAACCTTGATCCGAATACTCAAAGCTACCCTGCTCAGCTGTTAAGGCCTCCCTGTATTTAGGCTCATGTTTCAGCGTATCCGCGATGACGGAATCGTTTAGCAGCACATCGCTCCCATCGGAAGAGGCCAAGAGATGAAACTGCTTGCGATTTTTATCCTCCGAGGCAATTAAGGATCGAATCGAGTCGATTTTGACATTCGCTACAACGAAAATATCTTCGATGTAATGGGAGGGTATGCCCTCCATCACAAAGGAAATGACGTTCTCCCTGCTGGAAAAGAAACGGTCCTCATGACCGGCCACCCATAATTTGCGTTTCTCGCTTTTGATGTGCGTATACAGCTCCGAATCATAGAACGAATGGGAGAAGTTACGCTGCTGACTTGTCTGGTAATAGTCACCCTCACGCGTGGCGATAAGAATAGAATCAATCATCGGTTCATACAGCTTGGTCTGCACAAAAGTCGATTGCAGCCCGGACAGATGGGTATAGTAATTCTCCGCCTCCGAGTAGCTGCTGTCCATCCCTAACGCTCTTCGGTAAGCCGTATTGACCATCATCGAGTAAACCGCTTGCGTGACATGATTCAGCTTCTCATCCAACACCTTCGACGTTTTATGAATCGTTTCCTGACTAAGCTGATAGGCATTGTCCTTCACAACTTCCTCCGCGATCATGTAGCTTAACGCGCCTGCGGTAGTAACCGCAAAAATGACAATGAGCATAAACGCAATCCAGATTCGGCGTCTGAACGATAGTCGGTAGAGCATTGATCAACATCCTCCGTCTCTATGTTTCGGCTGTGGCAGCAGTTGTTTGTTAATGTAATCAATCACTTAGCCATGAGACATCCTGAGGGTGCAGCGGATCAAATGAAGGAATGGCTTTCATATCCACTCTGCCTGCGGCCCGTTCCTGATCTAATGCTGCGTTGTAACGCGCGTTCAGATCCTCAACCAATGAATCAAGATCCCCGCCGATCATGATGTACTTTACGAATTCGTCCTCCCACTCCTTACCCTTTGGCTTGAATCCTTGAGGCGATGCAGGCCATATTCCGTCATACTCTCCTGGGAAGAAGCTGGTGATGCCGTCGATATCGGGTTTTCTGGCTTTAGCGGCTATTGCCTCCACGGACAAAATGCCAAGTCCGGCTTCCTGATACCCAATCAGCACTTCATCGCTATACATATAACGGAGAAACTTCCAAGCTTCCTCCTTATGCTTCGACTGGCTGCTAATCGACAACCACCTTGTCGCTCCAACTCCCTGGTTGATCATGCCTTTATAGGTCCCGTCAATCGATGGGGGAAGAGCAGCTCCCCATTGGATCTTGGCCGGAAACTGATACTTATAAATGCTGGGTTCCGAAGAATAGGACAGATACATCCCGATCTTCCCGTCGGCAAATTGTGCCCGCAGCGGATCGATGTCCAGAGATTCCGATCCCGGCAGCGTACTGCCATTCTCCATCATGGTCCGAAATGCGCTTATAATCGGTATAAAGCCTGAGAAATCATAGCTACCTGTCGAAAAGTCATATCCATCGCCGCTGATTCCGCTTATTTCCGCGATCGGAACCGCTGACCGGCCGAGAGCGCTGGCAGGAATTTTATAGGGGAGGGCAAAACCGTAAATGCCGTCCGCTTTTCCAATTTCGGTGATCCGACTTGCCGCCTCCACCAACTCGTCAAGCGATTTCGGGGGGGAGGTTATACCGGCCCGCTTAAACAGCTCCACATTATAAATAAGACGCAAGGTTGATCCGCTGTTAGGCAGGCTGTAGATGTATGGATCAAAGACGTTGTATCCTTCGATGAAGGCTTGCTTCCCGAACCTGTTTCTGATCTCGGGCGTTAAATATGGGTTGAGCGGCTCCACATAGCCTTTTCGGGTCATTTCAGCGAGATCGATCGGGGTAAAGATATCTGGTGATTGCCCGCTGGCAAATGACAAATCAAGCGATTGGGCAAAATCATCTGCCATCACCGTCATCTCAACCTCAATAAAATCGCTATTCTCCTCGTTATAACGATGAATGACCTCTTGGATATAATTCGCGTCATGACGCCCCGTTGACCAGAATCTCAGCTTTGTCTTTTCTGGGGCACCAGCCATATCTGATGCCGTTGAGTGCGAAAATATACGGCCAGAGCCCTGCCCTTTGCCACCTTGCATGCACCCCGTTACGGTTATGCACAAGCACATCAATGCAACCAGCGGTAATCTCCAAGTGATCATGCACGCTCCCTCCTTGTGCTTGTATCGTAGCATAACCTATTTTGTGGATATAGACAGAACGGTAAAAAAACTGTAAAGGGAAGAATATCGATTCATCTCCGCATACGAAAAAGGCTACCCCAAGCAAATGCCCGGTGGTAGCCTCTTGACCATTGTTATGTCCTGCATATATCTTGCACGAGCCTAAACTTTAAGCTTACCCAAACGGCCTAACGCTTGAATGTTACTTCGGCTGCGATAGGCAGATGATCCGAAGCTTCCGTATGGATCACGCGCTGATCTGAATGCTGAACGGCAGCTGAGGTCAGAATGTAATCGATTGTTACCGACGGATTGATTACAGGAAACGTATAGGCATCTTCGATTCCCTGAAAGCTGTTTACGAATAAACCGCTGTCCAGCAACAATTTAAACTCTGAACTGTTTGGTTCTGCGTTAAAGTCGCCCATCAGCAGCGCCGGTCCCTCAGAGGCAGATGCAAGTTCAATGATTTCCTGCGCCTGTGCCGTTCTGCTGGTAACGTCCAATCCAAGATGCGTGTTGTACACGTCCACATGGATCCCCCTCAGATTTACGACAGCGTGTAGAACACCGCGCTGCTCCTTCCCGAAACTGCTCAGCAGAACATTCTCGGATCGAAGGATCGGATACTTGCTAATGATGGCTGTTCCATACTGGCGGTTATTCGTCTGACCTTCCGCAGGCTCCAAATCTAGATTCGCACCATAAGCGTAGTGATATCCGAGCAAACCTGCCAATTCCTTCGCTTGGTCTTGAAAGTCGCTTCGTTCCCCGTAAAACCGGTCCACTTCTTGAAGGCCGACTATCTCTGCACCGGAATCACGGATAACATCGGCGATTCTTTGCAGGCTTAGCTGCTCATCCAATCCAACCCCGTGGTGGATATTGTAAGACATCACCGTTGTGCTTACTTCTTTGCCTTGCCCTTTTCCAGCCGCCAGCACCCCCGTTGTAAACATCGGAACAAACAACAGGCAAGCGATAAACGAAACGAAGCCTTTTTTCATGGACAAAATCTCCCTTCCATAGTCGAATGCCAACTATGATAAATTTACTGATGTCACAGTTCTCAGAGGCTAATTCAGTGGATGTTAATTAAATATACTATCCGGAACGTAATACACTTTTTGCGTATCTTTTTTGTTTACCGGGTCCGTCACAATCGTAAAATAAACGTTGCTGTTCTTTGTCTGCACTCCCTCGATTTCATGGTTTCCCACATTCGTGATGTTCACGAGGGTTTTGAATGTCCCTGCGTTTGTCATCATGGCAATCTGCGGGATGTCGCCTTCGGCTCCGCCTGATGTATATATTTTCGTCTGCCCCAGCATATCGGCCCCCTGGAAGGATCCGTTCGGCCTTACGATCCCACTGCCCGACTGCGTAAAGCTGCTAACGGCGGCGTTAACCGCAGCTGCGCTGTCCATCCGCACCTGTTCATTGCTGTCCAGAAGCTTATTGAGTGCGACCGTGTCGTAAATCGACCACGTTACGGTCCCCTCTTTTGTTTGTACGCGGAACACCGTATGCGTACTGTTGCCGCCGCCATCCACTCGGTAGGTCTCACCTAGCCTTGCCCCCGTTTTATTGGCGTAATTCATGTAGGTGAAGCGATGCAAATCCGTATAATCCACGGTCTTGCCAGCCGAATATTGCAGCCTAGCTACCTGCAGCGACCAGTAATAATCCGTTGAAGGATCTGCTTTGGAACTGAAGTAAAAGTAATTGATGCCATTGTACGTATACATATCCAGCGTTTGGCAGTGGCCGGTATTCGTAACCGTCATTTCATCTACATAAGTAGCGTCTTTCCCGTTAATGAGCAATCTTGAAAGATAGCAAGTTCCCTTCGACCGCTGCGTGACATAGAGATATTTATCCGCGATATAAGCCTTCTGAACGGCCACATTATGATTAAGTCCCTTTAAGTTGTAGGCGAGCGTTGCTGAAGCGTTGATCGTTTTCTCAGGAGTCGCCGCGAATGCCGGCAATCCGGACAAACAAAACACGAGAGCTGCTAGTATTGCGGACGTTAGCATTTTTAAATGCCTATTCATATGCCTCAACCCTTGAACGTCAACCATCAATACACCTCCATTAATAGTAGGAAAGAAATTGGACTGCCCCCGAAAACGCACGAAAGACAAGGTTCATGCGGGCATTTTTGCCATGGTAAAGGAAATCTTCCTCCTCTCTTTATACAGAAACATCGTTTCATTCCAGCCAAGTTTCTGCTTCATTACAGAAAATGGGGGATCCACTATTGAGTTTACCATGTACCTCAGGAATTTCCCGTGTATAAAATACTTAAAGTTAGACGAACCGCATGGTCCTTTAGCCCTTTTTTTTCGCTTGCACTCAGAAGATGTAGGCAGTGAACCTTTATCGAATGTTCATCCAGTAAAACGAAAATCAAAAAGCCGTGACTTAACACGGCTCCTTGGTCTCAAGCATTTTTGGGATGAAGAACAATGGATATAACATCAGGTACAGATTAGGCGCCCACCACATGATGTCAAAATCGGACTTCATGATCCAAAAAGCGATCGCCTGCAGTCCGGAACAAAATGTCAGGATGAGCGAGATTAAAGCAACGCTTCTCCACTTTATATTCTTCTGTTTATGTAGGTAAATGCTGTACATTCCGGTGATGGAAATGAGTATATCCAGCGGGAAGAACGACCAATTCCAGGCCACTAACAGCTCATTGGTATAATCCTGATATAAATATTCCTTGGGAATTAACGCTAGCGCAGTGACGATCCAATACACGATAAATCCGATATCCGTAAATAAAAACAGACCTTTTAATGTTTTACTCATGTGTTGCCCTCTCTTCTCCTTAATGAACGAATGATCGTTCAACCTTCCTTCTTGATAATACCGGATAACAGGATCTCTCCCATATCCCGCAGACCCTCCTGAAGCGTAATGCTGCTTTTATTTTCAGACGAGTCCTCAATTAATCGATACAGGCCTCCAACATACAAATCAATAAAAATTTTGGTATTAAAAGGGCGTAACAATCCTTGATTGATTCCTTCTTCAAATAGTTCAGTGATGCTGTCCCATTGTTTATTCAGAAATTCATCCAGCGTCTTCCATTGATCAGGATAGTAACGCTGAAGCTCGGTAATGAGGTTTAATCCGATAAACTGAAAATCAGTCGGAATGAGGATAAGGCATCGCTTAAGTTTATCGAGTGTCGTCAGATCAGGATTAGCCATGATGTCCTTTTCTTTTTCTTGAAGTTCGATGATGGCCTCACGAAGAATCGTTGCAATCAGCACATCCTTGGAAGGGAACCATCCGTACAGCGTCTTCGTGCTCATACCCAGTCGTTTGGCAAGGTCACCCATCGTAAAGCGTAATCCTCTTCTCTTGATTTCATGGCTTGCCGCCTCAACAATTCGATCTCTCAATAGATACACCTCCTCGTTCAGAAAATAATTAAACTTTAATGTTTTCCTTGATTTCTAAAATAATATCCCAATTTCTTCTTCTAGTCAACGAACGTACCAAACACGACAAAAAGAGACAGCATTGTATGCTGCCTCCAAGTATCGATGCATCGTGCTAATGTATAAGAACCCTTTTTTTGTTTCAGCTTCGTTTTAGGACTTTAACCTTAACTGAACAACACCGCTCTCCCAATCCGAATGGGCCCCCACTACGATGTTGACTCGACAAGGGACTACTTCGAATTCCATGTTTCGATTCCAAATAGCCAACTCCTCGAAGCCGAGCTCGAACGTGACGGTGGTTACATCACCAGGCTCCAGCGCTATCTTCTTAAATCCCTTTAATTCCCGTAATCGACGGGTAATCCCTGATTGATCGCCTTGAATATAGAGCTGTACGGTTTCAAGTCCTTTCCTGTCTCCGCTGTTTCTCACTTCCACGCTCACCTCGACGCGGCCTCCGGATCGAAGCTCTTCCAGCGTCATTTCCTTCTGAGAAATCGTTGGAGTCCCGTATTCAAACATGCTGTAACCAAGACCGAATCCGAACGGATATAACGGCTTGGACGGCATATCGACATAGGGACGAGGCTGTCCAGCGTTCTTCTGATTATAATAAACCGGCAATTGACCCACGGAGCGTGGTATGGAGACTGAAAGCTTGCCGCTGGGATTCACCTGTCCAAACAGAATCTCGCCAATGGCACGCCCCCCTTCGCTTCCAGGATACCAGGCACACAGCAGTGCATCGCTGAGCCCAGCCACCTCGCCGATGGCCAGCGGACGTCCCTGAATGAGCACCGTAATCACTGGTTTCCCCAGCGCGTGGATTTCCCGGACCAATTGCTCCTGAATGCCGCCTAATCGGAGATCGGCTAGATCGACGCCTTCCCCGCAATCCATTTCCGTCGGATCCCCTTCAGCTACGATGGCAGCACCATTACTATCAAACGTATCTCCGAATTGACGGGCACTGCTGCCGCCAAGTACGAGAACGACCGCATCCGCGGAACGGGCTGCTTCAACGGCCTCGGGTATTCCATTCGTGGACATGCCTCGTACGCTGCATCCGGGAGCAAAGACGATGTCCGTGCCTGCGGGTGCAGCCATCCGAATGCCTTGAAGCGCCGTGACTCCGCTGCCCTCGCGCTGAACGCTGGTGTAGTCTCCAAGCTGGTTGTAAAGCCTGTCCGCGTTAGGGCCGATGACCGCTAGTCGTTTGATCCGGCCGCTATTCAGCGGCAGTATGTTTGAGTCGTTCTTGAGCAGCACAACCGCTTCTCTCGCGACGGATGCATTCAAGTCTTTAGCGGCAGCATTATTGACGGTTGCAGCTGCCAAGCCTTCGTCTATGTATGGGTGCTCGAACAGTCCCAGTCTGAATTTAAGCCGAAGCACTCGAGCCACCGCCCGATCGATGTACTCCATATCGGCCTTCCCTTGTTTCACCGCTTGCTCAAGCGTGGTGAACGACTTGTCCCATAAGCTAAGATCAACCCCGGATGACAGGGCAAGTCCTGCCGCCGACTCATAATCTCCAGTTATGGACACCAATCGGTCGATGGCCGTTCCATCCGCCATGACAATCCCATCGAATCCCCATTCATCTCTCAGAATACCGGTTAACAGCTTATTATTGGCATGACACGGAATGCCGTCGAGCTCATTATAGGCCGCCATGACGCCAGCCGCACCAGCCTTGATCCCAGCCTGCGCGGCCGGCAGATGAATTTCGCGAAGCTCCCGCTCGCCAACGGGAACCGGCCCTGCATTGCGACCGCCCTGCCCTGCTCCCTGAGCGCACAGATGCTTGAGCACGGCTGCCGCCTTGTCCGGGTGCTTCCACTCTTCTTGCTCTCGTCCCTGCATGCCGTGCACAACCGCTTCCGTCATCCGCGCAGCCAGGTACGGGTCTTCCCCGTAACACTCCTCGGAGCGTCCCCACCGCGGATCCTGCTGGATGTCCAGTACCGACACCAAGCCGATGTGAGCCCCGCGGCTGCGGATTTCGGAGGCCACATGGGAATAGGCGCGTTCAATTAATTCGGGATTCCACGTCGATCCGATGGCCGTATTAACGGGCAGAAGCGTTCCGTCTAGCGCCTGATGACCATGGGGACATTCCTCCGAGAGAAGGACAGGAATGCCAAGCCGGCTATGTTCGATTACATAGCGCTGTATGGCATTCGCTACCTTGGCATTGTCCTGCGTAGGAATCCCGTTCTCATAGGTCACTCCAGACCAAGGGTCCGCCCGGAAGAGTCCGTACAACGCCCCCATGCCTGCTCCCCACTCGACATGCTCTTTGAATAATTCGGTTAGTTCAAACTCCGTTTCAGTCCCTTCGCAATGCCGATATGCCATCCAGCCGTACAAGTGCTGATTCAGCTGCCCGACCTTCTCGCGCAGCGTCATTCTCGACAGCAAATCCTCTACCCGCTCATCAACGGGAAGCGCTGCATTCCGATACTTATCCATTTTTTCTTTCTCCTTCCAATCTGGTCATTATGCTTATTCCTTGATATTCAAGACCCGATATTTCTTGGGTGTCATCCCCGTGTACAGTTTGAAGACGGATACAAAATACTTGTATTCTTTATACCCGACGCGATCTGCAATCTCAAACACCTTGTCCTGCGTCGTCAACAACAGCTTTCTCGCCTCGTTAATGCGCAATTCGTTCATGTATTCGCTGAAGCTTTTTCCCGTGCTTTGTTTGAAAATATTGCTGAAATAGCTCGGCGTAATTTTCAAATACGCGGCCACTTCCGATGCTTTCAGGTCACTAAGATAATGTTCCGCCATATACTTCTTGGCCTTCTCAATAATCCAGAACGATCGGTCGATGCCAACCTTGTCGATGAGCTGCAGAAGGTCAAACACTTCCGTGGATATCGCCTGCCGGATTGCATCGGCATGATTGTATACATCCAGATCGAACGTCCTTTCCAGACCATGCTCAAGCTGAGTCAACCCGCTTTGCCGAAGGCGCTGCCGCAGCATGATCGACAATTCATCACAGACCTTCACCATATCCGTCAATAGATAGCGCTGATCGCGGAAAAATTGGAACATGCCGCCCACAAGCTCTTCCAGCATATCAGCATCCTGCTTAAATAACGCCACGGTCAGCTTCGAGATCATGTCCGCACTGTCAAAATCGCGCAGCGCCCGGCTGTTATCCACTTTGGTCTTATAAGCGCAATCCAGTATAGGGCAGTTATCCAAAGCATGATAAGGCAGCAGGTTTCGAACTTCCGAACACATGGCTGCGGTTTGATCCAAGGAAGCGTAGGCCTCCGATACCGCACAATACATGCGATGCTCTTTCGGCCAAGAATCCAGCATATTTTGCAGGATTTCATCCCACTGCCCTTTCAATAGCGGTTGATCCGTCATCAGCAGGGTCATCAGCAAATTTTTATGCACGAATACGGATACGTGACGGACTCCGCATGATTCCAGGTTATCACGTATGGTATGCAGCCACAATTGCTGAAGTATCGCAAAATCCTGTTCGGTCACGGAAGCCGCGAGGTTCGAGAACTTCTCCAGCTGCGTGGCTATGAGTTTATACTCGGCACTGGTTAGTAGATATGGAGGCACAGGCTTAGCTATTGAAGTTTCGTACGGCGCGGCCATTTCGGCAAGCCAAAGCTCGGCATCCTTCACTGAACCATCGAGACGGGTATCCTTCCGGCGAACGTCTTCCACGATTCCAGCCACGACCGCCACCAATTCTTCAATATCGACGGGTTTCAATAAGTAATCGGTTACATCAAGCTTGATGGCTTGGCGTGCATACTCGAATTCCTCATAACCGCTGATCATGATGACCCGAATCTGGGGGTGGCAGCGCTTCAGCTCCTTAGTAAGCTGAAGACCGTCCATTCCCTCCATCCGGATGTCCGTCAGAACCAAATCAATCTCTTGTTCTTGGACTACCTGCAGCGCTTCACTGCCGTCATAGGCTTCCGCAACGACTTCGACGCCATGATCCGCCCAATCAATAGTATAGCGCAGGCCTTGACAGATCACGGGTTCATCGTCAACGATGAGCATTTTTACTGTCTTATCGTGTTGCATCATGCGATTCACCACCGTAGGTTTCAGAATGTGGGAGCTTGAGGCGAATCAAGGTACCTTGCGTTGAAGCCTCGATTACTTCCAGACCGTAGCGTTCTCCGAAAAATAGGTAAAGACGTTCATGAATGTTGCAGAGCGCACCTCGATTGTGACCGGTTTGCACCCCGTTACGGAGAGACTCCCGGACCTCCTCTAAGGTAACATCGTCCATTCCGCGCCCGTTATCCTGCACGTCGATCCAAATCTCATCCTCCCGCTTATACGCGATGACCGATATTCTGGCTGCCGGCTCACGCCGATCTATGCCATGTTTGAGAAAATTCTCAACCAAAGGCTGAATGGTAGCCTTCAAAGTAAGCGAATTCGCTAGATCATATTCCATATAAAGCGCGTATTTCAGTTTTTGACCCAGCCGCCTCTGCTGCAAATACAAATAGGAGCGTACGAACTCCATTTCTTTTGCGAGACTGGTCTCGTAATGACCATTGTTCAGACTGGAACGCAGGAATCGGGACAAAATTTCGATCAGCTGGCTGGACTCGCTGGCCTTCTCCAGCCTGGCAGTCCAGCGGATCATATCGAGGGTATTATAGAGAAAATGCGGGTCCATCTGCTCCTGCAGCAAACGCAGCTCGGATTCGCGTTCCCGCAGTTCCAGCTTGTATTTATGCTCGATCAGTTCCTGAATCGTGGATACCATATCGTTAAACCTGCGATTCAGTTCGGAAATCTCGTCCTTGGAACGAATAGGTACCCTCGCGGAGAAATCGCCGAGTTTTACGCGATTGGTCTCAATCTTCAAGCGCAGAATCGGCCTGATGATCGTATAGTGGAAGCCGATCAAGGCCGATAAACCCAATAGGAGAATCCCGACAAGAATGAACTGCATCAATATGGTTACGCCGCGTAGATCCTGATCAAGCGCAGCCTTGGGCACCATGGAAACGATATTCCAGTCGGTGTTTTCCATCCGTTGATGAAAGGTCAAATACGATTCCCCGTCGTAACGATAAGTGGAAGTACCCATCGTCCCTGCGGTCACGATATCCTTAAACGCTGCCTCATCGCCGATATTCAAGGGAAACCTGTCTTTGGAGGGCAGAACAGGCTGTCCATCGGAATCCACGATGAATACCATCCCTTCGTCCCGCGTTAAGCCCCGTTGAAGCTGTTTGAATATACTGGCTTCATCCATACGGATCACGAGCTGGGCAAGCGGCAGCGTGATCTCGTCGTAGGAGTTCAGTACACGGAACAAGGACACGAGGCTCACTTCTCCATACCAACCGCTGGTTGAAGGATACCCGTTGCTCCATACGATCCCGCCTTTCTGCTCGTCCGCAAGGCGGTTCCATGACTCTTCGTTGCCGTGAATCGGCTCGCCCATCTCAATGGAATTGCCGTTAAAGCCGGTGATGGATATCGATTTGATATAGTTTTTGGACATCAACTGAAACGTCAGAAATCCTTCGAGATTTTGCTTCAACTGCTCTGCCCTCCCGCTCTCTGGCGGTGGATCAAGACGCAAATATTGGCGCATGTCGTTGCTGAGGATCAAATAATCGGCAATATCCTCAATCATGGTCGTTTGCTCTTCCAGCTGGTTCGTTACGATCTCAAGGCTGCGCTGGCTTGATTGGATAAATTGGCTGCGCAGCACTTCGTTCAGCTTGTCTTGGGCCAGGACGCCGACCCCAAGCGTCGGCAGAATGACAAAAAAGAGGAAAATGACCAGAGCCTTCTGTTTCAGACCATAATTCCCGATCCAGCCAAAGCCGCTACGCATGCCCATTCCCTCTTTCGATGTCATCATGATGTTGAACAGTAACCGGATTAGCCTTTTACTGCGCCTGCCGTCATGCCGTTAACAAGCTGTTTTTGCAGGAGCAGGTAAAAAATAATGATCGGTATAAGCGCGATCGTCAGGGCAGCCATTTGCAGCGTCAGGCTGGCCGTTTCAATGCCGACAAAGTTGGCGAGCCCCAGCGGCAATGTTTTCAGCGACGACGAACTGATCAAGACGAGTGCGAACAAGTACTCGTTCCAATTATAGATAAAGTTCAAAATCACGACGGTTGAAATGGCAGGGCGCGTGATCGGCAAAATAATCGACCAGAAAATTTTGAATACACCCGCGCCGTCCATGACGCCCGACTCTTCAAGATCCTTCGGGAATCCTCTCATAAAGCCTTCCAGAATAAAGATCGTCAACGACAAATGGAAGGCTGTGTAAGGAAGAATCAGCGATAAATGGGTATCCAGCAAATGCAGATTCCGCATGATCAAGAAGATCGGAATCAAGGTCGCATGGATCGGAACGACCATGCCCAGCAGAAATATCGCGTAAGTCGCACCGCGCAGCTTAAAATTGAACCGGGCTAAAAAGTAAGCCGCAAGCGATCCAAGAAGAACCGTCACGATCAATGACACTACCGTTACGATGATGCTGTTAAGGAAGTAGGTATCCATATTCGCCACTTCCCACGCCTTAGCGTAATTGGAGAATTGCAGCTCGGTCGGTATGGAGAACGGGTTCGCCGCATATTCCTGCTCGGTTTTGAACGAATCTACGATCATCCAAAAGAAAGGGATTATATTAATAATAGCGAATATCCCCAAAAAAGTGTATGCCGATAAATGGAACCATTTCGATTGTCTGTACATCTCCTCCCTCTCCCTTCTATTCCTTTTCTCTTGCTAATCGATTTACGATCGTGATGACGATAAGGCTAAACAGCAGAATTAAAACGGATACCGCGCTGCCGTAACCGAATCTCATATTCATAAACGAGCTGTTATACATATAGACGGTCATAACCTCCGTCGCATGTGCCGGTCCTCCGCCCGTCATGATCTGGATCAGATCGAACACTCGGAACGAATTGCTGATGCTGTAGACAACGGAGACGAGCAATGTCCCCCGGATCATCGGAATGGTAATGCGCATGATCCGGCTTAGTCCAGTCGCCCCATCCAATGCAGCCGCCTCATTGACTTCATCGGGGATGTTTTGCAAAGCTGCCAATAAAATAATCATATACAGTCCGCAGTTTTGCCATATATAAGCGATGCTGATCGAGATCATGGACCAAAACGGATCGCCCAGCCAATTCTGCTGCCAGCTCTCGAGTCCCAAAACACCAAGCAGATTGTTCAGCATCCCATATTCCGTGTTGTACACCATGCCCCAGATCAAGGACACCATGACCGATGAGATGACCACGGGCAGGAATCCGATCGTCCGGAAGAAACTGGAGCCCTTAAGTCCTCGATTCAGCAGCAGGGCCAGCAGCAGGCCAAGCGGGATCTGTCCCGCTATCCCGGTAAACATGATAATGATGTTGTTTTTTACCGACAACCAAAAAATATCATCCTTGAAAATATCTACGAAATTGTCCAGCCCGATAAAACGCATAGGCGTGATCCCATCCCAGTTCATCAAGGAATAATAGACCGATAAGCCGATGGGAAATATGGCAATACATATATAGATAATGAGTGCTGGCGCCAAGCCCAAGAAAATAGCCCATTTCGTATGCTTAAGCGTATGCATTGGCGTAACTCCTTTCTTTCTGCCTTTAATAAGAAAAACCCGCTGCCGGGTTTTTCTTTGTGCCATCATAATGTTGACTCAATGGAAATTCGTCGCTTACTTCATGCTGTCGAAAGCCTCCTGCACCTCTTGGGCGAGCTCCTCCGGCGTCCCTCTGCCGATGGTCAGAGCCTGCAATCCATTCTGCATGACGTCGGTAACTTGCGTCGGAATGACACTGTCGAACACCGGCGCCGTTCCCTTGTTGGTCAGCTCCAGCATTTCCTTGAGATACGGGCTCGCATCTTCAGGAATTTCCACGTTGGCCGGTACGACAACGCCTTTACTGATCAGATCTTTGTATAAGTCTTCATTGACAAAAAACTTGATAAATTCCTCGGCAGCCGCTTTCTTTTCATCGCTCAATCCTTTTTTAATGGAGATGCCGTACTGAACGACGCCCGCGCTTTTCACCGGATCGCCGGAACCGCCAGGGACGCTCGGGAAGAGCGCAATGCCGAATTTGTCCCCTTCCTCGTTGTTGATGCGGATTCTTCCGTCAACCGTAGAAGAAGAGATATGCATCGCTGCTTTGCCTTGAATGAAGTAATCCTGACCCTGTACGGAATCCATGTTGTTCGCATCCGTATTGAATGCCTCCAGCTTGGCGAGTTCGTCAATGACGGCAATCGCTTTCACATATTCGGGATCGGTAAATTTGGCTTCCTTGTTCAGGATTTTCTGCAAGAAATCACTGCCTACGTAACGGTCTCCGATAATCGATAAGAAGGACGATTGCAGCGGCCATTTCTCTTTATTGCCCAAGGATATCGGCGTAATGCCGGCTTCCTTCAGCTTTTTCACCGCATCGATGAACTCTTCGTAAGTAGCCGGAAATTGCTCGTAACCGACCTTTGCGAACATCTCTTTGTTGTAATAAATAATATCCACAAAGGTTTGTTTGGTTGGCACGGCAAATTGACTGTCGTTCTGATTAAACCCGGCCAATGCGTCCTCCGGCAAGATATCCTTCCAATTGTCCATCAGGTCATCCAGCGGCATCAGCAGATCCCCGGCTACCAGAGGAGCCAGATCGGCACCAGGCCATACGACATTGATATCCGACAGGTTGTTGGCGGCAGCCAGCGTGCGCAGCTTCGTTTTATACTCGGTTGCCGCTACCCCGTCCTGCTTGATGATGATGTCGGGATGCTGTTTTTCAAATTCGGCGATTCGCTCTTTGTACACCTCGTTATCCACGTTCGGCGAGGTCCACGGATGCATGATGTTCAAGGTAACCTTTTCCGGTTCGGCAGCATCTTTCTCTCCGGAACCGCAGGCCACGGTTGACATGAGCAGCAGCGCGGCTGTTCCGGTGAGCAGCAGCGTTCTAAGCTTCTTAGAAGTTCTCATTTGATATACCCCTCTCTTTATATGTTACATATCATGTTCTTATATTTAACAATATAAGATATATTAATTATACAATCGGGCTTCAGATCCCAATATCCATAAAAAAAACGATTTCATCTAATTTTTTTAAGTCATTTTGAATAGGTGGAATATATATAATGCACAATTTTGTTAACAGGCGTCAATATTAATAACATTAACTTGACAATTTTCCAGTTTAATGGTATCGCTTACATGTTGGGTTCTATAGAAAGCGTGACAGAGAAACCAATTTTTACTCTGCCACGCCTTAACTCAGCGTTATTGCGGTTCGTTCAAAATATAATCTACCAACTCATCCAAAGGAACCGTTGCGAGCGCGATCGCCGTATCCGTCACACCATAATAGATATAAAGAAGCCCGTCCTTGACTACATTACCTGTCGGGAAAACGACGTTCGGAATCTGATAGCCGAACTTTTCATAATATGTCTCCGGCTCCATAATAAAGCGGCGTGTTCTGGCGATGATTTTTTCCGGATTTTCCAAATCCAGCAGCAAGGCCCCTACGCGATATACCGTATCTTGGTCTACGCCGTGATAGAGCACCAGCCAACCTTTGTCTGTCCGCACCGGAGGCGTCGAGCCGCCGATTTTTTTAAACTCCCAATCGTTGTTCTCGGCCTTTGCCAGCAGCTTGGGTTCGTCCCAATGCACCAAGTCTTCGGAGTAGCTGATCCACATCGCTGCTTTTTCGGTTCCGTATTCCTCCCCAACGTATTCTTCCGGTCTGCGAAGCAGCACATACTTGCCGTTGATTTTCTCCGGGAACAGAATGTTGTCGCGATCATTAATATCTAGCGGCGTCGTATCGCATAGGTATTCCCAGTGAATGAGATCCTTGGAGGTCAATATTCCGGAGCGCGTCAGCCAATGGCCTTCCTCTTCGCCCCAGCCGTCCGGATATTCGGGAATCGAGCGTTCGGGAATGCCGGCTCCCGTCGGGTAATAGTTCATGGCGCACGGACGCAATGCATAGTTCAAATAAAAGGTATCGTCGATTTTGACGATCCGCGGGTCCTGGATGCTGCCGTAAGGAAATCCCAGCTGGTCCGGCGTTACGACAGGCTCGTCCAGCACATGGGTGAAATGCACGCCGTCCGTGCTCTCCAGGAGACCCAGGTAGTTTTTGCAGGGAGTCAGGGATCCCGCCGTCCGTTCAATCATATAAAATTTTCCGTTATCGATAATGACGGCCGGATTGAATACCGTCACCTTTCTCCAATCGTAAAGTCCAGGCACTACGATCGGATTCTCCGGATGCCGGGTAATTTTCATGGATAAGCCTCCTATGATCATTATGTAAGTGTTATCAATTTCTTGATTTCATTATAAGAGGCTTAGCCCATTCATAATATCCTGCAAACTTTCAATATTATCCGAAATATTGATATCTGTGATGCTTGTCTGTTAAATAACGTAAAAAAGCGGTTCAATGAATGAACCGCTTGGATCTTTGGCCATTTGGCCGAGACGTATATGGGACTATCCTTATTCGTGCGTTATCCATTAACTGCGCGATGTGTATTTTAAATGCCGCTTTCTACCTATCTAGTATTAACTATGCACCAGTACTTTTAAGCTTAGACCTAGCGCTTCCGCAGTTGATTCTTGAATTTCCTCGAATAAGGCCGGGTTTTTCGCAAGAGACATGCCGTATGAAGGAATCATTTCCTTAATTTTCGGCTCCCATTCTTCCATCTGTTGCGGGAAGCACTTCTCTAATACCTCGAGCATAACGTGAACAGCTGTCGAAGCGCCTGGGGAAGCACCGAGCAAGGCAGCGACCGATCCATCCGCGGCACTAACTACTTCGGTACCAAATTGAAGCGTTCCTTTACCCTTCGGTGTATCCTTAATCACTTGTACACGTTGGCCCGCCACGACGATTTCCCAATCCTCGCTTTTGGCGTTCGGAATAAACTCGCGTAATTCTTCCATACGCTTTTCATTCGATAGCACCACTTGCTGGATCAGGTATCGGGTTAATGCCATTTCTTTTACCCCAGCCGCCAGCATGGTGAACAGATTGTTCGGTTTCACGGAGCTGATCAAATCAAAATTCGACCCCGTTTTTAAGAACTTGGGCGAGAAGCCGGCAAACGGTCCGAAGAGCAATGCCTTTTGGTTGTCAATATATCTTGTGTCCAAGTGGGGAACCGACATCGGAGGAGCGCCAACCTTGGCTTTTCCGTATACTTTGGCATGATGCTGCGCTACCACTTCCGGGTTCTTGCATACCATGAATAGTCCGCTTACCGGGAATCCTCCAATATGTTTGGACTCGGGAATACCGGTTTTTTGCAACAAATGCAGACTTCCGCCCCCGCCGCCGATAAAGATGAACTTGGCCGTATGATATTCGGTTTTACCGTGCTCGATTTCATGCACTTTCACTTTCCACGAACCATCTTGTGTACGTTTAATATCCTTGACGCTATGCTTGTAATTGATCTCGACATCTTTGCTTTTCAAATGGTCAAACAGCATGCGCGTTAAAGCGCCAAAGTTAATGTCCGTCCCGGAGTCGATTTTGGTTGCCGCTAACGGCTCATTCGATGTACGCCCTTCCATAATAAGCGGAATCCATTCCTTCAGCTGATCCGGATCCTCGGAATATTCCATCCCTTGAAAGAGTGGATTGTTTGACAGCGCTTCAAAACGTTTTTTCAAAAAAGCCACATCTTTTTCGCCTTGCACTAAACTCATATGAGGAATAGGCATGATAAAGTCCTGCGGATTGCGAATCAGATTGCTGCTCACCAGATAAGACCAAAACTGTCTTGAAACCTGAAACTGTTCGTTAATATTAATCGCTTTGCTGATGTCTATAGATCCGTCAGGTTTTTCGGATGTATAGTTAAGCTCGCACAATGCGGAATGGCCGGTCCCCGCATTATTCCATTCATTGGAGCTTTCTTCCCCCGCGCTTGCGAGCTTCTCAAACACTTTGATCTCCCACTCAGGTACTAACTCTTTCAATAAGGCTCCCAATGTTGCGCTCATGACGCCGGCACCGATTAAGATAACGTCTGTTTTTTTCTCCATGTTGCTCATTATAAACCTTCCTTATCCCATATATTTGAAAAAAGATAGACATCCCTGCTAAAAATGTCATTAAAAAGCAAGGCGCCCTCTGAAAACACACCTTTTTTTGTGTCAATTATCACCATATTATAGTCTATTATAAATATTGATAGATTAAAATACCTACTATTATCTAATCATTATAAACGATTTAAAGTTGTTAACAAAGTGAGAAGATCCTCCACAATACCCAAACGCCCAAGAAACCAAGCATATACATAGGATTTAGAGATTAAGTCATTTTTTTACCACTAAAAAAAGCCGCAAGAATCGCGACTTCTTAAGCCTATCTGTCCCTTGGCCTCCGAGACTTTATCGACTGCATCTGACCGGCATTTCGAGAACCTTTTGTAAATGAATAAGTATGAATATCAGATTGACACTTTGTCGCTATGCAGCTACTTCCCGTTGCCAAGCAGCAGCATCGTCTGGATCTCCAATTGCTTCTCCAGCGAGATGAGATCGCCTGCCGAGAACTGATTGATATCCAATGTGTAGATGCGATTGTTTTTGTAAGCCGGAAGGGACTTCCAGATGGCACTCTCCAAAATCTCCTTGGCACGATCCCCGCCTCCGTCCGCATCGTAGACCGTCACGAACATATAATCCGCGGCCATCTCCGGCAGTGATTCCAAGGAAATGTCCAGACCGGCTCCTCCGTTTACGATCTGCTCTTTCACGGCTTCTGGCGGCTGATAGCCGAGACCCGAATACAGATTGCGAGTACCGCGCCCAAAGCTCTCACCTACAACCCAGAAATTTTTCGCCCAAATCTCATAGACACCAACCGTTTCTCCTTCCTTCACAATTCCGTCCAGCTTCGCCTTGGCCTCTGCAAGCTTCTCCTCATAATGCCGAATCGCTTCCTCCGCTTCCTCCGATTTCCCGAGGAATTCTCCGAACTCACGCAGCTCGGCATACAGATCCTTTGCTCCCCAGGGAATAACAATCGTTGGTGCGATTTTGGCGAATTGCTCATAGTTCTTATCGGAAGGTCTAATAATGAGATCGGGGTCAAGAGACACAATTTTCTCAAGCGCCGCCTTATCGTCGCCGATATCCTCAATGCCATCGGTCAGATCCTGCAAAAAATATTGATTCAGGCTGGCCGTTCCGGCGCCGACTGGCTTAACTCCCAAGGTCAGCAGATGGCCGAGATATTGCGTGGCGACAATTCGCTTCGGGTCCTTTGGAATCTCGATCTCGCCCATGACCGTTTCATATTTACGTGTTGCCCCTGTTTGCTGGTCGCCATTGTTTACGACATTTTCGCTTTGCTGCTGCGTGTCTCCGCAGGCTCCCAGCACAATGACCATACCTCCGATCAGAGACAACATCAATCCTCTAAGCAACCACATCTTTGAACCCTCCATCGTGTTGATAATGATTATCATTATTATCATGATAACGGCAAGGGTTGCACGAGTCTATTGCGTTCCGTAAGCGGTTCTATGGACATTTGTTAGAAGTTCGGTGAGTATGGACAATTGCTGCTGCAAAGCAAGCGGATCATTATATTTAAATAGCTCCAGATCGAGAAAGAACACATTCCCGTTTCGAACGGCAGGCAAGCTTCTCCATTCCTTGCTGTTCATGACACGTTCTGCATAGCCTGCACCTCCAGCCCCTTCCCAGATGGTTACAAACATATAATCTGCGGCATAAGCAGCCAGCATGTTCGGCGTTAACTCCAAGCCGACTCCCTCACCCAATACGTGTTCTGCAAGCGGCTCTGGTGGCCGAAACGAGAACGTCTGGTATAAATGGCGCAAGCCTCTTCCATACGCCATATTAACCGCCCATAGCCGATCCGCCCAAAACTCAAACACGGCAGCCGTAGCATGTGAACTGATCAGTTTAGCTACTTGAACAGCAGCTTGCTCCTCCTTCGCTCGAAATCCATCAATCCAGTTCTTCGCTTCGCGTTCGCGGTTGAGTGCTCTGCCTAATCGCAGCAGTTCGTCGAGCGGGTCTTCCTGTCCCCAAGGAAGTGAAATGGTTGGAGCAAGCTGGGATAAGGGCTCGCTATTCGGTCCGGACGTGACGATCAGATCGGGCTGCAACGATGATATCGTCTGGAGCGATCGAGCATCTCCTACATCCTCTACATTCCCCAGCTTTCCGACATAGGGACGGGCACGCAGCAGATTGGTCGAAGTTCCAGCGGGCGTAAGTCCAAGCGCCAGCAAATGACCCACATATTGCAGGGCCACAATACGCTTCGGACGCTGGATATAATCGCGAGGAGAGTAGCCGAAATACTGCTTGAATTTCCGGCTTAAATATAAACCGTCCTGGTAGCCGATTTCCCGCGCGATTCGATCGAGATTACGATCGTCGCCGCTAAGCAATTCCTCCCTGGCTTTCTCCAGGCGGAGCCGCGTCAGATACTCCGAGAAGCCGGATCCCGTTGCTCTTTTGAACGATACAGAGAAGTGTTCCGGGGTTAATCCTACCCTCTTTGCCATGTCGTTACGGGTTATCGCCTCGGCGAAATGCTTCTCCATATAATCCACCACAATTCTCATACGCTCCAGCCAATCCTCTTCCCGCTCCACATCGTCGGTTGACTGCAGCAGCGTACCCAACAGTTGTTTAAATACCGCATCTATGCGAAGGTCAGCAGCAAGTCTCCCGCTGCTGACTCCGGGAATTTGCTTGAATTGGTATAATTCTTGAACAAGAACAAGAGCCTCGTGAGTAGCGGCGACGGGAAGCTTACCGGTGTCCATCAATGCAGAGATTCGCTTGCCGTATATGATTCGGCTTGTTGTCCGCTCCTTGAACTCCCAAACATCGTATCGCAATTCATAAAGCTCGAGCGGAACCGACGAGTTTGGCGTCCGACGTATGTCGGCAATCGTCCCCGGCGGACAATAACAGATCGCCTTCGCTTTCAAGCGATGCCTAACTCCATTCAAATACAAATCCCCAGAACCTTTACTTACCAATAACAGGGTATGTGTTTCCATGAATCCGCCGGCAGTCTCTTCGGTATGACCAAGCTTGATAAAGTGTACCCCAAACAGCGAATATTGCGTTTCTTCCATGCTGACGGCCACCCCTTCAGACTGTAACTTGTTTTATCCTATTATAGTATAGATGATAATCATTCTCAATTAATATCCAGTCGCTGAGATTATGTATTGCTTTTCCTTTCAGAAGAATTAAAAAAAGCGCCTTGTCCATACGGACAAAGCGCTTTGATTATTAGTGTGGGGGCATATTGCCAGGCATTGGGGCTGTGCCGTAGCTATTCTGCATGTACTGCATATCTTGCTGAGGCAGCTGCGGTACTTGATAGTATCCATGCTTATTCTGATATAGCGAAATCTCATAAGCCATCTCGATGCAGTTGGGAAGGGAATCGGCAAGCACGCGGCGTACGACCGGATTCGTAGATTCCATGGCTGCATTGGTTTTCATCGTAGCACCCGATTTCACTGCGTTCAACATGCTGAGCGCGATGGTTTCATCGTTGATCTCGGCTGTGGACTGCATCGGTTTTTTCGGTTGGCCTGGTTTCATGCCGTAAATAAAGTCATTGCCCTGCTTCATTTTATAGCTTTGCGTCGGCTTTGAAGGATCTTGTCCTGATTTAAAACACTCTAAGGTGATGTTATACTCATCAGCCATAAATTGCTTCTGGCGCTGCAGGATATCCCGAAGCTCCGGATCCTGCACATGTCCGCCCAGCATGGTATAGGTGTTCATGGTATTGATAGCCCCTGCCAATACTTCGTGGACATCAAACATCTCATGACCGCCGTGGTTCAATTGTGGAGGAATCATACCGGTCTCCATGTTTTGATGATTTTGTGGTTGTTCGAATTGCATTCTCGTACCTCCTAATATGGTTTGCTTACATGTCAATCAAGTAATTTCAACAAAGTGGTAGCTGTATATAACGGCTTCTTTCTGCAGTTCAGGTTTATTGTTAATTAAAAAAGCCGAAAGTATTCAGGGTATTTTTAGCGAACACAAGTTTTGTTGATGCTTATATTTTCATTGATATTTTTTTCCATCTTTTGTCTGATCCATATCGTAAGAAGCAGCATTAAAGGCATCGCCACCTGGAAGATGGGTGTTACATATGTCACGACAAACTTAATCCCAAGCCATATATGATGTTTTCGATGGAAATTCAGGAAAATCCGGTTCGCCCGCCGACGCGGGGCGATCACGAGGGGGAAGGGGATACCATCAAAAACATTTCCTTCCACCATCTAGTCGGCTAGTTATGTGCAGCAGGCGATGCGCTGGATCGACACGGGATTCGAGCATGTGGAAATACCACTTCTCGAAAGAGAAGCTGGCATTCAGGGAGACGTTGAAATGAGATTCAGGCAGCTTGCGTTAAGGCACGCGGATACGGCAATGACAGCATTCGTACGCAGGGATGGCTCCGTGAATCATATCGTGGAATTTTATCCGTACGAAGGCGGCGTTGTCCAAAGGCGTCACGGCATGTTTGCTGTTTATGGCAGGGCAGACATCCGACCCAGGCGTTTGATTTGCAGGCTGCCGAAGAAGCGGTCGAACGTAATTTCGACGATTATGAGTATCGGCGCACACCGATCGGAGCCCCGGGACGTGGAGGATTCAGCCGGTCATGCATCTAATATTTTGACGAGCCCTCCCGATCGGCCGGACCGGCACTGTTCCAGCGCGGATATCGTGCGTGCGGTAAGGGACTACATCCTCGGGCATCTGGGCGACGGCCTTAGTCTTGATGAATTGGGCGGTATCGTGCATCTCCATCCCGTCTACCTGTCCAAATTGTATAAGCAGGAAACGGGTGAAAACCTGTCGAGTTACATTCTGCGCGCCCGCTTGGAGAAATCGGCCCACCTGCTGGAGGTTTCCCATCTTCATGTCATGGACATCGCGCGTATGGTCGGTTACCGGAAACCGCAATATTTTATCAAGCTGTTTAAGGAGCTCTACGGCATCACACCGTACCAATACCGCAGGCAACGAATTGCGCAATCCTTCAGGACGGACGGTTAGGGCTCCAATTGCATATACATGATTAGATCCTTAATACTTAGGTGCTTGTCTTATTTAGCCATTATCAATACAACGTTCATCGGGAAGCAGTTTCTTAAACAAAAATTTCTTGCCTCAAAATAAAAAATCGACCGTTTCTCCCTAACAGGAAACGGTCGACTTCCAAGATGCTCTTCGGCGTTGCGGGTAAATGACTTATGCCGAAGGATCGGTCCTCCCTCCGTCTTCAATCGCTACGTTTTCACACAAGGTTCGCAGCACCGTCGTATAACCCAATCGCCCTTGCGAATGATCCCAATAGTAGTAATCCCCGTGCATCCATATCAAATCATACGGTTCGCCCAGTGCTGCATGGCGAACGACGAAAGGTCGAATGTTGTTTTGAGTCGAGTTTTCGGTGACTTGATGTATTTCGGCGATCGTCCCGTCATTTGCGATGACACAATGATGAATTTCGAAGACCTCACCGTGTTTACCTTCTACAGGGATTGACATATACACGGTGGCAGGGTCGTTATGATCCAGTGTCAAGCCTCCGGAATAGCAATGTTCTCTTTGATCATTTTGATGGAACCATCGTCCGCCATCCGCCAACGGTGTAATCTGCCAATCGGAGCCGGACCACTTGGCGTAACAATAGTGATGACGATCCTTGTCCTCATTGATCCTAACAAACAAGATCACCGGGTATCCCTCTTTATCCGCGGCAATATCCCAGTTCCAGCCGCGTATGCCCGGCTGGCGATCCACCAAATGGGCCGGATTGGTTTCATTGTTATCCAGCTTCAGCGGCCCGCGGTTCAGATCTGCGAGCTGATATCCATCAGCGCCGTGCAGCGTCAGGGTATTCACGTCCAGATACGAATAGTATAACGAATTCGGAGTCATATTGTCCGGATGCGTATAGGTATACGTCATCATAATTTTGTCTTTGCCGTTCGTTTCGTACTTGGCATACGGCCTTTTTCCGGTTTCTTGTTCATGGCACCTGGAATCCACAATCTGCTTCGGTTCCATATCGAAAGAGACGTTGCCTTCGAGATCCGGCAGCGTGAACCTTGCAACAGTCGGATGCCAGTTCACGCCGCGCCACAGCAGATAGAAATAATCGGGCTGATCCGTCAGCACGAAGGGAGAAGGATAGGTGGTGTTCCCATATCCCGTGGTATCGATTATTTTTTCAGGCCCTAAGGTTTCTAGATCGTCAGGACGGACTGTTACGCGATAATAAATAGATGGGGTTGTCGAGTGCTCGGAATAAAAAATCATCACCCGGCCGTCGGGCAGTGCCAAAAACGTCGGATTATTATGGTCATCCTGCTGAAAACCCGCTCGTACCCGCACTTGCTTGCGTTCTTGGCTCACATGATCATATTGAACCGCCTGGATGCTGCCCGCAACATCAATGTACCCGATGTATGTCTTGTCGCTACCCGTCACAGCATTGACATGTCGCAGCGCCCTCGGATCGGCAAACCAGCACCAGGCACCGTCACTGGTAAGGGTTGTAGGGATGCGTTCGATGCGTTCAGGTTCAACATTAAGGTTTCTATTGGAATTCGTCATTTGAGACCTCCTCGCTTCCTTGTCGGATCACTAGATTGCTTCATGATTATCCCTTATCATTTCTTAGCAGCGAATGCATCCAGCTGATTCTGCAGCTCCTCCATGAAGCTCGGGAATCCAGCTTCGTTCCGTGTGGGCCTTCTCGATCAGCTTGAGCGCAATTTCCTTATTCTTGGAGTGCGCGCCGACCGAGATCATCGTGATGTTGTCCGGTGTCATAAAAGGCATGTAATTCGGCACGTGGACCATATAATAATCAAACCATCCGTACTCAAACTCGGGAAACAATTCCTTGAGCACTCCGATGTAGCCGCTGCTGACTGCGCCGAAATGGTTGTTGAATTCCAGCGGCTTCTTATCCGTTTTCATCCATTCCAACGTTTCGCCGGTGGCGTTTCCCTGGGCGGCCAAAATCTCGCGGCTTACGATTCCGTCCTCATACCACTACTTGGCTCGAAGCAGCACCTGCTTATACTCCGGGGTATCATACATGCTGAGCCCCCGGCAAATTGTATTGCGGGATTGCCGAAGAGCCTGCCATGGATCATGTTGTTGCAGTGGATGAGCATTTGCGGCAAAATAGCGTATCCTCTGTCCTCATGATCTCAATAAGAGGCCGATTTTACCAAAAGAACACCGGGAAAACGCCTAGTATTACCATTCCCCTCATTAGGATCACCGCCGTCGATCTAGCTAGGTTTTAGCAGAAAGGCAATGCCGGATGCCCAGTAGTAGCCGAGCATGGCTGCCAGTGAAATTAAACTTTCCATGGATTTTTGGTATTAAAGGACCATGGTTCCGCTATTTCGTTGTTTTACCTATTTCACAGCAATATGCGGACAAGAGATCCGCTATTGCAGGATTTAGCGTGGAATCATTCGCGATTATGGTGCAATAACGGATCCTGTGTCCGCTAGATCACCATAATGAACCCATTTCGGCAAAATAGCGGAGCCTCTGTCCTCATCATCTCAATATGAGGCAATTCCAGCACGAAGAGTATCCTCTGTCCTCATCATCTCAATATGAGGCAATTCCAACACGAAGCGAAGCCTCTATCTTCATGATCTCAATACGAGGCAATTCCAGCACGAAGCGGAGCCTGCGAGCCGTCTTCTGCCTGAAGAATTTCTTGTATGCCCAGCCGCTCCCATTCGATCGCCTCAACGAGGCCTTCCCTTGTGTAAACGTCGTCGTCTGCAATCAGCACTTTCATCGAATGGCCCCTCCCCTACATTCATAAGTTCCGCAGATTCTTAAAGACAACGCTTTCAATTTTTCGAATGGCTCCAAACTTTTCCTGTCTTCTTGTCCGTATTTTATATCAATGTGTCTCCCTTTAGCTACTATATTGCCTGGAATAGTTAGATAAATATAAAAAAAGCTGCCTTTCAGCAGCTGATTATGGACTCATTTAAGGATGGCCTAATTGAACACGATTACTTCCGACAGGCGGCTTCCGCCAAATCGGTGAGCCACTGCGCCCTCTCTCCTTCGGCTTTGGCGGCTATCTTCTTCAGCTTGTCCGTTCCGCCCCAGATCAAATATACGATACGCCCCACCTGGTAATACGGGAGGCCGCGAACTTGATCGAGCAGCAGTCTGACGTTTAGCCCGTGTTCCATGTCCGATTGGATCTTCAGTTTCATCGAATCGTTGCACTTTACCAAGGTTGGAATGGTTTCGATATTAACGCCATGCCGCTCAGTAAAAGCTATCGTGAAATGGTTTTGAACGGATTGGTGTTCGTCATCAACTTTGCCCATGTATTCTCCCACCAATGGCAAAAACGTTGTATCCCTCAATCCGAGGCCAAAGACGGCATAGCTTCCTGGCATGCAGTTTTTGTCCCCTTCCGTATCCGCATACCATTCAAACGGTTCCATCGCTGCTTTGGCATACTCCTCCATGAAGGGATACAAATCCGGGTATTCCAAGGCGTTGGCGAAGAACCGATGCGTTCCCGACTTAGCCAATCCTTTGATCGGCAGCCACTGCTTGACCGGGGATTTCAGTTTGATTTGGTAGCTTTTCGGGAATCCCAGGTTGAAGAGCCGTGTCAGAAACCTGAGCGCGCGAGCGTAACTCTCCCCCGTTTCCTGCTTAATGGCTATGGAGATCTCGGCAAACACATCGTTGGCCGTACATTCCACCATTTCGTCACGCAAGGACGTCTTCCTTGGCGAAGGTCCCGCTTCCTTCTTTAGTCAATCGTTGGGCCCGTTCGCTTCCCAGTTCCTTGGCGCAATTCAACATAGTCAATCCTGTGCTTCTGCTATAAGAAGGCTCGTATTTCAGAATCAGGATGGCGGCATAAATCAGCAGTTCGATTGGACCTTGCTCGGTATTTTCCAAATGAATGCCGATTTTTTTCTTATATTCCGGCTGCCACTCCGTCCCGATATTATCGAAATAACGCGGAAGCGAACGCTCCTCAGCCCAATTCCGCAAAGCCGTAATTAGATAAGAACGATGCTCTGCGAGATGTTGGTTCCCTTTGTTCAATTGCTGAACCCGCTCAAAAACGGAAATGATCCAGGCGGGATCCGCGTCTGGAAACAGTCCCTCGTCCAGGATGTGCCTGGACAGGAAAAACGTCTCCAACGGTTTCGTCGGATAGGTTCCCGCTTCTAGCTTATTGGCAATATAGATTGAGATTCGTTCCTGTAATTGCTTCTTCTTTGTCTCATCTGCGTATGTAAGAATACAAAGGTTAAGATCGCCTTCCCGCACTCGAAACTTGCCGTTAAACGTAAACTGATAATCGATTAACGCGCTCGGCATCTCGTCCAATATATGCTGCATATAAGAGGATAGCTCAGGAACGATGTGCTCTCGCACATGTTCTTCGGTCAACGGCTCATCAGGTGTGCCCCTGTCTCCAGGCATCGATAAGTCCAGCTCGTCATCCGTCATGCTCACTCTGCCCTTGTTATATTCGAGCAGCGCATAGTCGTGAATCCCGATCTGCAGCGAAGTACGCTTCACGATTTTGTCCGCGTTTTTATCGCCGATATAAGCCATCCATTTGTCGATCTCCCGTTTCATTTCGTTCAAAAGTGTTTCCAGTGTCTGATCCATGTTCCACTAATACTCCTTTATATCATTTCGTATTGTTCCTCATCTGCTCTAACAGCTTTGGCCAAATGCGGCTGTCTCTCTTTCTCCTTCATACCCTTTCACTCTCCATGATCATGATTAAACCTCCATTCGCCGCTCATAAATAGACTTAATTCCAACCAAATATTGGAATATACTGCTTCATCTATGATACTATAAAACCGACTCATTTAAAGATCATTTCTAAGAGCATACATTCGCGCTAAAACATCGTCGTGCTTGATGCTACGTTGATTTAAGATCTGGTCGAAGTCGTATTTACCTATCAGGTTAAGCTGCTGACCAGCCTATCGATCCACGCCAATTCGCCTTGAACCTGGGAGACCGAATACCGCAGAACCTCGTCCCGGAACAACTCGTCCCCGCTTTCATCCAGTCTTCTCTCGATATCTGACAGCAGCTCTTCCAAGTCCTTCTTTCTCCTATGTAAAATCCGATTCCGGTCCTCCTTAGAAATACGATCGAACAGCGACACTCTAACCATGAATTCGATTTGATGTTTTGCATCTTTTTCGGTGAATTCGTTAATGAGATTTGTGATTTTTTCCCTCCCTGCTTCTGTAATTTCATACACATACTGATTCGGTCTGCCTTCTTGCTCATTTCGATGTTTACGAACAAATCCCTCATCCGTAAATTTTCGCAATGTCGGGTATAACATGTTGTGATTGACGTCCATCAAATAACCGAGATCCTTTTGGATTTCCTTTTTTATTTCATACCCGTGTTTCGGGGATTTATCGATTTGGATCAGAATGAGAAGTTCAAGATACATGATCGTTCAGGCCTTTCGTCGACGGATTTGACAAAACTGCTGCAGAATGAACAGCACACCTCTAGCGTATATGTTCTACCAAAATCCGACAAGGCAGAATATAAACAGAACTTTGGACATGGGTCATTGGAAACTATGACCAATTACAACTCTATGTTAAATTAACATATGTTAAATTACACTAGATTTGGAGGGAATCTAATGAATCATGAGATCATCTCGTTAGAGGAAATCACGCAGTTCCATTCACCGACCGAAGAATTCAATCCTTATGATTGGTACAAACACAAATTGCAGCATGAGCCCATCGTTTATAATCAGGCGACCCAAAGCTGGAACGTCTTCCGATACAATGACGTCCAGAGGGTTCTTAAGGATCATGAATATTTCTCTAGTGTAAGAACGCGGACGATGATCAGCGTTGGCGCCGATAATGACGAAGGCAAGAAAATGAGTAAGATCAACCTACAATCAGACCCCCCGGAACACCAGAAAAGCCGTGCCTTGATATCGGCCGCTTTCACCCCTCGCAGCTTGAAGCTCTGGGAACCGCGCATTCAAGAGATTGCAGACCAGCTTCTGCAGGAAATGGGAGACGCCCATGTCATTGACATCGTCCAACATTATGCCAGTGCGCTGCCGACGATCGTCATAGCGGATCTGCTCGGAGTTCCTTCCGAAGACCGGTTATTATTCAAGGAATGGGTAAACCATCTGTTCCTGCCCCTGCCCAAAAACCATTCGGAAGATGTACAAGAACTGAAGCGTCATGCAGCCAAGGAATATTACAACTACCTCTATCCTCATATCGTCCAAAAAAGAGCCAATCTCGCGGACGATATCATTTCCGACCTCATCCAAGCCGAGGTGGACGGGGATCGGTTATCGGACGATGAGATCGTCAGAACGACGATGTTTATCCTGGGTGCGGGTATTGAAACGACGACTCATCTGCTAGCCAATACGTTTTATTCCTTCTTATATGACAACAACCAAATTTACGGGGAAATCCAGGCTAACCGCGAGCTTCTTCCCAATGCCATAGAGGAAATGCTTCGCTATCGGTTTAACATTGCAAAAATGGATCGAACCGTCAAACAGGACAATCAGGTTCTCGGCGTGGATATGAAACAAGGGGATCTCGTCGTCGCCTGGATGAGTGCTGCCAATATGGATGAAGAGGTATTTGAGGATCCTTTCACCTTGAACATCCACCGTGCCAATAACAAAAAGCATTTAACCTTTGGGAATGGCGCTCACTTCTGCCTGGGCGCTCCGTTGGCACGGCTGGAAGCGAATATTGCGATAAGCAGGTTCATGGATTTCTTCCCGCGCATTGAACCGGTTCCTGAATTTAAACTGGAAGATAACCTGAGTCCTTCCGCGGCAGGACAAATGTTGACTCAACTTCCAATCCGTGTTCATCGGTAAGGCTGACCTGTCTCATTTCACTAGTTACAATCAAAAAAAGCCCTGCACAGCAAGGGCACATGGTATCCGGAGGCCCTGTCTATTCTAAAGGCACAGGGTCTCTCACTTTTTATGCACTCATTCTTTCACTATGTTACCTCTTTGCGAGAGCGGAGGGTTTGCAGCAAGCTCATGGGACCACTCTCCTGCAAGGTTAGGTGGCTTTACTATAAGCCGCCGAGTTTTTCATTGTCAATCTGCATTTTCGAAATATGAACCTGCACGGGATACGCACTCACTGAATCTCTCGCTGCCTGAGTACGGCTTATCATGGCTGACCAGGTGAAGCGTCCCCTCCGCCTTCCTTCTTCTGCCGAAGCATCTGCCGATACCACCGGGCGTCATGCCAAGCTTGGCGGTAAACAGGCGCGTCATGTAGTTGGAATCGCGGATTCCCACGCGTTCCGCGATCTCGGAAATGCCGAGCACCGTGCCGCCAAGCAGTTTCTTGGCCTCCTCCAGGCGCAGGTGCAGCACGTACTGAAGGGGCGTTTTGCCGATATGCCTCTTCATGCATCTTGCGATATAGCTCGCTTGGAAATGGAGCTTTTCCTCCAGCGCGGCCCGTTCAAACGGCTCCCTCCAGTGTTCGTTTAAATAAGCGGCGGCGGCTTGTGCCAGTCTGATGGAAGGCTCCGGCTCGGACGTCCGAGCGCAGCCTGCCAGCAGCGCGGCGAACAGCTCGACCAGCAAAAGGTGGAGCTGGAGCGCATTTTCCCCATTCAGTCTGTTGTGGGTATCGTTCAATCCGCGCAGCATCGGCTCCACGGTTTGCACCTCGAAGTGCGCGAACTTCGGCAAGTACATGCGCTGCTGCGTGGACGGCTCGACATCCTCGACCGTGCCTTTGGACAGCAGGGCCGACCAAGGAATAGACTCCTGCGGGATGTACGAAGCAGGATGTCCATGGATGAAATGAACCCAATAAATCTCCGTATGCTCCACGCAGGCCCGATGCCCGAAATGCCGCAGTCCCGCTTCCAACACGAGCAGCTTTCCGGCACTGACCTCATACTCCGTCTGTTCTTCCGTCATATAGAACATTCCTTTCGTGACCAGAAGCAGGTCATAAACGCCGAAAGTGCGAGCGAAATGCCTGTCTCCCGGCTTCCAGACGGCATGTCCCGCCGTAACAAATTGCGGCAGCGGCGGTATGACGAATTCTAAGCACAGCACGGCCACTCCCTCCTATTCGCAAGTTCATTTTGTGCTAATCAAAGTCTATATTATCACTGGTTGCCCGCATGAAAAAGAGGTACATTTGATCACGAGAAACCGTTCTCATAAAGCGACTAAGGAGGCTGTTTACGCATGCGTTTTCGTCAGGTTCATCTCGACTTCCATACATCCGAGGCTATTGCCGGTATCGGAAGCCGGTTTTCAAAATCCCAGTTCCAAAACATGCTGCGTGCCGGGCATGTCGATTCCATCACGGTGTTTTCAAAATGCCATCACGGCTGGGCATACCATCCGAGCGAAGCCAATGAAATGCACCCGCATCTCTCCTTCGATCTGCTAGGCGAGATGATTGCTGCCGCCCACGAAATCGACGTCAAAACGCCGGTGTACTTATCCGCCGGCCTTGACGAAAAGCTGGCGCGGCGCCATCCCGAATGGCTGATCCGCGATGCGGAAGACCGTACACGCTGGGCGAAAGATTTCATGACGCCCGGCTACCATGAATTTTGCTTCAACACACCTTACCTGGACATCCTGCTGGCGCAAATCCGCGAGGTTGCAACCAGATATGACGCGGACGGCATTTTCCTTGACATCGTCGGAATCCGTAATTGCCGGTGCCAGCATTGCGTGGCCGCGCTGCGATTAGCCGGTCAAGACCCTCGCGATGAAGCAGCCGTTGCCGCCCTGGGCGAGGCGACCTACCTGAATTATGCCCGCCGCGTAAGGGAAACGATTGATGAGATCAAGCCCGGTCTGCCGGTATTCCATAACAGCGGCCATCAGCGTCGCGGCCGCCGCGACCTCGCCCTCGTCAACAGCCATTTGGAACTGGAATCCCTGCCGACCGGGGGCTGGGGCTACGATCACTTTCCGCTGTCCGCACGCTATGCCCAGACGCTCGGCATGGACTATCTGGGCATGACGGGCAAATTCCATACCTCCTGGGGCGAATTCGGCGGTTACAAACATCCGAACGCGCTTCGCTTCGAAACGGCGCTAAGTCTCGCCCATGGCGCCAAGTGCTCGATCGGCGACCAGCTTCATCCTTCGGGTCTCATGGATGAAGCAACCTACGCCTTGATCGGCACTGCCTACGCGGAGGTGGAAGCGAAGGAGCCATGGTGCAGCGAAACCTCTTCCGTGGCGGACATCGCCGTCTTGTCGCTGGAGGCTGCTTGGGAGGCTTGTCCCGAAGCACGAAAATCGGAAGACCGGAACAATCTGGCGGATGCCGGAGCCGTACGCATACTGACCGAAGGACATTACCTGTACGACATCGTGGATGCCAGTGCTGATTTCAGCCTCTACAAAGTGCTGATTTTGCCGGATGACGTGCCGGTATGGCCGGCATTGGGAGAAGCTATCCGCGCTTTTACCGCAAGCGGCGGCAAGCTTCTGGCCACGGGTCGCTCGGGTTTGGATCCGGACGGCAGCGCCTTTACACTTGATCTTGGACTGAACTGGAGAGGCGCCAGCCCTTACCGTCCGTCATATTTCCGTCCGGACTTTACTCCAGGGCCACTTCTCCCTGCTTCATTTGTCATGTACAGTGAAGGACAGCAGGTTGAACTGAACGGTGGCCGTGCGCTTGGCAGCCGGGAGAATCCGTACTTTAACCGGGACGTGTTCACGTTCTGCTCGCATCAGCACACGCCAAGCGCGGGGGAGGACAGCGGACCCGGCATGATCGAAAGCACAAGCGGTATCTATATCGCTTGGAATGTGTTCGGCGACTACGCGGACAACGGACATCTCATTCTGAAAGAGATGGTACTGCATGCTCTCGCCCGGCTCCTGCCGCAACCTTCCTTGAGCTGCGATTTGCCGGCACGAGGCATTGCGACGCTTCAGTATCAGGAGGGCGATAAACGCTACATAAATCACCTTCTGTATGCCACCCCTGTGTTGAAGGGGCGTGTTGAAGTCATTGAAGACATCGTTCCGTTGAGGGATGTTTCCGTCGGCTTGCGTCTCCCGTCCCAGGCTTCGGTTAAACGGGTCTATTTAGCTCCCTCGATGGAGGACCTTCCTTATACAATCAATAATCAAGACGAGATTAACTACATGGTTCCTTATTTGGATAATCATCAAATGGTTGTGTTGGAGCTGGCGTAGCGATCCTTCCTGCCATAGATGAGTGATGGCAAACAACTCTGCCTTGAGGATTATCCGCAGTCTCCGGACTGCGGCTTTTTCCTTTTATCTTTTGATCTCAATTCGCTATTACATCGCAAGAAAGGACGGTTTACACCTGATAGAGAGGTTACTAAGGATCAGTTAGCGGTAGAGTCAACATGGTACCCTGCCAATTAGCTGTTATGTTTTCCACACTTCGTACATCCCTGCTCTTTATCTAGCCAAAGTTCGTGACTTGGCGTCACGGCTTAATCGTTCAACCATTCACGGTTATGCGGTTCTTGTCCAATCTCTGCACCTTCAGCTGCAATCTAAGCGCATTCGCAACAACAAGCACGGAGCTTGCCGCCATGCCGATGCAAGCGATGCGCGGATCCAAATAACCGCATGCGGCCAATGGTACGGTAACGGCGTTATACATCAGAGCAAACAGCAAATTCTGATGAACGTTCCTCATCGTTTGGCGGCTCCACGTATACGCATCGATGATGTTGAATAGCTTGTTTCCAATCAGTACGATGTCGCCAGCCTGTTTAGCCGCGTCCGCTCCCCCGCCCATCGCCATGCCGACATCTGCCACGGCTAGCGCAGCCGCATCGTTTATGCCATCGCCAATCATCGCAACGGAACGCCCTTGATGTTGAAGCTCTCGGATGAACGCGAGCTTGTCTTCAGGAAGCATGCCGGCACGCATTTGATCGATCCCGGCCGCGGCAGCCACCGCCACGGCGGCCTGCTCCTCATCGCCGGTTACCATCCACACATCGGCTCTGCGCTTTAACTCCTGTACAGTCTTCCGCGCATCTTTTCTAAGCTTGTCAATCAATACAAGCGATCCGATGCACTTCCCGTTCACGGCGACATAAATCCTTGTATAGCCGGGTTGATCTGGAGGACTCCCCAGCTGTACACCCTGCTCCAGCAGCCATCTCCGGTTTCCCACGCATACGCGCTCTCCTTTGACATAGCCTTCCATCCCTTTCCCAACTCGCTCTTGGAAATTCTGTGCTTCCAAAATCGGGGAATGTTTGTCTTGGGCAGCTCGTACAATGGCTTGTGCTAACGGGTGAGCGGACCGGGAAGCCACCGCAGCCGACATGGATAGCGCGTAGGCAGCTTTGGTGCCGTCTGCAGTGTGAATCGCTGTAAGTTGAGGCGTTCCTTCCGTCAAGGTGCCGGTCTTATCCAACAATACGACATCGGTTCGGCGCAAACTCTCCAGAGAACCGCCGTCTTTGAATAGAACGCCTCTTTGGGCGGACGAGCCGGTTGCGATCAGGATGGATACCGGCGTAGCTAATCCAAGCGCACAGGGACAGGCGATCAGTAACACAGACAGCGCGTGGCGCATGGCCGTTTCGGAAGCATCGGGGGATTGTGAAAACCAGAGCCACCCCGCATATGTAAGCGCAGCACAACCGATCATCATGGGAACAAAAATCGCCGCAATACGATCAACGGTTCGCTGAATGGCCGGTTTCCCCTGCTGCGCGGACTCGATTAGCCCAATCATTTGAGACAGGCGGGTTTCGTCATGATACTTATCAACCACGATGTCCAAACTTCCGATCAGACAACGCGTGCCGGCGTAGACTCGATCTTTCATGCCCTTGGCCACCGCTGTACTTTCACCTGTCAGCATAGATTCATCGGCATCCGCCGATCCCGACTGAACAAAGCCGTCAATGGAGATCCATTCCCCATGATTCACCCGGATCCGGTCTCCGATCTGCACTTGATCCGCAGAAATCCATTCTTCCCCATGACTGCGTATGACTCGAACCCGTTTAACCTGAAGCTCATATAAGGCACTAAGCTGTTTCAACGCTCTGCCTTTAGCCATGGTCTCAAGCCACTTGCCCAGCAGAACCGCAGTCATCACCATCGCAATCGTATCAAAATAAAGCGTTGGATGCGTGAAGCTGTCCCGGGATTCAAACATGACATAGTGGCTGTAGAAGTAAGCCACCGAGGTACTTAACGCAACGAGAGTATCCATGTTTGCCGTACGATGGATCATGGCCTGGTAAGCACCGTAATAGAAAGGATACCCAACACCAAACTGAAGCAAGGTAGCGAGCACCCATTGAAATACAGGTTCCATCAACAAATTCGGTATCCATTGTGCAGGCCAATCGGCAACATGCGCCATCATCGCCCATATGAGCGGCATGGACAAACAAGCCGCAATGATAAACCGGATGCGATAAGCTCCCGTCTCCGCATCGATCCCTGCCTGCGGATGCGACAGCCTGTCGGTCGCACCATATCCAAGTTTCCCTATTTTTTCTATGATCTTCTCTATTCCAATCTGCGTCGGTTCATAATGAATCGTGGCCTGAGATAAGGCGAGGCTCACACGGACAGATTGAATGCCTTGCACCTTACGAAGGACTTTCTCGATCCGGGCTGCACAAGCCGTGCAAGTCATGCCCGTCACATGGATTTGATGCAGCTTCACAACGATTCCTCCCCACCCTCTGCTTATTTCTGTTTTCGCTTGTCCATACATTGTATGAAAATACACGTAACATCAGAATGGCTAAGAAGGGCCACCGATTGCGATTTTTGCCTGAAAGAGTGTGCAGTAACCATAAAAGCCGCCAATTTGGCGGCTTCATATGCGCAGATATTCTTGTTCTTTTGACATCAACCACATGTTGAACCTGATACCGAGACAAAGATTGCGATGATCTATTTAGTAATTGATCGCCGGGATAATGCGTTCTTTAACCAGTGTCCATCGATCCCGAGGATTGACGGTAAATGCTGATGCAATGGCTACGACCAAGTCTTGCTTCGGAATGCAGCAAATGATATTGCCTCCATCGCCTACTGCCGAGTATGCAGATACTCCGTCCTCATCACGCAACCACCATAGATATCCATAATGGTTGGAATTCATCGCCGTTGATTGGTCAATCCATTCTCCCGATATAATGGGCCGATTGTCCCATGTGCCGCGGTTCAGATAAAGAAAGCCGAAACGAGCCATATCTCGAGGACTTAACGTAAGTCCCCACCCTCCGGTAGAGTTGCCAGCCGGATCTTTGACCCATCCCCTGACGTCTTTTCCGAATAAATCATCAAATCCGAATGAACTCATGTCATAATCCGGAATTTCGCTCATGCCGATCGGTTTAAACAAGTGTTCGTTAGCAAACGCACGGGCACTTTTTCCGGTGCTGCGAGTTATGACAGCTGAGAGGAGATGCGCCCCTGCAGTAGAATACTTAAATGCTCCCAGACTTCCTCCTTCACCCAGCATATCCAGCGTATAATGAACCCAATCCGATTGCATGCACAGTTTGTCCAGCGGTTCGTGCCAATCCTCAAAAGGATAAGGAGCCGTCATCGTGAGCAGATGGCGTATCGTTATTTCCCTTTTTTGTCGAGCGTCAGCCTTAAGTTCATATTTGGAAAAAAAATCCAGCACCTTCTGATCTGCATGTTGTATATAGCCTGCATCTATAGCAATGCCAATGAGTGCGGATATGATACTTTTCGTAACCGATGCAACATGGTGCCGATCCTCCGGGCCATATCCATGATCATATTTTTCATAAACGATAGCTCCGTGTCGAACCACGACTATACCATGAATATCGGGATATTCAGTTTTGATCCATGAGTCCAGCCCTGAAAGCTTGTCAGCGTCCATTCCCCCCGTCGCCGGGGCTAGGGTTTGCCATAAGGTCGTTGGCCAGCAGCTTCTTTTCATAATAGATACCTCGCAGAATTCGTTATTTAAGCGTATGGTATATGTAAATCTCTTATTTTTTGGTCACGGGGAAATACACCTCGGTAACCAATTCCTCGGCAGTCAAGGCTTGATAGGGGTCCGTTACATAAACTTCATAGGGCGATTGAGTCAATGCATATCCTTCATCTTCTACCCATTCCCTCAGTTTGGCATATACCGATGTCAAATTGGAATAAGCCCCCTTTAAAACAGACCTCGCACAAAGGCCACCACACAAAACTCTCGTTCCCTTAACAGCCTCCCTGACCGGGAGGGCAAACTCGGTGTCATTGCCTGCAGGATGGAATTCCGGACTGTGATATATCGTCATGGGTGTTCCAACCAAGGTAAGTTGCTCCCTGGCAATCTTTTCGTACAATCTGCTGTAATACCCGCCGTATCCTAAAGCATAGTCATCACGGCTCATCATCTGACGCATGTAAAGGATATTCATTGGTCCTGTTTCAACAAGCTGTACTTCGATTTCGTCCAGATATGACATCAGATGTATGCCCTGCTCCAGATTCAAGATATCCTGGTTCATTTGCTTTAGGATATCTTCATAGGTGTCTAACTTCTCCTGAATATCCCTACGTTTGCGATGAAGGGCGAAGCGGAGCTTCTCTTCGGATTGATCCGCTTCCTCGTCCAGAATCTCCTTGATTTCTTCCAACGAAAAATGATAAGACTTCAGACGGTTAATATAGAGCATTTTCTTTAATTGACTAATGGAATAATATCGGTAACCGTTTTCCGGATTAATCTGATCCGGATGGATTAATCCGATTTCATCGTAATATCGAAGTGTCTTTGTAGATACTTCGCATATTTTGGAGAATTCTCCAATCGACAGCAAAGGTTCACCTCTTTTCTGGTTTATCGCTCTTGGTTCAAGATCACTATACACCTTGCCCTAAGGGCAAAGTCTACAGCAATTTATTAGGATGATTACGATCTACCCGTCCTGCTATAAATGAGGAGTACCCTCCGGAATTGTACCGGTGTTAAGCCAATGGTTCACTACCCGATTAAACAGCGCCGGATCAGCAAGCGGCATGCCGTGCCCAACACCGGGAAAGATGATCCCGTCAGCGTTTTCGCTCAGCTGCACGAGATCTTCAGCCGACTTTTTAACACTGCCTCTCTCCTTCTCCCCAACCGCAACCAATAGCTTCGTTGTTGATTCTTGAATCCGCGGAGAAATTGAATAGGACATATTCTCCTTCAGCACTGAAACCAGCATCTCCCGCTTCATATGCAGAGTTTCCGCGTAATACTGTTCAAAGTCATCCTCATTCACATACAGCGTGCTTGCCTGCCATCTGGAAAACCATCTGTATTTTGTTAATGGAAAGCTTATACGAACTGAAGGTTCAATCAACTTAAGCGCTGCCGGCATCGGTCTCAGCAATGCGCTGTTTACGATGGCGTAATCAATAAGGCCGGGTCGTTGACATATCATCTCTACAAGAATTTGCGCCCCTAGTGAAAAGCCGAAGACAACAATCTCCCGTCCATCAGCTTTGCTCGAAATGACCTCGTTAAGCTGCTCCGCGGTGCACCTTATGGAAAAAGGCGGATTGCCGGGGCTGCGCCCATGTCCGGGCAAGTCAGGTATCAGGCAGAAGCTGTTTTCAAAAAAGGGAATCTGCTTGCTCCACATCCATCCGCTTACACCGCCGCCATGCAAAAAAAACGATCATCCTTGCTGCCTGCTTATTTCCGCTCTCCTTGATGTATAGATTCAGTTTCCTCATCCCCAGTCACTTCTATGTTTATACTATTATAAAATATGAAGTATAAATTATGATAGTATATCACCTAAAATACACAAATTAATTGTACTAAACATAAAAAAATGGTAAAAACTATTGATTTCGCCATCGGTTATTCTATCTCCCCTGGACCAAAGTCGAGGCCCGGTTCCCTCCGAAGAGCCAGTTAAAACTCATTCTGCGGACCGTTCTTCCATCTCCCTCCATCGTCTACCATGAAGTGGAAATCAAATACGATTGACAAGGAGAGGAACCCATGAAGCCAAATAAACAAAACAAATCCAGAACCATTCGTGTCCTGGCAGCCTCCGTTCTGTCCGCTAGCCTGCTGGCTTTCCCTGCCGATATCTTTGCCGATACGGCTAAACCCGCCTCAGGTACAGCCTTAACACTGCATACGGGAGCACCGGTACTGAGCTCCAAAGAAGTCAAGGCGTTCACCGACGCCTATTTTGCCCAACCCCAGGTTTCGGACATGCTGGCTGGTGCGCTTGTTGTGGTCGTAAAAGACGACAAGGTGCTGCTGAATACGGGCTACGGTTATGCCGACGTTGAATCCAAGAAAAAGATTGATCCCGATCAAACCTTGTTCCGCATGGCCTCGATATCCAAATCGATAACCGCGACGGCGGTCATGCAGCTGGTAGAGGAAGGAAAAATCGACCTGAAGCAAGACATCACCGAATATATGCCGGATGTTAAGATCACCAACAACACCGGGAGACCCGTCACCGTTGAGCATTTATTGACTCATACGACAGGCTTCGATTTTACGGACAACTACTCGGTTCCGCCGCATATGGTTCAAAATGGTGAGGTGCCGCTCGCAGACTTTATCCGGTTAAATGCGCCAGATGTGGTTCGCACGCCAGGAGAGGTTTACCGCTATGATAATCTTGCTTCCTCCATGCAGGGCTACATTGTCGAGCGGGTATCGGGAGAACCGTTTGAAGATTATGTAAAAAAGCATATTTTTACCCCGCTAAAAATGGAGCACGCTGAATTTCGGATGAATGATGATATCATCGCAAATCTTGCCACAGGCTATAATGTCGAACGTCAACCGTATAAGGCATACCAAAACATACCTACCATCGCACCGGAAGGCGGTATGTTCGCCACCGGTACCGATATGGCCAATTTCATCACTGCCCATCTAAATAAGGGCCAGTTCGGATCTTCTCGCATAATGAAGGAAGAAACGATGCGTTTGATGCATCAGACACATTATGATGCAGCCGGTCTTCCGTTGATGTCATACGGTTTTGAGTCGTTTATGCACAGCAGCCATAACGGCCAAACCCTGATTGGCAAAGGTGGCGATTTGGATGGCTATCATTCCTGGCTTTGGCTCCTTCCCGACCAGAATGTCGGAGCCCTGATCGTTGTTAACAGTGACGCGAGCACATCGATCCGCTCCGAATTTTTCACCGCATTTATGGATCATTTTTATCCGAAGAAGCAGGTTCAGCAGAACGACTTCCCGCTGAATCAGGAGCAGCTCAAGAAATTCGAGGGCATGTTCAGAAGTTTGAGAACACCGATTATTGCCACACAGGTGAAGGCTGGCCAAGGTGAGTTATTGGTCTTGGATACATTGGGCGAACATAAACTCACACCGGTCGGTCCGCTGCGATTCGTAGATGAGAACGGTACGCCGGCCGCCTTCAAGGAAGATGATAACGGCAATGTGGCGTATATGTATTATACGGCGATAGACAGCATGTCCGAGAAGCTCGAGGAGCCTGCTGCGTACAGCGACGTTCCGGAAAAGAATCCTTATGCCAAGGATATCTACTTCATACAGTCCCTCAAGGGTTTTGGAGAGAATGAGCAATCCACCTTCCGACCGAATGAACCGATTACGCGGGCAGAGTTTGTCAGTGTTATCAGCCGGCTGGCCGGGATGAAGCCTAGCGAAAGCGAGAGTTCGTTTAAGGATATGCAAGGGCACCCTCTCGCAGGTTATGTTCAGAATGTCGCGGACATGGGGGGTGTCACCGGCACACCGACCCAGAACTTTGAACCGGATCAGCCGATCACGCGCCAAGAGGCAGCTGCTATTATATGGCGTGTGGCACAAAACACCCTTGGAGCCAAGGCGGTTCCAGCCAAACTCAGCTCAAAACCGGCTGCATGGGCAGACGAAGCCGTACAGTTCATGGTCGGATCCGGGATGCATGGACCCGAGGTGACAACAGACGCAAACGGGGCCGCCGATTACCGGCCGTCCGACAAACTTCTGCGCAAGGAGGCTGCCGCCATCTATGCGAGACTGATTCAACAGGCTTTTGGTTTCTAATGAAGGAGACACCGAAGTTGGTCATACCCCTGTCAAGTTGATGCGAATAAAAAGACATCTCTAAGCTGCGACCGTTTCCCGGAAGTCCAATGGGAAGCGGTCGTTGCTTGTTTGCGCGTCCTGTTTTTCCCATGAAAAAATCCCCTCCAGCAAACAACATGTAAAGCCATCTTAACAGATGTCTCTTTTTCGTTGTCTGCCATGAGGGGAGAATACCTAATCGGGTGTCTTCTCTTCAATTCGTCAAATCTATTGTGATCAACTTTATTCCAGCTTGAAGTTTCCAGAGCCAGTGCGAACTTTCAGCGCTATGTCGCCATTGCCGAACGTCCCCTTCAGCCTGCCTTTGTCTTCGTCTTTTACCTCATACTGTATTCCATCCCACTCGATTTTCCCTTCACCGGAGCTTCCTTGAAAATCAACTTCCAGGGAGGAAGGCTCTTGAGCCAAATCGATGGTTATGTTCCCGCTTCCGGCTCGGAGGTCGGTATTATGGATCAACCGCTCCGATTCCAGGTGTATGTTTCCAGAGCCTGTCTTTCCTTGTACGGCCGACTCCCCGTCTTTCAGTTCAACGTCGCCGCTTCCATTCTGAAAGTTCACCGTTGTGGCATGGTAGCGTTCCGCCTCAATAGTGCCGGATCCTGATTCCAACGTAAAGGATTCGGCTTCAATCTCCATTGCCTCGATATCACCACTGCCGGTATGCACCGTAAGCGATCCTGCCTTCACATCCTGAACATTAATATTCCCGCTGCCTGCCTTAACGGTGACAGCATCTCCCCGCATATTCCCGATCTCGATATCGCCGCTTCCACTTTCAATTTTGGCCGCTGCCCATTGTTTTTCCGGTAACTCCACGGATAAATCGACATCCATAATATTCACGCCAAACTCAATACCGTCAGGAACATCAACCCCGATTACCAGCGTATCTCCGTTCGGCTCGACCTTCAATTTCACTTGGTCTGCATTTTTCGTGCTTACCTTTCCGTTCAACCGAACTTTAATCTCGGCTGCATTTCCTCTTGTGACTTCAATGTCGGAGCTTCCAGTCTGTAGGGACAAATCCCGGTAATCATCAGCGGCCAATGTTTTCTCTTCATTAATTTTCTTGGTCTTAAAGGAAAATCCGAATTGAACATCCGAAAAAATGTTCATCGGGTTCATCGTAAAGAGCAACAGCAGTACGCCGGCCACTACGATCAATATACCTGTTTTCTTTTGCATAATGTGTTCCCATTCCTTCCGTCGTCCCTTTTTGTCTCTCTTCTGCCATATCCTGAAGTCCTATTCAGTATAGCATCCATTCAGAGACTTGAGCATTGGTCCCGCGAATGAGACGGGAACCTCGACTTTAGTCCAGTATAACTTAGCCGGGAATTATCACATACGATCATTACATGACAGCAATGTGTGTAAACCCTACTCCCATTCAACCGATATGAACGACAAAACAGCCAGTCCGCACCCGGCTGGCTGTTCTCGGCGCTATCCCAACGCCACATCAAGAATCATCATCAATACAAAACCGAACATTAAACTCATGGAAGCCAAATCCTTATTCCCTTTTTCTTGCGAGCTTGGAATGACCTCTTCGGCTACAACGAAAATCATCGCACCGGCCGCAAAGCTCAATGCGTAAGGGAGCATGGGTTCAATAAAGGCGACGGCTACCGCGCCGATTACCGCGGCAATGGGTTCCACCATACCCGAGAACTGTCCATAGAAAAAGCTTTTTCTCTGAGACATTCCATCACCTCGTAGAGGCATGGAAACCGCAACGCCCTCCGGGAAGTTTTGAATACCGATTCCCAAGGCCAGCGTCAAAGCCCCCACCAGCGATGCTTCAGTCCCTCCGTTGGCAAGCGCACCGAATGCGATCCCGACCGCTAACCCTTCCGGAATGTTGTGGAGGGTAATTGCGAGTACCAGCAGAGTACTCCGTTTTCTCACTTTGGGGTTATATCCTTCCGCTCCTCCTATAGGAGAATTGGGATGAAGATGGGGTAACACCTTATCGATTCCCCATATAAAGACTCCACCTAATAAAAATCCGAAGGCAGCCGGAAACCAGTTCCCGATTGCATTTCCTTCCGACATCTCGATGGCTGGAGCCAATAAGGACCAGTAACTGGCCGCAATCATGACACCGCCAGCAAAACCCAGCATACTATCCAGCAGGCGCTGGTTCAATGTCTTTGTAAAAAAAACAAGGGCCGCCCCTAACGCCGTCATTCCCCAAGTAAACAAGGTGGCTAGTAATGCTTGGATAATGGGATTGAATTTCATAAAAAAATCTACCATTAAACAAGAACTCCTTTTATGAAAATAATATGATACCAGATAATATCTCCGAATATAGACCTTACATACATTTAACGGTTACCCAGAGAGTGATCTAGAAATTATGTACCCGCGAGAGTTCATTCTAATACAGTCAGTGCAAATTATTATATATCATAATATGCAATTATGGTTGTAATTTATTTTTCTGTGGCTCTACAATTTATTAACGGTTTTGTCCTTCACAACACTCACCTTTTGGTAAGTACCTGTACTAAAAGTGCATACTTACATAATTGCAGTTCGCACTTTATACTCTAGGAAATCAATCAAACTCAAGGAGGACACATCATTGAAAACACTTGTTATCGTTACACACCCAAACCTGGAAACATCCGTCATTAATAAGCGGTGGGTAGAAGAACTCCGACAATACCCGGAAAAATATACCGTACACGAATTGCATAAGGTTTACCCCGACGGGAACATTGATGTGCAAAAAGAACAAAAGCTCATTGAATCGCATAGTCATCTTGTTTTACAGTTTCCTATCTATTGGTTTAATTGCCCGCCGCTCCTCAAAAAATGGCTTGACGATGTTTTTGCTTATGGTTGGGCTTACGGCTCAAATGGCGATAAATTAAAGAATCGGAAAGTGGCTTTAGCTGTATCCGCAGGCATTAAGAAAGAAGATTATCGGGAAGACGGAAGGTATCGCTACACACTTGCCCAGATCCTAACTCCTTTTGAAACGACCTTCCTCTACTGCGACGCAGATTATCGTTCGTTCTTTGCCTACTATGGGCAAGAGGCTGCTCCTGGCGGGAACACGCCTGACATGGACGTATCGCCTCCTGATCTCGCATTGGATATAAGTGCACGAGATTATTTGAAGTTCATAGACAACCTGTGATTCGATGAATGAACTGAATGAAGCCGTAAAAAAAAGAAGTATTTCCTTGATCAGGAAATACTTCTTTGGATATAACAGAACCTCACGCTTCGCGCTGTACAGCTTCCAGAGCCTGCAAACTGTTTTTCTCTCCCCACTCGCACATCAGATGTAACACAGGAATGAGGGAAAGTCCGCGTTCCGACAAGGTGTATTCGACTTTTGGAGGGACCTGGGGATATTCCGTGCGAACGATTAGCTCATCTGCCTCCAGCTCCTTTAACATGATGCTTAGCGTTTTAAAGGATATCGAACCAATGCTTCGCTTCAGCTCATTATGCCGCATTACCTTATTTTCAGACAGCCAGTACAAGATGATCATTTTATATTTACCGCCGATCAAGGATAACGTATAACCAAAGCCGGTGTCTTGAGGTTTCACGCCAGTCGGAACACAGGTTTCAGTTTCGCGCATAAGTCACACTCTCCTTCGAATCTGTTCCAATACTCATGTACTGATCATCTTAACATAAAAACAGTACGGGATCGAAAGGAGATCTGTAGAACGAATTTCGCTGGAATGACCATCATCCCGCCCAGACGTCTTTTACATATTGTCCCGACGCCTCCAGCCCGGATAGCCAGGCGGCAGCAGCATCTGCACTTACGCCATGTCTTTCCCGATAGGAAAGCATTAGCGTTTGTTCCACCTCCGGGGCCATCCGGGAGCCGTCGCCGCAAATGTACATTCGTGCTCCTGCCTCAAGCAGTGACAGCAATAACGCTCCGTCTTGTTTCATTAAATGCTGGACATAGCATTTATCTACACCGTCTATCCTTGAAAAGGCAGTGTGCAAGGTGACCAGGCCTTCTCTCTCCGCCTGCTCAAACTCCTCGCGGTAAAGATAGTCTTGCTCCGGATTCCGACAGCCAAAGTACAGATGCGCAGCACCCAGCTCCTGCCCAGCCTCCCGAAGCGCTTGTCTCGCCTGGATGAAGCCCCTGAACGGAGCTACGCCCGTACCCGGTCCGATCATGATGATTGGCGTTGCCGGATCCTCCGGCAGCGCAAAGCCCGACTCCGGAGAACGAATGAACATCAGAACCTCTGCACCCGTCTCCAACTGCTCCAAATAATTGGAAGCCACGCCCCGGTATTCCCCTTGGCCGCTCCAAGCACTGCCCCGAACGACACTGACTGTGATGCTTGCCGTATGCGGGCTCATCCTCGGGGAGCTAGAAATCGAATAATATCTCGGCTTCAATGGTGGCAGGAGCTCAAGAAAACGTTCAAACGGCAGCTCGCAGGCTTCATACCGTTCCAGCAGGTCGAGCATGGTGATCCGTTTGTCCCGCACTTCAGCCTGATAGGTCGCTTCCGCAAGCAGTTCTTGAAGCTCTTTGGCATGCGGCGGGCATACCGTGAAAGAGGCCATCTCCCGAATCTGTGCTCTTGTGGCCGGCTCCTGCAGCTCCACGCTGCGGAACAGCAGGTCGTCCAGGCGGACAGGAATGCCAGTCGGCAAATGCGCACCGCTTCTTCCTTCAGCAGACAAGATAAGATGAGCACCCGCGTCCAGTTTGAATCTTCGAAGCACTCGCTGAACCAGCGTTACCGGATTGACCGGAAGCACCCCCAGATGATCTCCTTCACGATAATCCGTTCCCGCCGGGAGCGAAATTTCGATATGCTGCGTGATCCTTCCGCTGTCCGCATGCTGCAGATTGCGGGTGTGAGCAACGTACCCGGTTACAGCTTGGTAGGTTTCTGCCAGAGACACGGCGGCCGCTCCCTGCACGAACTGGACGGACAGGGCACTGCGCTTCGCCTCATTGACGGACACAAGAGGAAGTCCTAGCGAATGCATCAGATCCGGCCATAAATACTCCGTCCATTCATCGACTTCACGCTCAAAGTCCCCGCTGGCATCACTCTCACCACGCGTAAGCAGTCGCTGCGCCCCTTTGACAGCAAGCTGATCGTCTATCAAACGCGGAATCCGCTGATAGGTGCTTGCCCAGTTGTGGTCTCCGCAGCCGAATACCGCATATCGCACACCCTCAATTTCGGATTCATCCACCGTTTCCAGCCATTCCATAAAAGCTTTGGCATTGGATGGCGGCTGCCCGTTGTACGAGGCAGTAACAATGACTACAACCCCTTCCTTCGGAAGCTTTCCGGCATAATCGTCCAGTGCGCCGACCTGGCTGTCGAACCCTTGGTGCTTCGCAGCATCCGCCACCTCTCTGGCAATTCCCTCTGCTGTGCCCAGATTGGAACCGTACAACGCAAGCAGCGGTGTATGATGGGCATGTGCCGCAGAGGTAGAGGTTTCGGACTTGATGTATTCCCGCTTCTCCGACTCGAGTAACACCGTCTTACCTCCTCCCGGAAGCAAGAGTGCAGTCCCTTCCTGACGGCTTCGAACTTGAATATGGAACCCTTCCGGCTTCAAAGTGAGTGTTTCCTTAACCTTTAACTCATAAGACTGGTTATCGATCAATTCAAAATATTTGAGCACCAAGCCAAGCACCAAGGTTGCCTCCTGCAGCGCAAACTGCTGCCCGATGCATGCGCGTTGTCCGTTGCCGAATGGTTTGTACGCGTCATGCGGTACCTTGCTGGGATCTTCGAAGCGCTCCGGTCTGAACGTCTCCACGTCGTCTCCCCACACGCGGGTGTCCCTATGCAGTCCCGGAATCAGAACTGTTACGCTGTCCCCCTTCTGGATCGGATAGGTTCCTCCGATCGCCGTATCTTCCTTCGCATATAACGAGAAGGCAGGCGCCGTTGGCCATAAGCGCAGCGACTCGCTAAGAACCATGCGGACGTATTTGAGCTCCCGCACCTGGTTGTAAGTCGGCACGGGATCTTTCAGGACGCGGTCCACCTCGCTTACCGCTTTTTGCAATTTATCCGGATTTTTCAGCAAATAATAAATAGCAAAGGACAGCAATCCGCTTGTCGTCTCATGCCCCGCGATAAGAAACGTAATCATCTGATAACGAATATTCTCTTGATCCAGGCGCTCGCCTGTGTCAGGATCGACGCCTTCCAGCATATGCGCGAGCAAATCCCCTTCTTCACCGCCATACTTCTTGCGATCTTGAATGAGCTCATCAACTAGCGAGAACATGTTCTGGACATCTTCTTGAAACTGCCGCTTCTTTTTAATCATAAACATGTCCTGTATGCCCAGACGGTGCAGCTGATTCATGCCTTCATCAAGGGCCCGCACCATGCTGTCGATAAACGGGTGATTGTCTTCCCGGTAGAAGCTGTTAAAGCGATAATTAAAACCACACAGGCCGATGGTATCCAGCGTCAGACGAGTCATGTCGGTAGGAACATCCACGGATTCGTCAGGGTTGAGCCGAGTCCATTTCTGGATGAGCTGCATCGCGATATCAACCATTTTTGTATGGTAGCCTTGCATCGCACGCTGACTAAAGCTGGAGAGCAGAATGTTATGTGCTTTTTTCCAGTTGGGCTCGTGTGTAGCGCTCGTAAACAATCCATCACCTGCAAAAGGACGGACATTCTGAAGCGGCGCCCAGATTCGTTTATCAAAACGCTTCTCGTCGCAAGCGTCCTTGACATATTCGTGGCCGGAGACGTACAGCTCCCTGCGTCCGCCAGGATATTGAAATTGAAAGATCGGTCCGAGCTCCGAGGCAACCTTCACAAGCGATTGGACCGGAGCGGCGGAATCCAGCAGCGGCAGATTACCGAGGGGTCCGTAAGTTTTAGGTTGAGGTACTAACTTGGTTTGTGTCATGCTATCTCCCTCCATTATTCCTTTAATCTCTTTGTATTCGCCCTATGCCGGGCGGAATGAATCCTCAATTAATTAGAACCAAGTGACCGAAATCGTAATGTGGTCATTTTAAAATAAAAAAGGAGGATACGACGCTGCATCGTTAGTTTTCACTTACAATGGCTGCCTGATCCTGCCTTTACCCTATCATGATATGGATATCCCGCACATCTGCCGGAGGTCCGTAATATCAATTAGGTCCGCTGATATTCGATTATTACTTTTCAACCAGGATGTGTTCCGTTATTGAAACTTTAGGACTATGATCTGTGCTGACTGGATCCAGCCGTGATTCTCATTTTGCGTGCTTTAGAGATACGATATGATTAATGCCTATTTTTCCTGCTTTCTTTGGGGGAATCCTGTTTCATCGCTGGTATATTCGTATCGGCTACCTCTTCTATTAAAAACTCACGGTATGGAGTAGCTTCAAGAATATGGCCTATAATCAGCGAGCCTACCCCCTGTCCTCGATATTCCGAGGCCGTCCCAACAAACTCAATCGAACACTTCACCGGAGACGGATTCGCAAGAGGCGTTTCAAATTCCTTTTTCAAAAACATGTACGCGAGGCTGCCCTTATAAAAACCCAGATGCTCTCGCAGCTCTTTTTTGTTGAGTTTCACGGATAAAGAGGTACCGTCCGTGCATGCAGCCATCCCAACTACTTTGTCGCCGGCAACGGCTACATAAAATTGATCCAGATTAAACATGTGGGCAAAGGCTCTTGCGATTCGCTCCTGATCTTTAGAGAAATACCCAAGCCATTGCGAGAATCCTTCAGCAAAAATACGGGATATTTGAACTCTTGCATCCATTCCTGATTGATCAGCTTTCCTAACGGTAAACATAGTCAATCTCCCTCCATAAATAGGAATGATGTAAGTACCAGCGGGGATGGCATCACAAAGTTGTTTTTCAAAATCACTTTCATTTCAGCCAAGCCCTGCAATGCCGAATAGAACAACACGGCCATTTGGTGAGCATCCCCGGAACGGAAATCGCCTGACTCCTGCCCCTTCTTGATAAGCGCGGTTGTAGCACGCAGCAGCCGATCATTTATCTCTAAAACCTCAACTTGCTTCGGATTGGCTGCACCACCGGAGAAAAACAGCTGACTCATCAGTATCAGCAAGTTGGCAAGCTCTTCTCCATTTTGCATATCGTCATAAATCTCGTCGACAAACTGCGCCATGAGTTTTCTCGGAGAATCAGTTCCTTCAAACATTTGGGTGATTTTTTTCAAGCCGTCCAGTGCAAATTCAACAAGTTCATTAAACAAGCTTTCTTTTGTTTTGTAATGCCGATATAAAAGCCCGATGCTGATGCCGGCAACATCAGCGATGTCCTGCACATTCGTGGAGCCGAACCCTTTTTGAACAAATAGCTGCATCCCGGCCGATTGTATCTTTTGTCTGGTTGCGTTACGCATTTCTTCATATTGATCCTTTGTACGTGGCAATTGTTTCTCCTTCTTATGAGTGAGTTTTTACTCATTATAAAATATTGATATTGGAACAACAAGCGAATCACAGCAGAAACTTTTCAGTAAATGTTCACAGAATTTTCACTTACGAGGAGCTTTTCCCCATCTCTATAATTACAAAGGTAACTAGAAAGGATGAGGAAATTGCCAACGACGAAGAAAGAGAATTTTTATTTTGGTATGATGATGTGTGTGGGGATGGTCATCATGATGACGACCTACAATTTGATCACGAACGGATTGATTGGAAGTATATCGCTGGTAGCCGTGCTCGTGCAATTAGTTCTAGGCTTTATGATTGCCTTCATGCTGGAGTTGTTTGTTGTCGGACCCGCTGTCAAAAAAATCGTGTTTTCATTAACGCGTAACAATTCCAGTAAAATCATCATGATTGTGGCGATGGCATTTTTTATGGTGATTGGAATGGTGACCTTTATGTCCATGTACGGACTGGCGTCCTCCTACTATGCAAACGGTCTCGGAGGAGAATCGCTGCTTGGAAGCTACTTCTCCATCTTCATTAAAAATTTTGTGTTTGCTTTGCCGCTTCAACTCCTCATTGTAGGTCCGACCGTACGATTCCTGTTTGGCAAAATGAAAGCAAACCGCATGAACGAATTCCCTACGACCGTTTAGAATGTCGGGGGCTTCGCCGTAATAACAAAGAAAGCCGCGTTTGATCGCGGCTATCTTTATATCCAATATTCATCTGCACTCACATCCACATCCATACGTGATCCACACATACGGAATATTGCTATGACTGATTCATATTCATGGCTCCGATCAGCTGGACGGCCATGCTTGGGCTCCATCCATTGCTTTACGAACATCATAATCATGGATGTCGATATCCAGCGGTATTCGTAGCGCCAACTTTGCAAGTTGGCTCCCGATAAATGGACCCATTGTCAGTCCGGACGCGCCCAACCCGTTTGCCGTAATAAGACCCTCCCAGCCAGGGACTTCACCGATAACCGGTAGAAAGCCGGGTGTAAACGGACGAAACCCGACTCGCACTTCCTGAAACGTGCTGTCAGCTAGTCCAGGCGCCAATGCCAATCCTTTATTCAGGATTTCCTGCATGCCGCCGGCTGTCACTCTCGTATCGTAGCCTCTGACTTCATTTTCGTGAGTCGCCCCGATCACAATCTTCTGGTTATCAAAAGAAAGCAAATATTGATCCGAAGGCGGCATGACGACAGGCCAGGTACCTGTGTCTTGCTGGTCAGCCGCCTGTACATGCATGATTTGCGCTTTTTGAAAACGAACCTGAAAGCGAATGCCTAATGGCTGAAGCAGCTGGTTCGCCCATGCACCGGCACAAACAATGACTTCATCAGCCGCGAAGCTATGGGCCCCGACAGCTGCTCCGGTTACACGATTTGCTTGATATAACAATGCGGCATCCCCGTCTATAAGCTCGGCCCCGTTCCTCTGAGCGGACCGGATCAGCGCATCGCGCAGCGCACGACCATCGACGCGGGCGGCACCGCTAATATGAACGGAATGATAACCTTCTCCGAGCAAAGGAAACCACTGACGGGTTTCTTCCTCATTCAACCCGGTAATCTCACCGATTTCCGGAGCATCTGCTTTCCTAGTATGGGCTCGTTCCTTCATCTTGCTGATTTTATCCAAATCCTCATGAATGCTGAGGGCGCCGACTCGCGCGTAGCCTGTTTCTGTTTCGCCTTCGCTGATGAGTTCTTTCACTAACTCAGGGTAAAAACGTGCGCCCGCCTTGGCTAATTGGTACCATGCCTGATTCCGCCTTTGCGATAGCCAGGGGCAGATAATGCCTGCCGCGGCATCCGTAGCCTGTCCTTTATCTTTGCGGTCTATAATAAGGACTTCCGCTCCCATTTTTGCCAACTGATATGCAGTCGATGCCCCTAGTATTCCCGATCCAATAACGATCACTTTCTTCATGCATGACATCCCTTTCCTTAAATCACTGTATCCATTATAGCGAATGCAGGGAAAAAGTATAACGCCCACCATCTAAGCGGTTTGAATCGGACGGCTAAAGCATGTCAGCAGGAACATTTCTTCCGTACAAAAAAGCCGCCAAATAGGCGACTTCGCATCCATATGATCTATGGTTGATCATATGGATCGGTTATTCTTATTTTTCCATGACAGCAAAATAGTTTTCTTCATAATCTGCAAAGTTGAAAACTCTGCCGGAAGGCATATTTACCACTTCGCCGACCGTGATATTGTGGCTGGTTAAATGGCTGTGGAGCGCATCGAAATTTTCCGTGAAAAACATTAAAGAAGGTGTGCCCAAATGTAATCCTGGCGACATTTTGGCTACGAACTCCTTATCATGCAGAATGATGCTAGTTTCTGCTTCCTTTGTTGGAGCAATTTCAATCCATCTCATTTCGCCGTTGTTCTCTTCAGCTATGACTTGAAATCCCACCATTTCAGTCCAAAACTTCACGGCTTGATCCTGATTATTCACATACACCATAATTTGACCAACTTTGCTAATCATCGATTGTTACACTCCCTCGTATAAGTAAATTAAATGTCAATACTGGCTTGCCTCTAAGACTTCCTTTCACTTCTGATCATAGCATGTCAGATGCATGTATATTTCTTATCCATTGCGATTTTAGGTTAAATATTGGTTTAATATCATACGAAATGCTATGAAAAAAGAAGTGCCCGTCAAATATTCTGCGGACACTTCTTCATTTGCTGTGAAAAGGGTAGTCTAGTGAATTATTTTATAGGAATAATTAACTCAAGATCTTTCAAGTGATTTTTGACGACCTCTCCGTTCTTATCCAGTTTGAATTCGCCTGATGTTGCATTGGGATCTTTGAATTCAGGAGTGAACGGCTTAATGACAATAGATTTTACGTCCGCATCCGGAGCCTCCAGAATAAAGTCGTAATAATAATCACCGTTCTTGTTATTCTCATCAGTGCCTCTTCCCGATATTCGCTCCAGTTCATTACCTTGATCATCAAGGAAATCATACAGGATTGTTGAATCATGTCCACCCTTCAGAATAAACTGAACTCGGGTGGAATGAGCTGTAGAATGAACCTGCTTTAACGTCAAGTGGAGATTACCCGCTTTTTTAGTAATGTTAGGTTCAAGAACAACCGGTTTGTTGACTTCTTTTTGAATCGGAATCTCCAATGTGAACGGTTTCTGAACACCTTCCAGATAAATTTTAGCCGTTAACTTGAACTTGTCAGGAAATGATTCAAGGTTGCCTCCAAGCAAGGATGCATCGCTCAGGATCATAACCGCATGATTCGGATCGGAACCCGGTGTTGTGCCTAAGCTTGGTCTCTTCGCCAAATCCCCTCCACCATATTCGTGTATGGATTTGCCGTCAATGAAGACATCCATTTCGCGGATAGAACCTTTATCGTGGATATATTCACCCATCTGCTCATCCCACTGGCCTCCGGTTAAACTGCCGGCAAGCTCTTCACCGCTTCGCTTTAATTCAACTTTAACATGGTTACCGTCGTGCAATACTTTAGACGCTCCAAGGGTGATCCCTTGTTGGGTATCGCTAGCTACCTCGGATTTGATTTGATCCAAGCTCTTTGACACTTGTGGCTTTGTTGCCGTTACACTCGCCGCTTGAGCAGTTCCCCATACTGCTCCTCCCAGAATCATACCTGTCAGTGCCACAGTACTCATTACTTTATACATTGTTTTCATGTTTTTTCTCTCCATTCGATTTCTATTTTGTTATGTTCGTTCGCTATTTGACCAAAACCCGAATTTCAATATCCTTCATGTATTGTTTGATGATGTTTCCTTTGCTGTCCACCTTGTATTGACCGGAGGTACCATCTTTCAACTCGGGCTTAAATGGTTTTATGGTGAATGAGTTCACATTTTTGCCCAGCCCATCAAGGAGGATATCATAATAGTAATCACCTTTTTTATTATTCTCGTCGGTCCCCCTGCCACTGATCATGTCAAGCTGTTTACCTTGATCATCCACAACATCAAAGGAAATTGAATTCTTGTCAGAGCCTTTTTGTATCGGAATATCCAAGGTAAAGGGCTTGCTTACACCTTCAAGGCTAACGGTGGCAGTGAGCTTGAATTTATCGGGAAACGCCTTGATGTTTCCTCCAAGCTGTGATGCGTCCGTCAGGGTAATGATCGCTGTGTTCGGATCAGCGCCTGCTCGCCAGCTTAAACTCGGTCTTTGCGACAGACTTCCGGAACCATGGATTGATTTGCCGTCGATCAGGATACTCATGTCGCGAATGGAACCTTTTTCCCTAACGTACTCATTCGTTTTGCTATCCAGTTTCCCTCCCGTAATTCCGCCAGTATATCCTTTGCCGCTGCGTTGGATCGTAATGCTGACATGGTTCCCGTCGTATACTGCCTTAGTTACCCGAAGAGTGATTCCTGATTGTGTTACAGATATGGCTGAAGCAGCAGCCATGATCTGCGCAGAATTGCTGCTGGCACTAGTCTTCTCGGCGGCTGCGTCAGCATGACCCAAGACGGTTCCCCCAAGAAGCATGGCGGCGAATGCTGCCGTAGACATGACTTTACATAATTTTTTCATAGGCTCTCCTTGATATGTCTTTTTGTATTTTAGCGTTGAACGTCATACAGCTTATCCAAAGCGAGATGATTGACTGGAATGGTAATCTCCAATTCCTTCAGGTACGTCTTGACCATTTCTCCGTTACTGTCGACTTTATACAAGCCGCCGTTAGCCGTGGGATCATGAAAGACTGGCAGGAATGGTTTAATCGTTATGGATTCTGGTGCATCTTCAAACCGGTCAAACATCAACTCCAGCCTCTGCTGTTGTTGACGATCATCCCGGTAGACTCCCTTCCCGGAAATCCGGCCGAGTTCTCTTCCACGATCATCCCAAACCTCGAACAGCAGATTATGATCACCAAGCTTCCCTGACTTGTCCGTGCGTTCAAGATTCACAATGAGATCTGTTGTGATTGGAGTGAATTTCAGCTGCTCCAGTGTGATTTGAAGTCCGTTCCATTCTCTTGTTTCTCCAGAAGAGACGGTAATTCGATCTGTATTTTTCCGAACAGGTACATGGAAGACATAAGGGGCATCAATTCCTTCAAGTGAAATTTTGACCGTTAACTGGAATTGATCCGGCAAGGATTGATTATGATTATCTGAACGAGAAAAGCCTATGAGTTCGTACAGTACAACGTTGGGATCCGAAGTGGGCTTACCAATCAGACCCGGTTTATCGCTTAAACCGGGATCATGGATGGAGGTGCCGTCTATGAGCATCTCCACATCGATGATGGCACCTTTTTTTTGATATCTATACGTTGTATCGTTGTCGTCCTGTTTGATTTCAACATCCGATATCCCCCCCGTAAGTCCTTCACCCTCCCGCTTCACGGCCAAGGACAAACGAGTCCCGTCATATACAACCTGCGGTATTCGAATGGTCACACCTTCATGCGTTACGCTGGCGTTGGGTTCAGCTACCAACCCTCGCTCCCCCGCTGTTTGGAGCCCCAGATCATCAGCTAACCTGAAAATACTGCTGATCAGCGGTATTTTTTTTAAGGATTCTGCCATTGCCGGCGATACATAAGCACTGCTTATCACGCCAATCATGGCCGCCGCGGCAGTAGCTGCTACCAATCTGCGTACCTTAGTGGAACGCTGTTGCTGATTCGATCTCGTCGACATCGGAAGATCTGTCAGAGAAGCGTAAACCTCGTCCTGATGACGGCGAATGATGTCCGAAACCTCGCTCCGAGGCGCCTTCCCTATCTCCCGAAGTTCTTTTTCCAAGTCAAAAGGATTCATAGGCCAGCTTCCCCTTCCGATTTTGTTTTACCTGATCAAACAGTATTCCCCGCGCTCTGTGAAGACGTGCCCTCACAGCTCCATCCGTGATATCAAGCACGCTTGCAATTTCCTTAATGGGTAAATCCTGAAAATAGAATAAGTGTATAACGATTCGAAGCGTTTCATCTAAGCGATCTACCGCTTCACGAAGATCCAGCTTGTGGCTGTCTTCGTAATAGTTGGATGTTTGTATGAGCTCAGGCACTTCAGCCATGACAACCGTCCGCTCTCTGCTTCGAAGCAGCTGATTGCATTCATTGATCAGAATCCGAATCACCCAGGTTTTAAAGTACTTTGGTTTTTGTAATGTAGATAAAGATTTATATGCTTTAAGTGTTGTCTCCTGAAAAGCATCGGCACAATCTTCATCGCGTTTTAGAATGGACTTCGCCAAGCCGTACAGTTCGGGTTCCAGCCTCCGGAAGAGCCGGATAAACGCTTCACGATCTCCTCGCTGTGCTCTCTTGACTTCATGTTCCAATTCTCGCACGATATTCATCTCCTTTTGAGGGCCCTCTATAAGATTAGATGGACGAGTATACCAAAATGTTATATTGTCCGATAAAAAACTTGATGGATGCCCGTTTGACACAAATTACGTTCATCGTTACTATTATAAATGACTTATAGGTTTTTATAAAAACTAATAAGTATAATTTGCAAATTATTAAAGAAAGTAGGTTCACCATCATGTCAGATCCATCTGCAATTGTTCGTAACACATCAGAAGAAAGAGCTTTTACAATCAAAGACATTATGGCGCCATTACTGGCCGTCATCATCGGCACCTTTATGGTCCTGTTGGACAGCACCGTCGTAAATGTCGCCGTACCTACGCTAGTTCAATATTTTGATAGCCCCCTGCATACCATTCAATGGTCGATAGCCGCATACACGCTTGCATTGTCAGCGGTCATCCCTCTCGCGGGATGGCTGTCCGATAAATTTCAGCCCAAGCGTGTGTTTCTCATATCGATCGGATTGTTTACGATAGGATCCGTGTTATGTGCTTTTGCCCAGACAGCCGAGCAGCTCATCGCCTTCCGGGTTATTCAGGGAATGGGTGGCGGAATGGTATCGCCGATCGGAATGGCCATGGTGTACCGTTTGGCACCTCCGGATAAAAGAGGTTCTATTATAGGAATGTTTGGAATTCCACTGCTGCTTGCCCCAGCGCTCGGTCCCGTATTATCCGGATGGTTGATTGAGTTTGTCAGCTGGCATTGGATTTTTCTGATCAATCTCCCCATTGGCATGATCGGATTATTCGTGGGAATCAAACATCTGCCTTCCTTTCCAGGAAAGGACGCTACGTCTCTGGACATTGTTGGCATGATACTTGGGCCCATAGCTTTTGCCATGATTACTTATGGGGTCAGTGAGGGTGGGGTAAGCTGGACATCCGCCAGAACGTTATCCGGAATCATGATCGGCGGGATCGCGCTGCTTCTCTTCATTTGGTCCTGCTTGCGGCAAAAACAACCGTTGCTTGAACTGCGAGCGTTCAAATCGGCTGATTTTACTCGTGGTATCATCATCTCCTGGATCATGCAGGCAGCGATGTTCGGTTCCGTGCTTCTATTCCCGCTGCTTCTTCAGCAGATTAGAGGTTTCACTCCGCTGACGACCGGGCTCATCCTGCTGCCGCAGGCAGTCGGTTCCATGATCTTTATGCCTCTGGCAGGAAAGCTTTTTGATAAGGTGGGCGCACGTCCCCCGCTTGTGGCCGGAATGACGCTGATGACAGCTGCGTTGTTCACAATGTCTTTTGTCCGAACCGATACCCCTTTACTACTCATCATGATCGTTTTGTTCTTCATGGGCTCGGGCATGGGGTTATCGATGATGTCCCTGAATACGCATGTATTAAATGCAACCCCTAAGCACCTTGTAAGCCGGGTTACTCCGCTCACAAGTGCATCACAGCAGGTCATCGCTTCGTTTGCCGTAGCCGGCTTCACGGGATATTTATCTTTCCGGATGACATCAAGCCTGCCGAGTAACCCTGTTGGAACCAACCTTCTGGAATCCCAAGCTGCATCCTTTGCGGACACCTTTTTCCTGGCTGCCTGCATTGCTAGTGCAGGACTGATTCTCGGCTTATTTCTTAGAAAACCCAAACAAATAACCGATGAATCTTCGTTCCATTGAACAGCAGACATCTAATAACCACAATAACCGTTACACATAGGAGGAGCTTACTTGAGATTCGGAGAAATGGTTATCATACTATTCATTATCGCTTTGGCTATAGCTACGATTTGGGGACCAAAATCGAAAAAAAGCCGGCTGATTTACTCGTTAATCGCACTATATATCGTTACGGTTGTGCAGATCATCGTGGAAGACTGCCGGTGGCAAATGATCCCTTGTTATGCGGCTTCCGTTATCCTGACGATTTGCATCATTTTTAGAAAAAACGAAAAGAAACCACGCAGCAAGAGCAGGAGAAGATGGACAGCCTGGTTGTGGACCACGGTATTGTTCCTATGCGCTTCAGTCATGGTTGCACTGCCTCTCCTGCTCCCTGTATTCGCATTTAATCAACCTCAGGGACCCTATAGTGTGGGAACTGCGGTATACCATTTTATTGACAATGACCGGCCCGATGAGTACTCTGCCGATCCGACGGATCACCGCGAGCTGATGGTACAGTTATGGTATCCTTCCGAGCCCGAAACGGGGGAAGAAGCCGAACCCTATATCCGTGATGTTGCAGCGATTACACAAGGTCTCGAACAGGCCTTGTCCTTTCCTGCCTGGACGTTAAGCCATCTGGGTCTCGTGGAGTCCCATGCCTACAGCAATGCCCCGCTGTCCTCCATGGAGCAGGAATATCCGATCTTGATCTTTTCACATGGCATGACGGGTTTCCGCAACCAGAATACCTTCCAGATCGAAGAGATGGCCAGCCATGGATATATCGTGGTCGGAATCGACCATGCCTATGATGCGGCTGCAACCGTATACCCGGACGGCCGGGAGATTCTGATCAACAAGCACCAGCTTTCAGGTTTTGAAGCGCTTGACGAGCACATGACATTATGGACTCAGGATGTATCCTTTATTTTGAATCGGCTCGAACAATTGAATAGACAGGATGAGCAGGACCGTTTTACAGGCCGTCTTGATCTGGAGCGAATCGGCATGTTTGGGCATTCTTACGGAGGTGCCACTGCAGCCCAGATGCTGCTGAAGGATGCTCGAATCAAGGCTGCGATCAATATGGATGGAACCTTATATGGAGACCCCATGCCGAGCACGGGACTTAATAAGCCATATTTACAGATGAATGGTGAGAAGAGTATCGATAAGTCGATATTCGATAACTCGCTGAATCAAGCCATGGCACAAAGCGGCCAAACACGAGAGTATTACGAAGATTTTTGGGAGGAAACGGTAAGGCGTCGCATGAATGCTCTGCAGGGAGGCGGATACACGATGACGATCCCGCATACTTCCCATATGAGTTATACGGATTTTCATCTATTCTCTCCGCTGCTGCCTAACCCGGGAGAGGATCCAAAATCGGTTCATCGCATCATAAACGAGGTAAGCGTTGCTTTCTTTGACCAGCATCTCAAGGGAATACGGAATAACGCCATGGAAGAACTGTCGAATAAATATCCGGATATCGAGCTAGTTCAAGATTAAGGCACCTTTCTTATGCCTGTGGATTAGCTCTGCAAAAAACGATATGATAGTGATCGAATCCGGTTTATTTGTACATCGTTAAGGGGGGCGTGCTATGAGTTTGTTAAAAGAAAAAATATTGCAATCGGCTATTCGTTCCTTTGCCGAAAAAGGATACCAAGCGACTTCGATTCAAGATATCGCGGATGATTGCAGCATCGCTAAAGGCTCAATCTATAAATACTATGGTTCCAAAGAAGAGTTGTACATCCGTATTCTGGAGAAACGACAGCAAGATATGATTGATGCCGTAGAACAGATCCGCAAAAAAGGTTTATCCCGCAGGGAGACATTTCTTGAGGAAATCGCTTATCAGTTCGATTTTTTCATCGAGCATGGATATTATATATCGCGTGATCATAACGAGCTCCCACCGGCGAACAGTGACAAGATCGGTACCGTCATCCATCAGCTTCAATTGAATATGTTTCGTTATTACCAGGATATTTTGCTCCGTCATTACGGGGATTCGATAGCGGAATGGAAATGGGATGCTACAGCCGTCTTTAACGGATTGATCCGCGAGTATACCTTTCATGTCTTGTTTGGATTCAAACCACTCATTCAAAAGGAATTGGCTGTTTTCATTGCTGAACGAATGGATGATCTCATGCTGGGGTTGGAACAACGTGCTCCCCGTCCCTTACTCACCGATGAACTCATGAAGGAATATTCGATGGTTGATTTAGAGGCACTTACTCATACGCAAGAAATACGAAGAACGGCGTTGATGAATACGATTGAGTCGATTATCCCGGATATGCCCATCACGAACTCCAGAAAAAAAGACTTGTCTGAGGTATCGGCGATGCTGCGGGAAGAGTTCACTGCTGAACGTCCACGTTCCTTTTTGATCCAAGCGCTGCTTAAGGATCTGTCTTTGGAGAATGAGCTGACTTTCTACACCAATCAACTGCAACAGTTGATTCGAGAAAGTAATTGAGAGGATATCCAAGGAAGCCCTCTCTGTCTCTTCACATTGGAATCTGTCCGTGAATCATTCAAAGAAAAGAAGCTGCATGCTTTGCGGCTTCTTTTCTTTAAGTACATATGATGTCTCTTGTATTCGACCTTCGCTTGATCCCCATTTCAATGCATCTCCCGGCATTCTGCTTGTTCTAACTCCAGTTCCCTGCACGTCCCCACAAGCATAATGCTTGTAATTGCAAATAAAATCATCATTACATTCCTCATAATATATCACCTTCTTATATGTTCAATTAACCCCAGTCTAAACCATAATGAAAGATTCACTTATCGATTAACCTTTCTGCAAGCTTACATCTTTGTAAGACACTCCGATCAAAACAAACGTTTCCCTACCTATAAATGTCCATACGACCTGAAAACAGGCTGAATACGATAATCATAGACGAACATGAGAGAGTGGTGACAAATGTGAAGCTGGTAGATGTGAAAGGCGCTTATGATGTGATCATCAGCTTGGGCAGCTGGTGCGGGCCATCGATCAATTTGCGGCAGCGGCAGCTAAGACGCTTTTCTTTCCCGCTTGATTGGATGATAACGAACTCCATTTCGGATGTAACCCGGTTATTGAGCAACCGCTTCATCGGATTTATGGAACTTGAGCATATGCGAAAGATTGAAGGCACTTCCGCTCTTTTGGAGGATGGAATCGCCACGCCTGCTGAAGGAAGACCGTACCATGATGCTCATTTCATTCTGGATACGCAATATGATATGATCTCCGTACATGACTTCCCGATTTGGCCCAATCAAGATTGGACGCTATCGTATGCTTCCTATAAAGAGAAGATAAATCTTCGCATTCGCAGATTCTATGAAGTTCTAAACAACAGCCGATCCGTTTTATTTATCAGGTGGGGGGAAGTGAATGCCCCGGAGGCTGCTCTGCTTCATGCCGTCTTATCCTCGTTCGTAGCCGGCACGTGTAATATACTTTTTCTTCGAACCATGCATGATATTCAGGATGTGCAAGAATTGGATTGGGGGATCGACGGCGTTTGCACCCTCCAGGTTCCCATCGACCGTCCTAATGATGAATCCATTTGGAATCAAGCGATGGAAGGGCTTTACTTGACAGGCTACTGGAAGGACTAAGAATACCTGTAAGAGCATCTGATGGATATCACAACGAAACGTAAAAAAAGCTGCCGCTAATAAGCGGACAGCTTTTTTTGATATTTTGGCTGTAGTGTAAGGACAGATGAATAGATATTGAACGAGAAATGATTTTTATTTTGTTGTTACACTGTGACAATTGAGCTGATTAAAATACGGGCGGATCAAAAGAGAATGCTTAAGGTAACATACGAGAAGGTGTACGTGTTCTAGTTTCCTTTGCTCCCTCCATCCATTCTTAATAGTTCACAGAAAAGACCGCATCAATATTGGTGCGATCTTTTCTGTGAACTAAGAAACTACAAGCTCTCAATGCCGAGGAGGTTCTCGTCAAGAAAGCGAACGATTGAGCAAATAATCGTCCCAACTAACGCCATAAACGAACTTTTCCCCACTTTCAATAATAGAGTCAGTGTGGTGCAATACCTTTAGCAGGCTCATCTGCAATGTCGCTGTTCGTCCAGAATTCATAGCTGCGAAAGAGCTTGCATGTTATAACCTCTTCTGTGCCAAGCTTGATGTTGGCAATTTCCGTAAAAAAGATACGACTTAACGATCTTGCGCATTCCACTAGTTGCTGATAGGATATTTCGAGTGGTAGATTAATGACCGCCCTACATTTTAGATTGAAAAGCAGGTGACGCATTATGAATTTGTTAAAAGAATTTAAAACCTTTGCGCTTAAGGGTAACGTGCTGGATTTAGCCATTGGGGTTATTATTGGTGCTGCTTTTGGCAAAATCGTATCCTCCTTGGTGAGTGATATCATCATGCCGGTGATTGGATTGATTCTTGGCGGGGTGGATCTATCAGGGCTAAAGGCGACAATCGAGGATGCAACCCTGACGTATGGGGTATTTCTTCAAACGGTCGTGGACTTCCTGATCGTCTCGTTCTCGATCTTCATGTTCATCCGTACACTTAATCGCTTCAAACGCAAGGAAGAAACGAAGGCGGAAGAGCCCCCGGCTCCATCGAAGGAAGAACTGTTATTGACTGAAATTCGCGATTTGCTAAAACAACAAAATAAGGCTTCCGAAAAATAAGATGGAACTGATCTAGAGAGTGTGTTTTCGATACGAGAACACGCTCTCTTTATCGTTTAATACTTATTTTATTGACAGATCATGTTAATTTAGGGCTGCGAGGTTGCAATAAGCAGCGTAGCAGCCCTTCATTTTACATCGTATTTCGAATCCCTTTTCATGACACCGCAGGTCGAGATCATGCTCTTAGACTAAAGCCGAGGGATTTGCCCCTTTATTTCTAATGATTCGCCACCTACACTGATCCACACAGGGTAATGCTTTTTTGGAGCCGTTCGGAAAACGATCCTGCTATGCTCCCCATGGATACATGTATTATTGCTTGTGAACAGCATAAAGGAAACGGCAATAACCGATCTCAGCCGCGTTTTTCATCAGTTCTAGATTTAGCCAGGCTGCCAATTCATGAAAAGGCTTATCCGTGAAAGGCCATAAAGTTCGTTCCGTAGAAAGGAACGCTTCGTCCGTCAAAGCCGATATTTCCCGTTTCCACTCGCTGCTCAATTCATTTATTCTATCCCTGGTCTCTTGGATGTTACCCATAGAATGGATGTCTTCACGGGCCAATGTCCCACTGCCGAACGAATGATTCAGCACCATAGACCACCAGTATGTGATATGCCATGTCAGCCATGATATATTCGGCGGGCCAATTTCATACTCCTCGGATTCCGGCCATTCTGCCAGCCAGATTTCAGATTCACGGTAAACATGGAACCCCTTTGAAGCAGGTCGCCAATGAAACTCCTCGTCTTGAAGCCCCGTGAGATGCAAGTCGAGCAACTGCCAAGCGATTTGGAACTGGAAATCAAGAGTACTTCGAATGACTCCTGTCGGATTAGGTGAAAAATGTCCATACTGCATAACACCCCTCCATTCAACGTAATATTCAAACAATTTTATTTAATGTCTATATATTTAATAAACATATTAAAATAATGTTTGTTTAATGTCAATAAGTTATCCATGCATCCCTTTTATTCCCGTAAGCTCTTGACTGCCTCAATGACACATGCTTGTATCCGGGACATCATCTCCTCCAATAGCAGAAAAAAGCCGCATTCCATGCGGCTCTTTCAAAGCTGCAGCATCTGCAGCAATTTAACTTTTCTCTTGTTCAAGCAACTCAATTAGCAATTTCAATTGAGGAAGCGTATCCATATAGGCATACGCATAATGTCCCACTGCATTTTCCCCTTTTTGCAGGATAGGGATTTGGTTGCGCTGCCACAAGCTGATTTTCTCCTTCATTCCATTTACAAAAAAAGCGATATGATGAAAGCCTTCACCGTTGCGGTCCAAACTTTCTCGCCATGTGCTCGGATGATGATCCGGTTCGATCAGCTCCAGCTGGATCGATCCCAGTTTGAAGAAAGATAGCTTTGCGCGCGCCTCTGTAGGCATGTCTTTAAAACTCGGTTTTTTCGATATCGAATGTATCCGACCAGAACCACCCGGGATTCTCCATGCCGAAGAAATCAGCATATGCCTGACTTGTTGCTTCAATGTCATTGACAACCAATCCGATTTGAGCGATGACGTTAGTCTCTAGCATATTCTTATCCATGTTTCAAAACCGTTCACGGATAACCACCTGATCCACAGAGAAACGGCTCGTTTGATGCGCCGGTTGTTCAGCATAACCCAAAGTCAACATCAACACCGGAATATAACGATCAGGAATGTTTAATTCTTTCCTTAAAGCTTCTGCATCATATCCTCCCATTGGGCCTGAATCAATTCCATGCGCCTTTGCGGCTAACATAAGCTGCATAGCTGCAAAAGAGGCATTTCGAATGGCATCATGTATCCCCGCATGCTCAGTATTTTTGTAATAACTGTTTATATCGCTGACCATTGCATTTTTAACTTCCTCTGCCATGAAGCCTGCACGAACCGTTTCTCCATATACGTTCTCAGCATTTTCATTCGCTTTCGTGTCACCGAGTACAATGACTACCGCTGAAGCGTCAACAACTTGTTGCTGATTAAATGCGATAGGAAGTATACGGCTTTTGTTATCCTGATTCTGAATCGTGACGAATTTCCAATGCTGTAGATTCCATGCTGAAGGAGCTGTAATCGCTGTATCTATAATCTGATTCAACGTATCTTGAGGAATTTCAATCCCTGTTTGATACTTACGAACACTGGTGCGTTGTTTCATAACATGGATAACATTGCTATCTACTACTGTCGTCATATTAAATCCACCTCTTTTATAGTTTGAAAAACAAAATCTTTCACTGACGGCAAAGTTCCGGCCAAGTAGAAACCCCAAAGGTTAAGAATTCGTGCCAGGATGGCTTACAACGAATCGTATCTTCAAGAGGGACTCAACCTCCTTTCTCTCGATATTGTAATAGTTACTGCAGAGCCGCTTCCGTTGGTTTAGGACCTCGGCTAACAACCTTTAGTCCATCCACAATGAGGTAACAAAGTGGAAAAACGTGGCTACTGACCACATGTTAAATTATAACTTTACAAACGTCAAGTTAAATTGAAATAAAATTCAATTTAACTTGACTTATGTTCAATCAGAACGTATCATTCTTTCATAATAACTAGCGTTGTAACGGAGGTACTACAATGGGGGAAATTCGAAATGCCGAACGTACACGAAAGAGAATTCTTGAGGCAGCAAGAAAAGAGTTTTTTGATAAGGGATATACAGGTGCGCGGATAGAAGTCATTGCAAAAAGCGCTGATGTAAAAAAGCAATTGATTTATCATTATTTTAAGGGAAAAGAGGAGCTATTAGTGGCTGTTCTGGATCAAATGAAAGCTGAAATGCCGGATTGGGCAACCCAACTCCCTACTCATCCAGTGGATATTGCGGAGCATCGATTCCGAATTTTCAGTCAAACCAGAATGGATTTCTTAAGGTTCACCGCTTGGGAAGCACTTGAAACGCAGCCGCAACAAGATGCCAGAAAAAAAAGAAGAGAGGAAACACTTCAATCGTACGTGGAAGATATGAAATTGAAGCAAGAAGCAGGTCTTGTGTCAGAGGATTTAGACCCGGAATTGCTAACGTTGGCGATCTCCGCTTTGAGTACTTACCCGCTTGTCTATGGGGATGTTACCAAGATGATAACTGGCTACGAACCCAGCGACCAGCAATTTCAAGAGAAATGGTCGAAGTTTCTCACAAAGATTAGTGAGCGAATCTTTAGCAAAGATGGCAATCAGGAAGGTTAAAGTCGCAAGTTTTTCAACCTGATGCAGCCCCTACGCCGCCCGCATCTCTGTAATTCCTGCAGCTAATATAAGAAAAAGCAACCGATCATGCTGACCGACTGCCTGCTTGTTCATTTAGCGTTAGCGTATCTCATCAATTTGCATAGAATCATGCATCTAAAGGGTAGTTTTGATCGTTGTATGGTGAAGCACCGTCTGTTGTCTCAATCATCCATCCGTTTATACCCTGTGCCCGATTCGGATAAGCGGGTAGCTTTTACGATATAGGACGCCAATCCTGGAATCATCCGGGCGATGCCTGGATAGAAGCGGTTGGTTTTGGCAAAAGCAAGGTTCTGAATTCTCCTTGCCCTTCTGAGAAGCACCTTAAACGTACGATTAGCTTCAAACGTATATTGGTCTCGCCATTGTTCGAAGTTTAATTCTCCATGTAAATATTTGTGTGTCCAGCCGGAGCATAGCCATGATGATCGCAGAGCAACCGACATCCCGTCCCCGCACAGCGGCGGAAGCATCAGCATCGCATCGCCGATATGCGGATATTCCGACCATGGATGCGGAGTATTGGATAAATGAAGCGGGGCAATCGATACCTGGGTTCCCGAAACAGGCTCCCCTTCTGCCATTCGTTCGGTTAACCTTCTGTTCGTACGTGAAGCGGCCCGTAGAATTTCCGGCACCGATTTGCCGCTGCCCTGCACTGATTTCAAGGTCAGCAACGCGGCTACATTGACCATCCCATTTTCAATCGGCGAAATTCCGACATAACCCCCCTCGCAAAAATACAGCTCAACCCGAGCAGGGATCGTAATGCCGCTATAATGCGATTTTACACCAACGTACACGGTATCATCCCGATACGCCTCGGCAGAGGCAACGCCGCGTGGCCTTTTTGTGCCGTACGCACCAATAACGGCCCTTGCCTCATATCGAACGGCCTCATTCCCTAGCCTTGCGTCGACTTTATACCGATGATCCTCCAGCTTCTGAATATTGGTTACGGTTGTTCCCGTGACAATGTCCGCGCCCGCGGTCACTGCATTCTCATGCAGCAGGCGATCCAGTTCATAGCGGCTGATCCCGGTTGCCTGCCCCGGTAACGGAGCGTTAATCTCACCGCCGTGCGGCATTACGATTTTGGCGTGGTCCATGGAACTAGGCTCAACCGTTTCACGTAATTGGACCCCTAGATAGTCCAGCATCTCTTTGGTCTCTGGAGACATGAATTCGCCACAGGTTTTATGGCGCGGAAAGGATTGCCGGTCCAGCAATATCGTACGATGTCCTTGTTTTGCAAGCTGTAGTGCACAGCTAGTGCCTGCTACTCCCGCTCCAATGACGATGACATCCGCTTGCTTTGACATATATAAACACCTGCCTTATAGCTTGCATGAAGAACATTCATTTGGTGACGAGTAGAGGACTAGCGAGTCCCCTGTTTCGGGATAACAACGGAATAACGGAACAACGACTTCCATTTATAGGTCATGGTGTCGTGATTGAGCTGCTTTTTCAACTCTCTCCAATCCTTCCCTTTAAATCCCTTAGCAACCGATAACGGACCATCATGGCGAATATAACGATTGCGGGAAATGATGCGCGTCGTAAGCCAGACTGCCGTGTAGGGTACCGGATGCCGATGAATATCATTGATCACGACCCCGTAAATAGAAGCTCTCAGCATATGCGTCACCATCTCCACCAGCTGCTCGCCCTGGAAATGATGGAGGAACTGGGATCCTGTCACGATATCAGCCGATGCATCGGATAAATCTCTAACATCGGCACGCCGAACTTGAATCCTCGGTTCGTTCATAAACAAGCGCTTAGCCTCATCACAGGCTTCTTCTGTCATATCGACCAAGGTGATATTCAGCTTGATATCCCTTTGATCCGACCATTGCAGCAGCTTCTGGTTTACATCGCCTGAACCCGCCCCTACGTCCATGATGCTAAGGCTACTCGGGCTGCCCATCGATTTCCAAAGCTTCTCCACGCCGTCTAAGGTAGGACCAGGCGCCGCGAAGATTCGATTCAGTCGCCTTAAGTGCTTCAGCGCTTCGATCAACTCTTCCCCTCCCATGGAAAAGTCATCCATAAGCTCCTCTTCCTGCGCCCGGATGGATAAGGTTCTAAAGAAGGACATGGTCCAGATCCTTAACCGATGACGTAAATGCCTTCACGTAAGTAAATCGCATAAGCTCCGCGGTCAGGCCTGGGCCGAAGGCCATGGCTACCCCTTCCGTGGAGGCTTTGTTCAGCTCTTGCATCTCCTTACGCATCGCACTTAACACAAACATTATGGTCACGGAGGAGAGATTCCCCGCCGTTCTTAAAATGCCCCTGCTGTATTTGGTTTGTTCATCGGTCAGGCCCATGACTTCCTGGACAGAATCCACGATACCCCGTCCGCCAGGATGGATGGCCCACAATTCAGGGAGCTTATCTCCCTTCAGCAGAACACGCATTTCTTCCTCAAGGTGAGTACCGAGCAGCTTGGGAATACGCGGCGATAAAAAAAGATCAAAACCTGTATTGCCTACCTCCCACGTCATATCCTCCGTTGAATCCGGGAGCACGACCGAATAACCCGAGCCGAGCTCCAAATAATGTTGATGATCCGTTTCCGGGTGACCGATAACACAAGAGGAGGCCCCATCACCGAAAAACGAAGCAGCAAAAAGCGCTTCCCTTTCCTTGACCGGCTGAAAATGAAGGGTGCAAAGCTCCACGCACACAATCAGAACCTGCGACGCCTGCGCTCCTCTGACAACATCCCTTGCCATTTGAATCGCTTTAAGGCCGGCAGCACATCCCTGAAATATCAACGGCAGACGATTGACGCGCGGAGAAAGCCCCAAATGACGGATCAACAGCACATCCATGCCAGGCTGGTATTGGCCCGTGCAGCTGACCGTAATGAGATGCGTGATTCGATCCGGTGACATACCGGCATCTTTCATTGCCTTCTCGGCTGCTTCTATGCCAAGCGGGAGGGCCTCCCGCTTGTATGTATCCATGCGTTCCTCGGTTGTCGGGATGTCCGACTCGTCATGGGAAGGCAGATAGCGGCATTCTTCCAATGAACCAAGGTAGTTGGATTCGCAAGTATAACGAGTTTCAACACCACAGGATCTAAATACTCTTCGAGCAAAGCGGGCCAGATCGGGTTGATCCTGCAGCGTAGAAGCAATTAAATCCGCAATATCCGACTGTGCCACCGAATGTACCGGCAATGCCGTGCCCATCCCGAGAATCGCAACATCGGATATACCGTTTGTATGATTCATGCTAACCTCCTGTATCGTCTTGGAATTAAACATGATTACCCTTCCCTGGGCATTTTGAATTCGTTCAAAGACATACTCTAGAGATTAGGATAACCCGAGCATAGCAAATTATATCCAATTCAAACCAAATGCTTAATAAGCATGACCGCAATCTCAAAAAAAAACCACAGTTGTCGTGGTTTTCTTGGCTACTTATGATGGTTACACTTATGTAAAAGAAAACGCCATTATTGTTGATCCTGAACGAGGATCCTACGTTCAGATTCGTCCAACTGACTTCCCAGAAGCTCAGCATTGGCAAGAAGCACCCATTGGTTTAGTTCATCGTAACCGGATACCTCGGCAATGATCCGATAACGAGGGTACATCCATTCAGCAGGGGCGCATGACTCCAGAGCGGACGTGTCCGTCAAGCCTACGGCCCGAGGTTCCAACAAATTAATCAATGTGCCTTGCGGAAAAAAGGCCTCGATGTATCCTTCCACTTTAGCGCCGACGGGAAATAATTGTTGGGTCCGAGTGCCGTTGTTGTCAATTTCAAAATACCAGGTTCCCATCCCCGGCTCCTGAATATCTTTTAGATATCGTATAATCGTCATCTCCTATCGGTTAAAGCAAGCTTTCAAGAAATTCGGCTAAATTTCTAGGTTTATTTTACCATAGCCAGCCACTCGGCGCGGCGACTTGCTCAGATATATCAGATATATCTCTTACCTTTCTGTAATGCAAAACAAGCCCGATTGCAGCAGCAACCTCCTTGAGTATCTACATATTAGTTCCCGGACTTCGTACTCATTGATGGGCTGATCTGCTGCGCAAACTCCTTCAGATCGATGACCTTTCCATCCACTCTCGACTGCTCAGCCGCAAACGCCATGAGATGACTTTGAACGGAACGGCTTGCCGAAGTCAGCCCTTGACCGCTTCCCCCTGACTGCACCAGTCTCAGAAAATCCTTGATCAGGCCCATATCACCGCCGCCGTGTCCGACATGCCCGCCTCTATCCTCAAAAGATATTCGCTCGATCTTGCCGCTGCCGAAGTGAATGATCTCGATTTCATTCTTCTCCATGGCGCCGCGGATTTCCCCGCGGGTTCCCATCAGCTTGATCGTGCGGCTGACATCTCGCGTAAACGCGCTCATCGTGAAGGCGACCGTCACACTGTTGGCAAATTCCATATTGACAACCTGATGATCCACCACGTCATTGTCGCAATGGTATACGCATCTGCCGTACGGACCCTCCAGCAGCGCTTTATATCGGGCATCATAACTCATATCGTCGCTGATCGCCGACGTTGGCCAATTCGTATCCTCTGTCAAATACAGATCAGGCGCATAATAGAGGCACTGGTCCGAGACCGGGCATCCTTCCAGACAACGTTTGGGTGCGCCTTCCGGTGCTTGCGCAGCCGTAAAATGGCTCAGCGAGCCAAAAGAGGATACACGAAGGCAATCCGAGTCGGTAAGCCAAAGCAAAATGTCGAGATCATGACAGGATTTGGCGAGAATCATAGGGCTGGAATCTTCCTTGCGACGCCAATTCCCCCGGACAAAACTGTGCGCCTGATGCCAATAGCCCACGTTCTCGTTATGCTGGATCGACATCAATTGGCCAATGGTCTCGCGCTCCAGCAGTTCCTTTAAAGTTGTGAAAAACGGCGTATATCGCAGCACGTGACAGATGGAAAAAATCAACCCGGCCTGCGAAGCCATCTCGCCCATTCGGATGCACTCTTCGGGATCCGGAGACATTGGCTTTTCCAGCAGCACATGGTAACCGGCCTCTAGCGCCCGCATCGTCGGCTCGAAATGCTGCTTATCCTGGGTGCATATTAATACCGCGTCCGCCAGCTTGGGCCCTGCAAAGAAATCATTCCAATTCTCGTAGCACGCCGAATCTTGAAGTCCATGCCTAGCTTTAAACTGTTCCCTCCGCTGCTGATTCGGTTCCGCGACGGCAACCACCTCAAGCTCATGGGGATGCAGCAGGGCATATTCCATATAATTGATGCCTCGCAGTCCTGCTCCGATGAGGGCAACCTTAACCTTATTCATCCGTTTCTTCTCCTTTTTTTGCAATTACTTATTCTTTGACGCTTCCGACCGTCATCCCTTTAACGAAATACTTCTGCAGGAACGGATAGACGACCATGATCGGCAGCGCTCCCATGAATATTTGGGCAGTCCGGAGCGTTTTCTCGCTCAAATTCTCCATCGCCTTGATCTGCTCGATCGATATCGAAGTCATTTGGGAGTTGATTGACATAATGAGCGTGGATAAATAGGTTTGCAGCGGATATTTATCCGGTGAATTCAAGTATAGAATTCCGTCAAACCAAGCATTCCAGTGTCCCACAATGGTAAACAGGCCGATCGTTGCAATGGACGGCAGGGAAACCGGCAGGTAGATACGCCATAATATTCTCCAGTGTCCTGCGCCGTCAATCGTTGCAGCCTCTTCCAGCTCCTTCGGGATCGTTCTGAAGAAGTTCAGCATGAGGACCATGTTCCAAACATTGAGCGCCCCGGGAAGAATCAGCGCCCATACGGAGTCAATCAAGCCGGTATTCTTTACGATCATATAAGTGGGAATCAAGCCACCGCCGAAAAACATCGTAATGGCAAAAAACCACACGTACGGCGTTCGGAACTTAAATTGATGATTTGATTTCGATAAGGGGTATGCGGTTATGAATACCAAAAACATATTCACTGCCGTTCCTAACACAACCCGCGTAAGCGAAACCTGAAACGATCGAAAAAACTCCACCTTTTCACCCAAATAGCGGTAAGCATCCAGGTTAAAGCCGACGGGCCAGAGCCTCACTTCTCCCGCCATCGCCGCTGTATTCGAGCTTAACGAAATCGAGAGCAAATGAATGAACGGAATGATACCGAGCAAGGTGATTGCGGATAGAACCAGCGTATTCAAGATTACAAACAGCCTTCTGCTGATCGTTGGTTTGTGCATTTTCCTACCTCCACTCCAGCCTAAAAGATCCGATAATTGTTATATTTATAAGCCGCATAGTACGTCACAGCCACGAGAGCCAGAGAAATGACGGATTTAAAGAAGCCGACTGCGGCGGCAGGTCCGAATTGCTGACTGAACATTCCGAGCCTATAAACGAAGGTATCGATAATATCCGCACCTTCATAAACCGTCGGGTTGTACATAATCAGAATCTGTTCGAAACCGGCATTGAGAATTCCGCCAAGACTTAATACACCCAGCAGGATGAGAATCGGTGCCATGCCAGGAAGCGTAATATGAATCATCTGTTTCCATCTTCCTGCTCCGTCTACTTCTGCAGCTTCATACAGCGTTGCATGGATTCCTGTTATGGCTGCGAGCATAACAATCATGTTATAGCCCATCCCTTTCCATACGTCTGACCCGATAATGATCCCACGGAACCAGTGGTTATCCAGCATAAACATGATCGGTTCCATATCGAGCGCTCCCAGCAAGCCGTTTACGGGACCATTCAAGGAGAACAATTCTATGATAACGCCGCCAAGCACCGTCCAGGACAGAAAGAATGGCAGGAAGATGGCGGATTGGATAAAACGCGAGAACCATCTTCGGGTGACTTCGTTGAGAAGCAGTGCCAGAATTAGAGGCACCAGTAAAAACAAAATCATTTTGAATACGGAAATGACAATGGTATTCCACAGTACCTGCTTGAAATCGGGCAGTTCAAATACATATCGGAAATTATCAAAGCCAACAAATTCCGAGTGGAAGAACCCGGCGAGCGGCTCAAACTGTTGAAAAGCCATCACGAGGCCGGCCATAGGCCCATAAGCATATATTAACGTGACGATAACTCCAGGCAGCAACATCAAATGCAGCAGATATTCTTTTTTTAGCGTTCTCACAGATGAACCTCCCCGTCCATTTAAAACGGGAGGAATCTGCCAACTTCATAAAGGCTTATCCTCCCGTTCTATCATTCAAAGATTATTTGGCACTCTGCTGGCCGTACCAATCGTTGACCTCTTGCGTAATCTGATCGCCGCCAAGCGACTTCCAGCTCTGTACGAATTTATCAAATTCGTCCAACGAAGCCCCCATGACGATCTTGGTGAAGGTTTCCTGCATCAGTTTATCGAGCTGGGATCCCTTCTCCACTTGTGTTGCCGTGGGAAGACCGTAGAATTCATTGTTCACGTAAGCCTGATTTTCTTTGATTTGACGCGTCATTCCCCAGCCGCCGTCTTTCGCCGCCCGACTGAAATACTGGCCCCAATTTACGCCTTTTGAAGCATCTGCGGTATTACCGGCAAGGTAATCCTTTGTTGCTTTGAAGACGTCGGCCACATTTTTGTAGTTCTCGTCATCCAGCGTGATTTCCGATTGGTTCGCGTCAAGCGCTTTGTTTACTTCCGTATAGATCGTATCGATTTGGGCCGGATTATAAATCCGTGGGTTGAACCAATTGTATACATATCCTTTTTCCGCTTTATTCTGATCCATGTACTTTTTGTTGCCCATCTCGATGTAGAAGTTGATCATCTTAATGGCGGCTTCCGGATTCTTCATTTTTTTGTTCACGACCACGAGCTTGTTGCTGCGAATCTTGGGCACCATCGATTTCCCGGGTCCATCCAGCCCAGGAATTTGAAGGGCAATCCATTCTGCCTTAGGATCTTTATCCACATTGAGATTCAATGGCCAGTTCGGATACCACCATTCGCCGTACGAAATACCGACCTTGCCTGCGGTAATATCCTCAACGGACTTGTTCTCGTCCTTCAAGGCAAATTCCTTATCCAGAATTCCTTCCTTGTACCAGGACTGCAGCTTGCCCAGCGCGGTCTTTACTTCCGGCTGAATGAGTCCAGGTATAAGCTTGCCGCTGTCGTCCTTAATCCAGGCCGACTGGTTGTCCCCGATGGACGGATAAGCGCCAAATCCATTGAAGAAACCTCTCAGGTCAAAGCCCCAGAAGAACAGATTCTTCTGCATCGCAATACCGTACGTGTCACTTTTACCGTTTTGATCCGGATCCTGCTGCACAAAGGCCCTTGCAACCTGTTCCAGCTCATCCATGGTTTGCGGCGGCTGCAAATTCAGGTTGTCGAGCCAGTCCTTCCGGATCCAGAGCAGCTGGGTGGACAGGAAAGGATCTTCGAATCCGGGAATCGCGAGCAGCTTGCCTTCCGACGTAAACGTCTTCATCGCAAAGCCGCCGTCAGACTCCATGTATTTTTTCAGTGCGGGCGAAGCATAGTCGTTGTAAGCTTGGGTGAGATCGGCAAGCATCCCCTGCTTCTTCAGCTTCTCGAAGTTCTTCTGGTCCAGTTCCATAATATCCGGCAGATCCGCCGAAGCCATGGCTAATGAAAACTTCTGTTCGAACTGGCTGGAAGGCACTGTCCATTTGTACTGAACCTCAATGTTCAGCATGTCTTTGAGATCTTTGAAGTAAGCATTCTGTTCAGGTGTAATCCCTTGCGGCGTTCGCGGGTCTTCCGGCGGATTGTAGCCGAGCACTTGCGTGACCGTGACCGTTTCAGGATATTTGCCTAGAGGGTCGGGCGGTGCCGTATTAGTTTTTGCATCCTCAGTAGAGGTTTTGGCCGGCGTCCCCTCAGATTCTTTTACCTGATTCGAGCATGCAGCCATTACCGAAAGCGTCATCGCGCTAATTAACATCATCTTCGCTAGTTTGAACCATCTCATGATTGCTTCCCCCTTTATCTGGCGTAATCTTGAAATCTGTGCTGCTTACGTCTCATTATAGATTCGGCCCGAAAGCGCTATCAATTTTAAGTTTTTTACATCTCTTTCACTTTTTTTACTTATTGGGTATTTCGGTATTCCTGAGGGGAAACCCCCATCTTTTTCTTGAAAAATGTCGTGAAATAAGAAGGAGATTCGAATCCGAGCCGAGTGGCAATCTCCTGCAATTTCATATTCGTATGCAACATCAGATGGAGCGCTCCCTCCAGCTTCTTCGCCTGGATGTACTCCAGAAGGTTGTGCCCTGTCAGCTGCTTGTAGTAGCGAGACAGATAGGACGGGTTAAAATGGACTTCCTCCGCAATCGCGGTCAAGGAGACGTCCCCGGATAAATGCTCCACAATATATTTATGGATCTGGTCGATCACATCGAATTTCATATCATCCTGCTTGAACCGGTCGTAATCTCGCACGTTATCTTCAAGCTCTTTAGCCTTTTCAATGTCCACAATGACCATATTTTGACCAAGCGCTGCCCTGCTCTGCAGCATGGATTGTATAACATCAAGCTGCTGCCCCGAGGTATCCCACTTATGTAGCAGATTGCCGGATATCCCGAAAGAAACATGAACACCGAGCAGTTCCTCGCATTCATTTTGGACCAGCTCCAGGATGCCCCTCATATAAGATATAAACCTGTGCCAATGTAGCTCGTACTCCGGCTCATCCCCGCGAAAACGATTCCGAAGCTCCGCATCCGGCTGCAGCAGCCATACCTGTAAGGCATCATCCAGAACAGCATGCTCACATGTAAATGAGGAGGGCAAATCGTTGATAAACGTCATCTGAACAGCTTGCGCCACATCCTTTGTTTTCGTCTCCGCTGCGCCGCTGATCCTGCCCATGATAAAGAATGCCGGCTGGTCTACATCAATGCGGAACTCCACTTCTTCATAGCGAGGCTCGGACAATAGACGATGAACAGGTTCTCCTTTCAATACCTTTCGTATCAGCTCCCGTTTCAGCAGAGGCTCGGCGATTTGAAAATGCACTTTTGCCTTTTCCGCCTGGATTCTGCGACGATTCTCCTCATCAAGCTTAGAGGAGGCCTCTTGAACAGCTTGAAAAATCGGATCGATTCCTTCGGTTTTCAGGATGTAATTATCCACGTTTTTTCGCAGTGCTTCATGTACATAATCAAATTCACTGTAACCGGTCAAGAAAATGATTCGGCAATGCGGCCAATAGTATGTAATTTCATCAATCAGTTGAAGCCCGTTCTTATGGGGCATTCGTATATCGCTGACCAGGATGTCCAGCTTCACTCTCATGGCAATTTCCAGCGCTTCCTTGGCGGAATAAGCTTTGCATACATCCAGTTCCAATTGTGCATGCTCCTGAAATAGCTGAACCAAGCCGTTAACGATGACAGGTTCGTCGTCTACGATCAACAGTCTATACATGATGATGCCTCCTCTATCCCATCGATGATAATGATCAGATCCACCTTTAAGCCGCCATAGGCGCTGCGCGAGATGAATAATCCGCTGCCTGGCCCGTATTTAAGCTGAAGCCGGTTGTTCACGTTGACCAAGCCTGTTTTTTCAATATGCTTCGAATCCATCGCAAGCTTATCCTGCAAATGCTGCAGCATGTCATTCGTTAGCAGCTTCCCGTTATCCTCCACCGTGACACGCAATTGGCCTTCCCGGTAATCGCTGCTGATGTACAATTTCCCCTCCTCCATGCCGTCTTCAAACGCGTGCTCAAACGCATTTTCTACTATAGGCTGTATGATGAGTCTCGGAACGGTAATGAACGGAGGGATGTCCGAAATTTCTTTATGCTCATATGCAATCCGGTTCGAGAAGCGGATGCCTTGAATCTCGCAGTAATCGAGCGCATGCTTGTATTCCGTATAGAAAGGAACCTCATCGGAGCCGCTTCTCGTGATGTATTGATAGTAGCTTCCGAGCTTTTGCGAGAGCTCCGCTGCGCTGTCCGAGTCTCCAACCTTGCACATCATATAAATATTGAAGAAGCTGTTATATAGAAAATGCGGATTGATCTGGGACTGCAGCTGCTTCAGCTGCGAGTGCTGCAGTGCTATTTTTTGCTCATAGTTTTCCTCAATCGAATGTTTGAGCTTATGCGCCATCCTGTTGAACCCGTTAAATACGTAATGAAACTCATCTTTGCTTCTGGACTCGATCATGATGTTCAAATTATCGGTTTCGATCATATGAAAGGCTTTGACAAGCTTGGACAGAGGCCTGTGGATCATCAGATTAACCGAGAACGAATAGAGCACCATGACGGTCACCGCCAGAATAAACAACGTATAAAACCATGTAATGAATTGGCTTAAAGGCCGCGTTATTTCATTTTGGTTCACATACATGACCAGGGACAGATGCAGCGCGCTAACTTCATTCTGGATGATAAAATAGTCTACGCCATCCAGCTCCCCCGTCCCCGATACACTTTGCTCCGGGCTGGGATTGTCCAGGATATGACTCAAAATCTCGGATGACTCATCGTCCCGCGAAGCTGTCGTTAATATGGTCCCCCCTTCTTTACTCCCGAGTAATACTTCGGATTCCGGATACAGCTTGGCAATTTCGCTTAAAGCCCCCAGCAGCTTGGATCTGGAAATTTCGATGTAGGACCAGATGCCGCCGTTATTTTCGGTTTCAATCAGAAAAATCCGGTCACCGCTGCGGTAAAAAGAAGGCTTGGGCATAACCGACATCATGGAAGATATCCGTTCCATTTCCTTATTGGGCGTGTTGGTTACGCCCGTTGTGGTGGAGATCGTTTTCCCGATATCTTTTACGTAAACACCGGCGCTCACAATGTACTCGCTAGAGACCATGAGGGTTGCAAGCCGATCCCTGACCTGATCAATGAGCTCCACCTCTTCATAGTCTTCCAGCATGCTGCCCCGAAAGCTCAGCTTCTGCAGATCCTTGTCATTTAACAGCTGCAGCTGTAAATTCCGGATAAAATACATCTCTTTATCGAGCTGCTTGGAATAGAAGGATGCGCCTGCCGTCGCAGAGTTCAAGAGGGACTCCTTCGTAACGGACATCCCCTTATAATTCAACCAAATATTCATCGAGATGAGAGGAAGTAATAATAGAATAAAAACGATGACGATTTTCTGATATACAAACCATTTCGATGCTTTGCCTGGAGCTTGAAGTTTCATGCGTTCCCCCCATTTTGTATCAACCGATCTATTATCATCTAGTATAGGGGGGCTGGCTGACATTACAACGAATTATTTTTACATGTTAGGTGTGAACTGAGTTTCAGGCATAGAAAAAAGCCCCGCAAGGGGCTTTAAGCTCTTTGAATTCAGCAAAGGGATCAGCACTATGATGTGGTCATTTCGAACCGATGATTTCATATTTTGGCTTCACGTTGTTGAAATCCGGATTGGTTCCGCTTACCATTAGACCCATTCCCCAATCGAAGTGAACATCCGCTGTAGGGACATCCGTTGCATCACGATATTGGAACAGGATGTTTCTCCGCGTACGATCGCTCCGGTTCACGTCCGAGCCATGAATGGTCAGGTAATTAAAGAAGAGCACATCACCCGCCTTGGCTGGGCACGGGGTTCCCGAAGATAATGGATACTCCTTGTGGTTCAAATAGTAAGCGCCGATATGCGGCAAAACGCCCTGTTTATGGGATCCCGGCACAACGCATAGGCAGCCGTTCTCCATATCGGCATCGTCGAGATGAACGCTGGCTGCTAACATGGTGTGATCGCGATGTGGGAAATACGGATAGTCTTGATGCATGGGAAACGCGGCCCCGTTAGCAGGAGGCTTCACCAGCATTTTCGAATGATGCAGCTGCACATTTGGTCCGATAATTCCGTTCAACGCTTCTGTCATACGGGGATGGATTGCCGCTCGCATGAACGCGGCATCATGGTAGTGCACATCGTGAAAACCTTTCAGGACCAGCTTCTTAAGCTGCTCAGGCGGCAGGAAGTCACCTTGCCAGGCATGGTTTTGATCTGATTTGGCGCGTGCCGCCCTCTGGATGATCCCATCAACTGCCGCTTTCATATCCTCAACTTCCTGTTGATTATAAACGCCCCGGACCAGCAGGTACCCATTCTCTTTGTAAAATTGCACATCCTTCTCGTCAATCATCACCATGCACCCTCTCGATATTTTATGGAATATCTAGTTTAATTATAGTAAGGGCAAGCGAAATCGTATTTGCACGGGGATGACGACGTTTTGCAAAATTACGCCAAAGGAGCTGTAAACCGCCTTGTATCATTGGAGCAAAAGCGAGGAACGCCTTAATCGTTATGCCGGACGGCTTGAGGGTGAAAGCCTCTCGTTCCTTGTCCATTACTGGGGGACCGTCCGGCATTTGACAGCCAATTCCATACATCGGCATTCATTCTATGAGATTTGTTATGTGGACGGCGGGACCGGTGTATATACAGACGGAAATGAGACATATCCCTTATATGAGGGGGTAGCTTTCTGTACACGCCCAGGTCGGTTACATCAGATTAAAGACGTTCACGATCTGAATCTGTTGTTCGTTGCGTTTGAAGCGATGGAGAAACCGTCAGCTCCGGATGTATCGGTGAAATACATGGAAGCGCTTGATCGATGTGCTGTTTGGACCGAGCATGCGGGCGAATCACCCGCCACCCAAATATGGAAATCCATGCTGGTCCGGTCGGAAGCCGATGACTCGCTGCCTGCATCGCTTCTGCCCAAGCTGGCGCATGTACTCCTGCAATCCTTTCCTGGACTGCTCGGGGCTTCCGGCAGCTTCGAAAGCGCTCCTCTCCTATCATCCGCGTTACAACTCATTCAAAAGGCAAAGTTGTACATAAGAGACAACCTCAGCGGGCCTGTGTCACTACCCGAAGTGGCGGCTTACCTGAATGTGTCCGAGCGGCAATTATCCCGATTGTTTGCGGAGAGCATTCATGAATCCTTTACCTCCATGGTTCGCACCGAACGGATCCGGGCAGCCGAGTTACTGCTCCAGCACACCCAAGATCCCATCAAGGTGATTGCAGAGCGAACCGGGTTCTCATCCATTCATTACTTCACAAGGCTGTTCACCAAGTTCAAGGGCATCCCCCCTGCCGCTTATCGAGCGAAATGGGCCTTAGAGGCGGATCAACAGGAATGATCTCGCAGCCCTCCATTCACGAGGCTGCTTGTATTTCTAACCTGGACATTCGTCATCATGGCCTAGCTTAAGACGCAGTTCAAGTATATTCCAAGCAAATGACAGCCTTGCGCAGCTCCTTTGAGTAGAACAGGTATAACGCATCAGCCCCATAGGCCTGAAAGTAATATCCCGTTAACCGACCAATATATGTAAAAGTATTACCCTCCGGCGTACGGGGCACATGCAGCAGATTGGTCTGCTCGAAGCTCAGCCAGTCCTCAAGAGATTCCCCCTCTTCCTGCAAATCCCGCTGTGCTTCATCCGACATAAATCCGATGTCATCCAGGAGTCCGTTAATCTCAGGAAAGCTCAATCCCCAGCCCTTTTCCAGCTTTTCCTGGTATTCACGTTTCAGTTCATTCGCTGATCCGGCAGCGCGGCCGAATGACGAGTATGGGAAGATATGTCCCTGCTCTTCATAGAACTGCTTGCGAGCCATAAAGTCCCGCTCATTGTCGGCATAGGCTTCTATCAGTGTTTCATGATCCGGTTCCTGCTCGAGTAAAAAGTAGTTCCAATCCGCTTCGAACCGATATTTTCCGTTCACCACATCAAAGCCAAGCATATCCTCCTTGGTAAACTGCCGGTGTTCGGACACGGTTTCTTCACCGACGCTGCCGTCGTAAATTTCTTTGACGGACACAAAGTGCAGCCACTGATCCTCGCCGGGAAACAGGCACTGCAGATTTACGGAAATAATCGGAAGAAAATGCTGCCGGTACCGCTCCACGTCGCCTTCGAATACATCCTCGTAAGCCGGAAAAGGACGAATATGCGATTTTGATATATTCATAGCTTGCTCACTCCTTAAATTTAGGGGATCCCGCGAAATTTACGTATCGTTTCATCTTCTGCTCAAATTCCGTATCATAGCGGAATTGCCGTGGGTATCGATCTTCGCGCAGCATTTCGTACAATACCGATTGTCCTTCCTGGTAGCGGACCGCAAACTCACATTCATCATAAAATTTGCGGGATAGCCGGCGAATCTCGTTACCCCCACTATGGCTTCGCCAACCCAGCTGAATCATATCCAGCTGATCCAGCGGATCGCGATACGTGTCCAGCACGATGCAGGAGACCGAATCCTCCACCTCATGGTATACCAGAACATGTCCGCTATTCACCGGGCTATCGAAGTACCGTTCATATATATTTCTTACGGGAACCGTTATGCCAAGCCGATCCATCACCGCTTTGAAATTCGGGTGTACTTTATACTCGTCAGAGCGTTCATCCGGATACCATACGAGCTCGGAAATCGACGCTGTAATATTGAATTCATATTTCATCTCTCGTTGCCCCCTCATACGGGATATTCTACCATATTTCATTCCTGAGTTTGTATTCCCCACGCTTAACCACGGTGACTTGGCGTGTTATAATTCGGTTAATTCACGCGCTGTCCATTCTCATTCAAGGTGCTCTTCATTTCCAAGGTGAAACCAGCGACGAAGAAACCTATGAGACCAAACCGGATTTTCTCGCCCATGTGATGCCATCACTGACTGATCTTTTGGGAAGCGAGCAAATGGATGCCCTGCTGGAATATTTATCGCTTCAGTAAAGATGTCTGATCGTTTAATCTAACCGTACCATTACAAGGTATATGTAATCGAAAGGTGCAATGGTTCGATGTTCACAAGAAATAATAAATAAGGAGATTCGCATGACAGGAACTTTAACTTTAATCCGTTATAACGGAACCGAAAAACACGCTTTGGCCGAATCCAAAGCCTATGCAACCCGCAGCCAAGTCAATGAACGGCCGCAAATCATGCTCTGGTTCGAGACAGAGACGGAACCCGAGCCGCTCCAGTCTTTACCGGACTCGGATGAATTACTGAACAATCCGGATGCGGAGCTTACGATTTATCCGGATACGTTAAAACTCGATGTCTTTGCTCCGCTGGAATTTACGATTACCCAGGGTTATAACGAGAACTCCAGAAGCCTGGATGCAAGGCTGTATTACTTTGAGCACCAGGAGGTCAATGATAACCGGGGACGCATCGAATATAGAGGAAATGGCGTATTTTACGTATATTGGACTGGGACAACGATGGACATCAACTATTATGACGGCAGTAAGCCGGATACCAGACTGGAGCTGGAAGGCGAGTTTACAATGGAGAAATACGTGGATTGGTTATAAAGAAAAATAGATAATCTGCAGCAAAACCCTTCAACCTCGTAGAGCCAACGTACGTTGTATGCTGGCTCGACGGGGGGATATTCGCATCAATACTGCACAGGTTTCCTGAGCCTTAAACACCAAACTGTTTCAAGTGATGGTCCAGATGCTTGTATAATCCCCTCCCCCATTGCTCCGGAGTCAATTTACCGAAGAATGCATGAGGATGCGTGGTACATCTCTCAGGTCCGTTCTTTTGGAATGCTTTAATTTTTTCTTTCAATTGTTCTCTTTCCGTTTCAAATTCCCTTGGATCCGCAATCAAAATATCCGGAATCGTAGACATATTGCGGGGTAACGGTTTTTCATTATAAAACACAGGCTTCGCGAGATTCCCTACCAGCCTACCTAACCAGCCTCTTGGCGGGTTTGTGATGCCCATGGCGATGTCTTGGAACGCGGAGCAGTGAGACAGCATTTGGGCAACATCCATTTTTCCCCATAACGGTTGTGATTGAGCGCTTAATGTGTCGATTCGGTTTAATATTCGGGTCATATCTAAATGATTGAACATATTATTCATGTTTGCCTCTCCCCATAATGAAATCCATGTCTAAACACCTGATTACATTATAGCTGACCCATCTCCGGGACATTTCTTCTTGATTGCTTTTTTTGTTTTAATATTTTAATAAGAGAATGAATATCATCAAACCTGTGAAGAAAAGTGAAACTGCAGCCAATAGGATTGACACTTGATGGTGCCTGCTTTCGCGTATGTATTTCCACTCCATATATCCGCGAAAGCAGAAGATTACGGATAATAAGAATGGCCATATGGGATAGGGTCTGCTTCTATCCATCGTCCATACAAGGATGAGTATCGGAATTAATAAAGCCCATGAGCCCAGAAGATACCATTTATACACCGGTGTGTCACGCATCTCTTCCTCGCCTACGTCGATGATCTTCCTTAGGACCCATTGACCAACACAAATAACAAGGATAATAAATGAGTATAACCCCTCCATTATCATCCTCCTTTAGGTGTTATAAACAGTAAGTGCTTTCTACATCCATCTCATAAAATATCCCTTTGACACCTTTACCTGTCTTTCGCGTGCCCAAATCTCCAGCTGCCTGATTCCCTCCGTCTGATCCTCCGCGAACGTAAAACATAACTTTAGAGGTACGATTGCACGCCCTTTCGGCTTGATCCCGATCACCGGTTTCCTGTCATGGTTGATCAGCAAACATTTCACAGCTTCTACGTTAATTACTGTACCGTTTATGACGATTCCGTCTTGAGCCATTTCCATCACGCCTGGTTTCATCAGATAGGTTCGATATACGGAGATGATGAATATTGCGGAGCAAAGAACCAACCATACAATCCATACATAATAAAAGAAGTCCCTTTCTTCACGGCCTCTTATTATATTTCCAAGAAGAATAGCGATTAAAATCAACATCGAAATCATCAATCTGATCCCTGAAGGAGCAGAAACTCGAAACATCTTCTTATTCATCTTTTCTCCGATCATGAAATAATGATGGTCTGTATTTAGATCCATATGTATAGGTTCATTATACTCGAACTAACAAAATGTGGTAACCCTATGTACAAACAACAATAAAAAAAGCCCCGATTTAAGCGGCAGCTCGTGTCTATGTATTCACTTCATCTCATATAAAAAGCAATCTCGAATTACATGATCAACACCTCAATTTCTAATAGTTAATGTTCATAATACAACCTTGCCGATTATTCCCCAGCAGCCAAACGATTCGGTTCGATCGGTTTGCTTAGCCAATGCTCATCGGTTTGTACGTGATTCTTGCGCACGAACTTGGCAACGCTGCGTTTAAAATCGTCATAAGCGAATGAGGAAGCCAGCCGAACCACATAACCTTCCTGTTCCCCTCCACAGTTTGACTGCTTCGTATAACATGCTTTGGCAGCACCCTCGTCCCAGACTCCCCGGTACAAGACAGGAACCGATACAAGCCCCAGACGTTCCGCCCATTCCTCTGTTTCATCCCATGAGAGGCATACATTTGACTCATTCCACACCGAAAACAGCATGTAATAGGCAGGCAGCGCCGCATACGAAAGTGAATGCTTGGCATATACGTTTTCCCCGCAGAGACGATATCCCTCCGGAATCAAATACTTGATGCCCCCATGCAGCGTCTTCACATAATGACGGGAAGGATGATCCTTGCTGTCCAGCGATCTGGCATGAATGAAACCGGGGTACATCGTGGTGTTCTCCCCGTCCATTTTCTCGGTAATGACGACCTCCTGTCCCGTAAAATGGTCCGTGTTTCGTAAAATCTTATCGTCATCCGTATATCCTCTGGACCAAGGCAAATGCATCGTTTTGGGATACTTTATTTTCATTGTTGTTCACCTCCTTATTTGCCGAAGGTATCGGCTTCCGCGAAGAAATACAGCTCAGCCAGCATATCTTCGCCTAACAAATGATAGATTTGGGATGCCCCTGCATCCCCTCCATGCAAAATTTCCATATGAAAGCTCACAAGTTGAACGACGTACTGAATGAACGCATCATCATATCCAAGGTCCTTCAATGTATGGCAGGCAATGCTTGCCGATACGTGCTCGTGCCCATAATAGGAATAGTACCCTCTTGCTTGCTTCCATACTTTGCAAAACGGCTTGCCCGCGTCATGGAACAGTGCTGCTAACTGCATAGCCAGCAGGTGCTCGCCTTCATAGAAAGCATTGATATATTCCAGCACGGCATACGTGTGCTCCGACAACGTTTTGGAATGGTACGGGTTCTCCTGATCATATCCCAGCATCACATTGAAATAGGGAGATTGGGACAAGTAGAGAAATAACTCATCATGACCCGGTCTGCGTGTTAACAGCACTTCCAGTCCTTCTCTTGTAAGCTGCGTTTCGCTATACTCATGAACGAGATGCAGATCACTGAATCCTTCTCTCATGACAGGAAATTCAAGGTTCTTGGCATATTTCGTCAAGATCCTCTCGTCGAGCCGGCGTTTTCGTCCCTTGACTCTTTCCAGAGCCACTTCATAAGGGGTTGTGCAGATATGGCATTCCACCGATCGATCGCCAAATCGCTTCAAAAACTTCTGTCTCCGCTCCCGGCTGACATTGGTGGCATCAAAAACGACATTTCGTCCGGCCGCAAGCGCCTGTTCGATCTCGGCGAAAGCTGCATCAAATACCAGATACGTATTTTTCTGTTTGGATTCGCTGCCGAACAATCTTTCACGGATCGAATCCGTCGCAACGATGACGACCCGCTCGCTTTTGCATAATTGTTTGGCATAATAGCTTTTTCCGCTGCCGGGTATTCCCACCAGCATATGAATGGTACACATGTTGTTCACCTCCTTTCATGTCTTGGTTCGCTAGGTGTCATCTTTACGTGTCCGGAGGGAGTTCAAATCGCCGTTGGTCAGATAGATCTCTCTAATGGACAGCGCTTATCGAAATCCGTTCCTCTAAATAATGTACCATCCTTACGGAGTGTTTGAGTTAGTAGAGAATTTTTATACTCAACTTTTACATACTTATAAAAAGGCTGATTGCAGCGGGTAAGAGGCCCTGCCCGGCAATCAGCCTTCATATCATCCTTTCATATCCTAACTACTCCGTGACTTTCCCTCTCGGAGCAGCTGCGGTTGTATCACGCTCCACCAGCTTGACGGGGATCAGTGTCCGGTCCGGTGTCTGTTTCCCTCTCTCGAGCCAGTTTACAACATGTTCGGCAGCTTGGCGTCCAATCTCGTAAAAATTCTGCTCAACGGTGGTCAGCGGAATCATGACATGCTCTGTGAGAGGATTATTATCAAAGCCTATGATCGAAATATCCTCCGGAATACGGATCCCTCGTTCCAAACAGCGGTTCAGCAGGTTGGCGGCGATCAGATCATTCTCCGTCTGAACAGCCGTTACCCCTTCCGTCCGGTAAGAGTCCAGCAGCTCATTATAAAATCGTTCAAAGCCAACCTTCTCCCGATAATCCTTCATATTCAGCCTGATATAACGGCTATCAACGGGAAGTCCATGGTCCTTCAGCGCTTGGCAGTATCCGAAATACCGGTTGCGCACCGAAGAGGTTGATTCAATGCTGACTGCTGTAAGAAACGCGATCTTTCGATGACCGAGCTCAATCAGCCTGGATACGGCTTGATAGGAACCACTGAAATTGTCAGAAACCACCGCCCCTAGCGGCAGACTGTCAAAATATTTATCGATCGTCACGATCGGATAATCTTCAAGGCAAAGTCGATGCAAAATGTCGTAGTTCGTCTGATCGTTCCGCGGATACAATATAATGGCCGCAATGCCCTTTCGGGTCAGCATTTCCAGCAGATCGCGTTCTTTCTGGGAATCGTAGTCGCTTTGGTGAATGCTCAAATAGTAACCGTTCGCGTTGAGCCAGTCCGAAGCTCCGCGAATATATCCCATCGTGCCGCGATCGTCTTCGGAAGGCAGGATAAGCGATATCATTTTATCCATTCCAACCGACCGCTGCTCCTGCCCACGTTGCCGTGGTTTAACAAAGCTGCCGCTTCCCTTGACACGGTAGATAAACCCGTCCCGCTCCAGCTCCTCAAGCGCTCTTCTTGTTGTAATACGGCTCACGCCGAAGGTGGAGCTCAGCTCGGCCTCCGTAGGAAGCTGGGCTTCAGGAGCATAGTGGCCCGAAGAAATTTGCGATTTCAGCTCATCCATCATCACGCGGTACAGCGGTGGTTTATTGTCTTTGGTCAACTTGGTTCTCATCCCATCTTTATCTATTTTCCAGTGTAAATCTTGTCGTACTAAAATTATAGCGTTTGCATCATTGGCATGTAAACCGCTCCTATCATCCTTCTTCGAGTCATATCGATTACTTTACATTTGTATAACGTTCATACTGCGCTCGTTTGATATCTAAGTAGCTCTGGGCTCCCATTTTGTCCAGAGTCTTTACGTAGTTATCCCAGTCCGTGTCCAGGCTGGCTTTCCCCGTCACAAACTTCACCCGCATCTCCTCAATGTATTTATTAATATCGGTCAGGATCGCGCTCGTTTGATTGGCTTCCTCATCCGTAGGAACAAAATCAGGCCAAAGCTCTTTGGGCGCCAACTGATCCAGCTCAGCCGGATCCGCCTTAATCTCGTCGGCTACCGTCGTCCCACGCGCCGCCATCCGCAAATCGTCGTCTGGCTCAACATATGGATAATAAGCACCATACACATTATCGACATATTGGAAAGCGCCCAGCTGCACGCCGCCCTTGTAATTTAAAATCTCGTCCTTGTATTTCGGTTTGCCGTCAACCATTTCATAGGTTTCGCCCTCAAGTCCAAAGGTGGCAAAGTTAATCCCTTCCTCCCCATAGAAATAATCGATCCACTTGATGGTTTCAACCGGATATTTGTTTTTGTTGGTGATGACGAAACCGAAAATCCCTTTGGCCGGCGGCCCCAGTACCCCAGCGACTTTATCCCCGTTCGGCCCCTCGAGGGCATGAATGCCCACATAGTTCTCGGCTGCATCCTTACCGATATATCCCGGTCCTTCCCATACAAACGAACCGATCAGATTGTTGGAGCCGTCCGTAGACCACTTCGCATAATCATAGCCTGTCGTAAAATTTTGCTGGGCCAGTGACCCGTCCTTGTACAAATCGCTCATGTATCGGAGCAGCTCTCTGTACTTCGGATCATTAAACGTTGTCTTGACCTGTCCGTCCGCGTCCTTATATAGATATTGACCGAATGCCTTGGCACCGCCTTCCCCCATACCGAAGCTGCCAGCCAAGAAACTCTCCAGGAAAGTCCAATAAGAAGACTCGAGCACCCAGCCCAGACGCGAGCTGTCCTTCTCCCGCACCTTCATGAGCGCCTGGCGAAACTCCTCGGTCGTCTTCGGAACATCTAGTCCCGCTTCATCGAGCCAACCCTTGTGGATATACAAACGAACGGAATTGAATGCTTTCGAGAAATCAACGTAAGGCAGGGCATAAATATGTCCGTCCGACATCGTGATGGCTCCCTTAATGTCCGGATTGTCCTTCAGGAGTTTGTTCAAATTCGGAGCATGCTGCTCAATCAGGTCCTCGAGCGGAACAAATAAACCCTGTTTGCCGTATTTCATCAACTCGTCGGTGCCGAAAGCAATGCGATAGAATGCATCCGGCAGGTCGTTGGAGCCGAGCATGACATTTTTTCGTTCGTTGACGGCGGAGCCCGCCAGCTCCTCAAATTCGACTTGAATGCCGGACATTTCTTCGTATTTTTGCCACATCCATAATTGATCGGCTGGTGGATGCACATCGGTATATCCGCGTTTAACGATCCTTAGCTTGATGTTCCCGGGATCTCCGTCCGTTCCGGCCGGTTCCGGCTCCGCCTTACCCCCTGAACCGCCGCAGGCGGAAAGCGTCAACGAAAATGACATCGTTAAGGCAAGCAGAAGTTTCATTCCTTTTCTCATATCCATATCCCCTCTTTTCATGATAATGAGTTCCAAGCGGTAATGACCGCTCTCTATATCGGCTTACCCTTTGATAGCTCCCACCATGATGCCTTTCTCAAAGAAACGCGACAACAGCGGATACAACAGGAGCAGCGGCAGCGCGGATAATACGACGATCGCATATTTCAAGCCTTCCTTGACCATCATCTGATCCGCATATTCGGCACCGACCGATATTCCGGCCATTTCCTTGAAGTCGTTCTGAACCAGTATTTCTCTTAAAATCAGCTGCAGCGGAAATTTACTACGATCCGTCAAGTAAATCATAGCGTCAAAATAAGAGTTCCAATGGCCGACCCCGTAGAACAGGATCATTACGGCAATGATCGGCATCGACAAAGGCAGCACGATTCGATACAGCATATGAAAATCATTGCAGCCGTCGACGTAGGCGCTCTCTTCGAGCTCCACCGGAATCCGGGTCTGGAAGTAGGTTCGCATAATAATCATGTTGTAGGCGCTGATCGCACCAGGCAGTACCAAGGCCCACATCGTATTCAGAAGTCCGAGCTCCTTGTTTACCAAATAAAGAGGGATCAGCCCACCGCCGAAAAACATGGTGAAAGCAAACAGCAGTGTAAACAGTCCCTTGCCGTAAAAACGCTTCCTGGAGAGCGGATAAGCGCCAAATACCGTCATCATAATATTGATCGCCGTCCCTATGAATGCGTACAGAAGCGTATTGGCATACCCTCTCCAGATCTCGCTGTTCTCGAACACTTTGGCATAACTGTCGAGATTGAAGCCTGCCGGGAACAGCAGCAGCGGCTTGTCCCAAATTTGGCGCGGATCGGAAAATGAAGCAAACAAGACAAAGAGAAGCGGGTACAAAATGACGATGATTACCAGAATGGACAGCACTAGAATGATGATATCAGCCAGCTTTTCTCCAGGCGTTCGTTTGATGTTCAGCAGCACTTCTTACATTCCCTCCTTAATCCTGCACCGACGACCTCTACCATAAGCTGGTCTCCCCCGCTTTGCGTGCAACCGCATTGACGATAATCAGGATGATAAAGTTGATCACATTGTTGAACAGGCCAACGGCCGCGGAAAAGCTGTATTGGGTGTTGAGTAGTCCGCTCTTGTACATGTAAGTGGAGATCACCTCGGACGTTTCGAGGTTCATCGGGTTTTGCATTAACAGAATTTTCTCGAAGCCGACACTCATGATGCCGCCGGCGCTCAAGATGGACAGGATCACGATGGTCGGAACGATACCGGGAATCGTTATATGCCATATTCGCCTAAATTTGCTGGCCCCGTCCATATAAGCCGCCTCGTACAGGTCAGGCGAGATGCCCGAGATGGCAGCGCTGTAGATGAGCGAAGACCAGCCAACTCCTTGCCATACGCCCGACCAGACGTACAGATGCCAGAATTTCGATGGCTCTGCCAGATAATCGACCGGTTCCCTCCCCAAGGAAACAAGGATGGAGTTGAAGACGCCATTCGTCGGCGAGATAAAGAAGAACAGAATACCGACCGCGACCACAACCGAAATGAAGTGCGGTGCGTAGGAGATGCTTTGGGCGAATGAGCGGAATTTACGATTTCGAATCTCGTTGAACAAAAGCGCCAGCAAGATCGGAGCGGGAATGCCAACCAACAGACCGTATAAACTGATCCCGATGGTATTCTTCAGAATCGTCCAAAAATAATAAGCGTCAAATAACCGCTCGAAGTGCTCGAACCCGACCCATGGACTGTTCCAAATGCCAAGGCCGGGCATAAAATCCTTGAAGGCGATCTGAACGCCGTACATCGGCCAATAATGCCAGATCAAAAAATAAAGCACCGCCGGCGAGATAATGATATACAACCCGATATTTCGCTTAAGCTGCCTTTTAACATGCGTCCATTTGTTGGGCTTTGGAGCGGGCTGTGGGGATGCCGAGTTTAATCGGGCGTCCATGCTTTGTCATGACCTCCTTTTTCTCGATCAAATTGCGTCAGCAATATTAGCCATGCTGGGGCACTAATATCGGCTTGCTTGGTAATGCACCACCTCCTTCCCAACAACTTGTATTAACATTTTTTATACACTTGATTATTTGTTATAACACATTCTAGTTAGGTTTTATTTTCCAGTCAATATAACATCGAAAAATTGATACTTTAGAAGTATAAACAACACTTTTGTTATGACAAATTTCGACGGTACCGCATTTCCATATCATAATTGAAGAGTAATCATCGTTTCATGCTTGTTAAATGAAGAATCTTGTCTTTATGGAATACAAAAAACAGCCGCGTGATTCACGCGGCTGTTTCTAAATATGAACGAAGAAATAGAAATAAAGTATCGTATTTACGAAGGACTAGAGATTTCGCCTGCTTACAGGTGACCTGCCAGTTTGGCAAGCACTTCTGCTTGTTCACCCGTCAATACTTTGCCTGATTGTGCGCTGACTTCATGGGAAAAGGCGTTCAGCATGCCTTCCTTGGCAGAGGAGTCGCCTCTATTCTCGGCCTCTTTGGCATTGAGGAGTTTCGTTGACAGAGATTGTGCGAGTCCCGGATCGCTTGCGGCAAAATGCTCTGCAAGCGCGGACAAGCTATCATACGTCACAATCACCTCGAAACTAAAGACCGCTTCCGTTTTATTTCCCGCCAGATCGATTGCCGTGACGGAGATATCATGGGATCCCGGCTCGAAGAAATAGGCAGGACGTTCAATCAGTGGACGAAGGCATGGATTCTCAGCTAACCCGGACAAGCTATCGTCGGCGCTGCATGAGACGTATACGGAATCGGTAACCGTGTACGTACGCTCACCGGTGAATTCTACAACCGGAGCCGTCTTGTCGATCTGCACCTTCAGCGTCCCTGGAACCTCAGACACGCCTGAGGAGTTTGCAGCGGAATAGGTGACGGTTGTGACGCCTTCCTTCGTGATATCAACCTGGGCCGTATTTCCTTTTACCGTGGTTTTCTCTATCGGCTGCGCCCCTTCCGCAGAGTATTCGATAGAGTACGCACGGTCGGCAGAGATGGACAACGACACATCGGAATTCACCCAGCCGTTCTCATTGGGAGAAGGAGATAGGCTAACCGTGGAGACGGGTGGCACGGTGTCTTTTACCGTCACAAAGAAATCGTCATAATAGGCGGTTGCCACATTGTATCTGGAGGTTACAGCAATCAGTTTTGCGTAAGCTGCATTAGCTGGAGCCTTCCCTCTTAGCGTCACTTTCTGCCATTGGGCCAATCGCGATTCATCCAAATGGGTTTCCAAGGTGGAGATGGTCGCGTTATTGCTATCAAAGAATCGGAACATAAAGCCAGGCTGTCCGGATTCAATATAGAGATTCATGCCCGCCGTATATTCCTCTCCCGGGATAACGGGAATCGGATCACTCTGAACGGCAACGGATGCCGTTCTCAGCGTGTCCGTAATCTTCAGGCTGTGCGTTCCTGTGAAACTGCGTTCTGTACTGAGATCATAGCGGTAACCGTTACCCGGTGCGAATAACGGACCCCACCCCTTCAAATCCTCTTCGAAGCCCGGATTGGTAACAGGAACAGCCGTATGCGGCGGTTCTTCAACGACCTCTCCGTCGACTTCCATCCGATACAGAATCGTATTGGTTTGCATATCCGTGAAATACAGGTTCCCGTCCGCGTGCAGATCAAATCGGGAGGTGTCAGCCAAGGTCCGATGTTCCAGCGTTTCAGGATCAATGACCGTTAGTTTGTTGTTAAACAGCACATAGAGCAGCCCATCCTCCGACCAACGCAGCGGGTGATGCGCCCATTGGCTGAAGTTTAAGCTTGGATACACCTTTTTGCTCTTCACTACTTCATAGGTATCGGGATCAATTGCAAAAATGTATTCATAGGACGCCCCCCAGATCAAGCCGTCCGGACCTGCGGAAAGATCGCCGATGAAAATCGGTTTATCCAATCCCGGAACCCTGAGCGGGAACTCGGTGATTTTTTGCTGCTTCTCCTCATCCCATACAAAGATTTTCGCTTCCACCTCGGTCGGCTCGGAGCCGAGTCCGCCCCGAATCGTCGTGGAGCCGAACACCTTGCCGTCATGAACCGTGGTGCTGAGCACGCTCTGATTCTGGACGACATTGCGGTGAACGTTTATTTCACCGGTAGCGGTGTCATAAACGGTCAGTGAGCCGCCCAAGGTTCCGTAACCGGAAATCGTTGAAATGTACAATTTGCCTTTTGAACTGGAGATATCCACCAGCCTCTCCTGATCATTGCCCAGCACGGCCAATCTCTTCGGATTGTTCATTCCAGGCTCCGTCGATAAATCGAACTCGTACAGTCCGCCCTCCGGATACACGCCCATATACACCTTATTGCCCACGGCATGAACGCTATCGGCCTGGCCGATGCTGAACGGCGTCGCCGTTTTATCCGTCAGATCAACGAGCGAAGAACGTGCCTGCGAGCCGGTTGTGATCAACTCTGTATCGGATACGCTTTTTAATCGGTTTACAACGCCGGGCAGACCCGGAATGACCGGGGGCATCAGATGTACCTGCTTGGTTTCGATGTTCATGATCGTAACGCCGCCGTCATATCGGACGGTAACCAGATTTTTGCCCGGGTATTCCGGATTGTTCGGAAATTCCACCCAATCTACTCCCCGAAATCCGCTGTTGTACTCCATCCCGGTCAACTCGACCTCATGTGTGGCAAGATCAAACGTTTTCAGCTTCTTGTCGGACATATAATACAGTTTTCCGTCAAGCGAGTCCGTTGCGTGCAGTCCCGTTACGTTCTCCAGCACAACATCCATCCAGCTTTCCGTCTGCGTATCGTAGATAAACGCCTCTCCAGGAATGCCGCTTCCGTCCGTATATCTGGCAAACAAATAACGGTTATCAATCGTGCTCAAGTCATACACGGTGTCTTCCTTAACCGGCAAGGAAGCAGCGATATTCGTTTTCTCACCTGTCGTTAAGTTCACGCGTACGATCTGCTTATGTGCGGTACCGGCATAGATATTGCCGCCCTGGTAAGCAATGGAGCGCACATATTCCTGATCAAGCAATCCGATGACGCGGCCATAATCTTTTGTCTGCTTTGTAGCCGGGTCGTACTGGTACACTTTGCCGCCGGGATAGGTTCCGACATACACACGGCCCTGTTCATCCGTGGTGATGCTGTTCGGGACCGACTGCCCGTCAAACTGCGCCACCTGCACAGGGACATGAGTAACCGGAGAGTAACTCCACAGCCTTGCTCCGCCGCCGTCAGCTGCAAGGAACAATGTTCCGTCCGGTGCCGTGGTATGTGCCCAGGAGCTTTCGGAAGGTCCGATCGGAATGCTCCGCAGCAGTTTATAATCCTCCAGATCAATGACGTTAAGATGACCCGGCTTCCCTTTACTGGTCGCGTAGAGCACGTTGCGGCCCTCTTCCTTGCCGGTGGTGCCGTTGAACACGGCCACCGTATAGTTGTTAGGGACCAGAATTTCTTCCGGTGTCCCATACGTTTTTTGAGCCAGCCTGCTCTCCCCGGAAGCAGCTGCGACACCACCGCCTCCCGAGCATGCCAATATAAAACAAATTGCAAACATCAAGACTTGGTACTTGCCACCCTTTCTAATTCTCATAAATAACCTCCTTAGATTTACTCGTTAACTTCCCGAAAGATCGCTCCACATGCAGACGGATATCAAACGGGCGTTAGTCTCTGTTTTTGTATACGGCTCCTCCTTTTTCGATGGATTGATAAGCCCCTTATAAGTAGAATATAGAACATGGGCGGGGGCCGTCTGGCCCGTATATTAGGCAAATACCAAGATGGTGTCAATCGATATTTATCATGTTTCATTACATTTGTCCTATTATGGGTCAAAGTGGATTTTGCAAAAGTGGTAGAATAATCGCAAAATCTTCATCGAAAATTTCAAGCTTAGAACCCAATAGGAAAATAACAACACCCAACGGTTAACAAGAAAAAAGCCGCAATTTAAGCGGCCCGGAGCAAAGTATAAATTCGTATCGCACGCGGCATCCTTCCTTCTTTAGGAAGCTCTTTAGGAAATTCTTCATTTTCGTTTATATCGAAATCCCTTAATTACTTGAATGCTTCATAAAAAGTACAACGTGGGGATAAAAAAATAAAAGACTGCCTCTTTAGCAGTCCTTCTTGGTGCTATTGAATGTTACTTAGTTACAGCAGCAACTCTTTCTTTTTGTGTTCGTCCGCCACGATTTGTGATAAACACCCCGGATAAAATGAGAATTAAGCCGATGATCAGGCTCCATCCAATCGGTTCATCCAGCAGTGTATATCCCCAGATCATCGCCGTTGCAGGAACGAGATAAGTGACGGATGTCGCGAACTCGGGGCTCCCTTTCAAGACCATATAATTGAACAGAATATATGCTACACCAGAGCCGAAGATGCCCAGGCCAACAAGAGAACCTATATTGGCAGGCTCCACGATCTTGGCAAGTTCAACCTTTTCCATTGTAAGAGCGATTACTCCACTCCCTGCCATTGCCCCAAGCAATGTTGCGAACGTTAACTGATACATACTCAGTCCGCCCAATAAACGTTTGGATAACTGCGAACCAACGGCATAACACAAAGTAGCACCTATCATCGTCGCAAACCCAATGAAATCGACGGTAATAAATGATCCAGGTCGAATGCCGAGCAGAATAATCAGTCCGATAAGCGCCACACCCATGCCCATCCATTGAATCCGCCTAAACACAGAGCCGAAGAACAGCAACCCCACGATCATGGTCCAGATCGGCGTCGTTGCATTCAATACCGAAGCCATGCTGCTGGCCAGCCTGGTCTCACTAAACCCGATTAAGGTCCATGGCAGGGCCATATTGATCATCGCGATCACGATGGTGGGCAGCCAGCGGATTTGCCGCAGGGCAAACGGCTTTCGCATGATGAGCATAACGACTGTGATGAAGAGAAATCCAAAGGTTGATCGCAGAAAGGCGATCCCCCACGGGCCGAAATCATGCAGCAAATTTTTGACGAAAAAGAACGAACCTCCCCATATGAGACTAAGGAGGATGAGTGAAACATATAAGGATCGTGCCAACTTAATACCTTCTTTCTATAATAGGGACATCCTTATAAGTTAACATCTCATCATGGAGGTTGTACAGAGTGATTCTACACAATGCTCTTTCAGGCAGCTTCTATTGGTATAATTCATTGATAACTTAAGCCTTGCAGCCTTCATGTAGGCTTCCACGCCTGGCGGAACTGCCTCGGTGAAACCCCGTACTGTTTGCGAAACTGATCGGCAAAATGATTGTAACTGTTAAATCCTACATCCTGCGCGGCTTCGTTCGCCGTACGGCCGGAATGGGTCATCAATAAGGCGGCATGGCGAATCCTCATTTGATTCAGATGCTCCACAATGGTGTACCCCGTTTCTTGCTTGAACAAGTGGGCCAGCCTTGACCCCGATATTCCGATCTCTCGCGATATCGCATCAATTCGAATATCTTCTTTTAACGATCGGGACAGCAAACCAAGGGTCTGCTCGACTCTGGGATCGAGTCTTTTGTTCATCCGCTGCGCAAGCAGAAGCAAAATTTCACGCACCGAATTCTCGCACAGTGCCTCCCATAGATCCAAACGATCCAGCGAATCTTGAAGTACATTCCGAAATGTTTGCTCGACTCGCCCACGGACACGTTCATCGGGCAGCGTTTCGACCAGAAACTCCTCATGTCGCAGCATCCTGTTTTCTGGAAGTCCGGGATAATGAATCCACAGGAAGTTCCAGCGTTTCCCCTGCACAGTTCCGTATTCATGCGCGATATTGGCGCGCAGTAGGCCAAGCTGCCCGGGCCCGCAGCGTTTCTCTCCGGCAGGCGTCCGGACATAGCCTTCTCCATGCAGCGTATAAACAAGCAGCCAGTCCTTCATACCATGAGGGCGACGTAAACGATAAGCATCGTCTTGGTCGAAATGGTCGCCGAAAATGGTGCCGGTACTTTCTAAGGGTTTCACGTGCCTGCCCGCCGGCGTTCGCATGAACCTCTCCTCCTTTTGTACCTGTAATAACAGAATAGCAGAATCCCGGTATTAATAAGCAGAAAACTGACTTCCTCTCAAGTTAAGCAGGCGATATTCTATTGTCAATAGGAAAAACAATAAACTTACAGGAGGCATTCCCATGCAAAAGCAGCCAAGGGTATTAACTCAAGAACAGTTGCAATTGTTCGAAACGGAAGGTTATTTAATCGTAAAAGGGCTCTTCCGCCAGGAAGAGGTGTCAGAAATCGAAGCAACGTTTGAGGAGATCAGTCATACTACCGTTCCTGGCCACTTTGAGCCGGTGTTGGATGAGGAAGTTGTCGAACCGCTGAAGCGTTATCCCCGTGTGATGCATCCGCACCGCTTTAATCCGACCGCGAAGAAATATATGCTGCACAAGCCTGTTATGGATGTACTGGCCGATTTGTATGGCGAGCCTGCACTCGCGGCTCAAAGCATGTTCTATTACAAACCCCCGGGTTCCCGCGGTCAAGCGCTGCACCAGGACAACTTTTACCTGCAGGTCGAGCCGGGGAACTGTATCGCGGCGTGGACCGCAATCGATGCGTCTAATGAAGAGAACGGCGGGTTGCTCGTCGTTCCGAAAACAAGTGATTATGCTCTGGTGTGCCCGGAGGAAGCCGATTCGAACGAGTCGTTCACCACCCATTTCGTGAAGCCGCCCAAGGACAGCAAGGCCCTCCCGGCGATCATGGACAAAGGCGATGTGCTGTTCTTTAACGGCAACCTGATCCACGGCTCCTACCGTAACAAATCCAACCGTTTTCGCCGAGCCTTCATCTGCCACTACGCCAATGCCTCGGCTGCCAAGATCGGTGCTTTCTATCGGCCGCTATTCCGGGAGGACGGTACGGAAATTAATCTCGACATCAATCCGAATGGCGGTCCGTGCGGCGTCGAATTCAAAACGGCGTATCCCCATTAAATTTCAGGCGCTTATACGCTAACGATATGGATGATGGAATCCTCGCCGCCGATGGCTAATATTCATATCGTTAAATCAAGAAACCGCGATAATCGCGGTTTCTTATATGTGTATGTCTTGTTATCCAGATATTAGCTGCGATTATTCTGCCGTTTCATCCGAGCTCTCAGTTGCCATTCAAGGTCGACCCATGCTCCCTGTTCCTAACGATGCCATTACCTTGCGTACAGCTTTGGCGATGTCAACCATATCCTCTTCCTCGGCCAGCAGCACGTTTTGGTGCAGCCAGAGAACCTCCTTCTGGCACGCCCGTTCGCTGATGGGGCAATCCTGCACCCGCCTCTCACCCGTCCGACTCTCGATCTCGCGAATTAAGGCTTCGTTGCGGTTCAGCGACACATAACCGTAACTGACCGGAATACCTTCCGAATTCAAACGGCGGATCACCTCGTTCTTATCGACGGTGTCGGCAACACTGGAATCCAGTTTAAACAGGTATAGATGGTATGCATGCTTCGTGATCCTTGGATCCCTGCGGATCGTATGAATGCCCACAATGTTCCCAAGCAGCTCGGTCAGCAGTTTGCCGTTGCGCTCCCGTTTGTCCATCTGTTCGTCCAGACGGCTCATCTGCCCGAGCAGCACCGCTGCTTGAAATTCAGTCATGCGCAAATTCCAGCCGATATGCTCATGCTGATACCAGGCACCCTCGCGAATGCGCCCCACGTTGACCAGCGACCAGGCTTTATCGGCCAGCTTCTTGTCGTTCGTCAAAATAATGCCGCCCTCACCCGCATTTATGTTCTTGCTTGATTGGAAACTGAACGTGCCCAGGTCTCCCAACGCTCCCACAGCCTTCCCTTCCCACCGGGCACCGACGGCCTGTGCCGAGTCCTCGATCAGTGTCAAGCCGTGCCGATCTGCGATGGTCCTCAGCCTGGTCATATCCGAAGGGGCTCCGCCGAGATGCACCGTCACGATCGCCTTCGTTTTTGCCGTAATCAACGCCTCGATCTTATCGGGGTCCAGCAGCAGCGTGTCCGGCTCTACATCCGCAAACACGGGAATCGCTCCGAATAGAAGCGAGGATGTCGCGGTCGCAATAAAAGTGTACGGCGGCATGATCACTTCGTCACCCGGACCGACTCCTGCCGCCATCAGAGCAATTGTAATCCCGACGGTCCCATTCACGACGGTCACCGCGTGGGCAGCCCCGTGGAAGGCGGCGAACCGCTCCTCGAATTCAGGGAGCTTGACGCGGCCGATCCCGCCCCATTTTCCCGAATGAAGCACCTCCAGCAAGTGCCGTTCCTCAGCCTCGCCGTAAACAGGCCACTGCGGGAAAGGCTTCGTACGAACCGGAGCCCCCCCGTGGATTGCTAACGCTTCCATCAGACCTTCACCTCCTTGTTTTAACAAAAAAAGATAGTTGTATCATACCTGTATTATATATTCACGTCAAAAAAAATGCCAGAACAATATCGTCACAGATCCCTTCAATAAACCTATAATCGTGCCTCACGTTTCTTCAATTGTATCCAACTTGTATTTATTTTTGCGTTGTATTATAATACCAAGTAATTTGATGTATACAGGAGCCATGCATAAAACGATGAAAAGAGAGAATGAATTTCGTTATTCCAAGCTTGCCAACATTTTGCGGGAACAGATTCTTTCCGGTTATATCAAGCCCGGACATTTTCTCATGTCCGAGAACGATCTCTGCAAGCATTACGGCATAAGCCGTACCTCGGTCAGAAAGTCGCTGGATCAGCTGATGAAAGAAGGCCTCATTGTCAAGAAGGTTGGGCAAGGGACCATCGTCTCCCCCGATCTCGTCATTGAGCATTCCAAGAACAAAGTGCTGCGGATCTTCTGTACCTCGCCCTCTAATTTTTACGATCATTGCATGCCGATTATCATAGAGGAGTTCGAACGGGAAAATCCGAACGTTGAAGTAAAAACCTTAAGCTTCTCTTCCATTGAATTCTGGGATTCCGTTCAGGCCAGCATCGAGCTGGGACTGCAGCCGGATATCATTCTTACCACCGATCGCCACTTTAGCGACGCAAGTTCGATGATCGATTTCATAGATTTAAAGGAACATTTATCCGACAGTTTCGATATGCTGTATCCGCGGCTTCGTGCTCCTTTCCTCCGGGATAATGAGCTGAAGGCAGCGATCGCAACCTTTTCGACCTTATATTTGGCCTATAATCCGCAATTGTTTCAGAAGCATCGTGTACCCGAGCCCTCCGAATTATGGACGACGGAAGAGTTTCTTGAAACAGCCGGGCGCTTGACCATGGATACCAATGGAGACGGCATCGACGATCAGTTTGGGCTGACGCTATCCTCCTCTTTGAACCGCTGGCCCGTAATTGCTTTGCAGAACGGAGCTGATTTCAAGTCTGACAGCGGTAAGGAACCTCTGTTTCGGACGCTGAACTTCATTCACGATTTGTTATATAGGCGCCGGGTCGCAACACTGTCTCCGAGGCATGTTTTAAACTCCGAAGCTTTTGCGAGGGGAAAGGCTGCCATGATGATCACGACCTCCATCGAGATGGCGGGTTGGAAAAACAGCATGATTGATTTCGAATCGAGAATCGCTTCCCTTCCATTCGGCGAACGGATGGGCACGATGCTGATCGCCAATGCATTTATGATTCCTTCCGAGAGCCATGAAACGGAATCGGCCATTCGTTTTTTGCAGAAGGCATTGTCTCCGGACATGCAGGAGAAACTCGGCAAGAGCGCCGGGTTCATGTCTGCGCTTCGTCCGATTAACGAGAAGATCTGGGACGCTTCCTTGCTGCAGTCGTTGTACATCAACGACGACATTACGGAGAACAGCTATTTTCTGCATGAATTGTTCGGCGATTTCAGCGTGGTGGACGATCTGGAGAACGAGATGCAGCTGTACTGGGCCGGTTTGGAATCTGCGGATGAAGCGGCCGAGAGGCTCCACGCCATGATGGCTCAGCAACGGCAACCGATGTGAGTACGGTCATCCGTCCTGATGACGCTCACTTCTGCCGCATTTCATACTTGATCGAAAACTTCGATTAAGTTGTTGTGTTGTTTCGTCGCTACAACTTCTATCGGCTTAGCGTCAACCTTGGTCCGGAGATCCACCGGATTAAGGTTGTTTTTTCTTTTGCAATCGTTCTTCACAGCGGATCTTTCCCAAGTAAAGCAGCCAATTAAGAGGAATATGATCAACATGCAGCTGATCATTTTCTAATCCTGTAAAAGAGTGCCTAAGCTGCGCATCCGAAATAAAGGATCAGCCGGAGCTAATTACCGGCTGATCCTATCAGGTTCTATGTTTCTTCCTTCCGCAGGCAGCGCATACGATTACACCTCGCGAGGCGATATAGCACTCCAACAATTGATCCGGGCGCGATGTCGTACGTGAAGCCTTGGCCGAAATCACGGGCATTCACATAACAGCGAATCGATACTAACCCTTAATGGCTCCAAGAAGCATCCCTTTAATGAAGAATCGCTGCAGGAACGGATAGATTACCAATACCGGAATTATCGCGACGACCACCGTCGCCATCTTAATCGTCTCGGGAGGTAGCGTCTGCAGCAGCATCGGATTCGAGATGGCCAGCTCTTGGTTAATGTTCGGCGTTTGAATCATATTTCGCAGCACCACTTGAATCGGATACAGCTTTTTGTCGCTCAAATACATGATCCCGGCGAAATAAGCATTCCAATGGCCGACGCCGTAGAACAAGCCCAGCGTAGCCATAATCGGCGCCGACAGCGGCAGCACGATTCTGGCCAGCGTCTGCACGTCCCCGCAGCCGTCCACCTTCGCGGCTTCCTCCACCTCCGGCGGCAAATTTTCAAAATACGTTTTCATAATCAACATATTAAATGTGGATACAAGGCCAGGGATGATTAACGCCCACAACGTATTCATTAAACCGGTCGCTCTGACGACTAAATATAAGGGAATTAGCCCGCCGGAGAAAAGCATCGTAAACACGATCGCCATCAGAATCGCGTTTCTTCCCGGGATATGTTTCTTCGATAACGGATACGCCAAGAGGGTCGTAACCACCAGGTTTAGCAACGTGCCTAAGGCCGTCACGTAAATCGTTACCTTCAACGCTTGAGGGACGGTACGGCTGGAGAAAATCGCTTCGAACGCTTCCAGCGTAAACGTCGACGGCAAGAGAACGAAGCCCCCGTTGCGCAGCACCTCCGAATAAGGTGTTACAGACATAATAAATACGTAATAAAGCGGAAACAACGTGATCAATCCAAATAGCGTCAGCACCGAATAAATGACGGCATCCGCAATCCGATCGGACGTTGTATGATTCCGTATGCGGGACATAGTCGATCAACCTCCTACCAGATTCCGGATCCGCCGAATTTTTTGGCAAGCTTGTTTGCGCCGATGACAAGGATGAAGCCGATAACCGACTTAAACAAATTCATCGCAATCGCTATGCTGAATTCCAGCTGTTCAAGACCGCGGCGGAACACCCAAGTATCAATAATGTCGCCCACCTCGTATACGCGCGCATTCAAGAAGATAAATACCTGATCGAAACCTGCGTCCAGGATGGTTCCGATCTTCAGGATCAAGAGCAGGATAAACACATCCCGAATGCCTGGAAGGGTCACATGCCAGAGCTGACGCCACCGTCCAGCCCCGTCCACGACGGCCGCATCATAAAGCTCCTGATTGATGGTTGCCAATGCGGCGAGGTAGATGATGGCGCCGAAGCCCGTATTTTTCCATATATCCGTAGAAACCAGGATCGACCGGAATGTATCATTATTCGCCAAGAAATTAATCGGCTCGCCTCCGAGCTCCCGGATGAAATAGTTCACGATCCCGGAATCCTGGGAGAGGAAGGCGAAGGCAAGACCATAAACGATAACCCAGGATAAGAAATACGGCCCGTAGGTTAAGGTCTGTATAACCCGCTTGAACCACATCTTCCGAACTTCGTTCAGCATCAAGGCAAGCAGCACGTCCGGCAGCATGTTGAAGACGATTCGGTATACGCTGAGCACGACCGTGTTGCGCATGATTTCGTAAAAGTACGGCGAACCGAAGATCGTCTGAAAATGTTTGAATCCGACCCATTCGCTCCCCCATATTCCCTTGGACAGATTGTAATCTTTAAATGCGATAATCAGTCCGCCCATGGGGACGTAGTGATAGATGAGATAATAGAGTAACCCCGGGAGCATCATCAAATAAAACCACCGGTACCGGAACAATGCTTTTCCCAGCCTGGTTTCCACCCGCTTTCCCCTCCCCGCTGCAAAAACTGCAAATATAGAGGGGGTTATCCCCCCTCATTGGAAGCTTTACTGAATGACGCCGGCAGCCTTGATTTGCTCGGTGTACGTGTCGATCATCGATTGTCCTCCGTACTCGCTCATAAGCTCTTCGTGATATTTCGGCCAATTCGACGCATCCGGTTCATCGAATAATATCTGAACCTGCAGTTCCTTCATTTTTTTGCGGAAGTCGGCTAAGTTAAACCCCGGCGGGGGAGCGACGTTCGTTCCGATCGAAGGTTGCAGCTTATAGGATTGAATCGTTGCGATAATTTCGCGGTCCCGTTCCGTCATACGCTCGTCGACCACCTCCAAGCCAAGTACATCATTTTCCGGATTGTTCGAGTAGAAGAATCGATAGATCAATTGGAAGTTCCCCTGCTCAACGACATCCTTCTGCAGCGCATCCACATTCGCCTGATTGACGGTAATCGTGCTGCCGCTTCGCGTGTAATGCGTTCCTTCCAGTCCGTAGTTTATAAGCAGGAAGCCTTCCTCGCTGGACATCCAGTCGATAATTTGAGCCATGCGCTCCAATTTTTCCGGGCTTTCCTCCGCTGTCTTCCTCGCAAACATGAACGGCGATTCCGGCAGGTTGTGTGTCCACGTGCCGGAATCCGCAAACGGATGGAACGGCATCCAGTTCGCTTTCGGATTAACCGCCTTCGACTTGTTCTGAATGCTGACCGGATTGCTGTCGAACGCAAACGTCATGTTACCGCCGACGATGATGCCGGCCTTGCCGCCGACCGCTTTGTCTTCATGCTCCGTGCCTTTCAACAGGAACCAGTCCGGATCGACCGTACCCTCGGCCATCATATCTTTAATCCCTTGAATGACGTGCTGGACCGCCAAGTCGCTTTGCACATCGACGAGTTGATTGTCACGGATCATGAACGCGCCGATGAGGCCGTTCTGAATCCAGTGCGGGAAGTCGAAGGAGAGCGTATTGCCGTTTCCGGCCGCCGTTAAGCCGTACGTATCGTTCTTCCCGTTTTGGTCCGGATCGTCGAACGTAAATGCGCGAATCACTTCCATCGTCTCTTCGAAGTTTGTTGGCATTGACAAGCCGAGATGATCCAGCCAATCCTGTCGGATATAGTAGGAACGGTAAACGTTGCGCGGGAAGATAAGCGGAGCTCGTTCGAATTTTCCTTCTACTGCGTAGCGCTGCAGCTCCACTTCGCTAATCCATTTAAAGTAATTGGGCATCTTCTCCGGGGTCACATAGGGAGTCATATCGGCGGTAACGCCGTCGAGGATATATTTCTGGGAGTTGGCTCCGGTTGATACAAACAGGTCCGGAGCCTCGCCGGATGCAATCAGAAGATTCAGCTTATTGTCATAGTCAGGGCCGCTCGGGGCATTCTCTATGGTCAGATCGACATCGAATTTCTCTTCAATCGCCTTGCCGATAAAATCGACATCCCCTTCAGGCAGGACGGCATCCGCGGAGGATGGGATAAACCATTTCAATGCCAATCGTTCCCCCGACGATTTCGGATCGGATGCCGGCGGGGTTTCTTGCTTCGCGCCTGTATCCGTACCGCCGGCCGACTTATTGCCGGTAGTGCCGGAGCTTGAAGTACAGCCGCTGATAACAAGCGAGGATGCAAGGACAAGTGAGAGGAGAAGCTTTAATCTTGCAATTTTCATCATGGAAGACCTCCCGAAATTGATTTTTACTTTTCCATAACGACCGACACCCTTGCTTCCGTTCATTCTTAAACTCCAATGATGGGAGACACCCCTCCTCTCACCTTTTTATGTAAAGTAAATTCACACTCCACAATATATAATATGTATCATACCTGTATTATAATGTGGAGCTTTCCGGGACGTCAACTCCGTTTTACTTCATGTCAGCGTTTTCTTTCTGTCTGATAATAAAATGCCACCTTGCGGACTGCAGCAACCATATCATCAATGTCTTCTTTAGTGTAATGTTCGTTAACATTCAATCTGACAGCAGTACGTAATATGAGTTCGGCATTCGGGCACAGTCCTTTTTCATACGTGATCCCGTTCAGGTCGAAAGGAAAGCTGCTGTTCGGATAAGCGCTCCAACGCTGGAACATAGGCTGCATATATACCACTTCCGGAATGTATCCAGCGCTGTTCGGGATCCCTTCGGCTGCAAGCGCTTTCGAAAATTCCGACCGACTGCAGCCAAGCTCTTCTTCATCAACGCGCAGCATATAGAACCAGTACGTCCCTGTATTTCCTTCCTCCACCCGATGCGCGGCGATGCCCGGCACGCCCTCCAACCCTGCTGTCATTTGATTACCGTAAGCGGTTCGCCGCTCACAGATCCACGGCAGTTTCTTCAACTGGGCAATGCCGACCGCTCCTTGAAGCTCCGTCATCCGGTAATTTGGAGCCAACGTCTGCAAGTCGCGTATCACGCTACTGCCGAAGCGGCGGTAGTTTTTGCCCGCAAATGCATGCACGTTGTAGTAATCGTCCTCTCTTCCTGAATTGATTGTCACGATGCCTCCGTCTCCAGTGGAGATATGCTTGAAATCATTCGTGCTGAAGCAGCCGTAATCACCGATCGTGCCGACCAGCCGCCCCTTATATTTAGTCAAATAGCTTTGAGCGCAATCCTCAATCACGATCAGGTGATGTTTCCTTGCGATATCCATGATGGGGTCCATATCGCAAACATTTCCGGCCAGGTGCACGACAACGATCGCCTTCGTTCTGCTTGTGACGCGGGATTCCACGGAGACGGGATCGAGGTTATAGGTATGCGGATCAAGATCCGCGAACACCGGTATCGCGTTCTGGTACAAGATTCCGACCAGCGTCCCTTGATCCGTAATCGGACTCGTAATGACTTCATCGCCGACCGTGATTCCTGCTGCGCCCAAGGCGACATGGATCGCCGCCGTTCCCAAAGAAGCGGCTACGCTGTATGTCACTCCGTATAACGCATTGAAGTCGGTCAGAAACTGCTTCACCTTGCCGCCGAAATGATAGAACAGCGTATCCTGCTCGAGCGCCTCCATCAACTGCTTCGCTTCCTCGAAGCCAAAACGCCGGCCGGTGTGAAACGGCGTTTCCTTCGTCTTCGGTCCCCCATGAAGTGCAAGCTTATGGTTCATAACTCATACCTCCTTGGTGAGTACTTGACGTCTGCCATTTAGAACTACTTTTCTGCAAGGGATACCGTAGCGCATTTCAGCATTGACATCGGCGTTGGCGTCAGTGCCCTTCAGTTCCGGTAACGGGATATATACAACTACGTCAAGCAAATCTTCGGCTCCTTCGGTGTTGATTTGCCCGTCCGGCCCGATTCCGGTAAAACGCACGTTTCTTCGCGCCCGCTCCCAATCGTTAATTTGCTTGGAAGTCCAAAATGCAAAACCCATTTTCCTCGCTTCTGCGACAACTTTCCTCAGTGCTTCGGTAACAAGGGGCTGCTGATGAATATGAACCTGATGGAACAAGAAGTGCGCAACGCCTTCCACGCGTTTCACCTGCTCCAGCAGTGGAATGATCACACTCGAATCCGCCAGATTCATATGATCCAGATCCTGTGTCAGCAAGCTGATTTCCAGTACGTTATACGACCGGTTGCCTTCGTCAAACCAGGCGGCCGGGAAATACGGGTGGCATGTTCCGAACAAAAAGCCGATATTCCCTTTCTTGCTCGGTCCTCTGGTCTGCTCGGCTTGAATCCCGTTCTTCTCGCACCATGCGAACAGCTCTCCCCAGCCCTCGAAACGGGTATAATGATTCTTGTTGGAAACGACCTCTTCAAGTAAAGTCGCCTCCTTCAACCATCGGAACTGGCGGTCGAATTCGGCTTCATCCCATTTCCCGTTTTGGGTATCAAGCGCGTTGTAATGAAATGCCAGCTCATGTCCTTCCCGCTTTACCCGCTCATAAATATGCGGGCTGTACCCGGGCTCGATCATGCACCAGGTCGATTGGATGCCGCATTCCTTCAGCACGTCCAGCGTCGTCTCGGCTGTCTCGTCGATATTCAGATCGCTGTCGTGGGATATCATCGCAACGGCAGGCACGCCCTCCGGCCAATATCCGATGAAGGGAACGGTACAGCCTTTGTCGGTCGCGCACTTCAGCAGATGACCGATCATTTGCTCCTTCCATAAATCCGCATAAGGATGCGCGAAGTATGGAGCCCCCGTTTCCGTGCGAAGCCGGTCGAGCTCCCAATCCATGCCGCTACGGTCATCGGCTTTCAGAATCCACTCATCCACCGCGCCGGTACCGTCTTTAGCGGGAGTGCCGTCATCCAAAACAGGCCCGGTTCCTTGCTGGAATAGGACAATCGTCTTCGGAATATTGACGGACCAGCGGTAAATCACACCCTTGCCTACAACGAATTCAAGCAGCGCCGCCCCTGCTTGTTCGCCGGTCGGCCGCTCCTTGAAGATTGATCCCGTTGGGACCGCAGGATACGCTTTCGGTACCGGCTGTTCCCAAGGCGACGCAGATAAGAAACGGAGCGGTTGACGGCTCACCTCTGCTTCGTTGTGTGCCAAAGCCGCATACCCGACCGAAAGCTCCGGCTGCTTGTAGCATCCCAGCCTTGAAGCCAGTGCGCCGATTCCGGCGTACGAGATGACGGTGCCGCCATGCTCCGCATATGACCAAATCTCTTCCGCCGTAGCCTGATTCTCTTCCGTAAAGGCAACGATAAGGATATCCGGGAGCTCCACTCCTTCTGCATTCAGCGACTCCGCCCCGTCGATCCATTCGAACGGTATCCCCGCGTGTGTCAGAATCTCGCCGACGAATGTTTCAAACACATTGATTCCGTAACGGTGATGTCTCTTGACTGCTTGTTGATCCAGCAATACGCCGATCCGCGCCATTTTCATCAGTTAATCTCACCTTTCCCTTGTTAAAGATGTACGGTTATGCCAGCTGCTCTGCTCTCATTCGCTGCTTCGATAAACCGTATGATCTCTAATGTTTCCTCTAGGTCAATCGGAGCTTCCCCGGTTCGGAACATCCCCATAATCCCCTCCAGCATGCTGGCGTAATACGGCTTCGGATGAGCGTGTACGTCCACCGCTCTCGTTCCGCTTGCTCGGTGGATAAGCGCACCGAATTGATTGTTCCCCCGGCGGTTGCCCCGGATTGTTCCAATCCGTCCATCTTTCCAAAGTCCCGTGACGAATTCGTGGTCATCCGTTGCTGCCGCAGTCACTTGAATACAACCCTTGCCCATACCGGCGAATAGCATTTCGGCTGTATGGATGCCGTACCAGAACAACCCCGGCTGAGTCGGCTGTAGCGCTGTCGGGCCGTAACAATCCATTCCGATAATCGATTGCGTTCCACCATCGTTCAACACAGTTATAAGCCCTTCCGCATAACGAAGCGCGGAGCAGCTCATAATCGGCACCCGGTACCGGCGGGCAGTCTCCGCGATGGCAAGCGCGTCCTTAGAAGCAACTGCAAACGGCTTGTCGATAAAGACGGGTTTCCCATAGGGTGCGATTCTCTCGAACTGCTCCATGTGAACACGACCGTCAACGGACTCCAACAGAAGAACATCGCAATCTTCGGCCACATTCTCCATGGAATCCATGATCCGGACGCCGTATGTACCCGACAAGGTGTCCGTATAGCCTTGCACTCTGGAATAGCTTAACTCGAAATCGGGGGACCCTCCGGGATAAGCCGCTATAACCTTCCCGCCCGGAACATGGTAAGGGTGGTCTGGCCGGTTCAACAGCTCGGTAAATGCCGTCACATGCGAGGTATCCAGTCCGATCATTCCGATCTTTAACGACTTGCGATCCATGACTATCCTCCTAAAGAAGGTACTTGTTATATACCTGTATCTATTTTAATACGATACTTTCTTTTCTCAGCTCTGTCAATTGTTTTTGGATGCCATTCGTGAAAATCGCGGACTGGCAAGGCAAGACTGAACTCAACAAAAAAGATTCCTTGCCGGACTACGGCAGGAATCTATTCTACATAGAGTCACGGATGGAAGAGTTTGGATCTCGTCGACGTTTCAAACCCGTATGACCAATGGAACTTCGAAGTGATGAGCGCACGAATTCAAGTCTAAGGCTGCATGAAGTTCTAGTCCTCCCATACATTTTGCAGCGGAAGGCCCAGCTCCCTTCTTGCCGCATCCACAATCATCTGAATAAAATCGGTCTTCTCCCTTGTGTAAGCTTCCATGGAGATTGCGTTCCGGGCAGCCCGTCTTTTTACTTCGCCGTACTGTTCCACAAGCTCCGGATGGCTGCGTAAATAATCTCGAAGCAGAATTTCATTTCTCGTATGGAAATGTTCGTTATACGGCATCAGGTGGATATTGTGCGTCCATCTTCCACTCGTACTTTTGGCGTATAAATATCTTTCTCGCATCCCGGTTTGAACATAGGTATAGCTAACGGGATCAAGCCGTGAACCGTAATAGGCGATCGGCTGCAGCAGCGTCAAGCCGACAAAGATGTCGATCACCGGCTTGGCCGCCTGTCCGGGAATCGCCGTACTTCCCACATGTTCGACTGCTATGGCTTCGGTTCCAAGTCTCGAAATCAGTGCTTCTTTTTCTGCTTCAAAAGCTTCAGGCCACCGTGGATCATATTCTACAATGGCGATGGTATCCTCCATCATGCTCACCTCACTTTACTCATATTAACCTCCGTGTTTTATGAAATGATGTAGATAATATTATATATAAAATAGACCCTGATTAGGATCGAGGCCACTGAAGAACTCGTAGTTTTACGGAGCCGTTAAAAACATGAAGCAAAAGACGACCTTCATTTCCAGTAATAGGGAATGAAGGTGTTTCGGTATCACCAAGTTATAAAGTTCCAGATAAGGGCTTAAAGTCATCGATTGTTGTTTTTGAATCATCACGTTCACCTACTTGATTTAATACCTTAATTATACAGAGAAAAGACACAATCTCCTCAATAAAATTTGAGGAGATTGTGCCTTTTTCAGTTAAGGACTTTTTCAGTGGCCTGACTAGGATCAACATCTATTTTTCATTCATCTCAGGATCGTTAAGTTTACATAATATTCATTACATAACTCAATGTTATTTCGTACTTTGAATTGCAGTTTACATCATCATAAAACAGCCCTACCATAGAACAAGTTCTAGGATAGGGCTGTTCACAAAGGCATAAAGGACGATAGCCGTCCTTTAATGCGGCCTGAGTGACTTCAAGGATGCGAACCTCAATAATCCGACTTTTGCAGAGGCTGCGCAGCAATTTCCTGCATTCGGCAAGTCGTGCCGTAAATCTTAAGATTATCTTTATACGCTTGCGGGGATAGTCCCGGAATTAATTCAGACCGAACCCGAGGGCTTTTTTGTTTTTTTGGACCGCATTTTCCGCAGCCTGTGCATGCAGAGCAATAGCAATGGCAGTATAAGCCCGATTGTAATCGTATATGGAGTCCAAATCTTTGTGTCCCATACCATCTTGTATGGAATATTGGGATAAATGAAGACGGAAACCGCGGCCAAAATCCAGCCTATCGGCATAACCAGAGGCTGATAATTTTTAATATTAAAAATCTGGCTTACGCCGATCGCAACCGCGTAAAAATATAAGGAAATACGGAAAAACAAAGTGATAAACCACATCACCGCCATGACCGCTTCAATACGTTGAAGGAAATTGCCGATATTGATTTTCCTTGCGAGCATGTAACTGGGATACATATTTCTTGCCGTAATGTCCGGACCCAAGACCAAAATCGCCAATCCAATGATCATAAAAAGTACGACCGCGCCGAATAGGCTTCCGATATATACGGCTTTGTATGCCTCCGCCGGACGATTGACGGCCCCAGGGTAGACAATGATCAACACGATATGCGGTAGAAAAGCAATGCTAACAAAAGAAACCGCGGCCGGGAAGATGGGGTTGATCCCCGATTCGAAAATGGGCATTGCATTCTCCCATTTAATCTCCGACAATAGTAAAACGCTCATGGACAGAAACAGAAGAAGAAACCATGGAAAGAGCATCTCCGCTGAACGAGCCAGCACCTCAAGCCCCAAGCGTACCCCCAGCACACCCAGGGCTCCGAAGAGGTAAACAATCGCCTGTATCGGGGTTTCCGGCAGCATCTGGATGGTCATGAAGATGCCAATTTCGTGTAACACCGTAGCGGGACCGCCTAGGAACAACGTCAGTAATAACAGAACATTTAGCGTTTTGCCAATCCATTTTCCTAAAAGCTTCTCGGATAATTGCATCAAATTCATTTCCGGATACTTTTTGGACAATTGCAACTGCACCGTCAAGATGATGAATCCGAGACCGATCCCAACCAAAGAAGCAATCCAAGCATCTTGCTTAGCAATGGAAGCCATACTCGAAGGAACGATAAGAATAGCGCTTCCGATCGTATACATAGCGGTTAGAATACTGACCTGGCGCAATGAAATTTTTACTACGGGCATCCCTTCCCGCTCCTTTTCTTATTGGATCAAACCGATGGCAGAGAGCCAATCACTGAACGGCTTGAAGACGATCGTTATCAAACCCAAAGGGGTCGGGATATCGTCCATGACCGTTTGGGCCACGCTAATTCCAATGCCTATGATCAGGAATGCCGCGAACCCCCAGATCTCCCTGTATTCTTTTTCCTGCAGCATCCTCGGCAGCTCCAGCCAAGTAATGATCATGGCTGAAACTGCAATCATCGCGATATTCAGCATAAATTCGCCTCATTCTTTAAGATCATTTAGAAAAGAATCGTTAGTTGTACCGATTCGCCGGATTTTGTATTTCACCTCGACATGGGTCTCGAGGTTCGGAAAATACCGGTCATTCCACTCTTCCTTCATCCCTTTCCATGCCTTCGGATGCGAACGGCGAACAGCTTCCCCGAAGCCGAATATGTCAACTTTATGCTCGGTTTGCACTTTATCGATAACAGACTCCAAGTTTTTGGTTATTTTTTCTTCCATTTCGACCTCGAGATCTCTCAAAGTCGCCGGTTGGGACAAATCCAAGCCGCTGCACTCCACAGAGCCAATATTTCCCTCCATATTAATCTTGATATCCATTACTGGACGATATTGGATGATTCTTCCATTTAACTTGGCATCGGTCCTCAGCGTCTCCACGATAACCTTTCCATCGTTCCTCCGGCAGGGAACAAAGTCTACGGAGCTTTTAACCTTCCCGCTTATGAGTCGATAACCTCTGCTATCCTTCTCGTTTAACCAGCCAATCAGCTTGTCCATTTTGAAAACGGCAAGCCCCGAATATTTCAATTGGCTTGGCGTATTAATATTTTCTACGTTTTTCTTCGTTTTTCCGATATCCCGATTCCCTGTTATCACCAGTCCAGTAAGCACGGGGTCTTTTCCGCTGCTGGTGATGTCGCTTATCAATTCATCCAGCGTTACAGCCATGCTGGGTGACCATGCCTTCTCGGAGTTTTGCAGGGATTCGTAAAGTTTATTGGCAGGGATCGTCTCCATAGGCGTCATGATTTTCAAGGTTTCCTCCGCCGTTGCTCCTTTGGTAACAACCAGGTAGAAATCGGTTCTGAATTCATGATCCCTCGACAGCAGGTCCAGAACTTTGGCTATCCCTTCCCTTGCCATCGCCTCATCCATCAGAAACATCCGTAGATGGGAAAAATAAATTTTTCGCGGGCTAACCTGGGTCATTCTCCGCGCCGCTTCAAATATGGTGTCGCCTTCAGCCGTATACAATGCAGCTGGCGCTTGGGGACCTCCGCTTCTTCTGGCGGTGAGCTGCCCGGGTATGGCGACTTGGACCGACAAACGGTAGCGGCCGTCCACCCAGTCAACCCCTGCTGCTACCGCGATGGCCAGGTCATTCAATTCTCTGCGGTTCCAGCAGCCGCTTAGAAGAAGAGTAATGACGATATGTAGGAGAAGCAACGCCAATATCCGTTTCATCCAGTTTCACTCGCTTTCCCGCTGGTATGCAATGTTCTATTCCCGCGATTTTTGGGGAGGTTTGCTTTTGCTGCGCTTTACGTTATTCTGATTTATCAATCGGGGACGATTCAACATCATCCAATGCGGCAGCCGCAATATCGTATCTTTTTGCCCATCCGGAATTAACGGTGCGAAAGGCGACATATACGGGACTCCGAACGAGCGGAGGCTGCACAAATGGAGAATAAGAGCGATGATCCCGACTAAGATGCCGAACAGGCCAAAGGATCCGGCAAGGGCCATTAACGGAAATCGGAGCATCCGAAAAGCAATGGACATATTAAACGATGGAACGACAAAACTGGAAATGGCCGTTATGGCAACCACAATGACCATGGCTGGAGAGATTATTCCCGCTTCCACGGCGGCTTGCCCAATGACCAATGTTCCTACGATGGAAATAGCGTATCCGATATTTTTGGGAAGCCGCACGCCTGCTTCCCGCAGAATCTCGAAGGTGACCTCCATGAGGACGGCCTCGACGAAAGCGGGAAACGGGATTTGCTCACGCTGTCCAGCCAGCCCGAACAGGAGCCGGGTCGGTAGCATTTCGTGATGAAAGGTGGTTATGGCGATATAGAGGGAAGGCCCAAGCAACGAAATGAATATGCTCAGGTAGCGCAGCACGCGCAGGAATGAACTGATATCCGAGCGCTGATAGTAATCTTCCGCCGCATGCAAGAAAGAAACAAATAGGGCAGGAACGATCAGAACAAATGGGGTGCCATCCACGATAATAGCGATTTTTCCTTCAAGCAGCTCCGCCGCAACAACATCGGGACGTTCGGTATTATAAATCGTGGGAAATGGAGTCAAGGTCTTATCCTGCACCAATTCCTCGATATATCCGCTCTCCAAGATGCTGTCCACATCGATTCGATCAAGCCGAGTCCGGACTTCCTCGACGATTTTTTCGTTTGCAATGCCATCGATGTACATCATGGCGACGTCCGTTTGCGTAATTCTGCCGATCTGCTTCGTTTCCATCCACAGATGCGGATCCTTGATCTTTCGACGAATCAAAGCCGTATTCGTTCGCAGCGACTCCGTAAAGGATTCGCGCGGACCGCGGACGACATTTTCCGCCGACGTTTCCATGACTCCGCGGTCCTTCCATCCACGTGTACCTGCTGCGATGCCTCGATCCAATCCATCTACCAGAAAAATGGTGTCCCCCGACAGTAAGGAATGGAACAACTTTTTATAATCGTAAATGGACTGAATCTCATTATTGATAAAGGAAATGTTTTCTAATATCTTTTGCCCATCGAAAGGCTTCGGATGTTCCTTCTCTTCCCTCACCAGGGATTTAGCAGTGTCAGCTACGACCATCATAATGGATTCCGTAATGATCTTTTGGTCGGCCAAGCCGTCTGTATAGAGGATAGCGATATAGTGTTTCTCCTCTTCATCCAGCGGAATTTCCCTGATCACGATATCGGTACTGTTACCGAGGGCTGCTCTAATATGGTTCAGATTGCTTTTTATATCCGGGCTTAAAGCATCGGGATCTTTTGTCGATGTGTTAGCCGGTGGGGTATCTTTGGTGTTGTTTTTGATGGTATGGCCGGTTCTTCTTCGATACCGCATGGGAACATCCTTCCTCTCACAGATGCTATTCCCCCATTATTACCGAAGAAAACCAGCCGTAAACTTACAGGCGAATATTGCTGTGTACCTTGCGGACCAAGGGAAATTCCTTCTTTCTAACGGACGGATAATCTGTATAAGAAAGAAGACAATCCTATCTCTTCAGGAATGTCTTCTTATGATCTACGTGTTTCTCGTCATTACTTTAATCTCCATAAAGCTGTGCGGAATAATGTTTGTTCTCCATAACGATAACGGACTCAGTTCCAGACCTCGCGGCTGCGGTTTGTTTGGTATGTAGAACCAGCTCAAGGATGCTGCTGCAGCACTGCTTCGCGCCTGCGATTAATAATGGATCGCCTATAAAACTCAATTTTAATCTTTTAGTTAAAAATCCCCCAATCGTCATGACCAATGGAACGGTAGGCGAAGTGTTGGAATACACAATCGGCTCTGCGTTCTGATATTTGTCTTGAAGGATCAGACTCAAATTTTTTAAAGCTGGAATGACAACCTTGGATGAGCCCCGTCCAATTGTGTACACCGGATTCCCATTCTCATCCAGACCGTGAAAAACAAGTTTGCCCATGTCGGAAGTATTGAGTTTATTGAAATAGTCAACCGCCAGAATCTCTTCTGTTGTAAGCTGCCGATTCGTGGGTAATTTATTTAGATGGTACGCTGCTGCCAGTGAGGTTGTGTGCGTTCCACCGTAATCATTATAAATAAATATCATTTCATATACCCTGCCTTCGCTATGTCATGACCTTATTATTCCCGTTAATCTATATCTCATTCCACCGTAATACATATCCAGTTTGCTAGATTCAGTATGTTTCGAAAAAAAAAAAGCCCTGATCATCAGGGCTTTTGCATGATTAAATCATCCTATGAATCTAAACTTAGTCCAGGTAAACGGCTTTGCCGAGTTTTGCGGATTCGTAGAGAGCTTCCAAAATACGAGATACAACATATGCTTGTTCCGGGGTAACGACAGGATCTTTATCCTGATCGATCGCCTCGATCCATCTTCTCATCTCAACATCCGGAGCCTGCTCCTTCTTCCCGTCATAGAACGCCACTCCGCCGGAATTCAATTCGATCTCGTTTGTGTACAGACGACTGAATTTCTCGCCGTTGATGCGAAGACCGTTCTTCATGTCGGCTCCGCCTTCCGAACCGCTCAGCGTACATTTTGCTTCATCGATATCCAGCGTATTGAGCGCCCAGCTGGATTCCAGCATGATGGTTGCGCCATTCTCCATAACAATCATACCGAACGCGGAGTCCTCGACGGTGAATTTTTCCGGATCCCATGGTCCCCAAGCATTTGCCGCGTTCTCCTTGCGAGACAATTCATGGTAAGTGGTACCGAGGACGATCTTCGGTTTGTAATTATCCATCATCCAGAGGGTCAAATCGAGAGCATGCGTACCGATATCGATAAGCGGCCCGCCGCCTTGTTTTTCCTCATCCAAAAACACGCCCCAAGTTGGAACCGCTCTTCTCCGTACGGCATGAGCCTTGGCAAAATAAATATTTCCGAGTTCACCGGCTTCGCATACTTGTTTCAGGTAAAGACTGTCTTCACGGAATCGATTATTGTAACCGATCGTCAATTTCTTGCCTGTGCGCTTCGCGGTTTCCATCATCCGCTTGGCATCCGCAGCCGTTTTTGCCATCGGTTTCTCGCACATTACATGCTTACCTGCTTCAAGGGAAGCAATGGAAATTTCGGCATGCGAGTCATTAGGCGTCAGAACATGAATGATATCGATGCTCTGATCCTGCAGCAACTCTTTGTAGTCGCCATACACTTTAGCTTCCTCAGTCCCGTATTTGCTTGCAGCAGCTTCTGCCCGATCAAGGACGATATCACAGAAAGCCACGAGCTCCACGTTGTTCAATCTGCTTAAGCTCGGCAGATGCTTCCCGTTTGCGATACCGCCACAGCCGATAATTCCAATACGATACACTTTAGACATGAATCATCACCATCACTTTTTATTAATTTTTAATCTCTTCAAATACAAAGTCCTGCCTATCCATAACGCCTTAAAGAGCAGGCGGGCTTTTATGTATGTAATTCTGCCACTACGTTCGTTTGACCTTCAGAGGCTCCCATCAGATCCTTAAGGGTGTTCGATGAACGTCTCGCCTTTAGGGTGTCACTCCTTTCCGATGAGCAAGGTTTTACTATCCTCACATCCACATATAAGGTATCACATCTCACACATTTTTTTAGTCCAACTATGCGACAAATCATATATAAAATTACGACATCCTTATGAGAAGAACGTCATTAGGCAACTGGGCCACTTACTACACATGATCCGAAGTTTACATAATATAATTTATGAAAAAATTGATTCTACCCTGTAGCACGAGGGTGCCTGCGCATTGATTCAACCCTGTGGGAATCCACCTGCAAACCCAAACTGCGAAATGCCATAAGTACAGCGCCGGCGGCGGCCGATAATTGGGGGATATCACGACCTCATGCTTCACATCCAAGACCTCCCGTGTTCTTAATTGCTAACAGCTTACAAAGACGGAGCTGAACCCCCGTCAATATTGATGGAAGTGCCTGTAACATAGGAAGCAGCATCGGATGCCATAAATACGATAACTTTTGCCGCTTCTTCCGTGTTTCCAATACGTCCGAGCGGAATATTATGGCGTGGGTCCCGTGCATACTGTTCCCATGTGAGTCCGGGTTCTTCCCGTTTCCAACGCGCTTCAAGCTGTGCACTGCGTATCGTTCCGATGCATACGGTGTTTACTCTGATATGGTCAGGCGCCAGATCGCGACTCATGGCCTTGGTCATGGCTTGCCCTGCCGCGCGGCTGACGCTGCTTGGCATGGATGAAGTCGGCGGCGTTTTGGCCCAGGACGTCGTGACATTAATAATCGCACCCCCGCCGGACTCTCTCATATGAGGGACAGCTGCACGCGCAAATCGAATCGCGCCAAACAGCTTGAGATCCAGATCCGATGCCCATTGCTCGTCATCGATCAGCTCAAATGGCCTAGCAGCGGCGGTTCCGGCATTGTTCACCAGAATATCGAGCCGTCTGTAGTGACTGACGGTTTCGGTTACAGCTCGTATGCAATCCTCAGGTTTCGTAACATCTGCTGCGATGGTTAGCGTTTCGATATCCGCTGCTTGTCGGATATGGTCTGCCGCAGCTTTTAACTGCGCCTCATCTCGTGCACAAATAGCAACCTTGGCACCTTCCAGCGCAAACGTCACCGCGGCTTCAAGGCCTATGCCTCTGCTTCCTCCGGTGATTAACACGACTTTTCCTGTCAGTCCCAAGTCCATGTTCTATCGACTCCTTTACCTTGATTATCGGACATTTACTACTAGATAGCTTCAACATCAAGAAAGAGTTTTCCTCTTTCCTTCCCTCTATTCTCCGCGCACCGCTTCGTTAGCCATATCCCCGGTAGCCTGTCAGGACAGCATAAAAAAAGCCGCGATGAATTCGCGGCTACATAATCACTTCCATTGCTCTCCAAAATCATGAATGGTTTCTCTTCTTGCAAAATCAACGAACTGAAATTTATCCAATCGATGCCTCGATTCCGTATACTGGAAGAGCGTGGTATCTTCCAGATGAACGTAACCCCGGACTACGACGACATGAGTATCGTTTCCAAGATCCATATAGGACTGGTCCATCGTAGTAGCTCGTTCAACGGAGATCACTTTTTTCGAGTAGCTGATTTTCAGATGGAGCTCCTGCTCCAGGTATTGATAGATAGAATCGCCGGTAATATCTCTCGTTAGACCCGTTACGATGTCGGCAAGCAAATAATCGATATCGAGAATGATGCGCTCACCTTCGATTTCCCTGGCACGGATGACCCTCCATACAAGCCGATCCGGACGAATTTGAAGCTCCTTTGCAATTCCCTCCCCGGCCGGAACACATTCCGTCTCATATACAATCGTTCGGCTCTTTCGGCCTAACCGTTCCGCTAGCTCTTTATAACTGACGAGCCCCGTTACCGGGAAGTTCATTCTGCCTGTATCCAGCACAAAAGAACCTTTGCCTTTTACCTTGTGAATATAACCGTTTTGTGCCAGCAAATTGAGTCCCTTACGTACCGTTTCCCTAGTGATTTGATAGGTAGCCGCAAGCTCGTTTTCCGAGGGCAGCTTGCTGCCGGGCTGCAGAGCGCCGCTTTCGATTTTGTCGGCATAATCTTTGTATAGCGTCCAATAAATGTTGTTCGTCATCCTTTATCACCATCAGTTATTGTACCATTATCCAGCGGCTTATTACATGCTACATAGGAACTGTCAGCTTCCATTACCAAGAGTCACCTGAAGCACTCGCATTTCGCCTGGAAACGCTTCGCCTTCAAACTCCGTAACCTTCTGAATGTGTTCCTGCCCATCTGGAATAATGACCGGCGTAATGACGGGTAAACCGGCTGCTTGAATCCGATCCATATCGAATTCAAGCAGCAGCTGCCCTTTGCTTATCTCCGCACCTGTTTCCACGTGAGCCGTGAATCCCTCTCCCTTCAAGGAGACAGTGTTGATTCCGACGTGAATCAGGATCTCAACTCCGTTCGTATCCGTCAAAATAATCGCATGTTTGCTCTTCTTGATCAGATGCGCGACTTGACCGTCAAACGGAGCATACACTTTTCCTTCGGACGGGAGGATGGCAATGCCCTGTCCCATCTGTTTATCCGCGAAGGCAGGATCCGGCACCTCAGACAGGGGAACCACTTTCCCTTTGATCGGTGCCATGATATCTACTACGGCTTCTTGCGCCGCTTCCGTAGTTGGACTATTCGCCGGTTCTGACGGATCAAACGACTCGGATTGATAACTGCCGTTCGATGCTGGTGGAACAGCTTGTTCTGTTGCAGTCATGCCAGCAGGATTCCCTTCCGTTGTACGTCGAGACTGCTTGGACAACTGGTAACGCCCGAACAGCAATGTCCCCATGAACGGAATGACCAATACAATCGCCATGCCAATGAAGAAGACGCCCCACTGGTTAGGGAATATCGATAGGAATCCCGGAATCCCGCCCACGCCGATCGATGAAGCCAGAACGTTGTTCACAGCCAGCAGCACACCGGCAATTCCGGATCCGATCATGCCGAAAATAAACGGATATTTATGACGAACGTTGACCCCGAAGATGGCCGGCTCTGTTACCCCCAAGAAGGCGGAGATGGAAGAGGTAACGGCAAGTCCTTTCGCCTTCTGTTCCTTCATGATAAACATCATGGCCAGCGCTGCGGCACCTTGCGCAATATTAGACAATGCCAGCATCGGCCACAAGAACGTTCCACCTTCACTGCCGATGAGCTGAATGTCCACTGCAAGGAAGGTATGATGCATCCCCGTAATGACAAGGAGCGCGTACAGTCCGCCGTAGATCAGGCCGCCCAGAGCGGCAAAGGAATCAAAAATGCTGACAAGACCTGAAGTGAGGACGTTGCCGATGACAAACGTGATGGGTCCCACCAGAACAAACGCGAGGAACCCGGTCACCAACAGGGCCACGGGGGCCACGACAAGCAGCTTAATGGAGTCATGGACGCGTTTGTTCAGGAACTTCTCGATTTTGGCCAAAATATAAGCCGAGACAAGAACCGGCAGCACTTGACCTTGATAACCGATTTTCTCCACTTCAAAGCCGAACAGGTTCCAGACGGGAACCGTACCCTCCAGCTTGGCATCGGCATACTGGTAAGCGCTGAGCAGATCCGGATTTACCAGGATCAGGCCCAGTACAATCCCGAGCAGCGGGTTGCCTCCGAACTGTCTTACCGCCGACCATCCGATCAGAACGGGAAGGAAAGTAAAGGCGGTGCTTGCAATCAGATTAATAATCGAGGCGACGTCCGCCCACTCGGGATGAACCTGAATCAACGATTGTCCTTCATAGAAAATCCCCGGTCCCGTAAGCAGATTGTTGATACCAAGCAGCAAACCTGCCATGACGATGGCCGGCAGAATCGGAATGAATATATCCGCAAGCGTCTTGATCGCCCGCTGCAGCGGATTCTGCTTCTTGCTAGCAATGTTCTTCACTTCATCCTTCGAAACTCTCGCTCCGCCGGTGATGTCCATCATTTCATTGTAAACCTGGTCGACAAGACCCGGTCCGATCACGACCTGAAACTGTCCCTGGGACGAGAACTGCCCCTTCACCAGATCGTTCGCTTCAAGTCCTTGGGAGTCCACCTTACTGTCGTCCACAAGGGCAAATCTTAATCGGGTTACGCAATGCGTAGCGGCTTCGATGTTGTCTTTTCCGCCGACTGCCTCGACAATGCGCTCCACGTTTTTGCGATCAATGGCCATAGCTCTACGCTCCTGACATTATGAATTTAGTTGTTATGAATAAGCCACATATAGGATGCATACGGTCGAAGTGCAACGGATGGAGTAAGGTCAGGGTCTTCCGTTGTATTGCCGATTAGCAGTTGAACCGATCGACTTTCGGTTAGATTGTCTTTCATCGTCTTCGGAAGCTCGAACGAAACGTTGCGGTCGCTGAAATTGGAAATGACAACAAGCGTCTGCTCCTTGTTCGTTCTGGCATACGCATAAATTTCGGGATGACCTTCATCCAGGCGAACATATTCACCGTCCGTAATAACCTGAATGTTCTTTCGCATTTCAATCAGCTTCCGGTAATGATGATAGATCGATTGCGGATCCTCCACTTCGGATTGCGCATTGATCAGCGGGTACCGCTCATCGATCTTGATCCATGGCGTCCCCGTCGTAAATCCGGCTTGGTCGCCGTCATTCCACAGCATGGGCAATCTGGAGTTGTCGCGCGAGCGCACTTTGACGATGTGGGCAGCCTCCTCCGGCGTTTTACCCTGCTCCTGGAGAATGGTGTACATGTTTAAAGATTCAATATCCCGAAACTCGGAGATATCATTCCATTTCGGATCGGGCATGCCGATTTCTTCGCCTTGATACACATATGGCGTGCCTTGTAATCCGTGAAGCGTCGTGGCCAGCATCTTTGCACTTTCCGTGCGGTATTCGCCATCATTGGTGAACCGGGTCAGCGCTCGCGGCTGATCATGGTTGTTCCAGAAGAGGGCATTCCAGCCGCCGCCCTTCTGCATGCCGATTTGCCAATCGGAGAGCACTCTTTTCAACTCCTCAAAATCATAAGGCTTGAGCTCCCATTTTTGCCCGTTGGGATAGTCTACCTTCAAGTGGTGGAAGTTGAACGTCATGGAGAATTCATTCTCCTCCGGGTTCGAGTATCGAATGCAATGCTCCAAGGTTGTGGAGGACATCTCTCCCACCGTGACGAGATTGTAAGGCTTGAACACTTTTTCATTCAATTCCTTAATGTATTCGTGCACTCGGGGGCCGTCCGTATAAAACCTGCGTCCGTCGCCCGGCGCCACGGAACCGTCGTCATCGGGAAATCTGGTATCCTTCGATATGAGATTGATGACATCCATCCGGAATCCGCTGACTCCCTTTTCCGCCCAATAGGTGAGGATATCCACAACCTCTGCACGGACCTTCTCGTTCTCCCAGTTCAAGTCTGCCTGCGTTTTGTCAAACAAAGTCAAATAATATTGCCCTGTCCCCTCGTCAAACTGCCAAGCTGGCCCTCCGAACTTGGATTGCCAGTTATTCGGCGGGCCGCCGTCTTCTGCGGGATCCCGCCAGATGTAATAGTCGCGATACGGATTATCGCGGGAGGAAACCGCTTCTTTAAACCATCGATGCTCGGTCGATGAATGATTCACGACGATGTCGATCATCAGATGCATGTCTCGCTTTTTTAATTCGGCCACAAGTTCATCGAAATCGTCCATCGTCCCGTACGAAGGATCTATGCTGCAATAATCCGCTACGTCGTAACCGTTATCATTTTGCGGAGAAACATAAACCGGCTGAAGCCACACAATGTCGATGCCAAGTCCTTTTATATAATCCAGCTTCTCCATGAGCCCTCGGATATCGCCGGTACCTAGGCCGGTCGTGTCGTTGAAGCTCTTCGGATATACTTGATAAACCGTCGAAGTTCTCCACCAATCATGAGACTGGGTATCTGGGTTCAACATGAAACTATGTCCTCCTCGTCATCTTGTATATACAGGTTGCATATAGGGAAATCTTATACATGTATATACAAGTTGTCAACCGTTTAACAATTAATACCCACTTCTTGGACATTTCGACTACAGAAATAACAATTTATTTGGAATTTTTTTCTGATGTTGTGGAATGAATTGCTAACCACCAATGTCACAAATGGTAAAATTGTTTCTATCATATGCAATAAACCCCATATGAAAAGAACGAGCTTTTGAGCTCGTCCTTATCTTATGAGGTATTCATGTTCCCACTGTTTATTATCTCATGCTCAGAACCGCCGATGTTTCGCCTGCCCATTCGCCGACCGGTTTAATCGTATAAGTCGTTCCTGGCTTCAGTTTACCCTCCTGTGTAAGATCGAACACGCCGATGGCACCTTTGCGGCTTGAGTATTTATAGGTTGCCATAAGCTTGCCGCCCTCTGTGTCAATCAATTCGATGCTCCGACCGGAGAACAGCTCATCTCCAGGGTCCACGGATAATGTAATGGAAACGGAGCTGTCACTGATCGCCTCTGCTCCGATGATATCCAGCGGTTTGAAACTCTCCGCAACGAAAGTCGGATTCGCAATCTGTGCCCAATCCGAGGTAACGGTATAGGTAACACCCGGCGTCAGTGCCTGGCCTTCAGGCAAACGGAATTTCGGTTCTTGTTTGCCATCCGTGGACTGGGTAAATGGTACGTATTTGGCCACGATAGGTTGTCCGCCTGCAGGCGTAATCGTGACTTCCCTGGCTTGACCAGAGGATATGATCTGATAGACTTTTCCATCCGCGCTGTTGTTCTCATCCAATACGAATGCATTGGCTCCGCGGCCTCCGCTATAAGCGGAAATAACATAACCGTAGTCAACGACGCCGTTCTCTTTAAGTGCCTCCAACTCAAAGGTATCCTGAGCCACTTGTCTAGCCTCTGTCATGTCCAACTTCGTGCTATTACCTGTAAATGTACCTGCTGTTTTCCCTTTATAGGTAAGCGTATACGATGTACCCGGTTTCTGAACGGAGGTTGGGACGATGTAAGTGGAAATTGAGCCCGTCTTCAAACGCGGCATGTTGGTGAGTTCAAGTCCGTTGTTAAATTTAAAATCTTCTTTGGCTTTGGCAAATGCCTCATTGTCCGCGGTCAAGGGTGCATCGAAGGTGACGATCAGTGTTATGGCATTCAGTGCGCGGACACTGGTGATTTTAGCTTTTTCTGACGGAATTGCCTCATGGGCCATGCTGATCAAGTAAGCAGCTTGACCACGGGTGGTTTGGCCTTCCTCTGAATAGAAACGCTTTGCCCAGTAATCCACGGACCTCGCATCTCGTTTCAGAGCCTTAGACACCATTTGTACCAGTTCAGCATGGGTAACGGTTTCCCGTGGGTCAAAACGTCCGTCCGGTGCCTGCATAATATCTTGCGCTACCAGCTCAGATGCGTACCGCTCATACCACGCGTTTGGATTCACATCCGTAAAGCTTGGCTTTTCCTCCCCTTTGCCTTCAAGTCCAAACGCAAGCACAAGCATTTTCGCCAGCTCTGCCCGTGTGATCGGACTGGTTATCCCCATCGAGCCATCCTGGTAACCCTGCATCACGCGAAGCTGGGACAATACTTGAGTGGCTTGCTCTATATCTTGGACAGCCAGCGGAGCTCCTGCTGCCTCGACTTGCAAAACATGTAACGGCAGCGAAGCCGTTCCCAGAGCAGCTGCCACCATCATGGCCGCCAGTTTATTAGAATATGTTTTCATTGGTAAACCCTCCCTGAATCGTTGAAATATGAGCCTTGATTGTCATATCTCCATGATAGAGGAGAGTCCTAAACTCCCAAGAAAGCTGGGATTAAGCGTTTCGAAAACTTTTATTAACAATTTCTAAATTGTTTAAACCGAAAAACGGTAGCCAGCCCCCCAGACCGTTTCAATGTACTGCGGATTGGATGGATCCAGCTCCATCTTTTCGCGCAGCTTACGGACATGGACGGTTACGGTTGCAATATCCCCGCTGGAATCCATGCCCCATATCCGTTCAAACAGTTCCGTTTTGTTAAACACCCGGTTCGGATGACTGGCCAGAAATTCCAGCAAATTAAACTCCCGGGTTGTGAACGCGACCTCCTGATTGCGTACGAACACCCTTCGCGCCGATTTATCGATAACCAAACCGCGAATGTGAATTTCTGAGCTTGGGCTTAGGCTTTGCTTGCCCATAAGCCTCACATATCTCATCAAATGGGCTTTGGCTCTTGCGACTAATTCGCTCGGGCTGAACGGCTTGGTAATGTAATCGTCGGCACCGAGATTGAAGGCACGGATTTTATCGATCTCTTCATTCTTGGCGGATACGATCAGAATCGGTACCTCTTTGTTCTTCCTGATGTGGCTGCATAATTCAAAGCCATTCATACCGGGCAGCTGAAGGTCCACAATGATAAGGCTGTAGTCCTCATTAAGGGCAAGCTTCAATCCCTCATTGCCTGTATGGCATAGATCAACCATAAATCCATTCAACTCAAAATAATCCCGCTCCAACTGAGCGATGGTTGTCTCGTCTTCAATGATGAGAATACGTGCCGTCATGGATTAAAGTGCCTCCTTCATATTCGCTCGTTTGAGGGTAAAGTACAGGCTGGTGCCGACGCCCAGCTCGCTCTCCGCCCAGATGGCACCCCCGTGTCCTTCGATGATCTGGCTGGCAATGGCAAGCCCCAGGCCGCTGCCGCCCGTTGCAGAATTGCGGGATGGCTCCGCACGATAAAATCTTTCGAATATATGAGGAATCGCTTCCGGATCGATGCCCATGCCATTATCCCGTATTTCTACCGTTACCCATTCCGGAGAAAGGTGAGTGGAGACGCATATGGTTTTGTGCTGCTTGTCCATGAAGTTTTGGGCATTCCCGATGATATTGAGCAACGTTCGCTTTAATTTTTCCAGATCAGCAACGACCTGGACTGACTGACCGGTACGTTCCTTCCACTCCAGCCGTATTCCCTTCTCCTCCAACACGTAGCGCTGCTCATCGATGCAATCGTCTATAAAACCGATGATATCGACATGCTCATACATGAACGGAACCTGCTTTAAATCTAACTTGGAATAGAGAAACAACTCATCAACAAGTTTATCCAGATCAATGGTTTTGGTGTAAATGATGTTCACGTATTTATCCATTTTCTCCGGCGTATCCGCAACACCGTCGCGTATGCCCTCGATATACCCTTTAATATTCGTTATGGGAGTGCGCAAGTCATGAGAGATATTGGAGATCAGCTCTTTCCGATTCTCTTCATCCTGAAGTCGCAGTTGAATCGATTCATGCAGACGCTTCCGCATATTCTCAAACGTCTCGTTCAACTGACCGATTTCGTCCTTGGAATGTAAATCCAGAGAAAACTGGAGATTTCCCTCCTTAATGTGTTCAGCCGAATTTCGGAGCAAATCAAGCGGTTTGACCACGCTGCGCGTGATCCAACGATATAACAATACGTTCGCAACGACAACGATGCCAACGAGACTCAAGACAAGTATGGGCAGCAGCTTGCGCGTGACTTCGCCGAAAGGACTTCGCTCGCGAATCACGTACACGCTCCCTTTGGCCCCGTCTGAATACCGGAAATCATATTTGGCATAAGCATAGAACCGTTCACCAATGTTAAAGGTATTGCGGATCTGATTGTTGTTCAGGTCATATGGAGGCAGATTCGCTTCCAGTTCAGGCTGGTTCATCGTGTTGGACTCAAAGACCTGGTCGTTTTCTCTGCGGACGTACAGTCCCGCTCGTACGGTTCTCAGCTTAAAATCGTATTCCGTCAGAAGCTCTTTGTTCTGCAGCTCATCCGGCTCGTTCTTGGCAAGATATTTTAATTCGAGGAAAATAGACTCCTCTTGTTCCGTGAGCGGGTTAATCTGGTAGTGCACTTTATAAAAATCACGGATACCGTGAATATCGCCGGTAGCCGCAATGGTAAACAAACTGGCAGTCAAGACAAAGACCAGCAGGCTAATGACCAGCATACCGGTATAGGACAGCAGCAACTTAATCCGAATGGACATAAAATTCGCCTAAAGCGAACCGGAAACGATGTGTCCCTGAAACATCGTCGCCACGCGTTTGGATCTTCTCGCAACGGCTTCAGCTGAACAAGAAGCTTCGACCAATACGATGCTGGCGACGTCTCCGACCTGCGGCCACACCTGCTCCCCATCATGATTCAGCGGTGTAATGCCACCGGTAATATATTGGAGCGTTTGCGCTAGAGCGCGTTCATCCACCCATCTGGATATTTCCGCCAGTCGGCCGGCGCGCTCCAGCACATCCCCATTTCCGAAGGGCGACCACACATCAAAAATGTTGTCGCATCCGACGGCCACATCTACACCGCGCTCGTGCAGCAAACCAACCGGCGGAAAGTTCCGGCCAATGGGCACACTCGTAATAATGGCGACCCCTGCATCAGCGAGTAAGTCCCCCATTTCTTGTGCTTGGGATGGTGGAATATCACCCAGTCCGAAGGCATGGCTGATCGCCACCTTGCCCTGCAGACCCGCCTCGATGGTCAGCTGTGCTAACCGCTTCATGGTAAAGGTTCCCAGATGATGGGCATCATGCAGATGCAGATCAATTCCCGCATTGGCCTCCACGGCGAGCTCCACCATCTCCTGCAAGGATGCTTCGATATCGCCATCCACCGTCGCCGGATCAACCCCGCCTACCAAGCCTGCTCCGCTGCGAAGTGCTTGTCTTACTAACTCCGTTGATTTCGAGCGTAACAAACCATGCTGCGGAAAAGCTACAATCTCATAAGATAACTTTCCTTCAAAAACGCGTAATGCCTGTTGTACCGCTTCTAAATTGCCTAATCCCACTTCCGGATAGATATCCACATGCGTACGCACATGTGTCACGCCGGACTCCAGGTAAATATCAAGCAGCCGTTCCGCACGGTCCTGCGTTAACGTATCCAGCGAAGGAAGCGTCGCTTTCTCGATAGCCAAACGTTCGAAGATACTGGAAACGGGCGTAACGGAACGCCATCGGTCACCAAGCAGCGTTTTATCCAAATGGCAGTGCTTTTCGATAAAGGATGGCAGAAGCAATAAACCCTTCACATCGTGCTGCGGCCACTCGTCTGTTATGGTTGTGTCCGAAGCTACGATTTTCGCGATTTTCCCATCTTCTATGAATATATGGCGAATCTCCGTCTTTGTTCCCGTAATAACGCCATCTTGAACTTCATAACCGCTTTCTAACCGGGCATTTGTTAACCAAAATGCTGAACTCATATATCTATCATTCCTCTCTCCACTTACCAGATATACGATCATGCTATCACAGGAAAAAAGATATGGATAATATTTAAAAAATAGCATTTACTTAAGTTTTACATATACATAAAAAGAAAAGCCACCCGCTTGGATGACTCTTCTGATGAAGCCTTGGAAATGGGCATGCTGTTAAGGCTTTATGGCTCTTGTCGCAATAAAACTGTTCGCATAACGATCCAACAATTTCTCGCCTCCGAAGGAATCCTCGTATAACCCGGCAATCATAAATCCGGATTGGATCTGACCTCCAATTTGCTGTTAGAATCATGGGCTTTATTCTATATTCATGGACCTTTGGTCCAGCCAGGCCTGAAACTGCTCCGGCGTGCTTACGTTTTCTTCCAGGACCGCTGTATAAATATCAAAGCTTCGCACGGTTTTGCCATATTCAGTACGGCTTGCCCAGTTATTTTTAATTCTCAAAATAGCTTCCCGGCGTTCCTGAGTCAGCAGATCAGGCATCGTTAGGATATGTTTCAAATCGGGTTGTCTCTCCGGTTCATCCACGAACCAAATGTCCATCTTCCACTCCTTCCCTAGTTGAGACCTATACTTTAGGCCAATGTACAATCCATCGGGATAAGCGGAATCCGTATTATAAACTCCGGTATCATTGATGAACTTCAGCTCCCGCACACCAGCACGCAGCATGAGTTCCGATGCGATTTGTGCTATTAAGTGTTGATTCAGCTGAGAACATTTTACCGTCATGTCCAGGTCTCTCCATACCATCAACCCGAGAGCGGAGCTGCCGACACGCACCGGTTCACCTGCTTGACTTAATAACTCATGAAGTCGAAGTTCATCTGCTACCTCAAAGCCTCATCCTGGAGAGCTTTTTGTTGCAGCAGAAGTTTGCTTTCCGCCATACGGTGTTCACCCCTAATCCTTAAGTTGTATATCTCATCTCATATGGTATCACCCGATCAGCGTGCTGACCAAGGGATTGAATGCTTATAATTATCTTTCACGGATATCGTCTGAGCCGACATCGAGTTATATGGAATAAAATATGCGTTCACCCGACAAATAAGGGGTACAGTAATCGGCGCACAGCTTCGGCATTCGTTCACGCATCCATGCATGCACGGATTCATTCTCCATCTGAAAGACATAGTATCCGATAATGGCCAGCAGCATGAAACCTTCTAACAGAACAAGCTTATCTTCTCCCGTATGATCATGGCCATAATACCCTTTCAGGAATATATCCCGAAGCTCTGAAGGAACCATCATGGCACCCATTGCAACATCCGTGTAATCATACCCTGGTCCGAAAAAACCAAAATCGATAAAACTCAGTTCTCCATCCGAGGTCATGATGATGTTCCCCAAGCTTAAATCACCGTGGATAAGCCCCCAAGCCTCAACGTTCCTATTGTCCTCAAGGCGTGCGTTAACCAACGATATCATGTCTTCAATAATGGAAACATCGGAGGAAGTAAACAAATCTTTCGCTAATCCTTGCTGTATAACCTCGATCATATATAGATTGTAGGCAATCCCCTGACTCGGACGCTTGTCGAGGCCCTCCTGCTCGTATTGTCTATAGAATTTGTGCAGCTCTGCAATGCGAGCCCCCAGCTTTTCGACCAATACCGGGTCGCTTACGTCATCCTTCTGCAAGTCTCTTCCTTCCAGCCAGGTAAGCACGGAACTGTTCCAACGCTTCCCCTCGTGTTCGATGATCGTGATCAGCTCACCTTCCCGATTACGCACAGGCCTTTGGACAAGCAGATGATTCCGGTCTGACAAGTGCTCCAGCATTTGCAGCTCACCCAGCAGACCTTCGTATGTATGCTGCTGACCTGCCATGCCGTCTTTGACCGGTTGATGAATGCGCAGCAGATATGTACTTCCGTTATGGCCTTTTACCTTATAGGTTCGATTTTCATTATGCCGAATAAACGCAATCTCCGCTTCACGGATATCGTATTCATTCAAAATTTCCTGCAGTTGTTCATTTCGCATGTGACGATTCTCCTTATAGATAAAGGTAAACGTTTCAACCTTCTAGGAACGTATGGTCAAAATACGCCTTGAAATCCGGATATAAAAATACCAGCGACTCTTTAAGCTTGTCCTGATTCGTTCGTTCTTCATCCAGGTCAAACAAGATTTCATGTTCGATTTCATAGATCGCTCCGTATCCCTCGCCTGCGTCCTCTCTTAGATCGATACACCATATCTTTCCGTACTCTTCGTCCCATGTAAAAGGAAGGTAACCCAACCGGCACAACAAGGGATTGTACATGTGCCTGACATTATCCAGCGGCTCGTCAACTGCTTGTTCAGGTATGCCGTCAAAGTAATGATGATACGTGGAAATGAATGCTTTATACCACTCCGGAAAAGTCAATCCATACTCTTCTTCCATCGCCCCAATGTGATCTTCACTCACATTGGAAGGGACCAATTTCCATGTGGACCACTCCTCATCGGTATCGACGACTTTCATCTCTGCAGGAACGTCGGGACGCATCCACCTGCAGAATCCCTCCTCCGTAACTTGACTATATTTGGCGTAATAGGTCTCAAACCCTTGTTTAATATATTCGCGTATTTCCATCTAAAAAGTCTCCTTATGTAGAAATTTGTTACGATTTCATATCACTATAATCTATTTTTGGGTTATTATTAGATTCGATCTATTCTATTTTGTTTACAATTCAGAAACAAGTCAGAGATTCTACCGATATAACTCTCTTATATACTCAGAGATAGCTAACGAGGAGGGACTTCACATGCACAAAAAAATCGTAAAATCCATCATCCCCACAGTCATCATCGGTTCCGTTGTCACAAGCCTAGCCTTATCCAGTTTTCTAAGCAGTACCGGCATTGGCAAGGCGGAAGCTGCCGCTGCAGCTTCTTCCAGCTTATCATTTACTGCGTTTTTGGAAAACAACGCTCCTAACCGGACTGTAAAGACGGTTCATGGTTTAAATACGGTCACCAATCTATCAAGCACCGTCGTACTCGTCAACAAGCAAAGAAATCTACCATCGAGTTATGTTCCGCAAGACTTGGTTGTACCCCGCATTCCATTCAGCTTCTCGGGACCCAGTCCTAAAAAACAGATGAAACGAGTAGCGGCAACTGCGCTCGAAAAATTATTTGCGGCAGCCAAGAAAGACGGGATCGATCTCAAAGCCGTGTCAGGTTACCGATCCTATGCCACCCAGAAGGCCATATTCGAACGCAACGCCCGTAATAAGGGCGAAGCCGTCGCTAATAAAACAAGCGCTCGTCCTGGACAAAGCGAGCATCAGACCGGGCTGAGCATGGATATATCCAGTGCTTCCGTAGGGTATGCGTTGGAGCAAAGCTTCGGAAATACCAAAGAAGGCAAATGGCTAAAAGCCAATGCACCGAAGTACGGATTTATCATTCGTTACGGAAAAGGCAAGGAGAAATTAACCGGCTATTCTTATGAGCCCTGGCATGTACGTTACGTGGGCGTCTATATTGCAGGAGAAATCACGAGGCAAAACCTGACGCTTGAGCAGTATCTGGGTCAATCCCATTAATCGAAAAATCAAAGAAACGGACCGTAACGGGTCCGTTTTTTTGTCTTTTGTCACTTCCTGATTTAAACTTCTGAGGTACAACCGCATATTTTCAGTTGGTTCCGACGGACAATGTACTCCGTGTGGACTAAGCACGTACATTAACAGCAGTAGATAGGTCGTTAGCTTATGATTTTTGCAAATGGGGTGAACAACGTGCCTATTAAATCGGGAAAGCAGTATATCGAACGGATTGATCGGCAAAATATCAACATTTGGTATAAAGGTGAACCTATCAAGGGACCTTTATCAGAGCATCCTGCATTTCAAGGTCTGATTCAAACCCAGGCCGATCTATACGATATGCAATGTGAAGCAAGATATATCGAACAATTGACTTACCCCTCACCCGATACGGGAGAACGGGTAGGCTTGTCTTTTCTCCCGCCAAAGAATGCTGAGGATTTGCAGAAACGCCGAATCATGATGGAGTTATGGGCGAACAAGCATCACGGCTTTTTAGGGCGCTCTCCCGATTATATGAACACCGCGATCATGTCCTTATATACCGCTGCCGATATTCTGGAGGAACATCATCCGAAATATGCGAAAAATCTCAGGAACTATTATAAGTACTGTCGAGATCACGATATTACATTATCTCACGCCTTCATCCAGCCCTATGCATGTAAAATGTCCGGTCAGAAGGATGCAGCCGAAGACTCTATCGCGGCTAAAGTCGTCGAGATGAATCATGAAGGAATGATCATAAGCGGTGCCTTCTTGATGGCAACACAAGGGGCTACTTGCGAAGAAATGCTGGTATTTCCGACCCCTTCGCCAACGATGTCCCAGGATGTAAATCCTTCTGCGTTTGCATTTGCGGTTCCCAACGATTTACCGGGGATGACTTTTATATGCCGTGAAAGCTACGGTGCCACTTCTTCCTATGATTATCCCCTGAGCGCCAGATACGAAGAGATGGATACGCTCGTCATCTTCGACCGCGTGCTGGTCCCTCATGATCGAATATTTTACTACGGGGACGAGACTTTCGCCGGGCGTTTATTCGGCGAGAGTCACTTTCATACGCATATCGCCCATCAAATGGCCGTCCGTTTTATCGTAAAAACCGAATTCATGCTCGGCTTGCTGGAATCCTTGGCAGATGAACAGAACATTGGACTCGAGCCCCATATGGTCTCGAATGTTTCGAAAGTGATTACATTTCTGGAAACCTTCAAGGCATTAAGATTGGCATCCGAACAGGGCGCCAGCCATGATAAATTCGGATATCTCGTACCAGCCGCCAATCCTCTTATCGCATCCAGCATCCTCTTCCCCAAATTCTATCCCAAGATGGTAGAGATGATTCAACTGCTAGGCTCCAGCGGCCTGATTATGATCCCTTCCGAACTGGATTTTCATTCGGAGTCTGGCCCCTACCTTAATCAATATTTAAAAGGGTCAACGACAGATGCTCGGGATCGCATTGCATTGTTCAGGCTTGCATGGGAGCTTGGCGCAAGCTCGTTCGGTGGTCGGCAAACCCAGTTTGAACGATTCTTCTTCGGAAATGCGCAGACGGCAGCCTATCGGATGTATAACCATTTTGAACAGCATGAGCAGCTTCGGAGCAGGATCAGCGATTTTATTTCCCGAGAGAAACCTTCTTCATAGCTTGACTGGAGGGGACGATCCAACAATAAAAAAGATGCGAGCGATAAACTCACATCTTTCGGTTTGTTTCATGATCAGATGACTCACGAATGAGAATGCAGGCTCAATCTGAACCGATAGTTCATATCATCCTCGAACCACATCATGAAGTTCGTGCCCCATACGTTGTTGTGCAGATTGAAATGAAATCCTCCGGTCAATGAAGCATACGTATTGTCAAATTGCAGCAGCCGCGGTTCTCCCGGACAAACAAGCGGCGCGTCCAAGGTTTCAATGGCCGCCGTTCCGTCCGCCCCCTCATAATACAGGCCCACGTTGATTCCATGCATGTTCCGGTTGCCGTCCTTCACGACAAATAACGGGGATATACGCTGGCCCAGCTTATCCATCATCCATGCGTTGGGATTATCCACAAGGGGGGCAAACGAGAACCAGCTTGCTTCCGGAAGACGGCAGGCTGGTTTACCCTTCCAGCTCATACTTACCTCTATAACGGGCTCATTCGCAAGGAACGTATAGATTACGTTCAATGTGCGCGGAGCCCCATAGTGGTTGCTGAGAATCTCCGGCAGCTTCATTTCCGCCGTTACGATATCATAATCGGCGTTCCTCTCCAGGTGCAACGTCCGCAAGGAGGCGGTATATCGCCGATGCTCCGGCCGCGGTTTGACATACTCGATTCCCGGCTTGCCGAAATCGTTGTCTGCCCAGCCATGATGGATATCCAGATTGGTCATGTATTCTTTGAAGAAACGGTCGTAGTTTTCTTTGCTGAAGGTTTCATACCTATAAGTGCCCAGTCTCTGATGGTCATCCGCCCATACCTTCCCGGATCGATCCATTAATCGGTTGATCGAGCCGTCGGCGGCGAAACTCACCTGAAACTGACCTACTTCGTATAGCTCGTTTGTCTCGATCGGTTGTTTGTACTCCATCGGCTCCGATCCCGGAAGGGGATGATGCTGGTTCATCCGATCCAGCTCCCTTCTCGCTTCAGCTGCCAACGACTTCGGCAGCGATTGAACGGCCTCCTCAAGATAATCCCGCTGCTCCTGCCAAGAGCTCTCGTAATGGCTGTACGACCTGGTATCAATCGCCTGCTGGCATAGGTAGTCATATTTTCTCAATGTATTGTCTTCAACGATATCCCGTGCTCTTGCAGCGGCTAAATCCGTGGCCGAATAATGAACAAAATCGGCGAGATAGACGGAATTGTTCAGCCCCCAGGTATGCTCGGGAATCAACATCAGACGGTTGCAGAATCGTGCGTACGCATCGCTGTCCTTATCCAATTGACCGGATTCGATCCAGCGATCCCGAAGCCTTAGCAATTCACGGTAGCGAGCGATTTTCCAAGGATCCGAGGCAATCCCGTGTATCCACGAATCCCCAATTTCTTCACTCACGACAGGCAATCGATCTTTGACGGTACGCAGTCGCTGGGCAAATGCATCAAGTGTTGAGGCCATGATTTTCGCCCCGGGATAATCCCGCTCCAACTGTTCAAACAATGCACGGATCTCCTCTATCGTGGATGGACCATGATTATCATGGGTATGGGCAAAATACAAGGCATCTTCCAGCCCTTCCATTTGAAACGGTTTGCCGTAACTATCCGCATAATGGACGATGATCTCCGAGCCGTCGGAAGCCCGCCATACAAACATCTCCGGCACCTTGGGATTCTTGGATACCATATTAACGCCCAAATGCAAATATTGTATGCCGTGTTTAACCAGCAGCGGGACCATTGCAAGAGTATGGCCCGGAACATCCGTCATTTTAGCGGCGATCGTGGATTTTCCATACGTTCGGTCCAAGTCGCCCGAAATGGACATTCCGAATTCGAATAAACGGGCATCCATGATTTCCGTATGCGTTGTAAACGGCAGCCCGTGCCAAGCAATGCGCCCCTCCTCTATGGCTTTTTCCATGCGTGCCCGCATCTCAGGAGATGACGTTTGCAGAAATTCATGGATTAACCACGAGCCGGTCGTCCATATGAATTTTGCGTTCCCCTCTTCGTTATCCAGCTGTTCGGACAGCTCCAAGGCCTGGGGGATGAAATGCTCCATATATCGCTCGATTACGTTCTTTCCCAAATCGGTAAACCCGATGTCCAGATGGGTCTTGAATACGACATGAACTCTTTTGATTGATGCTGTCATGCTTGACTGCCCCTTTCCACCATAAATGGCTAACCACGAACTTTGAGCCCAATTTTACAAGAGTGCAACGAACAAGTCTTTGCATGAAAGGGTCATGCTTTTGCAAAATAAGGACACCTGCCATGAATCGCGCCGGAGCTCAGGCATTCCAAAAAGCCCCTCTCATTTCGGCTGGGAATGGGAAGGGCTTCGGAAGGCAAATTCGGATATCAGAAAGTGCTCGCCTTCGTTGTGTCCGGACACCATCTGGCCGGTCGATAATATCGAATCAGGACATCCATCGCTTCGGGTGTCCGCAGATGGGTAAGCGTTTCGAAGGCATACGCCCTTACATAACGATCCTTGCTGTGAAGCGCTTGCTCAAGCGAATGGATAACTAGGGGAACATCAGGTGCCTTGGCGGTACGAAGCAACGCCAAGGCCGCAGTGTATCCCATTTTATTTAGAATATAGCTCTGCTGGCTGAAGTCCGTTTCATCGGTTTCCGCGGTTCTACTTCCCTCTTGCAGAAGCGACTGTTCCAATACGTTTGCCAAGGCCTCACACACATCGCCTGCCTCGCTCCCCATCATGCCCAGCGCTTCGACTGCATTTCGGCGAACCCAATCGCTCGGGTCCTGCAAGCACGCGATCAATGCCGACGAAACCTCATGCGTCGAAGGTACCATCGCTCCCAATGCGAAAGCAGCAAGCGCCCTGCGCTTCTCGTTTGCGTGTTCCAGCAGTACAAGCAGTCCTGAAACGGCACCAGCGCCGGCACCTTGCAGTCCGTAAGCCGCTCTCTCTGCGATTTGCGTTGTTCCTTCGGAAATGAGGCGTATCAATTCATCAATGCCGGCGGAGCCTAGTTGGCCAAGCGCATAACCGGCATTCAAAGCTACCGGCTCCCTATCATTCAGCATTCGGGCCAGTTCGGGAGCCAACGAAGCGGCCTTTTCTCCTAGCAATCCAGCTTGATCCGCGGCCTTTGCGCGAACGGTCTCGTCCTCAGACTTTAAATCTTCTGCCAATTGCTCTATTTGAGCTTTGTCTCCCGTTGCAGTGGGGATCCCCTGACCCGGTTCGCCGCGCATCCAGTTCCATACATCTCCCCATAGATTCAAATGCCCGTAAGGTGTTCCGCCTGTAAGGCTCATCTCCTTCTCTTGATGATTCCAGCTCGGCGATTCCGGCGCATGCAATCGAACGAATTGAAACTTTAACATGTAACGATCCATGTCGGAGACATTAAGCGAAGCTTTATGCCATAAATCAAAATGAACCAGAACCATCGTTCCGGCTTTGCCGGTCGGCAGCAGCGTCTCGCCTTGATCGCCTATAAACTTTTCGTAATATGCGGTACCGGGCATGATGGCGGTCGGTCCCATTTCCTCAGTGATATCCTGCATGTAATAAAAAATCATCGCCCACCAAGGCCGGTGGCTGCGCATGCTGGACCAGTAACCGTCTTTGTGCCACTGCCCGCCTCCCGGCAGCGGATCTCCCGGCTGATTGTAATGGCAATGCCGATGCGGATGCATATAGTAATCTGGTCCGAGTACACTCGTCAAAGCCCCTTTAACGACCGGCGTTTCGAAGAACTGCTGAATCTCGGGCACACGGGGGAGGATGTTATTGCCGGGGTTTCCTTCCTCGTGCAATACAACATTTATTTTATCTCTGACGGCAGCATGAAGCTGATCCGGCAATTCGTTGTGAAGCACCAGATACCCCTTCGTAATAAATTGAATTATTTGTTCATCCGTCAATAGGCATTCACAATCCAACATCTTAATTCCCTCCTCATACATGAAATGAATTCAGTGTTAGTATAGCAATGGTGACGATCGCTGTATTTACATAAACGTCAGGCTTTTATACAATCGTCATGCGAATATTTATAGAATCTTATCTTATAAGGATGTGGAAATAAATACGTGGATTTTGCCGTCTTCCATCCCTATGTGTTTTATGCGACACGGTATCCCTTTTCCAAAGGTCAAAGCAATAACAACCGGCACTGCTATTCGTCATCGCTTTATCTAATTACCGAGGGTAAGGGCATCCTTCGCACCAGAGGCCGCACATACCATACCGACCCGGGTTCCCTTGTCTATATACCGGCAGGGCAGCCGCATGATTGGATAGCGGACAGCCAGGATCCCATGGTACATGTCTGCTGTTATTTCGACTGGTCCTATGTGGACCGCCGGGCTATGGCCGATCATCCCAGCGTGATCTGTTATGACATTGCCCAGCTGATTCCTTCCTATGTAGGCCCTTCTTTTCCCTATGCCATACCCGAGCTCATGAGAGTTGAGAAGATCAACGTATGGAGCGACCTGTTTGAAAAATTCTACACCGGGAACCAGTTCGAGAATGAGCATACCTACATGCGCAGCGTAAGGACACAAAGCCGGTTCCTGCAATTCATCGATTATTTTCTTGCATTCGCATTGCAGGATGAGGCCATTCCAGATCATAGAATGAACAAACTACTGGAGCGACTTGATCAGGATATCCTGCACGGCAAGCTGCGTCCATTGAAGTCGTATTACGAGGATCTTCGGATCAGCAGAGGTTATTTTTTCGAATTGTTCAGAAGATCGACGGGCTTGCCGCCAACCCAATACATTAACCAGTTCCGCATCAATCGGGCCAAGGAGGATCTGCGCAATATGGACCTCAGCATCACGGAGATCGCCGAGAAGCACGGCTTCTCTTCTATCCATTATTTTTCGAAGCTGTTCCGGCAACTTAACGGCTTATCGCCGCTAGATTATAGAAAAGATCGAGAGGATATCGATTGACCAGCAGAGGTTCACCCTAATCCGGCAAGATATTCCCTCTATTCGTCTAATCCAATCAAAAAGCATATAATGGACGATAACAAGGGATCGCACTTGCTCTAAACATACTAGAGGGACCAAAAGGAGAGATTGGAATCGATATGCGCTTATTCTCATACTTAAGCTCCTTTATAAACGCTTGGCGGGATTACCCGGCTGAAGAAAATACGGTTCTGGGGAATCGTTACATTGTTCAACAGAGGATTGGGGAAGGAAGTTACGGCATCATCTATAAATGCAGGGATCAACAGAGCGGCGATGTGGTGGCGGTCAAACAGTCACGACCCAGCAAAGGCGATTACGCCAAAGAATTGCTGAACCGTGAGGCAGCGATATTAAGTTCTCTCCAGCATCCGCAAATTCCGGCATATCGGAATTTTTTCACGGACAACCGCCATACTTATCTGGTCATGTCTTATATGAACGGTGATACGCTTGAAGATTTAATATTTGAACAAGACATGAAATACGGAGAAGACGAATGCATCGAGATCACGCTGCAGCTTCTGAAGCTGGTTCGATACATACATGACCAAGGCTATGTTCATCTTGATCTGCGGATTCCGAACGTACTGTTTAAGGATGGCAGGATCCAAATTATTGATTTTGGACTCTCGAGAAGGATTGGTGAGCCCCCTCCGCTCCAAGTACCTGTTCGGAAAAAGTTCAAGGCAGACAGCTCGGCGTCCTCTGTTCAATATAAGGACTCGCAGGAAAGCGAGGATCTCCGGGACATCGGTCACTTTATGCTGTTCATGCTCTATTCCACCTACGAACCGGATCACAACCGGGGCGCAACCGTGGAGCGAAGCTGGCAGGAAGAACTTCATCTCTCGATTGGACTGCAGAACATGATTAAACGCTTGATGCAACTGAGTGAACCTTACTCAAGTTCTTTGCAGTTCATGCACGAGCTGCAGTCGCTCGCTAATGCAAGAAACCACCCCTCTGATAAGAAGGGCAGCCTTTAATTTGATTATGGGGTTTCATTTATGTTACGATCCGATTAAATTATATGGAATGATGACGAACAAGAAAGGAGGATGTTTTCGCATGTTAAGAAAGATCATAAACAAGCTTCTCCACTCTACATCCCATAGTCATGGCCGAAAGCGTTACAGCAGTTCCGCGAAGAATTATGGAAGAAAATACAGCAGCAGTCATGGCTATTCGCGTCGTAAAGGTTCCTCATCCGATTACAAACACAGGCATGGCAACCAAGGTCATGGCTACTATAAGAACAGAAGAGGCAGCTCGAGCTAATCATTTAACATCATAATGGAGTACTTCACTTCATCCCTCAACTTTTTGAGGGATTTCTTTATGGCTTCATACAGTAAGGAGTCTACGCTGCCCAGCAGGTCATCTGATCGTGAAGTTAACCCCGTAATAGGACAACCCTAATTTATTAGCCACTCTCCAGGAAGAGCTGTTTTCCCATAAAGTGCTGTACAATGCCACCGCGCCCATCTTATGCACCTCTATGGACCATCCGGCAACAACAGCAGCCGCATAACCTCTTCCACGAAATTCCTCTAACGTTTCAAGCCCGGCTTCGTGAGCTCCTTCAGTAATCCGAACGCTGCGGCAAACCGACACCACCCTATTCTCATGAATGAGTGCAACACAAGGCTGGTCATAATCATTTTCCGTGGTCAGCCATTCAAAACCGGTGAGCGAATATTCATGAATATTTGCCGGGTTGATCCTTACCGTCTGTTTGGCCTGCGTTGTCTGATCAGGTATCCGATAACAAGGTCCGCTCGTATAGTGCTCAGCATGAAGGAGGTTCATATAAGCTGCAAAATGTTTAGGTCTCGTCGGAACCTCTTCGGTTACGATCGGCTCATCTTCAACCAAAGCCCTCAACTGCCCGGCAATTCTTTCGGGAACATCATGACGAAACCTGCAGATCGAAGAGCCGTCTATCGTTCGACCCATGAAAAACCTCGGGGCTTGCTCCTCTCCCGGCCAAGGCTCGTTGATGGTGCGAATTCGCATATCCCGGTCATGCGTAAACATCGCCCGAACATGCAATTCCATCAATGTCGCAGCGGTTGGCTCTTTATCTTTGCTATGGTTCATGCTAATATCCCCTCCCGGTAAGAATGAATCCGCGATGTTGGCTGCACATCACTTTCCATCATACCAGATGAATCGAAGAACAGGCTGGGTGTAAATCACTTAAATCAAAAAGACCCTGTCTCCCCTATCCGGGAGGCAAGGTCAAACTGAGGATCTATGTTTATCCGGTAATCCTTAGATCTTCGTGCCCAGCGAGTTCCGCTGCAATCGCGGTATCAAGGCATAGGCAAATGTAAAGAGCGGGCTTAACCACAAGAAAGTTGCATACGGCGCATATTCAATGACCGGAATCCCAAGCGTAGCAGCGAAGAAGGCACCGCTTACCCCCCATGGAATCAGTGGGTTAACAAGCGTACCGCAATCCTCCAATGTACGGGACAACGTCTTCGCCGGAAGATCTCGGCGGACATATTCCTCCTTGAACATTTGACCAGGCAAAAGGATCGATAAATACTGCTCACCTGTCATGCCGTTGACCGCAATCGCGGACGCCCCGGTCATCAGAACGATGCTGCTCTTCCGCTTCAGCGGCTGCATGACTTTGCGGAAGAAGGCTTCAATGACGCCGCAATGCTGAAGCAGCCCTCCCAAGGATAACGCAATCAAGATCAGCGATACGGACCCCATCATCGATTGCAATCCGCCGCGGTTGACAATGGAAGCAACGGTTTGGTTGGCGATCGTGCTCTTGTAACCGCTCTGCATGACTCTGAACCAGACATCGACTGCCGTCTGCTGCTGAACGAAGGCTGTTACGATGAGTCCGGTAACAATGCCGACAATGAGTGTAGGGAGGATCGGAATCCGCTTGATGGAACAGGCAATGACCGCAAGCGGCGATAGCAACGTTAGCCAATGAATATGGAAACCGTCATTCAGCGCAGCCTTGATTTGAATTATCGATGTTAAATCCAGGGTATTCGCCGTTGGTGCCAGCAGGAAAAAGATCGTTGTCACGATCAGGGCAGGCACCGTAGTGTAGATCATGTTGCCAATGTGAGTGAACAAGGATATGCCGGCGACCGCCGGAGCAAAGTTCGTTGTATCGGACAGCGGCGACATCTTATCCCCAAAGCAAGCCCCGCAGATCACCGCTCCTGCTGCCAGTGCCGGAGAAATCCCGGTCGTTACAGCAATTCCCATGAAGGCAACGCCAACCGTACTGACCGTCGTGAAGGAGCTTCCGGTAAACATCGACACCACGATGGTCACGTATAACGCACTCACGGCAAAATAATGCGGTTCAATATAATCCATGCCATAGTATAAAATGGTCGGGACGGTGCCGCTCATCATCCATACCGCAATCAGAATGCCGATGAGCGAAAGGATGAGAATCGGCATAATCGCCGTTTGAATGCCTTGAATGATAGCGGATTCTAGATGCTTCCAGGAAAACCCGAACAACCGCAGCAAGGAGGCGATACCCACGGTTGTTGCCAGAAGCGGTATATGCGGCTCTGCCTTAAGAAGAAAGATAGAGACAAACAGTACTGCCAGTATAAACACAATAAGAATGATGCTTTTTGAGAAACTGAGATGTCGTTCCATGGTGCTAAGACTCCTTATACTTGGTCATGACAGGGCTTCTTCCCGTCCACTTGTCTATATAGATGAACTTTTTCGCTTTTATGCTTTTCGGCTTCTTTGCTTTTTTGCATTGAAGCGCGAATTACACTATATACGATAAACACGAACTTAGTCAATGTACGAACCATGAACAATGACCACAAAAAGGCGACTGCATCAAGCAGTCGCCTTTTTCTTAATGAGTATAGTTATTATTTCGCTTGAATGTAACCTTCGGCTTTCAGCAGTTCAGCGATCAGAACAGCTCCGCCAGCCGCGCCGCGCAGCGTATTATGCGAGAGTCCTACGAATTTGTAATCGTAGAGGGAATCCTCGCGCAATCTGCCCACCGATACGCCCATGCCGCTCTCGATGTCACGGTCCAGCTTCGTTTGCGGGCGATTCTCTTCCTCGAAATACGTAATGAACTGCTTCGGTGCGCTTGGAAGATTCAGCTCTTGCGGTCTTCCCTTAAACTGCTGCCAGCGGTCCAGAATTTCATCCTTCGAAGGCTTGTTCTCGAACGATGCAAATACGGTGGCTAAGTGGCCATCGGTTACGGGAACGCGAATGCATTGCGTCGTAATCAATGGCGATTGGGCTTTCACGATCTCACCATTCACGACGCTGCCCCAAATGCGCAGCGGCTCCTGCTCGCTCTTCTCTTCCTCCCCGCCGATATACGGTATCACATTGTCCAGCATATCCGGCCAATCGGTGAAGTTCTTACCGGCACCGGAAATCGCCTGGTAGGTGGAGGCAACAACCTGGGTAGGTTTGTAGTCAAGCAAAGCGTGAAGCGCCGGTACATAACTCTGAATGGAGCAATTCGGCTTCACGGCAATGAAACCGGTTGTCGTTCCCAGACGTTTGCGCTGCGCGGCAATCACGTCAATATGACCCGGATTAATTTCCGGAATGACCATCGGAACGTCAGGCGTCCAGCGATGGGCGGAATTGTTGGAAATGACGGGCGTCCCCGTTTTGGCATAGGCTTCTTCCAATGCCTGTATCTCATTCTTCTTCATATCAACCGCGCAAAATACAAAATCGACCTCTGCAGCTACCTGTTCCACTTGTGAAGCATCCTGCACAATAATGCCCTTCACCTGCTCGGGAATTGGCGTGGCAAGCTTCCAGCGGCCCTGAACCGACTCTTCATACGTTTTGCCGGCTGAGTTTTTGCTGGCAGAAATGGAAGTGACTTCGAACCATGGATGCCCATCCAGCAGTTGCATAAAACGTTGACCGACCATACCCGTTCCACCGACAATACCGACTTTAAGTTTTTCAGACATTCGTTACTCATATCCTTTCAATAATGGCGTCATGTTCCCCATACATCGACTTTGATCTGCTGTACGGACAAAAGCATGCAGTAAATGAGCTTCTTCTAGATAACGATTCAAACCGGCGAGATTCGTGTAGGTATCCTACCTTGAACCATCATATTTCTTTTGATTTAACAAAAAAATCCCACCCCCAAGACCATAAGTCTTAGGGACGAGATTGTTATACTCGCGGTACCACCCCAAATTTGCCAATATGTCACCATATTCGCCTCATCGAGTACGGCATTACACGGTAATGCAGATACTCTAGCTCTGTAACAGGAGCTCCTGGCACACCATCCGCCTCTCAATGAGGGTTCCATGTGCTGCTCTGAGTCTTTTTTCAATAAAGAACGCTTTGCCCCTTTTCAGCTGCCGGAGCTCTCTGTACAAGAATTCGTTTATTTACTCGTCTCTTCATCGCATTTGTTATGATTATTATATATAAAACCATTTCGGCGGTAAACCTTATTTATTAAATTTTCGGAAAACTCGGCTGATTTCATGAGCTGTTGCATCAATCCACACCTGTCGGAACCATTTTATGGCTGAAGTTGCACGGCCTCCAGCTCCATTTCCCGGCGGATCGCCATTTCCATCCTCGTTCTTAATAATATGTATTGATTCACCATCGGGTGATCGTATCCCAAAACATGTTGGATCCGGCCAATCATGGAATCATCTTCATACTCGTTGCTCCATTGGAACAACTGCGCGTAAAGATCGGAGAACTGCTCATTATTCGTCGCAGCAAAACGGAGGGGATGAAGATCACCACTCAGCTTTACTTCCATCAAATCATGCAGCACCTGCAGGCCGTGAACGATCAACGCCTCTACCTCTAACGTCTCACCCTTATGTAAATCCAGCGTATCCTTCATATCCGAAATAAGCTGACTGAACGTCACTTCGGACATTTGCATGGACATGTAACCCCACCAGTGACTTCCAGTTCCGGTTGCATCCATCTCCCATTTCGGTTCCATCAAAATACGTCGGATCTGCGCCTGTTGCGATCGGCCAAATGCAGCGATGCCCAGGATCAATCCCGCATTGCAATCCGTAGAGGCCTGCTCCCCCCACTCCATAAGACGGGGAATCATCCGGGCATCGGTGAATTTGAAACATAGAGCCGGGAGGAATTCGGGAAAAAGCGGTTGTCCGTAAACCCGCTCCAGTTCATCATGCAAAATATCGCCAGGCATGTTCTCCTTAAGTTTCTTCCCATCAAAACAGACACGTACTATATCCTCTGCCAGCTCCTGATCTTTCGCATCTCAAAATCGGATCAAGCAGCAGGGAACGCTTGTAATCGGAAGGCTCCTCCGCAAACAGTCGGAATAAGGCGGCTGCGTCATTCCGGCCACCATACAGGGAGGTAATCCGGCAGTATGAAGCCAGAATCGTTCCATCCATCCTGGGATTGTTCTTGAAATCTCTGATGAGCTTTTCGGTGTTCCGAATCATTCTTATGGCTTCTCCTGTAACATGATGATGGCATTTTTTCCTATAAACGAGGATTTTATCGTTCGATTTCGTACACAATGCTTGCAAGTTAAACGGCTATCATACTATCCGGACTTTCATTGCTCCTACATATTCTCCCCGCGGACGATAACTCCCCGGTTTTTAGCACGGAGTCCTATAGATAATTTTCCTACCCCAAACCACAGAATCTCAACTAGTGCGATGGCACCCGCCACGTCCAGCAGGACATGCTGTTTCACGAATAACGTGGAAACAATGATCGACCAAGCAAAGATATGCACCGCCACCCGATCTTTATTCGTAAAGCCTGCACTAGCTGCTGCCCCTTTTATCATCAAGTAACTGGTCAGAACATGGATGCTTGGGAAACAGTTGTACGGATTGTCGGTGCTGTACACCAGATTTACCAACCGATCAAGAACCCCTGTGCCTATAAGTGGCGGCCGCTCTACCGTCGTCTGGAACAAGAAAAAGATAATGTAACACGCGATTAGTCCAATACACTGAGTCAATAGCGTTCGATAATACACATTCCGGTCTCTGGCACAGAACAGAAACAGCATAATAATGATAAAAGGGTACCATACCAGATACGGTATAATGAATATCGGTACAAACGGAATGGCAGAGTCAAGATCCGTCATTAAGCTTTTTACTGGCGTATGTGCATGGTTCAATATCCCATAAAAAATGTTGAGCACAGGAATGGCCAGGATCCATAGCAGCGGGAGATATGTCTTCCATTTTAAGTTCATTGGCTTCCTCCCTTCTTCGACTCTTCAGTCTCTTTAAATATATGAAACAACGACGCAATTGCGCCTCCTGTTTTTCACACTAACCAACGATGTAGCCGTTTTATCTATAGTTTGAAAGTTAATCCGGATAACTCACATGTTCTCTTATCTCCACTTGCGTTTGCTTAAGATCATCCCCTCATGTTGTGCGACGATTTTGCCGGCAACTTCACAATATACCATGTCGTCGAGTAAGGCTCAAGTCGATAACCCATCTTTGTGTCATTAAAAATCGTCCATAAATACAAATCGAGCAAGTCCTTTGCTGGACTGCTCGATTGGATAAGTTACTGCGAATAACCGATTTCTCCGTTCACAATCGTCATTCTGATCTTCGTCTTCAGCAGTTCATCCGGATCCATAGCATCATGCAAGCAACGATCCACAACGGTAAAATCGGCATATTTCCCTATTGCTATCGTTCCCCGCTGCCCTGATTCTCCCGCCGCCTTGGCGCCGCCGAGCGTAAACAATTCAATCGATTCTGTTAAGGTCAGCTTCTCCTCCGGCAGATATCCATCATGTCTCTCTTCCGGCTTCCGTCTCGTCATTGCAGCATGAATCCCGAGCAGCGGACTCAGCGGCTCTATGGGAGCATCACTTCCTCCGGAACAAGGCAGACCGGAACGCAGCCACTTCTTCCACGCATACAAATAGCTTGTCCGATCAGGGCCCACACGCTCCAGCACCCAAGGGAAATCGCTGGCTACAAACCGGGGCTGCAGGTCAACGGCGAGATTCAGCTTACTCATTCGCTTCACCGTATCCGGATGTACAATTTGGGCATGGATAAATCGGTCCGGAAGTTTCGAATCCCGGCTTAATGGATAAAATTCAAGCACATCCGTCATCAACTCTGCCGCGCCGTCCCCAATCGCATGAAAAGCAACGGGAAAGCACAGATGACGCGCTCTGCCAACGATCTCCCTTAGCTCCTCTAAAGTATGCATAGCCAGCCCCCTAGTATGAGGCGCATCATGGTAAGGTTCCTTCAGCAGTGCCGTTCTTCCGCCAACCGCTCCGTCCGCGAATAATTTAACAGCCCCAATACGGTTCCAATCGTTGCCGGTGCCCGGCTTAAGGCCCAGCTCTCTCATTTCATCAAGATAACCATGAAACATCAGCTGATGGGTACGAAAGTGCAGTCCCTCCTCTCTTAGCTCTCTATGAATCCGCTGCATTGCTTCAACACTTCCAAGCAAACGGATATCCTCCGTATGAGCTGCCGTAAGGCCTAAACGCAGCGCATCACGGCATGCCTCCAGCATCGCTAATTTCAGCCTGGCGGGATCAGGCTCCGGCTGTACCATGGCAAAAGGTATCGATGCATTCTCGTAGATGCGGCCGTTTAACCGGCCATCGGCATCCCGGCCGAAAGCGCCGGATACCGGATCTGACGTGTCTGATGTAATACCCGCTCTTCGGAAGGCTTCCGAATTAACCAGATAAGCATGGAAACAGGTCCTAGTAAGATAGACTGGATGTTCCGTTGTAATTTCGTCGAGTTCCTGCATGCTCGGAATCTGATGGTCTGGAAAGTTATGCTCATTCCAGTTCAACCCCATGATCCACTCCCCAGGCTGGGTAACCGCGACCCTTTCCCTAAGCATAGCCAGCATCTCTTCCTTGGAGGTCGCCTCGGTGAAGTCAAGCATGCCAAGCTTCAGTCCATGCATACCGAGATGCATATGCGCATCGACCAGGCCAGGTAAAACGAAGGCGCCATCCCAATCCACCGTTCGATACTTCCGATCCGCCAGCTGAAGTCGCAGGTCGGCTGCGCTTCCAATAGCACGAATGATTCCGTCTTCCACATATATCGAATCCGCTGTCGAAGCGCTATGGGGTAAAAAGAGTTTTCCGTTCGTAAAAAAAACTGGTTGCATGTTTCCTGATTCCTCCGGATTTTTCCATCCATTATACCAAACAGGCATGCAGCTCGTCAGTCGGAACAGGACTAAGCCAACCTTCTTCATAACCAAACAAGCAGCCCCTCACGGAGCTGCTTGTCCAAGCTTAGTTAATTTTGGTGAACATCCACTTCTGCGCATCCGTATCATTATCCGTCCACTGCTGGACAACCGCCCCATCTGCTGTGGAGGCACTGGCTACATCGACTGCCAGTCCGCTTACTTTGGACACAAGTTTGTAATACCCTCCGCCAACATCAACGATCCTCCATCGCTGCGCATTCGATCCATTATCGTCCCATTGCTGCAGCTGAACGCCAGTGGATGTAGACGAATTCGGCACATCGAGAACTTTTCCGCTATGCACGGCTGTGAGCTTGTAGTATCCGTCTCCGGTGCTTTCTACTCTGAACCTTTGATTATTGGCGACGTAGTTGGTCCACTGCTGTATCTTGGCTCCGCTTGCCGTGGAGACATCCACAACATCCATCACTTTCCCGCTCGCCTTGGAAGCGATCGTGTAAATCCCATCACTGATCACGTTCGATGCTCCCGTGTCCTGATACACACGTACATAATCCACCAGCATCTGCGATGGGAACGGCGTGGAATTGTTCGGGCTTCCAGGCCAATTTCCGCCGACTGCAAGATTCAATAATATAAAGAACGGGCGCTGGAATTCCTCGGTATTGCCGGTTCCATTCTCAATATAGAATTCATTGAACTGCTGACCGTCTACAAACCAACGAATATATTTGGAATCCCACTCTATGCTGTAGACATGGAACTGGGAGAAATCCAAATTGCCGGATACTCGTCCATATTCGGCATGCCCTCCTGCATCCCAGTGTACGGTACCATTCACGTAAGAGTTATGGTTTACCCGTTCCATAATGTCAATTTCTCCGCTTTTCGGCCAGCCAACCGAACTGATATTGCTTCCCAGCATCCAGAAGGCCGGCCATAGACCTTGACCCGATGGCAGCTTGATCCGCGCCTCTACTTTCCCGTAAGTAAAGCTCTTCAAATCTTGGGTTTTGAGCCGGGCAGAAGTGTAATTCATCCCTCCGTAGGATTCCTTCTGTGCTGTAATGACAAGGTTACCTCCAGTTACCTGAACATTCTGTGCCCGGTCGGTATAATACTGCAGCTCATTGTTTCCCCATCCGCCGCTGCCGGTACCGATTTCCGGTGTCCAATAGGCTCTGTTGAGCGAGGTCCCATTGAACTCGTCACTCCATACCAAATTCCAGTTCGGTGCGGCATCGCCTTTGTTGACAGGCAATAGAACGACCAGAAGACTGAACAGTATAACGACACTTATTCCTTTTCTTAGCATCATGTTCCCTCCTAATTTTGATCGAGTTAAAGGCTTCATGGATACTAGTGCACCTCATAGCTGTTCTTCTAGCGAACCGTCTACTAAGCTTCGAGTCACCTCGCTTTCTCGTTCTCTATGATTTGCCATACAACCAATCTATGATGGTAGATTCACTTGTTGTTCGAGGACATTACGTAAAATAATGCGCTTAAATTCCCATTATAGGTTCATTATATACCACTATCAACCTCAATTTATATTTTTTTACATTTATAATCTGCATTCAATAGATCCTTATCTATCAAAAAAAGCCGGCTGCAAGCACCGGCTTAGAATTTCCTCAATATCCACCTTTTACGACCACCAATGTTTTTTCAGTGAATGGAACACCCCAAAGTTTGATATTCCCTTTTAATGTAATCGTAAGCTGATGTCGTCCGTACCTATTCACGACATATCATAAGTTTGTTTCCATCGGGATCCTTTACGACGAACCATTGATTATGTTCAATTTCCGTGACGAGCTCCACACCGTGCTTTTTCATGTAGGCTAAAGATCCTTCCAAGTCCTCTGTCAGCAGCATGAACGCAGGAGTATCGATAGATGGGGCTCCGCCCGGCTGATCTCCTCCCCACTTCGGCATGGTATCCAGAATCACGCCCGTTCCTTCCATGGGCAAAGGGCATAAATGACCATTCATCACCTGGCAATCATCTTCCGCTATTCCGAGTACACGGCAGTACCAGCTGCGCGACCTTTCGATATCCCGAACCGGGATGAATATGCTGCCCACTTTGTTCTTAATTGGACTTACCTTTGCATGGTTGTGATTATCACGCACTTGTTCGCTCATTGTTTTGCCTCCATGTATCATTTTTAACACGCGTGGTGTCGTAAACGGACGATACCCTTCCGGCTGCACTCTTTCGATAGGCAATCGGCCCATGAACTCCCTCCATTCTTATGCTCATGACATGATTTGAACAGGAACATAACACTTCACTCTGATAATCCCGTGATCCGTCTCTTCTTTAGGCAGATAACTCGCATACCAAAAGCGTCCTGGATCCGGCCTATACTCGGTTGACATATCGAGCCATCGATCCACTCTTTCAAGTACACCTGTCATCGTGCCAGCGGCACCTGACTCCAGACAAGCATACATTCCGCCTTCCAGCTCAACTTGCAGATCTGCTTCTTCATAGGAAGGAAGAAAATCCTCAGGAGGAGCTATATAAACCTCATAAGTAGAGCATTCGTCCAGTAGTCCACCGTCACAGTGCATGAACACGCGAATCCGCGAATCTTCCATCAATCCATTGCGGCATAACCAGGCAATGGAAGCTTCATCCGCTTGTTTGACGCAGTCTACCCCCGTCCTTCGAAAACGCATCACCTTAAGCGAAGACAACAGCACGATTTCAATAGGTTTCACCTGCTTAATTCGTTCCACCGGAAGATAAAGCTTCATCCGAACGATTAGATCCCGGTTCAGCGCATATTCTTCAATGAACTCATGCTTTCCTTGCTCAAACACGCTGCGGGGTAGCCACTCGGAGTACAAACGGTTCCAGGTGTTTTGAATACTGTCTTCCGCTACCGACGGCGTTCGAGCCACTGCATACAATCCGCCATCAATCGCCATAGAATAAAGCTCCGAATGCTTCATCATCTCGGCTTGGTCCCTCGAGCCTACAGCCAGCAGTTGATAACCAAAGGGCTTGGTTTCACCTTTCATGTCCACGTTCCAACCGAAGAGCCTCAGCCCATTGAGATCGATACGGTGTGATGACAATCGTTCGCGAAAATGCTCGATCGCAGCGGTTTCTATACCCTCCTCATACTCAGAAACGAATAAATGGCCGATCCCTTGCTGAGGATTCAGACGGATAACCCTTACTTCAGGAAATCGTTCAGATAAGTCCCGCTCTTCCAAATAGCTTATATGCTCATTCAGATTCATCCGTTCGAAGCTGTAAACCACCTGGGATCTTCGGTATTGTCCTGGAGTCTGTCCCGTGAGCCTCTTGAAGGTTTTAATGAATGTGGGATACGACTCAAACCCGCAGCGATACCCGATATCGATGGTCGGCAAGTCGCTATCCCGCAAGCAGTTAGCGGCTTCGTTAATTCTGCGTTTACGTATGTATTCCTTAATGGGGTGTCCCGTTAGGCTATGAAACAAACGGTATAAATTGGGCAGCGACATGGCCGCCACGCCGGCAATCTCCTCAAGTGTCAGTGATTCCGTCAGATGATCTTCGATATAATCAATGGCGCGTTGAACGATTTCACCGCTCTGCATTTCAAGTCGTGTTGCCCCCTATCTATGTGGATTGGCTATGAGGTCATCATACCAAATTCCATGCAGCAAGAACTGTACTTTTTTATCAAAAAACAATCTCGCCACTACGAATACAAAAAAGCATTCTCTTGATTGACGACGAGAGTAATGCTAATTCCGACGAAATGTTAAAAAAGGCATTCCGGGTGGATGCCTTTTATTCTTATCCACTTCAACTACTTGTCAAGAAAGCTTGAGAGTAATGGCAGCAACAATTCCGGATCCGGCATATGGTCTTGGCCCTCTAGGATCGTGTTTTGGGCGTTTGGAATAGCTCGGCTTAACTGCTTTCCAACCTCCAGCATGGAAACAGGACTTTGTTCGCCAACAATGATACTAATCGGCGTGCTCAGACGGAACGCTCTTTCAATCGGCGGCAGGTCGCTGGCTAGAAGCGTATCATAGGGCTTATTATATCTTTAGGGAATAAGTTGTATTTCTTCTGTGTTGCTGCTTTTGCACAATACCATCCTTGTAACACGCTTGCAGCAAGCATGGCCTAAACAAATGCCATAACCAAAAAAAGTGCTGGCATTCACGCCAACACTTCCTCTCGGGATATTTCCTCATTATTGAATATTAACAATATAGTAGAAGCAATTTAACGATCTCGATTTACCATGTAATTTAATAAATGTTTGAGAAACGCCGTATTGCGCGGCATCTCCTGCAGCGCCTCCATAGCCAGGCAATAATGCTCCCACATTTCCCGACTGGCGCTTTCCTGACCCAAAATGCTCACAAAGGTCGATGTATTATTCTCCGCATCCTGTCCTCCGGGTTTCCCGAGCTGCTCCATATCGCCCTGCACATCAAGCAAATCATCCTGAATCTGAAAGGCAATGCCCGCATGGTAGGCGAATTTCTTCAGTGTCGCAATTTCGGTCTCTTTCACCTGAGCGAGGATGGCAGGCATAACGAGAGATGCCTCGAAGGCAATGCCCGTCTTGTAATAACATACCGTATTCAGTTCCTCCAAAGACAATGCCTTCCCTTTTGAATTCAAATCCATCGCCTGGCCCGAACACATATCTCCCGCTCGCTGAGACGAATATTGAATCAGCTTTAATACCGTTTTGGGATCAAACCCTTCAAGGGACGATTGTTCTTCGATAGCCTTCTGAATCAGGAACAAACCGGTGATTTCCGCCGTGGCGCTATCATGAACCCGATGCAGGGTCGGTCGTCCTCTACGGGTAGAGGCGTTATCCTGGGACGGCAAATCATCGAATATCAAGGAAGCGGTGTGCATGTATTCAAGCGACCTTAGCAGCGGCACGATGGCGGAAGCTTGCAGACCGTATTCATTGACGGCCATGACCCAAGTCAAGATAGGTCTTAGACGTTTGCCGTCCCCTTCGAGCGTATAATTGGCGGCGTCAATCAGCGACTCTTTCATGGGTGGAATGCCAAGGGGCTTCGCGATTTGCAAGCTGTTGTTAATCTCATTTCGAACGGTTTTAAAGGTATCGATAAAAAAATCCTTTTCCTTCCGCTCGTTTCGGAGCACCGTAACCATCTGGTCTCGCAGCAACTTATCGAAGAAATCCACCTGATCGGCTGTTCGAACCATTTTCTGGACAAGTCGATTGAACTCCGGGTTACCGGATGCAAAAATATCCATGATTTCGTTATATTTCTCAGCACCGACCCGTTCCTTACAACGCTTCAGGCCATTAATGGCCCGGTCTAGCATCACCTCTCGCGTCTTGGCGTCCGAATGATACACCTCATGAATCAGATGGGAAATAACCGCCCAGTACATTTCATAAGGATTGATAAGATCCGTACGCTGACCGCGATATTTTAAATAGTAAGTATACGGGGTTACCGCTCCGTCTTCCATATCCTGAAACATATCGGCAAAATCATCGGCCAGCTGGTTGTAGATACCGTAGAAGAAGGTCCGGTCCTCAAAGCCTTCATCCGCCGAAGCGCTGATGACGGAACGGACGATCAAACGGGAGGACGATGATTTCAGGATGATTGGCAGATATAATTCCTCGTTACTGTAATTGGGATTGCACAGATCCTTAACGCGGTCAATATGCTGGGAATGAAAAAACACATTAGACTGCTCGAAAAAAGCATGCTGCGTTTCCGGGCGTTGGTGTCCCTGAATATACTCAAATGCATCCCGAAGCTCTTTATGAACGAATTGAACGAGATCCATGTTTTTCCCGCTCCACTGCCCAAGCTCCGGTACCGTTCCAGTAAGGAGCGCCTGACGTATCATCTGGGAGTACTGTTCCTTCTCTTGAGCGTTAAGTACCCTTGAATCGAGCAGATCGTCTATAAAAGGATAGGTCAACCCGTAGGAATATCCCAGCCGGATAGCATCATCAAGGCGGGCTGAGCGCTCCGCAGGCGATGTCTCGACACTCATATCCTCGATGACGTGCATAACAACGCCAACGATAATTTTAATCAATTTGCGTTGAGCTTGGTCCGCATCCATCTCCTCCGGAATATGGGTCGCCACGTGCTTCAGTTTGTTAATGACCCAAATCACGGCATTCTCGATGCCTTCCTTCTGGGCCCATCGGTACAGCCCGGTCAAACTCATGTAATCCGGCGTACCTCCACCGTTCCTATTGGTAGGGCGAAGCAGAAGTTTTTTGGTATCGTGGGCAACGCGCCGAATTCGGGCCTTCGTGTTAGGCGAATCCAGGTCCATCCCCAGGTCTCTCATATAAATATAGGAAATGCTTCGATCCAAGTAATCATCCAATTCACCTGTATAATGAAGCCATCCGATATATTTATGATAATCCCGGCTATCCGGTTTCTTCTTTCCCCGCGATAAAAAAGACAGCCATGAAGGACGATGAATATGCTTCCTTTTCCATATTAGAATGTCCTCTGTCAGGGTCGGCACATAACTCTTTTCCTTAACCTGTACATAAAGTGATGCAAAATACTGAGCTGCCTTCTGCTCAGCCCGCCGATATCCCGTATCGGCATAGTCTGTATACGCCACATTCATATGATGGAATCCCTCAACTTCTTTAAGTGTTTAACATGTACCCATGTTTATAACCTATATACGTAGAAGTTTCAATCGGGTTACATTTCAGTTTCAGCGTTGAAACGAATCGAGGCCCTGGATCCAGAGGTCCATGGCTTCCGTCACTTCGATCAACTGCTCTGCTGCGGTTAAGGAAGCTTCGTTGTCTCCCTTTTGAAAACCGTAAGAACCGAATTGTCCGTGATTGCCTCCCGCAATATCCACGTATGTCGTATCCTCCGGCAGATTCTTTCTTGCAGCTTCCCACTCTGTTCGATCAAGAACGCCATCCTGCGTACCGGTGATCTGGAGCGCGGACATATTCAATCCGTTTAGCTTGCCTCCATCATCCGCATAAGATGCCATGAAGTAAACCCCGTCAATGACATCCGCATGTTCAGAAGCATATCTCGCAGCAATAACACCACCTAAGGAATGCCCGCCAATGACATAACGGCTGCCTTGATGCTCCGATATGAACGAATCCGCCTTATTCTGTCCGAATACGGCGAGATTCAAAGGCATGGATGCAATGTACACGCGGTACCCCTTCTCCGCCATTCTCTTGGCAAAAGGCGCATAGCTTTCGGGCTCCACCAATCCACCCGGATAAAAAATAATGTCCGGCTGGATCACCTCCCCGCCCACCGGCTCGAAACGATAGCCGTCCTTGAGGTGTTCGACAACTACTTTCGTATCACTTTGAAACACCGCTTTCGCTTCATCGAGCGGTTTGTAAGTACGGGAATCCAGTAGGACACTTGCTGCTATGGTAATAATGGCTAATATAGACAGGGTCCATATGACAATCCTGAGCCTTCTTTTGCTCCTCGGTTTATTGGTTTGCTTCATTTCCATCACGTTCCCTTCCATCCAGGTATGTCGATTATTTAATTATACCGCAGGGTTAATTAAAATCCTATCGATCCGTTCAGATGGATCTTACCTCAATTCATAACAAAAGAAGGCTGCCGATTGGATCAGCAGCCTCGATCACCCCTTGTATTATGAATCTGATCGTACAAACCGGAACCAGCCAAAATCAAACTGGCTTCCCGGCAGGAAGATGAACGTCACCTTCTGTTTGCCGTTCACATGCTCCAGATCGAACACTTGCTCTTCGTATCCATCAGTCTGCGTAAATTCAACAAGCTGATTGCTTTCTCCCGTCGAATTGGCAAACCGGATATGAATCGTGTTCTTATCTATGGCCGAGCGCCCGTACACAATCAGTTTTGAAGTGCCTGCTTCTGAGAAATCCATTAGGTCAAACTCGAGGGAAACATTATTTCCTATACCTTCAACAGCCTTGTCATCCATAATCGTAAAGGTATCTCCGTAGATTCGATCACCATCTGCGGCATAATTCTGCTCGAAGGCTCGATTCCCCGCCTGAAAATAAAATCCTTTGATGTGCACCTTCTGGCGCAGGACAAAGCATATTGACGTGATGCCGCGCAGCTTCTTGGACAACCGGTAGGTTTCTTCCTGATACACATTCCACTTGGACTCTTTCTGATAAATGCAGTCGGCCAGCAAGGAGCTGCCCTCCTCACCAGGCATGCCTTCCCAGATTTGCAGCGAGTACGCTTCGCTTGAAAGTGCAAATATCGGAATGGTGATCGTATCGGAGCCATGGGGACCGAAATCGATGTCCCGAAATCCGACTTGCGTCTCGCCGTCTCTGCTCGTAGCTACGCCTCTTTCGTTCCCGTTTCCCACATCACCTTGACTGTAATCATACAGTCCTGCGGAAATGAAGGAGTATGGGTCTTTGTAGGCCGCACCCAAACCGGCAACTTGAAATTCAAGCTGGGAGATGAGCTTGGTTTTATCCGTCCCGTTCCGACTCGTACATCTCAAACGAAACTCACCGTCGCCAAGAGCAGTTACGATGGCTTCATGACCATCGGATTCCACACTGGCGATATTGGATTCGATGCCGGCATCATTTACGACAGCCCATTCGACCTCTTGATAAGAGGTTTCCGGCGGATGTAACATGGCACGCACCACCATTTGCCGATTGGACGGATGAAATGATTGACCTCCTTCGCTGATCAGTTCAATCTTGCGAAGCGGAAGCTCGAGCATGTTCCCTGTCAGACACGGCCCCTCTTCGTTATTCAGGCTTGCCGATATGCCCTTTATCTTTTTATCCTGCGCGGGGATGGATGTCAGATGTAGGCATCGACTCTCCAAACCATTGGTAGACACTTCGATTCGAATTGGGCCAGGCTCCAATGTGGCTCCGATGATGGCCATCAGCTTGCCGCTGAACAATCTTCGGCTCCGGCCTTTGTACGGATCGTAATCCGTGCTGTCTCCGTTATCGAGTCCAAGCAATCGCCCGGCACCCGTAACATGGACCTCCACCCGGTTATTCGCGTTCTCGACGGCATGGCCGTCCTCATCCTCCATCTTAATTTCCAGGAAGATGAGATCTGTTCCATCGGCTGTTAATTCTTCTTTATCCGGGCACAAAACAATACGTTTGGCATCGCCAAAAGAGGTTCTTGTATGCACAGCTACGAGACGGCCAGCTTCATCATAAGCGATCGCTTTCAATTCGCCTTTTGCATAAGGAATCTTCCACCAACCCACCAGCTGTCTTCCGTGTGCATGGTCAATATCATGCTTACCGATGGTTTCCCCATTAAGCTGCAGCTCGACGGTTGGCGCATTGGAACAGATGCGCACATCGATCATTTGGCCGTCGTTGAAATCCCAGTATGGCAGCAGATGAACCATGGGCTTCGTTTTATAATCCGTCCAGGCTGCTTGATAGATATAATAAGAATCCTTCTTGAAGGTTGCCGTATCAATCTGTCCGAAATAAGAGTTTTTGGTATGATACGGTGTAGGTTCTCCAATATAATCGAATCCGGTCCATATAAACTGTCCCAGCGAGAAAGGCATGTCTCGCTCAGCCAAAATGCAGGCCTCCGCCGATTTCGCCCCCCAACTTGTCGAGCTGTTTCCAAGGGAGGAACACTGCTCGTCGTCATCGGCCAGAATGGACTTTTCAAATGGGAAATGATAGATGCCTCGGCTTTGTACGACCGATGCGGTCTCGCTGCCATAGATGATCCAATCCGGATGTTCCAGATGATGCTTCTCGTAATACTTCTCGGCATAGTTATAACCTGCCACCTTTACGATATCGGCACATAGCTGAGCGTTCTCCCAAGGCATATAATTCGATCCGATGGTAACGCTTGCATTTTGCTTGGGATCGTGTCGCTGGACCTCTGCCAGCAGCATTCTTGTTATATCCTGACCCCTCTCATCCGCATGGGTATCATATATTTCATTCCCGATACTCCACATCATAAGGGACGGATGGTTCCGATCCCGTTTGACCCAGCTCTTCACGTCGCGCTGAACCCAATCCGGGAAAAACCTTGCATAATCATAAGGGGTTTTCGGTCGTTCCCACATATCAAAGGCTTCCGATACGATCAGCAGCCCCATTTCATCCGCAAGATCCATCCATTCTTTGGCAGGCATATTGTGAGCGGTGCGGATCGCATTAACTCCCATGTCTTTCAGAATAGCAAACCTTCTGGCAAAGGCCGTTCTGTTAAACGCTGCACCCAGAGCTCCGAGATCATGATGCTCGCATACGCCGTTCAATTTCAGTTTGCGGCCGTTCAGGAGGAACCCCTGATTCGGATCAAGCTGAATATGGCGGAATCCCACGTTGTGCGATACCGATTCTATCATTTCATCGTGCCGATCTGCCGGAAGATCCATTCCAGTCACCCGCATCTCGGTAACCAACTGATACAGATGAGGTTCATCCGGGCTCCAGAGCCGTGGACGCCCAACAGCTAGAGTTTGCGTATCCGTTAAATTGCCAGCGCTGCTAGCGTTGACGCGATGGGACACCTCTGCGATCCTCTGACCATCCTTCTGGAGCGTGTGGTTGATGACCACATCATCTACGATATTCAATTCTGTGTCGACTTCGACCAACCATCCACTTTCCTGAGATTTTGTTGATATATAAATGCCGTCTGTTGCGATATGGTTCGCTTGCCTTATCTTTAACCACACATTACGATAGATGCCCGCGCCCGAATACCACCGACTGTTCGGACTTTGAAACACAACCTTCACAACGATATCATTCTCCCCTTCTACCAGGAAATCCGTGATTTCGTGTTCAAAGGAGGAATAGCCATATTTCCAGTCACCCACGCTATGACCATTGACATAGACGGAAGAATCCATATACACCCCGTCAAAACACAGTAGAACCTGAGTTCCTTCGCCATTCCACGACCATTGCTTCCGGTACCAGCCTATGCTGTTTTCATATAAATTTTCCGTGTTATAAATAAGCCAATCATGGGGAATATCCACGGGTTGGAATTTAAGATTCGCCGAATCCGTATGGTCAAGACTGCTTTTTGCAAATGTCCATCCTTCATTAAATAATGTTTTTTTGTTCATGGGTGAGTTCACCTTCTTCATTTATTTAATTGATCCAAGTTGGCACATACGGAAGCCAGTCTATCCAACTATACCAGGATGCTTTATCATTTGAGCCTGCTTTTACGAAAGTTCTATAGTTTTCAAAGGATATTCTTTAATTCCCCTATTCTGATCACCCATACAAAAAGGAGCTCCTTGACTGCAGCAAACGTCAGAGCTCCTTGCTTGTTATGATGTAAATATGAAAAAGAGATCAAGAAAACCTGATCTCCTCGATGAGCGCCGAGTGTTAGTGCAAGTACCCTGTCTCCACTTCGTCCAAGACTTTTCTTGCTTGTTCAATCCACATATCATCCACCGATGCGTCAGGGTCGATCGGAGCCTGGAATTGATCAAAGAGAGCTCCTAATAAACGAGGTGCCGCATGCTTATCGGTTCCCGTATTGTATATATGTCTGAACACGAATGGACGGCCAAGCTTTATCGTAGCATGGCAACCGCCGCATTCGCCATCCAAGCTGCCTTTGGTGACCAGAAAAGGGATCCGAAGCCACACCATCCGCTCCTGGTCCAACCGCCGGTCCAGGTAGCCATGCTTGTAATCCCAATTTCCGGCTAACGTAAAATCATGTTTGCATAGATAGGTATCAATATTCACAAAACGGTCTTCGATATTCTCCAATCTCGATTCCAAATTAATCATGTGCGCCCACCTTATGTTTTTAGTCCTAGGATGGACTTGAATCCCAAACCGTATACGGGATATGGTTTACGAATTCAACATCCGATTCAACTCCATATGCTAAAGTCTCACTTTCCGCTACTACTAGGGACTCCTCTCCCTTAAATTACTAGCCGCTATGATGTAAGCTTTAAAATCTCCATCATAACCGATACATTTAATGATGCTCTTCATTATAAACAGTGACACTAGGCCATATCGAAGCCAAAAACACAACTTTCTTCCTGAGTAGTTAGCCTTAATCTTGTTCAAATTCATATAATTTATGTGATTTAGTTATACTTTTCTAAATATAGCGTAGTTCCTTTTAAACCGATCATCTGTTCGATGTATTCCTTGCCACCTGTCCCGTAAGAACAAGGTCTCATCTTTTTTCGAGGCATCAATGCTATAATAACCCCGTTTACTAAATAGAGAATACGTGGAGTTCTCGCAGAGAAACGGAGGGAAAACATGAAAGTAAAAGGTTACCCGATGCTTGCCGGCCTGTTGGCTGTCATGCTTCTGGTGGGGCTTCAAACCCCGGCTTATGGAGAAAATGCTACAACAAAAGCAACTTGGATCTGGCAGACGGATCTGATTCAGGATGGCGGCGAAGAACTGCTTGATTTTTCCCGCGAAGAAGGAGTTAATCTGATCTTCCTACAGATTGATCGTCAAATGCCGTCCGAAACTTACGAGGCATTTATACAGCGTGCGCATGAGAATCAAATCGCGGTGCATGCTTTAGGAGGAGATCCAAGATGGGCCCTCACCGAACATCGGGAGGATATGCTCGGACTCGCCGATTGGGTGATCAACTATAACGGCAAGGTTTCGGCTGGTGCCCAATTTGACGGCATCCACCTTGATATAGAGCCGTATGTACTTGCCCAGTGGGAGGATGAGCAGGACAAAATCATTAGCACCTGGGAACAAAATCTTATGGTGTTCCTGAATCAAGTATCCGGGAACGACCTGGAGCTCGGAATTGACATCCCCTTCTGGTTTGATCAATACACCTTGGGTAATGGAACCGGTCTGAATGAATGGCTGATCGGAACATTTGACCATGTTACTGTGATGGCCTATCGGAACGAAGTAGAATCCGAGCATGGCATTCTGGACCTGACGCGAGATGAGCTTGAGCTTGCCAACAGGCTTGGTAAGCGGATTCTCATTGGGGTTAACACGAAGGAAATGCCGGGCGAGCCTTACACCAGCTTTTATGGACATGGTAAGGAAAGAATGAACGCAAAATTGGAGCATCTGTCCAGTGCGCTCGGTTCATATGCTTCCTTTGCCGGGATCGCTATCCACGATATTCGCAACTGGCAAAACATGTCTAATGATGTGAGCGTACCGCCAGACGATAAAGAACCTACTCCACCATCACCGGTCCCCGATCCGAATCCTGAACCGGGAGAAGGCGGTCGCGTGCCAGATGCGGATCCGGTTACACGGGACCCTATCGTAAGAGGCACCTATATATGGGAAGCCCATGAAGTGATTCAAAACAGTCAGGAAATTCTTGATTTTGCGAAAGAGAAGAACCTGAACTGGCTGTATGTAAGGCTGGACCTCGAGCAGCCGTACAGTTCGTACTCGTCGTTTGTTAAACAAGCGGCTGCAGCCGGAATCGAGGTTCATGCCATGGGTGGCCATCCGATATGGGCACTTGAGGAGAACCGGCCCAGAATGATGCGATTGGTCAATTATGTGAAGAACTACAATCGCGCTGTGGAAGGCAATGAGCGTTTTCATGGCATTCATTTGGACATTGAGCCTTATGTGCTGCCTGCATGGAGAGAAAATTCGCAGCAGGTTATTTCCGAATGGACCGCGAATCTGGATGCCTTTGTTACGGAATTGAAAAAAGACTCCAACCTGGAAGCAAGCATGGATATGGCCGTGTGGCTCGACAAATATAAAGTTACCGGTCAAGATATGTCACTCAGCAAGTGGATGATCAACCGAATGGACCATGTTTCTCTCATGGCCTTCCGGGATACAGCGGAAGGATCGAACGGGATTGTCGCGGTCTCTAAGGAAGAGATTGCATATGCCGATGAGCTGGGCAAACCGATCAAGATTTCCGTGGAGATCAAAGCCAGCCATGAAGGCGATCATATTTCCTTCTATGAAGAAGGAGCAGGTTACATGGAAGAAGAGCTTGCCAAGCTGCCTGATTTATTGAAGGATTCTCCTTCCTTTACCGGTAGCGTGGTGCATGCGTATGCTTATTGGAAGAATGCCAAACCGTGAATATCCTAAATTGAGGTGAAAATAGCCCCGTTGCCCTATTCGAGCAACGGGGCTATTCTATATGTTCCGCAGACTCCCGTCCTATGCGCGCGGTATAACTTTACGTGCTGTTATACCCTATACTGCGCTAGTGTTTCCACAGCACTTAACAAACGATGCTGCCGATCATTCACTTCGGCAGCATCGCTGTTTAAATATATTAATGGCCTTTTTGGAAATATGGGCTTCACCATCAATGCTACAAGGCCGACTGGTCCAGTTGTTTACGAGCATTCCAGGCATTCGGTCAAACGCATCTCGCGCTTCAGTCTGCTTCACTATCCGTCATATGCAGAATAGGTGTGAAAGACTCGATCGCCGACCCGGAGAAACCAGCTTCTTCCCGGCAGCTCAATCGACTGCTTGCCTTCAAAGTCTAGTGGATTACCTGCCTGCTCATACTCCGCTTTGGTGCGGTAATTATATTCTACAGGAGTTACAGCCTCATCCAGCGTAACGTGGAAATCGTAGTTGAAATCACTACCATACGAAGAGTACCAAGGGAAGCTCCAGCCCTTGCGCTCTCTGTATGCCTCGATCTTTGCCAGTGGTGCACGGGAGATGTATACAAAAGAGGTGTCACGGTCATGCATCAACTTCAGGTGGTCATCCGAAATCTCGGCTGCACCTGCCGAGCAGCCTGGGCAGCCCTGTTCCCAGTCCGGGTCAAACATGAAGTGCCCGACGATGAGTTGACTTCGACCGTCAAACAAGTCAAGCAGTCTTGCCTTGCCGTCCGGACCTTCGAAGACGTAATCCTTGTCCATCTCGACCATTGGCAGGGTTCTTCGTTCAACCAGCATCGCATCCGGTTCATGGGTAACTTCGTTCTCTTTGGCTAACAATTCCTTACGAGCCACGAGCCACTCGTCCCGAGACACGATTTTGGGAAATTCCTCTCCTGTCTCTTTGGCCATCAGATCCTTACGATTCAATAGCCAATCATCCGGGGATAGGACTTTTGGAAGCTGCAAATGATTTTCTCCATTTTTCATAATGAAATTCTCTCCTTTCATGTATTTTCTTAAGTTTATCTCTAATGGCAGCTAAGAATTTCTTCTCAATTGCTCAAATATCAAGAATTATAGCCTTGCCCTTTCAGCAAAACCTTCTATTTTCGATATATAAAAAAAAAGAAGCCTGATTTCAGGCTTCTTTTCGGATCGTGCGTTATGTGTTTGTTTCATATATTCCATTCTGGTTTTACGAAGCCCGCCGTCTCTTTTCAAACAAATGCTCGCCCCTGAGCCACATATGATACAAATACTCAAAGCTTCCCGCAAGTACCGCAATCAGCAGGACCTCCGAGAAATCAATAGACCAGTTTGCAACTCCACCGATGATCCACAGCATCACAAATACTAAGCCGGCATCCGCAATTGTTGCCATCATATTGCTGGTTCGGGGCAGAATATATAAATCCCCCACCAAATAAGCGACGATGCCAATTCCTAATGCCGTCAAGATAGCGCCTGTGAACGAAGCATCGGTAAGCGCAACCAGCAGTGCCGTAATCAAGACTCCATGCACCAATAGCTTAACAAGCAGTTTCATAAGCGATACACTCCTTTTAACGGTAGTGTAACCTGCTTGTATGATTAATACTCCAGACCATGGTCCTTTAAACGTCGGAAAACCATCATTTACATCGGACAACTCTAAGTACGCACCAGTTTGATTTCCATAACCGTGCCTTGACCCACCGTGCTATGAACATGAATATGTCCTCCATGCGCGCTAACAATGTCATGCGTAATCGCCATGCCAAGACCTGATCCCTTATGGAGTTCTCCCGTGTTGGTCCCACGGTAATAGCGATCGAAGATTCTTCCAAGCTCCTCCTGCTTAATGCCCTTTCCATTGTCCTCTACACGAATCAGGATAGACTCTTCATTCTTCTCGACTTGGACCTTGATCGAAATATCCTCGCGGTTATGAACAATTGCATTATAGATCAGATTGCTGATCGCTCGGCGTATCAGAATATCGTCAACCTCCATTTTAATAACCTCATGACTGCTCCTAAAATCAATATCCCGGTTGGCATACCTGGGGTCATTGAGGGTATCGATGACGACATTGCGTACCAGGCTTACGATGTTTATATTTTTCTTATTTAACGTCAGCTCTTTATTCCTCAAGCGGGTCGACAGATTCAAGTCCTCAATCACGTCTCGCAAATATTTGGACTTTCCTTCGATGATCCCGGCGTAATCCCGTATTTCATCCATAGAGAACTGATATTCCGTGTCCTTTATCATCTCCGCATAGCCTTGAATCGAAGCAAGCGGCGTTTTGATATCATGCGAGATATTTCCGATCCACTCTTCCTTCATCGCATCCAATTTCTTTCTTTCCTTCTCACTTGATTTCAGCTCTTGGGACAAAAGATTGATATTGGCGAACACGTCCTTATATATCCCCTTAGGTTGATGATAGACGTTATAATCACGCCCAGCCAAACGCTTAATGCTGTCGATTAAGATAAACATAGGTTTGGTCAGCCGCTTGCTGAAGATATAAGCGATACATAAGGCGATGAATCCGTCAACAATGATGATGGATACACTAAAAATTTTAAATATCTGCACGAAGTTCCGTGAATCGATGGTTAACACTTGCCGCTCCAGGTATGGGGACGTAAATCCAACCAAGTAACTGTAACGATGTTCGAAGCCTGTTTTTTCACCAATAAAGACGGTAGAAAGGACTTCCTTCTCGACATACTTATAAATTTGCACGATATCGATGGGGGCGTACTTCGTTTTGGCCTCCTCCGGAGCAAGATAGCGGTAGATTTCCCCGCCATCCTCATCCAGAATTTGAACCCACGCTTGATTCTGCTCCAGAATCTCCTTGCCCTTCTCGCTTATCGAAGCACCCGATTCCGATATTACGATATGTTCCTGAAAGGATCGGGATATCGATTCTGCTGAGGTTTGCCTATTTAAGAGAGGGAGATCCTCATTTACCGCTTGAAGAATGAATAGTCCGATAATCACCACGATGTTCATAATAATAACGATGACGACGATAAGAACCACGGAGACCAGATACCTGCCGGTCAGCTTCCACTTCATCCCTTATTCATCCTCTACATCAAGCTTATACCCAAGGCCTTTTACCGTAAGCAGATAGCGGGGATTGGAAGGGTCCTCTTCTATTTTCTCCCGCAGCCTCCTGATGTGAACCATCACGGTATTATCAAAACCGAAGAATTCCTCACCCCATACCTGATCATATAAACTTTCCTTACTGATGATCTGGCCCGGATGTTTAAGCAGCAGCGTGAGCAATCCCAGCTCTTTCGGTTTTAGTGGAATGACTTTGCCGTTCTTCTTCAGCTCTACCTTCTCTTCATCTAATTCAAAGGGGCCTTTCTTCATCACGCGATTCGGTTTGTCCGCAAGCTCCGTAATATCCGGTCTCCGAAACCGGGCTTTGATCCGGTAAGCCACTTCCTTCGGACTAAATGGCTTGGTAATGTAATCGTCCCCGCCGATGGCGAATCCCAGGATTTTATCAATTTCTTCTGTCTTGGCGGATAAGAAGAATATCGGAACATTCGAGACGCTGCGAATTTTCTTGCATACTTCGTATCCTTCTCCGTCCGGGAGCATGATATCCAGAATAACAAGATCAGGCTGCCATTTCTGGAATTCAACCCATGCTGCTTCCGCTGTTCCCGCAGTATACACCTGGTCGATGCCTTCCTTGATCAGCACGGTTTGAAGAAGCCTGACAATATCCGCCTCATCATCAACGACAAGTACCTTTTGATCAAACGCCAATTCGTTCACCCCCTGCTATAACCAACATTTTTCCCACCTGCCAGGCTGCTATTCAACAGAGCATGGCTCGGGAAGACATACAGAAAGCTTACTCCTCCGCAAAAAACTTCGATAGCGGATTCACCTCCAGTTTATCTAACACCACCTTGCCATTCTTGTCCAATACATAGTACTGATAAAAAGCGCTCGTGAATCCGAGAGATTCCTGCATTTTTGCCATGTATGTCTCCATGGCTGCATCTGTTACATGATCACCATTCCAGAAATAGTGCAGCATTAGGCGATTTTGATTGAATGGATGCTTGATCACATACGCTCCGGAAGCACTTGGTTGATTCAAGATATCCTTCCAGGCAAAGCCCATTTTGTTGGCCCGCTCGATGATACCGGATTTCAGCGCCTGGATCACCCCGTTCGATTTACCGTTGCCAATCACGATCAAATTGCTTGTCCCCAGTTCCTTCTTCAATTTCTTTTTCAATACCTGGCGATCCCGAATTACGTCATATTTCACTCCGCTGATATCAAAAAGCATCGTGAGCTGGTTCACCATGGCTTCTTTCTGCTTACGTGTTGGACTGCTTACTTGATCACTCAGAACGATCGATAACGGCTCTCCCTGGAGGGCCTTCTCCATAATACGGCTCATCGTTTCGTAGGGCAAACCTGGATTTTGGTTAAAGGCAGATTGATACAGCAATTGAAACTGATCATGCATATATGCGGTTCTCTCTTCTTCTGACAGTTGGTATTCTGGCTTAAGAACAAAACCCGGTTGATAAAGTGCCGTGGCCATTTCGATTCGCGCCTCTTTTCCGAGAACGTCTTCAATTGTTTGGAGAAGTCCCTCGATTGTGGCATTTTTATATACATAACGCTTGAAATATTCCCTCATCAAGTGGTCAAACTTCTCTTCACCAACGGACCGGTACAATTGATAAATCGCTTGGCGGCCTTTATCGTAATAAACCGGACTAGCCAAATCCCCCACCTCATCATTGTTTGACGCAATGGCAAGTTCCACCGGGGAATCGTCAAATTGAATGGATCTAAAGCCATTCAGTTTATCCCCCTGCTTCTCGGCAAAATACACCATGGAAAAATCGGCAAAACCTTCATCGAGGAAGGATTCCGTCTCCGAATCGTTCCCGATCAGAGCATGAAACCACTGATGTGCGATTTCATGAACGAATACCGTGTCCTGTTTCGGATCAGCCTGGCTCTGAACTGGACCCATTTGGATGACCCGTGAATATTCGATAGCCACGCCCTCGACGTACGACTCGACAATTCGGAATTCCGGATAAGGATAAGCACCGTATTTATCACCAAAAAATGCAATGGCTTTAAATGCCTGATCGATATACCGATCAATGACCTGTTTCTTTCCTGGATCGTTATCAAAATAAAAATATTCGATCGTCAAGCCGTCGCGGGTAACGCTGTCCATTTTGAAATTGGGACTGGCAAAGAATACGAATTCCCTTGTATTGTTGGCAACTGTGGAAACGACTTTGCGGCCGGATTCCACGTCATTCCGTGTCGTTATCGTGCCTGGCATCGCCACTTGATAATCGTCGGGAACGTTGAACTCTACTTCATAGTCTGCGGAAGTATAATAATCGGTTTCGAACGTTGGACTGTAAGGGGTTGTGTTCCATTGATGCTTCTCCTCATCATAGACCGACATGACCGGAAACCAGTGAGCGCCATTCACAATATCCTGGTAATACGATAAGCGCTGCGAACCATACGGAATGTTCAGCGTGAAGTCCATATGTACCGTTATCGTTGCTCCCGGTTGTAAAGGCTTCTTCAATTGAATAGTCAAAGCCTGATCTTTGTTGTGGAACTCGAGAGCTTGGCCGTTTGCTTTCACTCCTTGAATATCAATGCCTCCAAGAAAATCTTCCGACTTCTTATCCGGATGGTTCCTGCTAATTTCTTCGTTCGATCGTTTAAACATGGACGTCTGCGTCGATTTCGAACGGTTGACATCGGCATAGGTATGAAATACAAGCTGATTCAACGTATCCTCACTGGTGTTTTGATATGTAACCATGCTGCTTCCCTGCATGGTCATATTCTTCTCGTTCAGTCTCGCCTGGATATGATATTGAATCGGTGCATGCGCTTCAACGCTGGCTGAGATTTGCGAAATGGCAGTAGGGGAAACGGCTTTTGCAGCTGCACTACCCGCGCTGATGAGCGGGCATGCAGTCAATGTCAAAACAAGTGAGCCGATGATAGCCTTTTTTGATAGGTTCGTCGTTCTTTCTTTTATGTGAGTCACGTTATTCTCTCCCTCTGATATCGTCCTTATTTTCCTAACGTTGCAAGCTTCATCTTGGCTATTTCCGGAATTTCGTTTGCCTGTACCTCTTGATAGGAACTGACACCCTTTTCTTTAACATATAAACGCAAGTACGCTTCCTTTCGCAGCTCTTTGTTTGCCCTAAAGGTTAACGTCTTCGCGCCCCCTTCTTTGTCGAACCCCTCCAGGTTGTACTAGTAGTAGATGTACTTCTCCCCGTTATCCGCTTTGTCTTCCACTCGGTTTCCATCTTGGATTTGCACATAATATGATTCTGTTCCGAGGCGATTGATGTTCACATTTTGAATGAATACAACAAATCCAATGAGGATGGCGACAAGAATGCCCCCGAAGATCATCGTTTTTTTCATGACTGTGCTCCTTTATGATTGGTTATTTTATTTTGGTTACGATTTTATAGTAGGACCTAACGGTAACAACGTAATAGATCAAATAAACACAGGTATAGACGGCCATACAGATCACGACCGGAATCACAAGATTCATATGCAGAAGCTTGGACAACGCAGAAAGTGCGACAGCGCAGTGCGCAATGCCCGCAGCGAGCGGCAAAGCAAAGATGAACAGCACTTGCTGGGCAATGCTCTTTTTAACCTCACGCCGATTTACGCCGATTTTGTATAATATCTGATATCTTGCCTTGTCCGAATTAGCCTCTGTCAATTGCTTGAAATAGATGATGCTGCCTGTCGCCGTAAGGAACACCAGTCCCAGGAATCCTCCCATAAAAATCAACAGGCCTGACGATTCCATTCCTCTCGCATAATCATGATAATAGCTGGCGAATGAGGCGCTTTCCGGTAAGATGCCTTCCAGATCCTCCGTCAACTGCTTCGCTTTATCTTGATTCGATATGCCGTAAGCCTCCAGCAAAATCGTGTTGGTCTGTTTCTGCAATTGCGTAAACAGTTCGTCGCTTACGACCACTGTAGAAAAGACCGTACCCATATTTAGCACGCTGAATTTCTTCAATTCCTTAAAGGTAATTTGCTGCTCCTGCTTGTCTGGTTTGAGCGTGACCGTAGAACCCACATACGTCGGTGAAATTCCTTCGTAATAGGCCGGGTCCAAGGCAACGGCCTCTTCTCCGCTTAAAGTGATGGTGCCTTTGCGGCCCTGCACCTTCGCCAGCTCGTTAAAATCTTGCTGGGAGATGATGCTGAATGTTTGAATGTCATGCGAGAATGCCTCGCTAAGACCTCTAACATCAGCATCCACTTCCAAGACAGGGACGGACACGTGATATAACAGCTCGTGATGCGGAGCTGAGTCGATCAACTCGTCGGCGCGCTTAGTCACGCTGCTGTCATGGGAGATCCACATCATGCTGTTCGCGTTGGCTTGCTGGGCGCTGCTTGCATTGCTGTAATAGAAGCTGTACGCCGTCCCAACAGCAGTAAGTGTTGTCGCGCTAAGTACGGCAATGATTGTGAGCGTCCGCGCGTTCCCTTTGATGCGATATAGAAGCTGGGAGACACCAATCATGTTCATCCCGTTCCAGAATCTGTTCTTGTTATTTCTGGACAATTTCAACAACGTAACGGTCAGGGTACTGAACAACAGATACGTTCCGATAATCACGGTCATCAGGATGACGAGTGGCGTTAACATGAATCCCATCGCCGCCCAAGTCTTGGATTGCAGCAGATTTTGCAGAGCAAGCCAATATCCGGTGCCTATGAATACCAGAGACAATATAGCGGTGATCCATGAAGCCTTCGGTTCCCGTTCTCCCTCTTGATCCGCATGAAACAATTCAATCAATTTGAACCGGTAGATCAATCGGTAACCCTGCAGCGATGTGATAAGCGTAATGATCATGAACACGATGGTGGTATTGATGATGGCCGCAGCCGATATCGAGAAATTCGACACCGCATCATATCCCATAACCTTCATTAACAGGGATACAAAGAATCTCGTCAGCACGGAGCCTAGAGCCATCCCGGCTAGTAGAGCTAGCACACCCATCAGAAAGTTTTCATAAAATAGCATCCGGCCGATTTGTTTCTTCCGCACACCGAGTAATGAATACAATCCGACTTCTTTCTTGCGCTTGCGGGTAAAGAAGGAGTTGGAATACCAAATGAATATAGCCACGAAGATGATCAGCACGACGGCGGCACCGCTAAAGGCTGAACTGATTTTTGTCGATCCCTCCGTTGCGGACTGAATGGCAGTATCATATTTTAATGAAACAAAAGTGAAGTAAATGACGATACTAAAAATCATCGAAGCAAAATACAAAAAGTAATTGGTGAAATTTTTACGGATATTTTTTCTGGCTATGCTAAACAGTGTCATCATGCTCACCCCCAAGTGCAGCCAGTACCTCCAGAATCTGTTCAAAAAACACCTTGCGAAGTTGGTCTTCTCTATGAAGCTCCTGATACAGCTGTCCGTCTTTTATAAAAATGACGCGTTTGCAGTAGCTCGCAGCATAAGCATCGTGAGTGACCATCATGATGGTGGAGCGATCGATCTCATTCAGTTTCTTTAAGCTTTGCAGCAGGTTGGTTGCCGACTTGGAATCCAGCGCCCCTGTCGGTTCATCCGCCAATATGAGGCTTGGATTGGCCACAATGGCGCGCGAGGCCGCGGTACGCTGCTTCTGACCACCCGAGACGTGATAAGGATATTTGTTTAAGATATCGCGAATGCCGAACGTATCGGCGATCGCGTTTACCCGTTTCTCAATCTCGTCTGCAGGCACCTTGGACAACGCCAGTGGAAGCAAAATATTTTCTTTGACCGTCAGTGTGTCCAGCAGGTTGTAGTCCTGAAATATAAATCCGAGCTGATTCCGGCGAAAATCCGATAGCTGCTCCTCGTTCATCGACACGATATGCTGCCCGGCAATGGTAATATCGCCTGCCGACGGTGTATCGATCGTCGAGAAAATATTCAGCAGCGTGGATTTTCCTGCCCCGGATGGTCCCATAATGCCGACGAACTCGCCTTCCTGAATCTCAAGATTGATATCATGCAATGCCGTATATTGATTCCCTTGATTACCGAATGTTTTTTCTACATGTTTTGCTTGTAATATGGTTGTCATATGGCGTTCCCCTTCAAGTTGTCGTTAGTTAAGCACAGATGTAATTATAAAAGGCGAACCTTACACGATTTTTATACGAACCTTACATAAAGCTTAACAAACTAGTTGAGTACACGAACACGAGCATGGCTTACTCAGAACAAAACAAAAACCCGCAGCATGGACACGGCCATGGCGGGCTTATAAGGTGTTTAACACCAAGAAAGGGGTTTAACAGATGAGCCCAACCGAAATCGAAGCCATCCGGCAGCAGCTTCCCGGCTGGCTGGAAGCCAGCTCGCCCTGTGTCGGCAGAGGCAAAGTTGCCTCCTACATCCCCGAGCTGCCCAAAGCTCCCCATGCTGCTCTGGGCATCACCCTTCTGAACACCATGGGTGAATCCGTCACAGCCGGGGACTGCGGGCTGCGCTTTACGATGCAGAGCATCTCCAAAGTGTTTACGCTAATATTGGCACTGATGGACAATGGAGAGGATGCCGTCTTCAGCAAGGTTGGCATGGAGCCGACCGGAGACAACTTCAATTCCATGTTGAAGCTGGAGTTAGTAAGGCCCGGCATTCCCTTCAATCCGATGATAAACGCAGGCGCGATTACCATTTCTTCTTTAATTCACGGAGATAGCCCGAGCGAGAAATCCGATCGAATTCTTCAGTTTCTTCAAGAGCTATCAGGTAACGCTGGTTTGGAATATGACTTGGGCGTTTACCGTTCAGAATCGGAAACAGGGAATCTGAATCGTTCCATAGCATTCTTTTTGAAGGAAAACGGGGTTCTCAGCGGAGATGTGGAAGAGGTGTTAGAGGTGTATTTTCGGCACTGCTCAATCGCTGTGAATTGCGCCGATCTAGCCAGAATGGCATTAGTCCTGGCTTGCAACGGTACGGATCCGCTTACCGGCAACGCGCTCATACCTAGAAGGTATGTTCAAATCGCCAGGACGTTCATGACGACGTGCGGCATGTACAACGCATCAGGAGAATTCGCCATTCAGGTAGGATTGCCCGCCAAGAGCGGCGTTTCAGGGGGCATTTTAACTTTTGTGCCGGGACGTTATGGAATCGGTGTGCTGGGCCCAGCACTGAATGACAAAGGCAACAGCTATGCCGGCGTGCATTTGCTACAGACCATATCCCGAGAGATGGACTGGAGTATATTCTAATTACCAAAATCCCCCTGGAGCCGTTACAGCTTCAGGGGGATTGAATCCGCCGTATATGTTCCGATGATAGCGCTTCGTTCGCTAAGCGGGGAATGCTCCTACCCCGTTTGGAATAGGTCCGGTTATCCTATTTTCTGAAGAACAGTCGTCCAATCCGGTCCGCAAATTCCTGCATATTCACACTGGATGGATCAAGACGGTAATATCCGTTCTTCACGGCCTCCAATACCCAGAGCGGTAACTTCTTGCCCTCAAGCAGCGGATATACGTTGTCGTAAGCCCACACGAGATGCTCCCATCGTTTATCGTTTCCATCCTGAATATACTCCGATACATCGAGTACCTTCCCTCTGCCTTCCTGCAGTAGTACATTCTTCAAATGAATATCCCGTGGGTTTAAGCCCTTGCTCCGCACAAAGGAGCGTGCTGCTTCAACATCATCAATGACCTGCCTCGGCACGGGCACACCATAGAGCAAACAGTCGTACAGGGTGAATCCGGATTCATGGCTGATCGCCACATAACGCTCACCTGCTCCATAAAATACAGGGAAATAGGGGCTGCCCACCAACTCTTGATAGACCTTAATCTCCGCTTCCTTCTTAGGCTGCGCCTCCGCAGCATACAATTTAAACGCATAAGCCGGCAAAGGTTCGTATACGAATACTGCAGCATCCGTACCGATTCCGATGCAGCGCAGGTCGTCCGATTCGCCTTCAATCGTAACAGGGTCGTTCTCTCCGTTCTTGAAAACTTCCATGCAAGTTAGTGCGTTCTCTGCCTGCTTCCAATGTTCGTGATTCATGGGCCACCTCATTTGGTGTTACTGGACTTAAATCAGTATGATCGTACCACACTCACGCCATAAGAAAAAAGTCTATCGACGAACTTTCACAGATGACAGACCGCAATTAGATGAAGTTTTTCTTGCGAGATAAGGATGATAAGCCTCGGATGTTTATACTTTCTTATCTCTTAAAAAAATATGTGCATGCTGTGCCTGATCCTGACCACAAAAAAAACCGCGAGAGCTTCTCGCGGTTTCATGCTTGCTGCCTGACTATGATTACTCCGGTTTCACGAAATATCCAATACCAGCGGCATATTCAATCATTTTTTCAAATAACAGCTTGTCCGGTAAAGCGCATTTCACGCCTGTGTGCTTGAGGAATTCCAAGGTTTGCGGACAAGTATACCGGTAGATGGAATTCTTGGCTCCGTCGCCTTCGAATTGCGCCATCGCCAGCTCAAGGCCTTCCTTATCCTTCGGCTGCTGAGGATCCAATAACCATGCCTCATATGCCTTCCAGTCCATCACTGAAATGTCATATCCATAGGCTTTGAAATGCTCCACCATCTCCTCATAAGGAATGGCAACCGGGTTGCAGATATGGAACACCCGCCCGACCGTCTCTTGCTGAAGCAGCAGAGCGGTAATGGCTTCCCCGGCATAGTTAATCGGCGTAATATCCACTTCCCATCTCACACCGGGCGCTTTCTTCAACAGCAGCATCGCTTTCAGCATGCGGTAAAAAGCGTTGTTATCGATGTTTTTCTGGAAAATTCCATTCTCCGAGTTACAGGACAAATTCCCCACGCGATAAACCGATGATGGAATGCCTCTATCTGCACCGGCTTGAATGACCAGCTTCTCTGCCTCCAGCTTGCTGTTCGTATAGACATTCTCAATGGACGATTCTTCATATCCCGTTCCGGCAACGATGGCATCCCATTGACCGCCAAGTGCCAAATCTTCAGGGATCCCAAGCGTAGAAATAAAGTGAAAGCGGATATGCGGTCTTCTCTGAGCCAAAGCCAACAAACGGTCCGTGCTCTCCACATTGACTCTCGCAAAATAGTCGGAATCCCCAAAATGCTTCACTTCAGCACCGCAATGAATGATGGAATCAATACGCGCTTCAATCATTGCACGGTCTTCAGCACCGAGCCCGAGATATTCCTGCTCCAAGTCGCCCTGAATCGCAATCACCCTTTTGTCCATTCGAGACTTGACCTCTTCGCCAAAGTATCCGGTCATGATCTGCTCAAGGCGAGCATAAGGCTCCATCATCTTCGATGGACGAACCAGGCAATAGACGGTAGCGGTCGATTGTTTCAATAGTTCATACAACAGATGTGATCCCAGATATCCCGTGGCGCCTGTCAGCAAAATATGCTGCTGGGTATAGGTGGGTTGTTCCGAACCATGGTTGATAGGGAAAGAGATCGGATACTCAGCCAAATCCTCCATAGGAAGATCACTATTCTCTGGTTGATCGGCTGGGATCGTTACCTGCCCCATTTCCTCTACTCGCTCCGCTAATTTCGCAATCGTGGGATAAACAAAGAAATCATTGATCTTCAACTGTGGATAATGCGGCTTAAGGAGCACCAGAATCTCCAGAATTTTCAGAGAATACCCGCCAATATCGAAGAAATCGTCATGAATGCCGATTTTGGTTTGGCCGAGTGCTTGTTCCCAAGCCGCAGCAACTTCCCGCTGAATATCGTTAACCGGTGCCTCGTAGTGGGAGTCATCCTCTTCCATCTCCATCGACAATTCGTATATTGCCAGCTTCTTACGGTCAATCTTACCGGTCGGGGATAGCGGCATTTCTTCTACGAAACACATGTATTTAGGAACCATGTAACCAGGTACTTTCTGACTTAAAAATTGCACCAAATCCTTAGCGGAAGCTGCCTGTCCATCATGGGTTGTATAGAATGCCGCTAACATTTTGGTTCCGTCCTCGTCCATTCTCGGAATAACCGCGATGTCCTTTACTTGTTCATGCTTCGCCAGATTGTCTTCGATCTCCCCAATCTCGATCCGGAAGCCTCTGATCTTCACCTGCGAATCTTTACGTCCCCGGTATTCCACTTGTCCGTTTGGCAGCAGGCGAACCAAGTCTCCGGAACGATAGTATTGTTTTCCGGATTCCGGTGTTATCGGATCCAATATGAAGGCTTCTTTTGTTTTCTCAGGCTGATTCAGATAGCCTTTGGCAACGCCGACCGAGCAGATCAGAAGCTCTCCGGTTACGCAAGTTGGACATAACTCATTATGTTCATTCACAATATACAATTCATAGTTGGCAAAAGGCGTCCCGATATACACGGTGGCCAGATCGTCCGGAACCGGATAATCCACGACATGCCCTGTTGCTACTACCGTCGTTTCCGTTGGGCCGTATAGATTCACGATTGGAATCTGCAGCTTTTTCTGGAACATCCGAACGGTTTCTCCGGCCAGCGCTTCCCCTCCGACCACGATCGTCTTGATATTCCGGTATTTATGTGTGTCTTCCACAGGCAAATACGCTGCCAATTGATTAAAAAACACCGTAGGCAATATTGCAACACGTGTTGCCTTGGTTTCTGCTACGGCCTCCGTGAAGGCGTCTATGGAAAAACGCTGTTCATCGGTTAGAAGATGCAGTCGTGAACCGCAAGCCAACGATCCGAATATATCGTAAACGGAAGCATCAAAGCTGAATGTGGAATATTGAAGAATGATATCCTGTTCACTCATCTGTAAATTCTCTTGATTGGCCAGTGCCAAATTCACGACGCCTTGATGGGCGATTAAGGCCCCTTTCGGTTTGCCCGTCGAACCGGAGGTATAGATAATATAGGCCAAATCATCACCTTCAACGCGGACGCCACAGGCTTCATCCGAGTACGAAAGGAATTGTTCATCTAGACAGAAGTACTCTGGCTTCGGTTGAAAACCAGCCAGAAGACCATCCAGCTTGGCTGTGAAGTCCTGATGCGTCAAAATGATCGCCGATTCGGTATCCTCGATAATATAGGCATTTCTTTCATCTGGATGTGATGGATCCAGCGGGATATAGGCTCCGCCGGCCTTGAGCACACCGAGCATACTGACAATCGTATCCAGGCCCCTCTTCATAAATATCGAGACGAATTGGCCTTTACGCAGTCCCTTGTCTATAAGCATATGTGAAATTTGGTTTGACAACCGGTCAAGCTGCTCATACGATACTTGCTCATGACCTGTCGATAGCGCGATTCGCTTCGGAAATTTCTCCACAATGGAAGCAAGCATCGACACAATGGTAGGATCCTTCGGGAGCTCCCTTTTCGTGTCATTGAGTTTCAAGTATGCGTTCTTATCCTCTTCTGTCAGCATAGGCAAACGGCTAACCGGAACATCCATATGTTCAAGAGCCGCATTTGCGAGCAGCTCAAAATGCCAGCTGAATTTTTCGATCGTTTCTTCTCGATACAATGGTCGTGCATAGGATACATAGAGTGTCCATTCGTCCTTCTTCTCCTCCTGAACCATCCAGTTCAGCCCACTGGAGCTATAAGCATAACCATTCCCATTATTGCCATAGACCGTTTGGAGAGTGAGCGGTTGACCGGTGAATCCTTCTATATCCTCAAGTGAAAAGCTGCTTACTTCAATATGCTCCATTTTGGCGGAAATTTGCTCATAGATCTGTGCGAATGAATCGTTGCCGCTTAAGTTAACTCTCAACGGAAGGAGATTGCCCTTCTCATTGTTCACGCCGATCAGCAAATCGGTATCGTGAGTCATTCGGTATAGAAACACCACATAGCTTGTGAGTATCCACACCTTCATGTCATATGAATCGCGGAGCCGCTTGATTTTACCGGTTTCGATATGAAGCTTGATCGCCGTGCGATCAAGCTCTTGCTGCTGAAGATGCGCTGGACCATCGGTGTACAGATAGAATCCCGGTAAAGGTAGCTGCAGTTCATTCAACCAATATTCTTTGCCTTGTTCGATCATCAATGTTGTATTCAAAGGTTTCAGCTCCATCTTTTGTTCTCTACTGTTTTTGTTCTCGCGGCACTACACACGCAATTTGTTTACAAGGGCCTCCAGCTCAGCGGAAACCTGGTTGATCTGTTCTGCAGATTCGAAAATTTTGGCGAAGGAAGCCTGCTGTTCCTGGGCACTGATCCGGATTTCACCCGATACGGACGAGTTTCTCTCTGCGAGCTCTGCCAATTGTTTAATCGCTGCGGTAATCTGTTCGGTCTCGGCAACCATTTGCTGGGTAGCTGCAGACACCTCTTGAATTTGACTCGTCACCGTATCGGTTGCCACCAGCATGCCTTTAAACAGCTCACCCGTTTCTTTGACAACCTCAATTCCCTTAGCGACATTGTGTTCTCCTTCGCTGATGGCTTCTACCGCAGATGCCGTTTCATCCTGAATGTATCGAACCAATTCAATGATTTGGTCCGCCGATTTTCTGGATTCCTCCGAAAGTTTCTTCACTTCGCTGGCGACGACAGCAAACCCGCGGCCCTCTTCGCCGGCTCTTGCCGCCTCGATTCCGGCATTGAGTGATAACAGATTCGTCTGAGAGGCAATTTCGGTAATTACCTGCACGATCTGACCAATCTCATGTGAACGGTTCTGCAGCTTCTCGATGATATTCACCGAGTTTTTGACCGAATAATCAATCGAATTCATCTGCTCGATAACCTGCTCCACATTGTGGTTACCACGTTCCGATTGCTCCTTCATCTGTACGGATATCTCGGAAAGATCCGATGTATTGCCGGCAATCGTTGATACGCCGGATGAGATTTCCTCAAGCGAAACCACACTTTCGGTAATGGAAGTGCTCTGCAGAGCAACGCGTTCCGACATTTCCTCCATATTTCTAGTAATAGCTGAAGAGTTGTTATTATTGACTTCCACAGCCGAGAAGAGGAATTTAGACTGCTCTGCAGACTGCTCCGATACCGTTTTGATCGTTGTGACAAGTTCATTAATATGATTGACGGTTGTATTGAACTTGGCATTGACCTGGCCCAGCTCATCTTCGCCAGCTTTTAATTGGACGGTAAAGTCACCTTTGCTCAGCTTGTCCAGCGCCCCCATTAATGCTTGAATCGGTGCGAATGTCCGTCTAATCGTGAAGTATTGCAATGCTAATACGATCAGCAAGGTAATCAGCAGCGCAAAAACCGTATTGGTGATCAATTCCTGTTTCCCGGAAGCGATTAAGCTTGCATCCACGTCGATCCCCATGTAAGCAAAAATTTCCCCGCTGGCATCCTGGAAAGGATGCAGCACGGTGATCCAGGTACCATAATTATCTGTATAACCTTTGGTGGAGACGGTTTTTTTCGTTTTCAACATCTCTCTCACGGCATCGGCATGGATCTTCGGCTGTTCGTATAAGTCCCCGAGATTCAAGTCTTCTTCGGCAAACATATCGAGCACTGCCGTTGGCATGGCAATAATCGAGGTCTTGTTTCCACCCTCGAGCTCCGGTCCAAAAATATAGCCTTGAGCAATGTTTGGATGACTTAGGGATAGTTCATCAAACGTTTTGGTAAGTTTTTTTTGGATATCCGCATTACGGTCGGTGGCGCCTTTCACCGCTTGAGCATCTTCCACCGAAACCGACTTAACCAAGGTATCCATAATTTTTGCCGAATCGGATTGCAGCTGCTTCGTCAGTACGCTGTCCTGGATATAATAACTAGATCCAATAACGACGGCACCCGTAATAATGATATACAGGCTCGTCCATAACATATTTTTTGTAACAATGCTCAGATTTTTAAAACGCATTCCTCTTGATAACGGTTTTGGCTCACTCACTTGGTGTCTCTCCTTTGATATCTCTTATGTATCTTCCAATTAAAATAGGGATTTCTTTAGCGAACCTGTCGCATCACCTACTTTCCTGGAAACATTAAATATTTCCGGAATTTTTCATGAATACATTACATTTTTCAAAAATGTTCATCTTGAATGAACCGCCTTCCCCCTCCATCATTCTTCTGACATAGATCCATTCCACATAAAGTTCTTGTTATGTGAAATTCCAGTTCAATAGATCCATATTCACGTTATGATTCCGTAACGCTACATCTTTTGTACTATTAATAAATCGGCATTTCACCTTAGATTTTTAATACTTTAGTAATATTTGAATGCAAAATAGTCCTGATTTTCGACAATTATTTGAATTTTTCATGACTGCTATTGCCTTAAACTTCCTCTTCACAGCTTGTTTTGAAATGCAAAAGGCGACATTCCGTAAGTCTTGTGACTTTGGAATATCGCCTTTTGGTTCATTTCTTTTTCGCTGACACCTAGCTAAAGAGCTCCATCAAGTTTTTTAATTTCTTTTCTAACGCGCCAAACTGTACAAAACGATCCTCTCTCAGATGCTCTTTTCCCTCTACAAATAAGAGGAGTACCGGTGCGGTAAATATCAAATATCTCGAGGCGATTTCCCCGACGGCTTCGCCTTGGATATGTCCCAATGAGATGTGAGGGAACTGCTCCAACAATTCTCTAAGTTTGGGTAAGATCGCGTGGCATACGCTACAATCTTGTCTGGATACATACACAAAACTGAAGGTATGATCTTGAATAAACCGCTCGATCGCCTCTATCGATCTTAGTTCTTCCAATTCTTTCATCTTTTACACCATACTTTCAGGCGCGACAAAGGATTATGTTCAGTCCAGAACCGCGGTGATATGCGCAGACGTAACCGCCCAGTGTGAGGCCGTCCAATATTTCGCTTGGTCCTTCACATAGATAATTTGCGGCGATTCATGCTTTACGTTCAAATCCTCGGCAATCTTATTGGAAACCGGCCGGGATTCAATGACTTTAACCAGCGTGTAATCCACATCGCCGTTTGGCGTATTTTTCAAGTAAGATTCAAACTCCGAAAGAGCATTGGAGCTAACCGGGCATGTCGTGCTATGCTTCAAAATGACTTGGCCGCGTTCGGAAGATTTTTTCAGAATCGCATCCCATTCTTCTATTGTCGTAATTTCATTCCATTGCATTTGATATTCTCCCTTTGGATGTGATGTAATGCATTGCATTATTTCTATTATACAACCAATCGCTATGATACACATAGGCTGCAGCGCTCTTTCATGCGTAGAAAGTCTTAGGGTGATTATCCTTCTTCCATCGATATCCGAATCACGGCCGGAGTGTTGATTGCCGTCATACCAGGAAATCGTATCTCCCGTTACGTACTACGAGCACAAAAAGAACCGCGACGGACGCGGTTCCCCTATGAATATGTATGGATTCCAAGTTACGATTTATTGGCTCTCACAATCAGAAAATGAGGGTTCGTCATTAGGCGATCAAACCATTTGGCCATCCATTCCTTAGCTTCCGGGTTGTCTTTATCCGCTAAACTGGGCTGCGGCTCGATGAGCTGATCGATTCGAAACCGTGAGGAGGTTAAGTTGATGATTTCTTGAATCGGTCTTCTATAAAAGGAAACCTCAACGGGTCCGGACTCCGGTTTGTTCCAAACCTCCGTCAATAACTCACGAGCAAAGTAATCTTGGCGATCAAAATGTTTAACATCCATAAAGGGATGATGAACGGAGTAAATCAGACTGCCTCCAGGTTTGAGCACGCGCTGAAATTCGCGAAAGGTCGGCGCCCAATCCTCGATGTAATGAAGCGTCAATGAACTTACGATAAGATCAAAAGCCTCATCTTCAAAGGGCAGCTCCTCGGTTATATCGCATGCGAATACCGTCGCTTCATTGCCGACTCGTCTCTTACAGGCTTCTACCATCGCCGGACTCAGATCAACCGCTGTGACCCGGGCCCCTCGTTTAAGGAATTGCTCCGTATACCACCCCGCGGCACAACCAGCATCGAGGACGGTCATTTGCTCCATATTCGCCGGTAACAAATGGATCATGGCCGGCCTTTCGTAATACGCATTATGTCCGCTCTGCGAATCCACATGCCGCTCGTAGTCTCCGGCGAGCTTATCATATGCTTCAATGACCTTCTCCTTCATGGTTCATCCCCCCTCCAAGGACATAATGATCCCTATATTCAGCTTGAGTATAGCGAACAATACGTGTGCTCAAAATTTCTGGCCAGCAAGTCCTCTTTTCGAATGTAAAATTGCAGTTCACCCGCATCCCACCAGCAAAATCCTACATCGTCGTCCGAATCGATGGCCAGCAGCAGCAGTGTATCCCGAATTTCCTGCTGGGCTCGCTCCGCATTGCCGCCACAATGCTCGGTAATCTGCTGCATAGCCGCCTCCATGGAGTAATTGTACTCGAATCCGGTTAACAGCATCAAAGCAGCCTCATGCTCGCAATCTCCATGCTGGGTTGAAGGATAGCCAAAGATTGTCGCGATGTCGTCAGACTCGATCCCCGTCAATTGATGACACAGCTCCTCGTAAGATTCAAAATCGTGCTCCTCATCCTCGACGATTTCATCATCTACATAAGCGTAATTAGGAGGCTCAAGCGTAGCTCTGGCTTCAATACGGTAGCCGGTGAACTCTTCTTCTAACGAGGTTCCCTCAGGAGCCCGGCGTCGAACCGCAGCCACCGTCTGATCCTCTGCCAGATACAGAACCCGATGTTCGATATTATAGGCAGGCTCATCAACGCCAATGAAGAAATACAGCATTCCGCCCAGTGGAAGCGAAGCGGTGGCATCATGAGCTGCCACATCCCTCAACTGCAGCTGTGCCAAATACGTCATCGGTGTACCATCCGAAGTCAGTGGCCATTCAATTTCTTCGGGAAGATCCGGATCTCCGCCAATCCGTGAATGGCACGGCTTGGCATAGTCCTCCACTCCCTTTTTGGATAACCGTATGCCTTGGCGCGTATGTTCGATTAAATAGTCAGCTGCATGTTCAAATTGGTGTTCCTTGATGATGCTTTGCATCTTGATCAAGTTACGTTCGTTTAACTGCATGTCTTGTCCCTCTTCTAATCAAAGTTTAGATAATAATCATAACAAAAAAACGAGGATTTGCACGATTCCCCTATCTAATCTTATCTGTATCATAAACCTGATCGGTGCTGGATTGAACCAACGAGTAGACGCCCCCAGTCAGTACGATCAATGCAACGACAATAAAAAAGACTCGCCATGACCTGTCACTCATCACGATACCGTCGCGAGAACCTTAGGAATTCGGGCTTTCTCATAAGCGTTTTTTTCATATCCCCCTCCATTGCACTGACATAAGTCCCTCCGTTATAAGCATAGCTCCTATCATTATATAAACGACATAAACCATGCTTTGGTTGCCGGCTAATTTATCATCTTTTGTATTGGATTCCATCCGGCGGTTGGAATCGATCATTTGAATCGGCATTCGAACAGCATATTAGGCGTTGCCAAGAGGACCTTGCGTCTCATATATCGTATAGACCTATACCCCGTCTATCGGCATGTTCCAATACTTAGGACTTCTACCAAGCAGATGATGCTGGCATCAACTCCACCGTTGATGAACCGACGTGCCATGCCAATTTGAAGCCGACAAAAAGCAGGACTGCAATAAATAGAATATAGAAGGCTTTGGTAAATTTCTTTCTTTCCTTGTGATAGATCATGGTTCCTCCTTCTTGGTGATCGTGCTAGATACGATTCCTTAAGAAGAATATAATCGCCGGATGTGACAACGATTTTACCAAGATGTCAACAACTTGTGTCCAACGTTACTCTATGTAAATGACAGGAGGTTCCATAGACATATAGACGTCACTCGGATCCTGTTCTAGAAGCAAATCTTTCAAATAGCTGCATTCTATCCTATACGCTTTATGATAGATATCGATCGGCTTGATTAGTAAAAAAAAGAAGCAAGCTGCCGATGCAGCTTGCTTCTATCTTAACTTAACGATTCATTACTCAGCCCACCCTGGCAACAAGCCAGATTTACGGTTACACGTTCAGCGAATAGGACGAGCGTGCGATCTCCGTGGCTTGAACCATGTTGCGAAGGGATGCGACCGTTTCTTCTTTACCGCGTGTTTTGAGCCCACAGTCCGGATTGATCCAGAACAGCTTCGGATCCAGGACCCGCAGTGCACGCTCGATCATGCTTGTCATCTCTTCCACTCGAGGTACCCGCGGACTGTGGATATCATACACGCCTAGTCCGATCCCTAATCTGTACGTATTGACCTCGAAGCTATGAATCAGCTCGCCATGACTGCGCGAAGTTTCAATCGAGATGACATCGGCATCCATCGCCTCAATCGAATCGATCATGTCATGGAACTCGCAATAACACATATGCGTATGAATTTGCGTAGTCGGCTGAACCGTGCATGTGGTCATGCGGAAGGCTTTAACAGCCCAAGCGAGATACTCCGCTTGATCTTCCTCCTTGAGCGGCAACCCTTCGCGCACCGCTGGCTCATCCACCTGAATCATCCCGATGCCCGCCTGCTCCAGCGCCTCTACTTCCTGTCTTAGGGCATAAGCCAGTTGATAGGCGATCTGTTCTCGCGTGATATCTTCGCGGACGAACGACCAGTTCATAATCGTAATCGGGCCGGTTAGCATCCCTTTCACGGGCCGGTCCGTCTTCGATTGTGCATATTTCGTTTCCTCCACCGTCATCGGTTTCTCGAATGCCACATCCCCGAAGATCACAGGCGGTTTTACGCAGCGTGAGCCGTAAGACTGAACCCATCCAAACTGAGTGAAGGCAAAACCTCCAAGCTTCTCTCCGAAAAATTCAACCATATCCGTTCTTTCGAACTCTCCATGCACAAGCACATCAAGGCCAATCTCTTCCTGCAGCTTGATCCAAACATCGATTTGCTCTTGAATGAAGCGCTCATACTGCTCATGGCTCCACTCTCCCTTACGCCACGCCTGACGTGCCTTGCGCACCTCGGCTGACTGCGGGAAGCTGCCGATTGTCGTAGTCGGAAAAATCGGCAGCTGCCATTTGTTCTGTTGAGCGATATGACGCTCCGCAAACGGCTGACTGCGAACCGGATTCTGTGAACTAATCTCAGCAACTGCCTGCTGAATGTCATGGCGATTCCGCTCTCCGGATTGTTTCAGCGCCTCAAGCGCAGCATCGCATGCTTCCAGTTCCTTGGAGATTCGGGCTGTGCCAGTGGAGATTGCTTTTGACAAAAGAACCAGTTCATTCAGCTTCTCGTCTGCAAAGGCGAGCGCCCCTTTCAATTCTGACTGCAATTTCGTTTCGCTGTTCACCGTCACCGGAACATGCAGCAAGCTGCACGAAGATTGAACGATCAAGCGTTCAGGGGCTACGTATTTCGTCAACTCTTCCAATTGTGACAGCTTCTCGCGAAGAGACGCCTTCCAAATGCCCCGTCCGTCGATTATGCCCGCGCCCAACACCTTATTCGCAGGAAACCCTGACTGTTTAATGGCTTGCACATTGCCTTCGTATCCGTGCACCAGGTCAAGACCGATGCCGCTAACCGGAAGCTGGATAATTTCCTGATAGTTTTCAACGGATTCAAAATAGGTTTGCAGCATGATGTTCAATCCTGGTGCCGAAGCCGCAAACGTTTCATAGACGTTGGTTAGCCGCTTAAGATCATCAACGCTTAATTTTGTGACGAGAATCGGCTCATCGATCTGTACCCATTGAACACCTTCTTGGGCAAGCTCCTGAAGAATTTGTACGTAGAGCGGTAACAATTTTTCCAGCCAGGCATCCGTCTCCGACGACTGATACCCTTTGGACAATTTCAGGAAGGTTAGCGGACCTACAATAACCGGCTTGCCTTCTATTCCGAGTTTCTCCTTGGCCTCCCGATAAGCTGCCAACGGTCTGTTCTCCGTCAGTACCGGAGCAGCCCCATCCAATTCAGGCACGATATAGTGATAATTCGTATTAAACCACTTGGTCATTTCACTTGCCGTAGCATCCTTCGTTCCGCGTGCAATACCATAATATACAGACAATGGCACAACGCCGCCCTCATAAGAGAAGCGTTTCGGTACGATGCCAAACATCGTCGCCGTATCCAGAACATGATCATAATAACTAAAATCATTAACCGCAATAAGATCGATCCCGCTCTCCTGCTGCTTCCGTAAATGATTCAACCGAATCTCCTGCAGCTGCCTGTGAAACTCCGATTCTTCCAGCTTGCCTGCCCAGAATGCTTCCAAGGCTTTCTTCCATTCCCGATCAGCGCCAATACGCGGATATCCCAGTACACTGCTTTTTGCCATCTATGTAACACTCCTATACAAATTGTTACAAGAAAGATATCATGTATTGATCGGTATAGTGTAACTCATATAAGCTATATCTAGTTATAGCCTATGGCTATAGCAAGATTGGTATGCGTGTAATGCTTGTATCGCTTCGACGCAAAAAAACAGCAAAATGCGGTTTTCATCAAGGTGTCTCTATGGATAGAGTCCGTCCCCGATATGCCTATTCTCTGATCCAAGCATCCAGCAAACGAAAAGTTTCTTTAGCCGAATGTATAATCTCATCCGGATCCTCCGCTGCATTGAGCAGCGCTTCCCGGAATTCGGTCCATCTTGGCTTGGTCTCTTGACCATATGCATAGAAATAACGTAGACCCGACTCCGGACTCAGTGGCAAGAACTTCATCAATTGTTTCGTAATGACTTGGCCACCAAGTGTGGATCCCTCAATAACATACAGATATCCCAATATTCGCGCTTGGCTGCTCAGCTCTGGCAATCGGCTGCACAGTGGCAATTGTGCAATCTCATCAGGAGTCATTCCCAGATGAATAAGATCTTCTTCCAATAGGTTCGATTTCGTTCGGATTTCCAGATCCAAACCAAGATGGTTCACGGCACCCTCTGCCATCAGCTGCGCTTCGGCCGGTTTAATAAATCCGTAAAATTTCGCTAAATAAGACCGATATTGATCCATGGTCAAGGTCTGATCGAAGGCAGCTTTGGCGTATGGATTCTGTTCGATTCGTTCATGCTGCGCTGCCGTCTCTTCTCTTAACCGTTCTAAAATCCGCGTGCTCATGGATAACCCCCTCAATGTCTCGAGCTGAAATGCAAGGACAAGCACATTTGTAACAAACCGCTAGAATTAGGTATCGGTCAGTCGATGAACCCTGCGATTAATATATCATAACGAGAATACTATGAATACATAGCTGGCTCAAAGGTGCCCGATATCATTCCTTTTTGAAAACAAATTCAATCTCTTCACTGCATTACCTCGGTTATGAACACCTTGTAACGGATACAGAGATAGCATTTGTTTTGCATGTTGAAACACCCTATAATAAGTTTACTTCGGACTGTAAAGGAGCTTATTTATGAAGACAATTGGACTAATCGGGGGAATGAGCTGGGAATCCTCCATTGAATACTACAGAATGATAAATGAGCAGGTGAGAAGCCAATTGGGTGGCCTCCACTCGGCCAAATGCCTTATGTACAGCGTGAACTTCGAAGAGATTGAACGCTATCAATCCGAGGGGAATTGGAAAAAAGCCGGTGAAACATTAGGTGAAGTTGCGCTTTCACTAGAAAAGGGCGGCGCCGATTTTATTGTGATATGTTCCAACACGATGCACATGGTACTAGATTATATAGAAGAAAGAATAAGGATCCCTGTACTGCACATTGCCGATGCTACGGCTAATCAAATCCATGAACATGGGATTCGTACAGTAGGCTTGCTTGGAACCAAATATACCATGGAGCAGAATTTTTATAAGCAACGATTAGAATCTAATGGTATTAAAGTGCTCATCCCCAATGAACAAGATCGAGAGATCGTAAATAAAGTGATATACGAGGAATTATGTCTCGGTAACATCCAATCGGATTCAAAAGCTCACTATAAAGAAGTTATTGAACGGCTTATTCAAGATGGAGCCGAAGGAATTATTCTGGGGTGTACGGAGATCGGATTATTAATAAAACCCGAAGATTCCAATGTTCCGCTCTTTGATACAACCCTCATACATGCCAGTGAAGCTGTTCATAAATCATTGGAAGCAGACTCTTAATTTAAAAACGGATATCGTTACAAGTTATCTATGCTGTTCAGCACCAGAATCAGCCCGGCAATACACAATACCCATGACAGAATCGATCCGGAGCTCTGGGCGATTTTCAGGCGCAGCTTCTCCAACGGACGCTGCATCATGCGGCCGAATACGAGGTGTAATCCAAGCAATATGACTGGAGGCAGCACCATCACGATATTGTATGCAGCCAGGATGGGCATCCATTGAACCGTTGTTAACTGAGCCGTAGTCATCAGCCCGATAGCCGCCAAGTACGGAAGGGCTGTTGCTACCTCCAGCAGGGACGTCGTGAATCCAAGTCCGATCATGGCTCCGAAGCTTTTGGATCTTGGACGGCGCGGCGCGGATGTTTTTTTCGTGGGGATAAAGAAACTAACGACAAACAGGACACCTCCGACAATGGTCATGATCCAGCTTACCGTTCGATTTTGAAAAATGCCGCTTACGGATTGCAGAACAGCATCCAAACCCAGCATAAGCGCAGCGCCTACCAGGAAGTAGAAGCCCGCCACTGTGAATAAATAAATGAATAAACGCGGGATTGGCCGGTCCCGTTCGGTCAAGAGCAAATACACCGTTACGCCAAGCGTAGCTGGACTCAGCATGTCCAAGAGTGATAAGGCTCCAATGGAGAGCAGCAGTTCCAACGTCAAGATGTCTCCCCCACTTCTACTTGTTCTTTGTCCTTTCGTAATACATAAATTTCGAATGCCTGTTCCATGAAATGAAGAAGGGCATCCTCGATGGGATATAATCCCATCTGCTCGGACTGCGCCGGAGATTTACGGATCTCCCACAGCTTATCTATGAAGGGATCTTCATCTTCAAATACCTCAAGTCGTTTCTCATCCATCCGTCGTACAATTCGCTGCACATCCGGTGAATAGGGACCGTCCTGCATCCGCCTTTTGAGCTGCCCCAACAGAGCAATCCACTCGAGAGAGTCGGGATCCGTGCTGTTCATATTAGGGAGTAAACTTAATAACTCCACTTCGCGCTTCTCAAACATCTGCTGCCTTAACGAATGCTTTAACGATGGGTCTCTTCCAGAGAGGTGAATCAATTTCTGAATAACGTCCCAGCTTGTCTCACCTTCCATCGCAATGCTATGAAGCACGGCCCGCAGCGCCGATTCCATCTGGGTCAGCTTCGTATTATTAGGTCAGCCAGAGATTTCTGGTTGGCCTAATAATACGAAAGCCCTAGCCATCGGGCTTTATTCTAATAAGACTTGAATTCACGCTATATTCAGAATGAACGTTCAAAAAACAAATAACGCCTCTTGAAGACTCAGGGAGTCAATAACAGCCGTTATCAGATTAATCTTCCTACCAATTCCAAAGGATTGTTACGGCGTCAGCCCTTTAGCCTGCAAATACGCTTGCTTGTATTCGGCTGCTTTATGGGCAATCAAGCTGTAATCCTGCCGCTTCAAAGCTTCGCTTGTCAGATCCGAGCCAATACCGACGGCTATAGCCCCCGCCTTAATCCATTCGCCAAGATTATCAAGCGAGACACCACCGGTCGGCATGATATTCGCCTGCGGCAGCGGGCCTTTGATCGCCTTGATCATCGACGGATCATACAGATTGCCAGGGAACAGCTTGACAATGTCCGCCCCCAGTTCCAGTGCTTCCTGGATTTCCTTGATCGTCATCACGCCCGGCATGACCGGAATCCGATAGCGGTTGCACAGCATGACGGTTTCCCTGCTTAGGCACGGCCCAACAACAAACTCGGCGCCGCTCAATATCGCAGCACGCGCAGTTTCCGGATCAAGCACTGTACCTACCCCGATGATGGCATAGGAGGAAGGGTCCTCGGCGTTCCATGAATATTTGCGCGACAATGTTTCAATAGCCCGGAGCGCAAACGGTACCGTCATCGTTACCTCGATCACTTTAATGCCGCCGGCAATCGCCTGTTCGGCCATCTCCACAACCTGCTCCGGCGTTTCGCCGCGCAGGACCGCGACCACGCCTTCTTCTGCTATTTTTTGAATCAGCTGCAATTTCTTCATCTTAACTCCTCTTTTCTATTCGATTACTACACAGAATACGATTCAAACGTACATTCCGCTCCGTTTATCGTTCTCGCTGAGCTGCCTGAAGCCATAACCTTCAGATGCAGCCGATCCTCGGTCATCCATCCTGTATACGCAACCTCAAACCCGCCGTCTGTCTTGAATTCCGGCGTGTGCCCGGACATTTGCCGTGCGAACGCCGCCAGTTGTCCGATCCCTCTGTTCTCCGCTTCCCGAACGGTCACCGCTTCTACGGTGAGAGCCACTCGAGGGCCATGGCAAACGGCCAGATGATATCCGGACTGCTCCCTAATGTCATAAACAGTCCCGGGGTTCAAATGTACGGCAAAATAAACCTCATCTACCTTGCCGTACAAAGCTTCGGACTCGTACAACCATTCCCCTTCCGGCAAAACGCCGACAACTTCTTCGCCTCCAGCACCCGCTGGTTCCGGCAGCGGATACAGCGCCACCACCACATTTTTGTGATACAGCACCTCCATCCACTCGCTTTGGTGGCGGGGATCGCTTCCTGAGGGATCATATCCCTCTCCCGGGTGAAAAAAATACAGCTGATTTGCCTTTCCGCCAGTGCGGACAGGAAGGCTGAACATCCAGCGCAGCTGCTCGTTGTCGAACTCACGAACCCGCTCCCACAATCCGCCCGCCGCAAAATGTTCCGTCACATAAGAATAGGAGTGCAGCTGCCGCATCTCGCCGTCAACCGATTTCATCAGAGCCTTGCGAACTTCGGTCGGTTCGCTTCGTTCTAGGGCAAGACGACGATTAGCTTCCGGAGCTTCGTGGAACAGAAAACCGGCATACTCTGTGCGCGGCATCTCCTCCGGCAGGCTAAAATCACCGAACTGGACATAATCGTGAAGCACGTTGGCATCCCTCGGTGCATCATGCGGCCATCCTCTAGAGTGGGCTCCTACCCACGCCCCTTTCAAATAAAAGGACGTGCGCAGGCTCCACAGCTCATCCAACAGTTCATGAAGCTCCCGCTTTAATTCCGGTTCCTCCATTAGTTCCAACGCGCAAGTTAACGCCTGCGTCCAATGCCAGAACCACGGCAGGCATCCGTATTCTGCCATACCTTCCCGCCTGAGCATGCTCAGGGTATCCCGAAGACTTTGTTTTCCGTCCTCCAGGAGTTCCTTATCATCGAACCAATGGCCGAATATTAGCTTGGCTGCCGTATATTTAGCCTCATGATGATTGCAAACGGTGAGCGGCTTGCGAAAAAAACCTCCGTGGTAGATGTGTTCCAGTCCAGCCTCAAACTCAGCCGCCAAGCCCTCGCTCATCTCACTTTCAAACTTGCGATGGAAAAAAAACATCAAGCTCCCCATTAATTCAATCGGCAGCGTGTGCGGACTCGCTGCTTCCGGCTTCGGCCCAAGGTTCAGCGGCCAGTGTCCGTACATCGGACTCTTCGCGTCCTTGTTCTGCAGTCGCAGCACACGACCCAGAACCTCCTCTGCCAGCCGTTTGCCTTCCTGCCGGTTAAACTGCGGATCAATCTCAAGGTCTAGCGAAGCCGCAAACAGATAAGAGGCATAGTAGAAGTTATCACGGACATCCCTATGAAACCACAGTCCGCTGGGTAATAGGGGCTGCCTCCATGCTTGTTCCGCAACGTTCCGAACAATCCGGTTCATTCTCTCTTTATATTCGTTCATTTGTTCTCCTTTCCCAATCCGATGGTAAAGCTGCTTCCCAACATAATGAAAATAAAAAAACGAACTAAAAGAAACCTAATTCGAACCTATATAAACATTAAAAACCTAAATGAACAAAAAGGGAAGCTATTTTTCAGAACCCATGCCATCATTTATCTTGTTTGCAGTAAAAGCCCGACCAGAGGAATGATCCGGCCGGGCATGTTGTACTCAATGAACTGTATTATCCTTGTCGTTATGGACTATTTGTCATCCCCATCCTGTACGAAATTGAGCACAGCTTCGTCCACTGCCGCGGTCTGTCCAAGGTCCGGTTGATCTGACAGCTCGACTTCGCAAGATTCGGGACCACCGTGCAGTTCAAAAAGAACCAGCTCGTTCTCCCCTTTACGCAATAAGGGGCCGGGAATATACAAGGCCTTCTGCGGCCCCTCGTTCCAGTACCGGCCGAGATTAAAGCCATTGATCCAGGCGACACCTTTGGTCCAGCCATCAAAGCGAAGAAACGTGTCTCCGATATCCTCCACCCGAAAGCTGCCGCGGTAAAATCGGGGCATGCCCGCGTTTTCCGACGGCATGGACAGCTTTTCTTGCTCCGCCCGCCCTTCATCCGTAACCGGTGTATAAGAGAGTGATGACAGCATCTCTGACTCCACTGGCAGGGTTCGGATCGTCCAGTCGTACAGGAACTGGTTATCGATTCTCACGCCTTCCGTGATCCCCTTGGGATCTCGGATTAGCGGCCCGTAATTGATCCGGCCCATGTTCTCTACGAGAATATCCAGCCTCGCTCCGCCTGCGGGTACGGTAATATCGAGAGGCTCTGATTTCCATCGTTCGATAACGCCAAGCGGCCGACCGTCCAGAAATACCTGCGCGCGATCACGAACCTCCTGAATATGCAGCTGCTGTCCTTGCCGCGGTCCCTGAATAAATGTGCTGTACAATATAAAGCCATAGGACTGTCCGAATTTTTCCATCGGCTGGGTGCATACGCTTTGGATCGGTTCTGAGAGATGCTCTAGATTGGCATCCGCAAACAGATCGGCCATTTCAGACAACGCGACCTTTCCGTAGGCTACCTTTGGAATGGGATCCGGGAAGACACACCCCGGCTTAAAACCATGCTTGCCGAGCACCAACCGCACCGCCTCATATTTCTCCGTCTGATCCCCCCATTCCGTCAAAGGGGCATCATAGTCGTAGCTTGTCGTTGTTGGCTCATATGCCTGGATGTGATTCGCTCCACTGTAAAAGCCGAAGTTGGTTCCGCCATGAAACATATACATATTAATCGAGGAACCCTTCTCAAGCATTTCATCCAGTACGCCGGCGACATCGGCCGCATCCCGCACATGATGGTCCTCCATCCAGTGATCAAACCAGCCGTTCCAGAATTCCATGACCATCAGCGGCTCTTCCGTGCGATACTCCCGGTATTTGCGGAAGGATTCTTCTACCCGGGATCCGAAATTCACCGTTGCATGCACATCGCCAAGCGTCCCGCCCAGCAGCATTTCGTCGGTTGGCCCATCCGAAGTAAAGAGAAGCACATCAACGCCGCGCCGAACCAGTCCTGCGCGTAAATACTCCAGATAAGCGTGGTCGTTGCCGTAACTGCCGTATTCATTCTCGACCTGAACCGCCAGAATCGGCCCTCCGTGTGTGGACAGCAGCGGAACCAGTCTCGGGATCAACTCGTCGTAATAATGATCCACCTTGCTTAAATAGAGCGGGTCACTGCAACGAAGCCGGATTTCTCCATAACCTAGCAGCCAGCCCGGCAAACCTCCAAATTCCCATTCCGCACAGATGAACGGGCTTGGTCTGACAATGACATGCAGGCCCAGTTTCCCGGCTATTTCGATAAACGATACAATATCGGCCATACCGCTAAAGTTAAATTCCCCTTCTTTGGGTTCATGTACATTCCATGCGATATATGTTTCAACGGTATTAAAGCCGCAGGCCTTTATTTTTAATAGCCTGTCCTCCCAATAATCAGGAACGACACGGAAATAGTGAATCGCTCCCGATATGATCCGGTACGGCTGCCCGTCCAGCAAGTACTGCCCGTTCTTCCATGTGAGCATTCCCATTACAGATCCCCTCCACACCTATAAAAATCCAACGTTTATTCCCCGCAGCGATAAACCGCCATGCTTTTGATTTTCGGACTTGCTGCCGATTTCACTACACGCAAACGCACCTTGTCGGGAGACACTGGAGCGAACGCATCGATTTTCTTGTGACCGATCGCGCTGCCGCGTGTAAGCTCGAGCCACGCTCCATCAATGAAGGCTTCCAGCACATATTGACTCACCCGTTCCCCGAAAGCAATATCCTCCATAACAACGACATGATCGATCACGCATGTTCGGGGAAGGATCAATTGGGCGACCTCTCCCGATCCCGAGCTTTCGGCCAGGGCATGACCAAACCGACGCTCGATCTCTCTGCCAAATGCCAGAAGCCGCTTTACATCGGCTTCCGGAAGCAGCCCGCGATGGTCTGGAGCGACGTTGAGCAGCAAGGTCGCCCCATGTCCGACCGACCGATAGTAGATTTCCATTAACTGATCAACGGACAACAGCAAGTGTTCTTCATCCGGATGCCAGAACCAGCGGTCTTTTCGGATGGGGACATCGCATTCCGCGGGCACCCAGCCCGGCGTCTCCGGCAGCCACTTCAGCGATTCTTCGCTGAACATGCTGCCCCGCAAAGAATCGGCCGTGTTCCAGCAAGGATACGGAGCCACGCCATCCTCATTGCCGACCCAACGGATCGTGGGTGCGCCCATATTAAACACCATGGCGCCGGGCTGATACCTTTTAACGAGATCCATGATACGGGGCCAGTCATATTCGCGGCCTTCCGCCCCTGCGCCGTCAAACCAAATTTCCACAAGCGGACCATAGCCCGATAAGAGCTCCTCCAATTGTCTACAATAAAAGTCATCATACTGTTGCGGGTCGGCATAACACGGCTCGTGCCTGTCCCAGGGGGATACATAAATACCGAAGCCGATGCCCTCTTCCCGGCAAGCATCCGCGCACTCTTTTACGACATCGCCCTGACCCTCCTTCCACGGACTCGAGGCTACGGAATAGTCCGTTGTCGCCGTCGGCCACAGGCAAAAACCGTCGTGGTGCTTGGCCGTCAATATGAAATAACGGAATCCGGCTTCCTTCGCGGACCGGACCCACTGTTTAGCATCCAGTTGGTCCGGATTAAACAAAGACGGAGCATCCTTGCCTTCCCCCCATTCCTGGTCGCAGAACGTATTGATTCCGAAATGGCAGAACATCCCGAGCTCCATGTCCTGCCAGGCTAGCTGCTCCAGCGAAGGAACAACAAGCTGGTCCTTAAGCTTTCTTGATATGGACATAACTTCCCCTCCAACTCTCACCAGTCGTAAAAAAAGGGCTTTGGGGAAGCCCGTTAAATGGCCCCCCGAAACCCGTTTCCTACCAGGATTCTCATACCTTGTGCATTGCCCCGTTACTTGACAACGCCTTTTTCGTTAATAATTTTTGTAGCCTCATCGACCATCCATTGTTGAACCTCATCAATCGGTTCGTTGCTGAGCATGAATTTCGCAAAGCCGTCATTAATGATCTTGGTCAATTCTGATGTATCCGTCATCATGACTTTGGCTGCATCAAGATACTGGATTTCATCACTAAACAGCGTATATTTCAACGACTCCATATCGTACTTATCCTCTTTACCGGCAACCAGCTTTGTCAACAATTCTTCGTTATTCGCTTTCTTGTAGCCAGAGAACTCGAGTCTGTTGTCCGAATCGGCTGTTGTCATGAATCTCATAAGCTTGAAGGATGCTTCCTTGTTGGTGGAATTGGCACCCAGCGCCAGCATATTGCCGCTGGTGAAGTATTTTCCTTCATACTCTTTAGGTTCCGATCCTGCAGGAGGCACAGGTACAGGAGCGAAAGCTGTTTTGAAATCATGCGGATATTGCTCGGTATTGCCTGGATCCGCTACCGTAAAGTTTCCTGTAAGTATCATAGCAGCTTCTTCATTAAAAAATTCAGTACGGTAGTTCAGCTTCGCGGCAAGCACGTCACTGTAAGGTTTGGCCGACTTGTCCGTCTCCTCCATATCTTTGCGGAGCTGGAAAAAGTATTTGTAGGTCGGATCTGCCAGAATGGTCGTTCCGTCCTCATATACGAACGGATCTTTCATCATAGTTTGCGCCGGAGCGTTCATATAAAGCTCCCATGTATGGAAGTAAGAACCGTAACGCTTGTCAACCCCTTCGCCCTTGGTCAGCTTTTTGGAATAGTCGCGGTAATCATCCCACGTCCAGCCGAATTTCGGAACCTCAAGTCCCGCTTCATCCAGGGCATCCTTGTTGAGCATCACATAGTTTGTGCTCTTGGTGTACTGCATGCCATAATACTTGTCTTCTAGCTTGGCATTAACAAAATATTCGTCTTCCGGAACGAGACTTTCCTGCTCATAGAACTCGTTCAGGGGAGCAAGGGCTCCACGTGAGGCCCGTTCGAGAACTCCGCCCAAGCTTGGGAATTGAATAACATCGATCGCTTCACCGGATGAGATCAGGAAATCCAACTTTTTCAACATTTCCACGGAATCGCCGGGAACCAGAACCACATGCTCGACCTTGATATTCGGATTCTGATCCATAAATTCCTGGAGCATGGCGTCCGTACCCGCCTGTTGAGCTTCGTTATCCCAGTTGTAGTACTTGACGGTAACCTGCTTGTCCGTCTGACCGCTTCCACCGTTCGTGCTGGCACCGCTTTCTGACCCGGATTTCCCGCAGCCGCTTAATACCAGGGTGCTCGCCAGGATCGTGCTAAGAATAACGGATAATCTGTGTTTACTTTTTTTCTTCATCTTACTTCCCCCTGCACAGATAAATTAGTTGTGGTGCTGTTTTCATGTTCATTATAGGCACCAGCATGGCTGATCAAGTGCACAATTTTGAGGTTCTAGGATTACATTTTTGACTTTTCGAACCTCTGAATTTTGACTTTAGACTTCGTATCAGCCTTTTACCCCGCCCAAAGCAATGCCGTTTATAACCTGCTTTTGCAATGCGATGAACACAATGACCAGCGGAATGATCGCCGAGACTGACGCCATCATCATAATGGCATAGTTGTTGGTGTAGTCATCACGGAACAGCGTCATCCCCAGAGGAATCGTGTATAAGTCCTTGTCCAGCAAGAAGATGAGCGGATTCTGGTAATCGTTCCAGGTCCATATGAATTTTATAATAGCCACCGTAGCAAGCACAGGCTTGCACAGCGGAACCATAATGGAAGCAAATGTCCGCAGATGACCCGCTCCGTCAATTCTGGCCGCTTCCAAGTATTCATCGCTGATCCCGTTCATAAATTGACGCAGCAGGAAGGTGAAGTAAATCGAGAACATGCTCATGAAGATGATGGCCTCATGCGTATTGTAGAGTCCAAACCAGCGAATGAGCAGAAACCGCGGAATGAGCGTCGCCTGATCCGGAATGATCATGAACGAGAGCAAGGCCATAAAAACAAGATTCCGTCCCTTGAATCGAATCTTCGTTAGCGCATAACCTGCCATGGAAGAGATAATCAGGGTGATTAGGGTCGTAATAATCGCTATTTTAAAAGAATTAAAATAGAAATCATAGAAGGGAACTCTTCCCATCCAGACCATCTTGAAATTGTACGCCAGATTCACCTTTTCCGGTATCCATTGAATCGGGAATCGCATAACATCCTTCTCATATTTAAAAGCCGCGGAAATCATCCAGATGAGCGGAACGAGAAACACAATGGACAATGCCCCCATGATAAAGGTGACTACCACTTTGGACAGGTTTTTTCGAAGAAGCTGCATGTACATTCCTCTCCCTCCTTATTCTTCATTTCTCATTTTCCAGGTGAGCGCGGTAATCAGACCGATAATCGCGAACAGCAGCCAGGAAATGGCCGAAGCGTATCCCATATTGTAATATTGAAAGCCTTCCTCATAGATGCGGAATACAAGCACGGTAGAAGAATTGTTCGGGCCGCCTTCCGTTAAAAATGCAATGATGTCAAACACTTTAAACGAGCCGATCAACATCGTAATCAACAGGAAGAAGGTTGTTGGACGAAGCATCGGAACCGTGATGGCAAAAAACTTTTTAATTGCACTGGCACCGTCAATATCCGCCGCTTCGTAAATCTCATTCGAAATGTTCGTGAGCCCTGCCATATAGATAATGATTGTGTAGCCCAGGCCCGCCCAGGAACTGATAATCGAGATCGCCAAGAGCGACGTTTTTGGATCGACCAGCCATTTCGGCGGATTGCTGATCCCGAGATCCATCAGAAACTGGTTGATCGGTCCCAGCGATGGGTGGAATAATGCACTCCACACCGCAGCAACTGCAATAATCGAAGAGATATAAGGAATGAAAAACGCGACTTTAAAATAACTCTTGAAGAACACGCTGTTGTGAATCAAAACCGATAGCACCAGAGCAATGGCAATCGGGATCGGCACCGTAAGAACCATATAGATCAAATTGTTTTTTATCGCTTGAATAATGGTCGGATCATGGAACATCTTGATGTAGTTATCCAGTCCGGTAAACTCGATCCCCTGGACACCCGACAGCATGTCCCAATCGGATAAACTTAAATACAAAGAAAATCCAAGAGCAAACACGTTTAATAGCAGCATCCCGACGATTTCCGGGGCCAGAAACAGCCACCCAATCAAAGCCTCTTTCCGCTTGGGAGTCCAAAACTTCCGCCGGCTCTTGGGCACTGGTTGTTGTACAGCCTCCATGTAGCATCACCTCAACAATTTGTAAGTTGTCATTATAGTAATATATCCGCCATCGGCAAGTAGGAGGGATTATGACCAGCCATGTGCAAGATTTTGACCTAATATAGCCCCACAAAGTGGAGCCTATGCCTTCGATGCTTACTCCAGCTACTTTGCAGGAGCCCAAAACAAAAAGCCCCACAAAGTGGAGCCTATGCTTCGATGCTTATTCCAAATACTTTGCGGGGACCCCAAAACATATAAATGCGAATATATTATTTCTTGCGCTTCGCTTAAAACGTATACATTCTAAAATCTTAAAAAGCCCTTGTTCGGGCGGCTTGCTCTTGCAGCTGCGAATTAAATCGTAACGGTCCGCTTACTTTCGCGCGGTGTACTTCGCTTTATATTCGCTGGGCGTGGTCCCCACGTATTTTTTAAACACTTTTGAAAAATACGTCCGATCCGAATAACCTAATCCCATGGCCAGAGACTCCAGATTTTGTCCGGACATTCTGAGCATTTTGGTGGCCATCTTCATTTTGTATTGATGCACGTAATCCGTAAAGGTCAACCCCGTCATCCGTTTGAAATATCGCGAAAAATAGCTCGGATTCAAAAACAGATAGCGTGCCATATCGATCGACGTAATGTTATCGTCAAGATGCTGATCGATATATTGCTGGATCACCTGCAGCTTCGGCTCATTCGTGGAGCTTCCCACTCCCGCTTGCCGGGTTCCGATAATCTGGGTCAGCTTTCTCTCCACCAGTTCCATCATATCCTCCAAGGTGCGAGCTAAAGCAAGATAAGCAAACAGATCCTCATCGAATTTGAGACTGGAGAACATCAGCTCGATACCTCGCAGCATGGAGGAAAGATCCCTGGCAAAGTCGGCCGGATCAATCGACAGCTCTTTCGCGTTGCCGGCGATTTTGTGCAGGGTCGTGCGGATACCGTCGAGATCCTGCTTGATGAGTTTCCGTTCCAGCTCCGAAACGTAGCTATCAAGAAATCCCTGAGGCGCGGCTTGAAACCACCGCGACCTTATTTGAGAAATTTCGGATATCGTATATTCGGAATTTTCATAAAACTCGCATTTGTCATGAAGAATTTCCTGATAGATGGAGCCAATCGAGCTTAATTCCATTTTGTCAGTAACCGCGATCACGTTCGGTTGTATTTTGAGAAAATGAACGCACTGATAACGCAGCCGCTGCAAATAATTATGGAGATGCAAGCTGGCATTCTGTGCGAGATTCACCCTAAAGTTATGCAGAATCACAATGTTCCCCTGCTCCATGAACGGCGTAATCCCTTCATACGATTCGGACAATTCCATCGCGATATTGTAGACAGCGTATAAAATCAGCGGAAATTCCGATTGTCTGAACCGCTTGTCAAAGCTGGAGAGCTGAATGCTGACCAGCCCCAGCATAAACCACGGATACGTCCAGGAGATGCCGATCTGCGCCGCATAAGCCAAGGTGGCCTCGGACGGAGAGCCATTGATTACCTTTTGCAGCAAATCCTGCCGAAAGAGCTGACTATTGTAACTCGCTGCCTCGCGATTAATCAGACCAGCCCGCGTCTTTAACAAGTGCATGGATTTGCCGAGGCTCTGTTCCAGCTGCTCTGCCGTAAGCTGATCTTTGATCAAATAGTCATCCGCCTGCAGTTTTACGGCCTGCTGGGCATAATGAAAATCCTCATGACACGTCAGGAAGATAATCCGAACTTCCGGCTTCATGCGAATAAAATGGTCCGCCAACTCAATGCCGTTTTTCTGTGGCAGTCCGATATCCGTAATGACAATGTCCGGCCGGACTTCCTCAAACATATGCATCGCTTTCGCGCTGGAATACGTACTGCCGGCTAACTGCAGATTGTTTGCCTCCCAGTCAATCATCTGTTGCAGTACCTTGAGCATAGGAACATCATCGTCTATGAGCATTACTCTGTACATCATTCTTCCTCTCCCTCTGGTAAAAAACCATGATGATGACTTTGGGGCAAGTACAGTGAAACTGACATTCCACCTTGCGGAAGGTTGGCGAGTGTCAAACTCGCTTCCTGTCCGAAGGTCAATCGGAGTCTTTGGATCACATTCATAAGACCGACCCTCTCATAAGCTCCATCCTGCTCGCCGCTTGGTCTTCCAAGTCTACGGTTTAGACATTGGAGCATGTCTTCATCGGCCTCGAAGCCATTGTTGATAATCTCGATTCTGATTCCGTCCGGGTTGTTTCGGGAACGGATCTCAATGCGTGGAGTTTGATGATCGACAAGCCCGTGGACGATGGCATTCTCAACGATGGGCTGCAAAATAAGTTTCGGCAAGATGAGTCCCTCGGTTTCCGGATCCAGATCAACCTCTAAATGAAGCGGAATTTCATTGCGGATTTTCATAATGTCAACATAGTGGCCCAGCAGCCTGCATTCCTCGCGTAAGGTGGCCGGCTCATTGACCTTGAGATAGGCTCGGAGCAAACTCATCAGGGAATCAATAATTCCACTGTGAAGCGTATCCTTCGTCAAGATCAGGCTGCATTTGATCGAATTCAGCGTGTTGATCAAAAAATGAGGGCGGATTTGCATAAACAAGGCCTCGAGCTCCATCACACGCTTCTGCTCCTGCTCCTGTTCGATATCATGGATCAGCCGCTGCAATTGATCGAGCATCGTATTCAGCGTCTGCCCCAATTCGGCGATATCATCCTTGCCCTTGACCTCCAGTCTGACATCCAGGTTTCCCATTCCGAACTGGCGTACGACCCGCTGCAGTTTAAGAATCGGGCTGTGCAGCCTCTTGGCGATCAGGATGGACATCCCGGAGAACACGAGAAACAGCAGCAGAACCCCGGCAAGACCGGTATAAAAAGTTCGGGAGATTTGCCCCGACCACTCTTTCTCCAAGGCCTCGTAAGCCAGCTTCCAGTTCGATTTCAATATGGTTCTGTCCGTTCGGACACTGCCCTTGGTCTCCGTATGATTCGGGATCAACCCGGAATTGCCTGCGATGAATTCCCCGTTTGCATCAAAGAGCGCCACCTTGCCGAAGTCGATCGTACCTAGCAGCTTGTTGAAGTAAATATCGGAAACGGCACTAAGTAATACGGACACTTGCCTCTTCTCTCGGCTGTCATAGATGACCCTGGCAATATAATAACTCTTGCCTTTCCCTGACGAGTCGCCGCCAGCCATCCCAAGCCATTGCAGGGTTTCTGGTTTACTGAGATCGACGCGCTCCATCAGTTTGTCGAGGCTTCCGTTAATGGCGGTCAAATCCTCCGTGCCGGATGAGATGACAAAATGCTGACGGTTGACCAAGTACATGCGAACGTTATTATTCAGCGGCTTGGAATTAATCAGGGAAAATACGTCCTGAATTTGTCTAAAATGTACATAATCCTGATAAGTAGCCAGCCGTTTGGTGTCTGCGAATGACTTCAGGATATTGCGAACATTCGTATCGTTCACGATAAAATGGGAAGCAAACGTGACATCGTCAATCGTCTTGCTCAGCTCATCCGTCATGACGTTCAGGACATTCTCGTTGCTGAGCTGCAGCTTCTCTACCATCGTATCCCGAATCAGAACAAACGAAATGATAGAAACCGCTATCAGCGGAATAAAGATCAGCAAAAGAAACGACAGCTGGATGCGTTTGTAGTAGGTGAATTTGAACATGTTCTCTACGCCTCTCTTATGCTCTTGTCCTCTTTATTCTATCAGTCCTCTGTGCTGGAAGCATTCATTAAATGATAACGGTTGCTTGCTTTTTTCTGCCTTGAAGGGTCATCAGAACAACCTCTCCAAAGATCTGCATGCCCTCCACCATATAAGAATCATAATGGCCGGACGGCGCACGGTGACTAACAACGAGAATAAACTCCTCTTCCATTCCCGGGAGCTGAATCCCACATGCCTCCGCTTGCCCGTCATGAACCCGCTCACCCGTATGACGGTATATCGGGACCATACGGACTTGCGGAGAATCCGTTTCGCCTGGACGATGTGGATACAGCACTTGCATGATGCTGATCAATCCTTTTCCCGTCCGGGAGTAAGTCACATTCGCATTCGGTTCCAGCAGGTTATATTCGCGGGATATCACGCCCTCGCCCACTTCTCCGCGCAGGCCGTCTGAGCGTACGGGGATAATCGATAGATTCGCCTCCCCGAGGGTGTTTGTACGGCATATCAATGACTCTGCTTCTATTCCGACTTCTCCTGGCGGGTGCGGAAAATGAAAATGCTGGGTAAAGGTATGCTGCTCAAGGCACATCAAGCTGTCGATCAGCAGCCAAAAATAAGGCTTTACAAAAATGATCCTTCTCCGCGGATACAACGGTTCATTCCCATAGAGATAGCCGTCATGCGCCCCCTCGACATAGTCAAACTCCGGCCTACTGACCCATTTGCAGCCCAGTGGTCCGGCCATCCGGTCGAAAGACCAGGTGTCCCTGACCCCGGTAAACCCGATTCCGTCGACAACTGTTGTGTTATGGGCTGAGCTCTCCTTCAATGCTTTTCTCAGCGGTGTATGGTCGCTATAGTTGTACCTTCCAAGATCGGTGAGCAGATCACGGCCGTAAGCATGGAGATCCACGTGCAGCATATCGGCGTGACCGTGGCCTCCGCCAAGCGGGCCGCAGTGAAAATAAAGGTACAATGCTTCTTCGTCCCAACCCGTTCGCATCGTATAATGCCCGGAATGGGTAAAAGCTCGACTCTGGGATGGCGGCTCTGCCGGAACCATAGCTTTGTACTTCCGGATTCCGTCTATGTCGAACAGCCAGGCATTATCATAATCCGGTCGAGCATTACCGCCATATCTCAGAACGGAATCCCCAAATAACCACGCGGCATAGGTCAGAATGCCACGGATATCGCTATCGTCGCTGTCTCCCAGCATCGGCTGCCTGTGATTTGGCTTCGCCCAGTACAGGGAGGCTTCGGCCATCTCGTGAACCGTACGCCGAAATGGACCGTCAAGCTCCAACCCGTTGAGATTGGCAAGGTGAATGCAGTCAAGATAACAAGCCAGCACCTCATGATGGTATGTAGGCGATTGCTCCCAATGAATGCCATCCGCCATAATTTGAAGCCTCGCCGTCTCCTTCAGTCTCACTTCTCCCATTTCCCGCCACCGTGCCGACTTGCTGAACTCCGGGAAGAACAGTGCAATATGGTACAAGCCGCAAGTTTCCAGTACTCCCCAGTTGCTGATATGCTTCCAGCTGGTGAAGGAAGCAGCCAGATACTCCCCGTGCTCGTGAAGCGAAATCAGCGTTTTACCGAGCAATGACGGAGTCAGGGAAGGGCTACCGATCACGTATCGAAGTGCCTTGATCCAGTTCACGCTGCGCAGACCCGCCTCGATCGGGCGCCATGTCAACGTATCCGTCGTTGGTTCTCCAGGGACCGGATTCCGATCCATCCAGTCTTCGAGCTGCTGGCTAAACACCGCCGCATACTTCTCATCGCCTGTCATCGCATACGCTTGTCCCAGCGCCACCCAGTAGCGGTGGCGATTCAACATATAAGCCCACTCCACGTCTTGATCGGGAATATGGCACCAGTCAATATCACCGTCAAATGTAACGGGAATCACACTACGTTCCATATCCCATGGAAAGCGGAACAGGAACGTCTGCTGCACCACCTCATCCGCCGTCTTCATGACGGTTTCCAGTTCATCTGCACAGAATTGCTTCACATAATCCGTAATTTTCTGCTTATCCTCACTGCTCATCCACCAACCGGGTGTCTTCCGACAGGAGAAGTGTTTATGCAGCTTACACAGCATATCGTGCCGATGACCTTGATCGTCTGCATCCTGCATCGAACGCATAACGGGATCCTCCAGATTCAAAAGAGCCAATACGGCATTCACTGAAGCTTCCGTGGCATCAGCGTTCATACCAATACCCCTTGCGCCCGGTCTCCATCCGAATCAAAGCTTCCAGGTAAAAATAATCCCCCCAGATCATGAAATCATTCGGGGACAATCCGCCGCGCACATGATAAGAACCATGCTGCAGCAGGCCCTCCGCTACTTTGCCGATCGTAGAATAATTTCTTACCAGCGAGGTCATGGAATCCTCCAGGCCTTGCTCAAAGTCGGTTCTTTCGGGATCCTCCTCATCCAAATGTCCAATCAGTTCCAGCAAGCCTGCTGCCACAATGGCGGAGGCCGAGCTGTCGCGATAAGTCTCGGCGGTTACGGGAGCATTAAAGTCCCAAAAGGCGACATGATCCTCCGGTAAGTGCTTTAGGAAATACCTCGCCATTCTTTTAGAGGTATCGAGGTATACAGGATCTCCTGTATATTGGTAAGCCAGCGCGAAGCCGTACACCCCCCACGCTTGTCCTCGCGTCCATGTCGAGCCGTTCGTAAAGCCCTGATGCGTGGCACCGCCGATCGGCTCCCCCGTATGCGGATCGAAGAAAAAGGTGTGGTATGAACTGTCATCTCCCCGCACCAGATAACGCCGTGTCTTCTCCGCCTGCATGACTGCGATGTCTCTATATACGGGATTGCCGGTTTGCTGTCCCGCCCAGAACAGCAGCGGCAGATTCATCAAACAATCGATAATGATGCGACCGCCCTCCTGTTTATCTCCTTCAGGACCCCACGCTTGAATATATCCTCCGTCTGGACGCCAGCGCTTTAGCAGCAAGTCCGCAGCCTCAAGCGTCAATTGGCGGGCGCTCTCATTCTTCTCAATGATCCACTCCGCTTTGGAGGACAAGGAATACAGAAATCCGATATCGTGATGATCAAGCACCTTTTTTTCTGCAAAGCGGCGGCGAAAATCTTCTACCGTTCGTTTTGCCCCCAATCGAAAGGCCTCGTCGCCCGTGTATTCATAACATAGCCAGAGAAGACCGCTCCAGAAACCGTTCGTCCAGTCGTCATTGTCATTCAGCAAATATGCGCCGTCCCTGCTGACGTGGGGAAATGTTGTCCCGAAGGTATCCATGTTTTTCCGGATTTTCTCTACAGCATCATTAATCGCATTACTCCACATAACTTCGTGCTCCCTTCAAATCCATCATGATTACGATTCATGATAAGGAGAGTCACCCAGTTCTTGTAGAGCCGATTTTTGCCTTGATGTGCAATATTTTGACTTTCGCGCCCCTAACATGGTGAATAAGGAACAAACCAGTCCCTTCCTGTTCGAATCCAACGAAAAAAAGGGGTTATCCCAAAAGATCTTAGATCTTGGGGGAGGCCCCCTTCTTGCTGTAAGAAGACGCTCCATGTACGAATCGTTCCTCCTATCGCTGTTGCCCCCACATTTCTTGGAATGGTTCTGAGCAAGGACAAAATGTGGGGGCAAAGGCGAGCACTGACGCTTGTCCGGAATCGATTCGTCCTCTCCGCTACACCGTGCAGATTTCTTGATTTTTTAGACGCAAAGAAACCGTTCTTGGATAAAATGGAGATACGACCCAAAGGAACGGTTTCTTTTGTACATTCAATATACCATGGACCAACTCTATCTGATTAAACAGAAGCCTAGCGGTGTGGGAATAATATCCTGAGCACCGCCATGGCTTTATTTGACAAAACTTTCTGTTTATGAGAGCCATACATCAAGCAACTAAATCTATATGGGACGGCCCGTCATGTCTGCCGAGCGATATGGGTTAGCCGGCATGCTTTTTCCACTTTCTGATTTTGGTTCTGAAGCTTTTGAACGGCGCGACGGAATTGATGTGCAGCCATTTCCACATCGGCCAGTTGGCACTGGTTACCGTCCACTTGCGAACCCCTGAATGAAACAACTCTTCCTCACGCAAGCCGTTGATCCATTCACACCATTCTTTCGTCCTCTGCTTTAACAACGAACGTAATTCTTCCAAAGAATATCCATCATACGTATGATAGAATTGCTGATACAACGCCCCCAACTGATTCCACTTTAAGTCAGGGGTTGGCGTCGTAACTTCTTTACCCGCAAGTTCATCCTTCTCCCAGCTCATCACCAGCGCTAGCCATCCCAGCTGATAGGCAATCATCTCTTGGGGTGTTCTATCGACTTCGCCAATACGAAGATTCCTTTTATCCTCTGGAACGTCTTCAAATTCTTGGTCAAAGAGGCTATACGTTCGTTGAATTTCAGCGATGAAAGCTTCTTTGTTCTGGTACGTTTGCAACGGTACTCTCTCCTTCATCATTTACGGGCTTCGCTCCACAGACTTATCCAAATTATACCATGTAAAAGGGTCGTGCACGGTGATGAATATCACCAATGGGTTGTTCTTATCCCCTGGACTCAATCTCTTTCCGAAGCCTTGCGATCACATCATCCAGGGCACTCTCTCCAAGTTCGCCCTCGCCCCGTTTACGGACCGATACGCGATCGGAGTTCATTTCTTTCTCGCCAAGAACAAGCGTGTAAGGTGTTTTCAGCAGACCCGCTTCACGGATTTTATAACCCAGCTTTTCATTTCTTACATCGACGTTCACCCGTATGCCGGCATTTTCCAGACGCTTCTTCACCTTTAACGAGTAATCGATATAATGGTCGGATACCGGTATGATCATAACCTGCACGGGAGCCAGCCACATCGGGAAAGCCCCGCCGTAATGCTCTGTAAGAATCCCGATAAACCGCTCGATGGACCCAAATACCGCCCGGTGGATAACAACCGGCCGATGCTTCTGATTATCTTCTCCGATATACGAAAGATCGAATTTTTCAGGGAATTGAAAATCCAGTTGGATGGTACCGCATTGCCAGCTTCGCTTTAAGGAATCCAAGATATGAAAATCGATTTTCGGACCATAAAACGCCCCATCCCCTTCATTAATCCGGTACGGCAGCCCCAGTTGATCCAGCACCTGCTGCAGGGAGGACTCCGCCTGCTCCCACAATTCTTCAGAGCCCATGGAATCTTCCGGTCTTGTCGATAACTCGATTGTATAATCAAAGCCAAACACTTGATAAACCTGGCTGATAAAATTGATAACCTGTTTGATTTCTTCCTGGATCTGATCGGGTCTTACAAAAATGTGCGCATCATCCTGACAAAACGTGCGCACCCGCATCATGCCGTTCAGTGCGCCTGAGAATTCATGGCGGTGCACCTGACCAAATTCGGAAATGCGAATGGGCAGCTCTCGGTAGGAATGCAGCGAGTTTTTGTAGACTAACATATGCCCTGGACAATTCATCGGCTTCAGCGCATACTCCGTCTCGTCCACTTGCGTGAAATACATATTGTCTTTGTAGTGATCCCAGTGACCGGACATTTCCCACAGCCGCTTGTTCATCATCAGCGGAGTGCGCACTTCATCATAATCGCAATGGAACTGAAGTCCTCTTGCGAATGACTCCAGCTCATTGCGGATGATCATCCCGTTCGGCAAAAAGAAAGGCATGCCCGGCGCTTCCTCCGAGAACATAAAGAGCCCGAGCTCTTTTCCCAGCTTCCGATGATCCCGTTTCTTGGCCTCTTCAAGCAGCAACAGATGCTCCTCGAGCTGCGACTTCTTGGGAAACGCCGTTCCATATATTCTTTGCAGCATTTTATTGTCCGAGTTCCCCCGCCAATAAGCGCCCGCCACACTCATTAATTTAAATGCCTTGATTCTGCCCGTTGAAGGAAGATGCGGCCCCCTGCACAAATCAACGAACTCTCCCTGCTCATACACCGAAATGACCTCGTCCGCCGGCAATTCGCGGATCAGCTCCGTCTTGTACGGGTCATCTTGGAAAATACGTTCGGCCTCCTGACGACCAACCTCCTTACGAATAATCGGCAGGTCTTCCTGAACGATCTTCTGCATTTCACGCTCAATGGCAATCAAGTCTTCAGACACAATCGAATGCCCCAAATCCATATCGTAATAAAAACCATCCTCAATGACAGGTCCTACCCCCAAATGGACGGACTGGCTGCCATACGTCCGTTTAACGGCCTGGGCCATCAGATGAGCAGCGCTGTGCCGATACACGTACAGTCCATCCTCTGAATCCAGCGTGATGATGCTTACTTCCGCATCCTCACACAGCTCATGATCCAAATCCACGAGTTTCCCATTCACTTTGGCTGCAACGGCTTGTTTCTTCAGACCTGAATGAATGGATTCCGCGATTTGATTCATCGTCGTTTGTGCGGGATACTCCTTTTTACTTCCGTCTGGCAGCGTTACTACGATTGACATTGTTATCCCTCCATCAAATTTAGATTGAACGCAAAAAAGCACTCGATCCCGAAGGGACGAGTGCGTTCAGCTCGTGGTTCCACCCTAATTTGATCCAGACTTACAGCGGCTAAATCGCAGCATGCTCATCGGATCCTCATTCAGACATCCGGTAACGGGGATGATTCGGTGTTTTCTAGTACCATGTCGATTGTCGAACAACCGATCAGGGTTCAAAAACACAGCTACAAAGGGGTAATTCAAGAAGCAATCACGGAGGAAGCTTTCACCAATCACTTCCCTCTCTGGGCAGGTCGTTTCAAGAATCATGTCTTTGATCGTCGCTGATTGTAAAGTACTATAAGTCAGTTTTTTCTAATTGTCAAACATAAACTGACTGATAGATCCATGTTAATATGGATAACTTCCAGTTTCCTCTAATACATCCTATGTAAACATCTCTATCATGGTCGCTTTTCTCAATTGTTCAATGAGATTTTAATCAGATATCCAACGCCTAAACCAATCAAAACTCCTGGAAACGCGCTGCCCAGCGCTAAATCGATACCCACTCCAATGATGACGCAAGCGTAAATAATGACATCTCCCTTGTTCATTCCGTCCATCTCCTCCTGTATGTATTTATGACATAGATCGTAATTTTCTATCACAAAACACATCTTACAAGATGACGTCGCGTCGCTTTCAAGTGGTTGATTTAAAAAGGTAAAGTTCTTAGGGATCAGGGAGAGCGTATCGAAAATTCTCAAGTAATCGTCAACCCTCGAAATGGGCGGTTAAATCTCCCTTGTTTCTCCTTGAAGCCAAAACGTTTAATATCTTACCATATGACATTAACGCTGAAGGAGGGTTGTCCATGGATATGTTTATGGATTTAGGGGTCAAACTGATCATCAGCTTTTTCGGGTTATGGATCATCACATTTGTTACGGGGAGAAAAACCATCAGCCAGCTTACACCGCTTGACTTCTTGTCTTCCTTAATTCTGAGTGAAATCGTCGGGGCAAGCCTCTATGATGATAAGGTAAACCTATATCATTTGTTATTCGCTCTTGCGCTGTGGACGACGATGTCTTACCTCTTCGAGAAGGCAACCACCCACTTTGTTAAGTTCGGATATTTAACGGAAGGCCGGGCGGTGCTTCTGATCGATAACGGTAAACTCAACCAAAAATTGCTAAATAAATACGATATGGAATATAAACAGCTGTTATCCATGCTGAGACGTCAAAGAATTTTCTCGCTTACTGAAGTTAAATATGCCATTCTGGAAACGGACGGATCGCTGTCTGTCATGCGCAAACCTGAGTACGAGCCGCCTACGGCCCAGGATATGGGCATGGAAGCCAAGCCGGATAACTTTACGGTAACGGTCATCGACAAGGGAAAACTGCTCGAGGAATCGATGCTGGGCAAGCACATTGAACAGAGCGTGATCCAATCGAAAGCGCGGGAACAAGGTTATGACTCCCTGGAAGATATCGCTTACGCGGAATATGGAGATGACGGCAAGCTTTATGTTTATTCCAAGCGGGAGGTTCGGGATTGAACCTGCACGACTCCGCTAAAAAACAAAAAAAGCCTGATTTGTCAGGCTTTTTTTGTTTCGTCTCTATAAATTACAGTGCGAATTCTACGATATATTGTTTACACACCGTAACATATCCCAGGGACTGATATAAACGTACCGCGCTTAGGTTATCCTCCAGCACATTCAGATACACATGGGGAGTGACTGCACGCCCCTTACGGGTCAATTCCGCGCATACCTTTTTGCCGTACCCTTGTCTCCTCCACGCAGCATCCGTGCCGATATTCCCAAGCTCCACATAATCATCGCTATAAATATGGTATCCGCCGACAGCGATGAGCTCCTGATCCTGAACAACCCCATAGAACGGATTCTGAAGCTCTTCCCTTGCAAAAGCCATCGAATGGAACTCCGCCATTTTCGACTCGATCATATCAAAGTACGAGGGATCTAAACGAAACACTTCGTTATCCCCTAAAGGCAAATCTTCAAGATGCCGATGCTTCATGAGAAGGATGCCTGCGGGAGGTTTCATCACATCAATCTCAGGATTTAGAACCTCCCATTCATCCTCACTCACGATAAAGCTCCCTAATGCCCCATCCGGTAATTCCAGATCTTGTATCATTTGGGACAACACGGACCGAAAACGAAACGATGTCTGAAGGGGATAAACCGAAAAGGCGTAGAAAGGCAGACCTTTCAGGAAGGCCGTAACACCCAGCAGCTCTCCATGTTCTGAGAACTGTCCATAGTGAACGGTTTGATTCTTCCGGAACGTAAGGTAGGAATAATATAAGAAGTGCTGCTCTCTGTTGATCGTTTCCAAGAGACGCCCCAGTTCTTCAGGCAACAGCCTGCGAATTACCAAGTCTTCTCCCTTTCTCAAAAGAAATCCATGAGGTAGGTTTGACCAGCGGGAATCATCGTTTCCAGGTGTTTTACAGTCTTTGGATTCCCGGATAGCCGGTGAATGGCATGAAGCGCCTGTGCTCTTTTGTATCCCGTAAACAGCGCAGTCAACGTCTGAATATCGGTGGTCAGATCAGCCTGCTCCCCTTGATCGGTCGGAAGCTCCGAAAGCTCCGCTTTCCCCTCTTGATTAACGGACAACCTCCATCTGCCCGCATTCCAAGGCGCAGCGGAATCTTCCACCTCTATGGTCATAACGGCTTCCTGATCAGCCTCAAAAGCGTACTGCTCCACAAAGGATTTTAAATCTACGATGCGGGCCATGAAGTATGGAACCACTTCCTGGGTAACGCGTGGATCCGGCAGCATGAATGGCAGCTGATCATCTCCAGGTACCATCGTCATCGTAGCCTGCTCAATCCTGGAATCATGGTTTCCAAAAAAGGTCCAGAGTGCGCTTCTTGCTTCTTCATTCAGGTACACAAATTCGTCGCACACGAGATCTTTGTCTTTGAGCTCATATAATGCGTAGCCCGTCGGTTTGCCCTCCGCTGAATAATAAACAACGCTGTGATTGTCGCCCTGCAGCACGAATCTTGCCCACCATGCTTCATCCCGCACAAGCGTACCGTTATAGCGGCTGGCATAGGCTTGATACATGCCGTCGAGTGTTGGAATATCGGTTACGCCTCTTACAATGCGGCCCGGCACTTCCACCTTACGCGGGAATTTAGATACCGGAATGGTGTACTTTTTGTATTCCGCGTAAAGTTCCCAGCCAAATTTACGATAGAACGGGATCGAAAACGGATGAAGGAAGGAAAGGGTCTGGCCTTTGCTCTTCATCTCTTGCAATGCATGCTTGAGCAAGGTGGATACATGTCCCTGCCTGCGGTTCTCGGGCCATGTTGCCACACCGGCAATACCGCCCATATCGAATATGTCTCCATGCACATAAACTTGCAGCGGGATGATGGTCAGTTTCGCTTGCAGCTCTTCTCCGTCAAAAATCCCCCAGAAGCGTTCAGGTTTAAAATGCTTTTGATTGGATTCTCGCTGCTCCGGTGTTAGCTTATATTGAAAGGCATATTCGGATAATTTTGTGCTGATCTCAAACTCATCGGATCTTAATTGTCTAAGTTCCATACTTGCTTCACCTCTCCAATCTTTATATGTACTTTTGCTGCTGAATTACCGTTTATCCCGGTTCGGAATTTTATTCCAGGACATATGATCAGTATAACATTACTGCTGTCTACGCGGTACAAAACACCGTTTGTTTTCAGGAACATATCCTGCCGCATGGGACCGTAATGAGACCATAATGGGACAGAAAAAACCATAAAATTTTTCACGAACTTTTTGTAAGCTACTTGACAAAGTTAACCCCCTGAGATTATGATTAGCTCATGCAAAATAACCAACACATCCAGATAAAATAAATTTAAAATAATCAGGAGGTAACAACAATGTCCAAATTGAATATCGGTATTATTCTAGGCAGCACACGTCAAGGCCGTTTAAGCCCGCAAGTAGGTGAATGGGTTAAACGTATCGCTGATGAACGCGGAGATGCAAACTACGAAATCGTTGATATCGCTGATTACAAGCTGCCGCTTTTTGGCGAAGCTGATGCTACAGAGCAAGCTACCGCTTGGAACAATAAGCTGAACAGTCTTGACGGCTTTGTCTTCATCGTACAAGAATACAACCACAGTATTACTGGCGCTTTGAAAAATGCGCTCGATTTTGCTCGTGAGCCATGGAACAACAAAGCTGCAGGTATCGTGAGTTATGGTTCGGTTGGCGGCGCTCGTGCTGCCGAACATCTGCGTGGAATTCTGGGCGAATTGTCCGTAGCGGATGTTCGTGTACACCCCGCACTTTCGTTATTCACTGATTTCGAGAATGGCTCTGTGTTCAAACCGGCTGATCTGCATCTCGTCAACCTGAATGGCATGCTTGACCAAGTGCTTGCATGGAGCGGAGCTTTGAAAACACTGCGCTAATCTCTAATTCAAGGACTGCCCCCCTTCATCTTCTGATGAGGCGAGGGCAGTCCTTTTAATTTTTCTGCATCCGTTTTTCTGCATCCATTTTTCTGCATCCATAAGTATATCTGCATCGTCGATCTTCACCATCATTCCTATACCGAAACCCCGTTCCTACTCCACGTCAATATGGAATATTTCCTGCAATCCCTTCTTGCCTTCGGGTGTGATTTTTATCGCTCTTGTGCTTGGAACGCGTTGTATCCAATGTAACTCGAGTAATCTTTCTAGCAGGGCATGTCCTAATGCTCCGGCCAGGTGATGCCGTCTTTCACTCCAATCCATGCATCGATGTGTGAAAGAGCGGCGTTTGCGCTTAACACGACTCAGATCGACCTGAAATGCCTTGAAAAAGTCCTCTCCTTTTTCTGTAACCGTATATTGATCTTCCTCTTCGGATAGGACACCGGCGCTGAGCAATGAATTTGTCAATTGGATTCCCAATTTCCCCGCCAGATGATCGTAGCATGTCCTTGCCTGACGTAAGGCTTCATTCTCCGCAGCCTGGTTTAATGATCTTATTTCGACAGGAGGCGATATCGATAGAAGTGTCTCCATGATCTGGGCAACCTCCTGATTCTGTATCCCGTAATAACGATGTCTTCCCTGTTGTTCGACAGTGACCAGATTCGCCGTCACCATTTTCGATAAATGGAAGCTGGCCGTTTGCGGTTTGATTTTTGCCATGTACGCCAGCTCGCTTGCCGGATGATATCGCCCATCCAATAAGACGGTTAAAATAGCCGCTCTAGAAGCATCGCTAACGAGTGAGGCTACTTGTGCTATGTTCGAATTCGCATTCATCTCTATCCCTCCTGATGTAATCCATATTTCGATGAGCATCGAACCTTTTCTATTTTACAATGGTTTGGGATAGAACAGTTAATGGGAGGAACATTTTATGAAGGAAATGAAAGGCATGATCAACACGGATATCATTAAACCGAAAATTCTATATTATGGAACCCCGGTTATTTTACTCAATACGCTAAATGAAGATAATACCGTAAATATTAGTCCCATATCCTCTTCGTGGGCGCTGGGAGATTACATTATTTTAGGAATCGGACTCGGGGGTAAAGCGATAGAGAACTTGGAAAGGCATCCGGAATGTGTCATCAACCTTCCTGACCCTTCCTTATGGGAAAATGTTGAACAATTAGCCCCTCATACAGGAAAATATCCGGTTCCTGATGGTAAGGCAAAGAACGGTTTTACATATGAAAAAGATAAATACGCGATTAGCGGTTTAACTCCTGCGGATTCTGTCACGGTAAAGCCAACTCGTATCATGGAGTGTCCGATACAGATTGAAGCCAGGGTCAATCACATTCGGTTTCCTGACTATTCTTCCATGTTTGCCATTGTCGAAACAGAGGCTGTACACGTGCATGCCCATCACGACATCGTCTTGAATGAACATCACATTGATGCAGCCAAATGGAGCCCGATAATATATAATTTCCGGCATTATTATGGCCTTGGCAACTCGTTAGGCAAAACATTCCGAGCCGAAACATAAGCGAGAATGATGAAGAATGAGAGAGAGGCCCGCAGCATATGCGGGCCTCTTCTATATTTACACTCGTTGTTAAGGCTGAACCGGAATGGTCATTTCCAGATCCTTCAGATAGGTTTTATCTCCTAAGCTATCCTTGTCTTGTCCAATAACACTCCAATCCTTGTTGTTTACGGTCAGGGTAAACGGCTTAATCGTTATGGATTTCGGAGTTCCGTTTACAGGGCTGAACAGTTGATCGACATGATATTCGGTCTTAGGCTTGCTGTGAAAGTAATCAAACTTCCGCGGAGTCAGCACATTTCCTTGATCATCCACCAGCTCATAATAGACCATGCTCGCGCTATAATCGCAGTGATAGGCCATTTTATACAACCAGGCAGAGAAAGACACTTGTCTCTTGTACTGATGAATATGTTCATAGGCACGAATAAAAATTTCTTGTACCGCATCTTCAGTCTCCGCATGATTTTTCAGAATATAGTAGCAGTACGTGTACATCTGCCGCTCAAACTGGAGAATGATCGCTCGGTATGCGTGTTTATCTCCTGATTTACCTTGTTCTACAACCGCTTCAATGGCTTCTCTTTTTCCTTCCGCTTCCCCGGGGATGGTTGGCTGCAAGCGAGCTCACCTCCTTCTTTGTTTACCTATAGAACAATCCCAACAAGCGATTTTGTGACACCCATTATTTTATGTAGTGAATGATCATGAACGAAACTCCTGCCGTGTGATAGAGTCTGGATGCCGGGTATAAGCCTCATTTAGCGTCCTTATCGCAGCTACAGCTTGGGATAACTCTTAACATAATTCAAGAATCGCTTCGTAGCCGGAGATATCTCCCGCATGGAGTTTACGGCAATGCCGAGCGATCTGAAGCTCTTCTCCTTCAATTCGATCAGCCGTATATTCCGCTGCTGCCCTCGCAGCACAAGTTCAGGAAGAATGCTGATGCCGAGGCCCTTCTCCACCATGGCCATAATGGCATAATCATCACCAAGTGTATATTTGATATCCGGCTTGATCCGGGCCTTCTCCAGCATCCGGTTCACATCATAATCGGAACCTTGGCTGGGCATAATAAACGGTTCATTCTCAATCTGGGTCAATGTAATAGATTCCTCAGAACTAAGCGGATGTTCCATTGGCAGCAATACAAGCATCGGGTCTTGATGCAGGGGAATCGCATCGAATGTATCCGACGTTGGAAGTGACAGGAACCCGCAATCAATCTTGCCCTCCGCGATCCAATCCTCGATTTCCCTGTAATCTCCTTCGACCAAACGAATCTCGATATGGGGATAATCCCGCTGGAAATCCTGAATAATTCCCGGCAGCCAGTGAACACCGACACTGGTGAAGGTACCGATGTGAATGGTTCCCAGCTCGATTCCATGAATGGAAGCCACCTGTTGTTCCAAATGTTCGTTCCATTTCAATATTTCCCGTATCGTCTTCAGAATCTCTTCGCCATTGGTTGTCAGCTTCGCTCCTGAACGGTTCCGGATCAGCAACGAGAAACCAAACTCATCTTCCAGGCTGCTGATCATATGGCTGACACCGGACTGCGTAAATCCCATCACTTCGGCGGCTTGGGTCAAGCTTCCGAGCTCGACGACCTTTAATAGAACTTTGAATTTATTAATACTCAAGGGAATTCCTCCTGATCATTTATACATGAATTTTACTCATATTTATCATTAGAAACATTCGTTTTACTTGTCTATTGTACGTGAGTATACTGATTCTGTTCAATCACTTGAAGGAGGAAATAGAACTTGAAACCGCTGAAGGCCGATCTTATGATTTTGTTCATTACCATTTGTTGGGGCTCGTCCTATCTTTTTATGAAAATGGGACTGGATTCGCTAGGAGAGTTTAATTTGATAGCCCTACGCTTTGGATTGGCCTTTATACTTGCAGGTGTTATCTTTTTCCCCCGCTTGCGCCAGGTTAACGTAAAGACGATTCGGTATGCCATGCTCCTTGGCTTTATATTATTTATCATGTTCACTGCACTTACCTTCGGTCTGAAGACCACGACAACATCCAATGCCGGATTTCTGGTCAGTCTAACGGTAGTGTTTGTCCCCTTATTACATACGTTTCTATTTAAGAAAAAAATAGAGAACAAAGTGGTTGTCAGTATTGTGCTAGCCTTAACCGGCATCGCGCTGTTAACCATCCAGCTTCCTTTCACATTTAAGATGGGTGATCTGTTCTGCATAGCTGCGGCATTATGTTATGCGCTTCATATCAATTTGGTAAGCACTGCCGCGCAGAAGGTCGATACGCTAAGCCTTGGCATCCTGCAGCTTGGATTCACCGGATTGTATGCGTTCATCTCGTCTCTGCTCTTTGAAGCTCCAGTATGGCCAAGCACGACCAACTCGTGGATTGCCGTCCTTGTTCTTAGCGTTGTATGCACCGCGGTCGGGTTCATCTTTCAGACGATTGCCCAAAAATATACGACGGCTGCCCGGACGGGACTTGTATTTTCCCTGGAGCCTGTATTCGCGGCGCTGGTCGGATTCTGGTTTGCTCACGAGATCCTGAATTCCAATCAATATTTGGGTGCTGCTCTAGTGTTTCTTAGCGTTGTTATATCGAGCGTTAATGTAAACGTGAGGAGACGCTCTACCATCAAGAATAGCCCCGTTCCAATGGAGTCGTATTCTGCTGAATTCAAGTAAAAAAAGCTTGACTAATCCCCAAAAAATATATATCTTTATATCACGGCTTAACTGATAACGAAATCAGTTATGCAGGAACGTGATTAAAGGGGAGTAGCTGACACAACAAAGTCGTCATTCCGGGAAATTTCCCCGGCTTTGTTGGCAACGATACGTTGTTTGCGAGACCTTTACCACACACTCTGTGGTGAAGGTCTCTTTTTGATTATGAGGGGCCTTCACCTGCCGGTGGAGGTCCTTTTCTTTTGTACCTTCAATTAAACAACTGGGAGGAATGGGTATGGAGCTTTTATTGGAGTATGGGTGGGTACTGTTGGTGCTCATCGCACTGGAAGGGTTGCTCGCAGCAGATAATGCGCTGGTCCTTGCCATTATGGTAAAGCATTTACCTGAGGAGCAGCGTAAAAAGGCTTTATTTTACGGATTGCTCGGAGCGTTTGTATTCCGCATCGGATCGCTGTTCTTAATCTCGTTCTTGGTTGACGTATGGCAGGTGCAAGCCATTGGCGCACTCTATCTTCTCTACATTTCGATCAATCACACATTGAAACACGTGATCAAAGGCAAGAAACCGACGGAAGACGCCAAGCCTCTACCAGACAAACCCAAGAAGCAATCCGGCTTCTGGATGACCGTCTTCAAAGTCGAAGTTGCAGACATCGCGTTTGCGGTAGACTCGATACTTGCAGCCGTAGCACTGGCTGTAGCACTGCCTCCAAGCGGTCTGGCGAACATCGGCGGCCTGGACGGAGGTCAATTCATCGTCATCTTCCTGGGAGGATTCATCGGTCTGATCATCATGCGGTTTGCGGCATCCTACTTCGTGAAGCTGCTGCAGCAGCGCCCCGGACTTGAAGTGGCGGCATTCCTCATTGTCGGTTGGGTAGGGGTCAAACTTGCAGTCATCACCCTTGCGCATCCCGATGTTGCCCTTATCGACCATCACTTCCCTGAGAGCTCGATCTGGAAGGCATCCTTCTATATTGTTCTCGTGCTGATTGCCGTTATCGGATGGTTTAGTTCTTCGAAGGAGAAAGTACAAGACGAGGACAACGCAATCAAGGAAGTGGAAGACCAGCAGCCTGGAAAAACGCTTCAAGGTTAAATTCCGTTTTTCGATTGGAATAGGACAACGTAACAAACGCAATCAATAAATCGATCCAACAATAGGAAAAGGCGATTTGCTGACGGTGCATAAACCGTTCACAAATCGCCTTTCTTCCTGCTTATATGGTTAATTGCATATTGTATAAATTCGCATACGCGCCTTGACGGGCAATTAATTCATCATGCGTGCCCTGTTCCTCAATTCCGTCCTCGGATAACACGACGATTCGCTGCGCATTCCGTACCGTTGTCAGGCGATGCGCGATGACAAGCGTTGTGCGATTATTGCTCAACCGTTCCAGCGAATCCTGGACGGCTCTCTCGCTTTCATTATCCAGGGAGCTGGTCGCTTCATCAAATATAAGGATCGGCGGATTCTTCAGGAACACACGTGCAATGCTGAGCCGCTGCTTCTGTCCTCCGGACAACTTGACGCCGCGCTGCCCGATATCCGTATCATAACCTTCCGGCAGTCCCATGATGAAATCATGGGCATTTGCTCTTTTCGCAGCTTCGATGATTTCTTCCTCGCTGGCCTCCATTTTGCCATACCGGATGTTATCGAAGACGGTTCCTGCAAACAAATATACATCTTGCTGAACAATCCCAATATGCCTTCTTAACGAGTGCTGGGTGATATCCCTGATATCGCGTCCATCCAGCATAATGCGTCCTTCACTTACTTCATAGAAACGTGGAATCAACGAACACAAAGTCGTCTTGCCTACGCCGGAGGGACCTACCAATGCCACATACTCGCCTGGCTTGATATCCAGCGATACCTGTTTCAGCACGTATCCGTAGTTATCTTTATATCTGAAGCTGACGTTCTGAAATGTGATATTCCCCTGAACCTGCGTGATCACCGCAGCATTAACGGAATCCTCGATATCCGGCTCTACCTCCAGAATCTCCATGAACCGGTCGAATCCCGTAATGCCCTCCTGATACAGCCTGGCGAAATTAACCAGTCTCTGGATCGGTTCGATCAGAATGCCGATGCACAAGAAAAAGGTCAACAAATCCGCCAGTTCCAGCGAGGCATCCACGATTGCCGCTCCGCCAAACACAATGACCGCTATGGTAATGAGTTGGGTAAACCCGACCAACCCTTCGTGAAAGTAGGTTTCATTCTTATACCCTTCCCTTCTGCTGTCAACGAACCGCCCATTAGCATAAGCGAACTTTTTCCTCTCCACATATTCATTCGTAAACGACTTCACCACGCGGATACCCGATAGAGAGTCCTCCACCTGGGCGTTGATATCCCCGATCCGATCCTTGCTAACCCGCAGCGCCACATTCATCTTCTTATTAAAATAAAAAGCAAACACGGCCATGACCGGCAGAAAGAGAAACACGATCAAGGTAAGCTTCACGTCAATGTACATTAAGATGATGAATGCCCCCAGGAACTTCAGAACGGAAATGACGATATCTTCGGGTCCATGGTGATACAATTCGGTTAGCGACAGAATGTCATTGGTGGTGCGGGTCATGAGCTGCCCTGTCTTGTTCTCATCATAGAAACCAAAAGACAGCTTCTGAAAATGGTCAAACAGCTCCCGTCTCATGTCACTCTCCATATAAGCTCCCATCATATGCCCTTTATAGGAGATGAACATATCGCAGAAAGTATGAATGAGGACCATGGCCAGCATGACAGCACCCACTGCATAGATTTGATTCAGCGGATTCGGGGAATTCCCTTCCAACACATTGATGGTGATATACCTTATACACAGCGGAAGCATCAGTGTAATTGCCGAAACAACAAAAGCACATGCCAAGTCTGCAAATAATAACCCCAGATACGGTTTATAATAGGACAAAAATTTCTTGGTTCGTGAATTCAAATATATCTCCTCCATAATGTCGGAGGGTTACATGTTCATATCCCTCCAAACTTGATTCATGATGTAATCCATCGTTTTTCTCATCCCAAACACCCTTCCTTTTACTTGATGATTCCATCATACCCAAAAACGGTACCACCCCGGAGTGTAACAATCATTTATAATCAAAAAATCCCCGAAGGGCATAAAAAAAGCAAGCATGGATCATAACCAAGCTTGCCTTTCGCATATTCATGTTTAACGATTCCAGCGTTCGTTAAGCAGCTCACCATTGATGGCCGCCGCTGCCATTGCTCCCATCGAAGCGGCGGCAATGGCCTGATACATTTCCGTGGCTGCATCACCGGCACTATAGACGCCTGACACACTCGTTTTACCGAAGGCATCAATGACCACGCTTCCGGCTTCATTGATTTGACAGCCGATCGCGGCCGGCAATTCTGAGCCGGAGACCAGCTTCGGCGCGAAGAAGATGCCCGTGCAAGGAATGACCTCTCCATCCTCCAGCACGACTTGCTGTACCATCCCTTCGTTCGACTCAATGCGATGAATCGGGGAGCTGAATACGGGGATGTTACGCTCCTCCAATTCTTGGCGCTGTTCATCCGTCAGTTCATCCGGTCCATGGGTACAGATCGTATAATGATCAGTCCATCCTGCAATGACTTTGGCAAAGTGCGCTGCACCCGCACCCTTGGCAATCACGACAAGCGGCTGATCCCGCAGTTCCCATCCATCGCAATATGGGCAGACAAAGGCACTTTTTCCATATACGTCTGCCAATCCGTTAATATCCAATGGGCTATCTTTCTTCCCGACGGCAAAGAGGAGCTTTTTACCGCGATATACCGTCCCTTGTCCTGTTGTAATTTGAAAATCACCATCAACACCTGAGACCGAAGCGGCAGTATCCTCTACGAAACGGACAGAAGGATACGCGCTAATCTGCTCCCTTGCGATGCGGCGAAATTCCGATGGGCTGACACCGTCTCGGGTAAGAAAACCATGAGTCTCGCGGGTAACTCTATTACGCGGCTTCCCTTCATCGATCAACACCACATCTTTTCTCGCTCTCCCCAATACCAACGCAGCATTCAAGCCTGCCGGCCCCCCGCCAATAATAAGGACATCATGCATTTGTTCACTCATTTATACCAACACCTTTCCGGATCTTTAATATCCATAATAAGAACACAAGAAGACATGACTTCTTGTTTATTTCTCCATGCCCAAGGAAGATTGCCATGGACAAATATTATTATAGATTTATGATATCCATTATAGACAAGTAATATCTATAATGCAATCCAATTTCTTTATTTTGATTTATGCATGGAAAAAAAAATCAGCCATTCGTAACCTGTACGGTTTCCGCAATTAAACGCTGTAAATCATGCATTCGATTGGGCGTGGCCAAGCTGGAATGGGTTGACATATCGCACAAGGCAACGAGATCCTCAAGCTTGGATAGGATTTTCCAGTGATCATGCAGAACCGATCCTTCCTCACGATATGCATGAATAAAGTTCTTTTCAAATACAGATCCATTGCGTTCGTATCGAAGCATATTGGCTATATCTACGTATCGGTTCCATGAAAAAGCGTCCTCCCAGTCAAGCACTGCCGAAACCGCACATCCACCAGCATCATTCCGCATTAATATATTTAAGCCGTTATAGTCCGAGTGAACAAGCACGGGCGTATCTTCTAGCTCCGAAAATAAATGACTGCACGTTCGACTGAAGGACCATACCGATTGAGCCAGCTCTTCCCCGAGCCATTGGCCGCATGGATCCTGAAAGAGGCTTTGTTCAATAAATGCGAGAAACCGTTCCCCGTCCATCCTCATCGGATCCTGGACTTTCATGTCCCCATTGAAGAATCCGGAATCCGTAAATGTGTGCTTGTGTATGTTGGCGAGAATGCGTCCAGCGGAGGCTGCAGCGGCAATGAGATCCTGCTCGCTTCCGTTGCGCATCACATCACGAAGAAGATCGCCTTCCTTCCACTCCATTACCGCCCATGGCTTATCAAATACGCTGCAGCTCATATCGGCATAGATATAATCAGCAACAGGAACGGTTTGGTTTACCTTTCGAATGATTGCCAGTTCTTTGTCGGCAACTTCCCGACCCTTCCTGAATAAGCGCAGCACGTAAGGCTCTGTACTGTCTTCCAGACGAATTTTGTAGTTGGTATTGCTAAGTCCGGTACCAATCCGTTCAGCGGCTGTTACTTTTTTACCGGGGAATACGGGCGCTATCATATCATGAATTTGTGTGATGTCTAATTGCATCGGGGGAACTGAGCGTTCCCATCCCTCTTTCATCTTGAAGCCCTCCTATAATGAAAAATTTAAAGTGATTGAGTAGTAATGCCGTTACCTCTATTTATAGTTTACATATTCTAATGTGATATATGAATCATCTTTACAGAAAAGGAGAGTGATGTAATGGCAGCTAGCTTTAACAACAGTTCAAAACCGCAAGGCGTATCCGTTATTACCTGTACCAATCGCCCCAATTATATTAAAAACTTGTTTCATAATTTCACTAGACAATCCCACCCCAAAAAAGAGCTCATTATCGTTATCAACGATAGTTCAATCGCCCTCTCTCCTTACCAACAAATGGCCAAAAAGCATCGAAACATACAAATTTACCGCATGCCAGAACATGTCACTCTCGGCGCGTGTCTAAATTACGCCGTAAGCAAAACGAAATACGGCATCATTGCCAAATTCGATGACGACGACTATTACGCCCCCCATTATTTGTCGGACAGCCTGAAGTCATTAAGAAGATCGAACGCCGATATTATAGGGAAACGCGCACATTATATGTATTTACAAGGCTCCAAAACTCTTATTCTACGTTTTCCTAACGATGAAAACCGCCCCGTAACCAGATTGCCTGGTGCTACGATCATGTTTAAAAAGAACCTCCATAACAAAGTGCGATTTCCAAATCAAAACGTCGGTGAGGACGATCTTTTTTGCATGAGAAGCAAGAGTAAGGGCTACAGGATCTATTCCGGTGATAAGTATAATTTTGCAGCAATACGAAGGAAAAATTCATCAAGCCATACGTGGGTGATCAGCGATAAAGAACTTACCGACAAGCACCCTAAAGTTCCGAATGTAAAAGACTACAAAACATTCGTTCAGAGGAAATTCGGAGGCGATCGAACTTGACGAGAACGTCATTATCTCCCTCACAGCCTGCCGTTTCGATCATCACCTGTACCAAAAGACCGGAATGCCTGCACAATCTGTTAGAAAATTACGCCAGACAGCATTACAGGCTCAAAGAGTTAATCATCATATTAAATCATGACAGCCTGGGACTATCGGAAGTTCAACTGGCAGCCAAGCTATATCGTAACGTGAGAATATATAAGAAGCCTACTGAACTATCACTCGGCAGCTGCCTCAATTTTGGTGTAAAGGTCGCTAGGCACAGCATCATTGCTAAATTTGATGACGATGATTATTACGCTCCCGATTATCTGAAGGATAGCGTCCGCCTCATGATCAAGACTCGTGCTGATATTGTAGGAAAAAGAGCACATTTCATGCAGCTTGCCGGTCAAAAGGATCTTCTGTACCGTTACCCCAACATGGCCAATCGATGGGTTCCCCTTGTTCAGGGGGCGACCCTTCTGGTTAAACGGCACGTATTCAATCAGGTAGCATTTCCGAACCAAAATCGCAGCGAATGCGTCAAATTTTGTGCTGATTGTATAACTCGTAACTTTAGAATATACTCTGGTAGTCCCTACCATTTCATAGCGAACCGAAGACGGAACTCCAAGAATCACACCTGGATCATAAGTGACAAGGACCTATTAACTCGACACGTCAAAAAGCTGAAAGTAGACAACGCTAAGAAATTCGTGAGCAGAGGCTAAGCGCAGCATCCATATTTAACATACGAGCTGAAGAATGGTGACTCGAGCCTTCCCAAAGAAACGGAGAGCTCGAGTCATTCATATAAACCGAGAGCCATCTCGGAAATAAGCAGCACGCTCCCCGGCGGTACATATCAAATATTAGGAATCACCGCTGCACCTGCTTGGTCATCCCCGATCACAAAATCGTTGCTGTTCGGATGTATAACCAGGCGGAGCCTAACCCGCCGGGCTATGACTATCTGGAGGATATCCGGTCGTTTGGCGATCAGGTTCTGGCGTGTAGTCTTTTGACATAATGGTTAAACTTGGTTTGTTCAAATCGGATGAGAACGGGTATTTAAGATGTATTGTGTTGGACGCACGTTTTCATTTCTAATCATGAATAACCAGGAGGCAATCACTATGGAAAATATTAAACCGATGCCCAAGGAAGAGGGGCTGGATCACAGCTTGAATGTGCTGCGCGAAGGTTATTTGTTCATTACCAACAGAACCATCGGCTTTCAATCTGATCTGTTCGAGACGCGTCTATTGGGGGAACGTGCCATCTGCATGCGTGGAGAAGAAGCGGCCAGACTATTTTATGATCAGGAGAAGTTTGTTCGTAGCGGTGCAGCGCCGAAACGCGTGCTGAAAACCCTGTTTGGTGAAGACGGAGTCCAGACGCTGGATGGCGAAGAGCATCATCATCGCAAAGCGATGTTTATGTCGATGATGTCCAGGGAAGCTCTTGGCAGCATGAGAGAAATCACCCGTAAACATTGGGAACTGGCTGTAAATCGATGGGAATCCGGGGATAAAGTCGAGATCTATAAAGAAGCTCAGGAAATTCTGTGCCGAGTGGCCTGTGAATGGGCGGCTGTGCCGCTTCCCGAAGCGAAAGTGAAAGAGAAAACGGGCTGGCTTGCTGACATGATTGAGGCTACGGCAGCCTTTGGAATCAAGCACAGGAAAGGAAAAAATGCCCGGGCTAAAGCGGAAAAATGGATACAAGAGCTCGTAGTTGACGTGCGCAGTGGAGTATTCGACCCCAAGCAGGGCAGCGCCCTGCATACAATATCCTGGCACCGCAATCTTAGGGGCGAGCTCCTGGATAAGAAAACCGCAGCGGTAGAGATCCTGAACATTCTCCGCCCCATCGTAGCGGTTGCCATTTACGTGTGCTTTACTGCTTTAGCTGTCATTCAGCAGCCCGAAGAGCGTGAAAAATTGATGATGTCCGACGAGAAGCAGCTCAAGAATTTTGTCCAGGAAGTCCGGCGGTTCTACCCCTTCTTCCCCTTTGCGCCTGCGCGTGCACGGAAGGATTTCACCTGGAACGGATATGCATTTGATAAAGGCGTGCTCACGATCCTCGACTTATACGGAACGAATCATCATCCCCGTCTGTGGGATCAGCCGGCGCTGTTCAAGCCGGATCGTTTCGACGATTGGAACGGGAGCCCCTTTAGCTTCATCCCTCAAGGAGGCGGAGATCATCATACGGGACATCGCTGTGCCGGGGAGTGGATTACGCTCGAGATCATGAAGGTGAGTCTGGATTTTCTCGCGAACAAGATGAGTTATGAAGTGCCTGTACAGGACGTAAGCTTCAGCTTTCACGATATGCCGTCCCTTCCTCACAGTCGTATCATTATCCGGAAAGTCAAAGCGCTGTATTAAAACAGCAAGGTTATGCGGTAGTCAGGCGGCAAGTGATTCACCACGCCTGACCCGGCTGCCGCAGCTTTTATAACGCAGTGGTATATATCCTCTCTATCAAATTTTCACAAACCTCTTCCCTCGCTCAATGATTCCCAAGCTCTCTTGTCAAATTTAAGCTTGTACACCTTGCCCCCTGCATGTCACAATAAACTAGAGACTGTCAGCATGACGTATTTTGAATGGGAGGACCGCAATCATGAAAACGATGAAACTAGGAAGCAGTTCACTGGAAGTACCTGTTGTAGCCGTTGGTTGCATGCGCATAAATTCGCTGGAAAAAGCGGAAGCCGAGCGTTTCGTGCAATCCGCACTGGAGGAAGGAGCCAACTTCTTCGATCATGCCGACATATATGGCGGCGGAGCTTGCGAGGAGATTTTTGCAGATGCGATACATATGAATGCAGAAGTCCGCGAGAAGATCATTCTTCAATCCAAATGCGGTATCCGTCAGGGCATGTTCGATTTTTCCAAAGAGCATATCTTGAATTCCGTTGATGGCATCCTAAAAAGACTCAAAACCGAGTATCTCGATGTACTCCTTCTGCACCGTCCGGATGCGTTAGTTGAGCCTGAAGAGGTGGCTGAAGCATTCGATAAACTCGAAAGCTCCGGTAAAGTGCGTCATTTCGGCGTATCCAACCAGAATCCGATGCAGATCCAGCTGCTGAAAAAAGCAGTGAAGCAGCCGCTCGTGGCCAATCAGCTGCAGCTCAGCATTACAAACACCACCATGATACAAAGCGGGATCAACGTCAATATGGAGAATGACGCCGCAGTTAACCGCGATGGCAGCGTACTCGATTTCTGCCGACTTCACGACATTACGATTCAGCCTTGGTCTCCTTTCCAATACGGGTTCTTTGAAGGCGTATTCCTTGGGAGCGACAAGTTCCCTGAGCTTAATCAGAAGATCGATGAAATTGCGGAAAAATACAACGTAACCAATACTACGATTGCCATCGCATGGCTTCTTCGTCACCCTGCACATATGCAGCCGATCATCGGGACGATGAATATCAGTCGTTTGCAGGACTGTATTAAAGCCGGCGAAGTAACGCTCACCCGCGAAGAATGGTATGCCATTTACCGTGCGGCAGGCAACATCCTGCCTTAAAGGCCATTACAAAACAGCCTCCTGTCGACTACGACAGGAGGCTGTTTCATTATAATGCCGCGTTGTTTGAGGATGAAGCAGGTTTGCGCTTGTTCACCACGCTTAGACAAACGGGGATCATCACCAGTGACAGTAAACCTCCTGCGATGGAAAGCGTACCGTAACTGGTATTGGCAACCACCATACCGGATAAAGCGCCGCCCGATGCTCCCGCCAAAGCAATCAAGACATCCACTGTTCCCTGCGTTCTGGCGCGGGCGGATGGATGGGTTGCATCGATGATGAGGGCCGTTCCACTGATAAACCCAAGGTTCCAACCCAGCCCCAGCAGAGCCAGCGCCGTTATGATCAGCGGCATGGATTCGGCGGGAGCTACAGCGGCAAGAATCCCGGAGCTCAAGAGCACGACGCCCGAAGCGATTGACATGCTGATGCGGCCGATTCTATCCACGAGAAAACCTGTGATTAACGAAGGCAGGTACATCGCTCCGATATGAATGCCAATCACCAAACCTACCGCTCCTAGATCATGTCCGTGATGTTTCATATGGACAGGCGTCATGGTCATGATTGAGACCATGACCACCTGAGTCAATATCATCACGCAGGCTCCAACCATAACCCCCCGTTTGTTTCGTTTTGATCCGTTCACCGTGCCGGCAGAAGAATCACCGGAAATTTTCATTTTTGCTTCCTCAATGGCTTGGGCTATCGCATAAGGATCCGGACGCAGGAATAATAGCAGGATCAGGCCTGCAAGAATAAAAGCCACGGCCGCCAAAATAAACGGTCCGGCCAATGCAGGAATCCCGAAGGATTCGGCAACGTTCCCCATAACCCCCACCAGATTCGGGCCCGCAACGGCACCGAAGGTGGTAGAAACCATCGCCATGCTGACCGCTCCTGCACGCTGTGAAGGTTTAGCCAAATCCGTACCTGCATAACGAGCTTGCATATTCGTAGCGGTACCTGCACCGTAAATCAACAACGAAGCGAACAACAGATAAATATTGTGATAAACGGCAGCCAATATGACTCCGATCGCGGCAATTCCACCCGCCAGGAATCCGGCAGCCAAACCCGGCCCTCTTCCATAGCGCTGGGTAAGCCGGCCAATATACCAGGCACCCAGTGCGGAACCGACCGTGATAAGAGCAACAGGGATTCCTGCATAGCTGTCCGTTTTGAGCATATCCTGTGCCAGTAGCGCACCGACCGTCAATCCTGCGGCCAGACCAGCCCCACCGAATATTTGCGAGAGGATCACAACGATGAGGGTCTTCTTATACAGCTGGTTCTGCAAATCGGGCGAATCGATGTAAGATTGAATATGGGATTGCCGCTTCGTGTTGGTTTCAGCAATATCCTGATCATGGGACATGGACATTCTCCTTTCATGTGCTACTAAACAGAATACCATAAACCTTCCTACGGTAAGAGGAAAATTTCATTTGTCTGGCCATATAGAATCTGCCAACCAACTTGCAATCTGCCGTGCGTTAACCGAAACATGAACGTCTCATCCTCAGAACTTCGCAATACTCTGGCCCGTCTTTCTCCCCGTGAACAGGCAGCCTCCCAGAAACGTTCCCTCCAATGCGCGGTATCCGTGAACGCCTCCCCCTCCGAATCCCGCGGCTTCTCCAACCGCGTAGAGTCCGGGAACCGGCTCGCCGTTTGCATTCAGTACCCGCCCTGATAGATCCGTCTGCAATCCGCCCAGCGTTTTCCGGCTAAGAATATGTAAGCGTACCGCGATCAACGGACCCTGGGCCGGATCAAGAAATTTATGCGGTTTGGCTACGCGTACCAGACGATCGCCGATGTAATTCCTAGCACCCCGAAGCGCCGTAATCTGCAGATCCTTGGTGAATGCATGGTCCATCTCGCGGTCTCTCGCGGCCAGCTGACGCTCCATGTCCTCCCGCTTGATCAGATCGCTGCCTGTCAGTTTATTCATGCCGTCCACTAGCTCAGACAGTGAATCGGCAACTACAAAATCCTCCCCATGATCCAGGAATGCCTGCACCGGCCCCGGGATGCCCGATCCTGCTCTACCCAACACTTTGCGGATGCTCTTTCCGGTCAAATCCGGGTTTTGCTCTGATCCGGACAAAGCGAATTCCTTCTCTATCACTTTTCTGGTGAGAATGAACCAGGAATAATCAAAGCCTGTATCCTGAATGACTTTCAAGGTTCCCAGCGTATCGAAGCCCGGAAAATTCGGGGCAGAGAGCCTTTGCCCCTTGGCATCAAGCCAAACAGAAGAAGGACCCGGCAGTATCCGGATTCCGTGCTTTGACCAGACCGGACTCCAATTCTTAATCCCTTCCGTGTAGTGCCACATCCGATCCCTGTTGACGACTCGCCCGCCTGCTTGCTCCGTAATTGCCAGCATCCGCCCATCCACATGCTCGGGAACGCCAGAGAGCATCGCTTGTGGAGGCTTACCGAGACGAGATGGCCAATGCTGCCGGATCAGCTCGTGGTTGGCGCCGATGCCTCCGCTGGAGATAACAACGGCCTCTGCCATAAATTCATAGTCGCCAACCACCTCTCGGGAGCTTGCTTCACCGCGACAAGCCAAACTCGGAACAAGGACTGAACCCCTTACGCCTGTCACGGCACCATCCCGTGTGATAAGTTCATCCACTTGGTGACGAGGGCGATAATCAACCATGCCTGAACGTATGGCGTCTCTGACCCTGGACTCGAATGGTTGTACGACTGCAGGTCCTGTACCCCACACAATATGAAAGCGCGGCACGGAATTGCCATGCCCCTCCGCGAGATATCCGCAGCGTTCCGCCCAGCCTACAATGGGGAAGAAACGAACCCCTAACGAATGAAGCCATGCCCGCTTCTCGCCAGCCGCAAAGTCAACGTAAGCCTCAGCCCATAGTCGTCCCCATCGATCCTCGTCAGCTTCCCGATCGAAACCAGCGGCTCCAAGCCAGTCCTGCCACGCCAATTCACGGGAATCCTTGATGCCCAGTCTTCGCTGCTCCGGCGAATCAACAAGGAATAACCCGCCAAAAGACCACCATGCCTGCCCGCCCAGCGAGCTTTCCGGTTCTTGATCAAGCAGCAGCACTCGCTTGCCAGCCTCGGCCATTTCTGCGGTTGCCACTAGACCGGATAACCCTGCTCCCACCACGATTACGTCATATTTCATACATGCCACCCCCGCGCAGATATATAAACAAGCAGAACCTGCAACACGCTGGTAATATCACGTCTGATTGTTTAAACATGATTCTCCAAAATGAAAGCGTTTCCCACCTTCTGCAAATTGGAATCGTGTAAAACACATGCCGCTTTCATATAGTGTATGCCTTCCCTGTGCTGCAAACCTGTTTCACACCAAAAAAAAGTGAACCCCACGTGAATAAGGGTTCACTCCTATTGTCAGCGTATATATACGTTTCGTTCCTTTTATCCTGTCCGTTCCTCCGCCTCCGCAGCCAGTTTCAGGAGCTGATCCCTCACTCGCACAACTTCACCGATGATCAGAAGCGCCGGATTCTTCACATTCATAAGAAGAGCAATCTTGTGGATGGTTCCGAGCGTTCCCGTTATGGTTCGCTCCTCTGCCCGAGTCCCTTGTTCAACGATAGCTACGGGAGTCGACGACGGCTTGCCATGAGCGAGCATCTCCTTGCAGATATCGTTCATTCTGCTAACGCCCATGTATACCACAAGCGTATCCACACTGTGAGTCAGCAAGTCCCACCTGACGCCCCGCTCATTTCCATGGCAGCTCGTTCCGCTGACAAAAGCTACCGAAGTACTGGCTCCACGGTGGGTCAGAGGTATCCTTGTGGAGGAGGCTGCGCCCAAAGCCGAGGTAATGCCGGGCACGATCTCGAAGGGAATGCCTCGTGCAGCCAATTCGCATGCCTCTTCGCCGCCTCGTCCGAAGATCAGCGGATCACCTCCCTTGAGCCGGACGACATCATGACCTGCAAGGGCAAAGTCTATCATGTTCTCGTTAATCCTCTCCTGCGGAACGGAATGGCTGCCGGGTGCCTTACCGCAGTATACGAGCAAAGCATCCTTCTTCGCGTAACTCAACAGCTCATCGTTCACCAGTCGATCATACATAATGACGTCCGCTTCCTGAATACGCCGGAGGGCTTTCAGTGTGATCAGCTCCGGATCTCCCGGACCTGCGCCAACAATATACACCATGCCCGCCCTCATCGTCTTTTATCGACCGGAACCGCTGTCGCCTCCATAACTCTGAGTCCATGATGGACCTTCCCAATCGGTTTAACCTCGCTGCGCTTTCCGAACCCGAAATGGGATAAGTACAACATCGCCCCGGTAAATACCGCTCCGCCAATAAAATTACCTATTAATACGGGGATTTGGTTCCAGAGCCACCAATCGGCCATGCTGACATCCGCCCCGAGCATCATGCCCGCCGGTATCACAAACATATTTACCACGGCATGCTCGAAGCCTTGACCGAAAAAGACCAGGATGGGCAGCCACATCGCAACGATTTTCCCTATCGTTGAGCTTGACGTAAACGCCATGACAACGCCTAGCGTCACCATCCAGTTGCAGAGCATAGCCTTGATCACAGCGAGCAGCATGCCGCTCACGCCCAGGGCCTTATAGCCGAGTGTCTTTGTTTCACTGGTGTCGATGATCATCTGAACAAGCGGATGACTCATATCCGTCCCCATCCTGGTCGCGGTAAGTGTATAGAGCCCCCCATAAATTAGACAGCCTATCACATGCCCGAGAATTACCCATCCGTAATTCGCAAGCATAGAGGCACCTGAAGCCTTTTTTTGCAGGACGGCTAATGGCAAGAGTGCGAAGCTTCCAGTTACCAGCTCTAAGCCCAGCAGTACAATCATCACAAAGCCAACCGGAAACAGGAGCGCGCCTACCATCGGGATATTCGTTTGGTCCGAAGCGGTAAAAGCTAGCGTGGTGGCGCACGCCAGGATGGCGCCCGATAACATGCCGCGGATGAGCATCTGCGAAGTCTTCAGCCGGGCTTTCGCGGCTCCGGCCTCGATCATGTCATCCATTACCTGATTCGGTTTCACATAATCCATATCGTGCACCCCCTCTAATGAATCAATCACTCACCTTTTGAAATGCCTCTGAAATTACAGCAATACGGTAACTGGTTCGCGTCAAGCCGTACGATCCTGCAGGTAAATCGCGCCGCTTACCGGATCAACTTCAACCTGGTAGGTGTTAACATTACCCGTATCCGGCTCTTGAACCTGCCCGCTGCATAGATCGATCTTCCAATCATGCAGAGGACAGTGCACCTGCTTCCCGCACACCATTCCCTCCGAAAGCTTTCCTCCTTTATGCGGGCACTTGTTCTCCACAGCCAGAATATCCCCATCCGATAAACGGAACAGCGCGATTTCCGTTCCGCCGACTTCAATGGTCCTTGAGCCCTTATGATCAATTTCGTTTACATATCCTACATGCAGTTTCGTCATCATTGGATTCCCCCTATTTCGTCACTGGTTCAGCATCAGGCAAAGGCACGAAGTTTTTACGAAGCCCGCTGTCCGACGTAATTTCCTTCCACGGATCCTTCTGCTTGCTTAAAGCCAGCTTTATTCTCGAGAAGAGCGCGACGCGGTCCTCCTTCTTCTCTAATGCTTTTTTCACATGGTTCAAGCCGACTCGCTCGATCCAAACCGATGTTCGCTCATTCCACTGCGCGTTTTCCCGATAGTATTGGATAAATGCCCCGGCCCATTCGAGCACCTCATCTTCCGTCTTCACGATGCACAATAACTCCGTAGCCCGAACATGAACGCCTCCATTGCCGCCGACGTGCAGTTCCCATCCGCCATCAATCGCTACGACTCCAAAATCCTTGATGGTCGCTTCCGCGCAATTTCTTGGACATCCGGAAACCGCAAGTTTCACTTTGGCTGGGGTGCTCAGCCGCTCAAACTCTTTTTCCAAGCGTACACCCATGCCTATGGAATCCTGGGTGCCGAATCGGCAAAACGTGGACCCCACGCAAGTTTTAACCGTACGGAGAGCTTTACCGTAAGCATACCCGGAAGGCATATCGAGCTCCTCCCACATCTTCGGCAGATCCTCCTTCTTGACGCCAAGCAGGTCGATCCGCTGTCCGCCTGTAATCTTAACCATCGGCACATCGAATTTTTCCGCAATCTCTGCGATTTTCTTTAGCTCCGACGGCGACGTCACCCCGCCATATATTCTGGGAACGACGGAATACGTGCCATCCTTCTGAATGTTGGCATGATATCGCTCGTTCGTGAAGCGGGATTCCTTCTCATCCACGTAGGATTCCGGAAACAGCATACCCAGATAGTAGTTCAACGATGGCCGGCATTTAGAACATCCCTCCGGATTGTCCCATCCCAGCACATTCATCACTTCTTTGACGGTTCCAAGTCCAAGACGGGTAATTTCTGCGATAATTTCATCCCGTCCTAGCGAAGTACACCCGCATATCCCTTCTTTTACAGGTTCCCCTGCTGCATCTCCGGCGTATAACTGAACCAGTCCCTCAACAAGAGGTTTGCAGCCGCCGCAGGATCCCGATGCTTTTGTACAAGCTTTAACGGAAGCAACGGTGTTGCAATTTTTCGTGAGAATGGCATCTTTTATCGTTTCTTTCGACACACCGTTACAACCGCAAATGATCTCATCATCCGCTAGCTGAGCCAGCCGCTGTTCCGCCGATACTGCACCGGCGTTGCCCGTGAAGCCCAACAAAAGCTCCTTCTCCCGGCCCTTGATGGATTCGCCGCTTTTCATGAGCGAGAACAGCTTTGGCCCATCTCCCGTATCGCCGAACATAACAGCTCCGATGAGCTGGTCATCGCGGATGACAAGTTTTTTATATACACCTTCAACTTCGTCCTGGTACCGCATCGACCGGGATCCTTCCGGGTCTGCAAAATGACCTGCCGAGAATACGTCTACACCGGAGATCTTCAATTTGGTAGATAGTACGGACCCGCCATAACCACTTGTCTCCACACCTGCCAGATGCTTGGCGAGCACGGCTCCCTGCTCGTAGAGCGGAGCGACAAGCCCATACGCGATCCCACGATGCTCGGCGCATTCACCGACCGCGTAGATCCCAGGAATGCTCGTCTCCATATAGTCGTTTACGATAATTCCCCGGTTGACTTCAATTCCTGCGGATTGTGCCAGCATGACGTTGGGCTTGATCCCGACAGCCATGACGACCAGATCTGTTTCAACACGCGTCCCATCCGTGAAGCGGAGCTCCTTGACCCGCTTTCGGCCCACAATGGCCTCTGAATTTTTACTAAGCAGGAACTTCATGCCTTGGGCTTCCAATTCCAGCTGCAGCATTTTCGCTGCGGTCTCATCTAATTGCCGTTCCATGATAAAGGGACTAAGATGAACCACCGAAACATCCATCCCGAGATGGAGCAGCCCTCTTGCTGCTTCAAGACCAAGCAATCCGCCGCCGATGACAACGGCTTTCTTATATTTTTTGGAAGTCTCCACCATAATCTCGCAATCCTTAATATCCCGAAAGGCGATAACTCCCTCCTTGTCTGCGCCAGGCAGAGGAAGCATAAACGGATTCGAACCGGTTGCGATAATCAATGAATCATACTCGGCCGCAGCTCCCTGATCGGAGTACACTTTACGGTTCTTGGTATCGATCCGGGTTACGGTGTGGCCGGTATATAGATGGATGTTATTCTCCTTGTACCAATCCCAATCGTTGATTATAATTTCCTGCATGTCGGCTCCGCCTGCAAGAACGGAAGACAGCATAATCCGGTTGTAATTCGGATACGGCTCAGATCCGAATATCGTGATTTCATAAGCCTCCGGGGTAAGCTTAATCAAATGCTCGATTGCCCGTACCCCTGCCATACCATTCCCGATCATTACTAACTTCTTTTTTGTCATGGTTTGCGCTCCCCTCCGTCTAACACCTTAGAATATACTTGTTGATTCATCAGAAGCCTTACAGAAACCAAAATAGCCTGCATTCGCTCCAGTAGAGTAGGCACACTCTTACCGGGAACGAAAGCAGGCTTCTTTGCCGCTAATGGGATACACCTTTGTATCCGGGAAATTTAAAGTTCTTGAGGGAAATATACAATACCCCGTGCTAACTGTCAACATATTTGACATGAAATGAAGAAAATTAATTAAATATCGACATCTACCTGTGATATATGTTATATAATTTAACATAATATCTGTTTTTACTAACAGCTTATAACTGACGGATATCATTTATGAAAGGAGCGTCAATCCATGCGTTCATTGCTGGTTATCCACCATCCGGTCCCTGCTTCAGAGCGAAGTGACACAGATGCCAGGGCGCTTCTTCCGGAGTTTATCCTTCGTTCTTATGGATACAAGGTCCTCCTTGCCCGAAGTGAGAAGCAAGCGCTGGCTGGAATCATGGAAGCAGACGGAACGGTTCTCCACCTACCGGTTGCCGCAATCAAATCGTGGTCCAGCACCCTTGAACAACAAAAGCGAGTTCCGGTTCTGTGGTGGTGCAGTGATCATGCCGCTTCGCAATCTCTCGAAGCATGTGAGGATGATGTTATCATTGATGGACTTTTATTTCCCGCCATGAAGGAGCATGAGCTGCATTGGACGCTGCATTTTAGCTCCAAGCATTTTTACGAACGAGAGCAGTGGCATAATGAAAGAACGCAGCTCCTTGCTCGCATTGAAGAGCGTAAATGGATTGATATGGCCAAAGGCATTCTATGCAAGATGAAAAATATTTCGGAATCCGAAGCGTACGATGTCCTGCGCAAACAGGCGATGAATGAAAGAAAAAGAATGGTGGATGTCGCAACCTCGATCGTCAAGTTGTATCAATTGCTGCAGGAGACCGGTTCAGGAGGTGCAAAAAAATCATGATCCACTTATTAAAAGAAGTCGGTCGCGGCAAGCGGGGCACACGTGACTTAACTTACGAAGAAGCGCTGCAGGCTGCAGAATCGATTCTCGGATTGCAGGCAACCCCTGCTCAGATCGGTGCCTTTTTCATTGCGGAACGCATCAAAATGGAAAGCGTGGAAGAATTGGAGGCATTCGTGCAGGTTTGCCGTGAATATGCGGACCGTTCGTTTGTACATGAGGGCGTAGACTGCGCAGGACCTTATGATGGCAGGAAGTCCTCCTTTTTCTCTACGTTAGCCACCGCGTTTGTGCTGGCTGCTGCTGATCTGCCTGTCACTCTGCATGGAACCGCATCACTGCCCCCGAAGTGGGGGATCACATTATCGGATATACTTGCAGCGAAGGGGATATCCGGATCGTTACTGTCAAAAGAATCATGCATCCGCGCAGCCCATCAATCTGGCGTATTATATGTACATGCTGAGGAATGGTGTCCCCCGCTTAAGAATCTTCGCCCGATCCGCGAGGAGCTCGGTATGCGGACCGTGCTCAACACGGCCGAAAAGTTTGTGGATTACTCCCATTCTCCTTTCCTAACTTTCGGCGTATACCATAACACGGTCTTTGACCGTTTAAGCCGACTGATCCTAAAACTCGGCTATCGGAAAGCGATCATCATTCAGGGAAGTGAAGGCTCCGATGAACTGTTCATTCACCGGCCCACGCGGACTTACCGGATTGAGAACGGTGAAGCCAGCCTCCATATCATTGATCCGGAAGCGTACGGACTCGATACGCCCGTTCCGGACATAAGCTGGACCCCGTCCGAACAAGCTAACGTTACCGCAGAGGTTCTGCAGGGTAAGGGGGATATCGCTTTTATGTACCAGATTCTGCTGAATGGAGCTGTTCGTTTACAATTGGCGGACAGGGTAAAGTCCATCGAAGAAGGAATTTATACATGTAAAGCATTGCTGGAGTCGGGTAAACCGGAGGCGTTATATGGCGAGTGGCTGTCCATGCTTCGTAATCCATCACAAATGATGGCCTGATCTCACCATTCGTTCGTCATGTTTCAGTAAGAACAGAAGAAACCCGCACCGGGCAAGCGGTGCGGGTTTCTTTTAATACCTATTAAACTCCAAATCCAAATCCGAATGCAGAAACGATGATGACCAAGAGAATGAAGAGAACCAGTACTGCTCCAACGGAACCATATCCTCCGCCGTATCCACCAACTTCACCCATTGTTCTAACCTCCTTTACTTTTCCGAACACAACATCCTATGCTCGATAATTCAAAGAGCTTAGACTATAGAGAAATAAAATAATACCAGACTGGTGTTGAGTCAATATGAATTCGGATTCTTAAGGGCAATATCTTATTTCGCAATCATTTTCTTGGCATAGTTTAGCACATCCGATTTGGCACTCTCCGCCCAAATGCTGTACCGGATCTGCTGCTCCTCATCCACCCAATCCAGGTGATCCCTTCCCTTGGAGTCGGTTGTGTAGATGCATTCCACTCCGTTAATGACGATCGTTTCCTTCTTCTCGTTCGGTTTCTTCTGCCGCACAGGCGTTCCGCCCATTGGCTGTTCAGGAACAATATAACTCGCAACGACTTGAAGTTTTACTTTTCCTTTATTAAAATTCAGAATCGCCGCGGACGCTTCATTCGACTTCATGATGTCGGAGTATACGAATTTCTCGCCGTTTGCTGCCTTCGCTTTTAATTCCTGCTCAATTTCTTTTGATGTAATGTCGATCTATTCTTTTATCGTTAACGAGATCTTCGAGCATCTTGATTATCCCACAACTCGCTTATATACCTGAAGGCATATACTCCTGCCATGAAATATATTTTTAATTATATATCTTATCATCTAAGATGAAATCACAGAAATCAATTATATGGATGAAGAGGTATCGACCCATAGTGCAGTACAAATAAAAGGAGGTTATTCGCAATGTCCAACATCCAGGAAAATCACAAGGTATTTGAGGAGCAGGAAGATCGCTTCATCAGACAAACGATTGCCGATATGGAATCGGCATTTAATCAACATGATGCCGATGCCTTGGATCGTCACTTTACCCAAGACTCTACTTGGGTCAATGTTATAGGGGAGATGCTCTCAGGCTGGGAGCAAATAAATAACGCACATAAAGTTGTTTTAAAAGGAACGCTTCTTCATTCATACGCAAAGTATTTCGTTGAGAAACTTGTATTCTTACGCCAGGATGTGGCCATCGCGCATATACGACAGTATCCGGCTACATCGAAGGGGGAACTCATCGAGGACGGACAAGGAAGCCTGGCAATCTATGTGATGGTCAAGAACCAAGACACTTGGCAACTTGCTGCAGGTCAGAATACTTTAATTCAGTCGCACCGTAAAGGATAACCACAATAAGAGTGAGTCTATCATCCATGCAGCTTCTCATTGTCATCCCTCGTGGCAACAAATTCCTGCACGCATGAGTCCGAAACATAATTGTTCATCGTCTTTCTCCAGAATGCCTGCGCCCGCTTATTGCGATCCGTAGCATTCGTCTGGACTTCCCAGCTGCCGGGATGCTTGTCGAACACTTGTGATGCAGCATTCTCCGCAACATGTCTGCCTCGGAAGGGTTTCATAACCGCGGTACGTCGTAATCACAAAAAAAAGCAATAAGCTCTGTCTTCTTCCGACAGGCTTACTGCTTAAAATCCATTTAGTCTCTAATCATGATTTCCTTGTAAATCCCATAAGCTCTTTCACATGCAGGGTATTTTCCAAGGATGTCAGCTTTTCCAGTAAAGTGAATGCCACATCAAAAGCCGTTGCCGGGTTACATGAAGTGATCAGGTTTCCATCCACAACGATCTGCTCATCCACGACATGGGCACCGAATTCCCGCAGCTGCGATTTTCTGATGCTGGTCGGGTGATCATACGTCGTGGCTTTTCGTCCCTCCAGCACGCCGGCTTTGCCAAGCGTAAGAGCTGCAACGCAGATCGTGGCAATCCACTTGCCCTGCTCATGAAATTCCCGAATGATCTTGGAGAACCTGGGGTCATATCCATCGTTATAAAACCCCGCTTCCTCGAACCCGCCAGGAATCGCCAGGGCATCGTAATCCTCCACCTTCACCGAGTCCAGCGTGACCTCGGGAATGACGGTAAAATTCCACGTGCATTTCAATCTGTCATGCAGTCCCGCGGTCACTACCTGGGTTGTCCCGTCTCCCTCCAGGTTGTTCCACCCCAGTACATCCGTAAATACACTCGCTTCCACAGCTTCAAATCCATCCGCCAACAACAAAAGCACTTTCTTCAAAAGCCATCCTCCCCCGTCCTTGTCTCTCTATATGATCTTAAAGATATCCCGATCTTTCGGATTGTGTTCTATCATAACTATACTTATCTCTAACTTCAACAGATAAACAAATAAAAACAACCAAAAAAAGCAGTCCGATGACTGCCTATCTTGGTTCAATAGCCTGCATATCCAAACAGATGAATTACTGATTTAAATCGTATAACCCAGGTGCATGCTCGTTGGCCAGCTCAGGCATCACAGGCAACGGGAACCCCTCCGGAGGTTGAACCACTTGCAGCTCTCCGCCATTTCTGCTTGGAGTTTGACCGCTAAAGATTTCGCCGATTCGCGTATCATCCAGCCTGAAGTTGAATTGTGCGTTATGGAAGCCCATATCTACGTATTTTTGACACTCCGGATATTTATGGATGTCATAATTCGGAACAGGGAATATTTTACCCCATTCAACGCCCAGCGTCTCCAGCGCTTTGGCAAATGCATTTTGATGCGCATTATCCCGTACAATCAGGAAAGCCAACGTCTCACGGAAGGTTTTGTTTGTGCTCATCTCATAGATCCGCGTTTTTTGAAGTACTCCCGTGGATTCGAGCACGACATTATCGAGTAAATTACTAACCAAATTTCCGTGATCGTACACGTAATTTCCCTGCCATGGGTTTCCTGCGGCATCAACTGGCAATGAACTTTGCGCTCCCATGATAAAATGATGCGGATTCGCATGCTTAATCGCTTCATTCAGCGGCGCGCCGTCCGTTCCGGAATTACCTGCTCCTTCTGCACCCGCGCCGGTCAGCAGCTGGTTGATTGTATGTTGAACCAACTCGACATGGCTTATCTCCTCCAAAAAAACGCCACGGATCAAGTCGCGGTATTGAGTTGCGTTCCCTCTGAAATTGTTGCTTTGGAAAAAGAACTGCATCAACGTCCGCATTTCGCCGAATCGGCCGCCTAATGTTTCCTGCAACACTTTTGCAGCTGCCGGATCGGGTTTATCCGGAACGATCAGATTGATCAGATCCTCTTTGTAAAAATACATGTAATTTCCTCCCGTCTCCTCAATATTGTCACGAATCCAGTTTGTGTTTATGACGGATTTTCCATGCATCCGTAGCTTCAGACAATGATTTCCTGCAATTTCCTGTTGCCCTACCTCGAAAGAATTAAAAGGTACTCTCCTGCGCATAATGACTCTGTTTGTATTAAACAAAAAAGGAGAGAACAACTTGGGAATTCTAAGCGGTAATCCAAAGGATGAACCTATGCATTATGGAGAGATCTTCAGTGTATGGGAAACGTCCATGATGGCAAAAGGCATGGTTTCATGCTACGAGGCTTATATGAATCACGCAGGCGATAAAGATCTAAAAAAAATGCTAAAAGATCTGTTGGATCAAGCAAAACTGGAGATTAAGGAATGTGATGAACTGCTTACAGATAACGGAATTGCCCCTGCACCGGGACTTCCGGAAAGACCCCCGGCCAAACTTGAGGATATTCCAGTAGGCGCAAGATTCACGGATCCTGAAATTGCTGCCAAAATCGCTGCAGATACATCACTCGGACTTGTATCATGCAGTAAAACCATGGGGATGTCCATACGGGAGGATATTGGAGCTTTATTCGCTAAATATCATCTCACCAAGACGGCACTGGGTGTGCGGATCCTTCAGATGAACAAGGAAAAAGGCTGGCTTATTCCTCCTCCTCTTCAAATCAAGAGACCTGAGGAAAAATAGCTAAAGCAAAAAACACTCTGATCTTCGATGAGATCAGAGTGTTTTTTCTAAAAGAAATTTGATAATCACAAATTGACCTTGCCCTAATTAAGCCCGTTGTTTTTGAACAGGCTCATGGTCCCGAAGAAGCCACATGTGGTAGAAATATTCAAAGATACCGGCTAACACCGTAATCAGCAGGATCCCCGGTAAGCTCAACGTCCAGTTCGCCGATTCGCTGATAATCCACAGCATGACGAATACCAGTCCCGCATCTCCAATGGTAGCCATCATGTTATTCGTCCTCGGCAAAATCAAAAGATCACCCACCAGATAAGCAACAATGCCGATACCCAAAGCAGCAATAACCGCTGATGCAAACGTAGCATTCGATAGACCGACTAGGATTGCCGTTATCATGACGCCATGCACCAGAAGCTTAACTAGTAATTTCTCCATCCGGATCACTCTCCTTATCCTTAATGTTATCCCGCTTATCATTTATTACCCAATTTTATCCGTTCAACATTTCCCACTGTCTATATCCATTCGTTCATTCCGAACTCCAGAAATCATTCCATGGTCAGAGACAGGCTGCATGGACAATTTACCGGTTTGCACTTGATTTCTCCCAATCAGAATCATACCTATAATGACCAGGAGTCCCCCGCACCACTGCTCCCAGCCGGCCGATTCCTTTAATAGGATGACCGAGAGCATTAAAGCGGTAAACGGCATCATCCCCGAAAAAGCTGCGGCCGTTGATGCTTGGCACCGCTTGATGCCGGCATACCAACAAATAAAAGCCAGCGCCGTTACAATAGGTCCATACCAAACCAGAGCCAGCCACTCTTTTAGTCCGATCGCTGATAGTGAAGCTGCGGGGTTCTCAAACCATGCAGGAACCATGCAGAGCAAGAGGGCCAGTGCAGAGACCAATGTCGTTTGGACTATAGGATGAATAGTCTGATGGTATGTCGTGTTTTGCTTGACTGAACTGATCCGTGACAGGATGTTAAAGTAAGATTCACTCGCTGCTGCGCAGAGGACTAGCGCGTTACCCCATACATGATGAATGGAAAATGAAAGATCCGATGAAAATAACCCCTGGATAACGATAACTCCTCCCACCGTGCTTAGAACACCCACTAGCTTGGTGCGGTCCATCGATTCTTTCAGCAGCAAGCCGGCCAGAATTACGGTAAAGGCAGGCGTGGCACCCGTTAATATTCCAGCTTCAGCAGAACTTGTATGTAGTAGGCCGTATAGTAAAAACATCCGAAACAGAAACATTCCAAATAACGCCTGGAAGAATAGAATCCTCCACTCTCTTTTCGATAAACGACGGACCGTCTTCATTAGATTCCTCAGACACAGAGGCAGCAAACACAGAAGCGCAAAGAACAAGCTGACTGCAGTAATGGTGAAAACCCCTAATCTTTCGTTCAAAAACCAACCGGTAATAACCGAGGTGCCCGCAAGTGAAAATGCACCCAACAGATACAACATCCCTTTCCAACGCTCCAAACGATCACATCCCCCAAATCATCTTAGGATTAATAGACATTGATATATGCTACAATCATAGAGTGTGAACTGGTATGGATAAAGAGCCAGTAAAACTAGAATTTATACAGACCAGTTGGAGGTCATGCCCTAATGTGGGGAATTGAACTGCAGCGGAGCAGCGAAATTCCGCTAAAACGCCAGATTTATCTTGCCGTCCGGGACCAGATTATTAACGGGAAACTCAAGGCAGGTGAAGCACTGCCATCTACTCGTGTTTTGGCAAATGTGCTGCATGTATCACGAAACACCGTAAATGAAGCTATTGAGATGCTGCTCGTCGAAGGCTTTGTCGTGAGCCGCCAGGGAGCCCCGACCCGGATTGCCGAAGGTTTGTCTCTGGATGACCCTCCAGTCGAAGAACCGCCAAAGCGCGTAGAGACACCCCTTTCTTTTTTAGTTGATTTCCGGACGGGCCAGCCCGAATTAAGGCAATTTCCACGGTATCTGTGGCAGCAGATCTCGCAGAAAACATTAAGCGAAATGCCTCCTGAGCTGCTAGGTTATACTGGTCCCCAAGGATTGCCGCGACTGCGCATGGAAATCGTTTCATGGCTTTACAGGAGCAAAGGGCTCTCCGTAGATCCTCAGGACGTCTTTATAACGGCAGGAGCTACCCATGCACTGCACGTCATTGCTGACTTGTTGCATGAGGATGGAATGGAAATTATGGTTGAAGACCCCTGCAACATCGAGATGCTGCAGACATTTATTAATAAAGGCTACATCGTCCAGCCTATTTCAGTGGATGAACATGGAATACAGCCAGACAAGCTGAAAGGAAAACCATCTTCACCCGTCTATATCACGCCTTCACATCAATTTCCTCTAGGCGGAATCCTGCCCGCTGACCGACGTGCCGCGTTAATCCGTTTCGCAAGGGAGAACCAAAGCTATATTATCGAGGATGATTATGACAGCGAATTCCGGTATTATGGCGATCCGGTATCGCCGTTATATGCCATGGATTCGGAGCGGGTAATCTACATCGGTACATTTAGTAAAGTACTCTTTCCTGCTCTTCGAATTGGTTATGCGATACTTCCACCTAAGCTTCAGCAGCGCTGGCGTTTTCTCCGCACTTATACGGATGTTCAGAATCCGCCGTTTGAGCAAGCAGCACTGGCTGAGTTTTTACATACTCGAAAATTTGATAGACATATTAGGAAAATGCGGAGATTATATGGTGAGCGTAGAGAGGTGCTTCTATCATCACTCGAAGAGTGTTTCGGGGAGGCCTGGCACCCCTGGGGAGATGCGGCAGGACTGCATCTTGCCGTTGAGTTTCCCGGAATTCATTTTGATGAGTCATTCAGAGAAAAGAGCCGGTTAAACAGAATACGCATTATGCCTGTGGAGTATCACAGTATTCAGAAGGGCATGCATGTAAACAAGCTGCTTTTGGGTTACGGTCATCTGAATCCTGATGAGATCCGCGAAAACATGGCGTTACTGCTCATCTATTTGAAGGAGCAGGGCCACTTTGAATGAACGAAGGAAAGGCTGCCATGTTGGCAGCCTTGTTTAATTGATATACAGAGCAGGACACTATCTACCCTTACTTACTTGATGTCTCAACCTTCTTACCTGCAAGACGTTTCGCAGCTTCTTCGGCTTCCTGAAATGCCTGTCCCAGAACTTGATCCCTATCGAAAAATGCATTTCCTTGTGCCCGGATGATCTGATAATCCTTTACCCCCATAAAGTTAAACATGGATTTAAGGTATTTATGCGAATATTCCACCTCGGTATACCAATCGTTATTTGTATAAATAGCGTCGCTTGCCTGTATGACCAGCAGACTGCGGGCATCGGTTAGCAAACCTTCCGAACCCTTCTCCGTATATTGGAATGTCTCTCGTGCAATGAGGATGTTATCGATATAATCTTTAAGCTTGGAAGGAACGTTGAAATTGTGCATCGGCATTACGATAACATATTTCCGGGCCGCCTTAAATTGCTCTAGAATGGCGGACATGCGGTCCGTTAGCTGTTGCTCCTCTTCGTTAAGACTCTCTCCACTCGCTTGCTTCCTCCGTGCCTCCAGAACCGTTTGGTCGATTGCAGGTACAGGGTCACGGTACAAATCGATCTGTCCCACAATTCCGGAAGGGTTTAGTCTTGTATACTCCCCTAGAAAATGATGTAAAACCTGCAAGCTGACAGAAGTTACTCCATCTACCATAGGGTGGGCATTAATAATGAGTATTTTCTCCATATTTTCTCTCTCCTTATTTTCTTTTTCATGAACTAAGACAAATAAGGAACATCATTTGTGACATCGCTCCATATCCCTAAACTTCTTGATGCATAAACCAACGAATGAAATGGAAATGATAACTAAATCAAGTATTGCGGGGAGTGATTGTATGAATCTCAAACAAAGTCTGGCTTCGGTTTTCAAAGAAAACTCCGATTTTTTTAATGTTGAAATTGAAATACTGCAATATCATGTGCAAATGATCGGCTTGGGTTCCTTAATTGATCTGCCCCAAACCATCGCTTTGCTTCATACCCAAACCGTCAATATGATGGATTCCTCCCAGGCTCCGGCTTCGATGCTGAAGACACTCGGAGAACTGGTTGAAGCCAAACTGGAGTCCATCGTTCCTGACATCCTGAAAGGAAACCTGATCATTTTCGAACCCTTATCGGGAACTTGCTGTATCGTTCTTCCCGTCTCCAAGAACATTATTCGTTCAGTCGGTGCACCGGAAACCGAGACTACATTGTTTGGCTCTGGCATCTCTTTCATCGAGGATATTAATACCAATATCGGCATCCTTCGTAAACACTGTAATGGACCCGGCTTAAAAGTACAATCCTATACCGTTGGAACGAGCCAGCCTAATATGTTATTGTTGATCTATTTGGATAAATGGGTTAATCCTTCTCTGTTACAAAAGCTTCAAAAAAAGATCGAAGCTGGTTTACACAATGACGTTCACAATCTACAGCAAATGGAAAGTCTTCTTATGGGTTCAAATCGTTGGACATTTATAGCGAAATTCAATGTGACCGAACTTCCTCAAAACGCGTTGCTTGCCTTAAATCAAGGCAAGGTGGTTCTGATGCTCGACCGATTACCCTTTGCCATCATTCTCCCAAGCCTTATCTTCGATATGTTTTGCATGAAGGACGACCACAATTACCCGTTTCCCTTTATGGTGCTTATCCGGTTGCTGCGTATCCTGGCCGTATTAATCGCAACCATTATTCCCGGACTCTACGTCGCTCTCGTATCCATAAATCCGGAAGTTTTACGGCTCGAACTTGCATTATCCATTGCAAAAAGCCGGCAGGATGTCCCCTATCCTGCCATTATCGAAACCTTGCTTCTTCTCATTGTCCTGGAGCTCATACTTGAAGCCAGCGTACGCCTTCCTAAAAGCGTCGGACCAACCATTACGATGGTAGGCGGGATCATTCTTGGTCAAGCTGCGGTATCCGCCAAGTTAGTTAGTAATTTGCTCATTATTGTTCTGGCCGGGACAACGATTGCTTCCTCCGCCGTGGTCGGATTTCAGAATTCTGTAGCCATTCGAGTATTCAAGTATTTACTAATCGTCTTATCCGCTATATATGGCTTATTGGGTTTACTTTCAGGCATCGTCATTATGTGCGCCTATCTGGCGCATCAAAGCAGCATGGGGATTCCTTATCTGTCATGGCCCAATTTGAACCCAAAGGATGAACGTAATGGATAAAAGCGGCCTTCAAGCTACAATGATATATCTTGTCAGTCATATGGGGCTTATCTTTTTTCTTTATCCCTCAGACCTGTTTGGAGGTATGGAAACAGGACATTGGATCGGAATCCTGTTGAGTTATGTGCTGCATATGATTGCAATCTTCCTGTATTTAAAAGGCTTGCAAATGGCATCCCACCAAAATGTAATGGATATCTTTCGGAGCGCCGGCAAGGTGATAGCTTGGACCCTGCTTCTACCTGCGTTTGTTTACATGATTATTGCTTTTACAATAACCATTCGCGCCTATTCCGAAATGATCACACTGGTTTTCTTGTCCACTACACCCGTGTGGGCCATCATGCTGTTATTCATCTTGATTGCATTTCTGATGGCTTGGCAAGGAATCGCCAGCATCGCTAGAACCTCCGTCCTGCTGGTTATCCTGTTCACCTTACCCATTCTATTCGTACTTTGTCTATCTTTTCAAAATGTAGACTGGTACTATCTGTTGCCTTTGATTGAGCACAATCAATCTTTTGGGTTTATAACGAACGTGAACTTTCAGGTGAGTTTGTTTGTCTATGCTGGCGGGTTCTTTTTTTTAGGATTATTACCGTCCGCGGTTCATATTAGCATAAAAAAAATGATGCTTGGCGGTTTGCTGCTGCTCCCGATGTTTCTAGTCGCTGCGTATCTTCCATTGCTGACTTTCGGTCATGCCACCGCCAAGCTTTATGAATTCCCGGTACTTATGACGATTGATACCGTAAGGGTCACTTGGTTGATGTTTGATCGGATCACGATTCTTTTCTTTTTAAGTCTAATGTCCTTTGCTTTACTTTACCTTGGACTTACTTTGTGGGGCCTTGTTACGCTTTCAAAGCGGGCCGTTCCCTACATTCGCGATCCTTACTTATTAATAGGGCTGACTATCGGCTTGTATACCATTTCCATCGCCATACCAAACTGGGACTCTCTGGAACATGTGCAGATCTGGATTATACCTATTAGACTTTACAACTTCCTTGCCATCCCTCTACTCACGTTTATTTTCGGATGGCGGCTCAAACGCAAATCAAACCGTAAAGCGGAGGTGACAGAATGAAAAGTCGGTCCACCGTTCGATTCTCCCCCAAGCTTCTAAACGCTTTGATCATCCTGGTTACCCTACTCAATGGATGTTGGGACAACAAAGATATCAATCACCGCTCTCTCCCTGTCATTATGGGAATATCATTAACGGAGCAGAACCAATACAAGATTTTTCTCGATATCCCGGCGACCAGTGATTCAGACACGGTCACGATTGTTTCGGAAACAGGGGATACCATTAACCAAATTATCGATCATATTAGTATGGATATCGAATCTCAGGTGGATCTTCTTCATTTGAAAGTCGTCATTGTGGATACAAAAATTGCACAAACTGGCATGGAGGATATCATATCCGCCTTTAATCGATCAAGAGATATCTCCGCAAAAACCTTAATTGCCATTTGTGATCAGGAAATGGAGCAATTCTTTGCGGAATTGAAAACCAAGTCAGAGTTGAGCGGTAGCATATTATATGCCTTTTTCGAAAAGAATTCCGGTTGGAATCCTCAGCTGGCGGATAGCCGAATTTGGCAGATGTTCAGAAGCATTCATTCCTATACACATGATGTGATTGTGCCCATAATTCGAGCCGGAAAAACAACGCATATTGAATCTCAAGGTTCTGCTATTATAAGAGAAGGAAAGATGACAGGACGAATTAGTCCCGATGAAACCCTGGTTGTTAACACCTTTCGCGGACGAAGCGCTAATGGAAAGATCGAAGTTATGGACGGCGCCACCGTTCAGATAATCAGTAACAAACTCTCACATAAAAGCTGGGTACGAAATAACAGAGCTTATCTAAGGAGTCATCTCAGGCTGAAGGTCACCATCCTGGATTCCAAAGGGCATCCGACGGAACAGGAAATCAACGAGAAATTAGAGGAGTTGCTCGCCGATCGACTGGATAAGATGTTTAAAAAAACGCAATCCGATCAAGCCGATATATTGGCTTTGGGTCAATATTTCAGAAATCTTCTGACCCGTGAACAATTGGAAGATTGGCGTTCAGAATATTATCCTTATCTGGATTTCAAACTAAGTGTAACCACTTCAATTGAGAACCGGGGTAATCTCAAAAACTTGTAGATCAGGTATCTGTTCAGACCGTTAATTGGGATTGGCAATTATTTCCCCTAATGACTCGAGCAGTACTTGATTTTCTTCCGCTGTACCGACTGAAAAATACGGATATGGTGCGGGAGCCCCAACCTGTAGCATTTCGCACAATAATCCCGCTCTCAAGCAGCTGTTGATAGATCTGTCCGGCTTGTTCTCCAAACTCTGCGCCAGACCCAAAAGAGCGTTCGTCGGGATAACGGTGCACCCCTCTGTTTGATTCAATATGTTGTCCCTCCATTACCGTGGTATTCATGTGGATTGATCCTTCTACACTTCGCTGTAATCGATCTCCAAAAATTGTTCGACTTCCTTCTTCCAGCGTTTCTCGACGAAGTCAACATGCTGCGGGTGCTCATTATAGGCTTCATAATCGGCTTCGTTCTCAAACACCATCGAGAAGCCGAAATCATATGTATTTTTAGGACTGATTTGCTTGAATATCTTAAAGTCTTGAACCGTTGGAATCGTGCTGAGGGCAGATCGTCCATCCTCCAGGAAGCGCTGCTCCTCCGCTGAGCCTTTCTCATGTTTAAGCGAAAAAATAACGGAATGAATGATTCGATTGGTCGTCATATTAAATACAGCTCCTTTATAGATTCATATAGGGTGGATCATCTTGTACAGCTAGAAGTGCTGTGGCTAGGGTTACATCATATTATAACGGCAAAAGTCAAATAAATCGCTATGAAAAAGGCACCCTTTTCCATAAGAATCGGAAAAAAGCGCCTAAAATCCAGCAAACCACACTACACTGGCAAAGTCATAGAACATGACGGTATAGCCTCTGCAAATTATTTTGTTTTCTGAACGTGATTTGTCAGCAGATCGAGTAAATAGCCTTTTAGATCAACCATTCGTAGATGCTCAGGCTTTTCGTTAGTTCCAACAATGATTAGCGGGACAAGGGACTCGGTTCGTCGGAGCGAGCCATGGCCCCCGCCCCCCTCATGTGTTGGTGAACTTCGGTCTGCCAATTCGTATCCCGGTTTAGCCGTCACGACCAAAAATTTTCCTTTATGAGAATTCAGCGAACCGGACAACCTCTCCAGCACATCGGGATACTGTCCGTAATTCAAGGTTCGATGATCGGCATTTAATGTAAGGTCCAGCACCTCGGGATCCTGCTTCACGGTCCACGTTTGTTTATAGCGATCGATCAGGTTCCCTTTCGCCTTATATCGGAGTTCTTTCAAAGTGGAGCCCTGAAGGACATGAATCCATTCGTTTTCTTTCCAAGCAACAAAATCGATGCGGTCATCCTTGCTCAGAATTTCCGCCAAACTTCGCAGGGAACGACTGGGTTTGAAATTATATACATAAGCCATCGTTTCATTGACTGCAAGGGCGACCTCGGTTTCAGCTTTCACCTCTTCGCCCGGCTTTAGAACGGAGATGCCTCTCAGCATAGCTGGCATATCAATCACTGAACGCTGATTCGCTGGAAGAAGCTGTGTCATTCCGCTGTCCCCGGCAATGACGAAAATAGCTTCATTTAACGCTTTTTCCCGCGAACCGAAAGAATTCAATACGGATTGGAGCTGCTGATCCAGCTTTTTGACTCCTTCAAGCGAAGACGGACCCTTCTTATGAAGCTCCTGGTCCATATCCGGTAAATAAACATACATAAAATCCGGCAGCTTGTTCGCTTGAACCAAATAGTTCAAAGCTTCTATTGCATACTTATTGTTTAGCCCCATCCGGTCGGTGAGATTATCAGGCAAATTCTCCGTACCTTCTAAGGGATTAGACAAGGCTCCCAAAGTTAGAAAATCCGGTCCCTTAACTTTTATTGTTTTCTGCAATGATGTCGGACCTTGAATCCAATCCGGTATCGTCAGCGTATGCTCGGTCGCTCCCCTATATATCAAGCCGTTAATCGATCCTGATTTCAAGCCAACACGGGCTAAATCTTCATAGAGCGTTCGTGAATTCGAGTTTAAATGTTTCCCGTTCAAATGGATTAATGCATCGGTCAGGACCGGATTGATGCCTTGTCTGAGGATTTCCATCGGTCCAGTACCGTAGTTGATCATTTTTTTATCGTCAGACGAGTACCATAGGAGACCCGGTATACCATGGTCATTCGGATTTTTCCCGGTTAACATCGTGCTGTCAATCGTAACGGACATCGTAGGAAATGAGCTGACCAGATCCTTATGGTATTGTCCCTGTTCAATCAAATACTGAATGGTGGACAGCTGCTTTTGTGAAATGCCCTTATCGATCGCCTGTGCCATGAGTGAGTCGACCATCAAGAATATGACTTTCTTACGTGTGGCCCCTTGTTCGGATTTAACCCGCAGCAAATCCTGTTCGGCAGGTTTTTGATGCTGGCAGCCCATAATTGTGATCAATACAAGCGACAGCATTACGATTATAATTCTCTTTATCTGCATTCCCATTCACCACCTTATTACATTTTGTCACGGAGATGGGAATGTCATTCGAGGGATATTTTGCATATTTCCTCATGCATGCATGTCAACAAAGAGAGGGGCTGACGCCCTCTCACCAATCACATTATCAGCTTTCCACTGGACTCCCCTGTGGTTTCGTCAATTTGAAGAACGATGCCGCTCCCAGCACGGAAGTGAAGAACAATATGGCTCCCATCGGCACGGCTGTGGATTCGTCAATACCGACCAGCGGTGACACAATCGAACCAAGCATCAAGGGCAGCAAACCAATGACAGCACTTGCGCTTCCTGCTCGATGACCTTGCTTCTCCATGGCCAGCGTAAATGTGCTGGTAGCTACCATGCCGATTGTAACCATATACATAAAGATCAAGATGACAATGATCGCGAGAGGCCCTTTGAGCATCGTCATGATCAGGAGCAGGCAGGTTGCACTTACGGAGACGATGACCCCGATTCGAAGCAAATTCCGCTCATGGATGATGCCGCCAAAGCGGCCAATGATAAAGCTCCCCGAAATAATGGCGATTCCATTGATTCCGAACAGCACGCTAAATACCTGCGGCGACACACCGTAAATTCCTTGGTATACAAACGGCGTCCCCGAAACGTAAGCAAAGCTTCCTCCGTGAATAAAGCCTACTGTCAACGCATATCCGATAAAGGATCGATCTTTGAACAGGCTTCCCATCGTACGTACGGAATGGGTAAGGGAGCTTGGCGTTCTTCTCTCCCGCGGCAAGGTTTCCTTCAACCGAATAGCGACGATCAATACGATGACGGCACCGAACAAGCTTAAAAAATAAAAGATCGAATACCAGCTTGCACCTGGCAAAAGCAAAATGGCTCCACCGGACATCGGTGCAACCATGGGGGCAACCGCATTAATGACGGACAATAAGGCAAAAAACTTCGTGAGCTCGCGACCGCTGAACACATCCCTTACTACGGCGCGCGAGATGACAAGGCCGGCAGCTGCCGTAAATCCCTGCAAGAATCTGGCGATGATAAGGGTCGTAATATCGGGTGCCAATGCACAGAATAAGGAAGAAAGGGCAAACAAGGCAAGCGATATGAGCAGCGGTTTTCTTCTTCCTTGCGCATCGCTGATCGGTCCGACAATGATTTGGCCAGCCGCAAGGCCGATCAGACAGGATGTCAAGCTAAGCTGTACGAGCGATGCCCGCGCGCTTAAATCATCGGCAATGTCGGGAAAGCTCGGCAAATACATGTCGATATTGAACGGTCCTAATATGCCAAGCAAGCTGAGAAGCAAGGCTAATCCGAGGCGTTCTTTTCCTGTCGGGTTATGAAGCATATGTGTCAAACACCTCTACTTTACTATTTTTTTGTATTCATATAATGTATCAGGTTTGTCCAAAATAGAATAGTGCGCCCGCAAGTTTTATACGGTATACGTGTAATTCCGGACAAAAGAAGAGCCCGGTTCTAATCAAACCGCGCTCTTCCCGTTTTGATAAAGGATACGGTTAACTTTCTCGGAGCTCAGCAGCATCATCACGGCAAACAATAGAATGAAGACAGGGAACAAACCTATCGATATTTGGGCCGCAACGATGCCAAACAGCGGAGGCAGTATCGTGGTACCCGTATAGGCTACAGCCATCTGATAGCCCATGATTCTGGATGAGTGGGCTCTGCCGAAGCGGGCCGGCGTTTCATGCAGCAAACAAGGAAATATAGGCGCAAGCCCGAGTCCGATGACAACCAACCCGATTAGGGACAAATAGGGATGCAGCGGCAGCAATAACAGGATGGCCCCTGCAATGGCCGTCATCTGCCCGGCCCGGATAAGCGTGAGGTTGTTGAACTTCAGCGTTACGAATCCGGTAATGAATCGGCCGATCGTGATGCCTCCATAATACATGGAAACCCACACTGCTGCTGTTTCTAACGGCAAATCTCTGGTCCCGACCAGAAAGCTCGCTCCCCATAAACCGACGGTCATTTCCGCTCCGCAGTAGAACAAGAAGGCCATCAAAGTAAACTTAACCCCTTTAATTTGAAGCGGGTTTCCTTGTTTGCGTGCGGCAGCTTCATCACCGTTCGTTAATTCGTTTCTCGTATGAAGTTCCTCCATGCCTTGGGGCTGGTGTTTGCCCGCCACGATCCTCCAGAGAGGAAGCGTGAGCAGGAGGATGAAAACCAGCACGAATTGCAGCATCGATACGGTATAATATCCGTCTCTCCATGCATCGTTGGTCCCCATGGAATAGGACATGATGACGGGTCCTAACGTTGCGCCTACGCCCCAGAAGCAGTGCAGCCAGCTCATATGATGGGCCTTATAATGGTTCGCCACGTAATTGTTCAAGCCCGAATCGACTGCCCCTGCGCCTAATCCAAGCGGAATCGCCAGCAAAATCAGCCAGAACAGCGATGGCGCAAACGAAAAGCCGAGGAGCGCACTCGCCGTCAACAAACAGCTGACTAACGTAACGATACCTGTCCCGAAGCGTTCAATCAAACTTCCGCTGACCAGGCTGGATACAATCGTGCCTCCGGTTACGACCATGGATAGCAGCCCTGCGGATTCGAAGGCAGCGCCGATCTCCGGCTGCATGGCCGGCCAGGCGACCCCAAGCAAGGAGTCTGGAAGCCCTAAACTAATAAAGGCCAAATAAATAATAAGAAGAAAAAAAGTTACCACCTAAAGTGTCCTTTCTTTGCTGTGATCATTCAGGCAATGGGATTGTATAGGAAGTGATCTCCTTAATTTTGGCAGCTTTACCGCTGCTGAACCGATACACGTTACAAAATGCCAGGCGCTTCCGGTCATCGAATACAAGGATTCCTTCCGCTGCGCCGGTGCTGCCATGTGTTATCAGATGATGAATATGCAGTTCGGATGTCTTGCCATACTTCACCTGACATAACGATTCAATCACTTGATCCTTCCCTTGAACGATTCGTTCCCCAACGTAATTCAGCTGAATCCCATCCGTGAAATTCTCATTCATAAATTGTCCATCCATGCCAGCCAAAGCGATGTGGAGTTTCTTCAGCAGCTCCTTCTTCGGTGCGTTCCCGCAATCCTCAGCGCATGTTATAACGAAATCTTGTTTGCCTGTAACACCATCTGCCATAACCAAACCTCCTAGCTCAGCTGCGTATGTATGGGGAGTTTTTATCTATTCTAATACTTGTTCCGCCATATGAAAAGATTCGGCACGGCTTCAATCTAAAAGATAGAAGGTTAGGAATGAAACGCCTTCCAGAACTCCCCTTCGGTATGGATCATGTCCTTGATCTGTGCAAAAGGAATCGTGAACGTCGGAAAACCTGCTGCGTAAGGGGCGATCTCATACGGTGCAAACACCAGATGTAACGCGTCCTCGGTTACATAGAAGGGCTGGTTTGCTGCAATTCCCTTATAGCTATCCGGGAATACGTACGAATACTGCGGATCCTCTTGAATCTGCTTGCCAACGATAAGGCTGAGCTCCTTCACATAAGCGCTGCCTGGCTTAAACAAGTCCTTCAATTCATACATCCTGCCGTTGTCCAGGTTGATCACGGCGTAAACTTTGGTTGGCATGCCATGTGCGGCACCGAAGGGATAGTTATACCCGTTCAACTCTAGTTCGAGGAGCTTCTGCTTGTAGAAAATGACCTCAAAATCGCCTGTATACGTGTAATCAAGCTGTTGATTCTCAGGAATGAATTTCACCTGTGACATTTCTTTAAGTTTCGTATTCAGCGTTTGCTGAGCCGCCTGGTCCCTCATACCTTCGATCTGTGGATAGTAGACCAAGTAATCCGGATTGGGTTTGTACTTTTCTTCCATTATCTTATAAGGTGGCTGCAGCGGAATCACCGTGTTCTGCTTCCAGATGACGTGACCCGACCGGTCTAGGTAAGACAGCCTCTGATCGACCAAAGCCTTAATTATTCCGCCTGGTTCCAGTGTGAGCGAACCGCTGCCGTTCAATCGGGGATATCCCGGAGCAGGTTTGCCTGTTCGATCAATAAAATACGTCTGTTTTGCATCGTAAACGGAGGCCAATCCGCGCTTGTATTCCGATACTTCACGGTATACAAAATCAGATAACCTCTTACCATCCCAATCTGCAATGGCATAGATCGAGCCGATATACGGCTGCGTAGGATGTATCGCACGTCCAAGCGCAAACCGGTCTTCATTCAAATCCCGAATATCGTTATATTCCGGCTGGATTACCCACTCGCCCTGCCTATTTATGACGCCATACTTCGACTTGTAATCTTCAGCTGTGTTGACGATGGCTCTGTCATGATGAAAAGGAAATGCCGAAGTATAGGTCGGCGGAATGACGATGTTCCCCTGCTCGTCGATATAGCCGTATTTGCCAGTGCTATCCTTCTGAAAAGCAAGCAAGCCATCGCCGGGCGGTCCGACGTAGGCGAATGGATAATTCGCTAATCGGCGGCCATGGAGATCAATGAGCGCGTAATGACGATCTTGTATTTTCACAACGGCTTTGCCATCGACAAAATCATTCGCTTCCTCATATTGCGCCGGGATTACCTCTTGGCCTGCGGAATCTAAATAGCCGTATCTGCTGTTCGCGCCATCGCCACTGCCATTATCGGTTACATAATAAACCGCCCTTCCTTCTTTAAGCTCTGCCATATACGGATATCCTTGTCGTGTCAGAACTACTCCTTGTTCGTTAATCATCTTAAAACCTTGTTCATCGATCACGGTCGCTCGATGCTCCGAGAACGGGCTGATGGACTGATATATAGGCTTCACTACAAAACGGTCAGACCTGTCGACGAGGCCATACTTACCGTTCACGCCTACCATCGCGAGACCATTGTCCTGAAAATCCTGTGCATCATCATACTTCGGCCTAATGACCATACTTCCGCTGCGATCAATGTATCCCCACTTCGTTCCGTCGGTTGTCTTCACGGATGCCGGAAATAACCCGACATGCTGCTGAGACTGCCCTCTGCTTGCCAGTATCTCCTTGATCCGTTTCTCAAGTTCAAGCAGCGTTTCACGCGCCGGGTAGGGTTCTGCGAACGTAAGCGCTTTGCGGACCGATACAAGGGCCGCTTCCAGCATTCCGGCCCGATATTGTGCATCCGCGAGGTAATACCAATAATAAGAATAATCCGGATGTTCTTGCGTCAGTCTCTCGTAGTACCTTACAACGACAGGGAAATAATAGGGATATGCATCCGGTGCAGTGACTAAGGCCCCCTGGCTCCACCTAACGACCTCGACTCGATAAGCTTCGCCTGTATCGTGAATCCAAAGCGCGATTTCAGCCTGACCATCCGGACCCGAAGCACCCGGCATATCCGCGATATCGATATAACTGTAATATATATCAGCAGGCGCGATATCTTGAAGGCCCTCTGGCGTCCAGGCGTATATCGACAATTTTGACCAGATGGAGCCGAGCTGCCAACCTACGATTAATTGGTTCCTACCTGGGTGCAACACAGGGGCCGCCGTCAATAAAGTAACCCCATATCCCTGCCCCAAAACGTTGGCAACGACCTCATATCCGCCATTGCGGTACTGCAGCACAAATAAATAAAGTGCTTCATTGAACCGGGACACACCGGCAATCTCTGGCATGTGATCTCCCGTGACGTCAGCTGCGATAACTGCGGGATGTTCGACAAGCTTATCGATTCTTACAAGTTCAGCACCTTGTGGCAGATAGGTCATAGCTATTTGTGCCAGCTCCTGATCATTAACGGACATTTGGACATCCTCCCTTGTTCAGAGCTTTCTCGCCTAATCGTATGCAGACGATGGTCAAATATGCACCTGAAGGCGGGGAGGACGGCACTTCTTAAGCCCTATATTTCCATTGTCGGATGACCGTAAATCAAAAACGACCTGATCACGTTAGGCAATCAGATCGTTCTCTTCGTTTAAAATGGCTTACTGACCATGAAATACAAAATAACGACCGGCAGCAGCGTGGCTATCGTCCCGCCTACCGCCCAATACGCCGATGCTCTTTTATAATCGGCTGAAATGACCCCATCCCTCATGGATTGTTTACTATGCCGAATCATCCCTTTTTGCAGCGGAATTAAAAAACCAGCCCACAGGATTCCCGTAACGCCAAACAGAATTAATGAGGCCATCAGCCAGTTCATTTCGCCCATTGCATATCCGGCTTGAACAGCCATCACCCCCCCTGAAATGATGATCATCAGCAAACCCGGCAGGGTAAATACCAGATCAGCTAACATGACATTTTTAACCGTATTATAGACTTCGGTCGGATCCCCTTTCAGGTCCGCTCTTACTTTCCAGAATGCCGCCGTAATGATATTGCCGAGGAATAACACACATCCGGCGATGTGCAGAAACAACCACAGCGTCATACGCCATCCTTCCCCTCTTTCCGGTGACCGGGCCGGAGAATATCGATGATGAAATCCGCATAATCCTTCGTGCTGAATACATGACTGTTTACACCGATAAGCCCCCGCATCCGCAGTCCGAACGACAACAGCTCGAACAACTCGGCGGTCCGTTCTGCATCAATGGATTCCGGTATAACCCCTGCTTCCTGGCCTGTAACAATCCATTGCTTCGACGTTGCTGTCGCTTCCCTATAGAAGCCAGCCACAATGTCGGCGATTTCGGGCTGATCGCTTTTGCCAATCAGGTACATGAAGATCAGGTTGCTGACATCATCACGACTTTCCAGTCTCGACATGCTGTTGGTAATGGTATTCATCGGTCCGTCAAACTGTTTGAAGTCCCCTTGCTTGTTCACTTCGCTCATGAACTGTTCGTTCTGCTCGGCAAGTTTCGCTCGTAATACGTGCACAAACAACTCATCCTTGCTTGAAACATAATGAAATATGGCGCCTTTAGATAAACCGGAACGCTTCATGATGTCATTAAGAGTGGTTTGGCTGCAGCCTTGCTCCCTAATCAAGTCTTCCGTGGCTTCAAGCAGAATTCGCTTGGTTTGCTCTCGCCTTTCTTCCTGCTTCATCAATGAACTCCTCCTTAATGATAAATGGATTACCCATGTGGTAACCATCCCGCCATGAGAACCGCTGCCAGGAACACGATTTGGAGAAACGTTCTCGGCACGATTGGAGTGACCGGCTTTCCGCCGAGTGACAAATGGTGATTCGCTGCGTATACATTGGCAGGAAACATGGCTATCAGCATTAGGGCCAGACCTGCAGATGCCAAGGCTGTGGTAGCCGGAATAAGGATTAGAATAGCGCCCGCAATCTCCAGCAGCCCGGTGACGGTAACCATGAACGGGGCATTCGGTACTCCCGGCGGGATCATGGCGATCAGATCGGCTCTTCGTTTTCCCCAGTGGGCTGAAGCTGTTACCAGAAACAGAACGGCAACCGAAAACCTGAGCGAAATGACCCAGTCATTCACATACTCCCAGCCTGCGAAGCCCAGCGTCCGAAACAAAAGAAACGAAACCAACATGGCGACAAAGGGTATCATCAACCTCACCAACCTTCCGATATTCGTAACTCCATTATATATACCGACCATCGGTTTGTAAATATGAAATCCAAATTTATTCCTTGAAAGGCTTCAGGCTCGTTCAGTATCTCATTAAAAAAGAGAGCAAGCGTGCGGCTGCGTTACAACCGGGCTTGCCCTATTTTGTGCTCTCATATCATAGGCCTGCTATGCTGCGTCTTTTTCTTCTACATACATTCGAAATAGCAGGATATACAGCACCACACTGATGAATGCCGATAGTAAGATAATGCTGAATATACCCATAGGCGGCAGCCAAGTGGACAGAAAGACCGTCACCGGTGCCAGAAATCTTCCGATCGTAAACTGTAGGCTGTCAGCTCCCATATACTGTCCTCTTGCATGCTCCGGAGCATAGCGGCTGATAAAGCTCTGCGTCACCGGTGAACGAATCATTTCTCCGAAAGTGAAAATAATGGTTACGAAGAATAGGAACCAGATGTTCGTGTTCAGCCCGAGTGCAAAAGTGCCTACTCCGGATAACAGGGAAGACAGTACGAATACGTCACGCTCCTTCCAATTCCGAAACCACTTGGTGACAGGGAGAATAAAGAGAACGAACAAAAGACCGTTGAGCCCCAGCACCCACCCTAATATCTCCGTGCTCGAAAGCATAAGCGAATGTCCGTTCCATGAGAACAGCGCCTGGGATGGTACATAATCGATCACATATACAGCCAAATACAGATCCAGCTGCATGATGGCTACAAGGGCAAAAACCCCCGCCAATATGTACACCAAAAACACCTTATCTCGAAAAATGACGCCATATCCCTTCCACTGTTCCTTGAATACCTGAAGTATCGAACCTGTCGGCTTCGTGCGTTTTGCAGGGGCCGGCAGGGTTTCCTGAACGATGAAGTAAATCGCGATAAAATAGATCAGTAAGACGAAGGAACAAGACCACAGAAGCTCTTGCCGATACTGAAAAAAGAAAATGGCCCCAAGCGCCGGACCAAGCACGGCTCCCAAGTTGTTCGCCGTCATAAACGTTGCAAATACCTGCCGTCGTTCTTCCACCGGAACCAGATCGGCTACCATCGCTGAGCTGGCAGGCCTATAGATGGCGCCCCCGAATCCGATGCCGATAAAAGCGGCATAATCGATCCAGTGCGAAGGCGACAGCGCGAACAGCGCAAACATGACCGTCTGCAGCGAGGCGCCAAGCAGCATGATGGGGCGGCGTCCTAGCCGATCGGCTAAAGCGCCGCCGAGCAAGCTGCCGATGATGCTGAATATCGGCGGAACCGTCATGAGGATTCCCGCGATATGGTTGCCTAAAGCCGCTCCGAAATAAACCGTTATGAAGGGAAAGTACATCCAAAACAGCATATTAAACAGCGCTTCACCCAATAATCGAACCTTTAAGTTATTATTCCATAATCGAATTTGCACAAGACTCCCTCTCTCTATGTCGCAACAGCACAAAATAACTTACGTTATACCACGTCTCCCGGCCGGGTATTACAAACTATAAAACATTTCCCTGGCAAAATATAGACTTATATTAAGCGCTGAGCTATACTAATAATATGAAAGCTGAATATCGTCCGATTCAATTTAGATGACCCATAAAACGAACATTTGTTCCATATATGAAAAGACGCTCCCGTGGGAGCGTCTTTTTTCGGTTCATGGAAGTATTGAATTATCCTTCCGTTGAACCAGTATGGAAATAGAATATACTCATCAGGTTCCGCACCCTGGATGCAGACTGCTTCTCCAACGGGACTTAATCAGCCAGCTTCTTCAATTCATGCAGATGATCGAAGATCATCTGGCAGACCTCAGAGACACGTTCCCGATCCTTATACGTTAGCCAAGCCAACTCTTCAATTTCCGAAGCCGGGCTTAGCTCTCCTTCATACTCCGCCGTGTAACAGGACATCGTTACTCGAACCCCCTCCGATTTGCCGTGAGCGCCAGCACGGAAGCTGCCAGCATGCGCCGCGGTCTCCGGTTTGATACGAACGGACAGCTCCTCCTTGATTTCCCGCAACAGCGTATCGATATCGGATTCCCCGGGTTCTCGCTTTCCTCCCGGCAAGTAGTACGTATCCTTTCCTTTGGAACGAGCGCCCAATATGCGTCCTTCCGCGATGTGGATCCAGGCGATTTTGTCAATCTCGGTTATCATATGGATTCCTCCCCTCATCAGATAAGCTTAACGCTAAGCCGTTTCTTGTTGTTCCCGTTTCCCGCCTAATTTAAATACCAGAATCCCCCCGACAATCACAAGAACACCGATCAGCTGATTCATGGTAAACGGAACCTTCTCTAACCCTAACCATCCCAAGGAGTCCCACAACAACGCAAAACCGAGCTGCGAGGTCATGACAATCGAAATGGCGAAGGTGGCACCCAGCAGCCTTGTCGCCTGCACCAGGCAAATCACCACGCCGACCCCAATCAACCCGCTAATCCAGTACCAAGGCTCCATGTTATGAAGGGAGAACGTCCCTTTGCCTTCTACAACAAGACTCATGGCAAACGAAGCGACGAAGCCCATGCCTAACACCAACGTCGTTGTAGACCAGGAGCCTGTTTTCTCATTCACTCTATTATTGAATATGTTCTGCAAACTAACCAATGATCCCGCGATTAGTGCCAATACCAATCCTGCTAACATGTTCCATCTCCTTACTTCATGTTTCATCCTCACCAAGCGTCATTCTTCGTAGATGTTGCCTCCCGCTACACTCGTCAACGCTTCCCGATCTTTAATCAGAATGAACCCCTTGCGGCGCTCGATCAGCCCTTCTTGACTGAATTTCAGAATCACCCGGTTTAAATGCCGGTAGCTGGTGCCGAGCAGATTCGCGATATCCGTCAGATTGTATGCGGCCGGGTCGTTGGCAGCGAACGTGCCTGACTCTTCATCAGATACGGATAATAGATAGCTGGCCAGTCGCACCTCAACCGGATGCAGCAAATTAAAACTCAAGAAATTGGATTTAATATAAAACTTCCGCGTAATGATCCGCAGCAAAAATTGAAGCAGCGGCGGATGCTCCTGTCCGTATTTGCGAAGCCAGCGATAATGCACGCCGATCATATAAACAGATGATATGGCCTGTACCGTATTGATCAACGGTTTGCCCTGAATGTACTCGATATCTCCGATCACCTCAAGCGGTGTTTTGAAAGATAGAACAAGCGCTTTGCCTTCCGCGGAGGTCGTGAAGATTTTAATCTTCCCTTGAACCAGGACATACAGCATTTCAGCCGGCTCGCCTTGCGTGCAGACGATGTCGCCCTGATCGAAGTGATATAACACCAGATAAGGCATTAAATCATCGTGAAATACGGACTTGATTTTGTTACTCAGCAACAAATGCTGCAGGAGCTCCACATTATGAATTTCCTTCACGTCCCTCTCTCCTTTCCCGGACACTCCATCTAATGAACCGCTCGCTTCCATATCATAATTTGATAATCACGACACCGGCAATCATCATCCCAATCCCGATGAATTGAGGCAAGCTCATTCTCTTCTTCACCACGCCGAACCATCCGTTGCTGTCAATCAGGAACGTTAAGAATAACTGGGCGATCAATAACACGGATATCGTTAATGTAACACCGATGTTCTGAATCGCTGTCACCTCACTGAATATAATGGGTGCCCCCAAGGCTCCTCCGACTAGATAGAGCGGCTTCACTTGTCCAAATCCTTGTCTGCTTCCGTCGCGGACGAACAGAAGAATAATGAAGGCCATAATAAATCCGGTCAACTGCGTAACTGTTGCAGCTTGCCAGGTGCCCATATCCTGGCTAATCCGGGCATTGGCCACCCCTTGCAGCGTAATGCAGGCACCGCCAATGAATGCAAATAAGATTCCTCTCACGATACATACTCCTTCTTCTATAGGTCTGTATACTATTAAAAGTGAACTCCCCAAACTCAGGAAAGGACATATGTCCTGAAATGAAGGAAATTCCAAATAAAGCGATAACCAAAGACACGAATTTCATTATATACTATCGGTTGGCTTGGCATGTAACATACAAAAAAAAGCTGCCGGAATTTCCTTGGCAGCTTAAGAGATTGTCACGATGCCGTGACTTATACGTATTCAGGATGCCCATGTCGCTTACAGCCGAACCAGTAACATGCGGTTAGCGTGGAGGGCCGATGATCCATGGTATAAAACAGTTTAAACCAAGATTGCATCTATGACTCTATGATCATTTTGTTTTAAAATATAACTAGATGTCACTTTATTGACGTAACACCGACTTGGAAGGAGCTCCTCTAACGTTATGCTAGACAAACAAGAACAAGTCCCCGATGAACAGGGCGGATTAGAATTACAAGCGGATTGCGAACGCTGCTTTGGATTATGCTGCGTTGCCTTACCCTTCGCCGCTTCAACGGATTTTGCCATGGACAAAGACGGCGGAACCCCTTGTAACCACCTACAAACCGACTTCCGCTGCGGCGTGCACAGCAGCTTGAGACAGCGAGGTATGAGAGGCTGCACCGTATACGACTGCTTCGGAGCAGGCCAAATGGTTTCACAGGGTACTTATAACGGTCGCGACTGGCGGCAGGCTCCTGAGACGGCAAAAGAAATGTTTGACGTATTCCCAATCATGCGACAGCTTCACGAGCTGTTATGGTATCTGAACGAAGCCCTGGCTTTGCAACCGGCTCAAGACATTCATACTGATCTGAGATTATCGCTGGAAGAGACGCGGCGGCTGACTCAGCTCTCTCCCGAATCCCTGTTGCGCCTGGATGTGGCAGCTCATCGTGCAGAAGTGAATCAACTGCTCCTTCGAACCAGTGAGCTAGTGCGGGATGATGCCCGTAAGAAGCATAAAGGACCGCCCGTGCGTCAAAAGATCGGGGGGCGCGGTGCTGACCTGATGGGAGCAAAACTTAAAGGAGCAGACCTAAGATACGCCAATCTGAGAGGAGCTTATCTCATTGCCGCGGACCTCAGAGGAGCCGATCTGCGGGCTGCCGATCTGATCGGTGCCGATTTCAGGGACGCAGACCTCAGGGGAGCCAATCTGGCGACCAGCCTCTTCCTTACTCAATTCCAGGTTAACGCGGCGAAAGGTGACGCCAGCACCAAACTGCCTCCATCCTTATCTCGACCGGAACATTGGACGCGTTAACGCTCAATGAATAGATATAATACCTAATAATTGACCAAGACCGCCACAAAGGAGTAGCCGGTAGCTCGCTCGCTACCGGCTACTTGATGTTGGTCGACCCTCTATACTCAACGACTTTATGCGCTTCAGTTGCAAGGATCGATTGCTTTAGTTCTTAGTAGCCTTCTTCCATGAATCCTTCAGCGAAACGATGCGGTTAAATACCAGCTTGTGCTCAGTTGTATACTTGGAATCCACGCAGAAATAGCCGTGCCTGATGAATTGGTATGTTCGGTTCATCGCCGCCTCCTGCATGGAAGGCTCCAATATGGCGTTTTCGACCCGAATCAATGAATCAGGATTAATGAGCTCCTCCCAGATATTATCCGATTCCGATAACTCAGCAGAATCCTTCAACAATTTATCGTACAAGTGAATTTCCGCCGGGATCCCGTGCTTCGCAGACACCCAATGCAGCGTTGCTTTCACCTTCCGCTCATGAAATCCGCTCCCGCTCTTCGTTAATGGATCATACGTGCAGTGGATCTCCATGATGTCTCCCGTGGCTGGATCTTTCACGACATGTTCGCATTTGATGAAGTAGGCTCCTTTCAAACGCACTTCCTTGCCAGGAGATAACCGGTGAAATCCAGGAACGGGCTCCTCCATAAAGTCCTCTCGCTCGATGTACAGCTCCCGTGAAAAAGCAACCTCCCGCTCACCCAACGTATCATCATTTTCATGATTCGGTATGGCGAGCATCTCGGTGCAATCTTCTGAAAGATTCGTGATGATCACCTTCAGCGGCTTCATGACAGCCATTGCGTTATAACGCCGTTCCTTCAAGTCTTGACGGATATAATGATCGAGCATGCCCGAGTCCACCAGGCTGTTGCCGCGAAACACCCCGAGTTCGCCCAGAAAACGCCGAATGCCCTCAGGTGTCACGCCTCGCCGCCGTAATCCTTTCAACGTCGGCAGTCTGGGGTCATCCCATCCGTCGACAAAGCCACCCTCCACCAATTCCCTCAGGTATCGCTTGCTCGTTACGTATCCCGAGATATTCAATCTTCCGAATTCCCGCTGCTTCGGAGGCTCCGTCACTTCCAGCTCCGTAAGCACCCACTCGTATAACGGTCGATGATCTTTGAATTCGGCTGAGCATAGCGAATGAGTAATTCCTTCGATCCAATCCTGGATCGGATGGGCGAAATCGTACATCGGATATACACACCACGTTCTTCCCGTACGGTAATGCTCCGCATGAATGATACGATACAGGACGGGATCTCTCAGGTTCATGTTGGGGGAAGACATATCGATTTTGGCTCGGAGTACTTTTTCCGACGTTTGGAATGCTCCTGCGATCATTTGCTCAAATAACGCCATATTCTCCTCAATGCTGCGCTCCCGAAACGGGCTGTTGATGCCGGCTTCGGTCAGCGTTCCGCGGTATTCCGTCATTTGTTCGGGTGTGAGATCGCAGACATAAGCCTTCCCTTTGGCAATGAGTTTCTTGGCCGCTTTAGCGATTTGATCCGCATAATCCGACCCAAAATAAACGTTTGGCTTAAGTCCAAGCCACTCGATATCCTCCTGAATCGCATGCACATATTTGATATCTTCCTTCAGTGGATTCGTATCGTCGAACCGAAGATTGAATGTTCCATGAAACCGGCTGGCGATGGAATGATTGATGTAAATCGCAAAGCGCTGCCGATGTGCAGATAGCCGTTAGGCTCCGGCGGAAATCGCGTAGCCACCGGCCTGTTATATACGCTGTTCTCTACATCCTCATAGATCATATTGGTCAAGAAATCCACCGTTTCTTCTCCTTTGTTCTTGTCGTCACTCATACCTAACTCCTCCCTTACGTTGTTTGATCTGTCTTATTTCCGTCAAAAACAAAAAAATCCCGTCTCCAAGACATAAGTCTTGGGGACGAGATTACGTTTCGCGGTGCCACCCCTATTTGCCGATATCTCGCGATACCGCCTCATCAGGTACGGCCATCACGCGATCGCTTATACCCTAGCTCTATAACAGGAGCTCCTGTCGCACCATCCCTTATCCATAAGTTCCGATGCGCCGCTCGGAGGCTTGTTTCAATGAATGGCTTCCAACTCCTTTTCAGCTTACCGGAGCTCTCTGTAGGGATTCCTGTTCATCTACTCTTCTCTTCATGGCGTTTACAATTTGATCCATGGTATCATCTAAATATAAAAAAGTAAACCATGGAACTTTGCTAAAATGAAAGAACATGCGTTCCGTCAGCTTAGTTCGGCAGCAGCTTCACCGTAGCCTGCTTGCCGCTGACCTGAATGCCCGTCTCCTTCTTGCCAACCTCAGCCAGATCTTGAACGAGTCGCTCCAGCAGCATGCGGGCGGCTTCGCCCTCCTTGCCTTGAATGCGAATAACGGGCTGGATGGCTTTGCCCGCTGCCAGCAGCTTGTGCATTTGCGACAGCTTGGTGTCATAATCATGCTCTTCAATATGTACGGATAAACGGAATTCCTTTACTTTCATCGGACCAGATGGAGCTTGTTGGCCCTTCTTCTCTTTTACGGCCTCCTGCTTCGCCTGACCCCGGCTTACGAGCTTGCATGGCGGGGGACTGCTGAATAACGAGGTACACACCAAATCGGCTTTGTGACTTTTGGCCAGCGCAAGCGCCTCATCCCTGGAGACGACTCCCAGATCCTCGCCGTTTAGGCCGGTCAGCTCTACTTCGCGCGCTTTTATCTTTTCATTCATAATTAACATGGATAGATCCTCCTATCAAAAGTCATGTAGATATTCGTTCATTTCATTTCTCTTCCTCTACGTTCACATCATTGCGCGTGGACCGAACAGAATGCGTTCGGTATTCCTGCTCTTCCGTGATTTCCAGACAGTTAAGCTGTTTACCGTACACGCACGCTCCATCAATACCGATTTTGTCCCCTTCTCCACAGAACCAAATCTGCTCCGAGTCATGTAGGTTGACCGCTGGCGTATGCCCGAACACCACAGTTTTGTTGATGCCTGTAGGATAATTGAAGAACTGTTCCCGTATCCAGATGAAATCATGCTGAGGCTGCAACTTCCAGTCATCAACACCCGGATTAATCCCTGCATGCACGAAGATGTGTGTGTCTGTTTCATAGAAGAGAGCCAGCGTATCAAGAAAGGATAGATGATGCTCAAACTCCTTCTTAATATAGGCTTTGCCTTCGTTATATCTGGCACGATCCATTTCACCCTCAAAAAAATCGGCGCCGCAGTAGCTTTCTATTGTATGTCGAGCTCCATTGCGAATCCAGCGCGAGTTCATTTCATCCGTATCTAGCAAAATGGCATCCAGCATCATCTGGTCATGATTTCCGCGAAGTGTGATGGCACCTTCATCCCGCAGTTTCATCACTTGCTCAATGACTTCCCTGCTTTTGAATCCGCGATCCACATAATCCCCAAGCAAGATCAGCTGGTCCTTAGCGGGATTGTACTGCACGTCAGACAATAACTGATTGAATTCATCGTAGCAGCCATGAATGTCGCTAATCGCTAATATTCGAATCGTAGTCCCCTCCCCACCCTAATCCATAATACCACTCTGTTCTCCAGCAGGTTCTTCAGGCTGATTAACGATTTTAATGGACCCATGCCTGCAATCGAATCCTGAAAATCAGCAAGCTCTTCAACCGATGCGGTCTTTACTTTAATCAAATAATTAAATTCTCCACTGATTCGGTGCAAGTCCGTCACCTCCGGTGCCTGTTCACAAAATTCAACCAACGCTTGGCACTGCTCTGTCTTAATCAGAATGAATGAGGTTGTTCCCCGTTCCATGCGCTGTAAATTAAATTCCGTTCGATAGCCGGAAATATAGTCCTTCTCCTCCAGCTTCATGATTCTCTCCTTCACTGCAGGCTGGGACATGGCAACCATTTTGCTTATCTGCGAGATCGGCATTTTATTTAAGGACATCGGATCCGAACAACTTTGCTATTTAGGTATAGTAGCACATTCTCCTTCATTATCGTATATATCAAAATACACTGATTTCATATAATATAGCTATTCGAAGATGTGAGGAGCCGTTATTATGCAAATCAAGGGTTTGGCGCATATCGCCATTCAAGCGACAGATTATCAAGGAACCCTCGACTTTTACACTCGAGTTTTCGGTTTCCGCTTAGGGCATCATTGGAGTTTGCCTCGCTACCGGATCCAAGATGCCTCCATGCTGGTATCTCCGGATGGGAGAACCTGCTTGGAGATCTTTGATAACGATGCCGTTATCGCCGCGCAAGGACGAAAGGCTAAAACAGCAGATGAAATCGCACATGGAGCATTGCTGCATCTCGCGTTCTATGTTCAGAACGTGGAGGACATATATCAACATGCACTTGAATACGGGGCAACGCCTTGTGAGGAACCGAGCACCCTTACACTGGGCGAACCTCCGCTTTTGGTGAAGAATGCACTCGTATACAGTCCAAACGGTGAAGTGATTGAATTGATGGAAGAGGTTCGATTCCCCGGCATCCCAAAAGATTGAACTAAAAAAAGCCATGCGTTCTGCCATAGAGGAAATGGTTGAACGCACGGCTTTTCTATCTTATAGCCTATTTTGAGTATTCCACATGGTTACGATCGATGAAGTAAATCTCCCCATATTTATTATACGAGACATGGATATTGAGCTGACCCGCTTTACTGAAAGTCGCTGTTCCAGGCGCTTTTTTATGCATCGTTAAAGTATACTCGCCTAAATCGGCTTGAAACAATTCGGAAGCAATAGGGGCGGCCGTCTTGGTTAATTGTTGTGGCGTCATGTTAATGACCTTTTGCTTCTTCTTTCCAGCAGCCGTCTCCGAAACCGCAATTTGGCTAATTTCATACGTTTCAGGATGGTAATTCACGTGACTGCCATCCTTATACTGCAGATTGATGTATCCCTCTTTACCCGCGATCAGGCGATGAGCAGCCGTTAATTGGTCTCCAGCATATTCCCGAAGGGTAGACAGGGCTGCTTGTCCTCTCCTATTCTGTTCTTCCGTCACATGGGCAGGATTCATCTCAAAGGATACCTGGCTAATCTTATCATTCGAAAATAATACTTCTGCAGGGCCGTCAACGAATCTGGTTTGAACCTCGTAGGAATAACCTAGTTCCGGATCAAATTCAATCACGCGATGAGCCTTAAAGTCGGTTGGCCCTTCATATCCTCCATCCTTCAATGCCTGTTTGGCTTGATCTATCATACCTGATTCAACGCTGGACGGCTGCAAATCGATACCGAGTTTAACTCTTTCCAACGTGCCTGTCTTATCGTTCACCCAAATATAGGTGTGTCCGGTACCATCACCGATGAAATCAAGGAACCATTGATGATTCTCAGGAACAGCCCTTATATTCTTGAGCGGCAGCGGTTTTCCTAGATCACGCATTACTTCGTAGATCGTTTGCTCCACCTTAGCACGAATGGTAGTGTCGAGCTCGGCAAGCACAGGGGCATTCCTTTTTTCCATAACCGTTAGTTCTTGGGCCAACGCTGGATTCAAGTGATCTGCTTTCGCATTAGTCAGTGATACACTAGTCAGCAATATCATGGTTAACAATCCGACAACGGACCATTTATAAGAATTTTTCTTAAACATCGTTATCATTCTAATTCTCCTTTTAATCTGTGTTGAATCCATCGAAAAGTTAGCGGTTGCCAGCAATCGTTGTGATCTTGTTGACTTTTTTTCCAGCATCTTAACGATGGTATATCCGTACTCTCTTATTTCATCAGAGCAGATATAAGAGATGGTAATGGCATCACAGGATATCTCTTGATCCTCCCGCATTTTACGATAGGCAAACCATAGAATCGGATTAAACCAGTGAAGGATCAGTTGAACAGTCATGATCCAATTGACAAGTATGTCTTTCCGCTTGTAATGCACCAGCTCATGAAGGAATATGTAACTCAGTTCCTTATCGCTGAATTCCTCCATTCCGGCAGCTGGAAGCAGTACTTTGGGACGAAAGAATCCATACAGCGTGGGCCCTTTAACAGCATTAGTGACCTGTAACGGCAAGCTACGTTTCATACCGATCTTCACGCTGCAATCCTCGATCAAGTGAATCCACTGAGAATTAGGAACTAGATCTGTAGAGCTGTTCACGATACTTCGGTTAAACATACGGTTAACTTTGATCATGTAGATGGCAAATGTGATTACCCCTATCAACCAGATACCGAATATCAGCAAGTATTTCCATGGTATTGGGGGGCTTTCATCACTTGTCACATTGGATGGAGCAGCTGCTTCCGGCTCCAGGCTTCCAGGCACTAACATCTCTCCCTCGGGTATCACAGGCCTAGTATTTTCAAGAACATCAGCTGTAATCATGATCCTTGTAGCCTGATGGTCTGTAAATGGGAACACATTATACAGACTGAAAGGACTCTCCGGTGCCCACGGCAACAGTAGTCTTATAATCAAAACCATCCACATTAGGTATTGCCACCGGATGGGAACACGGTCCTTCAGAGTAAATCGTAACGCGAAGAGGATGACAGCCATAACTGATGCCATATATGAAGTTAAGATTAACCAGCCGATGAAGGAAGATACAAATTCGAGAACCAAATTCATGACTTTCCTTTTCGCTCATCCAGCATTTTTTTCAGTTCCTCAATCTCATCCTCAGTTAACTTCTCTTCCTTGAGGAAATTAACAAACATCGGTTTTAGCGCCCCGCCGTACAGCCTCCGCAAGAATGAACTGCTTTCTGCTTTAATACACTCCTCTTCACTAACTAAGGGGAAATACGAATAGGTCTTCCCTTCTTGGTGAAATCCAATCGCTTCCTTCTTAAGCAGCCTGCTTATCAAAGATTTGATTGTTGTTGGCTTCCAATCCGAATTACGGCTTAATACAGCAATGACATCATTCGCTGTTGTCGGTGATTGGTTCCAGATCACCTTCATCACTTCCCATTCAGCTTCAGAAATCCGCGGAATATCCTTCATCATTCATATCCTCCCACTTCTAATTACACATGTAATCAATTCATGATTATTAGATTACATATGTAATTGTTATTTGTCAAATCATTTTCGTCACTACCGTCAGATCCATTTTCCTTCTACGCAAAAAACCCGCACGACATGCGGGTTTCAAGATGCATTAAAAGGAAAGCTCATTTTATATAAAACGATATTTAGCCATCACGTCTCCCCAAGGGGCAATCCCGGCCTCTTTAAACCCGATTTGGGAATATAGCCTTTTTGCATGCTCATTCTCGGATTTATAGCAGAGCATAACATCGTCTGTTGTATCCGGCGAGTTCCTAATCTCCTCGAGAACCAAACGAATCGCGGGTTTGGCATAATGCAGTCCCTGAAACTTGCCGTCGATCATAAACCGGTAGATCCAGTAGTTATCATCGTGCGGGTGCAGACCATACATCACAAATCCGATCATCTCTTCATCATGGTAGATCGCGCGCGTTTCGAAGCCCTCCATGAACTGAGCTTCCGCTATCGAGTATAGATTGGGGGCAATCCACTTCTCCTGTTCAGGTCTCGGTTTAAGACGGATGCAATCCTCCCAATTGTCCTTATCTATGGCATGAAGTGTTATCAAATGCAAGACTCCTTCATATATGGTGTATGCCTTTATCCTAATCCAATGCCGACTGTTTTTCACGGTATTAAATATGTAAATTCAAATAAGACGCTGCATGTTACCAGATTTAGAGCAAGATAATGAACAATTATAAGTATTTATTACATATTCCGATCAGCTCTCAATGGATAAACTAGAAGTAACTTTTATTTTACACGGAGGCGATATACATGCGGCAATTGAACCATAACTTCCAACGGAAAGGACAACTAACTATGAAACGAATGAGGGTTATCATATATGAAGAACATATTGAATATTGGAGTTTTGGCCCATGTTGATGCCGGTAAAACCACACTAACGGAGCAAATCCTGTTCAGATCCGGCATTATTAATCAAGCGGGCTCCGTTGACCTAGGCAATACCATCACGGATTCGCTGGAGATTGAGCGGAGACGGGGCATCACGATAAAATCCGCTGCAGTATCCTTCATGCTGGGCGATCTAAAAATCAATCTGATCGATACGCCGGGACATGCCGATTTCATCTCGGAGGTCGAGCATTCACTAAGTGTGCTGGATGGCGTCATTCTGGTGATTTCCGCGGTTGAGGGCGTACAGGCCCAGACGCGGGTGCTCATGCAAACACTGAAGGAACAAGGGATTCCCACCCTTCTATTCATGAATAAGATCGATCGCATGGGCGCGAATTACCACAATGTCTTTACCATGATACGGAATCTGCTGGATGAACATATTTGCGAGATGAGCTCTGTAACTCATGAAGGCAGCGCAAGCGTTCGGGTAGACGTGGCCGATCCCCATAACTCCGGGTGGGTCGAACTGTTGGCTCTGTCCAATGACGATCTGCTGAACGACTATGCCCAGGATATTCCCATATCACGTGAGCGGCTGCTGGAAGAATTACGCAGGCAAACCCAGCAAGGTAAAGCTTACCCTCTATTTGCAGGATCAGCAGCCAAAGGGATCGGCATCGAGCCGCTGCTTGATGCGCTTGGGGAGTTGTTCCCCGTTAATGACGCCTCGGAGCTTCAGCATGAATCGTTATCCGGCCTGGTCTTCAAAGTAATCAAATTTCCGAACGGAGAACGGAACGTATACCTCCGGCTGTTCGCCGGCAGTATCCAGGCGCGAGACGAGATTACGGTGATAACGCAGAATGGCAACACCACCATGTTCAAGGTAAAACACCTGCATGCTCTGCACCATGGCAAATCCATGCCAGTGAATCAGATCGATGCCGGAGACATTGCGATTCTCATGACCGATGAACTCAAGGTGGGCGACGTCATCGGTGCTGTTTCCGACAGGATGAAGAGGGTCCACTTTCAGAAGCCGCCGATTCAAGTCCAGGTTTCGGCCAAGAATCCCGCGGAGGAGCATCAACTTCACACGGCCTTAAGCCATCTCACCGAAGAGGATCCATTCCTGCAATATATCCAGGATATGAAAACCAAAGAAAACATCATTCACGTATTCGGTAAAGTCCAGCAGGAAATTCTGCTGGAAACGATCCAGCAGCAATACGGCATTGAAGCTGTATTTTCTGCTCCGCGGGTCATTTGTATCGAGAAGCCTGTTGCTACCGGAGAGGCTGTTGAATTTATTGGCGAGTGTCCTTTTTATGCAACGGTTGGCTTACGGGTTGAGCCTGGCGAGAGAGGAATCGGAATTCAGTATCGTCTGGAAGTGGAACTGGGCTCCCTCCCCTTATCCTTTCAGAAAGCGATTAAAGATACGGTGATTGAGGTACTGCAGGAAGGATTGTATGGATGGACCGTGACCGATATTATCGTGACACTGACGCATACGGGTTATGCAAGTCCGGTTTCGACGGCAAAGGATTTTCGCAGCCTGACCCCGCTCGTCCTCATGTCGGCGCTCAACAAAGCTGGAACGGAAGTCTACGAGCCCATTAACGTGATCCAATTCATTTTGCCGGAAACCAGTTTAAGCAAAGTGTTATCCAAATTGGCGGCACTGGAAGGAACCTATCAGGAACCAACATTCCACAATAATGCCGTCCACGTGCATGGTACCATTCCCGTGCGGACGACCGACTTGCTGAAAGCCGAAGTCCATTCCCTGACAAGCGGTGAGGGCATGCTCTCCGTTAAACCAGGAGGCTACGTGAAGGTGCAAGCCACCGTCCCTGTGAATAAACGGCGGCAAGTCAACCCGCTGAACCGTGGTGAATATATGCTTTATTTGAACAAGATCATGTAAAGAACGTACGTGTCAATCCATAGCGGTGTCGAGAGATGATCTCGCCCGCTATTTTTTGTTCGATTCATTTTTCACTCTAAATATCGTCTCTGGCGTTCAATGGTTCCGAATTGAAGGCATATACCGGGGATAAGGGCTGAAAAGCCGTTATCCTGAGGTTGTTTACAATGAAAGCAATTAAAGACTACCGACTGCCATGACCTCTACGAAGCAGCTTGGGGTATTGCAATGACGCATGTTTAACAACACCGCAATGGGCGCAAGCCGTAAGCTTAGGGTCCAGCCGTTCAAGAATCTTCCCGCTCCGAAGTGACTCTTCCATGTCAGGCGTAAATTTCGCAATGGGTCTACGGAGTTTGCCGAAGAATGCTGTAAACAGATCGCCTGCGAGAAGAATTTGGTCGTCTTGATGATAGAATACCACATGCCCCGGACTGTGTCCCGGTGTATGATAAGGGATTAACCCGCCATACGTATGTTCCAAATCCAGGGATTGAATTGGATTAGAGGGGATTTCAGATATTCGGTCCGCTTCTAATGGGTGTACAACAATCGGAACCTGCAAGGTCCGAGTCAGATTCGGCAGCATCCCCACATGATCCCCATGACTGTGCGTAAGCAGCACCCGTACTAAGGGCTTGTTCTTGAAGCGGACGTTTAACGCTTGATACAACGAATTCCACATGGACGGTATCCCTGCGTCAACCAGCGTTAATCCGTTCCGATCTTCAACGATCCATACCATGACAGGCAATGGCCAATATACATACCCGCCCCACACGTGACGTGTCAGCTGCTTCCATCGCATTCCAACCATCTCCCTTACAAAAATTTTAATATATGCGCACTGATATATACCAATCGGTATATAACGGTCAAAAAAAATTATCTCAATACACCCAAAGTAACTTCTATACTGTGTTTCAAAATAACCGGGTCGGGTTCTATTTTTATGACCACGTAAAGTCCAACCAATGCCAGCATTAGAAAGTGTGCCGTGGAATGAACGTCGATGGTCTGCGCAATGTCTCCCGCTTCCTTTCCTTCTGTCAACGCGTTTGCCAGAAACTGTGATACCTTGTCCTGATACTCCCGGCCTTTTAACGCGATTTGCTCATCATGTGCGGCAAGCTCCGTCATTGTGTTTACGAACAAACAGCCGCGCTTTATTCCACTGTCATCGACCGATTCAACAATATCTCGAAATAATGCCTCGATCCCCTTGTACCCCGATCCATTAGCAGCAAGAATAGTCTGGAGATTCCGAAGAAACTGGTCCATATAAATGTCCAATGCCTTCATAAATAATGCACGTTTATCTCCAAAAGCCATGTACAGGCTGGGCCGGCTAATCTCCATCCTGGTCGTTAAATCTGTAATGGAGGTCGCTTCGTAACCCTTTTCCCAAAATAATTCCAACGCATTGTTCAATGCTTTCTGCATATCGAATTCCCGCGGACGCGCCAACCACTCTCACCTCAGTTATGTACCAATTAGTATATAACCAATGTTACTCTCCTTGGATATTGATGTCAAGCGTCATGCTTAATGCTATCATCCCTCCCGTATTTCAATTTCTTATGCCAAAACCTAGCCTCACTCTATCTTTCTTAGTCTGGTGCAACTCTTTTTGCCCCTTGTCACTTATTAAGTGAGAGGAAAAAACGTTGCTCTAGACCCACCCCTGCTCGGCTTGGTAATATAGTCAGGTACTATTTTTTGGGGCGTGTGGAAGGAGTCGGCTTGATTTGGAACAACAACGTTATCATGATTTAAAATTAGGTGAAAAAGGTGCCATTATCAGTATCATTGCTTATATCTGTTTATCTGCAATCAAATTACTGATAGGTTACACGGCGAACTCCGAGGCCCTGCGGGCGGACGGATTAAATAATGCTACAGATATCGTGGCGTCCATTGCTGTATTGATCGGACTGCGTTTATCGCAAAAACCTGCGGACCGAGATCATCCTTACGGTCACTGGAAAGCGGAAACGGTAGCCTCCTTGATCGCCTCTTTTATTATGATGGCCGTCGGGATCCAAGTCCTGTTCGGGGCCGTCTCTTCCATGTTTGAAGGAAACCATGAATCGCCTGATCTCATATCCGCATGGACCGGCATAGGCTGCGCCATCGTGATGTTCTTGGTCTACCGCTACAATAAGCGCCTAGCCACCAAAATAAACAGTCAAGCCGTTATGGCAGCAGCCAAGGACAACCTTTCGGATGCTTGGGTCAGCATCGGTACGGTCTTGGGGATCATCGGCGCTCAATTTCAGCTGCCATGGCTCGATCCCCTTACCGCCGTATTGGTAGGCTTCTTGATATGTAAAACCGCTTGGGATATATTCCGGGATGCCTCTCATCATTTAACCGATGGCTTCGATGAGAACATTGTCAAAAGCTACAAAGAAACCGTAAAACAAGTGGTTGGCGTTAAGGGAGTCAAGGACATTCGGGCAAGGAATTACGGCAGCAACACGGTTGTCGACATTGTCATCCTGGTCAGATCGAATCTGGATATCCGGGTCGCCCATGATATATCAGACCAGGTGGAGCATGAACTAAAAGAAACACACGGCGTTTATGACGTACATGTTCATATAGAACCGAGTTAAGCCTCCAACATTACCAAGTGTCTTAACTAACGAAGAAGGTCCGGTCACATTCTTATTGGCCGGACCTTTCTCTTTATTCCTTTTACTTATTGCTCCGCTATATGCTCTAGCAAATCCCCTGGCTGACAACCTAAAGCGCTGCATAATTTATCTATGACTTCTAATGACACATATTCATTGGTATTAAGCTTCGCCATTGTAGCGGATGATACTCCCGTTAATCTAAGTAAATCCTGCTCATAGGCGCAGCCCGCAGCTTGGATACGCTGTAGGTACATCTTTTTGAATCGAAAGAATAGACCAAGCCTTCCATCTCTTTGTGAACTGTAGTCGGAGAAAAGTATAAATAAGCAATGGTTATTAACGCAATGATAATGACTAAGATATAAGTGGTTCTTTTTGTCATTTTCATTCTGCTGAATATGCTTTATCGAGATCCCCCATGCAGACCACCAGGCACCAGCCCCGGAGCGATTGCCTTTATTCAAATTTATTATTTAATTTGTCTATTAGGTTAGTTACTTCCCTTGGTGTTTTAAGTATTATTATATTTTTTTCTTTTTCATATTTTTTCAACTTTTCGAGTATTCCTGGTCTTTTATGTTTTTTGAAATTCCATACCCACTTCATGAACTCCCAATCTAATTGCTCCGGACAACCCTCATTCAAATCAGGTCTTGTTCTTCCATGGTATTTAATTCTTCGTTTAATGACTCTATACGTAGTTATCCACGGAGGTAAATCAAAGAAAATTATTGTATCTGCTCTAGAAATTCTAATATCTATTGTTCGATTATAATTTCCATCAATAATCCATTCATCATTATGTATGAGCTCTCTTAGAAATTCATCCCATTCGTGATTAGGGGTTGCAATCCATCCAGGTTTCCAATAATACGCATCTAAATGATACAATGGTAACCCTAAGACTTCAGAGAGTTTACTTGAGAATGTAGATTTCCCTGATCCTCCAGATCCAATTATCATGATTCTCTTCATTTTGTTCTCCTGGTTATTAAAATAATTTCCACTATCGCTCTTGTAACTGCGAACCTTCACCGACTTAAGTCTGGAGGGCTGCTGATACGGTTAGTCGGCGAATGGTTGTCTGCCTCTTCTTTGAAATTCATCGTGCAGCAATGGGCGTACGCCCGAAGAGTAGATACGAGGTTACCGGATGGCAGGACTCCCTTAGTTACTTTCAGGATATCTATATCCATCTGAATATTCTTCCACTAGTTACTTTTATCCTGTTCCTATTTGCCCATTGCTTTAATTCTTCAATATTAATTTCCTCGTTATTCTTAAATCTAAAATGAAAATCCATTGAAACTAATTTTCTTCCATATAACTTGATACCGATACTCTGTACAAAATAACCTTCTATTATAATCTTTTCGATTTGTTGTACTGGTACTTCAGCTTGATTAAGCCTAATTGTACTTCTGTAATTTCTAGCTCATTATTTTTTCTTAATATCCTCTTCAATAACATTACTACTCGGATTAGGTTACCTAATAATAATAAAACTAAAAAAATAACAGATAATATATCATCTATTGGTAGTACTTGGATCAGTAAAGAAGTAATTAAAATAGAACTAATCACTTGGACATGCCCTGAGCTAGGAAACCTAATTTCATACTTCTTATACATATTCTGGTTTATTTCCTTTCTCACTGGTTTCAGTTTACATTCTCGTGTTCACGATGTCCGATATGGTCAGATGTGTCCGGATGCCCCTGTTTCACCCAAATCCCTCTGTCAGACCGATGGCGTATGCCCGATAAGTGAATATATGTTATCAAGATAACGTCCTGATTTTGCTGATTTTATATAACGTTACTCGCATCTACGACGCGACCCGGCCTTAGATATCTTAGGCCAGGTCGTGTGTTGTCAGAATATTCTTCCTTGTAAAATCGTCCAACAACAAAGGGGCGAAAGCCCCGCAGCGTAAAGCATTGTTAAGTGATGTTACTGCCTATCTTGTGATTACGTACTTTTGTTATTCAATCTTTTATTTTCTCAATTCGTAATTCAATGATAGTATCAGTATTCATTAGTCCAATATGTTATAATTTTCCTAAGTACAATATACGGCTATAAGGGCGGTCGGCTAATCTCCCAGAAGGGAGGTGATGCCCATGGAGGTTAAAGATGCGCTTTCCTTAATGTTCATGTTCGGCATGTTCATTTTGGCATTGCTTACCTACTTGAAAAAGAAATAGACCGCCCTCGCTAAGGTAACGGTCTGTTTCTCGACCTAACTCCTGTGGCCGACTGCTCTTTATGCAGTTATTGTGCTTTGGAGTCGTGTTCCAGCACGGCTCCTTACTTATTCTTACCTCAGTATAACTCAATTTATAACACTTTTATAGGTTTTGTTTGTTTATTTTTATTCATATAAGGTCTGTAATGCTGTCTGCGGTAATTTCAGTTAACGTTATTGTATCTACGAACCCGAGAGTCTTAAGGCGCGAATGCGCCGGGTCCGAAGAACTTAGCCTCGCAGGGTAGTGAGCTGATTCAGCTTCTCTGTTGCTTCATCTTGTTTCTACTTCATGTTTCCTACGACTTTCACTCTCAGTCTCGTCGCATTTCCCGGATGATAAGCCAGCGGGGTTTCTTCCACTTCCACGAGCTCCACCGTAGCCGGATCAGCGCCAGCCAGCACCGCCTGCTTCACGGCTTTTTCTTGCGCATCTCTTAATGAATCCTCACGGGGCTCTGTAGAATAGATATATATTTGTTCATATTGTCCGCTGATTTGAGCAATACACGCGCCAATGGCGTTGGCTACGCCCCCGTTCTCAGGCTTAATCATATGGGATACCCCGCGAATCGTGTTCGGTATAACGACATTGCCGCCGCCTACCAAAACAAGCTCAACATCTCCCGACGATGTCTTCATTTTGTCAATGGCCTGCTCAATGATGGTTGCAATTTCAGCTTGCACATTTTTAGCGAAGTCTTCATCCAGATGCGTTACCAAGCTCTTATCCCCGACATCCGCGAGACCCAGCCGAACGGCAATGTCTGTTGTAGTCAGCGTATGCCCGCCAAAGACCAGCGCTTTCTGTCCAATCTTGTATCCTACGCTGTCAGGGCCAACCGTAATTTTGCCGTTCTCCGAGCGCACGATGCTTCCGCCGCCCAGCCCAACGGAGATAATATCCGGCATGCGGAAATTCGTGCGGATATCGCCAACCTCGACCGCAACCGAAGATTCTCTTGGGAACCCGTCCTGCAAAACCCCGATGTCCGATGTAGTCCCTCCCACGTCGAGAACCATCGTATCTTTAATCTTCGCCAAATAAGAGGCACCGCGTATGCTGTTCGTTGGCCCGCATGCAATGGTCAGGATCGGAAATTGTTTAGCGTACTCGATCGACATTAAGGTACCGTCATTCTGGCATAAAAACACCGCTGCGTCTGTGATGCCTTCTTCTTCTTACGCCTTCACAAATCCTTGGGTTGTCGTTTCAATAACCTTGCACAATGCTGCATTGAGTATGGTCGCATTTTCCCTCTCGATTAAACCGACCGAGCCAATCAATGAAGAGCAGGATACAGGGAATTCCGGTCCATACACTTGTTGGATGAGATCGCGAACCTGGAGCTCCTGATCATTTTTAATGGATGAAAACACCCCAATGACGGCGATGGACTCGACACTGCTCCCCCATTCCTCCAAAAGAGCTCTAATTTCAGCTTCGTCAACTTCTCCAAGCACTTGGCCATCATATTCATATCCTCCATGAACGAGAGCATATTTACCCGACAACTCCTGAACCATATCCTCAGGCCAGGATGTGTACGGAGCAACGGAAGCCGTTGCCGGGTAACCCAGACGAATGACGCCGACTTGGGCCAGCTTTTTGCGTTCAACAATGGCATTCGTGCACTGGGTTGTACCTAACATGGCATGCGTTATTTCGGTTTTATCTATATTCGATCCCTGCAGCAAATTCCGGAGCTATGTTTCAATACCCGTCCTAATATCTAGACTTGTTGGTGATTTCACCGCATGAACCAGATGATAATTCTCATCCAAAATGATGGCGTCTGTGTTGGTGCCGCCTACATCGATCCCGATTCTATACATTCTCAGCCACCGCCTTTTTCACCATTTCCTCAATAGGAACATAATCGTAATCATATCCGAAGTATCTTGGTCCTGCCGTCTGGATTCCTTTTTCCGTTCTCCACTTTTCATGAGCGGGCAGTCCAATTACCCGTACGCGTTTACCGTATTTCAGGCTCTCCGTAGTTACAGGCGATAAGGTTTCGTAATCAACCAGACAGATCAAATCGGGGGTCATCGCTATAACTTGACCGTTCTTTTCGGCAACCAGGTTTTCATTTTGAAAATGAACCTTCATCACTCCGTCTTTATGTGCCTCGATTCCATCGAGATGCATTTGACCAAGGTTAAATCCGCCCTTGGTTTCCCGGATGACATCCACGATTTTACCTTGGAAAAGCTCATAGCCGGACACAAGGTTCAGCAGCTCTTGAAGCTTATCGCCCGCGTCCCGATTCTTCGATGTAATGATTTCTCCAATCTGTTCGGAGAGGGTCACGATATGATGAACGCCGCTTTGCTTCATTTGAGCACCCGTTGCCGGGTACAGGCTTACTAAAGCACTGGCACCCATTTCAACCGTGGCCGCTCTGGCGAGCCGTTCTGTCCATTTGTTATCAATGGTCTCGAAGATGCCGATGTTCCCTTTTTCATCCGAGATCGCCATCGGTGTCGCCGGAATGCCGTCAAGGTTAAACGTCACCATTTGCAGCTCCGGGAACGCCCGCCCCATACCGTCACAGTCGATCAGAGGCAATCCCAGCTGCGCTGCAACGACGATGGGAATCATGGAATTGACGCCTCCCGCTTCCATCGGAAACGTGCCGGCGATCTGTTCTTTTCCCTTGTAATTCGCTAATTTTTGAAAAACCTTAACAAACTCGTCCCCCTTAGGGAATTTCTCCACTAATACGGATGGCGCCCCCATCATCGCGGCCGGAATGAAAAAGTCCTCATCCTGAATCTCATGGACTGAACATAGTTTTACAGGTCCATACTTCTCAATGGCCGAGAGAGCCATCAATTTTCCGATATAAGGGTCTCCGCCTCCGCCGGTTCCCAGAAATGCTGCGCCGACGGCGATGTTTTCAACAGCTGCTTTATCTAAATATCTCATTCATTTTCCCTCCAATATAACGCTCTTCTGAGCCGATAAACGATAGCCTGCATAATACACGACAAAAGAAATGACAATCCCGATCAACGGCTGATTCGGTACCTGCGGCAAGCTTGGGAACAAGGATAACACAACAGGGGTACTAGCAATCACCGCGCCCAATAGCCAGGAAACGACGCCCAGTACATTCACTCCTTCGACCTCATGCCAGCAGCGCTTATCCCCTCTGCCAAGCACCCAGTAAGATGCGATCATCACACCTGCCACCGGCGGAATCATCGCCGACAGGATGGACATGATCGGCGTAAAATAGTTGAGTATACCAACGACGGCCAATACGGTCCCAATGGTTCCCGCGATGACTGCACCCAGGGCAAATGAACCCAGCGTTATCGCCAGCCCGTCCGTAAAGCTCATAGCTCCCTCAGGCTTATAATGCTGAATGATCTGCAGGGAGTCACCGGTCAAGGCTTCGATAAGACCAAATATGCTGATTCCCACCAATAAAGGAACGGCGATATAGCTGATCACCCGCAGCACTTTAACGCCATAGACGGCCGATATCACCATCACGAAACCGCATATGAGAGATGCCAGCGGCACCGGCATGTTCACTCCGGTCTTGGCAAGCAGGTCTGCCAAGGCTGCGCCGCACACATTCGCCTGAATTCCGAACCATCCAAGGCACGCAATAGCGAGGATAATCGACAGAATCGTACGAGACCCTGTTTTGCCAAACACCTGACCTGCAACCTGAACCGTCGGTCTTCCTAAATCCGTGCTTTGAATCCCCTGCAAAATCATGAGCAGCACAATAACGGAGTAACCTGCTAACGTGACAAGTAATACCTTCGATAGTCCCATGCCTGCAATAAGCGCATTCCCTACCAACAAACTCGGGATGCTGATGACCGCGCCAGCCCAGATGATTCCGAGACTGAACCAGGATTGATGCTCTTTAACGGCTTTCATATGATCCCCCCAATCTGGTTCGTTCGAATATTTTTTCTTATTGTAAAAGATGAAACAGGTCAGCGTCTTTTTCAAAAAACAAAAAAAAATCCGATGTTTTTGTCTTATTGGACAAAACATCGGAACTTTTTAGTTATGGATGAGACGGTAGACCATGCAGGCGGTATAAACATCGTACGATTCCGAATTGATGGTCACATCATATCCTATGAGCTCGCAAATTTTTTTAATGCGATATTTCACCGTATTTTTGTGGACGAACAACAGCTTGCTGCAGTCATCCATATTCCCCTTCGCATCCAGAAGAAAAGTCATCAGGGTTGTCAATGCGTCAGGGTCGTCCATAATGGGCTCCAAAACGGACAAGCATTCTTCAGTCATCGCTTCCCCTTGTTTGCTGAGGTCTATGGCCCGTTTCAGTGGAACGGACTTCCGCCGCGGTGTATAGTTTGCGGTAATGATAGATACGGTGAACCTCTTTAGAGACTCCGTTTACGAGCTGGTACATTCGGCGTACATCCTGTGTGTTCCGCATCCTCGGAGAATAAACGATGCTTGATATTTCGGCGGTGAGACTCGTGGATTCGATATATTCCGCAGCGATTTCATACTCATTGTATTTATATGAACAATCCCCTAGCAACACGACAACGCAGTGATCGATCGTTTGAATAACCGCGGTTTTATAATATTGCGAGAGATGCGCTTTTAGGTCTTCCCTTATCCTTCTTTCCTCCGACAAATCCCGAATGTAAACGAGCCACATCATTTGGATGGCGGAAACGTCAATATAGAGCAAACTGGCCAATCTGCGCATTTTTTCGCTTTCATCATTCACGATGGCTTTAACCAAAGCGTATTCGCTGACCTCGTTATGCTTATCTCCCCACAAATTGATGGCCACCTGCACCACCTCGCTGATTTGATCCATCGTCTTCGGAGGCAGCTTCGTATTCTCTTTAATGAGAAACAGGTAAAGGACCTCCCCGTTTTTTTGATGAACACGTTTGTATTCAACAAAGCAGGACGAATCCAGCTCTCCTTCTCCCATTCTGCCGTTCAGAATGGAAGGCGCCATGGACCGAATTAGACTCGCAACATCGAGCGATGAATTGCGCGGCCACATCACACGATTGATGACATCCAAGTTGCTGTTTGTCAGAACGATGTTCGCTTTCATTCGGTCCGACAGCAGTTTAAGAGTAATTTCCACGCTCCGCAAATGTTCCGGCAGCAGCGAGACCTTTTCCAGTGATTCATTCACGAAATGCTCATTCACATTCTGATTGCTTACGATTGCCTCCATGACTTCATAAATGACTTCATTATACCTAAGCGAGTAATCGTTTCTCGGCATGCAAATGATAATAAAATTCAGAGATTCGGCCAGCTCGAGCACTTCATCGGCTATATCAGGCATGATAATGCCAACATAGTACAAAATCAATCCCACTTCACCAAGGTCATGCAAATATTGAACCGTTTTGCATTGCTGCTCCACGCGGTCCTTAATGGAATAAAAAGAGCTAATGACCAGCTCTTCGGCATACCACTCTTCTTGAACGGTTTGAATAATTTGCGAGAAGAAATTGACATCCGCCACCTCTAACACAGATAAAGAGGAAACGGTCTGATGTAGTCTGCTTGTTCCAGTGACCACCTGAGCTCCTCTAAATGAAGGCAGCTGCAGTAAATCTTTAACGGTTACCCCAATTCAACCACCACTTCTTTGTTCGATTCATGCTGCTCTTATTCTTCAATCCGTACGTAGTCTACATCATTTTATTCATCCAGAAGGAGATCCTCGAAATAGCCTGTTGAAGCCAAACTATGATGATCGACATAACGCTGCAGCCTAAGATAGGCTTCATTAATAATAGTATAACCCTCGTTATGATAAGCAACCAAGTAAGTTCCTTTGCCAACTATGAAATTTTGCATCCTCGGCCGGGTTCACTAAGATGCTGAGTCAACAATCGACTCGTACCCATATTCATCCCCTGTTAAGGACTTCTTATAACGCACCCGCATTCACGAGGCGACCCGGCCTTAGATAGCACTTATCTTAGGCCGGGTCATGTAGCGTCCCGAGTTAACCTCAGGATAATACTTCTAACAATCAAGGGAGCGTAAGCTACCGTATCGTGAATATTATGTTAAGAGATGTCATTGACCACTCCGAGTTAACCCCAAAACATTCCGTTATGCCCTTCGTCCACAATCTTTAACTGTACTTCAAAATCTTCATTCGGTTCTATATCATCTATGAAATGCCATTTCCCTTTACTGTCTTGCCAATATATTTTCCATTCATTCTCATCTAATCTGAACTGAGCTACTGGCATCTGCACCCATTGATCGCTATTGTATCCTTGTCTTTCTTCAATCAATGTCACGTGATTTCCTCTGATCTTGTAACTGATTCTAATCTGGCTTTTCACATGTTCTGGTACTGCATTTTGGGTGTATTGGTCCATGATTTTCATAATCCGCTTCTTCGTAAAATCATCCATAATTCTGTCTCTCCTGCCCTAATCGGTTTTGCATTGATTATATCACGATGATGTCTCATAACGTTCTTGCATTCACGAACCCGAGAGGCTTATGGCGCGTACCGCCGTGGTAGCATGGTATGACTTATCTTGGTTCGAGCGCACGATCCCTCGGTAATTTGTAGCTTGTGCTCCATAAGATTCTTTTGCCATATCGGCATGTGATGGTCTTAAATGTACTTCCCTGCCAATAACTTCCCCAGACCGAGGGCGAATGCTCGATGCGTGAATATGCTGTTATATGACGACTTCTTCGAGATACTTTCACACAGCTTTTTCGTTTTAATTTTTACTCTACTAACGTATATTTCAGTAGAGTCTTTTTAAAAAAACCGTTACTTACTTATTTGTTACCGAGTTGTTCCGCCAAACCGACTAGAAGTCCTTCGGTTCCACGAATATAGCAGAGCCTATATGAATCCTCGTACTGAACTACTTCGCCAACGAGTTGAGCACCATGCTTAGTGAGTCTGGATACCATCTCGTCAATGTTTTGAACTGTGAACATGACGCGTAGATAACCAAGGGAGTTTACAGGAGCCGTCCGGTGATCGGATATCGTAGGTGGGTTGAGAAATCGCGAAAGTTCAAGTCGGCTGTGACCATCTGGGGTAACCATCATAGCAATCTCTACACACTGAGAACCTAGTCCGGTTACACGACAAGCCCATTCACCTTCGACAGTGGTTCGCCCTTCGAGGTTCAAGCCAATCTCCTCGAAGAAAGAAATTGCGTCATCAAGGGATTCTACAACGATGCCGACATTGTCCATTCTTAGTAATTTATTTTTTTCCATAGTTTTTTTCTCCTCGTGTCCAAATTTCTTGCCTGATTATTTTCAAGATTATTTCATTAAAGAATCACTATTTCCTTCTAAGTAATACTTTCTCATTATTCATGATAACAATGAAAAATCATTGCTGCCAATCGCATTCCCGAATCCACATCTAACTTCTGCCTGACTGAGGGCCGAATGGCCCGAAGCGTGAATGGTGTTATGCGTATACCCTCTTCTTGATTAACTTTCAAATTGTCTTTCCAGTCTTTCCAATGCTCTTTTATATTTCTCTAGTCGCATGTAATCTTGTCCTGAAGGATCTTGTATTCTTGATAAATTCATATTTTCTTTAATATCAGCTATCTTTACATTTCTAGCTATTCGGTTCTTTAATGTTTTATCAATGAATTCTTCATAACTGTCTTCCTTTGCTCTTGTTAATAAATTAATAGCTTCTAGTATCTCTTTTGAAAATCCTGATTCCCTTAATTGATCAATTGTTACTTCCGTGTCTTCTACAACTTCATGAAGAACTGCAACTATCTTCTCTTCAATTGTTTCAACCCTATTCATAACTGCTAATGGGTGTAAAATATATGGGTTTCCGCCTTTATCAACTTGGCCTTTATGAGCTTTAAAAGCTATTGAAATTGCTACTTCAATATCCAAAGAGGTCACTCCATTCTTTAAAATGCTTATAGGGTATTACGCATAATGCTTCCGTATTCACGACCCCTCACCGACTTAAGGCTCTGGAGGTGCCGGCCGTTATCGAGTTTTTATAATGGTATGGCTATTGCCGTAATTGAACTGAGTCGTTTTTAATATGTTTTGCCCGAATTTCCTATAACGTTTCGTGTTCACGATGTTGTCAGAGCCTTAGTGCTCGCACTTAGGCTCTGGAAATGTCGGGAACATATTGTTATGCGACGGTCTGCGTACCGAGGAGCACGCCACGAATGGCGTACGACGACCCATTGTCTATTACTTTCGTTTGTAAATCCATGTATGTTAAATACCACTTAAAATCCAGCAGGATTCTTAATTATCATATACAAAATCCACTGTAGTTCTGTCCATACTAAAAATATACTCCATAAGTTCTATCGCCCTTTCTCTAGTCCTATGTAATTGAACTGCTGCTAACTGCACATTACCTTGACTACCAAAATATCTAGTAAGTATAAACTTATTGCTGACGAAATTAATATCATCATCTATATATGATTGCCAACTTTTTTGAGATTGCTCAAGATTTATCCTATCCTCTTCATTTAACGATTTGTATAAATGCTCGAGTGCTGCATTAACTTCATCTTGCCATATTATTATATATCTCCCCTCAAACGCACCCCATTCTAAGGTTGTAAACTCGTCACTTTCTTGAAGTTTTTCAAATTCCTGCTGATAATCTTTATCAATCGGGTTATCATTAATGATGTCCGAAAAGTCATCATTACCTTGATAATCGCCATAATGATTACTTTCCTTAATCTGTCTCTCTAAGTTATTGTTTGTTTCACCAGCTTTATTAAGTGATTCTTGCAATGTAATGTTCTTTAAATTTAACTCTTTTTCTGAATTTTTGTATTCAGCTATCCTGCTTTCCAGTATATTAATCTTCTTATCATCTCTTTTCAGTTTTTCAGCCATAACTATGCAAGAACAAACACTAAGTATCAATACAGTTAGAACACATAATCTATAAAATAATAATTTTTTATTCATTAATGTCGCCTCATTTTAATGTAATTTTTTTAGCTTCTACCAATACACTAGCCATGCAAGGATGCATGGTGATAGTTACAACAGACTGTCATATAAAGTTCCTGTATCTACGAACCCGAGAGGCTTTAGGCGCGAATGCGCCGGGTCCAACGGACTTAGCCTCGCAGGGTTGTGAGCATTCAGCTTCTCTGCCTACCACTTCTCGCGAACCAAGGGCCGAACGGTCCGAAACGTAGATACGATGTTATCTTATGGGGATGCCATCTTCGAATTAATTTCAATATCAGTCTATATGCCTGTTCAACAATGTTTTCTAACTCAATTAGTTCTTTGATACATCTTTTCAAGTATGGTATTATATATTTAATAAAGACCAAGTGCGCTAACACTTGGTCCATACAATTGGCTTGGATGGGTAATCCCTTCTTAGTCATTTACGATCGGAAACCCACCTTCGGCGGTCAACCTTAGGGTGGGTTTTTACTTTCTCTTGTTGTTATTATTAAGTAAGTTAAAAGTGCAAGAATGGATGATCCAAATAGGAACATAATCGTTAGTGCATCTTTCACTTCCATGGCTTCACCTCCTTTCGAAGGGAGACCATGACCACCCAAGATTCAATTTTAGTTATATTTTACCTTTATATACATCTGCGTACAAGCGTTCTTATTATGACTTTGGATTTTTGATTCTAAATATGGTTTTAATACAATTGGCGGCCCTTTCAGATAACGTTCCTGTATTCACGACGTCCCACCGACTTAAGGCTGCGCCAGCAGCCGGCCGCGATGCGGTTAGTCGGTGCGGATGTGTCCGCTTGAACACGCTTCAATGTCATTCTCCTTGGGCGGACCGAGGAGCCGCCAGGCTCCGATGCGTGAAAATAATGTTGTCTGAAGCCAGTGCCTTCTTCGAGTTCTCTAATTCTCATTTTTAATTCTTCTTTCAAGCTCTTTAACAAATACATCAATTGGATATTTATAATCGATTGGTTTGTAAATAAATCGATTATTCCACTTGTGTCGTAGAGCTTGATCTCTGAAATCTTCGTTTTCGCTCTCTAGGGTCTTCATAACAAGCATAATTTCATTCATTGTACTTATAACACTTCTACTATCCGTTTTTGTAATAGCCTTTTCGCTACATCTTTCTAAATAATATTGCGCTAGAGTATCAGGGATTTCTTCAACGGCAAAATAAGCTCCAAATTATCTTTAAAGATTTCTCTTAGTTTATTTGCTTGATTTGTTCTAATACCAGTGACAGTTAAACTTAATCTAGAAAAGTCATTCATAAACACATAGTGCTTTCTACCATATAATTTGAAAAGGTTTACATGCCAACTAAAGAAAGAATCCGTATGTTCAATTGTTTCTGGTTTGGCATTTAGATCTTTTAATGTGTCTTTCGTTGTTTTGAAAATAATCATGACTTTTGTTCCTTTCGTTCTTGCACTGGTTTCAGATAACGTTCCCGCATTACCGACGTCCAAGCTGCTTAAGGACCCTAGGTCCGCGTGGCTCTGCCACTTAGCTGGTTGGATGTGTCATCTGAATTAACTACTACGAAAATTCATCTTGGTGACCAAGGGAGCGTAGCGACCGCTGTGATAATGCAATGTTAGAGGATGTTAATGCCTTCTTCGAAATTCCCCGGGGCTTATTGAATCTCAATTAATATATTCCTCTTTCATTTTAAGTATTAATCTTTGATTTAAAGGTATGTTCAGCGAAACAAGCCAATTCCTCAAAATGATTCCTTTCATAGAGTCTTTTAGCACTTAAATTAGACTTCGTAATACGTAAACAAACTTTTTGTACATTCTTTTTTTCAATCATGTGTTTAATACAATGTGCTAAGATTGTACTTCCATATCCACGATTCTGATATTCTGGGGAGACAACTAAATCCCGAATATAGTTCTCATCTATTATGTATGCACCTATCAATTGGTCCCCTATCCAAAACGAACGGAATTCATCATCTCGTACTTTTTCCTGAAGACCTGCTTGGAATACTTTTGAATTGGTATAGTACCAATCTGTTTTCCAACCATTTTCTTTGTTTAATTGAAAATAGCCTTTATCAAATAATCCAACTAAATGATCCAACATGTTGTCTTCAAATTGTTTTTCAATCAATTCTGATTGTGATATCACTGGTGCTTCTTGTCTATTATAAAATAGATGATATCCCTCCATATCCACTTTAAACCCAAGGTTTTGTACGAATTCTATAACCCCGACATTTTTTCCATATACATTGAAGCATAGTTCTTTTTCATTCACTTTATCAATGAATGGCTTCATTTTTGCTATTATTAGATCTTTATATTTCTCTTTATTTGGTTCATTTAAAAATGAAAAATAGGCTATATTACAATCATTATTCTCGGCTATACAAAACACACCATGTTCATCAATCGATTTATTGTAATAGAACACCTTCACCATATTATTATTAAATTCTTCGTTCACAAAGTTCCTACCTTGTGGGGAGATTTTTTCTATTAAGTTAAGAATATCTTCTCTTATTTCTGTATCCATACTACAACCCCTTTTTTAAGAATTTAAGATATTTAAAATGACCTGCATTAATTTCCTCTAACGTTTCCGTGTTCACGACGTCCCACCACCCTAAGGACCCGAAGGGTCCGGCCGCGATGCGGTTGGGTGGTGCAGATGTGTCCCGGCAAACTCCTCTTCGACTTATCTTCCGGGACCGCGGGGCGTATGCCCCGATGCGTGAACATATTGTTATACGATGCCCCTGCCTTCTCCGAGTTCACTAACACTAATTCTTGTTCTAATTATTCTTTTACATTTTCGATTTTTTCAGCTGCGGTTTGAGCGGGGTATGAATCGTCAACTACACTAAACCACACTCTGACTTGATCACCAACATCAAAACTCTTAAAACCTTTAACTCTTATCCAGTAAACTTCTCTGTATTTATCAGAGTCTAGTATATCTTTTACATTTTGTTCGACAATTTCTTCCCTTGTGATACCACCTATCACAAGTATTCTGCTTCCTTCTTTATCTACAACTCTTCCAATCAAATTTGGTTCTCCTCTAACGTTTCCACTACAACTAATCAGAATCACTATTCCCAAAATAAATAATGAAAGAGAAATTGCTTTCCTCATAATGAGTTCTCCTCTCTGGTCTGATAAGGTTACAGATCTTATATTGTAATTGCAGGGGTTTCGTATAACGTCTTTTTTACGAACTTCGCAATAATATCATTTCTTGAGGTGTTTACGAACTTCGTGAACACACCTTCAACAACAAAGTTTACGACTCCTCTTCCAATTGATCTAACGGACTTTTAATCCTTCTTATATCCTTCACACTCACATGTGTGTACCTTTCGGTGGTGCGTACACTTTGATGACCGAGCAACTCTTGAATAAAGCGAATGTCAATTCCACCTTCCAAAAGATGTGTTGCGAATGAATGGCGTAAGGCGTGAATGCTAACCTTTTTCTGGATTCCAGAGGCAGTACGTGCTTCTTCGAACACTTTTTGAACCGTTCGTTCAGTTATATGTCGCTCTGGGTGTTGACCTGGGAACATCCATTTCTCGGGCTTTTCTTGTTGTAAATACGGTTGAACAATATCCATAGCTGTATCGGATAATAGGGTAAGACGATCCTTTCGACCTTTGCCTTGAGAAACTCGAAGCGTTTTTCGCTCGAAATCAATGTCTTGAGTTTTCAACCGGACCACTTCCCCTACCCGTAATCCTGAGGAATAGGTAAGGTATAGGATCGCACGATGTTTTAAATTATGGAGTGCTTTTAAGATCAACATCACTTCGTTCATCGATAGAACATTCGGCAACTTCTTTTCTTTCTTAGGGCGAACATAAGAGACTGTTTCCTCAAGCAATAATACTTTTTGAGCATAGAATTTGATCGCGCTTAGCGCTTGATTAACATAGGAATGGGAACATTTCCTATGAAGTAAGTGTAAGGAATAACTCTGAATCATTTTCTCGAGATCCAACCCATTATTTTGCTGCTGTGCAAAAGTAAAAAATCGATGGACTTGACTACAATAAGCTTTTATCGTTTTTTTACTATAACCTCGAAGCTGCAGTGCATGAACGAAAGACTTTTTTATCGACTCATTCCATGAATAGATTGGAATGTGATCCTGCATATGAACTTCATTGGTAAACAAGCTGCTCTCTTTCATCAACATGCTATCAACATAAATCTTCGTTCCTTCAAAAAGTGTATGCAACTGTTGAATGGATTCGGGTGTAAAAGGAATCATCCAGACCTTTTTATCACGGACCCATTTCCTTCCTGGAATTTCTCGAATCTTCATCACCATTTGTTCATCATACTTAAAACGAACATATAAGGAACCTTCATCATTCCGAGACACCCATATACTCACGTTCCCACCCTCTCATTATAGCAGCAACCTAATTATTGGAAAGCAAAAAGAGCTCACAATCGCCGTAATCGACGTTGTAAGCTCCCGATACTTTCGGTGCTGTTCATCCTTTATGATCTAACCGCATTCAATTCAATATTATTACGTTTAGGGATTAAAATTGTTGTAGTCATTATATAGATTAAACCATAATCAAGGTAGCAATGGCTACCTCATATCTCACCTTACTTCAAGCACGAAAATGCAGTACAAGCGAGATCTTAGTACTACACTTCGCGTGTAACATGATAACGAGTAGCGTAGCAAGTCAGTTTTTGATGGTTCAAGCCGTCTTCGAACAACTCACATTATCTTTTGCTACCAATGATTAGATCTGCTTATTACTTTCCATCTTCGTCCACACTATCAACCTACCTCATCCACAACACCAGTACCGTCAACGCGCCCTTCTTGTTTCCAATAAGCTGGACCCTTTGGCTCTTAAGATCTGCAGGCTCCTACCCAGATTCAATACATGATAGTATTTTGTATAATAGAGAGATACTTATTGTGGAACTGCGAAGGAGTGGAAGTATCGTCATGAAACCGGAGTTAGATCCGAGAGGAATCAGAACCTTGCAAAAAATAAAAGCCGCTCTCCTTCACATGATGGCTTCCCGAATCGATCCCATATCCATAACGGATCTATGTGCTGAGGCACAAGTGACACGGCCTACTTTTTACAAGCATTTTAGCAGTGTAGCCGAGTTAATGGAGGTCATGTCCAAGGAGACAATGGAAGATTTGGAACGCTGCATCGTGATCGAGAAAAAAATATCCCTTCAAGAGGTTGATTATGATGAACTGCCCTCCAATATAGTCGCGCTATTCAACCATGTGCTGGAGAATCGGCAGTTTTACGAAGCCTTCATTTTAATCCATCCGGACACGCCATTTACGCGTTATTTCAAAGCCACGCTCTACCATTTTGTAAAGGTCGGGCTTGAAGCAGCCATCGAAACAGGCGCCGAGATCATCGTCCCGTCCGAAGTGGTGATCAACTTTATGACGGGCGCGTTTCACGAGACCATCTTGTGGTGGATGTTGAATGGATATCCCTACACTCCACGGGAAATGACGGCCATGACATTACGCTTGTCCATTAACGGACCTTATCAATTCTAGAATATTAAAAAAGAGTAGCGTCTCTCAATTGAGCATAGGATGCGTTACTCTTTTTGCTAACTTCGTAAATCAGAAGGAATATTTGTCCATTTCATCGAAATACAATGTACTAACACGAAATCGATAGAAAGAGATGTGTATAAGATGAATGGAATTCTGGGTGTATCCGGACTATCGTTCTTGCTGGTGACACTGTTCACGCCGCTCCTTATCTGGGGATTGCGCACGTTAAAGCTTACGCAGCCAATCCGGAGCGAGCTACCTCCCGATCATCAGGCCAAACGCGGGACGCCGTTAATGGCAGGTCTTATATTGCTGATTGGCGTTGCCATTTCACTGCAATTTCAACCTGCGCCGCTTACCGTTTTTTTATGCGCGACCTTCCTCTTGTTCAGCTCGATCGGGTTTATGGATGACTTCAAAAAAGCTGCGTGGCAGGACCCGTCCGGAATCTCCGGTCGCATGAAGCTTGTATTTCAGTTCCTCTTTACCGGCGCGTTGCTGTATGTACTGTTCCAATCCTTTTCACTGACAAGTGATATCCGACTCTTCAACGGCTTCCAGCTCCATTTGCCGGTTAGTGTGTACGTCATCATCATGCTGCTATTCATTGTGGGTTCGGCGAATGCCATTAACTTTACCGACGGTTTGGACGGACTGTTAATCAATGTAGCTATACCTACTTATTTTTTCTTCTTTTTAATCTCCGACAAACCGGAAGTGCAAATGTTCTCGCTGGTCATGGTCGGCTGCCTGCTCGGCTTGCTGCTCTACAATATTCATCCAGCCCGGGCTTTCATGGGCGATACGGGATCTCTTGCCATTGGCGGCTCCCTTTCATTCTTAGCGGTGATCGAGAAGGTCGAAATTCTGATTCCGCTTCTGTTCATCATCTATTTGGCCGAGCAGCTCTCGGTCATACTGCAGGTATGGTACTACAAACGCACCAAGCTGCGTCTGTTCCGGATGGCACCGATCCATTTCCACTTCAGTCTCAAGTACGGCTGGAGCGAGAACAAAATCGTGATGATTTTCGGTTTTGTCTCCTGGTTTATGGCTCTGCTCTGTTGGTTGCTTGCCAAATACGTAATGTAAAGCATTGGAATAAAACAAGCAAGGAAAAGCCTCCTGGTAGATGTCCCAACACTACTGGTTGGCTTTTTTACATGTTGAGACCCAGGCTTTGGACTTACGGCGTAATCCCTTCCAGCTCTTTTTTCAAATGGCTGAGGGTCGCTTTTCGATCCGCGTCAGCCTGAGTATCGTAGATGAGCTGCTCCATGAATTCCCAGACATCCTCCAGCTTGCGTCTCCCTTGATAAAATGTCAGCGCCTCGATGTTCACCTCATACTGACTGTGCGTATTCGCATAAATTCTCATAAATTCTCATAAATTCTGTAAAATAGGGCTCATCCGCAAACGACATTAGATCGGCTTCGACCAGTGCCAGCTTCAGTCCCTCCCAATCAATCAGCTTCAGGAGCTGCCCCGTAGACATCAGATTCCATCCATGTACGTCGGTATGGCATAATGCCATTCGCAGATCACGATTCTTCAGTGCTTCGGACAGCTCTTCAATTTTAAGCATTAAATTCTTCAAGCTCTCGATATGATGAAGCAGCACTTCTCCGAGGTCATACGGCAACTCCCCGTCCAACGTACTCCTTAGCTGCTCAAGAAACGGCACCGCAAAGCTTTCTCTCATCGCACTTGTCACCAGCGGAACCTCTTCCCCATAACGATGGAGCTCTGCGATCATCTCTGCCAATTGTCTCACTTGATCCTTCGTCAGCTTGGTATCGGCGATTGTATCCCCGACGATATATTCATACAACAGATAAATTCCTTCGTCATCCTCGCATTGATAGCTGCCGTCTTTTGTAAGAATCGGAACAGGAATCTTCCCCTTTAAACGACTATGCTCCTCAAGCCACAACAGTACAGGCACGTAATCATCAATCAGCGCAGTCCACTTGGGGGTAGATGCACGGCTTTTCTCATATACCTTCAGGAAATAGGTATGTTTGACATCCCGTACCCTGAATGCCAATGCAGCCCAGCCACCCTGTTGTGGTGTAATTTCGGCATACTCCAAGCCGTAATAATCCTTCAACATGTTTTGTAAACGGTCCATGGGTCCTCCTATCAACCTTCTCATAAATCTTGGTACTCCTTTTTACTTTATCATAACGATCGTGCAGATAAGTTATAAAGTCCATCATTCATGACAAGATGCTGTTCTTCAGGGGCAAGTCCCTGAATTGACACCACTGTCGGAAACATGCCGGGCTTCATGTGTACAGGGAACCAAGGCCGATGTTTATCAATGACGATCAACAACCCGTTCTCATCACCCATTGCTGCAAATTGTTTGCCGTCACCTCTCCACAGCGATAAACCGAAGACTTCATGCTGTCGACGGATTTCTTCACGGACATCATCCACCGGAAGACCGATTTCGCTAATCGCTATAATATGCTTCGCATGGAAAGAATCTGCTTGCTTATGAACCGCCGCATGATGAGCAATGAATTCAATCAAATTGCCGTCAGGATCATAAAAATAACAAGCCGATGCCGGCCAATCCTTAAATTCAAATGGTTGATTCCCATCAGTAATCAGCTCGATCCCGTTATTCTCCAACCACTTCATGGCTTCGGATAATTGGTTAACGGCGATGGAGAAGGCAATATGATAAAATGCACAGGATTCACGATCCTGAACAAATTCGAGGGTTGATCGACCGGCTTGGAGCTCCAAGCGTTCATCCGCGTCCTTCTTAACTTCAAATCCCAAAAGATCTACATAGAACTTCTTGATCATAGCCAGCTGTTTCGTCCGTACTTCAACTTTCAATATATTCATATGGAACACCCCTTCATCGTTACTGCCTTGCTTGTAGCAACTGCGGCTAACTTGACCTCATTGTAGTTTTTCAATAATAATAGATCAATACTATATATTCTATACAAATAATAGTTTATATCTATATGATGCGGAGTGAATGGAATGGAAATCAGACAGCTCCACTATTTCTTGATGCTGTGCAAAGAACTTCATTTTTCCGAAGCAGCACATAAACTGGGGATTTCCCAGCCCACCTTAAGTCAACAAATACGGGTATTGGAGGATGAAGTCGGGGTTCCGTTATTCGACCGTATGGGTAAAAAAACCGTTCAGACGGAAGCTGGAGCCATCCTGGAACACTATGCCCGACAGATGATGCAGCAAATGGAAAATGCAAAGAGAGCGATTGCAGACTTGACCCATTTAAACACAGGCCATTTACGGGTAGCCGTGCTTCCCTCCGATTTGGATTATCGGCTGACTTCATTGCTTGTTGAGTTTCACAAGGAATTCCCAAATACCCAAGTGCAGATCATTCCTTCCATTGATATCGTGAACCAAGTGCTAAACAATGAGGTCGATATCGGGGTGGGTCTGGCCATTGAGCCTGACAGCCGGTTAAACCGCATAGCTTTTTACACAGAGACCTATAGGCTCTATGTTCATGAACAGCATTCTTTAGCAAGCCGCGAGCTGATAGAGCCTCATGAACTACAACGCATTCCATTTGTGATGTATCCGAATGGGTTTTATGGACGCGAATTGATTAACGAATGGTGCAAAGAGCACGCGATTGAACTCAAAATCCTGATGGAGACCGGCTCGGTAACCTCTCTATTTCAGCTTGTGAGAGAACGAATCGGTGCGACCATTCAACCAAGTGAACTGATCGACAGCTTTCAGTCCCTCGGTTTAAGGGCCGTTGCCATCGAACACCCTCCTTCCAGGGATTTGGAGATGTACTATCGCAATGACAAATATTTAAGCGCAGCAGCTCGTACGTTTATGAAACGGATGGAGAATTCCTTCTAGAATGAATCCAGGCTTATGAACTTATGACCTTATGACAGCATACAAGAAACATTGAGCCTGTATTGCCACATATAAAAAAACAAGGGTGCATGTTCAGCATCCTTGTTCTTGCTTGCTTCATCTTATTTTATTCCAACGGCCTGCCTTCTTTATAATAAAGATTCCGCTTAAGAATCACGAAGAAAATATGTACGTTCCGATACCCGTGTTCTGCCAAAATGTCGTGAATGCGGGCTGCAACAGCATCATGAATCTCCTGAGACCTCTGGAACATAAGGATTTCCACGGATAGCGGCGTATTCGTAATGACCTGATAAGGAAGCAATTCGATTTTCACAATGTCCTGCGGAATTTGGACAATCCCCGCGAATTCGTCAACGACCTGTGGTGTTATTTCTTCAAGGAAAACTTCCGAGAATCCTTTAAAGCGTAAATATGGCACTCTTATCCCTTCATTTCATCAATTTATTGTCTTATAGCTGTCTCCAAGTGACTTTTATCTCTCTTCTACTATACATTATTGTTATTGTGAAAGGAATCACTATGATTCAGATGTAAGCATTCGCAGGTTATTTTCATCTATAGTAATGATTTCAGTTGCCCCGCACAGAGCGATTCCGTTAGACTTGATAACATCCGATTCATCATACGAGAAATTCATTATGGAGGTGAATGTCCTCATGGGACAAAATCTATGGGATGCCGAATGGGAAGTGACCGTGCCGTTAGTCCGGTTATTGCTTACCCGTCAATTTCCCCAATTGTCCGCCCTTAAGGTCCAGGAGATTGGCAACGGATGGGACAACACCGTTTATCGCGTTGGCGACGAGTATGTATTTCGCTTTCCTCGTAGAAATATAGCCATATCTTTACTTAATACCGAAGCAAAAATCCTGCCCAAGCTTGAACACTACATAACGGTACCTTATGCCAAACCCCTTTTCTTCGGAAAAGAAAGCGAAGACTATCCTGCACCTTTTCTGGGGTATACCTATCTTCCAGGAAAATTTCCGATTGGAATATCGGATGAAGCGCGGATGCAGTCGGCGTCAACACTCGCCCGGTTCCTGAAGAATCTGCATGCTTTTCCCGTGGAATTAGCGCAGCAAGCGGGTGTATTGTCTGACCAGCGTAATCTGGCCGATATCGCCGGCCGCAAAGGAAAAATGCTGAATCTCCTTTCCAATCTTACCCACTATATTACGCAAGAAGAATTAAATGAGATCGAGGACTATTTGCGGGGCATCCATTTGGATCAGGCGAGGCATCGACATGTTCTAATCCACGGGGATCTCCATTTTAAAAACATGTTAGTCGATGAAGACGGCAAGCTTTCGGGTATTATTGATTGGGGTGACGTCAACATTGGCCATCCTGCCTGTGACCTGAGTATCGTTTATAGCTACCTACCGCCTGCCTCCAGAGCTGCTTTCTATGATATCTATGGCGAAGTGGACGAAGAAACGAAGATTCTGGCACGAATGATCGCCGTATATATCCCCATGTTAATATTCATCCAGGCCATAGACGAAAAAGATGAAGCCATTGCATTGGAAGCCAAATCGATTATTCAGCGTGCCATCGCCATGTAATGGTTCGATGGTTATGACAGAATTATATCTCATATAAAAAAGAAGCTTGAAAAAAACCTTCAAGCTTCTTTTTCTTCGTTTCGTGATTTGCCAGACGTTGCAGCAACGTTATATTTTTAACATTCCCATTAACGGCATAATGGTTTTGATCACATTCATGCCCAGTTTAATATGAGGCACGATTTGTCCCAAAAAGCCCAAACCGCCTACAGCCGCAACTCCTTCTCTCTCATCAGCCCCTTCGGCTGCCGGAGCGCTTGGAGGACCTCCAAACAAATCGCTTAAAAATCCGGAAATCTGCGCTTTGTCCCCGCTCCGAGCAATCGAAGCCGGCATTTTTTTGTTAGCACGAAGTCCGGATAGCGTCACTTCCCGGCCTTGAATCTGATTCAGTTCTCCGATATAGTAACTGCCATCCTTCAGAACGACCACGACTGGTTGACCTACCCAATGCTGAGGAGGTCTCGACTTCGAAGCGGCTCTGGACTTCCTTGCGCGTTTCGATGACATACTAGGATCACCTCGCTTTCCTATTCATCATGTAGACATCATATGCAGAGCCGTCTTTCATTCTTGTGCCTTTATAAGAGGATTAATATAAATGCGTCAATAACCTAGATTTACAAGGCCTCATCACTATATAAAAATGAGCAGAATTTTATTTTCGTCGAATGTGGCTTTTTGCCTCTCCCCGGTGTCTAATGAATTGTAAGGTCAAGAGGAGGTTCTTATCCATGTCAAGAGCTCATGACAATCTCCCTGTTTATCCGGATAACCAGGGAACCAATCGTACATTTGAAGAGGTGTATGATAAATACCGCCTGAGGATTCGCCAATATCTCGCACTGAAAGTGAATCCGATGGCTGCAGATGACTTAACACAACAAGTGTTCTTAAGGGCCATGGAGAACCTCGATAAATTTAACGGGAAATCCAGTCTGTTCACCTGGATCTTCAAGATCGCACAGAACACGGTTAAAAATGAATATCGAAGTATATCACGTAAACATGAGATGCCTTATGACTTTACAAGTTATGAATCACAGTCCATCTCCCTTGATTTTGCCAGATATGTTGATATTCGAATTGATATTAGTGCGGCACTTAAGCGGCTGAGTGAGCTTGATCAGCAGATTATATCGTTGCGATTTTTTGTGGATTGTACGCTGTCGGAAATATCCAGGATCGTGGGCATGCGCGAGAGTGCGGTGAAAAATCGATTGTACCGGTCCTTCGAAGCACGACTTCGGCAGCCATCAGCAATCGGGCAATTCCAAAGTTCGAGGATCTCAATGATGATTCCTGGGATTTTGGCATAACGGGATTTCAGTTCTCCTATCTGATCGTTGAGTTCATCATTAAAAGATACGGGTTAGGTCCATTAAATCAACTCATCCGCAACCCGGATGGTTATCATGACATTTTCCATCTTTCCGAAGAAAAGCTTCATGAGCAGTGGGCGAAAACCCTCCAAGATCAGCTGAATTAGATCGTAAAAGAACCCGGTCCAGGACCGGGTTTCTTTATTTTCCACCGCGCGGTCATGTGATATAACTCAACTTCAATGGACTCATGGATTAAAACAAAGCGATGTATAAACAAAATCAGAAAAGTAAAGCTGTCGACGGAACATACGTGCATTAGAAATAGCATTTGGCCGCTTTTTTTGTTTTATAGATATAAGTTCTTCTCCCGAGCTGAGACAAGAACTTATATCGCTAGCCAACAAAGACAAGAACTTGTATTCATAGCGATTCGATGAGAATCTAATAAGGACGTCGATAAGAAAGCGCTAATGTCACTACATATTTGTGTCGCAGGCGCACAATGTCCCCTCGTACCAAGTGTCATTGTACCGCAAGAAGATTGAGAGCGGTTCTAATTGATATTGGCGTTTTTTCGAAAAACACTGTATGTCTTACCCTCTATGCAATCTGCGTAATAACAAGATGTGCGGAAACTGGCCTTGTTCCTCCAGCTAATGGAGTGATTGTGAGTGCCGCAGCATTGCCAGCAGGATTTCGAACTGTGAGTACTGAATTAATGACTGATGTTTGCACAAGAGCCATTCCTATTATTTGAGTAGTACCTGTTGCACGCCCGACAACCGTATAAGCCAAGTCAGCGCCATTGAGTGTTAAAATGAGTTGGCCTGGTTCATTTACACCTACCTCAAAAAAAACCTGATAAGTGCCAATTTCCGCCAAGTTAAATGAGCTCGCATTTAAACGGGTAATTTCAGTCCCACTGATTGGGCCATCTTGCGGAAAACTTACGTCCGTGTTTGGAGCAACAGTTGCTGCATTATCAGGAGGCATTAAGGCAAAAAAATCTGCAAAGCCTAATACTCCAGTTGCCGGCCCTGCTGGTCCCGCTGGACCCGTTGCGCCTGCTGGCCCTGCCAGTCCAGCTGCGCCAATTGCTCCTGCAATTCCTGCTATTCCTTGGGGTCCAAGTGCTCCTGCAAGTCCTTCAGGCCCAAGTGCGCCAATCGCTCCTGCAAGTCCTGCTAGCCCTTGGGGGCCTAGTGCTCCTGCAAGTCCTCCAGGTCCAAGTGCTCCAATCGCTCCTACAAGCCCTACTAGCCCTCGGGGGCCTAGTGCTCCTGCAAGTCCTTGGGGTCCAGCTTCCGCGATTGCTCCTGCAAGTTCTTGAAGTAATTCCCGTCCTTCAGGCGGGGGACACTTTACCCGCACAATTTTTTTAATAACTCGTAAACGACGTTTCTCTTTTTTTCCTTTCGGAGGGCACATATTTACAGTTTTCTTTTTACACCGTATTTTTCTATCCAGATAACTCAACAACGACACCTCCCTATAAAGATGGTTCAGTGTACGTGAGTCGTTTGTTTTAGGCATGGACTAATAGCCGCTTTTAGCTGGACTATAAACTATTTTTAGAAATATTGGGTTTATGTAGGGTATTGTATATCACAAACACCAACACACTTTCAGTAATTTGGGTCTTTTTTAGCAAGCACTTTTATTCCCAACCTATAGCTTCAGACCAATCGCTTATACTATATCCTCCAAACAAATTAATCACGCTCCTGCTAATCCGTGTTAACCCTATGACCCTTCCCTTCGATAAATATAAAAAGCCGGCCATCTCCAAAAGAGACGACAGGCTTTTCACTCTCGCGGTACCACTCAACTTGATCCATCTTCACCAAATACTCTTTTCAGCCTGATCACGAAGGTATAGATTTTCATGTTCATTAAGCAAATGAAGGATTGACTTAAGTTCGACATTACTACTGCCTCAAAGGCCGTATCCGGACAGCGGATGTCTTAAAACCGGGCATTTTACAGAACGGGTCGAGTTCCGGCCGGGTCGCGTAATTGACATTCTGCTCGCCGCCCCAATGCATGGGAACGAACAAGGTGTCTTCTCGAATATGGTCTTTGATCCTGCTGCGTACGGTAAAACATCCATGCTCCGACTGGACTTCTACCCACTCACCGTCCTGAATTCGGTATCGCTGAGCGGTAATCGGATGGATCTCCACAAAATTCTCCAGCTCGCGTGCAAGCAAAGAAGGACTTCTCCGGGTCTGCACGCCGGTCAGATAGTGGGACAGAACACGACCATTGGTCAGAATGAGCGGATACGCCTCAGACACCCCTCTCCATGGATCCCCTTCCGTTACAGAGAACACGGCCTTCCCGTCCGGATGGGCAAATGATTGTTGAAACAGGAGACCAACCCCAGCCTCTTCTGGCGAGGGGCACGGCCAATATACGCCCTTCTCCCGACGCAATCGGTCATAGGTTATACCGTAGTAGTCTGCGATTCCACCCTTGCTCGCGAGCCTCAGCTCATTAAAGATCTCTTCAGGCTCGTTGAAGTGAAAATAATGCCCCTTCCCCAGCATGTCTGCCATGGAGCACAGAATCATCCAGTCATGACGCGCCTCGCCAGGCGCCTGACGCGCTGCCTCTCGGAGAAGAACGCGTCCCTCCAGATTCGTCAGCGTCCCTTCATTTTCCATGTAGGAGGTTACCGGCAGAACGAGATCGGCTAATTGGGCCGTTTCGGACATAAACATGTCGGCAACCACCAGAAAATCAAGCTTGTTCAAGCCTTCCTCCACAAGCCCGGCGTTCGGATTCGATACGATAGGATTGGAGCCCATCACGAAGAGCGATTTAATGACGCCCTGATGAATCAGCTCCATCATCTCATAGGCAGAGACGCCTTTCCCGGGCAGGCTTTCAGGATCCACACCCCATACGGAGGCAACATAAGCCCGATCCTTTTCATTCTCGATCGACCTGTAGCCCGGCAGCTGATCGGCCTTCTGTCCATGCTCTCTTCCCCCTTGTCCATTCCCCTGACCAGTGATGGCTCCGTATCCGCAGCCCTCCCGCCCGATTTTACCCGTAGCTAAGACCAGATTCAGAAAATGCCGGACCGCCAGATGGCCATCCGTCTGCTGCTCCACCCCTCGCGCAGTCAGCACCATGCCTGTGTCCGACTCACCATAGGCTAAAGCCGCCTCCCGGATTTGCCCCAGCTCCAATCCGCATGTATCGGCAGCCTGCGAGAGATCGAAGCTGTTCAAATAATCTCTAAGCTCATCGTAACCGTTCGTTCTTGCTTGAATGAAGGTCTCATCAATGAGCCCTTCATCCATAATGATCTTAAGCATCGCATCCGCCAATACAGTATCCGTTCCCGGTCTGATCGGCAAATGCATATCGGCCATGGCGGCGGTGGCTGTTTTCCGCGGATCGATGACGATAATCCTCGCCCCATTCTCTTTAGCCTGGTTGAAATAAGGCAGCAGCGTAGGCTGGCATTCCGCTATATTGGTGCCGGCCAGCACGATACAGCGTGCCAGAGGAATATCAGCCAATCTGGATGTCAACCCCCGGTCGATCCCAAAGGTTTTGCTCCCTGCAGAGGCGGCAGCAGACATGCAGAAGCGGCCGTTATAATCGATATGGCGGGTTCCCAGCGCCACCCGGGCAAATTTCCCGAGCAAGTATGCCGTTTCGTTGGTCAGCGATCCACCGCCGTATACGGCATTGGCATCAGGGCCATTCTGCTCTAATATCCCCTGCATATGTTGGCTAGCCACCGCAAAGGCTTCATCCCATGAACATGGAACGAGCTCACCTTTTGAACGGATTAACGGATGCGTCAGGCGCTGCGAATGGACTGCATGCTGATGCGCATTCATGCCTTTGACGCATACCCTGCCCTCAGAGGCGGCGTTCGGAACCCCTTCCACCTTATATTCAGCCCGGCGCTGACCCGGAATTCCGTTCTCCCCTTCGGTAACCGTCATCTTGCACTGCACACTGCAGAACGGACATTGCGTCTCGATCACGGCAGCAGAACCTGTCACTTCAGCACGATCCGATTTTTGAAGCATATCCAGACCACCTCTTCCTATTATTCTCCTGCTTTAACCGACTTGGGCCTCCCATACATGGCGAGACAGCTTCTCTGCAAGTTCTCTTTGCAGATCATGGTCAAGAACATTTTCTCGGATCGCCGTCAAGCCTGTACGCTCCACCCACCTCCACAGCGGTTCCTCATACAAGCTGTTCTGACGGTACCACTGCAAACAAGCAGCTACGAGCTGAACGACTTCTTCCTCGCGTTCCGCAACACCGATCAGCTGCCCTTCACGGACAGGATGCTCCGCATGTCCGCCGAGATAAACCTCCCAGCCCGCGGGAGAAGCAGAGATTCCGATCCCCTGAACCAGGATGCTGACGGACGATGCCGTGCAATCAGACACTCCTGCACTAACCGGGGAAGGCAGAGACACTTCTCGCCAGCCGCTGCGAAGCCGTTCTCCGATTCTGCGAATGCCTGCCGCTTCCTTTTTAGATACCTTATCTGCAACCCATACCCTGACCCCTTGATATGACCCTGAGCCCTCATAAGAAACATCGTTAAGGGCTTTAATTGCCAGCGCCCGCTCATCATCTTTAACTGCGCCCGTCATTTCCATTTCAAAATAAAAGCGTAAGGCTGGACGGCACACCTCACATCCGTCCGGCTTCTTCCAGCCCTGATGTAACATGAATTCCGAAATGGAATAACAGCCCTGATCCACCGCATGAACAACCGCTTGCTTCAATGAAGATTGACCAAGCGCCGTGCACTCACATACAGGAACCTCAACCGGCGTTCTGACAGCCGTATGCGAGCCTTCTTTCTTTTTGCCGCTTCGCGTATATTTGACAAGAGCATCCACCATAGGCCCGCAGCCTCCGCAGGAACCGGATGCTCTGGTAAACTCCCTCACTTCATCCGTGCTTGCCAGATGTTGTTCGGTAATAGCCCGCATGATCTCCGCTTTGCTGACACCGTTGCAAGCGCACACCGTTTCATTGTCAGGGAGCGCCTCCGCAGCAGATTCGGCTGTGCTGGCGGCTCCGCTATCAGAAGGAATAAGCTCCGACACAGCCGCACCCTGCTGCACCAGTGCCATTAGCGAGGACCCCTCATTCGTATTTCCGAACAGAATAGCACCCGTAACTCTGCCTTTGCGCATCGTCACTTTTTTGTATGTGCCGCATACGGCATCGTAATGCTGAATAGCCGTTTCAGCATCTTCTCCTGATATCAACCCGGCGGAAAATACATCCACGCCCGATATCTTAAGCTGGGAGTAGGGAATCGACCCGCAATAAGGTTCTGCCTCCCGGCCACAGATGACACGGGCAAGCACCTTCCCCTGCTCATACAGGGGAGCGACCAGACCATAACTAATGCCCCGGTGTTCCGCGCACTCTCCCACGGCATAAATGTTCGGCTCGCTAGTTCTCATGAAGTCATCCACCAGAATCGCCCGCTGCGTTCGAAGGCCGCTTCTTTGGGCAAGCTCCACATTAGGCTTGATCCCAACAGCGAGTACGACTACATCCGCATCAAGCCGCGTTCCGTCCATAAACCGAAGGCCTTGCGCCCGGGTACGGCCAACAATTCGCGTGGTGTCCTTCGCCAAGTTAAATCGCATCCCCTGAGCCTCAAGTTCCCGCTGCAGCATCATCGAAGCCGTTCGATCCAGCTGTCGGTTCATGATATAAGGAGCATTATGAACCACTTGGGTTTCCATCCCGAGATGGAGAAGCCCGCGGGCAGCCTCCAGTCCCAGTAATCCTCCGCCAATGACAGCCGCCTTAGTGTACACCTTGGACATGTCGGCCATCTTCGTACAGTCGTCCACGGTCCGAAATGAAATAACTCCCTCCTTATCCGTTCCGGGGATCGGCGGAATGAAGGGGGATGAGCCTGTTGCCAGAATTAAAGCATCATACGTTTCCCGTATACCGGAGGCTGTCTCGACAGAGCGGGATTTGATATCGATATGACGAACGGTCTCCCCCGCCAACAACCGAATGCCATGCAGCTCATACCAGGACCAGTCGTTCAGAATGATATCCTGAAGAGAATGTTCACCTTGAAGAACTTTGGATAAGAGGATCCGATTGTAGTTGGGACGAGGTTCAGCACCGAATATCGTAATATCGAAGAGCTCCGGGTCCAGCTTGAGGATTTCCTCAACACATCTTATCCCCGCCATCCCATTGCCAACGACAAGTAGTTTCTTTCTCTTCATGAAATCCCTCCATCCCCAACATGTCATTTTCATGTAAGAAAATGAAAAACGCCCTTCCACCGTGATGGGGGAAAGGGCGTCATTGCCTCCAATTCGGCACATCATTGTGCCGGATTTAATTATTTATAATACATTCAGATTAGTTGATGAACAATCAAATGTCAATATACATAACACTTGATTAATATTATTGCTGGATAAATAAATTTTTAGATAAATTATGTAAAGTATATTGACATTCATTTAACCTCTTCTCTATAATGTGAATCATCAAAATCATATGTTATTTTACGGACGGGGACACAATGCTGTGTCTTTAGTCTTGGGCAATGAGGCCGCAAATCGTCTTGGCAAAGGGCGAATTGCGGCCTTTTATGTCTGCAGCTGTGAGTCGGCAATGAATAGAGAAAGTACACATTTGGATAAGGAGCGATAACCATGGAGAGGAAAGGATTTTGGCAAAGCGGGCATAAGCCCTCGCTATTTGGTGCTTTTCTGTATTTTGATATCAGCTTTATGATATGGGGCATGCTTGGCCCCCTTGCGGTGGTCATTGCCGCGGATTATCCGATGGACCCGGTGCAGAAGGCAAATCTGGTGGCGCTTCCCGTTCTGGGCGGCTCCATACTCCGACTCGTGTTAGGTTTCCTGGCGGATCGCCTCGGCCCCAAACTAACAGCCCAAATTGGAATGGTAGTTACGCTACTCCCTTTATTATTAGGCTGGTTGTGGGTCGATTCCCTGGATCAATTGTATGTCGTTGCTGTTCTGCTAGGGGTTGCTGGAGCTTCGTTCGCCGCAGCTCTGCCGCTGGCAGGACAGTGGTATCCCAAGGAACATCAGGGTTTGGCGATGGGAATTGCCGGGGCCGGCAACAGCGGCACCGTCCTCGCAACCCTCTTCGCCAATCGGCTCGCCCAACATTTCGGAAGCTGGGAGATTGTGTTCGGACTCGCTATAATCCCCATCGTGTTGGTCTTCATCTATTTCTCGCTGTTTGCACGCAATAGTCCGAATCGTCCAGCTCCCAAAAGATTATCCGAGTATGGAAATGTCCTTAAGCAGCGTGATGCCTGGGTATTCTGTGCCCTGTACTGCGTGACGTTCGGCGGCTTTGTGGGGCTCGCCAACTATTTGACGATCTTCTTCAACACTCAGTATGGTCTCTCAGCGGTTCAGGCTGCGGACATTACCACGATCTGTGTCATAGCAGGGAGCTTCTTCCGTCCTGTGGGCGGCTTTCTCGCTGATCGAATCGGGGGCTCGCGGATGCTGATGTTTCTCTATGCCGGGGCGTCCATCATGCTAATCGGCGTCTCCTTCTTGCCTCCCCTTTGGCTGGTTGTTACGATGCTGTTTATCGGTATGATATGCCTGGGTGCTGGGAACGGTTCGGTATTTCAGCTCGTCCCTCAGCGTTTTGGCGGCGAGATCGGCTTGGTTACCGGTATTGTCGGGGCCGCCGGAGGTCTGGGCGGTTATGCTCTTCCGCTTATTCTCGGCAAGTTATACCAGGCAACAGGCTCATACACCGCAGGTTTCATCATCTTAAGTTTCATTGCCGCCGCTTCGCTGGCACTTACGGTCGTGATGCAGCTGAAATGGCGGCGAAGCTGGCTTCGCAGTGTGTCATCAGGCTCGCAGGCCGGTTCGGCCAAGATCTAAATGAAAGACGCCCAGGTTATAACCTCGTCAAACGAATACAAATGTTAAGAACATGTAGATGATGCGACCAATCCCCGGTATTATACCGGGGATTGGTCATGCTTTTACCTGTATTTTTTCGATGCCCTTCTATCCAATCCACTTTAATTCCTTACTTATTCGTTCCCCGTTAAAGGCTTATCCGTTCTTCCTCTTCTCTCGTCAATAGGAAGCGTTGTTCCCGCAAAGGTTAGTTTAAGCATGAGGAACACGCCGTATCCGAGCACCCCACCGGCTGTATTCAGGATTAAATCATCCACATCAAAACTTCCCATTGAAAAAACGAGCTGGGAGCATTCCAGTCCCAGGCTCAACCCAAGGGATGTCGTGAAGGAGCCAATGAATCCGAAGAACTTGTTCCTAAGCATAAGACCAACGAATATGCCATTGGGCATAAATATGGCGATATTCCCGAAGAGATTGATCACGTCATGCCCGCTTGATAGGTGGTTCATATTCATTCGAATGGATTCAAAGGGCGTGAAATTGGCAAATTGCAATCGATTCTGTACATATCCCGGGATCTCGGTGGCTCGATGCAGCTGCTGCCACAGAACCGATATATCTACGGAACCAAACTTGAATAAAATCACCTTGAGTAAGACATAGAGATACAGCGCATATAGTAATACAAGCATCCATTTATACGATATTTTCATTCCGTATCATCCTTGTTTAGCAGTACCGTTACAATGATACCGTCGATATTGTTTCCGGATATCTCATACTCGCTTCCTGCCGGTATCTCAATCTCCATATCTTTGGACGTCACGGGTACATACTTTATTTCGTATTCCTTCCCCTCTACGGTTGTTCTGTAGCTGGATTTTTCCTTCAGGTAATCCAGATATTCTTCCAATGTAAGATTCAGTTCCTTCATAATCATGCTGTGCGGCTGCCCAACATATCGAAAATGCCACGGTTCATACTGAATGCCTGTAATCTCTGTTTTGTCCTGAGGATAGCGAAGAATGAATCCGTGCGCCCATGCATGCTCCTTCAGCCACTTCCCTTCGGGCGATCGATCAATCGACTGCTGCGTCGATCCGATATCCATCGAGAGCCCGAGATTATGTTCGCTGTAGCCTGGAGGCAAGGCATAATCGGAACCTTTTTCACGATAAAGCTCCTCTTGCTCACCCTCATCCCGATACCCGCTGCTGATCATGAAGTGATTGACTCCGTCTTCTCCGGCGGCTTCAATCATATCTCCGAATTTCTCCGCCACACTGCGCGATAACCGGATCGTGTTGTCCAGAACCACATAACCATGCATTAAGTCGTTATTCTCAAACAATGTTACGATATCCTTCGGCACCGCTTGCGGATCAAGCGGATGATCCTTATTGACCAGGACCAAATTTCCACGTGTCACTTGTTCTTCTGTTACACGGATCGTCTGCACAGCTGATGAATGATTTGATGGCGTGCCCGAATCCGCTTTAGTTTCCTGTCCATCTCTACTTTCCACCCTATCCTTCACGTTAGGCGTCTCCGTCAGAATGGACTCGCATCCGACCAACAGAAATATAACGAGCATGATTAAACCCTTTTTCAACTTCAACAACTCCCTCTTGCTTGGTCTATCCAGATTAATGAATAGAGTTTAAGGAAAAGTAGGAAAAAGTTAAAGTTTTTCTTAAGAGAGGTGCGTTGCGCCTATCCCTTTTCCCTTTGACAAGATTGAAGCCTATGGCTTAACTTGGTATTTAGACTAAAAAGAATAAAGAAGGTGCCATTATTCTTGCTCAAATTATTTCGTTATTTACGTCCCCACTGGGCTGCGGCCCTGCTTGCGCCGCTGCTTATGCTGCTGGAGGTCGCCATGGATTTGCTCCAGCCCATTCTCATGGCCAGCATTATTGACAAAGGCGTCATGCAGAACGATACTTCACACATTCTCCATACAGGTCTTATCATGCTGGGTGCGGCTGCCATCGGGCTGCTTGGAGGTCTCGGTTGTACGATCTATTCTTCTATTGCCTCGCAGCGTTTCGGTGCCGACCTGCGCCGGGATTTGTTCCGCAAGGTTCAAACCCTCTCGTTCCGTAATCTGGACGATTTCTCAACCGGTTCACTTATCACTCGGCTTACGAGCGACATCGTTCAGCTTCAGACCATGGTCCAGATGCTGCTGCGCATCTTCGTCCGGTCTCCGTTTCTCGCGATTGGAAGCATGATCATGGCGGTGATCATTAGTCCCAAGCTTGCCATCATTCTGGCCATTGCCGTTCCGTTGTTGTTCGTTGTGATGTTCTTCCTGATCCGGGCGACCCTCCCCTTATTCGCCACCGTTCAGAAGAAACTCGATAAAGTGAATACGGTCCTGAAGGAGAATTTCGCCGGCATTCGAGTGTCTAAAGCATTCGTGCGAGCCGGGTATGAGAAGGATCGATTCCATCAAGCGAATACCGATTTCACGCAAGTTTCGGTTAAAACACAACGGATCGTTGCGCAGAATTTGCCCATCCTGACCATGATACTGAACATCAGTATCGTGGTAGTTCTGTGGCTCGGCGGGAAGAATGCGATTGATGGTTCGTTCGAGGTGGGAAGCCTGGTAGCCTTTATCAACTATGTGACACAGGTGCTGTTCTCCGTTTCCTCCGTGGCGATGATGCTGGTTCGAATCTCTACGGCCAAGGTTTCCGCTGATCGTATCCAGGAAGTCATGCATTCAGAATCCGAGATTGTGAACGTTGTTCATCCGACGAAGAATGCATACAAGCAGGGTGAAATCGTATTTGACCACGTGACTTTTTCCTATAAACCGGGGATTCAGAAGCCCGTTTTACATCATGTCAGTTTCAAGGTTCGACCGGGGCAGACCGTCGCGATTATGGGGGCAACCGGTTCGGGAAAAACCTCTCTGGTATCCCTGCTCCCCCGCCTGTATGATGTAACTTCCGGGCGGATATTCATCGATGGGACCGATGTCCGACAATTCGACTTATCGGCGTTACGGGAACGAATTGGCATCGTCCTGCAAGAATCCATCCTCTTCACAGGCACGATCCGGGACAATATCCGCTACGGGAAAGCGGATGCCTCCGATGAAGAAGTGATTGCAGCGGCCAAGGCTGCGCAGGCGCATGAATTCATTTCATCCATGCCGGAAGGATACGATACGATGCTTGGACAAAGAGGCGTGAACCTCTCCGGCGGCCAGAAGCAGCGAATCTCCATCGCACGGGCACTAATGCTTCGCCCCGCCATTCTTATTTTAGATGACAGCACCAGCGCCATCGATATGGGAACGGAGTCCAGGCTTCAGAAAGAGTTGGCCAGGCTGATGAACGGCCGTACCTGCCTCATGATTGCCCAGCGGATCTCTTCCGTAATCGATGCCGATCGTATACTGGTGCTGGACGATGGGAATTTGGTAGCGGAGGGTACACACAGCGAGCTGCTTGCTTCCTGTGAGTTATACCAGGATATTTATCAATCGCAATTCGGCAAGGAGGTGTCTTCCCATGGCTAAACCCGATCAGGGAACCAAGGATGGCAATACAGACGCTCCGGATCTGAGCATGCGCGGCGGCAGCCCCATGCGTGGGTTGACAATGGCCAAGGCGAAGCCCAAAAATACGATGGGAACGATACGCCGGATCTGGGGTTACATTCGACCATTTAAAGGCGGCATGATTGCTGTTTTCTCATTCACGCTCATCACGACGATTCTGTCCCTGATTGCACCTTACCTGCTGGGAAATGCGGTGGATCATTATATCATTCCGGGAGATTTTGAGGGACTCATGGGGCTGTGCGCGATGCTTCTAGCGGTTTATACGGGTACCGCACTCACGGCATGGCTGCAGCAGCATGTCATGGTTAAGGTCTCCCAGCTGTCTATTCAGGCCATGCGGAGGGATATTTTTGCAAGACTTCAAGTCCTTCCGCTGCGATTCTTCGACAGCAAGACGCATGGCGAATTGATGAGCCGCACGACCAACGATATCGAGAATGTCTCCGGAACATTGAATCAGAGCGTAACCCAGCTAATCTCAAGCATACTGTCCCTGGTTGGATCGCTTGCCATCATGCTGTACCTGAACGTGTGGCTGACGCTGCTCAGCATGGTGACCATTCCGCTTGTCATGCTGTTCACGAAGATCGTAGCAAGCCGGACAAGAAAGCATTTCTCCAAGCAGCAGAGCACGCTGGGTGAGCTTAATGGCTTTATCGAGGAAACCGTCTCGGGTCAGAAGGTCGTACAGGTATATCGCCGGGAGCGGCATGCCGCTGCGCAGTTCGATGTCATGAACAAGAAGCTGACCGATGCCAGCATTCAAGCTCAGATTTATTCGGGTACCGTCGGTCCGGTTATGAACGTGCTGAATAACGTCAGCTTTGCTTTAATTGCGGCGGTTGGCGGGTACATGGCATTCAAGGATTTTACTACCGTTGGAGTTGTCGTTGCATTTCTGAACTACTCGAAGCAGTTTCAACGGCCGCTGAACGATCTGGCGAATCAATTCAACCTGGTGCAATCCGCTGTGGCGGGTGCTGAACGGGTCTTTGAGATTATCGATACCGAGTCGGAGTACCAAGACGATCAAGATGCGAATACAGCAGATGACATGCATGGGGAGGTACAATTTGACCGTGTCTGCTTCAGTTATAAGGAGGGCGTTCCAATCCTGAAGGAGGTTTCCCTTACCGCTCGGCCGGGCGAGACCATTGCACTCGTCGGTCCGACAGGAGCCGGCAAAACCACCATCATCAATCTGCTGACCCGTTTCTATGAGATCGATTCTGGCGTGATCACCATTGATGGGGTCGACATCCGACAGTTGAATAAGGATCATCTGCGGAGCAAGCTGGGAATCGTTCTGCAGGATGCCTATGTATTCTCGGCGTCGATCCGGGAGAACATCCGCTACGGCCGGCTTAATGCCTCGGATGAAGAGATCGAAACCGCCGCCAAGCTTGCCAATGCGCATGAATTTATCATGAAGCTGCCCGAAGGCTACGATACGCAGCTTCTTTCGGGTGGAGGCAACCTGAGCCAGGGCCAGCGGCAGCTCTTGACGATCGCGCGTGCGGTGCTTGCCGATCCGGTCATTCTGATTCTGGACGAAGCTACCAGCAGCATCGATACGCGGACGGAGATGCATATTCAGACCGCCATGCGCACCCTGATGCAGGGCCGGACCAGCTTCGTGATCGCTCATCGTCTAAGCACGATCCGTGAAGCTGACCAGATTCTCGTCATGAATCAAGGCGGTATTACTGAGCGCGGCACACACGAAGAACTGCTGACCAAACGCGGTTTTTATTACGAGTTATACAACAGCCAGTTTAAGTTAAGCGGTTGAAGTGGCCTTTGGAATTTTCTCGCAAGCTACTGACAACAAACAAGAGAGCCGGTTCCATGGAACCGGCTCTCTTATTTTCCAGCTATAAGGATAAATGTTCTTAGAACTGAAAGTTGCGTATCGACCACCTTGCCCTTATAACTACAGTGCAATATCTGTATCAGAATCTGCTTACGACTGACGAGGATTATTCTTCCCATATGGCACGAGGGACCTGAGCGCCTTTATTTCGAACCGGCTTGATTCGCTAATCGAGCAGACACTAGCGCCTTTATTTCGATCAAAATAGCTTAATTCGCGAATCGAACGGACACCAGGGCCTTCATTTCGATCAAAACAGCTCAATCTAGAAATCGAGCGGACACCAGGTCCGTTATTTTCATCAAAACAGCTCATTTCGCTAACTGAACGGACACCAGGGCCTTCATTTCAATCAAATCAGCTCAATTCGCGAATTGAACGTACACTAGGGTCTTCATTTCGATCAAACCTGCTCCATCTACAAATCGAGCGGACACCAGGTCCGTTATTTCCATCAAAACAGCTCATTTCGCAAATCGAACGGACACCAGGGCCTTCATTTCGATCAAACCTGCTCCATCTACAAATCGAGCGGACACCAGGTCCGTTATTTCCATCAAAACAGCTCAATTCGCAAATCGAACGGACACCAGGGCCTTCATTTCGATCAAACCTGCTCCATCTACAAATCGAGCGGACACCAGGTCCGTTATTTCCATCAAAAC
>NZ_JBNNUS010000002.1:559971-900303 GCF_050279985.1 Paenibacillus sp. NPDC093718
AACAGCTCAATTCGCAAATCGAACGGACACCAGGGCCTTCATTTCGATCAAACCTGCTCCATCTACAAATCGAGCGGACACCAGGTCCGTTATTTTCATCAAAACAGCTCATTTCGCGAATTGAACGGACACCAGATTCGTTATTTTAGTTAGCATAGGGTGAAAATCACACTTTTACGGCGAATAACGTATCTCATGTCCGATAACTAGTTAATCTCATCTTTTTTAACTAAATAACGGATGCTCAGTCCGTTAACAAAAGAAATACAATACAAAACAAGTACAAAACAAATACAATGCGAAACAAATACAATGCGATGCAATACAAATGAGATTCAAACGTACTTCCAATGCCATGCAAATGCACTACAGGGCCACCATCTCGTACGATCTCATCATTCCAACTCAACTCGACTGGCATTACTGCAAGCCGTTTCATTTCGCGTGGAAGCAGCGACGCACCCATATGATATTCCGGACCAATGGTATAACCGCCATCCGCTGCACGATCCGCATATTCCCGATAACGCTTAACGGTGTACTCGAACTGTTCATAAGTCATCGGCTCCGATCCCTTATAACTGCCGCCGGTGTCGATCCGCACGGTTTCTGCGCCCAGGATTTCAGCGGCATCCAGATGAACCAGCGCATTCTCATACAGCCTCTGTCGAAGATCCGGGTCAGGATCCCATAGATGCGCTCCGTCCACAGCAAAGTTGACCACCCTCATCTCTTTCTCATCCAGTGCCTCTCTGATTTTCCGGATGTAGCTCTTATCAGCAAGCTTATAAACGCTGTCGCTGCGATCGATAAAAAAACCGTTCCACAAATCAACCGCATCCATTCGGTACCGGTACTTCACCGTCTCCAAATAACCGAACACATCCATTTTTCCTTCCAGAAACGTATTATAAAAAGAATAACCGCCAATCGAAATGTTCAACTGAATACCTCCTCAGAGAATAGATGAAGGAACTAACTTCCGTTTATCGCACTTCCAAAACACCTACGCATCCTATCTTACTCGATGGTGTATGTAAGATGATGATATTCCCCGCCGGAGAGAAAGCTTCTCTTCCTATACAGTTGCTCCGCCTGATTTCCCGTCGTTACAAAGAGACGCAGAACAGGATAATCAGGCTCCAAGACGGTTAACGCCCTATCCAGCATCGCGGTCGCCAACCCTATTCCTCCATGTTGGGATAATACAGCAATACTATAGACGAGTGGCAAGCCCTCCCATAAAGAGATCAAACATACACCGACGATTTCTCCCGTTATTCGGTCAAATACTACGGAAGATGCGCCCAACAGCTTGGGGTCCACTACGTCAAAATATCGTGCCGCATCCTCAGCGTAAACCTGGGCTTCCCGCTCATCCGGTCCATTAGCATAGGCTTCCTTGAACACCTCAACAATCTTAGACATATCATCTATTGTCGGTATTCTATGCATATAATGGAGATCCATCGATGCATCCAGCTGCTCGGTAGGCCGCATCATGCATTGCCTGGATTCAACCCGAACGAAACCATTTTCACAAAAAGCGATCTCCTGCTCAGCTAGAACGTTATATGCATGCAGATCCACTGTCAAATTCCAAGATTTTAAGGCATAGCTTTTTACGTCATCAATCATCTTGGTGGTAATGGAATATGGGGGGATGCCAAATACAAGTCCGATGGAATGGTCGGACAAATAAACCCCAGCCGCTTTATCTTCACCTGCGACAACCCAGTAACCGTCGTCCGACGCCGATAGAACCTTGGTTAAATCACCCCAGCTCGGTCTAAACCAATTATTCTTATAATAGGTAGCAAAATATTTCGAGAACATCTTGCGATCCGCCTTTACTAATCTGTATTCCATAGCTCCCCCTCCTTATCCCCTTTGGAATTAGGCTCATTATATAGGTTGGAAGAAGCGTAGGAAAAGGGATTTATCATCTATAATAAAAAAAATCACGCATCGTGTCCTAGCTAAGATAGAATCAGGCTAACCCCCAGATACCCCGCTGTTCCCCACATAATCAACGCTGATATTCGGTTCAACGTAGACAACATTTTCCCTGATGCATCCATCCTTCCCGCTGCTCTGCCCGCTATTCCAAGGCCCAAGAACCACAGCCATGAAACTGCGATGCATACAACGGCAAAGGCCACTTTGTCCATCCCAGCATATTGGAGCGAGCTTGTGCCAATGACCCCCATCGTGTCCAGGACGGCATGCGGATTTAATAAGGATACGGACATGGCAAAAACAATTTGCCTCTTCGGTGTAAACGAACGAGCCTCTTCCTGCGCTTGACCCGAAGGTTTGCTCTTCCAGGTCACCATACCCATATAGACCAGGAAACAGATCCCCAGTGAAAACAGCACCGTTCGGATCCACTCGTAATCCAGTACAATAACGGATACCCCCAGAACCGCTAATGAGATCAGCAGCGTATCACAGAGCGATGCCGTAATCATGGCGGGCAGTGCCTTGACAAAGCGGGATTGTACCGCTCCCTGATTAAATACAAACACGTTCTGGACGCCTAAAGGAAGAATAAGGCCTAAAGCCAGGATGAAGCCATGAAGTAAGACACTGATCATATGAAACCAAACCTCCAACGAATATTTCCACCATTGTAAAGGAGGATGTCGGCTGCGTCTCCAACCAATTGGTTGGCATTTGAACCAACCAATGAGGTATACTGAGGCATATTCCTACATGAAAGCGGGTTTACTTATATTTATGGCTGAAGAATGGAAATTAAATAAGTACTCCGATGTGCCGCTTCATCAGCAAATTTATGATAATATCAAGCGCAGAATCATGAACGGGGAATGGCCGGTCGGAACCCGAATTCCCACGCAGCGAGATCTGGCTTCCAAATATCAAGTTAACCGCAGCACCATTGTGTATGCGCTCGGGGAGCTCGCTGCAGACGGTTTAATTGAATCCCGCGTGGGACAAGGCACGGTGATTATCAACAATACTTGGAGTTTACTCGCTGCCACGCCTCCGCCTGATTGGAATCAATATGTGAAATCCGGCTCCTATCAGCCGAATATCCAGATGATTCAGCAGATCAATCGTGCGGAAACCGATTCGAACATGATCCGTCTCGGAACAGGCGAGCTCTCGCCCGATCTCCTCCTGACCGACCAAATGCGGGAGACGTTTAACGGCAGGATGTCCAGCCGTTTCACCTTGGGCTACTCGGAACCGAAAGGGAGCCTATACTTAAGAGAAATCATCAGTGAGCATCTGAAAAAGAAAGGGGTTATAGCCTCCCCTGCTTCCATACTCATCGTCTCCGGCGGGCTGCAAGGCTTACAGCTGATCTCATTGGGACTGCTGCATCACGGCTCCTCCATTTTGGTGGAGAATCCCTCTTACCTGAACTCGATCCATGTGTTTCAATCCGCCGGCATGCATTTGCACGGCATCCCTATGGATGAGAACGGGATCCGAAAGGAAGCTATCGGAAGACTCAAGCGCCAACACAGGGCTGCCCTGCTTTATACCATTCCTGCCTTTCATAACCCTACCGGCACCCTGATGTCTTCAGACAGGCGAGCAGAGCTGCTTCGGATATGTTCTCAGGAAAGGCTGCCCTTAATCGAGGATGACGTGTATGGGGATTTATGGTTCGATACCCCCTCGCCACCTCCGCTGAAAGCTTCAGATAAACATGGTCTGGTGCTCTATATGGGCAGCATGTCCAAGACCCTGGGTCCCGGACTGCGCATCGGATGGATCGTCGGGCCTGAGCCGGTCATCGACCGGCTGTCCGACATCAAAATGCAAACCGACTACGGCTCCAGCTCACTATCCCAGCATGCCGTCGCAGAATGGCTCTCCAGCGGGTTATATGAGAATCATCTCGATCATATCCGGTCAGAGCTGAGGAAACGCCGAGATTTCACCCTATCGTTACTGGAGCAATATTTCCACGATATCGCACATTGGAATATCCCTCAGGGCGGATTCTATATTTGGCTTCGTTTCAATAACCCCCTCTCCATTCGTCCTTTATTCGAGCAAGCGCTGAAGGAGAGCATTCTCCTTAATCCCGGAAATATATATGATCGTAACGACCAGCAGCATCTGCGCCTATCCTATGCTTACGCCTCGTACGATCAGCTGGAGAGCGGGCTTATCCGGCTTGCGGAGCTTATTCGCCTCCATGCGTTGTCATGAAAAAAAGGGCTCTCCCGAGGACTTTGATCCACAGGGAAGGCCCTTGCCTTATGTCAGTATGCCCGCTCCATATCGCACATGTATACCTTTCACCTACACATGACGCCGTTCCATCAGATTAATGCCTATGCCCATGCACAACACCCCGATGAGCAGCAATTTGGAAATCGGGATCCAGAGATCCGCGATGCCATAGCCGTATACGGCTATTCCCGTCAATGCTTTCATGGCATGAGTCAGCGGAATGGCTTCCGCGATGCCAAGCAGAATCGGATTCGTGATTGTGCCTGGCGGCATATATACCCCACTGATGAGCGGCAGGATCGGAATGATGGACGGAAACAGCGTCCCAAATTGCTCGGGCGACTGCAATATGCCAACAAAGAGCATGGATAAAGCGACGATGGTCAGTATATAGATCACTGTGACTAGCAGCAGCAAGCCGTATTGGTCGCCCAGGTCGAAGCCGAAACCATACCGAAAGATGAGCAGCACCAGGATGATCTGCAGGACGCCGATCACAGAGCTATATAGCAGGTGACCCATATACATCTCTGTTTTTCGGACAGGAGACAGAATCAGCCGATTCCATACGCCGGAGGCTTTATCCTTCGTAATCGTGTTCACCTTGAAACCAACAGTAAACATGACTAAGAATAACGAAAATCCGAACAGCAGTTGAAGTCCCATATCATGAGAAACGAGTTCTCCCCCACCCTGCGACTCGGATTGGAGACGCAAGGGTGGTGTCTCCATATAAGCATATACGTGCTCGCGGAATTTCGCTTCGTCTTGCACATTCGCCGCTGCGGCCCGAAGCTGCAGCTCTCGTTCATAAACCGTACGGAGATGCTGATCAGCTAACTGGGCGTATGGGTTATCCATTGCGGCTATGATGCGATAATCGTCAGAGACCAGCTTCACCGCGAGATCTGCGCGTCCCTCGCGCACTTTCTTTCTTGCCGTCTGTTCATCCTCAATTCGAAATTCGAACGTATCGTTTTGATTCAGCCACTCGATCCACTTGGCTTCGGACTCATCAACCGCCCCGTCTGCGGTGAAGATGTCAATCTTGATCTTGCTATCAGCCTTCCCTCCGAACATAAGCGTGGCCAATATGCTCAGACCGATGAACAAGATGATCATCCATGGATTTCGCTTTTCTTTCATCCATTGCGATATTAAAATGGGAGCCATCAGATCCGCCCCCTTCTTGGAAAGATCCATAAACTCGCAGCTAGAATAACGATGAAGAACACCCCTTGGTACAGAATCGGCAGCCATAGCTCTTGAAACGGACTGCCCTGTATCCACTGAATCATGGACATCAAGGCCAAGCCGTTGGGGGTTACGCTGCCGATGCTTATTAGCCAATCCGGCAAAATATAGATCGGCACCAGATTCCCTCCGATGACGCCGAGCACAAGAAGCAGTATGAATGATATGCCGGTTGCGACATCCGTGTCCTTCATTCGGAAGAGCATAGCCGTATAAAGCGCAGATAACGCTGCAACCGTTAGACACATCATGAAGATAATGAAGGTCAAACCGATCCAGAAGCTCAGGGATTTCCCCGGAAAAAGCTGAAACAAAAAGTGCGAGACGATCAGCAGGACCGCAGATTGCAGCAGAGACATGCAGAAGGTCGACCCAACCTTACCGGACAAATAGCGAAATGGATGGGTCCCGGCAAGAAGGAGACGCATAAACACCATCTCTCGCTTTTCCGTGATCGATTTGGACGCCGTTGTTGTGGAAACGGACAGCGCAAAGAATATACTGACCGCCAGTGCGTAATATTGGAACGAGGTGATCATGTCCACACCTTCAATTTGTTCCAATCCGCCGACAGGGCTATTCGCCAGCGCAAGCTCGCCCTCACCTTTGCTTTCCTGTCCTTCCATTCCGCTGTCCAGCGCAGCTTGATAATTAACGGCACCCAAAAATCCATCCAGCATATTTTGCAGAACATTCACTTTCATTGAATTCTCAAGCGCCGTTAAAGTCAGCACCGCACCGTCCCCCTCATGCAGGAGCAGCTTGTTAAGCGCAGCCAGCGTATACCCTTCGGGGATCGTAATAACGGCCTCCACTTGCTCTTCCTCCAGCTGTGCAAGCGCAGTCTGGTCATCCAAAGCAGCAACTTGAAGAAATTCCTCCACTTCATCGTCGCCGAACATATTCATTAATAAGGCTTCCGGTTGGAAATTCGCAGCTGCTTTACTCAGTTCGTTCTTCTCTTCCGTACTGATCGACAAACTCTTTAGGCTTTCCTGAAAGGCATGAACTCCCTCTTCATGCCGATCCTTCACGACTAACGCAACTCTCATCTCAAGGGATTCATTCGAATTCTCTACCCAATTCGGCAAGGCAAATCCAAGAATCAGGATTAGCACTAATGGCATAAACAAAGCAATCAGCATCTCTTTCCGGTCTCGCCAATAGACGAGAAAGTCTTTCTTGAAAAATACGCCCAAGCGGCTGTCCCTCCCCTCAATCCCGAAGCTTGCGGCCGGTCAAATGAAGAAATACATCCTCGAGACTTGGCGACTGGATATGAATATTCTGAATCTGCACCTCATGGCGTTCGGCAGCCTGCACAATACCGGACAGAATGTAACTGTTCTTCATGACAATGAGCTTCAGGCCATGATCCGTCTCCTCAACCTGCCTGACGCTTACTAAGGAGCGAAGCTCCTCGGCCAGCTCCGGATTCGGGCGACTCAGCTGAATGATCAGCGTATCCTCACCGGATAAGATGTGCTGCAGCTCCTCCTTGGTACCCGACGCGATAATCCGCCCATGATCCATGATGTACATCCGGCTGCACAGCTGCTCCACCTCTTCCATGTAATGGCTTGTGTACAGTACCGTTGTCCCTTTGTCCCGGTTTAAGCGCCGGACCGTTTCAAGAATATGATTGCGGGATTGCGGATCAATGCCCACGGTCGGTTCATCCATGATGACGATTTGCGGATCGTGCAGCAGAGCAGCTGCAATATTGATCCTTCTCTTCATGCCTCCGGAATAGGTTCTAATTAACTCCTTCTGGCGATCCCGAAGGCCGACCGTCTCAAGCATCTCCTGAATTTTGATCTCCAATTCCTTTCCCTTCAATCCATATACGCGTCCGAAAAATTTAAGGTTTTCATACGAGGTCAATTCCTCATACAAGGCAATTTCCTGAGGCACCACGCCTAATACCGTGCGGATGTCCTGCGGATGCTTGAGCACGCTTTTGCCGTTCAGGCGTACATCGCCGCCCGTCGGTTTCAGCAAGGATGATATCATGGAGATTGTTGTTGATTTCCCGGCGCCGTTCGGACCGATCAATCCGACGGATTCTCCCCGGTCTAGATACAGGCTGACTTCCTCCACAGCAGTCTTGCCCTTAAACGCTTTTCGAAGTTCTACGGTTTCCAGCATCATGTCCCCCCCATTCTCGATATGAAACCTAACCTGCCTTGTTACCCTTCGTTCATATCGTCCTCCACTGCTACAAGTGTATATGCAAAAAGGCAGTGTCATCACTGCCCTCGGTCATTGCTTTGATTCAGAACCATGACTTCAGTCATGTTAGATTTCGAATTTAGAAGTTTATCGTCTTTTCTCGCGAATTAAACCACATTGTGCCGTATAGCATAAATCGCCAGCTGTGTCCGGTCTCTCAGATCAAGTTTGTCCATAATCTGGCTGACGTGATTCTTGATCGTCCCGATCGACAAACCCAGCTCGTCTGCGATTTCGCGGTTGCTGCGCCCTTCCCCTACCAGACGTATGATGGACAGCTCCCGCGGGGTAATCGAAGCATCAACGACGGGTGCTTGCTTCTCTTCCAGCAGTTTGGGGATCACCTTGGCCGCTACATCCTCCTGAAGCGACAATCCACCGCTCAAGCAGCTTCGAATCGAGCGGATCAAAGCCTCCGGCTCCGCCTCCTTCAGCATGTATCCGCTCGCCCCGCTCTTTAGCGCCTCGACCGCATACTGATCGTCATTAAACGTCGTCAGCATCAGCACTTTTGTCTTCGGCCATCGTGAACGTATGATGCGGGCAGCCTCCAATCCGTTCATCTCCGGCATTCGGATATCGAGCACAACGACATCGAAGATATGGTTTTCGCATAAAGCCACAGCCTCTTTACCGTTGCCAGCTTCACCGGCAACCAGCATATCCGAATCGCTTTCGATCATCATCTTCAAACCTTGACGAACCATGGCCTGATCCTCTGCCAATAATATGCGTATCAGCGGACTCCCTCCTCTATCAACTTGGACATGAATAACGTTCCGCGAACGATAAATTGATTGTCGTACTGGGAGATTTGAAGCTCGCCTCCAGCCTCTTCCATTCGCTCTCGCATCGCTTTTAAACCATAGCCCTCCCGGTATGTATCGCGTTTCCGGTGAAACGGATTGCTTACCTCAAAACGGAATATGCCGCCTCCCGGCGCTTCAAAAATGATATGCACTTCTCGCGTACTCCCATGCTTCATCGCATTGGTCATGGCTTCCTGAACCGCGCGGTATACCGCAATGGATTGGATATTGTTTAAAGGTACCGTGAGGGCCCCATGCCGCGCCGTTAGCGTTACGCGCATAAAGCTCTCGGATTCCAACCGCCGGAGAAGTCCTATGATTGCGGGCAATCCGCTGGTCTCCTGCTGCTTCATGGATTTCACCGCGTTCCTGGTCTCCTCCAGACTTTCCTTGGCAAGGGCTTTGAGCCCCTTCAGAACTTCGGCGGCTTCCCCGTCTGCCTGCATCCGGTGCATCTCAAGCTGCATGAGCATTGCCGTTAATTTATGCCCGACGGAGTCATGGATATCGCGACCGACCTGTGCCCGCTCCTCCTGCCTGGCATGCTGCTCATCCGTAATCAGGCGACGCTTCATATTACGATACTCACTGAGCAGCGTTTCATATCGCACTCTTGACTCTTCATTACGGGAGAAGACGGTGCGAAACAAGGCCAGCCCCATCGCGAGCATAACCGAGTATAAAACGAGGAAGAACCACGGAAACTCGGGGTATCCCAACAAACCCGGCAGCATGGCACCTGCAGCCAGAACAAAACCAATGCAGGCAGCATGAACGAACGTGAGCCGATACACGGCTTTTCCCGCCAGGATGGAATAAACCAGCAGAATGTACGGGTTCGTTGCAGTCGTATTAGTCGGCCATAAGGAGATAACGGAAAATACCGACGCTACGAGCAGTGTGACAAATAGCATTGCAGGCCTTGCTCGGTATAATGGCGCCAAAAAAAAGGCCATGAAAAAAATGGCGCTGCTCCCCAATCTCCAAGGCAACTGATCCGGATTAACATGCTGGAGCACAGGGGCGAAGGCGCCCAGCCAGCTCAAAACAAGAAATAAAAACCATATCCAGAACGACCGCACTTGCTCCCCTCTCTTTCCTATCAAGAGTTTCACAATTTCCAGAAAAAAATCTCGTTCCAATTTTTAGTTATATCATATCACATGCCTCATCGGACCTTTGGGTGAAATAAGTAAACTGGAAATAAAAAACCGCTTCGAAATTATTGTGAAATAATATACATAGACCTTTAAACCCTTATCAATACAGGGATTTATTCGGCAGGTTTAGGGGCCGATTGCGGCAAAAAACAGGCCCGGAATTGTGACGAAACTGGTAACTCTCGTGAATATTTGAACAAAGTATGAACTGCCTCAAAACCGCGCCACTACAATGATTTCGCTCACAACCGCACCCTTTTGTAACAAATTGAACACATAAAATTACATACATTGACACGAATGTGGATTTATTTGTTAATTATACAAGTTTATGTGTTTTGCAAAGCCGACCGGAACTTTCTACTATAGATGTGTCAGTAACATTGAATCGAACGAACGTTTCAAGGAAAGGGGTACATCATGAACAAAAGAGGGCCGTTATTTGCAATGTTTTTATGCTTTACCTTGCTCTTATCGGGATGCAGCTCGCTCACGGCATTAGATCCGAAAGGACCGGCTGCCAGAACCCTATCCGATACAATCATATTCTCCATTCTCATGATGGTCGGAATTCTAGCGGTAGTTTACGCGCTCTATATCTACATGCTCACCAAATATCGAGCCAAGAAATCCAACGAAGGTTACGAGCCGCCTCATGAAGAGGGCAACAAATGGCTGGAAATTCTGTGGACTGCCATTCCGATTCTGATCGTTGCCGTGCTCTCGGTCGTAACCGTCAAAACGACGGTGGCCGTCGAGAATGTGCCTGAAGGTTATGAGAACCAAAAACCTCTGGTTATTTACGCTTCCTCCTCGAACTGGAAATGGCACTTCAGCTATCCGGAAGAGGGAATCGAGACTGTCAATTACGTGAACATTCCGACCAATCGTCCGATCGAGTTCAGACTGTATTCATTCGGTCCGATCACAAGCTTCTGGATTCCTCAGCTTCACGGACAGAAGTATGCGATGAGCGACATGATCACCAAGCTGAACATGGTTGCCGACGTACCGGGTTCAATGATGGGACGTAACGCGAACTTCAACGGCGAAGGCTTTGCCCATATGGAGTTCGAAGCTCTTGCCATGACCTCTGCCGAGTACGATGAGTGGGTTAAGGATGTAAAGGACACCGCGCCTGAACTGAAGGAAGATGAGTTCAAGAAGCTTCTGGATACCGCGCATGTCGGTCGGATGACTTTCTCCAATACGCATCTGGAATTCAGTCCGCCGCCATCCGAAGATCATCACCATGGCGGCGATGTTAACGGAAATGAGGAGCATCAGGACCATAAAGACGTCCACCCGGATCCTGCAACAACGGAAGAAACGGAATTTGACAGCGAAACGAACGTGGATCCGAATGAACCGCTGCCGAACTTCCCGGCTGAAGAAAGCCCAAATCATCAACATGAAGGACATTAAATCGGTGAGTGAAACGTTGTTCACCCGATATACTTCATACATCCAGAAAGGAGCTAGGCCTTTATGAAATGGGACGAATTTTTCGTTACCGGTGATCCGTTAATTTACGGCGCCATGGTGAGTATCGTGCTCGTCTCGCTCGCAATCCTCTTCGGTTTGACCTATTACAAGAAGTGGGGATACATGTGGCGGGAATGGCTGACGACCGTGGATCACAAAAGAATTGGTGTCATGTACATCATCTGTGCATTGATCATGCTGTTCCGCGGAGGCGTGGACGCGATCATGATGCGTGCGCAAACCGCCGCACCGGAGATGAAGTTTCTGACCGGTCAGCATTATAATGAAGTATTCACGACTCACGGGGTCATCATGATCCTCTTTATGGCCATGCCGTTTATATTCGGTCTGATGAACGTCATCGTTCCGCTCCAGATCGGTGCCCGTGACGTAGCATTCCCTAAACTGAACGCAATCAGCTTCTGGTTGTTCTTTGCCGGCGCGATGCTGTTCAACATTTCCTTCGTTATCGGAGGTTCGCCGGATGCCGGCTGGTCCGCTTACTTCCCGCTGGCCAGTATCGAATTCAGTCCGACGGTCGGCAACAACTACTACTCTCTGTCGCTTCAAATCTCAGGGATTGGTACGTTGCTGACAGGTCTTAACTTTATCGTAACGATCCTGAAGATGCGTGCTCCGGGCATGACCTTGATGCGCATGCCAATGTTTACGTGGTCTGTACTGATCACTTGTGTCATCATTATCTTTGCTTTCCCTGTACTTACGATTGCGCTCCTGCTTATGATGTTCGACCGCATCTTTGGTTCCCAGTTCTTCACGATGGCGAACGGCGGTATGGATATGCTATGGGCCAACCTGTTCTGGGTATGGGGTCACCCTGAGGTGTATATCGTTATTCTGCCGGCATTCGGTATTTTCAGTGAGATCATCTCGGCCTTCTCCAAAAAGAACTTGTACGGTTATAGCTCCATGGTATTAAGTATGGCGATTATTTCCGGATTGTCCTTCCTGGTATGGGCCCACCATTTCTACACGATGGGTCAAGGGGCCATGGTCAACGGTTTCTTCTCCATCACAACGATGGCGATCGCCGTACCGACCGGGATCAAAATATTCAATTGGCTCTTCACGCTTCGCAAGGGTCGAATCAGCTTTACGACGCCGATGCTCTACTCGCTTGCCTTTATTCCGATCTTCACGATCGGCGGCGTAACCGGCGTCATGCTGGCGATGGCCAGTGCCGACTATCAGTATCACAATACGATGTTCCTGGTTGCCCACTTCCACTATGTGCTCATTCCAGGCGCCGTATTCGCCGTCATTGCCGGTTTCCATTACTGGTTCCCTAAAGTGTTCGGCTTCCGTCTGAATGAAAAGCTGGGCAAAACCGCATTCTGGTTCATTGCCATCTCATTTAACGTAACGTTCTTCCCGATGTTCTTCCTGGGACTGATGGGGATGACCCGTCGTACGTACACCTATTCGGCCGAAACCGGCTTTGGCCCGCTGAATATGCTGTCGATGGTCGGCGCAATTGGACTGGCGATCGGATTCATCATTCTGGTATACAACATCTACTGGAGTACACGTTACGAGCCGCGCGACAAAACAGGAGATCCATGGGATGCACGCTCACTAGAGTGGTCGACGCCAAGTCCGGTTCCTGTATACAACTTTGCGGTAACGCCGAAAGTCAAGGGCCGCGATGCCTTCTGGTTCTCGAAGAAAAACAACGAGCCGCTTTCGGATGAGAAAATCACGAAGATTCATATGCCAAGCAACACCGGAAAACCGTTTATACTGGGTATCGCCTTCTTCTTCCTTGGCTTCTTCCTGGTATTCAGCTGGTGGATTCCATCCATCGTTGCCGGTATCGCGGTATTGATTATTATGGCAACCATGTCCTTCGACCGTGATCACGGATACTACATTCCGGTTGAAGAGATTGTTCAAACCGAACAGAAACTGCGGGGTGATACGGTATGAAAATAGATGCCACTCAGCCGCTGGAATATGGAACAGAGGAAAACCGTAATCGAATATTCGGCTTCTGGCTGTTCCTCGGAGCTGAAATTGCGCTCTTTGCCACCTTGTTTACCGTCTACTTCGTTCTCGTGAACCGCTTTGCCAGCGGTCCGAGCGGAGCGGAAATCTTTGAAATTACACCGGTCCTGCTTGAAACGTTCCTGCTCTTAACGAGCAGCTTCACCATCGGTTTGGCCGTCCATGCGATGCGTCTGGGACTGAAAAAGCAGACGATGATCTTTATGATCATCACCCTGCTGCTGGGTGCGGGATTCCTTGGGATCGAGATCTTCGAATTCTTCACCTATGTGCATGAAGGAGTAACGCTCTCAACCAGCGCCTTCTCCTCCAGCCTGTTCACATTGCTTGGCACGCACGGAGCTCACGTTACCTTCGGTCTCCTGTGGGGAACTGCCATTCTGATTCAACTTAAAAAGCATGGACTGGATCATTCCACAGCCAACAAGTCCTTCATCTTCTCGCTCTACTGGCACTTCCTGGACGTTGTGTGGATCTTCATTTTCAGCTTTGTATACTTGAAAGGACTGATGTGACATGATAAAACAGCTGTTTCCAATTAAGCATGTAGCGGGTTATATATCGTCTCTCGTCCTTTCAGCAGTTGCACTCGTCGTTCTGCTGGATATGCCGGCAGCTTCGAAATTGGCCGTACTGCTGGTTACCGCGATCCTGCAGGCAGCCGTTCAGCTCATGCTGTTCATGCACGTCGGGGAAAGTGATGACAAAAAATCCGTTTACATCAACATTGCCTTCGCTCTGTTCGTTGGCCTTGTCACGATTTTCGGAACGCTGTTCATCTTCGTATGGGGCTGGTATGCTTAATCCTGCGAATATGTCTGAATATGCAACGTAACGATGAATGTTCGCATCCTGAACATATATCATCCAATATCATAGAGGGTATCCCAAAAGATTTTATTTCTGGCGGGATGCCCTCTTTTTCTGTTATACGACGCAACGTGTACGAATCGTTCCTCCCATCCTTCCGACATACAACAAGAAAACCGTTTCTCCGTAGAATGGAAGTGCGACTCACCATTTACGAAAGGAACGGTTTCTTTTGACATTCAATATCCAACCTCATCTGCCAATGACAATATGAGGATCCATTAGTTTTGTCCAGACTCCATATCCAAAATCTCATCAATCTCGCCTTGGAGCTTCATGGTGAGAGTCTGTTCGTCTCCAATGATCCAGGCGTGATTGTAGGGAGCATCCATAGGGGACGTTGCACTCTGACGCCGGATCGATTCAACATACTTCGTAATGGAGCGTGGCACCCCGTCGCGCTCCGTAAACAATAAAGGTGCATGCTTACCCATATGGGACAATGGAGCGGCTGCAATGGACAATACGGGCGAATCTGGCCTCGAGAACGAGAGACTGTATCCCGGCGATTGAACGCCCCAACCAAAGCCTGTTACGGGATCATTGAACTGTGCGAAATGAACGGCATTCTCGAATGGGTCATCCCCGGATATTCGTGTCACCTTACCATATTGCCGCAGCTCGTCCTCAACTGTCCGGGATACCACCATTTCCGGACCGATGATATAGATATTCGCTTTCCCTTTCCGCTTATGAAGCGCCTGTGCCGTCTCTTCAGGGACATTCTTCTCGTTAACATACAGCATCGTTTCCGGCATATGCGCAATCCAGCTCACCGCAGGGAGCGTGTAGTCCGGACGATCCATCGATCCGACAATAACCGAGGTAGGTACAGATCCGGATACCTTAGCGGCGTATTCATCGATCGCGGCTGCTGCTTCTGCAGGTGCCCCGGCAGCAATGTGATCGATCTTATATTCAAGCCCGTTCAGCTCCTTCATCACCCTATCCGAGATCGGGCCGACGGTGATAATCTCAATGCCCTTGTTATGCTCTGCTCCCCGTGGCTTCAATCGTCTCAGCTCTTCCAGCGTCTCCTTGGGAATCCCCTCTTCTTTCACATACAGCAGTGGCCCCTCGCTGAGCTGCGTCAGATCGACGCTCACAGCAGCTATGGACCATTGAGCCGAATCTACCAGAATCACTGTCTGTGGACGACTATGCGCATTCGTGGACTGCCACAGCGTCTTGGAGGTCAGTACGGCCGCACTAACAGGATCGGATGTATTCAATCGAATGGTGTTCTTCGTGGCGGACCATGGTACAGGAACATCCTTCAGCAGTTCTTTGCTGTGAACAGCCGAGGGAATGGAGGGCTCGGAGTGACTTTGGGTCTGACTCCATGCGAGGATGCCTGCCGTTAACAGGGCAAGAGCCCAGCCGGCGATCATTTTTTTCACCGTATATTCCTCCTGTCTCACAATGAAGCGTCTCTAGGATTGATCTACTCCACTCTTGATGCTGTTTATTCTACAGATCTTCCATTAACTTCTCCTCGTCCATATCCAGCGGCAGGCCTGGACGATCATTGGTACGGTTTCGCATCCATTGCTCCTTCAGCATCTTCACAAACACGTCATCCCGGGACAGCCAGACACCATACTGCCGTTTCATGTGCCGCTCTGCCTCCTCGAACGATCCGAACCGGAATGGAAGGGGTTCTCCGTTCCACTCGACAATCCATTCCCCGGCGCTGGCATAAACAAACAGCAGATCCTCGCCCCAGCTTTCGTATAGAACGCCGGACTCTGCCCCCTTAATGTTGAACTGATTCCGCGAAGCATCGAACCGGATCGGTTCCAGCTCGAACGGTTCAGCAGCAAATAATTGATACACTTCCTCTGTGATCGTGCACCCCGCTGCTTTGGGATGGCCGCCTCCCCCGTATCGCATCGCCACATCGGACACATCCACATGATCATGAATCGTGCGAAGGCTCATTTTCCTTCCCCCCATGTTCAAGATAGCAATGTAATCAAGGTGGGGATACGTCGTTCCCAGCTCACTGGCAAGTTCAGAGTGATAGGATTCGGCGTATACGATGCCTACGCAATGCTCTCCCACGAAGGTCTGGATGAGCTCTCGCTGCTTGCGGCGGATGTAACGATCGATTTTATTCTCTTCCATGTCCAATATTTTTTCTTCAAACTCATCAAAGAAGAAGCCCCCTTGCTCCCGCAGACGCTGCGTCATCTTGCTTTCAAATTCGTCAAGGGACAACATAAAGAACAAATCATTCAGTCGTTTAGCCTCAATCCTCTGGTTCTCTTCCCATTCCCACGTATCATAGAGGCGGACCAGTTCTACGAATTTATCCAGCGCTTCGCTTCTGCCCAGATGTCCATGCTCAATTAAATATTCATAAAATAGGGAGGTTGCCGATGCCAATCGGCCGTCCCGATGCGTGATGTCCACTTGCCCCCAGCTATATTCATTCAAGTGAAGAGCCGTTTTGTGGTGATCGATCAGCTGCACCTGCCCTCCCTCTTCGACAAACACGTTCAGTTCCTTCTCCATATCCGGAGCGACCGACAAATCCGTAATAAACAACACATCATACGGATTATCCTGCAAGGAAGTCCGATTCAGATACCTTGCGACTTGTTGATTCAATCCGTGAATAGAGTTGTAACGGACATCAATTCCTTCGCCGAAAGCGCATTTGGCGATAATGCCGCAACCGACACCATCCAGATCATTATGGCTGTATAGATGATACATAGGTGACTTCCTCCAAACAGTAAGTTGAATGATGAGCTGATCCTGTCTTTCATCCCATTACGGTTCCCTAAAATCTGCCGTTTTAACCCCCTGTCAGCCCTGCCCGACGATGGAATGCAACAAAAAAGAAGCGGCCCTTTAACAGCCGCTTCCTTTTGGATAATAAAATGATTATGCCTGTTGAACAGGTCTCGGTCCTTTGGATGCCATAACCTCATACATGCCGTGACTGGAGCTAATCACATGCTCAGGCTGCGGCTTGCCGCGGTTATCACGATGTCCTTGAATATGCGCGGGACTGGTCTCCCAGCGTTTCCATGCCTCTTTGGATTCCCAGCGAATCATGACGATGACTTCTTCCGTTTCGTCGGTACGCTTTGCATTCTTAACAAGGACACTCAGATCGATGAAACCTTCAATTTCTTCAATGGGTCCCGGCTTGCTGAAACGCTCAACAACCAGATTGGATGTGCCTGCTTTAACAATAATTGTTTTCGTCTCGATCAACATATTCAACGAACACTCCCTTAGCGAAAATAACCGTACAAATGAACGATATTCTCTCATTTTAAATGATAACGATTATCATTGTCAAATTCTATGCCTTCAACCGAAAACCAAAAAAAATCTGACCAGCAAAATCCTGCTGACCAGATCATCATTAATTCAGTAAACATGCTGCATGGAATGGCAAGCCGTGCAATCCTCCTGCAAATAAAAAAGCGAAGTAAAGCCGGCTTTCTTCAGCTTGCGCGCAGCCAGAATTCCATCCGAACGCTTGGGCGTAACAATAACCACGGAGTCATCGGGTTTCAGCTCCTGCTCCCACACATAAGGCAACCTTCCGAGAGAGATGTTAATCGTCTCTTTCCGCGGACAAGCCATATATTCGGACACATCACGTACATCGAGCATTTTCAGATTCGGACATTCCTTCCGGGCCTGTTGAAGATCACTGCACTTCATGAACCGTAAGCCAGTTATAGGTACATACCTTCGGTAATATAAGCTAGATATAAATATAATCAGAGCGGCAGATGCAATCAGCACAAAGCATTCCCCCATCATTGTCATGTGCATCAGCTTGATGCTGGTGGGAAGAGCATGGGACATCCAGCCCCCAATACCTACCCCTACGGGTATATAGTATGTGCTTCATGCCTAAATGTCAATACATCAAGAAAGAGCGCATTCCTCAATTTCAAACCCTAGGTCTTCAATCAATCCCCAGTCTGCGGTATGGGCCTGGCCTTCTGTCGTTAAATAATCGCCGATGAAGATCGAATTGGCCGCATATAATCCCAGCGGCTGCAAGGAGCGCAGATTCACTTCACGTCCCCCTGCAATCCGAATCTCCTTTGTAGGGTTAACAAACCGCATCATGGCAAGAATCTTCAAGCACATCATCGGGGTCAATTCTTTACGCCCTTCAAGAGGAGTGCCTTCAATCGCATTCAGAAAATTGCAAGGAATCGAATCGGCTCCAAGCGATTTCAGAGCAAACGCAATCTCCACCCGTTCTTCCGGGTTCTCGCCCATTCCAAAAATGGCTCCGGAACAAGGAGACATTCCGGAATAGCTTGCCTGCTTCACGGTATCTAACCGGTCATCGTATGTATGCGTGGTCGTAATCTGTTCATAGTTATCTTTGGAAGTATTCAGATTATGGTTATATCGGTGCACGCCGGCATCGGCGAGCTTACGCGCATGGTCCTCATTCAAAAAACCCAGACAACAGCACACCTTCAGCTGAGTCGTTTGGGTGATCTCCTTCACCGCTGCGACTACATGATCAATCTCTCGATTGGTAGGACGACGACCGGAAGCAACGATGCAATAGGTTCCCGCCTTTCGGCGAATCGACTCACGCGCGCCTTCGAGAATTTTGTCTTTGGTCAGCCATGCGTATTTATCAATAGGCGCTTCCGACACGATGGACTGGGAGCAGTATCCGCAATCTTCAGGACACAGACCGGATTTAGCGTTAACAATCATGTTCAGCTTGACCTTGTTCCCATAATACTCGCGGCGGATGCGATATGCAGCCTGCATAACAGTCAGCAGTTCCTGATCCTCGCTGTTCAGGATGGCCAAAGCCTCAATCGGCGTTATTTCATGCCCTTGCACAACGTGATCAGCCAGCTTCGCCCAATCATAATGGATTTGTGTCGTCATATCTTCATTCTCCTTCTCTTTTTTAATGTCAACCATTTCAAATTATGATTAGGTTAACAATAAGGGTAATAATAGCATAGATGACGAAACAGTGACAATCCTCCATAGCATCTATTACAAAAAAAAGGATTGCTTCATCCATGCCTGCTTCGGCTTGATGAAACAATCCTCATCCTCGTTCATTACTCATTCGCTTTATGGCGCTCGCTTGGGCAGCATTTTCACATATTCATCGGACAGCTTCATTAACTGCAGAATATAGTCATAATCGCCGCGATACGGCGTGATGTCCGTGACGGGTTCGAGCGTCTTCAAGGAAACCGCCGTGCCATCCTCGAATCCGTCACCAGGAACGAACAGAATGTCATTATTAAAGAAAGAGCCTGTGGGTAAATAATATCTCATCCCGATTACATTGCGGTCCACATTCAGCAGGTCATGCCCAAATGCGTTAAAGCCTTCATCGTCAAGCGATACGCCTAAAAGGTTAGCGACGGTTGGCAGGATATCGACCTGACCCCCCACCTGCTCGATGACCTTTCCTTCCTTCATGCCGGGTACATGAATGACAAGCGGGATATTAAATCGGCTGACCCGCTCATGGTATGGAATGCCCAGCGTTGACGATATCATCTCGGCGTCGGCTTCTGCCGGATTGATGCCGAAGTGATCCCCGTACACCACCAATACGGTATCATCCCACAATCCGTTCTGCTTCAGACGGTCAACCAGAGTTCCGAGTGCATAATCCGAATAATTCACCGACTTCATGTAATTCCCCAGATGGGTCCCTTCCAGCTCAGCAGGCAGAGTGATCTTCGCAAATTCATCCTTCACATGATATGGCGAATGGTTGGATACCGTGATGTAATGAGCATAGGTAGGCTTGTTCTGCTGTTGATTCTCCAGCAGCTTATCCACGCCGACACGGAACAGCTCTTCATCGGAAGGTCCAAATTCATTGAAGTTATCATTCGTGAAGTAGGGCTTGTCGTAATAATGCTGAAAATCAAGCGCCGGGTACATTTTGCTTCGATCCCAGAACTTCACATCATTCACGTGGAATGTCGTCGTAACATAACCGTGCTTGTTCAAGAGCCGCGGCAGACCTGGCAGCTCTTTATTGCCGAATCCGGTGGACATCGCCACCGTTCCGGTCGGATAAATCGATGTATTGACCGCAAATTCGGCATCCGAAGTGTTGCCTTGCCCGATCTGTTGGAAGACATGCGGGAAATACAGGCCGCTATCTGCGAGCTGGTTCATCACCGGCGTCAGCTCCTGCCCATTCAGGGATTGACCAACCGGAAAATTCTGCAGCGATTCCATCTGAACGATGATCAGATTTTTGCCTTTGGCAGCGCCGTAGTAGTCCGGCTTGTCCTTTGCTTCCTTAACGTAAGGATAAGTCGCCAAGAGCTGCTGTGAGCGCAGAATGGTGTCTTGCAGACTCCCTTCGGCCAGCGCACGGTTCTCCTGCGATATCCGGATCACGGAGGAAACCTGGTAATTCATGAATCCCATTTGCTCCGCTCGCACGATTTCATTCTCGATCCCCCATTCTTTACGGATAATAAGTCCGGACAGAACACCCGCAATGACCAGCACAACCATCATGGATATGCGCCATTTCATTCCAGGCCTGCGCGAATAGGAGACGGAATAACTGGAGCGGACTCCACCAAAATGCAATCCTCCTCGGGAGCGGGAACGAATTCTCCGAACCGCCCATATAATCAATAGGACCAACAGGTCCAGGAAGAAGAGAAAGTGCTCCGGCTCTAACAAGGCCGTAATGCTGGCTCTCACCTGGTTTACTTGCCCGATCCCCGCAAGCGCGGTATATGTCGGTATGGACCCAAAATGAACATTATAAACAGCGGACGCAAACATGATGAAAGATAATACGACATTTAGGATCACATAGACCATCTTTTTGCCTTTTACCGGCAGGAGCAGCTCCAGAAAGCTAATCAGCGCCAACAGGGATAGCGCGTCGGTAAGCACCTTACCCCAAGCGACCCCATTAAACAGAAACACTCTTAGAAGGATCAGCTTCAATAAGAGCGTCAAAAAAACGAGTATGCATAATCTCAACCTTTGTTCAAGGTAGCGTTCCATTTTCCATTCCCTCTTTTGTGTAAAAATAATGTTAAATTGCAGCTTCCATTATAACAGGAATGTAAACGTCAATCTAATCTGCCCATTCCTTCGCCCTCCCTGTCAATTGTCCAATGCATGATCCTTACGTATCACGTAGGATAAAGCATCCCAAACAAAAGGCTGGAGGGTATAAGACATGAAGATGGTTGTAACCGGCGGAGCAGGCTTTATCGGCTCCCACCTGGTGAACGGACTCGTTAATCAAGGCTATGAAGTCCATGTGATTGATAACCTCACAACCGGAGATCCAAGTCGCCTTCACAGCGAGGCGATTTTACATGTTGCCGATGTAAACAGTCAGCAGACAACGGCGTATATCTCCGTGCTGAAGCCGGACGTTGTGTTCCACTTAGCCGCACAGGCCGATGTGCAGCGGTCGATCAAAGAGCCTCGGCTTGATGCGGATGCGAATGTAATGGGCACCATCAATATACTTGAAGCTTGCCGCAAGGCTGGGGTCCGTAAAATTGTGTTTGCTTCGACGTCAGGCGTATATGGAGACCTGGAGAAATCTCAGCTGACGGAGGATGATCCGGTTAATCCAATCTCCTTCTATGCACTATCCAAGGTGGCTGGCGAGCAATATATCCGCTTATACCACAGCTTCTTCGGCCTGCAGTACACGATCCTTCGTTATGGGAATGTCTACGGTCCGGGTCAGACTGCGAAGGGGGAAGGCGGTGTTATAGCGGTATTTGGCGATCGTCTGCGTCAAGGTGCTCCGTTTCAAATATACGGCGATGGCCAGCAAACCCGGGACTTCATTTATGTCAAAGATGTTGTTGAAGCGAACCTCGCCTCCATCCAGCACGGGGATGAGAGCGTTCTTCATGTTAGCACCGGGACCGGCCATACCGTCAATTCCCTTGTCGATCTCATCAGCAGGCTGCATCCTGACCCCATTGAAGTCAACTATCTGCCCGCGAAGAACGGTGATATTCTCCACAGCTGCCTGAATAATGAAAGGACCCGGTCATTGCTGCAGTGGAGTCCATTATTTAGCCTCGAAGAAGGCATCGAAGAAACCTATCGCCACTGGCTTCGCACATCCTGATTCGGCCATTGAACGATAGAGAAACGGTAGGAGAATGAACATAGAAAACAGCCTGATCCCTCGCACAACTGAGGAATAAGGCTGTTTTTATTCGTTCTGAAATTTCGGATCACTGGAATTACAAACCTATCGATTGAAGCAGGCCGGCAAAATTCATCGCGTAGATATGCGGATTGAAATTGTGCTGGACATGTCTCATCGCATTGCAGCGAATCTGTTCACGCAGATCCGAATCCCTCATCAGTTCAAGCGCTTCGGACACGGCATGCTGTACATCCCCGAGCACGTAGAACTTGCCTGTGGAATTGTGATACACCGAGGTGGAGACTCCATCCGAATCGGTTGTCAGCACCGGGCAGCGACAGCTCATCGCCTCAAGAACCGCATAAGGCGCTCCTTCTACCTTGGAGGTGCAGCACAGAAACCCGCCGGAATCACCAATAACCGAATAGTAGTAAGGCATCTCTGCATTCGGCACGTTGGATCGAAGGGTTAAACGATCCGACAGCCCCAATTCATGAATAAGTGACAGGAATTGTTCCCTTTCCGCCGGCTGGCTGAGCTGAGGATCCTCGAACATCCACATTTGCAGATCAGGAACATGCTCTTTAAGCGCATGACCGATATGAAGAAATTCGCGCCAATTCTTATTATCCTCGATACGTCCAAGCCATGCCATGACCGGACTTGGAGGACTCGGATATTGACTGTACGTGAACCGCTGGGTGTCAAAGCAATTATTGAAATGAAACTGCGGCTTATGAGGATACAACTGCTGAAATAGAGCTGCAATATGAGGGGTATTGGGATTCAGCAGCGCGTCAGCATATTCGTTCACATACGGCGCTGCCTTTGCGAGCTGAGCATGGGCAACGCTCTTTGGCCCATAGCCTTGAATCTCCAACACAAATTTCCCTTTGAAACCGAGCATGCGAAACCGCGGAAAACTAGCGTGATCCGTCGTCACGACGATGACGTCAAACGAATTCGAATCCAGGATATGTTTAATCTCGATATCATTGCGGGTTACGTAGATCGGAAAGTCGGCTGCATTCTGCATGCCCGAACCCCAGGCGTAATACAGGCAATGGGCCTCGATTCCGGCAAGACGAAGCGCACGGCAACGCTGTCTGTTTAATGTTTCGACCCCCCCGCTCGGCACATAGTAGACGAACAGCACCTTCATGTCGTACCCCTCCCGTTATTCGATGATTTGAAAATCAGAATGTGAGTAGACGGCTACAAGCTGTCCTTCGTTCTTGGCATGCACGGTAACCAATGTGGAGTGCGAATAATTAATATTGGTTACGAGCAGCAGGCTGAACGCAATATGTTGATTCGTGATATTGGGCACGAACACCGTGGAACCGACCCCGACATGGACAAGGCCAACATAGTACACCCCCTGGGGATGATATCCATGTATGAGGACATCGAATACATCAGGCCCCGCATTCGTAATCGTAAGGTCCACGGATTGGATATACCGCGCATCAATATTACCGTACTCCACTGCATCTAAACGAAAGATGGACATTTCATTCCCTCCTGGCTATGGCAGCATCATTAATATCAGGTTATGTAACTACCTCTTCGCGTGTAAGGGCATATCCATAGTGACGATCATCCATTTGTGAGTTACTTGATCCCTGGTCCAAGCCAATTCTTTCAGATTCGCATTTAATATATTGTGAACACATCTAAAGAAAGGATCGGTGACAAGGGATGTTGAGCCTCCAGGATATCAAAGGCCCCTACCATGCGATATTCAGTTTGGGAAACAACTGTTTGCCAGGCATTGAGTTAAGAGAACACGGGCTGCGCAAATTTGCCGGACCGATCGATTGGATGGGCACTCCGGTGCTGCCTCAAATTTCAAGAATGCTTCGCAACCGGTTTCAAGGCATGCTGGTATATTCCAATTTGCTCATGGTTAATCAGGCGAACGATGAGCTGTACAATATCTGGGACCAAGAATACGATCTTTACCTCAATCATGATTTTTATGTGCATAACAATTTCCCCCCCCATCTGCCAGCTTACCCTGACATTAAAGCCAAATACGATCGCAGAATCGCCAGATTTCTGCAGACATTGGAGAGCGGCGGGCGTATCCTCTTTATTCGGACCGATTCCAGCCGCGAGGATATACAGGAACTGGTCGATTCCCTGAAGCAGCTGTGCAAAGGACCTTTTCATGTGCTAGCCGTTAATCATGAACCCGTCAAGGAGATTGAAATGATGGATTGGAACATAGAACATGTCTGCGCCGTGAAAATGCCCAATATCGATATCTGGATAAGCAACCGCTTTCGATGGACCTTTTTGTTTCAAGGCATGTATTTGATCTAACCGAATGAAAATGAATTATGTATCGTCATTATCGCTTCAAGCAATAAAAAATGGCAGGCCAAGATGAAAATCTTGGCCTGCCATTTTTCATAGGGACTTAAATGTATGTTACCGGTTCGTCGGGCAGCTTATAATCTTTGGGAAGCGACTGCATTATTCGATTCCATACCGTATAATCAACCAGAAGCTCCGGGTTTGTTGTCTGATTTACGAAGATTCGGTTGTACAAATCGCTCATCACGGAAAAAGCTTGCTGATTCATAGGCTCACCTCTCTTTTTAAATGGAGGATCTCTGGGCTATGGCGCCGTGATATACGTTCAACATACGTTCAACCATAAGATCCATAGACCACTGATTACTAGCGAATGTCTTGGCATTCTGACCTAAAAACGTTCGGTAATTCTCCTGTTCGAGAAGCACGCTCAAATGCTGGGCCGTGCTTACGGGATCTCCTACCGGGGCTAATAATCCCGTATAACCGTGGGTCACCATCTCGGGCAATCCCCCGGCAGTCGATACGACGCTCGGCAGACCTGCCATTTGGGCTTCCATGACCGAGAACGGCTGGTTATCTTGAATGCACGTGTGGACAAAGATGTCAGCCTGGCTGAGCAAGCCCGGTACATTGTTGTTTTCCCCTAGGAAGAACACGTCATGCTGGAGCGAGGTCCTAACGGTCTGCTCCTCCAGCTGTCCCCGCATATTGCCTTCGCCTACGATCCAGCAAACCCAGTCGTTTCGCATCCGCTTGAGGATTGCGAGCGAATCGAGCAGCACATGGATTCCTTTGACGTAAACCAGCCTTGCGGGGCAGATGATGACCTTTTTCCCGGGTGGCCGCCGGAGCGACGTGCCTGCGTTATACTTTTCTTGAAAAGCCATAGCGTCCAGACCGTATTGAAACACCGTAATCCGATGGTCGGGCACTCCGCAATCAGTCATCAATATATTTTTGGACCAATGGTTTGCTGTAATGGTAAGATCCGAAGACATCGCCGCGTGATATTCAAGAGCAGGAAAATAACGCCAGGCAGAACTTCTTTCATCAATGCCTTTTGACGGGTTATTACGGAAATGATCCTTCATTTCACGTGCAACCGATCCGTGGACATGAGCTACCAGCGGCGTACGCTTTGGCTTCACCCTGCTTAAAGAACGGGTAGAGAAGCTGTCCTGCGTATGGATGATATCATAATGTTCCAGCCCAAAATAGGCTGCCGCCAGCTCCATGCAATAGCGCTCGAGCTCATAATGACGAATCGTAAAGTTTTGATTCATGCTTGGAGCCGCCTCCATGGTAAGCTTCGACTCCAGCATGGGCAGCAAAGCTTCTTTGGCCAGTTCCAACCTTCGATTGACAATATGGATTTTTCTGTAATCCGGACTGTTTCCGAGCATATCCACTTCATGACCTAGCTGTTCCAAACGGTGCTTGAGCTGCTGCATGAAGTTCCATACTCCGCCAACATGAGGAATTAACCAGTGAGTAGCAAGCAGAATTTTCATGGTATCCCCCATTATCGGCCATGCTGAGCCAAATGCTCAAGTACGTGGCGGTAGTTATTTTTCACCATCTCGTATTCCCGAACAATCGTCGCTTGATGACGGATAGTGCCCATTTGGGAATGCACCCGATACATCGTAAGCATATCCGGTATGAATCCGAAAGAAGCCCCCCCCATTAACAGCCGAATCCAAAGATCGAAATCATGAGTGTAAGGAAGCTGTGGATTAAATAGACCTACCCGGTGAAGCCAGTCTTTCTTCATAATGACCGTGCAGCCATTAATCGGATTGGAATACGTGAGCTGACGGGCCAAATCTGCATGAGACGCCATGGGAATCCCTTCGTACGGCGTTGTCACCCGGTTGTGCTCATCAATGACGCAAAAACCGGTATACGTGACATCGAGTCCGCTGCTCAGCATATACGACATCTGCCGCTCAATCTTTTGGGGGACAAAACGATCATCCGAACTGAGCCAGGCAATATAGTCACCGGAAGCGTGCAGAATGCCATGATTCAAGGCGCTGGCCGTTCCGCCGTTACTCTTGCCCATATAGTAGACTCTATTCATGTAGGGTGCGATCAGATGTGAATATTGCGTTGACCCATCATCTACAACAATGATTTCTACGGCAGGGTACGTTTGTTGTACCGCACTTTCCAATGCTTGCTGTATATACTGGCAGTTATAGAAAGGTATGACTATCGTAACCGTCGGCATCATCCCCTGTCTCCTCCTTCTGCCTAACTGGATATATGATCTCAATACATATCATGGGTTAGTACACCATATGCAGTGCACTCGCATTCCGAAAGGGACCCCTGTCCCCTGACATTTGACCAAATAACAGGCAGACGGCTTATATAGGATGAACGATAGGTACAGCTTCTTGTACATCGTGCGACCTCCCCCCTGCACACACGGTGCATGGTCCAGCATACTGAGAGGGCTGTCTACCACATAAAATAAGCTGTCCTCCCGCTTGTCAGCTAGGAGAACAGCTTGCGAAACCATGCGATATTTAATTAGAATAACAAGCGGAGCCCCACCAAAGTCAGGATCCCGACAATAACGGTGGCAAACAGGCTTTTTGTGAGAAAAGCGGTCAGGAAAGCGGGCACGGCTGCAATCAATTCTAGTAAATGCCCCCCTGGATCTAAACGTCCATCCGATAACAGCAGCTCTTGGGCTAGCAGCGCTCCCATGACGGCAATCGGGACATGATCTAACCACCGGATCATCGTTTCGGGAATGCGGAGCTTGCTCAGAATCATAAGCGGCAGAACCCTTGGAATGAGGGTTACGATAGCACAACCGATAATCAACATAGCGATATGCCATCTTATTTCCATCGTTCGATCACCATCCCTGCAGTAGCCGCAACCATAATCGCGACTATGACCGCCGCGCTTCCCGGCATAATTGTACTGACAGCTACCACTGAAACGGCGGCAATCATAACCACCATGAAATCAAGTTTATACTTCTTCCGGCTGATCCATTGCAGAGCAAGCAATCCGATAAACATCCCCGGCAATGCAAAATCAAGGCCAAACTTCTCCGGCTCGGGAATCCACTCCCCGACTAAACCGCCTGCTACATTGGCTGCGCACCAGAACAAATACGCCGTAATATTCAGGCCGACCATCCATTGATAGCCGAGTTTTTTCTGCTCGGTGGCCTTGGCTGCCGCTACACCAAACGTCTCGTCGGTTAACAAAGAACCGATGAAGAAGCTTTTTCCCGAAGAAAGACCTTTAAAGTAAGGAGCAAGCGCAGCGCTTAACAGCAGATGCCTGGCATTCACGAAAAATATCGTAACTATGATCGATAGGATCGGACTAGCAGCCGCTATCATCCCTGCCGCAATAAATTGCCCGGAGCCCGCATAGAGCAGCAGCGAAATGAGCGCGATTTCGAGCAGGGTGAAACCTGCGGTCCGCTCGACAACTCCTGCCGCAAAACCGATGCTTAGGTAGCCCAGGAGGGTTGGAATACAATCTTTGAAGCCTTGAAGGTAGGTGTTTCCCTGGTTCCCCTCCATACTAGCGGGGAGCCGTTCTGTCTTGATGCTCATCTGTCTTCGATTCCTCTCTCACTCTACAATTCTATTTTTAATTACTATGAATTCTTCCTGCTCCCTTGTCAACGCTGTTACACCATTTTCCCATCAAAAAAAGCGCCCCAGGAATGCTGCTCATTCGCCAGGTACGCTTTTTCATTCGGTTTATTTAGCTGCTTAAGGCTTTAAGATGACTTTGATACAGCCATCCTTCCGCTCATTGAAGATATCGTAGCCATGGGCAGCTTTCTCCATCGGAAGCCGGTGTGTGATGATATCCGAAGGGTCCACAGTCCCTTCTTTCAACATTTGATAAAGGTGCGGCATGTAATGAATAACGGGGGCAAGCCCCATTTTTAACGTAATATTGCGTTCGAACAGCTCTCCAAGCGGAAATGCATTATACACCAGCCCGTATATGCCGGTTAGCTGGATGGTCCCGTATTTGCGAACCATGTTAACGGCCATGCGGAAAGCTCCTAAAGAACCGCCCTGAACCCTCAGTACGCTGCCCAGCATTTCCAATCCGGTCCGCTTGGCATCGAGGCCTACACAATCGATAACAACATCTGCGCCGCCTTTTGTGAGTTCTCTGATGTAATCTTCAATCGGTTTGATCTTCTCAAAATTGTAAGTTTCCACGTGATTGGTCCTTTTCGCATGCGCCAGCCTGTAATCCACATGATCGATTGCAATCACCCGTTTCGCGCCTTTCAGCCAGGCAAACTTTTGCGTTAGCAGCCCAATGGGACCGCACCCCAGGACAACCACGACATCGCCAGGTTTAACCCCTCCGTTCTCCACGCTCCAGATGGCTGTGGGCAGCGCATCGGAGAGCATGAGCAGCTTCTCATCTTCCATCTCGGCGTCCTCAGGTACAACAAAGGGCATGGAATTTCCGTAAGGAACCCGCAAAAGCTCTGCTTGCGCACCTTGAAAACCGCCGTACGCGTCACTATATCCTAAAAAACCGCCGGTATTCTTGGCCTCATTCGCATAGTCGCATTGGCTCTCCATGTGGTTCTGACAAAACAGGCATTTTCCGCAAGATACAATAAAAGGAATAATCACACGGTCACCCACCTTGACCCTGCTTACTTCAGGACCTGCATCCACCACGATTCCCATCGGCTCATGGCCGATAATGTAATCATCGTTCAGCTGTTTTAATCCACCGTTGTATAAATGCAAATCCGATCCGCAGATGGCCGTGGTGGTGACTCGGATCAGGACATCGTCGCTGTGCCGAAGAACGGCGTCCTTCATATCCTTTACTTGAATCCGATGTCTGCCTTGATAAGTGACTGCTTTCACGCTCGAAACCCCTTTTAGAGTCGATATCCATTTTTGTAAGGATTTGACTTTTTAGGTTCAGTGTGCGCCATTTCAATCAGAACTACTCCGGCATAGCAAAAATAAAGCGAAGTTCACCCCAGCGCTTCGGGTTGAAGGTCTACAGGCTGCTTTTTCGATCTCCCGACTTTCAAGAATAATACCAGCCCTAACAGCACGAGTGCCCCCCCAGCCGCCTGCAGAGAGTTCATCGACTCATTCAGCAAGAGAAAAGCCAGTAAACTCGCTCCAACCGGCTCTCCAAGAACGCTCATCGATACGGTGGAGGCTGTGGCATACTTCATCAGCCAATTGAACAGCAGATGGCCGAATACCGTTGGCACGATAGCCAATAAGGCGAATATCCCCCACTCTCGTCCGGAATACCCCGTCATCGGAATGTTCATTCCCACGTTATACACCGCCAAGACGGACGCAGCAACTGCAAAAACAAGCCAGCTGTATAAGAATGAAGGCAGACGCCGCAGCAGCAATTGACCCAGCAGCATATGGACGGCGACCGCAGCCGTCCCCAGCAGAGACATGATATCACCAGTCAAATGCCCCTTGCTCCCACTGAGCCCGCTGCTCCCAATGAGGAGGAATACGCCGAGGAAAGCGATCGCCATGCCGCCGATTGCCGCCAGCGATGTTTTCTCCTTAAACCAGAAGTAAGCACCTATCATCACAAACACCGGCTGAAGGGCAAGGATAATCGTGGAGCTGGCTACGCTCGTCCACTTCAAGGAGCCCATCCATAACAAAAAGTGCAGGGCCAGCATCGAACCGGATAGAAGAAGCAGCAGCAGTTCAGAACGCTTCAACGATTTGATTGCCGGCGCATATTTGCCCGCGAAGGGCAGCATGATCAGGAACGTAATCACCAGTCTGTACATCGCTTGAATGGATACGGGACTGCTGGACCATTTTACGAATATCGAGGAAAAAGAAATAGCTATGATGCCGATAAACAGAGGAATAAATACAGGAATCGGTGCTCGGTTCGAATTCATGATGGTTAAATGATTCACCTTTCGTGTTATATTAGAGAATGATTTCAAAATTAAACTTTCGGAAAAGGATAATTGGCATGAAAAAGAAAGACCTTCGCAACCAAATGACCCCTCCCAAATTTCTGGCAATCGGCTTTGCTTCGATTACACTGATTGGGACATTCCTGCTCAAGCTTCCCATTGCTACGGCTGACGGGACTTCTACCCCGATTGTGGATGCTCTCTTCACAGCGGTTTCCGCCATCAGTGTAACAGGTTTAACCGTTGTGGATACAGGGACTCATTGGTCCATATTTGGACAAATTGTCATGCTCATGCTTGTTCAGCTTGGCGGATTGGGCTTTATGACCTCAGCCACCTGGATTGCATTGATGTTCAACCGCAGAATCTCGCTTCGGGAGCGCATGATTCTTCAGGAAGCCATGGGACAATACCAAATACAAGGGATTGTAGACCTCATTCGAAGAGTGCTTGTCTATACGCTGATCATAGAAGGGGCAGGCGCATTACTGCTGACGCTCAGGTTCTCCGCTATCATGCCGCTTTCGGATGCGGCTTACTTCGGCATATTCCAGAGTATTTCCATATTCAATAATGCAGGCTTTGACCTCTTTGGCCAAATTCACGGACCCTTCTCAGGATTTGCAACCTATGTAGCGGATCCTTTTGTCAATATCGTCGTGATGTTCTTGATCTTCCTCGGAGGAATCGGCTTTATCGTCATTTTTGATCTTATTGAATACCCGAAATGCAAGAAACTGTCTCTTCACTCCAAGATTGTATTAACCGTAACGTCACTGTTAATCGTAATTGGCGCTGTCATGATCTTTATTCTGGAGCATGGCAATCCCAAAACATTAGGGCCGCTCTCGTACCCAGTAAAAATCATGGCTTCCCTATTCCAATCGATCACTCCCCGTTCCGGTGGCGTGAGCACCTTGGATATCGCGAGTCTGGAGCAATCCTCCCAGTTCTTCATGATTATCCTGATGTTCATCGGGGCAGCTCCCGGATCAACGGGAGGCGGAATTAAGGTGACTACTTTCGCCGTACTCATCGGTGCCGTCGTTACGATGATCCAGGGAAAACGGGATGTTGTTCTCTATCGTAATCGAATCTCCCAAGCCCTGGTTTACCGTTCCATTACACTAACGATTCTATCGTTGCTGCTATTGGTGGGAGCTTCCATGTTTCTGTCCGTTACGGAATCTGGCGAATTCTTAAGAATTCTGTTCGAAGCCGTATCCGCGTTCGGTACTGCCGGGTTATCCATGGGACTTACAACCGAGCTGTCCGGGGTTGGCAAGGTGACCATTTCCCTGCTCATGTTCCTTGGCCGGTTAGGACCGCTAACCCTTGCTTATGCGCTCAGTCGCAAGAATAATAAAGAACTGTACCGCCATCCGGAAGGCCGAATTACGATTGGTTAAGTTGTAGTCGGAACATATCTTGCGATTTTCGAATGTGTTCAGCTTGCCTGAAAGCATATACAATCTTAAACAAACCGTACACTTCCCTTCCATGGGAGGCGTACGGTTTGTTTTCATTGGAATACATTTCTACAATCGTTTATTATTCGCTGAACTCGCTGGCATCGATGGCTGCATCCAGCAAGTCATCAAACAATTCGTTGTCGGCTTCAATCCGCTCGTCAATCTGAAGAAACTGCTCCTCGATTCCCGGCTCGCCAGCGAAGTTCAAGCTGTAGTCCCAGTCCCGGCCATTCTTGCTCAGGAAAGTGATCTCGTAGGCTGATGCATGTCCATCTATAGAAAATACGGTATATCCTACGAACTGATCGCTATCATCCCGCTTCATATCCGCACGCTCGATTCGGACTTCTGACACGTTTTCACGCTCCTTCATTACGTTGTAAAGCACTCACAAGACTCAGTATATCACTTTTCCCGGCAGCTGATTATTGTTTTTCTTATACGCCTTGATCTAGTATAATATGGGTTGGTAAATTAAATTGCATTGGAGGGTACCAAATGTCCGATTTCAATACATACTTGGACAAATATGCCGAGTTGGCTGTAAAGGTTGGAGTTAACATACAAGAAGGACAAACCTTAGTGGTTCATGCTCCTGTTGATTCCGCCGAATTTACTCGCTTGATTGCCAAAAAGGCATACGAAGCGGGTGCCCGCCTGGTTAAGATCCTGTGGACCGACGAAACGATAACAAGACTTCAATTCGAAAAAGCTGCGGATGACGTCTTTACCGAAGCGCCGAAGTGGTATGCCGGCGAAATGACAGAATTGGTGGAGAACGGAGCAGCCATTCTGCACGTGCTTGCCGAAAATCCTGATCTGCTGAGCGGCATTGATTCCGAGCGTATCGGAAACTTCTACAAGGCGCGCGGAGAAGCATTGAAGACCTATCGCGCTTATCAGCAGTCCGACAAGTTTAGCTGGTGTCTGATTGCTGTGCCTTCAGCAGCTTGGGCAGCCAAGGTGTTCCCGGATGTGCCGGAATCCGAACAAGTCGGCAAATTGTGGGATGCCATCTTCCACACCGTGCGTGTGGATCAGGATAACCCGGTTGAAGCCTGGAACAAGCACCTCGAAGTGCTTGAAGCAAAATCCACCGTGTTGAACGCTAAAAAATACAAGAAACTCCACTATATCGCACCTGGAACCGATCTTACCATCGAGCTGCCGGAAGGGCATATTTGGGCGCAAGGCGATAGCATCAACGAACGCGGATATTCCTTTGTGGCTAACATGCCAACAGAAGAGGTATTTACCGCTCCGCTCAAAACAGGCGTCAACGGAACCGTACACAGTACGAAGCCTTTGAGTTATGCCGGAAACATCGTGAACAATTTCTCCCTTACTTTTGAAGAAGGTAAAGTGGTCAGCTTCACGGCAGAGCAAGGTTATGAAACCCTTGAGCGTCTCCTGAACATGGATGAAGGTGCCCGTTATCTTGGAGAAGTGGCGCTGGTGTCGCATCAATCCCCGATCTCGGAGTCCAACATCCTGTATTACAATACGTTGTTTGATGAGAATGCCTCCAACCACCTTGCACTCGGCAGCGCTTATGCTTTCTGCTTGGAAGGCGGAAAAGATATGAATCAGGAGCAATTGATTCAAAGCGGTCTCAATACGAGCGTAACCCATGTTGATTTCATGATCGGCTCCGGCGACATGGATATATACGGAGTGACGGCGGATGGCAAGGAAGAACCGGTATTCTTGAAAGGAAACTGGGCATTTTAAGAAACGAGACAGCATAAAGCAGCTATTTCTTATGAAGTAGCTGCTTTCTTGAACTTTTCGGGCCTTTAATTGACCTGAGGTTGATTTACAAACGGAAAAATTGTGCGATAATCAAGAAAGCGCATCAAATTACTTATTGATAGCATAAAGGAAATGGAGGGTCTCTCATGTCCAGCTTTGAACAAAAAATGGAACGCTACGCGGAGCTTGCAGTCAAGGTGGGTGCCAATGTGCAGCCGGGACAAACGCTGGTCGTTAATGCGATGATCGATGCTGCACCGTTGGTACGTCTTATCGTGAAGAAAGCTTATGAAACGGGTGCCAAGCAAGTAAAGGTGAACTATAGTGATGAGGTTGTGAACCGGATACGGTACGATCTGGCACCAGACGAAGCTTTTCTGGAGCCGCCGACATATTATGCGGAGGAAGTAACCGAACTTGCCGAGCAAGGGGCTGCTTTCTTGACCATTCTCTCCTCGAACCCTGACCTGCTTAAAGGCGTTGATCCGGAGCGTATTTCCAATTACCAGCGTACATATGGCGCCGCCATGGCGAAATACCGGCAATATCAGCAAGCCGATAAAATGAGCTGGACCGGCATTGCCTATCCTTCCCCTGATTGGGCTGCCAAGGTGTTCCCTGACATTCCGGCCGAGCAGCAGGTGGATAAAATGTGGGATGCGATATTCCACGCGGTCCGCGCGGATCTCGAAGATCCCATTGGTGCATGGGAAGAGCATATCACGACCCTCCAGCACAAATCGGATGAGCTCAATGCCAAGAAGTATCATAAGCTTCGCTTCACTTCACCAGGGACGGATCTTACGATCGAGCTTCCGGAGGGACATATTTGGGCCCAAGCGGGCAGCCACAACGAGAAAGGCGAGCGTTTCGTTGCCAACATTCCGACGGAGGAAGTGTTCACCGCTCCGCTCAAAACCGGCGTGAACGGCACCGTACGCAGCACGAAGCCTTTGAGCTACGGCGGCAACATCATCGACAATTTCTCGATCACGTTCGAGAATGGCCGCATCGTCGATTTCTCCGCGGAACAAGGCGAAGATACCTTAACCCGCCTGATCTCCATGGATGAAGGCTCGCATTATCTTGGCGAGGTTGCTCTTGTGCCTTATCGCTCCCCGATCTCGGAAAGCGGCATCTTGTATTACAACACACTGTTTGACGAAAATGCCTCCTGTCACCTGGCCATCGGCAGCGCGTATGCCTTTAACCTTGAGGGCGGCAAGACCATGACGTCCGAACAGCTTCAAGCAAGCGGTCTGAACACCAGCATTACCCACGTTGACTTCATGATGGGCTCCAAAGAGCTTAATATTACCGGAATCACTCATGATGGCAAGGAGGAGCCTGTATTCATCGACGGCAATTGGGCCTAAACCGCTACAATTTCAGTATTTGCTGGATAAGCTCATCCGCAATGAGATCGGTAATCTGCAACAGAGCAGTCTTTTAATCAGAGGCTGCTCTGTTTTTTTCATAATGGACCTTCTAGCCCCTTCCCTTCCCTTCCCTTCCCTTCACGATGCAACTTCAACCCTATTTCGATTAATACCGATAGATTGCCGAGCATATGATGAAGAGATGGACGCATATCTAAGTTTGCCATATTAACTCATAAGCTAATGCGTCTCAAACACATGACTTCATAAGGATCAACCCGTTTCCCGGAAACAGTCTTCAGAGTCGGCTGTTATTAGAATTAATAGGGCTTTTTCACCCGATATGTTGTAAAATGATGAGAGAAATAGGATGGTTACACCAGAGAGGGGATTATCGCGTGTCCAACCGATTACAGCTCCTCCTTGCAGCAGATTTCGCTGATCTGAGCGAACCTATTCAGGAAGAAATTTATTATGAATTTTATGACCTCGTTTATGGACAGATACTATATGTCGTACGGGATCATGCTGCTGTTGAGGATATCATTCAGGAGTCCTTTATAAAAGTGATTACAAGTAAGCCGAATTTTGAAACCGAAAGCAAGATGCGGGGATGGCTGCGTGTCGTTGCCAAAAACTCAACGATGAATTATTTAAGAAAAAATAAAAAATACCGTAACCAAGTGGATGTCGAGAGTGTTTTTATTAATGAAGAGGACGTGGTAGTTTCTTCCACGAACGTCGAACATCAGGTGGAGTCGAATATGCTGGAGGAATCCATCGAGCATTATCTCGACCAATTGAAGCCTGAATACAAGCTATTGATTGAGTACCGTTGGAAGCATAGTCTGACGTACAAGGAAATCGCGGAGCTGCTGAATACTCGCGAAGAGATCGTGAAGCAGCGCTTGTTCCGCGCCAGAGAATCCGTAAAAAAAATGCTGTATAGAGAGTGGGGTGAATTGGATGAACAACGAAAAATACGATGATTGGTTTGATGAGGCCTTTGACGAAGCCTTTGATCGTGCAGCATCACGTTCCTCACTCCCTACTGACATTGAATCCAAACGACAATCCTGGCAGCAGGTTCAGCAGCAAATCAAACAGGTACACAAAAAGAAACAGCGTCGACGCACTTTTCAGTTAGCCGGAGTCATTGCCGCATCGATGGCTTGTGGTGCTTTGATATTCTCTCCATCCTCTGTAACTCAAGCGGTAACACCGGTTTATCAGGAGATCAAGGATTGGGGAAACGGTGTGGTTACCCAGATATTCGGCATGCAAGAGCCTGTCGATAAGAGCAAAGCATTAACTGCCCCCCCACCGGAACAAGGAATGGAGCCAGAAGAACAAGTACCTTCAGCTGAATTAGTGGACACTGAATATGTTCCTTTCACAGATACCAATGAATCTCTGACAGAATCGCAAAAACGCGCACCATTTAAAATACCAAAAATCAATTATCTTCCGGAAGATTACAAATTCTATGAGGCTACAGCATTAATAACGGATGAAAATCCAGTTTTTGACGAGCTTCATCTTCATTATAAAAATTCAGATGATAAGTTTTTCCATATAGATCTTATCGGGATGACACTTGGTAAAATGATCAATCTCGATGGGGATATCAAGAAGACGATTGTTCTTGAATCCGGAGCGGAAGCCTATTTAACCGAGAATAACATTCGCTTCTTATACGATAATGATCAAGTGGTTGTATCCATTAGCGGCTTCTTCACAGATGAAGAATTCATAAAAATTGCAAACAGCATACAATAATTTTTTGATGATCATTCATGCAACATAAAAAGGTTGAAGACAGGCTCAAGGGCTGGTCTTCGACCTTTTTGCTCTAATGGGAACCTAGTTCAAGTCGTGATCGCTAGCACAAACAAGCTTCCCTATCGTGAATCGGCACGGAGCGTCTTTCGACGCAAAAAAAGGAAATGCCCCGCAAGATCTACGATCTTTTGGGGCACCCCTTCATAAATCCGTGTTCGTATTATAGTTCTACCAATATCGAGTTCGTATGATAAGTTCCTTCTTCATATGTACCGCTCTTATTAACCCAGTGAATCGTCTTAGCCCGATAATAATAACCCGCCTGCACATTGAAAGTTTTGCTTCCGCTCAGAGAGCTTCTATTCGTCCCGTTATCGTATGCGGCTCCCGCATCAACCCAAGCGGAGCCTGTCCAACGTTGAATAACGTAATTGATTCCCAGAGAATCTACAGTTTGAGAAGCACTGGTAGTGCCGCTTACGCCTACTTGAGTACCGCTTACTTTCCCTATCGATGAAAAATAATTCAGCAAGTATTTATTGGCTAACATGTTGAGAGAAGAATTCAGATTCATTTCCACTGGAGGCGGAGTTGTTAACGCACCGGGTGCAATGTCTGCAGATGCATCCGCGTATGCCCCTCCCGCCAGAGATAAACTTAATAGAACACTGACTGCTAGCGCTGAAGCTATACGTTTAGGACTGCGTACTTTTGACATCATATCACCTTTCTTTCAATTTATTAGGAACATCCATATTTTAACACATGACATCGACACAAAAGTATCTAATTTTTCACAGTTTGATATAATTATTGAAACTTCTTTGTAAATAAAAAGAAGTAGCGACATGTTATACCGCTACTTCTTTTAATATCCAGTTTATGCACCTGCTTCTTCCTGAATCAGCTGCTGCTGCTGCCTGATCAGACGAATGCGCGAGATCCGTTTATTCTCGGTCTCCTCAATCACAAAGCGATAATCCTCATACATGACAGATTGACCTTTATGTGGGAGCAGCACCTCAAGACGCGAGGACAGCCATCCACCGATCGTATCATAGTCTTCTGTATCCACGTTCAGACCAAATTGGTCATTAATTTCATCGATCAGCATCAATCCATCAATGGAGTATTCATCCTCCCCCACCTTTTCAATGCCCGGACGCTCTTCATCAAACTCATCTTGAATTTCACCGACGATTTCTTCCATGATGTCCTCCAGGGTTACGAGTCCTGAAGTCCCGCCGTATTCATCAATAAGAATGGCAATTTGCGTCTTGCTCCGCTGCATTCTTCGCAGCAGATCACTGATCTTGATCGACTCAGGAACAGCAATGATCGGGCGAATCAAGGAAAGCTGGTCGCGAACGAATCCGCGCATCAGATCTTTAATGTGAATAAAGCCAATGATATGATCCTTGTCTTCGTCACAGATCGGATAGCGGGTTCGCATTCCCTCGCTTGCGATCTTCAGATTTTCTTCCAATGAAAGATTGTTGTATAAGCAGATCATTTCTGTTCTGGGGATCATGATCTCCCTTGCCGTCGTATCGGCAAATTCAAAAATGTTGTCTACCAATACCATATCCGTGCTATCCATCAGGCCGCTCTCACTGCTCTCTTTCATCATATCCCGCAGTTCTTCCTCGGTATGAACATTCCGTTCAACCACCGGTTGCATCCGGAACAGGCGGAGAACATTATTGGAGAGCCCATTTGCAAACCAGATAAACGGGAACATGATGGTGTAAAATACCCGCAGTGGACCTGCTGATAGCAGCGTAATTTGTTCCGCCTTACGAACAGCCACCGTCTTGGGCGCCAACGCCCCAAATACAATGTGCATGAGTGCAATCAGGATAAAGGCTAATACCAAGGATACGGCATGAACGGCTGTATTGCTCCAGCCTATGCCATTAAACCAAGGCGTAATCATAGCGGATATTGTTCTTTCGCCGATCCATCCGAGTCCAATGGACACGATGGTAATACCAAACTGGCATGCGGATATATATCCGTCCAGGTTCTTCAGTATGTTCTGCGCAAATTTTGCACGTCTATGTCCTTCTTCGACCAGAGCGTCAATGCGGCTGCTTTTCACTTTAACAAAAGCTAATTCAGCCGATACAAAAAATCCATTTAACAGGACGAGAATCAATACCAAGGTTAAACTTATCAAACTCGGTAAGGGGTCACTCAATCGATCTCCTACCCGCCATACAGCATGCTATGACGAATAGGAACACCTCCTTCGGTTATTAAAAATGTGTGGTGCCATCAAGCATAACAGCGTGTTCGGACTGCGCATCAACTTCCCAATGGTCTCATCTCCTTGTCTTATTCCGACTTAATCAAGCTATATAAGTAATTATATAGTACTACGATACACAGTCAAACGTTGTCTTATGACATTAATCAGCGTTGTTATAGGCTTTAATTTGATTCTCAGCCGTTAGCACTCGTTTTTCGATGAATTGATATATTCTATGAATAAACATTCAAAATGTTAATAGATTACTATGAATCCGCACGCGTTGGATGGAAAAAATCGCATAAACATTCAATATTTCCAAGTAAAGCATGAAGAAAAAACCCTCGTTTACTCCTGAGTAAACGAAGGTTTTTTATGCAATCGGATCGATTATCTAGCCGTTGGAGGTGGATTGCCGATAACACCCGGATATTGATAATGAAGCGGCTCGTCGAACACGACATAATCCAGGTTTACCATCAGCAGGATGATACGGCGGCCTGTTGACCGTTCGCTGATAATGATATGATCGCGTCCAGCAGCTTCGACCACACCTGTGAACACCTTGGCATTCCATTGCGAATTGTTTTCATATGTCATGTAGAAGGTTCCCTGTTTGCCCAGATTCAATCGAAGAATATTCTCAACGTAAGATTGCTCGAATTGCGGGGCCGGAACAACGGCGCCTCCTGGAGTCATTGGGCTTCCGCTTGGCACCTGCGGTGGAACGTTCGCCGTATAACCAGCCGTCCCGCGGCTCGGCACTCCCGGATAACGGACTCCATTCATGAAGTTCACAGGTGGCACACCTTGATTGTACATAAGTAATTTCCTCCTTTAATTTATAACTCCCGCATAAGCGGTTGTATAACGTGAATCAATAGACGGCCGGGCAATCGGCATATGTCGGGGTGAAGAAGCAGTGTGCTTTGAAACGACCTGTATTCTGCTGATTGTACCAGGTAGCCGGGCAATCCCCTGCCGGGCGGAAAAACCAAAGCGCATTGCTAGCCGGCCATATGCGTTCCCCATTAATCAATCTTCGGGCAAGCTGTCGGTCCCGATCCCTAGCCCGTTGATAAAAATAGCCCTTTTGTGTTGCTTCAAACCCTCCCGGGCTCTGAAACACCATATCATTCATGCTGCGGATGTTTCGAAAATCCAAGCAGTTGGACAGTATCCGGTTCACGCCGACATTGCCGACCATGAGCATGCCCTGCTCGCCTTCACCTTCTGCCTCTGCGCGGATCAATCTTGCCAGAAGATCCACATCATTCGAATTCGCTTTGATGACTGCCACAGAGTTCCCCTCGCTTCCTTAAGATCACTTTGTATGTGTATGTGCATTCGCCCATAAATGTGACTATATGAGGAGAAAAAAAAGTTCCTTACCGCAACTCACCACGGTAAGGAACTTTAGCTCCCTGCTTCTATTCATGTCATCACAGCATGATTGGAATAAACATATCTGAACGTATACTCTCCTGAGCCCGCTTGAATCACAACACCTGCTTCACCATCACGTGCAGATTGAATCCCGTTCGCTTGGTCTAGAGGTATCGCCTCTCCTTCTGTAACGCTTGATGCATTAAGAACACCTGGCAGCCGGATTTCCGCTGTTGTATTTGGCGGGATGGTTACCTCTAATTGAAACTCTCCACCACGTTCCATTCTCCAGCTTGATCGGACGGTTCCGTACAGCGTATCGATGATACCTTCTGCCCATGTCAATCCTTCGCCCGGCACGGGCGCAATCACGATATGTTTATAACCCGGCGCTTCCTCTACAGTTTGTATGCCGGCAACCGTACGATACAGCCACTCGCCAATGGCTCCATAAGCATAATGATTAAATGAATTCATATCGCGGCTCCAGAAGCTGCCGTCCTCCTTAATACCGTCCCAATGCTCCCATATCGTGGTAGCGCCTTTCGTAACCGGGTATAGCCATGAAGGATAATCCCGCTGCAGCAGCAGCTTATAGGCCGCGTCATGCATGCCGTGCTGACTTAATACATGGTTAATATAGGGTGTTCCCACAAAGCCTGTCGTTAGATGAAATCTACTCTCCTCCAGCAGCGAATAGAGACGTTTCGCTGCTCGTTTTTCCGCATCTTCATCCAGCAGCCCAAACATGAGCACAAGCACATGCGCGGTCTGAGTCGAAGCCGCTAGCCTACCGGATGGGGTCACGAATTCGTTGCGGAATGCAGCGACAACCTTTTCTTTAAGCTCCGTATACAGGGCAGCATCTTTTTCTTGTCCCAATACGATCGCCGTTTTCGTAAGCAGTTCTACCGAATAACAATAAAATGCTGACGCTATGATATCCCGCTCTGTAGCACCCACATAATCTCCGGATTTCGCATCAAGTCCCAGCCAGTCACCAAAATGAAAGCCGGTATTCCACAAATACTCATTCTCCCCCTGAGCCTGAATGTAGGAGACCCAGCTCTTCATGCTCTCATATTGACGCTCCAATATCCGTCGGTCGCCATAACTGACATATACCGTCCACGGACATATGACCGCTGCATCTCCCCATGCGGCCGAAGCATAGGCCTCATCACCAAGCACATGGGGGACAACGAAAGGCACTGCCCCGTCGCCACGCTGCTCTGCAGCCAGATCGGATAACCATTTGGTGAAGAAAGGAGCCACGTTGGCAAGATAGGCCGCAGTCCCAATAAACATCTGCGCATCTCCCGTCCAGCCAAGCCGCTCGTCACGCTGGGGACAATCCGTCGGCACATCCAGGAAATTCCCCTTGAGCCCCCATCGAATATTGCTCTGCAATTGATTAACCATGGGATCTGAGCATTGAAAAGTTCCGGTTTCTTCAAAATCCGAATGGAGCACAACTGCTTCGAAAGCCCCACGGTTCAGCTGCTCCTCCGTGAAACCGTCTAAGCGGACATACCGGAAGCCTTGGAACGTAAACCGAGGCTCATAGGTTTCTTGTTCTCCACCTTTTAACGTATACTGAATGGTTTGTTTAGCGGTTCGGAGATTCTCTGTATAAAAGTTACCCTCGGAATCCAGTATCTCCGCATGCTGCAGCGTCACGATAGCGCCCTTCGCGCCGGACACGCTAAACCGGACCCAGCCCACCAAGTTCTGTCCGAAATCGATGACGGTTTCACCTTTGGGTGTAATCAGACATTCAACGGGCTGCACCTTTTGGATGGCTCTTACGGGCTCGTTAATCTGAGGCTTCAGCATGTCAAACCCGTGATCGATCGTTTCGACACCATGCCAATCATTTGAGTTAAAATCTCCTGAGCTGAAGCCTTCCAGCTCCAACCGGGCATCGTAGGTTTCACCATGATAGAGTTCCGACATCATGATCGGGCCTTTGGCCGACTGCCAGCTTGAATCGGTTGCAATGACTTCTTCGCTCCCGTCCGCATACGTAATATGCAGCTCCAGCAAAAGGGCTAATCGATCCCCATAGATCGCACTCCGTTCCTCCCATCCCAATTGACCCCTGTACCATCCATTACCGAGCCAAGCGCCGATTGCGTTTAGGCCAGCGTTCAGCATGTCCGTCACGTCATAACTTTGCGTCTGAATCGCATGTTCGTAACTCGTCCAACCAGGTGTGAAATAACAATCTCCCACCCGCTGCCCGTTCAGTTCCAGTTCATAAAGGCCTAAGGCGGAGGCGTATATTCTTGCCTTTGCAATGGGCGACTTTAAGCTGAAGCTTTTGCGAAGCAGCGGTAGCTGTGCAGAGTCGGCAGGCAGCAAAGACTTAGGTGCCGAAATCCATTCCCCTATCCATTTCTCTCCCTGCAGCTTACCCGTCTCCCAATAGGCTGCATCCGACCATTCCGATACCTCCCCGGCTTGATTCCAGACGCGGACTCGATAAGTATAGCGCTTACAAGACGATACACTCCATTCGTTTAATTCCACATGAACCGATTGCGAAGAAGCCACTTTCCCTGAAGTCCAAAAGGGCACCTCAAAGTTATCATCATGCGAAACCTCAATCTCATAGGCCGTTTGCCTGACTGCCCTTTCGTCCGAGGCCAACTTCCAACTTAACCGCGGGTGCTTCTCGCCGATTCCTATCGGATTATGCTGATACTCACATCGTACATCCGTTACGCTGAACATAGGCCATTCCTCCGTTCACCTTCGTTAAGAGTTATCCCAACAATCTAGTTTTATAGGCCGGAACCCGGGATGTTCGCTTCCCTAACCATGCCCATTTCAACTATTATTATAAGTGAACCTGAACGCGGAATTATGGGGATATCGGACAATAATATGAGGCACAACGGACATTCTTCCACCTATTATCGATAAGGAGAATGATGATGAAACGACCCATGGAAACCTATTATGGAGATACCTTTTTCCAGGAAGACACCTTGATGTATGTGAATCGAAACGCGGAGAATTTTACAGGCTCATACCATAACCATGATTTTCTGGAGATTGCTTATATTGCGGAGGGTGAAGGTTTTCATCACCTGGAGAACTCGGTACAGCGCGTTCGCAAAGGTCAAATGTTCTATATCCCACTCGGAATATCTCATGTATTCCGGCCCACTTCTGCAAACGGTAAACCACTCATCGTGAACAATTGCATATTCTCTGTACAGCTGCTGCCCAAACTGATTGCTTTTACAACAGGTTCGGATACGGCAGCCTTTTTGAAACGCATGGAAGATGGATCTCTTGGGTACCACGCGATTATGGACCGACATGATCGCTTCGAGAGGCTCTTTGGCTCCCTCTATGAACAAAACGCCATGCCCGGCAGCGGTTCTGCCGTTTATCTGCACACGCTGCTGCTACAGCTGATCATTGAATTCAGCCGTGTCATTGAACATCCCCATACGATGCCTTCGGTGCCGCAGCACCATTCCTTTCAGGATGTCCTTCAATATGTTGAAGGGCAGTATATGCATGAGCTCACTTTGACGCAACTCGCACAAATCAGCGGATTCAGCGAACGCCATTTGCAGCGGCTGTTCCGCCGGTATACAGGCCAGAGCTGGCATCATTATCTGCAGACCGTACGGATTCGAATGAGCCGCGAGCTGCTGCGCACCACCCCGGACAAAATCAGTACGATTGCCGAGAAGGTCGGTTATAAGGACATGCATTCTTTCCACTCGGTGTTTAAGCGAAATACAGGGCTCACGCCTGGTCAATACCGGAGCGATGTTCAGCATCATTCATAAACGACAAGGACTCCCCAGCACATAACGAAAGCATGATGATCCTGAATACTCGATCATCATGCTTTTTGAATATACTCCATCATTTCCATTTCTTATTTGAAGTATCTGGCGTGCTCTTCTGCCCACTCGGCAAATGTTCTTGCAGGATATCCTGTTATCTGTTCAACCGTTTGATTGACGGTGTATGCTTCGATAGGTGGATTCTTGTACCAGTTGATGACGTAATCGATGACGCCCTCATCCACCCCAAGTTCGGCCATTCGTCTACGCTCCTGCTCTTCGGTTAACTGAATAAACTTTACATCTTTACCGATAAAGTGACTAAGAATCTGCACCTTGTCAGGAACCGTTAGCGCCTCGGGACCGGTTAGGGGATAAATTTTGCCCGCATGGACGTTCTCCGACAGGACCGCTGCAGCCACCCGTCCGATATCCCGCTCATGGATCGAGGCATTCAACGAATCACCAAACATATCGCGTACAACACCCTCCGTTCGGATCGATTCTCTCCAGTTCATAGCATTGGACATGTAATCTACCGGCTGCAGCTGTGTCCATTCCAGATTACTCGATTCCAGTGCTTCTTCCACCGTCCCTTTCTTTCCGTCCCACAATACGCTGACGCGCCTTACTCCGGCAGCCTCTGCGATTCGAATAATCTCCTCCCCTGTCGTAAGCGGGACGTAGCCTGCTCCTGTCGTGATTAAATGGAGGCCGGTCACACCCCGAAGTGCTGGAATCAGCGTGTCGGGGTTACTCAGATCACCGGCAACCACTTCTACGCCAGCAGGTAATGTGGCTGATGCCGGATATCGGCTGAGCGCCCTGACGCGATGTCCAGTCTTAAGCAGTTCATTTACAACGTGACGCCCGACTTTTCCTGTCGCACCTGTAACTAATATTGTCATTGTTCATTCCTCCTTTTTATCAATTACAAACCTACAGCGGTGTACTTCCTGCTTCCTTTGTAGTTCTATTAAAACGTAATTCCATGCCAGTTACGTCCAGCGCTGGTCTAAACCAGGCATACAAAAAAGGCCTTATCCGAAGATAAGACCTGTCACTACGACCATAGTCTGATGGTTACGAGTCGAACCAGCGGTTCCTTATCGCGTACAGCGCCGCCTGGGTACGATCCTGCACCTCCATTTTTCCCAGAATATGCGTGATATGCGTCTTTACCGTTTTCTCGGTAATATGTAGCTCTGCGGCGATTTCTTTGTTACTCCTGCCAAGCGTAATCTGTTCAAGTACATGCTGCTCGCGAATAGTCAGAATGTCGATGCCTTTGACAGCCTCGGTATCTGTCGCCACATGGGCGATTAATTGATTCGTTACCTGAGGATGAAGCATGCGGTTTCCATTTACAGCTGCGATGATGGTTTCGACCAGCACTTTGGGCTCGATATCCTTCAGTTGATATCCAATAGCTCCGGCTTTAATCGCCGGCAGAACCGAATCCCGGTCGGCAAAACTGGTGAGAATAATGACTTTCGTATGAGGAAACTTGCTTGTGATTCGCTTCGTGGCCTCGACTCCGTCCATCTCCGGCATCTTCAGATCCATCAGGACCACATCAGGCTGCAGCTTCTCTACTTTATCCAGAGCCTCTAGCCCGTTCAGAGCTTGATCTACGATTTCGATCATGGGCTGTGTCTGCAGAAAATAACGCAACCCCCTTAATACGACAAGATGATCATCAACGATGAGGACTTTTATCTTCATAAGTTCAAACCTCTTTCTTGGATAAAAACGGAGCCATTACGGTCACCATCGTCCCTGTGCCTTCCTCGCTGCTAATGCTTAAGGTTCCTTGTATTTCTGAAGCCCTCTCCCTCATGCTGGTAAGCCCAAGCGAATGGGGACACTGTTCGGGCGATCCGGGGTTGAAACCACGCCCTTGGTCCGATATTTTCATATATAGATAGGATCCGTCCTGTTCCATTCGGATCCAGGCTCGATTCGTTCCCGCGTGTTTGCTGATATTGTTTAATGCCTCCTGCCCAATTCGATACAAGGCCTCTTCCACCCGGTTCGTCAAAACAGGAATTTCCTTCATGATAAACGTCAGCTGTATGCCAAGTTTCTCGGCATAGTCCTTTAGCGAAGCCAATATCCCTTTGGCATCTCCGGAAGGTCGCAGCTGCCAAATTAACGTGCGCATTTCGATGAGTGTTTCTTGGGCTAGCAGTCCGATATCGTGAATCGCCTCCGCCGTATGCGGATTCTCATGTAAGGTCGTCTCACGCACGCCTTGAGCAAGCAGTGAAAGAGAGAACAGCTTTTGATTGACGGAATCATGAAGATCCCGTGCCAAACGGTTCCTCTCCTCAACCAACAATAAATCCTGCCACTCGTAATATAAACATATCTTTTCAATGGCCAGTGAAATATGCTCCGCCAGCACCTCTAAGATTTCAACCTCCAGCTCACTGAAGGGCCCGCTCTCACGGCCAATGAGGAGTACCCCCATCGTCTCATAGGTTTGAAAAATACGCTCAAGATGCTTTAATGGTATCGCCGCCGTATACGTATGGGGCTGAACGCCGGGAAGCATCCGGACCAGACCTTCTTGCACCACCACATTCTGTTCCTCGTATGCACGTAGTACGATTCCTGACTTTCGAGCGGACTTGTTGGTACCCTTTCGTACCAGCTCCTTGCAGCTATGCGTTACCCCATTCTGACGAACCGTTCGAAGATACAAGTTGTCATCGTCAGACGTAATCATGGCAACACACGGCCAGTCAAATGTATGAGCAAGCTGCTCCACGATCGCCACAAGCATTCTCTTCATATCGTTAATTTTCCATAGATATCTGGTTACTTTGCTTGCTTTGGCATAATAATCGACGATGAAGCGGGCTACGCTGTCCACCGCCTGTTTCTCCCTTTGCTCGAACAGTTTCGTCCGCTCGACCGCCGTTCCAATCTGATAGGCAACGGATTGTAACAATGCAAGTTCTCCCTCGCTAAAATGCTCTTTCCCCGGCGAGCCCACATTCAGTAGCCCCAGCCGTTTACCTTGAACCGTCAGGGGAATCGTAGCATGATGGGTCAGATTGCGAGTTTCTCCCCAGCACTCTTTCTTGGCATTATGCAGACGTTCACATTCAATAATCGTAACCGGTTCATCTAAATTTCCTGCCCAATACAAGCGAAGGCATAGGCAGTCTCCGCATCGCATCGGTTTTTTGTTTTCCCGTGATAAAGCAGGAGGAAGGTTGACATCGGCTATTTGATCATAGTGTGGTTGGTCTCCGATCAGAAAAATCCATCCTGTTTCAAGATGGGTTAAATCCAGCAATTTTTCGAGTGTCGTCTGCAGCATTTGCTTCATATCGTTGCTCTGGTTCAAATTTTCCGCTATTGTCTTCAGAATGAGCAATTCTTCAACGTATTGGTCTTTATCACATAACATCAAGCTCACTCCATCCCCTACCGATAAGTGAAATATCCATTGGATAGCATGTTACACGCACGGAACATTTTACCCAAGCTCTTTCTCCAGAAGCACTTCATCCTCCCGCTTATAACCTGATTTCTCATAAACTCCGATGGCTTGGTGATTATCATGACCTGTAAGCACCTTTACGGTCTTCACCCCGCGCGCAATCAATTGATCCTCCAGAAAAACGAGCAGCATTCCTGCCAGCCCCTGCCTTCTCGCCCGCTCCTGAATGTACATTTCCGTAATCTCACCGACGAGTTCACGGTAACAGAACGATGTAAAGGACTGTGCACAGGCAAATCCTACAGGCTCATCGCCTAAATAAGCTATGGCCACAATTTCACCCGATTGTTTCAATCGATGTTCAGCTTCCTCCAGCGGCACTAACACTTCATTAAACTCCCAGTTTAACTGGATCAGGACGGATGCGTCCGAATGAGAGGCCAAACGGATGTGTCTCTCTTTTTTCATGAAACTTCCCCCATTCGCAGAGTAGGTGCAGGTGGTCCTTTTACTCGCCAGTATACCATCTTTATCCAGCCTGAGCTTCCTTATCCTATCATAAAAAAAAGATCCTGCCGCGTAAACAGCAAGGACCTTGTCAACTCAAACGATATTAAACTGTAGTAACCGAGAACATCAGGCCGCAATAAACGAACACAACAGCGCCTAGTCCGCATAACAACGCGCCTGCCGCGGCCCGGTTTCTGCGGAATATGTTCACGACGTTCCACAGAAGCGCTAGCCCGAGACAGAGGCTAAGGATTCCTATCCAACTCCACGTGAAAGCCAGTTCACCGATCGTAAACCCGGGATGGAACCAAACAAAAGATGCAGCAGGGCCATATAAGGCCAAAGTATCAATGACCTCATGCGGAGCAGGCTGCTGGTTCATGTATCCGGTGACGATATAAATCAACCAGATCAGAACTCCCTCACTTCGTGCCCATGCCACCGGATGATAACCCGAATCCCGGCGCAGCTTGCGCTTTACGAGATGACCGTTTACAAACGCAAATACCAACAGCGGCAGAATGAGAATATGCTTAACCAGCAGAGCCTGACCATAAGACAGCGTCCAGCTGTTTATGGGCTCCGGCGTCACGGCCGTCATCAAGAATAGTCCCGATCCGATAACAATGATGACACAGATGATCGCTGTTGGATGGAACCATCTAAGAAACGCACTCCAGCGGCTCTGATCCGTACTGAACCATCCTGTTATCAGCAACGTTCCCGTCCATATCGCCATCGCTGTGAAATGGCCGAAGAATGCAAGCTGTCCTGTGCTTTCGAACAGGGATGCAGCGTGATTAAACGAGGACATAGCTACAGCAATGCCCAACAAGGCAACGGGCATAAGCCAGCGAACTACGGAACCCGGCTTCCGGCGGACGATCATGGTCAGAATTGCCAACAGGATCGAGAGAACCAGAATCCAGGCATAACGCTCCCCCTCACTGAACTTGAACATGATGCTGTTAAAGGACTTCCAGAACCCGATATCATCCTTGAAGAACATCATGATCTGCAGCAGCGGCACAAATCCAAATACGATGATGGCCCCTGCCGCCACCGGGCCAAGCCAGGCCGGAACCGAAATGTCCGGCTTATATGCTTTCGGTACCAGGGACAGTACCGTGATGCCTGCCAGAATGGCGTAGGCTACATATAGAAACGGCTCACTTAACCAATAGTAAGACATTTATTTTTTCTTCCGTGAGGCTCGAATTCCAAAGTATCCTGCGACAAATGCTACAATCACGATGACGACGATCCACACGATTGAACCGCTGCCTGCCGATTGTTCGGGAGCCGAAGTGTTGTCTGCCTGCTGATCCTGGCCAGCCGTCTGATCCGTGTTGTCCGCAGCGGAGTTGTCTGCTGCCGTATTATCCGCAAGTGTTGCTTCATCCTGTGTATTTGCTGTATCCGCAGGCGTTTCCTCGGTACCGGCTGGTGTCTCCGGGGTGGCTTCCGCTTCCGGGGCATCTACCTCGAAGGCGTATGTCCCATCCACGGGATGTCCATCGCCGCCCACGATTTTCCACTCGACCGTGTAGGAGCCCGATGGAAGCGGTGCAGCCAGCGTCCCCAGCATGGTATTCTGTGTGACCTTAACCTCTGCTACTTCAACCGATTCTCCTTGCGCATTTTTAATCTTGAGTGTGCTCAAGTTTTCATCGATATTTTCATTAAATGACAGGCTTACTTCCTGCACGCTTTCCTTCAGCTTGGAATCCGCCGCTGGCGTACTGGTTTCCAGCTTGGAATGGGCCCAGGTTGCAGTCGGGAATACCAGTATTAGCAGCAGACCCAAGGTCAGCAAAACTGAAGTTTTCACATGTTTCAACACGCATATCTCCTCCAAACCATTTATCTCAAATTTGAATCTTCCTCATCATAACAAAGACATTCTGACAATGCTAATGAGTATATTGTGAACAATGAACTCCACATATTTTACACAAAAAAGGAGGTGCCGCATAATACGCGACATCCCCAGTTCGTTTCACAGATTCTATGATGCTAACCTCTCTCATACCAATAGCCGGGTATCCCTTTGGTCAGCCGCAGCAAGGCTTCGAGGTAATAGTAATCCCCCCAGATCATGTAATCATCCGGTCCCGCACCGCCTCTGACGTAATAGGAACCATGCTTGATCAAGCCTTCCTCATCGGTTTCACCGATGGTCGAATATTGGTTTACGAGAGATATCATCGACTTCTCAACGGCTTCTGTCAATAGCCCTTTATTGTCATCTTCTCCGTCCAGATGCTCCAATATCTCCAGCATGCCGCACGCCGCAATGGCGGAGGCGGAGCTGTCGCGAGGTGTACCCTCTTCAATCGGAACGTCAAAATCCCAATACGCCACATGATCCTCCGGCAAGTATTCAATAAAGAAACGAGCGGCGCGCAAAGCCGTATCCAAATATTTCGAATCACGGGTATAGCGGTATGAGAGCGCAAATCCGTAGATGGCCCATGCCTGGCCGCGCGTCCATGTTGATCCGTCATGATATCCTTGATGCGTTCCTCCTCGGATGGGGGTTCCATCCTCCGGATTGAAGTAAAAGGTATGATACGACGAATCATCACCCCGCATTAAGTAGCGACGACTCTTGTCCGCGTGCGCTACGGCCACGCGCTTGTATCGCTCATCACCCGTCTGATCATAGGCCCAATACAGCAGCGGAATGTTCATCATGCAATCGATGATAATGCGGCCGCCGTTCTTCTCGTCGCCTTTCCGGCCCCAGGCCTGAATATACTGTCCCTCTTCCCGCCAGCGAAGCATCAGATGATCCGCTGCTTTCAAAGCGAGCTGTTTACCTTCTTCATGCTCATCCACAATCCACGCTGCCAGTGCAGAGGGAAGATACAGAAATCCGATATCGTGATGGTCCAGATGACGCTGTTCCTGCAGCCGTTGCTTATAATCCTCCAATTGGGCAATTGCCGTTTCCTTAAACAGAGGATCCTTCGTATATTCATGGCACAGCCAGATCATTCCGGTGTAAAATCCTTCGATCCAGTCATTGCTTTCTCCCCACTCATAACGCTTCTCTTCCGTGATGTGAGGAAACTTCATCGGAAATTGCCCGATATTCCGCTTTGTCTTTTCTACCGCATCCTTAATGGCTTGCTCCCACATGAGTCAACTGCCTCCTTATTCTTTAATGGCTCCGATCATGACGCCTTTCACGAAATATTTCTGTAGGAATGGATATAGGAACAAAATCGGCAGCGTAGCCACCATAATCGTTGCATACTTAATGGTTTCGCCAACCGGCATCCGATCTCCCCCTCCTACCGAGGTCATCATGCTGCTGGTATCGTTTTGGATCAGAATTTCGCGCAGGATGAGCTGAAGCGGAAACAAGTCCCGGTCCCTTAAATAGATGAGGGCGTCAAACCATTTATTCCAATGCCACACCCCGTAAAAGAGCACCATGACGGCAATAACCGGCAGCGATAACGGGATGATGATCCGGAACAGAATGGTCCAGTCGCTGGCTCCGTCGATCCGCGCGGATTCCTCGAGCGCATCGGGTACTCCTTGAAATGCCGTTCGCATAATAATCAAGTTCCATGTCGTCATGGCGCTTGGAATAATCAATGCCCAGTACGTATCAAGCAGACCCATATTTTTCACGAGCAGGTATTTCGGGATGAGCCCGCCGTCAAAAAACATCGTCATTACGATCAGCATCATGATGGTGCCCTTCCACATCACATTTTTCCTGGATAAGCCATAGGCTCCGAGAGCCGTCATCAGAATGTTCAGCGTCGTGCCGACCACCACATAAAATATCGTGTTCAGGTAACTTCGGATAATATTGGGGTTCTCAAATACCATACGATAGGAATCCAGCGAGAAGCCCTTGGGCCACAGCAGGATTCCCCGGTGCTGAACGAAATCAGCCGGCGTGCTGATTGAAGCAAACAATACGTAGAGAAACGGGTATAATGTGACGATCGATAGCAAGCACAAGAGAATGACATTCGCAGAATCAAACAGGACTTCACTGACAGATTTTGAAGTTCGCATAGATGCCCCCTTTCTACCACAGCTTCGTATCCGTAAACCGCTTGCTGAGATAATTGGCTCCAATGAGCAGCATAAAGTTAATCATGGAATTAAACATGCCGACGGCGGCACTAAAGCTGTAGCTTGCCTCCAGAATCCCCTTACGGTAGACGTAGGTACCGATAACGTCGGCCGTCTCATAGGTAACCGGATTGTACATAATCAGGATCTTCTCATCTTGCAGTGCCATAAAGGAACCAATCCGCAAGATGAGCAGAATGATGACCGTTGGCAGAATGCCGGGCAGCGTAATTTGAAGCATCTGCTTCCAGCGGCCGGCACCGTCCACTTTAGCCGCTTCATAAAGGGACGGATCAATATTGGAAATAGCTGCGAGATATATAATGGAGCCCCAACCGATCCCCTGCCAGATGGCAGATGAGGTATATATGGTGCGGAACCATTCCGGCAGCCGCATGAATGATATCGGTTTGCCGCCGAAGTAGGTGATGATATGATTAATCAGCCCGTCTACCGACAAAAAATCCACCAGCATCCCGACAACCACAACTACAGATATGAAATGGGGAATATACGTAATGGATTGTACCGTCCGCTTAAATATGCGATGTCGTACCTCATTCAGCATTAACGCCAGCACGATGGATGCGGGAAAAACAAATATGAGATCGTACACGCCCAGGATAATGGTATTGGTAACCACTCGTTCAAAGAAAAATCCGTTAAAGAAATCGCTGAAGTGCTGAAATCCGACCCACGGGCTATTCCATATGCCGAGCCCTGCCGAGAAGTTTTTGAACGCAATCTGCAGGCCATATAACGGTCCATAGTGAAACACGGCATAAAAAGCTACAACCGGCAGCAGCATCAGGTAAATCGTGGAGTTTCGGCGAAAGTCCTTCGCAGCTCTTGCGCTGAACCTCTCTGGCTTGCTCTGTATCGTAACGCGGTTTGTCTCTTCCTTAAGCTGCACCGTATGCCCTCCTCTGACAAAAAAATCATTCACAGATGGAGGGAGAATCCCGAGGTCTTCTCCCTCTTCATGTACAACTTAACGGCTGTTGAACCGGTCCAGCGCGGCTTGTTGAATCTGGAGCGCTTCCTCAATGCCCATACCCTGAACCGTTTGGACAAATTGGTCAAACCCGCTGATCGGCTCCACGCCCATAATGAATTTGTTGACCATTTCTTCGTAGTACGTATTAATATCGTTCATGATCGAGGCATAACGCGTGCTTTCTTCAGCCGTTGGCGAAATAATCGGCATCAAACGGTCATTCTCCGCATTCATCCATGTCTCAATAGCAGCTTTCTGCTGAGGCAGCGCGGAATACTGCTCGATGTATCGGCGATCCTGGACGAAAGGTCCCGAATAACTGGCCAGGTTGTATTTTGACATCGCCTGGGTGATCGACAGCCCATCTGGATTTTTCATCACTTCGTCGGTATAAGTCGGGTATCCGTCCTTCATCTCGTAGCTGACTCCTTCAACCCCGAAATTAAACAGCATATGCCCTTCTTCCCCATATTTGTAATCGAGCCATTTCACCGTTTCCGCCGGGAACTTGTTCGCTTTCGTAACAGCCGCGCCAAATCCGTTGAACGGCGAATCCTTCTGTCCAAGGATCGGAGTATCCCCCTTCTTCAGTACAACGTTCGGAGCGCCCACCAGTTCTACATCCGGATTGCTTTTTAACATGAGCTCGGAATAGCGGCCGAGGCTGCTGCCCATGTAACCGGAGAAGGCACCCACTTGATTGTTGGTCACTTTGGCATCTTTAAGCGTGCCGTCCGTTGCTGCGTAATCCTGATCGATCAGGCCTTCGGCATACCATTTGCTCATCGTTTCCAAATAAGATTTGAATTCCGGTTGGATGGGTCCATACTGGACCTTCCCATCCACCTGATAAAATCCGGTTGTAACTCCCCACGCGCCGACAAAAGCATGGTTAATGCCCGTCATATCCATATCCAGCAGCAGCGGGATTTCATCCGCTTGCCCATTTCCGTTCGGATCCTTGGTCTTGATCGCCTTCAATACTTCATACCACTCATCGATCGTTTCAGGAACGGACAGCTGAAGCTGGTCAAGCCAGTCCTTGCGGATGATCAGGCCGTTAAAGGTCAGCAAATATTCATCCCCGCGGATAAATGGAAATACGTAAATATTCCCTCCGTCTGTCGTAATCAGCTTTTTATATTCCGGGTGCTCGTTCAACACTTTCGTTAGATTCGGTGCATGTTCTTCAATCAACTCATTCAGACGGATGATGGACCCGTCCGAAATGGCTTTATCCGGACCTCCTGATACGTTGGCCCACCCATGCTCCACCACATCCGGCAAATTGCCTGAAGAGACCATAATGTTAAAAGCGTCTGCCTCCTGGCCCGCCGGCGGATGCTGGAACTTCACTTTGGTGCCTGTCGTTTTTTCCAACTCCTGATATGCGGCAATTCCGTTCATATCCTGCATCGTTGCTGAAGCATTTGCATTCAGCGATACCCAATAGGTCAACTGTTCAGGATATTCCGGGTCACCACCAACGGCCACGTCTGTTCCTTCCTTACCTTTTTCCCCGGCAGGCTCCTCGGCCCCCGAGCTTTTTCCGCTGCATCCGGCAATCATAGCCACAATAAGCATAAAGATCGCAAGTCTCGCAACACGTTTCCGGTTTGTCATCAAATCACGACGCCTCCCTTTTTTCCTAATGAATGATCATTCGATAATTAGGCTTAGGTGGTTCCAACCAGCCCGCCCTGTTCAAATGGTAACGCTGAAGCGCTTACATCGTATACCGTACAGTTTCAACATGCATAAACAGGGATTAAGAATTGAGATGATCATTTCTTAAGGTCGATGATAGGGAATGCAGAGTTTCCTTGTATTTTCCCGGAGTGATCCCTTCGTATTTCTTGAACACCCGGATAAAACCGACATCACTGGTATAACCGACGGAGCGGGCAATGTGCGAAATCGTGTTTTTGGCATCCCGCATCATTTCCTTGGAGCGTTCAATCCGAATCTTGGCCAGGTAATCCGTGAGATTGGTGCCGCTGTTTTTCTTAAAGAAAGCCGACAGATACGGGGGCGTAATATCAAATTGCTCGGCAATGGAAGCCAGACTGATCATGGCATCGTCGTGATGATCCGCAATGTAGCTCTTGATCCTCTCAAGCAGCAGCGAAGAAGAATCGCCCCTTTGATCTTTTACGTAGAGGCAAACCTTGCCGAACATCCATTTCACTTCCCGGTAGAGCTCCTCAACCGTACTCCCCTCCGTAATTTCTTCAAGCGTTTTGCCTGACTCGCCGAATATATCCTCGTACTTCAAATTCAAAGCATTCAGCAGCTTGAACATCGTACTGAGCAGGTTAGCGAACATGAGTCTGCCGAGCTCAGGTGAGATGGATTGTCCGTTGAAGTTATTGTGATACAGACACTGGATGATATCTTGCGCCTTATCCGTATCCCCGCTTTTCATGGCGTTAATGAGCTGGATTTCTGTCTCAATGGGAAAATCATAATACACCTCCGTTTTCTGTTTCATTTCCTCGTACAATAAAATCGGTTTATACGCAGTAAAAATGGAATATTCCAAAGCCTTCAAGCTTTCGGTGTAACCGCTCGCCAAACACCCAAGACCTGTTCGGATTTCGCTAATCCCGATCGTGATTTCGGATTTAAAGCGCTGTTCAATCACCAGCTTCACTTGCTCTGCCCAATCGTACAGCTGGTCTGCCTTATCATCCAGAGGTTCCGGCATGTTTAGAATAATGGCAACCAGGTTCTTCTCCAGCTCCACGGAATATGCGGTAAAGGGATGAATTTCTTCCGCCACCTTCCCGGTGACAAAACGGATCAGGGCCCATTCGCTTTCCCGCTCATTATGTATGAACCCACTGGCATCCCTCAGCTCGATCAAGGCAACGGCAAAACTCGAATGCGGGAACGAGATCCCCATGAAATCCAGAGCATGATCGGACATATCCGCCGTATCCACATTTCCCTTCAATAAACGCTGCAAAAAGTTGGACCGAATCACCGGTGTTTGCCTGGACAATTGCTCCTTCATCTCCGTCTGCTTACCGAAGGAATCCGCCATCGTCGATTTAATAAAATCATATTCGTTACGTACCTTACCCTCCTTAGCCGGATGAGATTGCCGGATGAAACGGATAATGTCACGCAAAGGGAAATACGCGCGGTAGGTCATGAACGCACAGGCCGCAATCCCAGCAACAAGACAGATTGCCAGAACGCCGACGGCCATTCGTTTGACCATATGGACCTTTTCCATAAACGCTTTTTCCGGCACAGCCGATACATACTCCCACCCGCTCCGTGCAGATCTTGTCGATACCGTCATCACACGCGGATTATCGGCGGTTTTGCCCGTACTGTGAACCTCGGACTCACCGGCACTAAGAATCACTTGGCCGCTGGCATCCTTGATGTAAATGGTTCCGTGGTTTGTTTTCACAATCTCATCAAGCAATCCAGCGATCTGCCTCTCCTCAATCAGCATAACAAGCGCGCCTTTGGGATTGGCCTTCTCACCAAATGGAAGCGTTTGCATATAAGTGAGCATGCGTTTCTGATTTAATCCTTTGCCAACTTCGGTCGCGGGCAAATATCGGTTGAAGTGGACACCGTGCAGAACATCTGCTTTATACTGTTGATAGGTTAATTTTTCATATCCGTAAATATCGGAAAACAAGACACGAGACGTTGTTTTTAAGGAGGGACTGAGAACCGTATCGCTCTCCCGTAAATATACATAAAAATCGGTGATAAAACTGCTGCTGTTACGGTATCGCTGCATTTCCTGCATGAACGTGTAGTAATTGTAGTTCTCGGTTCCATTTTGAGGGGAGCTTGCCTTTAGCAGCGCATCCAATCGCGGATGCGAAGTGATGTTCCGGGAAATCAGATGCATTTCATCCAATCGGCTGTCCACCACCTGCTTGGCCTGCTCGATCAGTGCCATGTTGGAGTTGTTGGCATTTTCGATCATAATCCGCTCGATTTGCGTATACAGTCCCCAGAACACGATGACCGGGATCAGCAGTATCACAAGATAGGACATGAGCAGTGTAACGAACACGGACACTCGATTGGAACGTTCATTTTTTGCACTAGTTGTCGTCAATTTCCCCATACCCTCATTCCTTCCCATTCTTTAGATGTGACCTTCTTCATACTTACATTAATTACATCATACTGTTTTTATTTATCATGAACAGGTTTTCTTTAAAAATGTTAATGCATCACGAATTTGTATCATACTCGAAAACTGCGGCTTCCTCTACGATAGAAGTGTTCCGGTTGTAGGGCCGGAAAATCGATATTAGTCGGGAGGGAATTGATGTGAAACGGATGGCTCTGATCATGCTCATGCTGGTTACGGGGCTCCACGGCTTTTTGCCGCCCCCAGCGGTATGGGCCGAGAGCGAAAGAGTTGATGTACAGGAGGGTTTGCTTTTGAACAGCGGATTTGAGGCAACGGAGCCGGGGTCGAGTTGGTCCGGCGGTGTCAAACCGGCGAAGTGGGGACAGTGGCTTCCCACAGGTTCGCCTATATTGGGAGTAGACACTGGAATATTCAAGTCCGGAGAACAATCGGTCAGCATTGAAGGTCCCGCAGGAACAGCAAGCCGGGCAGCCATTACGCAGTCCGTTCCGGTAGAGGTCGGCAAAACGTATCGGATCAGTGGATGGGTCAAAACGGAATCCGTCAGCAACGCTGCGCTCATCCGATATCAAATGAAGCGAACAGGTACCAGCAATGTGCTGATTCATGTCGGATCGCTCAAGGGCACCCAAGACTGGACCTATATGGAGAAGCTGTTCACCGTGCCGGACAATGCAGCTTCTCCTCCCCTATTGACCGTTGAGCTGTTCCTGGAGACCGGAACGGGCAAAGTTTGGTTTGACGATGTGTTGGTTGAGGAGCCGCTTCAATCTATCGCAATCGAGCCGGATGTGGCATATCTGCATGCAGGCGAGAAAATAATTCCTTCCGTACGTTATGAGCCCGGTTCGTCGCCTCCCCCAAAGCTGCAGTGGTCTGCGTCCAATCCGGAGACCGTGGAGGTGACAGGTCAAGGCGAAGTAACCGGCATATCCACAGGACTCGCAACCGTAACCGCAGCGACTTATGACGGAGCTCATACTTCCTCGATGTCGGTGAGCGTGAATGCTCCGGACACCTTGCAGGTGGACGCTTACGCAGGAGAAACGACTCAAGACAATGCTTTGGTCGGGCAATTGTCCGCTAGCGACAGCAGCAGTGCCGCCCTTACGTATCGCCTTGTCTCCCAGCCTGCGCACGGCGTAATCACCGTAAAGGAGAACGGCAGCTTTACCTACTATCCCGACAGTGGCTTTAGCGGTGCGGACCGCTTCAAGTTTGCTGCTCTGCATGCTGATTCCGGCGGCGCAAAATTCGGCCAGGGCACCATCAACGTTACTCCTGTGAATGCTGCTCCCCTGCTGGATTTGGAATGGGGTTACACGACGACGAATACTTCCCTTTCCGGCCAATTAACGAAAGCGGAGGATCCGGATGGAGATACGATCTCATGGAAGCTTGAGTCGCCACCGGTACAAGGGACGGTTCAAGTGGATGCCGAGGGTACTTATCGGTATGCTCCTAATAAAGACTATCTTGGATACGACCGGTTTCGCGTATCGGCTGAAGATGGACATGGCGGACGTACCGAAAGCGATATGCTGGTCTTTGTTGGTCCGACGGCAGATCAAATTTCGGAATCGCTTCACCATCATGCCTCATCCGGCCGCTCCCATCCACGACTTCTCGCATCCACGGAAGATCTGAACCGGTCCAAGCTTTTGCTGGCCAGCGGAGATCGTTATATGACGGAGTGGATGGAACTCTTGAGAAAACAGGCGGATCCCGTCCTTTCGACTTCGCCGCTATCCTATCAACCTAATGGCGGCAATGCCTACATGCTGCGTGATCGCTTGATTCCGACCGCGCTCATGTATCGCTTAACCGGCCAATCCCGCTATGCTGAACGTGTTTGGCAGGAGCTGGAGGCGATGACGCATTATCCCGATTGGGGCGGTAGAACCAATAACATCCTTGCCCTGTCTGAATTGTCTTTTGCCGTTGCGCTTGCCTACGATTGGATATACGACGATCTGGATGAAACTCAGCGATCCCAATTGAACACTGCAATTCGGGATCACGCGCTTGCTGTCGCGCTCGATTGGTACCGGGGCGAATTCCGTCATAACGGGGAGCACAATAATATTAATCTGGTAGACAACGGCGGCCTTGGTTTGCTTGCGCTGGCAGTTGCGGATGAACCTGAGACAGAGGAACAGGCTCTGGAAATAATTCAGAGCACGTTTCAGAAGCTGCAATATGCGCTCCGGCACTATACCGAGGATGGCGCTTGGCCGGAGGGCCCTGCTTATTGGCATTATGGAGGCCAATACTTGGCCATGTATATTCAGGGTTTGAATAAAAGCATAGGTGCTGATTTTGGCCTGTCCCTGCTGCCAGGTTATGAAGCATCGGGTGCATATCCGTATCATTTACTCGGAGAAGGAGGCGTGTTCAATTTTTATGATGGCGGCGTCAGCTATAACATGTATGAATCCTTATGGTTCGCCTCGTTCTTCGACAAGCCTGAATACGCCTGGTTCATCGGTGATCTTTATGATCGGAAGGGCCACTTCCACCCCCTCTATATGGTATTTTACGAACCTGGCATGTTTGAAACGGCGCCTCGAGAACTAGATCGTTTCTTCAACGGCATTGAATCGGCCTCCATGCGGAGCGCCTGGGATGATCCTTATGCCTTGTTTGCTTCCATCAAAGGGGTTAACGAAACGATGCGAAGCCATAACGATCTGGATGGAGGCACTTTTGTTTTTGACGCGCTGGGCGTTCGGTGGGCATCCGATCTGGGGAACGAATCCTACAGCTTGCCTGGCTTCTGGGACTACAATTATAATCGCTGGACGTATTACCGCAAAAAAACCGAGGGGCACAACACCATTGTCATCAATCCCGTACAAAATCCGATTGTGCAGCAAGAGCCTTACGGTACGGCCGTGACGTTGAAGAAGGAATCGAAGCCAAGAGGAGCATATACGATTCTGGATATGACCGATCTGTACCGGAAAGACGCAGGTGAAATGCTGAGAGGAATGAAACTCTCCGCCGACAGGAGCGAACTGGTTATCCAGGATGAGATGAAGCTGAAGCAGCCGTCTGAGCTGTATTGGTTCATGCATACCGGGGCTGACATTGAGATTGTGGAGAATGGACGTGCCGCCATCCTTCATCAACAGGATAAGAGGCTGTATGTTCAGATGACCGAAGCGCCGGCAGATGCCTTGTTCTCTATCATGGACGCTATGCCGCTGGCCACTTCTCCGAATCCGGAGGGCCAGACCAGCAACGAAGGTATGAGGAAACTGGCGATACACCTGCAGAATGCACAGGATGTCCGTTTGTCTGTTCGTATGGTACCTTTATACGCAAGCGATCCGCTGCCTGAAGAGAGAACGGACTTTACACCACTGCTGGAATGGACCATACCGGACGGCGACATTCCCGAACCCTCAACGCGTCCACTGGCCTCCAATCTATTACTGGACGACATACCGCTACAAGGATATCGTCCGGAGATCACGTATTATGATATCGGACTTCCGTTTGATGCTCCGTTTCCCCCTGTGGTGACCGCTGAATCGGAACACGAAGTATCCATTGATCAGGCGGAAGCGATTCCAGGCACGGCTACCATCACTGTTCATGACACGGCTAACCCGGAGCGAAGCAATAGATATACCATCAAATTCACCCGAAAACCGGCAATAGGAGAGCCGCCGATCCATCTGAAGTATCAGGTGCAGCATGTTACCGCCAGCGCCGTTCCCGAATCGGCGAACATCCCGGAACATACCATCGACGGGAACCTGAGTACTCGCTGGTCTGCGCCAGGCATGGAGTACGTACAGCTTGACCTAGGAGAGCTGAAGCCTATTGGAGCAGTTTCACTGGCCATTTACTTGGGAGACACCCGTAAAACCGGTTTGATGTACTCGCTTCTACCGATGGTGAAGAGTGGACAACGATCTTCGAGAATGGGCTGACTTCCGGTACGACAACACAGCCGGAAACTTTTCTTGTGGAGCAAACGACAGCCCGGTACATTCAGATTTTGGGCAAAGGGAATAATGCCAATCCATGGAATAGCTTTACCGAAGTGGGACTGTATCCGCTCGCCCCCATCGTTATGCGCGTGGAAGCCTTAGGTGAACTCAAGCTGGGGGATTCCAGGCAAATCGAGACATGGTACGGCTTCCCGGGCGGGAAGCGTGAACGGGCGGAAGAACTAACCTACACCTCCGATACACCGGATATCATTCAGGTAAGTTCAACCGGATGGATGAAGGCCGTTTCTCCGGGGAGTGCTGTGATTACCGTGAAGGACCCTTACTATGGTTTTACTGAAACCATCCGTGTCACGACCTTGTTCAATGGGAATCAGCCTTTCCTCCGATTGCACGGCAAGGCACTTATGACTTCCAAGACAACACAGCAGCTTCAGGCGGAACTTCTTCATCCGGATGGACATAAGGAGCTTCCAGCAAAGCTGACTTATCGCAGCAGTAAACCCAACACCGTCTCCGTCAATGCGAAGGGAGTTGCCCGGGCCAATCAAAGCGGGACTGCTATTATTAGCGTAACCGACCCTACAAGCGGCATGACGGACTCCATAACCATTACGGTTCGTTAAGGACATCCTGCCTGTTGAGTAGTTCAACGTATTCAACTGCAATAAGTTCAACCAAAGAAAAGAGCGTCTCCAAGAGAGACGCTCTCAGGCTGTTGAGAAACCCCCTGTTTTTTGCAGGGGGTTAAAATTTGCCTTAATAGTCTCAAAACTAGGGGTCTCAGATCGTTTGAAATCGATTTTTGGTTTAAAAGATGAGCCTCCCCATATAAAAAATAAAGTGTCGAAAAGTCCTCTGGACTTTCTCGACACTCTGAGAGCGTCTCCAAGAGAGACGCTCTTTTTCAATGTTTAGCTTAAGGCTCATATATCATTTTGCGGGTCATGCCGCCATCCACAACCAGATGGGCCCCCGTTACGAAATCATTATCCGGATCGGTAAAATAAAAGCAGGCTTTGGCGATATCAGCCGGGGTCCCTACCCGACCGGCTGGGTGCTGCTTATGGTCCGCTGTACGAAGCTCATCATAATTTCCCGTTTCAATCCAGCCCGGGCTTATACAATTCACCCGGATTCCATCGGGTCCCAAGCTTACGGCCATGGCATGGCTCAACGCGATAATGGCTCCTTTGGAAGCTGCATAAGCCTCCGAATTCGGCTCGGACATGATCGAACGCGTGGATGACATGTTAACGATAGCCCCGCCATTTCCAGCCTTTTTCATATGTACCGCCGCTTCACGCGCAGCCAAAAAACAGCTTCGGGCATTCGTGTTGATCACGTCGTCCCAGTCTTCAACCGTAAGCTCATATGGCGATTTCCAATGGGAGATCCCGGCATTATTAATCAAAATATCGATGGTGCCGGCATATTGGACGGCTTGGCTCATCAGGCGTTTAATATCTTCTTCCTTCCTTACATCGCAAGGGACGAAAACCGCGTTCAATCCTTGTTCCTTCAGAGCATTTGCCGCTTGGTTGCCCTGTTCTTCACGTACATCGCTTAATATCACTCGAGCTCCGCTTAGAGCATAAGCCTCAGCCAATCCGCGGCCAATCCCATGGGCAGAGCCCGTTATTACGACCGTTTTATCCTGAAATTTCATATGCCGCCCCTCCTTCTCCTTCATTATATACCACAGGAGAAAGCAGATAAAAAATTAAGCCCGTATCTTATTTAGGATGGTCATAACCGCGGACCACACTAAGATTCGCTCTAGGGTGCCTAACGAACCCGTAGTATCGGGTTCCCTGGAAACGCAGCAGTCCCTCGTCTCCTTCCGCGCACATGCCGAATTCCTCTCCATTTACAACAAACTCCATGCGGTCTCCGCTCTCTACTTCAAAGGTCAGATAGTAGGTGGTACGAGTACGGCTCGACACCGTATCATCCGTCTGCTGCGTATGTTTCACTTCCGTTCGCTTGCTCACAATCTTGGAATCGACCGATAGCAAAGGCTGTCGGTTATTCTGACTCCATTGCAAGATTCCCTTACCGGCCGACAGCAAAATGATCCCGATGACGGCGATGAAAAACACGGGCATAACGCTGCCGAAAAAATCGAACATCCAAACTGACCCCGATCCCATACGGCTCCCCCCTCCACCTTGTCTTGAAATATGTATATGCTTTATTCCGGACAATTTAACTCATAGCTCGTGGAAAGTTTGATTGAAATTTTAAAGAACTTGTCCCTTTCTGGGAGCACCAAAAAAGCCGATGTCTGCACTTAACCAGTTATCAGCTTCTTCGCGGGACTAGAACGTCCACTTCCATTCATACTCTTCAAGTTCATCATTATTCAATCGTAAGCCAATCTCATCCATTTCATCGTTTCTTCTTGTCCTGTCATTTCATGCTCCTGTGGTGTCATTTCCTGCTCATTCCAGCAAGCCAGACACTGCTCCTCGGTGTCGCATAAACATGCATCATCACAATGGTAGCAAAGGCGGAGGAAGTATATCGTCATTTGATCGGTATGCATGAGGATCGTCCCCTTCTAAACAAACTGGAGTATCTGATTACAACTTTATAGTAGCATACATGGAGGTTAATAATTGTGATTAATTTCACAAATGTACCGAAAAAAAGCTTTATCAAAACTGATAAAGTCGCAGTCGATAAAGCTTTTTTAATCTGGCCTTTTTTATTGGCATATTCAAATCACGTATTCTCACCGTAATTTATAGACCATGCCAGGTTTCCCCGCCGTCACTGCTTTTCATCAGACGCGATCGATTCTTGTCCGTTGTTTCGATCAGCATCCAACCGACATCAGACGATGTAAACTGCAGTTTTACCACGTTCGGATATTTGGCGAGATTATCGTTCAGGAGCTTGCTCCTCGGAAATGGCTTCCAAGTTTTGCCCATATCATTCGTATGATAAACAATACCGTTCACCATTCTCCACCCGTCATGAAGCCGGCGGAAAACAGGCTGGATGGAGCCCTTGCCGGTATCACCCGTCATGGGGAATGACACCAAATTCCATGATTTCCCCGTGTCGGCCGTAAAGTAGCCCAAATAGCTTGCCTGATCATCCTGCACGCAGGTAACCGGTATATAAACCTCGCTTCCACTACTGCCTCTGCCCAGAAACTTGGGGGCGCCGGCAAAGATCGAACCGCACCGATCCAGCAGTTTGCTCTTGAATATCTGTCCGGAGGACTTCCACTTCTGGCCTCCATCACGGGTAATATACAATTTGGAGGATTGCATTTCACGGATGGTCGCAAATCCCACAAGCGAATCCGTGAAGGTTAAGCCGATGATGGACCCTGTTCGTGGAATCACGCTGCCGGGAACACGGGATGTAGGATACTCCGTATTTTGCATGACCTCTTCCCATAACCCGCCATTATTGCTTGTTCGAAATAGCGACTTTTCCTCAGAGCCCCGGGAAAGATCGCCTTTCGCCATAATCCATCCCTGCTGAGATGAAACGAAGGACATGGCCGTAACGACACCTGTCTCCGGCAGCGAAGAAAGCTTCCAGGTGTCTCCCCCGTCCGTCGTATTGAGCAGGATCGTTTCGGCTGATCTCTGCTTGTTGCGTATAATCCAACCATGTTTCTTATCCGTAAACACGATGTCTTTCCCATACTCCAGCTTATCAACGAACTGCACATTGGAGGATGGAGAGATATCAACCCACGTTTCGCCATAATCCTGAGTCTGATACAGACGTAATTCCGTGTTCGTTATCCCCCAGGCAATCCCCGTTGACTCATTCAAGAGTTGGAAATCCGTCAACCGTGTATGTATCTGATATTTGCTTTTTTCCTCGGGTGCTTTCATCGCCGTATCCGGCGTTACTAATGTAATCGTCTGACCTTCTTCTTCATCTTCAACCGATTCAGGAGGGCCTTCTACTGTAGAAGTTTGCTGTTGTTTTATCGGTTCTGAGGTACAGGCTGCTAACATGAATGCCATCATCATTAGCATACTGAGCCAGACTATAAAACGACTTGATCTCAAGAATTCTTCCTCCTCTTATTTCGATGTCATGCTGCAAGTCTGCTTTTTCGACATTATAACATATTCCGTCCAACAGAAATGTAAAGAACTGACTTGCAAAATTTACAATACTGTAGCTTTTTTGATAGTGTCAGTCTCATATGCATAAGGATGTTTTTATGATGGAAGACTATTGAGGTGTGTAATTTTAGCAAGGCAGTTGAATTTAAGGAGGTGAAATGTCATGGCTAAACCCGATAATCGCGAAGACAATGTAGAGCATCTGCAGCAGGCAGTCCAGAACACGATTGAGAACTACCGAGAAGCCGAAGATTATCTCGAGGAGTTTGGGGATGAAATTCCGGCAAGCGAGAAAGAACAGATTCAAGATCGTAATGCTCGTCGTGAAAAGAGTATTTCCGGCTTCCGGGAAGAGATCAAAGACGAAGCTGCCCATCAGCAAGGAGATTAATCCGTAGATCACATAAAAAAAGGAGGAGCATCATATGCTCCTCCTCAGGCTGTCGAGAAAGTCTCGACAGCTATTTTTTATATATTTAATTCAACACGACACCGCGTTAATATTATATAATATTACTAAATAAACCGTTCGGAAGGGTGTTAACTATGTTGCGTTCTAACCGAGAAAAACAGCAGGCTTACGAGTTTGTTTCGATTGAAGAATTGGTCCCTCAAGATCATCTGCTCCGTAAAGTGGACAAGTATATCGATTTCTCTTTCATCGACGAAAAGGTCCGTCCGCTTTACTGTGCTGATAATGGGCGACCAGCCATCGATCCTGTCGTGTTATTTAAGATGATTTTCCTCGGTTATTTTTACGGCATCCGTTCGGAGCGTCAACTGGAACGCGAGATTCAGACGAATCTGGCATACCGTTGGTTTCTTGGTCTGGGATTGACCGACAAAGTTCCAGACCATACCACCATTAGCTGGAATCAACGGACTCGTTTCAAAGATACCCATATCTTTCAAGATATCTTCGATGAGATTGTGCTGCAGGCAATCCAGCATCGCATGGTCGGCGGACGAGTCCTGGTTTCGGATTCCACGCATGTGAAGGCCAATGCGAACAAGCACCAGTACACCAAGCAGCAGGTTTTACAAAACACACGAGAATACATGGACGAACTCAATGGCGCGGTAGAAGCCGACCGGAAGACGCATGGAAAAAAGCTTTAAAACCCAGAGAGGATGTGGTCGAGAAAAAAGAAATCAAAGTGAGTAAAACCGACCCGGATAGCGGTTATATGATTCGCGATGGCAAACCGGAAGGATTCTTTTATTTAGATCACCGGACCGTTGATTTGAAATACAATCTGATTACCGATGTCCACGTCACGCCGGGAAACGTTCATGATTCTGTACCGTATTTGTCGCGTTTGGATCGCCAACGAGAGCGATTTGGTTTTAAAGTTGAAGCCGTTGCCCTGGATTCAGGTTATTTAACAACCCCCATCTGCAAAGGATTGCAGGAACGGGGGATCTTTGGCGTGATTGCTCACCGGAGATTTCATCCGACCCAAGGCTTGTTTCCGAAGTGGAAGTTTACCTATGATGCCGAGCGCAACCGGTATATTTGTCCGCTCCAGCATGAATTGTTGTACCGCACCACGAATCGAGAAGGATACCGGCAATATGCCTCGGATCCGAGGCACTGCAAGACTTGCCCGATGCTGGAGCAATGTACCCGTTCACGGAATCACCGCAAGATCGTCACGCGCCATGTCTGGGAGGACAGCAAGGAATGGGTGCGAAACAACCGGCTCAGTCGATCCGGCAAGTATTTATACCGAAAACGAAAAGAAACGATTGAGCGAAGCTTCGCGGATGCCAAAGAGCTCCATGGGTTTCGCTATTGCCGGTTGCGCGGGTTGCAAAACGTCAGGGAACAAGCCCTGATGACGGCAACCGTGCAAAACATGAAGAAGATCGCGATCCACCTGGATCGCCTGGAAAACAGGGGGTAATCCCCCCATTTCCCCTCTTGAAGTGACCACTTAAAAAGGGAGAAACCCTGTACTTTGAAAAAAGTGCAGGGTTTCTCGACAATCTGAGGAGGAGCATCATATGCTCCTCCTTTTTTGTACATATCGTATTAGCCATGAGACATCGCCTATTTTGAATCAGTTGTCTCAGTTCGAGCCGATTGAGATTATTCCCTCTTCGCGAAATTCTTTTTGACAATGACTCCCTTATAATCCTTTAAATACTCGGGCGCACCCGTAATAAAGTGTCTGATTGCCTTCACCCTGGATTCCAAATCCATGGTATCGTTCGGACCCACCTGTACAACCGACGCAGATGCAGTCGCTATAATATCGATGCATCCCACATGAATCTTCTTATGGTCTTGTATAATGTTTAGTTCTACGTCTGATTGCTGCGGCCATGTGGGTATGGATCTGGAAAATATCGAATAATCCTCATAATCTCCCTCGTCTTCAAAAAACAGCGGCACCTGCCGCTGAACCGCCAATGCGCGTGTATTGGCATCGATATGTCCCGATTCACCGCATATACATGCTGAACTATCAGAAATATTGATGATGTGCATGTGATCAACATGTGAATGACGTTTCATGGTGCGGAACCCGGGGATAACGGAACAAGCGGGCTGAACTGCAGTGATTCGGAAGGCGTATCATACATAGAGGAGCTGTGAATCACATGGGTATCTCCAATCAACAGTACGGACGAACTTGAGATCGCCGTAATGCGAATTGAACCAACCTGGAGCTCTTTATTGACGACTGTCATTTTCATCTGAATGCCACTTCCCTCGTTGCAAATTAAGAAGGTGCTGCTCAACTGCCGAAGCGATCTCACTCTTCACTTGTTTGACGATCGATTGCTCTACCTCTTGCGGGTCCATGGTTTCCCTGTTCGTTTGATATTGCTTCAAATACACCGTAATACGGTCTCCGAGTTGTTTGCGTACATCTTCAATAATAACGGCAGCATATTCATCACCAAGCACAGAATTGGCTTCGGGAATCATGCGCTCGATCTGCTGCGGTACTGTATCTTCTAGATAACGTGATACATTATGATATATGTTCGAGTACAGTTCACCGCCGAATTTTCCCGATTGGGACAGTTCTAACGGCGGCTGACCATTCACGGTAATATCGTCCAGTGACTGCCCATCCTTTGGCATCAATCCAATATTTAAGGTGCCTTCCAATTTTTCAATTTTCAATAAATCAAAGTTATATTCCACCCGATCAATCGTTTTCTCGCTTCCCTGTCTTAATTGATCTATTTCACTGCGCATCTCTTTCAGCGTTTGTTCCATTCTACTCAGCTGCTCTGACTGGGTTTGAAGAATATAGAACAATTGCTGGAGATAGTAATCGTACATGGAACCGCCTCCCCTGCTCCTTATACAATCTATGCGCAGGCCATTCACCTCATTCTTGTCTGTACAGTCTCTCAGTAGGCGCAGGTAATGGTACCAAGGGATTGTTATTATTCTGAGGCTCAAACTCAGGAGCAGGGCCTGTAAAACCACCTGTGTTATATATATTGGATAATGCCCGGATCTCTCCTGCGGTTCCTATCTGCAGTACGGAAGAATTCGTTACCGCCTCAACCCGAAGCTGCTGTATGTTAATACATTGATGTACCGTTAGATTCACAGTGGATCACAACCTTAATTAAGCATTAGCCGAATCAATCAGGTCCGGATCAATGGTATTCAAGCTGTTGGCCTGGTTGTTTGCGATATTCGTTCCAATATTGTCACCGGTGTTGAACGAGTTGGCGCCGGAATACGTTTTTGTGGAGCTGTTTAAATCAATGACGCCTGTATTTCCAACCAAGACCGTAGAACTGGGGCCCACGTTAACAATCTTCATATTGCCGATAATCGAAACCACAATTCCACCTCTTCATTCAAAATCATACGCTTGGATTTATTCTATGTGGTTGGATGCCCAGATGTCACTATAACCTTCCTTCGCCCATACAATGAAATTACAGAACGAAGGAGGGATATCTAGTGAACTCAAGATCCAAGCGCCCTGAATGGTTATCGAAGGACTCTTTTTTCAACAACAGTTCCTTTCCATTCAAAGATCTTAATGACCTCAATGAGGATTTTCAACTGGATCCAATCGTGATTGAAGATTATGTGAAGGATACGATAAGACAAGCAACTGCCGGAAATGAAATGCTGCCTAACCCCTATACGCTTCGATATGAAACCTTTGATACGCATAACTTTCTGGTTGTGAAATGCTATATCCCCAAACGTGTCCATCCGGAAAACTTATGGATTAAACTTAATCGAACACAGATCAAAATCCACGGTTTGCCAAAAGATCAAAGCCAGACCATCGTCTTGCCCGTCCCCATTCTTCCTGCGCAAAGCATTGCGACCTATAAACAGCCAACATTACAAATTAAGATGCCTAAAATGTCTACAGGCCGATCTCATGATATCAATATTCGTTTCTTATGAACTCCTATGCCTTACGCGGTAGGTAGTTCACCATCCGAAAAGCATTTCATCAGCCTGCGTACAACCTATGTTGTATGCAGGTCACTGAGGGATGCAACAATACGTTTCACTCATAACTTGTGTATTATCGCAACGAAGAATTGCTGCTAGTGCATGACTGGCTTTTCCCCCACCATTTTCACTTTTGTGCTTGGGTCTATACAGGAGGTTGGGGTGCAATTAGGTAAAAGTAGCTAGATATATTGAAGCTGCTTCATTGTTATGAATTTTTCATATGATGCATTATTCACTTATACATACGAAATTCCCGCATTAAAATAAGCTGATTTCCTGATGAAATCAGCTTGTTCGAGTTCTATATAAAGGTCGTTGCCGGGCTTATTCCGCCTCGGATACTACCGTATAACGCTCATTGATATGCTTCGGCTGTTCAAGCTCATTCAATACCGCGATCGCGTAATCCGCGTAACTGACATAGCTTTGACCGTTTGAATTAACAATGACATGGTCCTTGCCTTCCTGATAGCTGCCAGTCCGTTGACCTTTCGGATTAAAGAACGCAGCCGGACTAAGATACGTCCATTTCACATCGGAAGCCTGCTCCAGCTCTTTCAAATTCTCACCGGCATGAAATGCCGTCGGATAATATTCCTTAGGAAAATCAGGAGTTTCCATGAGTCGCAAGGTTTTGGCTTCATCTACAAACAAGCTTCCGGCACCGCCCATCACAAACAGTCTGGTATTCGTGCCTTTCAGAGCTTCTATCAATACCCTGCCAACTTCCACATATTGAGTTTCCTGCCCGGGTGCCGCCGCAAAGGCATTCACGACGACATCGAAGCCCTTAAGATCGGCATTCGTCAAATCCAGCACGTTTTTCACCAAAATGTTAATACTGGAATTGGAGATCTTGGATGCATCACGTACAATTGCCGTTACTTCATGACCGCGTGCTTGTGCTTCCTTGAGAATCAGACTTCCCGCTTTCCCTGTTGCACCGATAATACCGATCTGCATTGTGAATCTCTCCTTTATCAATTGTATATCAAATGAGGGACGAAAAAGAGGCTTTATCTTCCCTTTTTCAATATTTCACTGGATTCATGGAGAAGTTTAGTTAACTGTTCGCTATGCTCCTTCCCCAAGAGGGAAACATACTGTCCATACAGCTGTTCAAAATATTGGTTCAACTCCTGATATAACGACTTCCCTTCATCCGTTAAGAAAATATGTGTTTCTTTCCATTCGGTTTTGCGCTGTACCAACCGCTTCTCCTCCAGCTTATCGATGAACCGCGTGCTTGTGGATGGAGCAATCGATAACTTATCGCTTAGCTCTTTCTGCATAATGCCGGGATATTGATGGATCACCACCAGAACGTAGGAATACGTAGGCGATAAGCCGGCCTTCGCAAAAGCATCCTCCGCCATCTTAGTCATCGAACGAGCAAACCGATTTGAAGTAAAAAACAAGCATGAGCTCAGTATGGAATCATCTATGTTCATAACCAGACACCTCTCATTTGTATATACAAATTATCATATCACTAATATATTGTCAACAACTTTCTTTTAGTTAGTTTGGAGGTTGAGTTTATTATGATCCTCGTAATTAGGTACGTTCGAAAATGCATATAGCTTGCTTGAGAGATAGGGAGCTTTTTTTCATTATTATGAATTTTTCATATATTGAAATTCTCACCTCTTATTTAAGATTAATAATAACGATTGACCTTGACATTAGTGTCAAGGTCTACACTATATTCGAAGCCAACACTCAAGGAGGAATAAAAGATGGCACCATCCAAACAAAATCAAGGCCAAATGATCGAACCTAAAGTTCGTGAAATTCAGCAAAACACCAACAAGGAGCATGTGACCGTGCTCGGGCTCGGCCCTATGGGCCAAGCGCTTGCCGGAGCATTTCTCAAGAACGGTCACGCTACAACGGTGTGGAACCGGACAGCTGCTAAGGCCGATCCACTTATTACACAAGGTGCAGTGCTTGCTCCGACTGTTCCGGATGCCGTACTTGCCAGCCAGCTTATTATCATCTGTGTACTCAATTATGATGCAGTCCGCTCCATTCTCTCTAATGCGACTAGCGCATTGAAAGGGAAGACCCTAATAAACCTGACAGCCGACTCTCCTGAACGTGCACGCGAAATGGCTGCTTGGGCAGCCGAGAACGGTATTAACTATATTGATGGTGCAATCATGACACCGATAACGACCATTGGGCAGCCTTCAGCCGTTGTTCTGTACAGCGGGCAAGAGAAAGTGTACCGCAGCCATCGAGAAACACTTTCCAGTCTGGGAGGGACCGCTTCGTTCCTTGGAGAGGATCCTGGTCGTGCCGCAGCCTATGATGTCGCATTGCTGGATGTGTTCTGGACAGCCATGAGCGGCTATGTGCACGCTCTGGCTATCGCACGCGCTGAGAACATTGCCGCGAAAGACATCGCCCCCTATGCGCACAATATCATTAACATTATGCCGGATATCATGACCTATATCGCACAAGATGTGGATCAAGGCGTTTACCCTGGTGAGGGCTCGAGTCTCATCTCCAATATGACAAGTATGGAGCATATCATCCACGTGGCCGAACATCACGGCATCGATAGCAGCGTTTTAAACGCAGCAAAAGCCATTGCCCAAAGAGCAATCCATGCTGGTTATGGAGAAGACGGCTTCTCACGCTTAGTCGAATTTAATCGCCCAACTTCTTAACATGCTGATTCGACTCTTGCTTCAAATTAAAAGCCTAATTGGAATATTACAACAAATAGGCAAGTCAAACAGGTGACAACAATGTCCCCTCTTGACTTGCCTATTCGTTGAGTTCGCTCTCTTCTTAACCCTTGACAGCTCCTTCAGTCAAGCCTTTCTGAATATACTTCGAGATAAACAGATATACAATCAGCACCGGAATAACGGTCAACGATACTGCCGTAGCCATCAGACCAAAGTCTGTTCCGTATTGGGAGCTGATCTCATTCAGCAAGGCAACGATCGGACGGACATTCTCTTTGTTTACAAAGATCAACGCTGAGAACAAGTCATTGTACGCCCACATAAATACAAATATGCTAGCCGATGCAAATACGGGCTGCGAGATCGGCACGAAGATCTTAACAAACATCTGCCATCGGTTACATCCATCCATGAAAGCCGCTTCTTCAAGCTCTTTCGGGATGGTTGCCATATAACCGGCAATAACCAAGGTGGCAAACGTCAGATTGCCTGCCGTTTGCGGGAAGATCAGGCCCCAATATGTATTGACCATGCTGGTTTTGATCAGCAGCTCGTATACCGGAACTACGGTTGCAAACGCCGGGATCAGCAAAGTCGCATACAGAATGGAATAGATGGTGCGCTTGCCTCTGAAGTTGAATCTGGACAGCACATAAGCGGCTAATCCCCCGAGCAGTAACACCAAGAAGACGGTACTGAAGGACATCACCAAACTATTGATATAACTTCTTCCGATATTGATGCGGTCAAATGCGTTCTGATAGTTCACAAACACCGGTTCCCATGCGATACCAAAGGAATTATTCATCACATCGCGAGAAACCTTGAACGAGTTGTTCACGATCCAGAATAACGGATAGATGGTTGTTAAGGACCACGCTGTCAAAACGACGTACATCAACGTGGTGCCTAAACTAAACCGACTCTTCCTAACGCGCTGAGTTTTGTGTTCAACGACGATGGTTGGCTCCATAACAGTACACCCCTATAATGCTTAGTATGTAATCTCGTCTCTTTTCAACAAACGGTTGGCAATTAACGCAAGCAGTACGCCAAAGACCACCATGTATATTGCAACCGCTGATCCGTATCCAAAGTTCTGATCCACCATGGCCTTTTTGTACATGTACGTTCCCAGTACTTCCGTTCCATTCTGGCCGCTTGTAATGACCCAGATGAATTCGAACACCTTCAACGTACCTGTAATGGCAAGGGTGATAACAACCTTGATGTCACTCATGATGAGCGGAATTGTAAGCATCGTTGTTTTCTTGAGCCCCGTGATTCCTTCCAGTTTTGCAGCCTCATAATAATCCGCCGGTATTTTGGACATGGCAGTTAAGAACAGAACGAAATAAAAGCCCACATAATGCCATACCGTTGGAATCGATACCGCCTTAAGCGCATTCTTCGCATCCAGCCACAAAATCTTCTCAATATTGAAGTTCACCAGCAAATTGTTCAGCAAACCGAAGTTGTAATTGTAGAACAATACAAATAATAAGGAAATGGCAGTACCGGAGATGACAACCGGGAAGAAAAAGACCGTTCGATAAAACCCTTTGAGCTTGGAAATGTTATCTACCAGGACAGCTAACACAAGCGCGATGCCCACCTGAAACACGATAACATAGAGCATGATTTCGAGCGTATGCAATGTTGCAGCGCCAAGCAGCTTATCCGTAACGAGTCGCTCGTAGTTAGACCATCCCACAAACTTTTTATCGAAAAAGCCGCTTGTGCGATAAAAGCTGAGATACAAACTCTTGAAGAACGGATAATATAGAAAGATTGTCATGATGGCTGCTGCGGGTAATAAAAACATCACAATATACTTGCGATCACCCTTCATATTAATCACCCTTGATGTTTATTTTTCTTCATCGTCCATGCCGAAATGACTACGCCGCCCAAATGAAAGCAGAGGGGCGGCGTAACGTCACTTTTATTACCGTTTCTGACGAAAACTATTTTTTGTTCGCATCTTCGGTTTTCTTCGCTTCTTCGATCGCTTGAGCAGGAGTTTTCTTGCCTTCCACTACAGGCTGAACGCTAGCGCGAAGGTTACCAAACGTTTCTTGCGAAACTTTACTGTCAACCGGCGCGCTGATGGAGGCTGCTTTCGCTGCCATAGCGAAACCGTCAAGAGCTACTTGCGGCAATCCAGTCACTTCTACGTCAGCCGCAGGTGTACCGCCGTTAGCCGAAGCGATTTTTTGAATGGACGCCGGGGAAGTCAGGTGTTTCAGCAATGCGATTGCTGCTTCTTTTTTAGCTGCATCATCATAAGTGGCTTTGGAGAGGTAGAAACCGGAACCGAAGCCGCCGACAATATCGTTACCGCTGCCAGCGCCGTCAGGAACTGTCGGGAATGGCAGAACTGTAGAGTTGTCACGAGTTTCATCGCTCCAACCGCCAATGGCCCAAGATCCTTCGATGGTCATGGCAGCCAGGCCTTCACTGTAATAGTTGCCGGACATGCTCAGGTCGATGGTTGCCGCATCTTTAGGGAATGCGCCAAGGTCATACAATTCTTTCATAGCCGCATACGCTTTTTCCCAATTTGGATCAATGCCTTCAAGCAGACCTTTGTTTTGGCCTTCAGGTCCTGCTGCAGTCAAAATGGTATGTTCGATCAGGTAGTGCGATTGGTCAAATGGTACGGACAAAGGAATAATGCCTTTGGCAGATAACGTTTTCACTGCTGTGGTCAATTTCGCCCAGTCTGTTGGAAGCTCCAAACCATTTTCTTCGAAGATTTTTTTGTTAACGAACAAGCCTTCATAGAAACCGGTCAATGGTGCAGCGTAAATGTTACCGTCTTTTTGCTTGGCAAGCTCGAGTGCATCAGGAATGAAGCCGTTCTTCCACTCAGCGTCCGCGTCGAGAATTTCGTTCAACGGCACAACTTTACCGGCATTGACGAATCCTTCTGCGTCAGCCCCGATGAAGTAGAACAACAAGTCAGGCTCGTTGCCGCTGTTCATGTCGGTGTTCACTTTCGTTCTGAAACCGTCATCATTTGCTGACATGGTGTCGTTGTCTATCTTCACGTTCGGATGTTCCTTCGTGAATTCATCCAACGCTGCCTGGAAGGCTTCGCGAGCTGCGTCAGTTCCTCCGAAAGTCGAGAACACGCGGAGTGAAACCGGAGCGGCTTCATCCTTCTTATCATCTGCCGGCGGAGTTGTTTCCGTCTTCGGAGTTTCTCCTCCTCCAGTAGCAGGAGTGTTGGTGCCACTGTTGTTACCGCATGCTGCGAGGAACATGGAGAGCAGCAACATGACACTCATGAGTAACATGGAAGTCCTTTTCATTTCTAATCCCCCTAAGTATTTTTTTCAGAACCCTATGTAAATACTTGCTGTCTACCAGAATTTTATTCCAAGCCCTACTGGTTTCAAAGGGGGACATTCATCTTTGGCAGGGGGAAATTTTTCCATATTAATCTTTTATTCGTTTCACGCCTTCCATTCTTAGAGTAGGAATGTGCTAGGTAACGAAGAGGTTAGGCTAAAACTAAGAGATGATAGATAAAGGTTAGTGATAGATTCTTTCTATTGTGAATTTTTCATGTATTGAAACATTACAATCTTATTGCTTCCTTATTGACTTCTTACATAGCACAGCAAAAAAAGACCAACCCCTTCCTAACGGTTGGCCCTACCCTGAATCCCCTCATATCATTCATCTACTCTCGGATGAGCGAATCTGATCTCTAACTATGCTTAATCTCACTCGGCAGAACCCCCCAATACTTCTGAAATACCTTCGAAAAGAAACCGCTATTGATGTACCCTACTTGTCTCGCAGCCTGCCCAACCTGTCCCCCCTCCTGGATGAATTGCTTGGCCAGCGTCATCTTGCGTTTAAGCACATATTGGGAAAACGACTCACCAACTTCATGCTTAAATAGTCGGCTTAAATAGGACTTGTTTACATATAACCGATCCGCGATCAAATTCAGGCTTAAGTCCTGACCGATTTCCTCGTCGACAAGGACAAGTAAACGCTGAATCAATTTATGTCCGCTTGGCTGAAGGCGCTTTTGCGAATGGGTCGTAATCTTACGTACAATCCGGTGCAGGGTTTGCTGAATTTGTTCCCTTGATTGAAGGTTCAGCACACTGTAAAAATAAACGGCATCCTCCCCCACCATTTGGCGCAAGTTCCACTGTTGTTCGCGAATGACGCGGAGCAAACCATGCATGAGATAGAGCAGCTTCTCCTGTACCTCCTCTACCGCAGATGCTTGTCCGAACACCTTCTCCAACAACCGATCAAGCGCCGCTTCCGCTATTTGAATATCTCCAAGCTCGATTCCTGTTTCAAGTGCTCTTTCATCAGAGGCAATCGTTAAATTCGCCGAATCATCTTCCCCCAGTTCATCCGCATAAGGGATCGCAAGGTCATGTCCATATACGACTCTTTTCCGAAGTGCATTCTGAGCCTGAGCATATAACATGGGCAGATGCTGCAGTCCAGTCGCGATACTGCTGATTCCCGCACTTGCAGTCACTTTCAGACACTCTTTTAACATGGACAACACTTTGGTTGTGGTAAAGCTGACACGAAGCTGGAATTCACCTGGGACCTCCTCGGGCCTGCTATGAAAAATAATGACCGTAGAGCCCTTCGCATCCTGAAACAATTCGGAATCCATGCCTGATATCACGTCAAACGCAATGCTTCGCAGTGAAAATTGAAGCAAGAGCGTATCCTCTGCCCGAAATCTCCCCCCGTCAATCAATGGATCCGGCTCCAAGACCACAACGGATAATCGTCGTTCCGCTTCAAACGGGATCAACAATTCCTTGCTTCGGCTTTCATATTCCCAATCGGCAAAGGTTCCGGAAATGCAATTATTATAAAAAGTTTCCTGCAGTCTCGGCAGATGATTCCTCCATTTCGAGACCAACATCTCATAGTTATGCCGCTTCTCCAACTCGCTTTTCAGGATAGCTGCCGCTTCCAGAACGGCCTGCAGGATCTCATCATTGGTTGCAGGCTTGATCAGGTATTTGAGTACACCGGACTCCATGGCGGAACGCGCATATTCAAAATGTTCATAACCGCTGAGAATGATCATTTTCACCATTTCGTTGGACTCGTGAATTCGCTTCGCCAATGTGAGTCCATCCATTTCCGGCATCCGAATGTCCAGCACAATGATATCCGGGCGGGTACGCTCCATCATTTGAAGCGCTTCATTCCCATTTTCCGCAAGAGCAACCACGTCGATGCCATTCTCTTCCCAGGGGATGGTTCCCGCCATTCTTGCCCGGATACCGATCTCATCTTCCACGATCATTAAATTCATGCCCCGTCCCCCTCCATGTACCGGATACTTCTGCATTCAACCCGCGGTATATACAATCGAATACGCGTTCCAACCAGTTCATCACTATCAATCACTAGATCTGCCTTCTCCCCGTAATGCAGTTTCAGCCTGGATTTCACGTTTCTCAAACCGTATAATTCCGTGTCCGTCCGGTCCCTACCCGCCGAAAGATCCAAATTCATCATGGAGATTCCATCCAGTTGCCGTTGAATGTACTGCAGACGATTCGGCGCCATTCCAACACCATTATCCTTCACTTCGGCAATGAACCATTCCCCATCGTTCTCTGCAGAAATTTCGAGTGCCCGGCCGCCAAGTTTGCGCTCAAGTCCATGCAAAATCGCATTCTCCACTAACGGCTGCAGCAGCAGTTTAAGGAGCAGGACATCTTCCGTACCTTCTCCCATCCGATATGTGACTTCAAAATCAAAACGCCTCTGCTGCACTTTAATATAATAGTTCAGATGGTTAAACGTCTCCGAGACCGTGTAGTGTTCCTTTCCCTTACCCAGGCTGTATCTCAAAAACTTGGATAAATTGATGACCATCTCTCCCACATCGTCGGCGTCGCTTAAAACCGCTGCCGAATAGATCGAATCCAGCGTATTGTACAGAAAATGAGGATTGATCTGCGACTGCAGCAATTTGAATTCCGTCTTCGTCAGCAAAATCTGCTTCTCATACACATCTTCGATCAAGTGCCGCTGCGCACTGGCCAGATGATTGAACGTATCCATGACATACCCGAACTCATCCTCCCTTCGATGGATGATTTGGGTATCGAGCTGTCCCCTCCTCATGTCCTTCATCGCGGCTACCATCTTCTTCATCGGTTTGGATATGCCGCTGTAAACGATCCACGATATCCATAACGATATCAACACGCTTACGGCGATGATCAAGTACGTCCACCCTTGCAAAGTGCGCGATTCCTGCAAAATATCCTTCTCGGGCTGTATCATGACGAGTTTCCAGCCCGAATCCTGTGACGTTACCCGAACCACAAGCATCCGCTCAGGGTAACCTGGTAGATGGCCTGCAATCAGATCCTTGCCTTCGTCCGGCCAGGAGGGAGGAGTCGCAGTGCTGCTTGCCGTCGTAGCAATTAATTTCCCGTCCTGGGTAAACAGAAAAGCCTCTGCATGGCTGCTTGGAAGCAAACGCCTCAATTGGCTGACAAAATAATCCTTGCTCAGCGGCAGTATAACGATATTTTTGTTCCGCTCAGGATTGAGCAGACTCATCCGCCTCATAACCAGCATGACGTTCTCGTTATAGATCGGGTCTATCATATGATTCGCGTTGTACCGGTTCTCTTCCGGGAAGAATATCGTGATTTTCCCATCGGCTTCGATTGCCTGCCTGACCCATTCCAGCTGCTCCGGATTCTGTTCTTTTTGATACCCGGTGGTTGACAATAATATGCCGGAATCGTAATGAAATAAGGACGCCTTCGGAGCCATCCGGTTAACAGAGGAGATGGCGGCGATTTGCTGATCAATCCACTGAAAATCCAAAATCGATTGCGGCGTGAGCACTTTGCCGGCATATTCGAATCTGCGGTTAATGTCATAATTGTTCGCAAGGACCGTGGTCAGCTCATACACCCCCTGCATCGTAAGGTCTATATAATGGACGACGGACTGCATGGCGCTTTGCGTACGATCGCCAATCTGATTTTTTAGAATCGTGCGCGAGCGATGATTCGAAAAGGTGGATATCACAACGAGGGGGATAAGGATCAGAATAAAATAACCGGTAAGCCGCAGCTGAATCGATTGCCTGAAACGGTTTTTCCATGTTCTGATCATACCAGCATCATCCTTGTCTACATAAATCAAAGTGAAGGCGCCTCTAGAGGAAGCCCCTTCACTTTGTTATTCAGCTTATTTGTTCATCTTTGCATAATTCTCGTTCACCTCAGCAGTGATGGATTCACCGCCCTGGCTCTGCCACTGTAACACGTATTGATCGAATGCTTCGACCGGCACAGTCCCCATGATGATCTTCGTAAACGTCTCCTGCATCAGCTTGGTCAATTGCACCCCGTTTTTGCCCATGCTTGGCGTCGGGGGTCCGTAGTATTCGTTCTTGATCAGGTTGCTGCTGATCCGCGTCACGTTATCCTTAAGCTTGAATTCAGGACCGAGCGCATCAAGCCGCTGATAATCAAGCTCCTGATCCCATGGAGCGGCATAGTCCAAAATGTTGTTGCGGTAGACGTGCTTGTTGTGCTCCTCAAAGTCCATGACCAGCTTGCCGTTTTCCCTCTTCGATATGTTGTGCTCCGGCAAACCGAGTTTGATCGGCTCATGGCCTTCACCATTGGCAAAATTGAACATTTTGATGACTTCATTCGCCTTCTTGCTCTTTGCAGGCACGATGCTATAGCCCATCACCATGCTGGAGGCAACGACGCCGGACTTCCCGTCCTGGCCCACCGGATAGTCAAGGGGAATCCATTCCGCCTTCGGATCGTTAGTCTTATTCGTCAAGATCGGCCCCCGCGTATCAAACCAGGTTGCTGAGAACAGGCCGGCTTTGCCGCTGGCTACTTTCTCTTCGATATTGTTGTTCTTGTTCAGCACCCATTCCGGATCAATCAGCTGTTCTTTATAGAGGTCCGCCAGGAACTGGAGAGCTTCCTTCGTTTCTGGCAGAATGGTGGCATTCACCAGCTTGCCGTCTCTCATCACCCATTGATTGACCGCAGACGTACCATTGAACGGTACGCCGAAGGAGCCGAAGAATGGCGCCGATCGGATGAGATTTTCCCCCATCAACAAGCCGACCGTGTCATCCTTGCCGTTACCGTCCGGATCATTCTGAGCAAATTGACGCATCACATTCACATATTCATCCAGCGTCTTCGGCGGTTGCAGTCCCAGATTGTCAAGCCAATCTTTACGCACATACATCAAATCGTTACCGAGAATATAATTGACCGCTGGCACCGCGTAGATGTTACCGTCCACCGTAACAGAGTCCCATGCTTCCTGTGGAACCGACTTCTTCAGATCGGGACCGGACTCCTCGATAACATCATTCAGCGGCTGCAGCGCCTTTTGGTTTACCATGTTAATGAACCAGGAAGCATCCTGCGTAAATATCATGTCAATATCGTCGCCGGATGACATCATTACATTCAGCTTGTCCTGATAGCCGTCCGAGGGCGGGTATACCACATGCACGTCGATATTGACGCTATCATTGACGTATTTTTGATAGGGGTTGTTGTTCTCGTTCATACCATCCAAAAATTTACGACCAAAGTTAGGCTGCACAATATTGATGGTCGGCCTTTTGCCGACCTCTCCTGAATCGAGACTACCAGAAGCCTCCTTCCCGCCTCCGCATCCACTGAGCAAACCGGCCGCTATAGTGGAGATCACCAATACTGACAACATGTTTCGCAATTTCATACTTTCAGCCCCTTTATATAAAAATATTACGAAATGTAAACGGATACAAGAACAATATGTCCTATTACCCCTTGACCGAGCCGATCATAATTCCCTTCACAAAATATTTCTGAAGGAACGGATACACGAGCAATATTGGCAATGTGCTCGCTATCAATGCTGCGGCTTTCAGCGACTCCACCGCCAGGAGCTGCCGTTCCAGGCTATCCGTCGTATTGATGTTGGATTGCCCCGACATCACAAGCTCTCGCAAATAAATTTGCAGCGGCTTTAAGGAAGAGTCGGTAACGTACATGACCGCATCGAAGAAAGAATTCCATTGTCCGACCGCATTAAACAAGGCGATCGTGGCAATCACCGGCATGGACAGGGGAACTACGATGCGAAATAAAATCCCGAGATTGGACGAACCGTCGATTCTTGCTGATTCCTCCAGTTCATTCGGGATGGACTGAAAGAAATTTTTCATGATAACCACATGAAATGCATTAACGGCACCCGGAATGACATAGGCCCAGAAAGTGTTCATCAGATGCAGCTCCTTGATTACCAGGTATGTCGGGATCATCCCGCCGCTGAACAGCATGGTAAAGACAATGAGGAACATGATAGGACCGCGGCCTTTAATGTAATATCTTGATAGAGGGTACGCAAGCAGCATGGTCATGACTACGCTGATGATCGTTCCCACAACCGTCCGCTGCACACTGACGAGAAAAGATTGAACGAACCCGGGGTCATTGAACACCTTCACGTAAGCTTCCGTCGTCCATTCTACCGGCAGGAAGGAGACTTCGCCGGATACAATCGCCCGGTAGCTGCTGAACGACTGGGCCAGAATGTGAATGAAGGGCGCCAAAGCCAGAAGCCCAAAACAGACAAGCGCAAAGTGATTGATGCCGCTGAACCATTTTTCTCCCTTTGACATTTTCATAATCAGTAGATCCCTTCTTGACCCGTTCTTTTAACGGCTTTGTTGACGATAACGACCAGCACCAGACTGATGACGGATTTAAGCAATCCAACCGCAGTCGAATAACTGAACTCGGACTGACCGATACCAATCCGGTACACATAGGTCTCAATCACGTCGGCAACATCATATACGAGCGAGTTATACAGAACGAATATTTGTTCAAACCCCACATCAAGGATGCTGCCAAGCCTAAGCAGGAACAGCACGATGATTGTCCCTTTAATGGATGGAAGGGTTACATGCCACAGCTGCTTCCACTTCCCTGCACCGTCCATGACGGCTGCCTCATACTGCTGCTGGTCAATGCCCGCGAGAGCCGCAAGATAGATGATGGCCCCCCAACCGACTTCCTTCCAAATATCGCTGATGACCAGCACCGATCGAAACCAAGCCGGATCCGCTAAGAAAAACACGGGTTCGAATCCAAGCCATTTCATGATTTCATTGACTGCGCCCGTTGCAGGAGATAAGACGTTTACCAATATACCGCCTAAAATGATCCAAGACAGAAAGTGCGGCAGGTAAGCAAGCGTTTGGATCGTCCGCTTATAAAACATGCTGCGGATCTCATTGAGCAGAAGCGCTAGGATGATGGGACCCGGGAAACCCCAGAACAGCTTATATAAACTGATAATGACCGTGTTCCAGAACACCTGATAGAATTGGGGATCATGAAACAGCCGTACAAAGTGGTCGAGTCCTACCCATTCGCTTGCATTAAATCCTGCAAATATGCTGTAATCCTTAAAGGCGATCACAATTCCCCACATCGGAAGGTACTTAAAAACGAGAAAATACACGATACCAGGAACCATGATCAAGTACAAATCCCAATATTGCCTGAGGTTTGCGAAACGTTTTTTGTTTAAGACCGTATCGGTGCTGGTACCGGACGGTCTGGGCACGGTGACAGCCTTATGTTGTGCCACGGCATTCACCTCTCTTCTGTTGTCTTGTCGCTATGATAAAAGAATGGATTCGCTTCCGCCTAAACTTCAGCAAGATCGCCCAGCCAGGCCCCTTGCTCAATGAGAAGACGCTGCAATTGTTTGATATCGACCTCCCGGGATGTACTGCCCGTCTTTGCACAGATGGCCGCGGCTGTTCCCGCTGCTTGCCCCATTGCAAAGCAGTTGGGCATGACCCGAAGCGAGCCCTGTACGACTCGGTCAGCGGAGGCGGCCCGTCCCGCAACCCACACATTTGTCAAACCTTGCGGAAGAAGGGAACGGTATGGAACCCCATGCGACCGGCCGGGGGGAAGATGGCGAATTTCCATGTTTTCTTTGCTGGTAGCCATATGGATATCAATAAAATAAGCATTTCTTGCAATGTCGTCTTCAAAGCTTCGCATGGATATAAAGTCATCCTGAACCAGCATGTAGTCACCGACGATGCGGCGGGTTTCACGTATACCGATTTGTTCGCCTGTGCTGACCAAATGGGCGTCTTCAAATCCGGGTACATACTTCCGCAGAAATTCGACCTGTATGTTGACCAGCTTTCTGCCTTCTACCGCAGCCTTAGTGAGATCTTCCGCCTTCGTTCCGTCCACGCCGAACACATGCCCGAAGTTGACCCCAACCAAGTAATCGGACACCCAGGCAAAGCCGGAGACTTCCTTCCGGCCGGGAGGCAGATCGCCGTTGCTCTGCGCTAACTGAACCGCTTGCGGAATTTGTCCAGTGTCACCGCTATCCCTCATATATCGGCTGAAGCGATCCCGGTTCACGTTGGTTAACAGGTAGCACATCGTCCCCGGCTGCAGCTCGCCGGCATCCCCGCCTTTCTGAAACGGAGCGCCGGCCAGCGCCGCAATATCGGCGTCACCTGTGGCATCTATGACATACTTGGCCTCGACGATCGATCTTCCGGACTTATTCAGAAGCACCAGACCGTTCACGCCATGCCCCCCCGGATTCATGACCAGCTGCCCAACAAATGTATGAAACAGAACCTTCGCTCCACTCTCAAGCAGCGCTTCATCGTACACCCGCTTCAACACCTCAACGTCAATCGGAACCCAATCCAGCTGTTCTTTATATTCCGTGATATAAGAAGGCTTACAATTCGCTTTCATTCGCTCCATCAGCTCGAGCCCAATACCGCGAATGACAGGCTTCTCATGGTCGGTAAAAGGACAAAAGGCAGGTACCAGTGCCGTCGTGCCCATACCTCCTAGAAATCCCCTTTGCTCAATCAGCAAAGTATTGGCTCCATTATTGGCGGCAGCGATGGCCGCGGCAATGCCGGTCGGCCCTCCTCCGACGACGACGACATCAACCTGGTTCAAGATAGGCAGTTCTTCCGGCGGCAGCGTCCATGTTCTTTTCGTTGTCATGTTTAGACCCTCCAGTTGGTAAAGTCGAGATTGCCCGATCCATTCGGGTATACCTACATTTTAAATCCCACTGGCGGTCTTGATTAGCACACGCTGATGACATTCACTGTTCGGATCATGACCTTTTCATTGGCTTAAAATAAAAAAGAGCTAATTCACAGTCTGGAACCTGCGAAAATAGCTCATTAACGAACACACTCATCCAAATTCGTTTGATACTTATTTTCCTTTTATGAATGAACGCTCCCGGGTTTATCTTTGCACGGTTTATCCTTGTCAGGTTTATCCTTGGGTTTGCTCCCGTGGTTTGTTTGATCGTTATTCGGCTTGCCTCTATCAGGTTTCTCGCTGCCTGGGCAGCTGTTACCCGGACGATCGGCTCCCGGCGTACCTAACACCGTCACGCCGGGAGACTTATTCCCTGCCTCATCCACCGTTCGGATACGATACGCGTATTCCGTCCCATTCACGAGCCCGTTTATTGTAACGGTTTGTACGCCTTTGCCTACATGAACCGCTTCGGCTTCGGCTGCACCTTCACCCAAAACGACGACATGGGCGAAATCGTCATCCTCCGGATCCGTCCAGAATAAGGTCAGCTGCCCGTCCCCTTCCACCACCGCCGCGCCATTCACTTCTTTCGGTGCCGTGTCGTCGCTGTAGCCTGTCTCCATGTCCATAACCCTGGCGATTTTATCATTCGGATTCACCGGTATCCCTTGCCATGAAGGCTTCGTTATATTTAAGCGCAAGGCTGTCGTTTGAAGTGTTTCGAAGTGCATATCATTATATTCGCCATAAAAGCCGTCCTTGTCATTATCGACAACGGATGCCACCGGCACCCATAAGGTTCCGTCCCAATAATCTACGCTAAAATCACGGATATGCCATTGTTCGCCGCTGGCGGCTCCACTCCAAATTTTTAAGTAGTTGAGTTTTTGCGAAGCCGTCCATTCCATTTCAATAAAATGGCTCTCTTCCTGCCCTTGAGACAACCAGCGGGTGGATAGATTTCCATCAACGGCATATTCCTTAACGTTAGATCCGTTGGTTGAATCCACAGTCAAAGCTGCGAGCTGGGCAATGTTGCGCACGGTTATCGGTCCGAATATTTCAGACGGCTCCGAGGCACCGCCCGTGTTTTTGGCCGTAATTCGGTAATAGTACGGTATGCCGCTGCTTGCCGACGCATCCTTGAACGGTTGGTCTGCTTCCGCGAGATCCCCCCCAACCACCGTCCAAGGTCCGTTTGGTGCTTCAGCCCGTTCGATATCATACAATTCAGCCCACTTTACCGGGTACCAGGTCATGGAAGCAACTGAGGTAAAAGGTATCCACATCGGCTGATTCGGTACCGGTGGAACGGAAGAGGCGGTAATGGGGCCAACGACATTCGAAGGCTCCGAGATTCCGGCTCCGTTCATCCCTTTTACCCGATAATAATAATTCATTCCTTCCGCAGCCGTCGTATCTTGGAAAGGCCGAAAAGGAATATCACTATCCAGTACGTGAGTGCCTATGATGGTCCATGGCCCATCCAGGTGTTCTGCTCTTTCGAATTGATAGGATTCCGCCCCCGCAGATCCCCTCCAGGCGATGCCAAGCACCGATTCGATCGGCAGTAGCTGAGGTGGGTCAGGTACTGGCATCGGCGGGACCGGCAGTCCGCGGATTTCATGGGCTTTTTCGCGAATCATGGACATAATTGCCTTTTCGTCATAGGTTTCACCCGATGGAAAGCCCGGCCAACGGAAATCTCCTTCTTTGTTGTAAAAGCCGCCGTCCTTGTTGTGAGACTTCAACGTCCATAACAAGGCTCCGGATGTACCGTTAGTGATCGCCTCATCAGCCGTTCGGGTCAGATTTGTCCTGTTCGAGTGTCCAAACTCCCCGATGACAAACGCTTTTTTACCCAAACTCAAGTTTCGGTCCGCAGCAGCACGCAGCGCATAATCAGCTCCTCCGCTCTCATAATAATGGTTGGATACGATATCCACATTGGGATCCTCAAGGGAAGCCTGACTGATACCGTACCGTCCGTCCATTACGATGTGATTAGAGTCCATACTTTTTATATAAGCACTCATCTCCTGCGTCCAAGCATCCGTCGGGTATAATTCATTGCCGGTTTCCCAAGCAAGGATGGCTTTGTCGTCTTTATATTTGATGCCGGTATAAGTATTCGTCCTGTTCAGTACATAGCTAACCAAGTGTTTATAATCTTCCTTTAATTCTGGATCGGTGTAGAACTCCTCGGCGGTCTTCCCTCGAAAACCTGCAAACTGTTTGATCCCTCCGACATGCTCCCATGTATCGATAAAAGGAATAATGACGCGGATTTGATACTCATTTGCAAGTCTCAGCACATGGTCCAGGTCCCGAAAATAGTCTTCATTATACTGCCTTAAGCCGGTTACATGACTTGGCTGATCCCCATTGGCGGTTCCCCCCTTGATCGTGAACGTATAAAGCCTGACTACAGTGCCACCCATTTGCTGCAATGATCTAAATACATCCTCCTGTTCCCATGGATCAGGGCGATGCCATAGGGGAGCTGGCATATACGTGAGATTTGAGCCGTTCATGGATATGAACCGGAACTCCTTCTCGCCATCCATCAATCGATCCCCGCTGCGCGTGATAAAGTTCCATTCTCTTGGCGGTACGCCATCCGCTGCAGCGGTTAAACCTATACGATCCATTCCTCCCAACATAAGCAAACATACAAGCATGACAGAAATCCAATGTCTTCGCATTCTTCTCCATTCCTCCTGCCCCTACTTAAATTTGAACAAAAATGGCCCACCTAATGTAAGCGGTATCATTTTTGTTGTTGATCTAAATTATAGGGACACTTGCGCAAAGATGTTAGGTTACGTTCATGACTTGTCCTGTTCCGCTGATGACTTTTTCGGAATGCAGCTATTGAGGAACCCCTTATACTAACTTGTGGTTCGTGTCCATATCAAAGATACAAAGGACTGCCCTTCTGTTAGAGCTGTATCTTACCTGGTCCAATACATATCGACACCCGCTCCTGTCTGCGAAAAAAGAGCTTGTCGAGAGATCTCGACAAGCTCATCTTAGACAGTTCTATACCTTACCCACCCAATCCGCACCGGCAACCTCTCGCCAACGGTTGCGGATCGACTCGTAAATATCCTCCGGCAGCTGCCCTTTTTCCAGTAATGCAGCATTTTGCTCCCAACGATCCGGATTTGCCGTACCGACGATGGCGGTAGCTACGCCCGGCGTGCTTAAAGTGAATCTTAATGCCGTTTCAACGCCTTGCTGAACATCGGCTAGAAAATCGTAATTCAACTCGCCTAACCGGATCCAATAAGGATAAGCATAATCCTGTTCGCTTAGCGTTTCGTTCTTCCAGGCAACATTGGCTACCGGACGTTTGGCAATGATCCCTATTCCCTGCTTCACAGCAAGCGGAATCGTGAGATCGATCGCCTCCTGGTCGGCAATGTTCAGCGAAGTTTCAAAGCTGTCGAACACGCCGGTTTGAAGGGCATAGAGCGCATCGGTCGAATCGCCGCTGTAGCCGATGTACCGCGTTTTCCCCTGCTCCTTAGCTCTTCTTAACACCTCAATCACTTCGCCCCGCCGCAGGATCTCTTCAGAAGAGCTGTGAAGATGGATGACATCGACGTGGTCCACCTGCAGTCGCTTTAAGCTGCGGTCAATGCTCTGCGCAAGCATCGCGGGATCCCAATCCGGGTAGTCCAAACCGGAAGCGTGGCCGCATTTCGTAAACAGGTAATAATCATCTCTTCGACCTGACAAAGCCTTGCCGATCAATTCCTCGCTGTGGCCATAACATTCCGCGGTATCAATCATGTTAAGCCCTGCATCAATGGCGCTGTGCAGCAGCCGGTCAACCGTCTTCTGATCCGACTGGCCGATCTCGGCCCCTCCAAATCCCAGCACACTAACCTGCATGTCCGTACGTCCAAATGCTCTGCGTTCCATCTTCCTTCACTCTCCTCCCTGTTCATCCCATTCATCATTACCCGATACGAATAAACCTGAAAGCCTATTTTTCGTTACATTTTCGATTTCACTATATTCTTTCCGTTTGAAAGAATGCTCCCCACGCTAAAATCCATAAATGCTAAGTCCGCCGTCCACGAGCAGCGTTTGCCCGGTCATGTAATTGGCAGCCTCTGACGCCAGGAAAACGACAGGTCCCACCACTTCTTCCAGACTTCCCACGCGTTTAAGCGGTGTCCGGTCCAATATGGCCTGCATGTAAGCTTCATCACTAAGCAGCTTCTCCGTCAGCGGAGTCCGGAAATACCAAGGCCCGACCGAGTTAACCTGAATTCCATACTGCGCCCACTCCATCGCAAGCACCTTGGTCATATGGATGAGAGCAGCCTTCGTTGAACCATAGACAACGCCTGTGCGAAGAGCCGTATGTCCGCCTACGGAGGAGATGTTGATGATTCTTCCATTTCCCTGATCTTTCATAAATCGGGCAGCCGCTTGAGAAGCTACAAATGCCGACTTCAGGTTGGTTTGCACAATCAAGTCCCATTCGGAATCCGTCACTTCCAGCGCAGGCGTACGAATGTTCATGCCGGCGTTATTCACCAGTATATCGATCCGTCCTGTCTGATCTACAAATTCGCGAATCGCTCCCTCGATCTCATCCCTTATGGTCAGATCACCCGGCAGCACGAAAGCCTGACCTTGGTTCAAGCCATTGATCAGATTTGCGGTCTCCTCCAAATCGCTTCGGGTTCGGGACATCAAGCCGACATCGCAGCCTGCCTCTGCCAATCCTATGGCGATGGCGCGTCCGATCCCGCGTCCCGCCCCTGTAACCAAAGCTTTTTTTCCTTCCAGCTGAAAGCTCGGTAAATACATCCGAATCCCTCCTAAGCATCGATCTGTAACCAGATTCTATAATCAATAATGAACGCTTTCTTCGACCCGTGTAACAATTCTAGGAATTGAAATATTGCGAAGGATTGTGACGAACCGGATCAATATATTCCTCATATCGGCCGCCCGTATAAGATTCGATGACTTTTCGCCAAAAAGCCTGCGCCGGTATATTGCTGCTGACTTGCGTCACCTTCCAGCGTCCCTGGAACTGATCGAACAGCCGGGTTGCCGCCCAAGTCCCCAATCCCGTACGCCGATATTTTTGCATAACGAAAAACTCCGTCATGTAATAGTCCGCTTCTGCGGCGTCATCCATTCGCTCGATCAAGGCAAACCCGGCTGGCCGTTGATCAAACGTAATCAGATACGGATATTTCCGCTCCCGTTTTTTCCAGAATTCATCCAGATCCGGATAGGGTAAAAACAACCCTTGATCATTCACCGAAATATCCAGATACTTGGTAAAATCATATAAGTACAATTGCATCAAGTTTACGATAACGGCTTGTTTCCGCTTGGGAACCAGCACAATTCCCATGCGTTCACATCGATCTGAAATCATGCTGCCGCCTCCCTAAAGCATCTCATCTATCATTGTAATGTTTCATATCTTCATCATAGTATCCGCTCATTGTGAGACGCAAGCGCTATATCGGATCAGTAAGACTCGTCCAAGTGATCCGACACATGCAAGCAAGATAGACTTTCCATATGTTACACTAGTAATTAATGACACAGGTCATTGCTATAAAGACAATCATTCGAGGTGGAACATGAATATACAAAAAGATATCGACCGTGCAAGACTCGATGAGAAATCGCCGGACATGCCTTGGTTCGTACAGCAATTTATTGACTACAAGCTCCCGGATCTCTCCCCCTCCACCCTGCTCGAATATGTAAGGGATTATGAAACGTTCTTTAATTGGCTCCGGTCGGAAGGGCTGTCACAAGCAACCTCTAACCGAGAGGTGACGCTGCTTGAGCTGGAGACGCTGCGCATGGACAGCATCACCAGTTACCGATTATATCTAACTACCCGCCGGGAGGGGACCAACTCCAGAATCACGGTTTCCCGCAAGCTCTCATCGCTGCGCTCCCTGTTTCATTATTTAAGCCAGATCGCGGAAGACGAGGAGTTTTACCCGCTTCTCAAGCGTAATATCATGGCTAAAGTGGAAATTAAGCGAATTCATAAACCTAAAGATACGGCTGCCAAGTTAAAAGGAAAAATACTGGAAGAAGAAGAACTTCAGGATTTCATTACTTACATTCACGAAGGTTATGGGCTGGATGTGGAGCAGAACAAACAGGCGCTCTATGCGCATGAACAAAATAAAGTCAGAGATGCCTGTATCGCCAGCCTCATATTAAATTCCGGCCTTCGTGTATCCGAAGTGGTCAATTTGAATCTTGCAGACATCGACCTGAACAATAAAATGCTGCATGTCTATCGTAAAGGTAATAACGACGAAACCTTTAAGACCCCGGTCTATTTCCGTGCGCAAGCCAAAGACGATCTTGAATATTATTTGCAGCTTCGGCAGGCCCGCTACAAGGTGCCAAAAAAAGAAAAGGCTCTGTTCGTTGCACTGCGTAACGGCCAGAATGAAGGGCAACGCATGACCAAGCGGGCAATTCAGGCGATGATCATCAAATACGCCAAGCGTTTTGGCAAGCCGTCCCTGACCGTGCATAAGCTGCGGCACTCGTTTGCAACCGACTATTATCTGCAAAATGATATTTACAAAACTAAAGAACAGCTGGGTCACGCGTCCACCGAGACAACCGAAGTGTATGCCCACTTAACGGACAAAACGATGTCCGAAGCGATTGAACGCCGCTCAGAGGACTAACTTCTTCAAAATGACAGCAGCAACGACGTGATCCGCTCCGTGTCATTCCAAGTAAATAGGGGAACCGCTAGCTGCTGCTGCATCTCACGCAGGGCTGACGGTTCCTTTAGCATTTCAGGACGCACGACGATACCCCTGATCTCCTTAACTTGATCCAGCAGCCCAATGTCCTCCGTTCCCCGCAGCAATACGAGCTTTGGATAAGGCTGCATCTTATAACCTTCGACAAGCACCAGATCAAAATCGTTGTACAAATGGACCAATGACGCAAGTTCCAGCTCCGTTTCCATCAGCATCGCCGTACGCCCTGGTGAAGCGATGGCGATCCCTTCCGCTCCCGCCTCTCGGAACTTGTACGTGTCCGTCCCTTCGTGATCCATTTCGAATCCGTGCCCGTCGTGCTTGATGACGGCAACCCGAATGCCATGCCGTTTCAACTGTGGGATCAAGCTGGCAATCAATGTGGTCTTACCGCTGTTTTTATAACCACATATCTGGAAAACCTTCATGACCAGGCTCCCGGCAGAACGAGAACTTGTACGGTTTGGCCTTTTACAGCACCACGAAGCTCTGGCGGAATCACGATTAAACAGTCACTGTCTTTAATCGTGATCATGACACTTGATTCATCAAGGGAAGCAGGTGTCGCTACAAGCTTGCCGTTTGACACCTCAAGGCTTCCCCGGACGAAACGGGTAAAGTTGTTCACTTTCGAGTAATCCGAACCCAATTCTGCTGTCCATTCGGTTAAAAACAACTGCTCCATGCCAAGCATCTTTCGGATCGCAAGTCGGACAAACAACAGAAATCCCACATAACAAGCCCCCGGATTACCCGATAATGCAAAGAGCAGCTTGCCCTCCTTCACAGCCGCGGTTGTAACACTTCCGGGACGCATTGTGACTTTATTAAACAGCATGTCCAGACCGCCGGATGTCACCAGCTCCCCCATGATATCGTAGTCGCCTACAGATACGCCGCCTGTCGTGACCACGATGTCATACACCTGGAGCGCTTCCTCCACCTTCTGGCGGGCGAGCTCAATATCATCCGGAATCGCCTCCATAATCACCGGCACACCACCGGCTTCCCGAATTTGCGATGCGAGCATATAAGTATTGCTGTTGCGAATTTTACCAGGTTCAAGCGGCTCGGTGATGTCCAATAGTTCGCTGCCCGTCGAGAATATTCCTACCACCGGTTGACGATACACTTCAACCTGGTGTATGCCAAAGGTGGCCAGAACCGAAATTTCTCCAGGTCCGATGAGTGTTCCTCTGCGGAGGATCAAATCACCTTCCTGCAGCTCGAATCCGAGGGGAGTGATATTCCTCCCCTTCTCGATCGATCGCTTGAAACCAACATGGGTTAGCCCATCCTCCATTCGAAGCTCCGTCGCTTCAAGCATAACGACAGCGTCCGCCCCTTCGGGGACTTGAGCGCCTGTCATGATGCGGGAAGCCTTGCCTTGCTCGATCGGGATTGAAGATACATATCCGCACGGGATTTGGTCGACAACCTCAAGCCACACCCTTTCCCCTAGATCGCATGCCGCCAAATCCGCTGATCGAACGGCATAACCGTCCATGCCCGAACGGGCAAAAGCCGGAAACGGGTGGGGGGCGATGACATCGGAAGCAAGCACACGTCCATCACTGTCCTGCAGTCGAATGAGCTCCTCCTGACCAAGCCCCGCATAAGAAGCGGCAAGCGCTTGCGCGTCCGCTACCTGTAATGCGCGCCGATCAAATTTATGATTTTGTTTCTTAGGCGATATCGAATGATTATCCTTCACAACGCATCCCTCACTTTCTGACTCAAAGAAAACTGACATTCTTACTGTACTACATTCTGCACAATCTTCAAACCGAGCTTCAGGTCTCATCCATCCGATTTATCGTATGAAGACAACAACCGAGTGTGTACGGGCCTCCAGACAAAAAAGCGCATGGTCACCAGACCATACGCTTGAATTCCTTGCTTTACCTTCGTCCCCTTCGGGAGATCTTGCCAGATCCGATTCGGGTCTTCGGCTTCTTGTACGATTTCTTCGGCGAATCGAACAAACCTCCCCCGCTTTCGCCGCGCTTGATCGTGCCGCGGTCTCCGCTTGTATCCGGATTTCGTCTGAACAGGCTTCCGCCGGTACCGGCAGAATCCTGGCCACGCCGGGTAATCTTCCCGCTCCGGTCCACCGTGAGCGGCGGAGCCATCTTCTTATCCTGGCTTGTTGGCTTCTTATAGTTACCTTGTGCCGGCTTATACACATCTTTACTTGTATACCCCCGGTAACCCCCGCCGCCCATCGAATCGAACAAATTCCCGATTAGAACTGCTGTTAAGTACCCTTGCAGGAAACTTGAATCATAATTGCGCTGAACATACTCCTTGGAGTCGATTTCGATCAGCGTATCGGTCGGCTTCTGGGGGTCCTGCTGCAAATGGTAATACTCATCCCCATACACCAAAAACATCCGCTCGGTATCCTCAGGAGACGATTGATCCGGCGTGTTCGCCGCGATGAGCTCGCCTGCGACATCCGGAACGCTTTTATCAGCTGCCCGGTACACATAGGACGTAGCATTTCCGTCTCGATTGACGGATTCCAGCGGATAGGTATCCTTGATATTCGGCGCGCCGCATCCACTCAATAATGATACGAGCAAACTCAGCACCAATATGATTTTCACAGATATAAAAGAGCGTTCCTTCATGCCACCACTCCTAAGTCGCCCGGATAACTCGAACGTCCCCCGGTATCACTTTCTCGCCTTCATACAACATAAACCGCCCGTTCTGCCATTCAATTCGCAGCAGCTTGTAATCATCCGATTGGTATTGCCATACGTGCTGCTCCCCGCTTTGCGTAAACGCGGTTCGACCGGTAATCGAAACATGTCCCCCGTATTCCTCTTCCAAATGAAATACATGATCATCCAAATCGATGATGGACGGTACCTCATCGGGAGAATCCAGCCGTCCATCGATCGGAGCGTATAACGCATACTGAACCGTCTCGCGCTCTTCGATATGAAGATAAGCAATGGTGCTGCCATCCTGCAGCGTCAAGACGACCGCATTACGACCGCGATTGTGCACCCGACCCGTGACTTCATAAGTGACCAGAGACACTTCGCAAATATCGCCAGGAGCCAGCTGCAGCATGCTTTTCTCAACCTTGGGCGGCTCCGGCTTACTAAATAAATTGCTGATTCTTTTCCACATACTCATCTTTCCTGTCCCCTATCTCCATTATGCGTTCTATAGGCAAGCGGTAATAATTAACGCCCCAACCACATGCAGCGAACCTGCAAACAAACCGTATCCCGTCTTTCCCTCGCGGGTCCCTTTGTCAAGATTCAGCTTGCCGAAGTTACGAAGCATGAGCTCTGTTAACGATTCGAGAACCAGCAATATGATAAATGAAATGATCGATACCACAATGGCCTCAAGCAGATGATATGAGGTTCCGATCGACACGGATAAAATATACCCTTGTGCGAACAGCTTCATTATCAGTCTTGTGGTTACCGCCATATTACCCGCTTTCACTTCTTCAAGATCGTTATATTTCGTGAACAGGGAATCCACAAACATCAAAACAAACAACAGCAGCCCACCGACAGCTGTCCAAAGCAATACACGCAAGATCATATCAAAATCCATCTCTAAGCCTCCACATTCAACATACAAACAACTCCTTGAGCCCGAACTGCTTCAATCGAAGACAGATGCTCATAAAGGGATGTGCCCCATGTATATCTACGATCAATCAAACAAAAGCGAAGGAGAAGCACGGCTGCATTCAGCCCTGCTGTTTCTCCCTCGCCCCCTAAACTATATACCTGTTAGACCGGTGAATCCCTTTTACTTGTTCTCGTATTGCTTCATCAAAGCTGCAAGCTCATCCTCAACGACTTTGTCCTTGCCAAGGTTCTCAAATTCTTCGTCAAGGGATTTCTCTTTTGCCGACATTTCATTGCTTGCTTCCGCACGTGCTTCCATAGCGAGCATCTTCTCTTCCATACGTTTCAATCCAGCCGATGCTGTGTCGGAACCAAACCCGTTCATCGCTTTGTTGATCTCGGTTTGCGCTTTAGCCGCATTATAACGGGCGACCAAAGTTTCGCGCTTGTTCTTCATCGCTGTAAGCTGCTTACGCATTTCTTCCAGCTTCCCGCGCAGATTGTCAGCTGCCAGTTTGTTCTGATCGTAACTTGCTTTGTACTCATCACGCTTGGCCTCGGCGGCCTTCTTCTCTTCCAGCGCGCGGCGGGCAAGATCAACGTTTTGAGCTTGTGCTGCCGTATGAGCCTGCTGCGTGCGTTTTTCAACAAGTGCAGCTTGCTCTTCATAAAGTGCTTTAAAGCGTTTCTCGATGGCAATTTGCGAAGCTACCGCTTTCTCGGCATCCTCAAGGTCTTCCGTCATATCCCGAATGTACTGATCCGTCATTTTAATCGGGTCTTCCGCCTTGTCGATAATGGCGTTAATATTGGACATGGTCAAATCGCGCAATCTTTTAAATATGGACATCGTTCTCTTCCTCTCGCTTTCACTTTAAAATACTGGTATATGATTAATGTTTACGTTCCATGATCCAAAACGTTTCAAAATTTTTAGAGGTTGTTCAATTTAATATCCTCGTTCATATTGCTTGGGAACTTTCTGTCCGCCATCAAGCGCCTTGGCTGCGTGAACGGCCCAGTAGGGATCCCGGAGCATCCCCCGGCCAATCGCCACCAGATCCGCTTTGCCTGACAAAATCACCTCTTGCGCGGCATGGTAATCATCCAGCATTCCTACCGCAATAACAGGCACCTTTAACAGCTGCTTGAACTCTGCTGCCAGATCCACCTGATAACCGGGCTTCGCTTCCGGGCCGCCATTTGCGCCGACCTGGCCTTCTCCCCCCGAGGAGATATGAAAAATATCGACGCCGGCATCCCGGTAACGTGTGCAGACTTCTGCGCAGTACTGCACATCGTAGCCTCCGTCCACATATTCTTTCGCAGATACCCTCATAATGATCGGCATGCCCTCAGGCAGCACTTCTTTAACCGCTCGAACAACCCGCTCGCCGAATAGCGGAAGATCTTGACCATATTCGTCACTGCGCTGATTCGTGAGCGGCGAATGAAACTGATGAATGAGATAGCCATGGGCGCCATGAATCTCAACGGTATCGAACCCGGCTTCAACAGCTCGACGAGCGCCTTCCCTGAAGGCTTGAATGAGCTCTTCCACTTCGGCCCCGGATAGCACCCTGGGCATTTTGTAATGGGAGCTGAACGGAATCGCAGAAGGGGCCACTGACGGCTCTGCATCCTGCGCTTTTCTTCCGGCATGCCCAAGCTGGATACCAATCTTGGTTCCATAAGAATGCACGCTCTCCACAATACGGCGATAGGCCGGAATCTGGTTATCGTCCCATATCCCCGTATCCTGATTCGTTATGCGTCCATCAGGATGGACCCCTGTCATTTCCACAATAATTAAGCCAGTACCTCCTACGGCACGGCTGACGTAATGAACAAAATGCCAATCATTCGGAATCCCGTCCTCAGCTTGAACGGAATATTGACACATCGGTGGCATAACAATGCGGTTCTTGAGGGTCAAATTCTTGAAATTGTAAGGTGTAAACAAGTCTGCCAAGCGATTATCTCCTTCCACATCCAAATGATCAAGATGTAATAAAATCTGATACCGGTTATTATACACCTTTCTGAGGGAAAACTAAAAAACATCGCATTCCCATATTGAGGATAATCACCCATTCAACTGGGCATACCATATTAAAAAGCTAAAGGGGCCGATCGTGATGTTCAAACGATACCGCGCAGGAAGCTGCCTGTTGTGGATTATGTTACTCTTTTTAATGGGGCCGGACATCCCGGCAAACGCATCCGATGTACATCGTTTGTCACTTCACCCCCAAGACACTTCCGTCATGTCGGAATCCGGTCAGCATGCCAATCAAAGTAAGAACCAAAATTCAGACGATGCGCCGTCTTTAAGTCAATTGCTGAGAAAATACCCGGATACCTTTCGCTCTAGCGGACCCCGGGTCAAACAGATCGCTCTGACCTTTGACGATGTTCCGGATCCCCGATTTACCGGCAAAGTACTGGACGTCCTTAAAGAGTTTGAGGTGAAAGCCACATTCTTTGCAGTGGGGGAACGGGCCAAAAAACACCCCGAACTCGCAAAACGAATCCATGATGAAGGTCACGCCATTGGCAATCACTCCTATAATCATGCGCAGCTGAACAAGTTGAGCCTGGACAAATTTAAAGGCCAAATCGAACGTACCAACACGATCTTGAAATCACTGACCGGTGTGGATCCTCGGCTAATCCGTCCGCCATACGGCGATATAAATGAAGAGCAGCTACAGTGGGCACGCAAAAATGGGTACAAAATCGTGAATTGGAATGTCGACTCACTTGATTGGAAGGGTCTGGCTAAGGAAGAGGTTAAGAGCAACATTCTATCAGCAGTCGGGCCAGGCTCAATCGTACTCCAGCATGCCGGAGGTGGCGTGGGATCGGACCTAACCGGGACGATCGAAGCGCTTCCGGATATTATTACCGAACTGCGGAGAAAGGGATATAGCTTCGTGACACTGCCCGAGATGTTAGGCGTGTCAGAGTCGAGATAGATCCCCATAACATAAAAAGACGGCTGACTGGAGCATTGATCCAGACTAGCCGTCTATCATATTAAAATTGCCATGTTGATAGATTGAATTATTCGATAATGAACAATTTGATATCCTGGATGCCGAATTGCTTCACGGACGATTGGGAACCCGGGATGAAGATATCAATCTTATTCCCTTTAATAGCCCCGCCGATATCACGTGCTTCTGCCACAAATGCCTTTTTCGGCAGACCTGGATGCTCATGTCCTGTTACGAGCACCTTGGTGCCGAGCGGAATGATTTTTGGATCGACAGCAATGGTACCAAGCTCAAGGGAATTTCCGAAGTAATCAACAGCGCCCCATTTGCCGTTCTCGCTTGCAGCAGCAGAATATGCGGTTGCTTTGACGGACAATGTTTTGCTGTAATTAAATGTCTTGCCCCATGCTTCCACTACATTCTTCCCAGGGGAAACGCTCAAGCTAGGCGTAAACCCGGAAGCGCCTGGAGCAATGGGCGCAGCAGACGCTGTCGAGTTCATCGATACCGAGCCGGGAATGGTGATTTTCAGACCAGCGTATATATTCGTTGCTTTAATTTTCGGATTGGCTTTCATCAGCTTGTCCATATTAACGCCGTACTGTTTGGACAAATAATAGAAGGTATCGCCGTTCTTCGCTACGTGTACGGAGCTTGCATGGGCTTGCAAGCCGCCTCCGGCAAAAGTCATGCCAAGCGCAACGGCTGTAATGGTAAACCATTTTGCGGTTTTTCCAGCGATCTTATGGTTGAGTCCACGATGTTTAGTCCATGCTTTCATTTGTTGTAACATCTAAAGATGCCTCCTTATATGTAACTTGATAAATCGGATGTAGTATGTCAACGAACATGAATATATCACAATTTTGTAACCTATACTGCAAGCAATTGTTACCAATACGCAAACAAAAACAGCGCCAATTCCTGAAACAATCAGGTATGGCGCTGTTCTCGTCTGTTACAATGCAGTTATAAAAGTTACAAAACCTTACTTAAAAACTCTTGCGTACGAGGATGAGTCGGATTGCCAAACAGCTGGTCCGGCGTGCCTTCCTCTACGATTTTACCGCCATCCATGAACAGGATCCGATCTCCCACTTCCCGGGCGAAGCCCATCTCATGGGTGACAATGACCATCGTCATCCCGCCATCGGCAAGCTTCTTCATTACTTCCAATACCTCACCCACCATCTCCGGGTCCAGTGCGGAGGTTGGTTCGTCAAACAGCATGACATGCGGCTGCATCGCGAGTGCTCGCGCTATGGCAATTCTCTGCTTCTGTCCACCGGACAGCTGGGAAGGATAAGACTCCTTCTTATCCTGCAACCCCACCGACTTCAGCAGCTCGTCTGCAGTAGCCTCAGCTTCCTTCGCCGAGACCCCCTTGACCTGAATAGGAGCAAGCGTAATATTCTCGATGACCTTCTTGTGAGGAAACAGGTTAAACTGCTGAAACACCATGCCCATTTTCTCGCGGGTAGCATTGATATTGTGATTCTTGGCGGTGATCAGCTCACCCTCGAACGAAATTTCGCCGCTGGTCGGCACTTCAAGCAAATTGAGACAGCGTAAAAAGGTGCTTTTACCGGAGCCGCTCGGTCCGATGACAACCACCACTTCTCCTTTTGCAATCTCGATGTTAATGCCCTTCAATATTTCCAGCTTGCCAAATGATTTATGAAGATCCTTAACGGTTATCACTTGCACTCAACTTCCTTTCCCAGACACCCAGAAGCTTCGAGAGAACGAATGTCAGTATAAAGTAAATCAGGGCAGCCACAAGCAGCGGATTCAATGCCGCAAAGGTCATACCGCGCAAAATCTGGGCTTGATACATAATGTCCACCACACCGATAAAGGAGACGATGGAAGATTCCTTAATGATAACAACAAACTCATTACCGATTGCAGGCAGAACGCCTTTTAACGCCTGCGGCAATATAATGTGGCGCATCGCTTTGCCCTTGGTCATTCCGAGGGAGCGTGCGGCCTCCAATTGACCGCGGTCCACGCCTTGAATGCCGGCACGGAATATTTCAGCCAAATATGCCGCACTGTTGATAGAAAGCGTCAAAATCCCCGACTGAATCGGTGAGAATTTAATATCAAACGCCGCCAAGCTGTAATGGATAATAAACAACTGGACCAGCATCGGCGTACCGCGAATGATCTCGATATAAGCTGTCGCCAAAAACTTAAGGATTTTGACACCCGACATCCGCATTAAAGCGATAATCAAACCGAGAATGAAGCCAAAAAATACACCAAGTGCCGAAATAAGCAGCGTAAACTGGATTCCCTTGGCGTAATAATCGCGATACTTCCAAAAGAATTCGAATGTGTTCAGATTCTCTGCCTTACGACCTGCAGCCAGGTCACTGGCCTCGTCGACAAACTTCTGGATCTGGTCATTCTCCTTCAAGCGCTCAAGTGTAGCATTAATGCTCTTCAGCAGCTCTTCGTTCCCTTTACGAACCCCGATGGCATAGGCGTCGTTCTCAGCCGTCGGTTTTGCGTCCGTGATGACCATCGTCGCTTCATTCATGTTGGTCTTCGCGATCGGATACTCGGCGAGAACAACATCCACACGCTCAGATTCCAGCTGCAGCAGCAGGTCCGGGATTTTATCCAGTGATATCACATTGGCTTTCGGGATTGTTTTGGCAATGGACTCCTGAATGGAGCTTTTCTGAACCCCGATACGAGCTCCCTCCAGGCTTTCAAGCGTGTTGAACTTAAGTGCATCTTCCTTACGAACGACGACCGATTGTTCTGCAGCATAATAAGGCTCGGAAAAATCAATGCTTTTTCGGCGCTCTTCCGTCGGATTCATGCCCGATATGACGAAATCCACGCGTCCGCTCGTCAGCTCCGGCAAGAGCGCATCAAAGGAGGTGTCCTTAATAATGAGCTCGGCGCCAAGATCCTTGGCGATTTCCTTCGCAATATCGATGTCAAATCCGACGATGGTATCGACGCCATCTATCGTTTTATGGAACTCATAAGGCGCATAATCGGCACTCGTGCCGAGAATCACCGTTTTCTTCTCACCCTCCGCATGGACGATACTGCCAAAAGACAGCACGACCACCATGAACAGGGTCATCCACGCTGTAAATTTACGTTTCATATGTCTCGTTTCTCCCCTAACTGTTACGAATAGATTCAATCATAGAAAAAATGCAACTGAGTCATTATAAAACAGGATGCATGAATATGCAATGAAAATTCATGGGTTCTCCTGAGCATCAAACCTGATCTAAACCTTACAAGTCGCTTTGCTTCATTATTTTAATACAATGGTCAATTCATCATACCCATAGGATTATGTTACTCATGATTCCTTTAACCATTTAAACAAATAAATTAGGGGGTAGAATCAATAGATAGTCCATATTGTGGAAAACACTTTGCCCATTTTGCCAAAACGGGACATACACTTCTCCCTACATATTAATGTAAATACAGGACTTCAGCATTACCATTAAGTGATAAGAGGATCTAGGGTGAACTTTCTAACGATGCATAATCTATCCGTCCCCTTCCCATCTTATAATAGCGTATGAAATCCGGTACATGATAGATGAAGGCTTCCCGGACTGTCTCTTTCACTCCATGATTCATGCAAGCCAGCAGTTGGTTATTAATTAGCTATAGCTTTACTCATATAGGAGGTGTAACCATGCTGTTAGAAGCACTGTATCATGTTCCAAGAGATAAATGGGCTTACGCATATGATACAAAAACCATTCATCTTCGGATCCGAACCAAGAAAAACGACATTGATTCTGTTGTTGCCATGACCGGCGACAAATACGATTGGGACCGTACGTACTTCGAGATCACCATGGAAAAGGCCGCCTCGGATGACATGTTTGATTACTGGGAATGCGGAGTCAGGCCGAAATACAAAAGACTGTCCTACGGCTTTCGGATTCATGCCGGTGATGAAACGGTTTATATGGTGGACAGCGGGATCGGATGGGACTATCCTTATCCGCCTGCAGGTTACTTTGAATTTCCGTACATACATGAAGTCGATGTATTCAAAGTACCGGAATGGGCCAAAGAAGCCGTGTTTTATCAAATTATGACGGAGCGCTTTGCTAACGGAAATCCTGCCACCAATCCTGAAGAAACCGAGGCCTGGGGCGGCAAGCCAGAGGTGGATAATTTCTTCGGCGGTGACCTGCAGGGCGTACTGGATCATCTGGATGATCTCGTTGATCTGGGCATTAACGCCATTTATTTTACTCCGCTCTTCCTCTCCCCCTCCAATCATAAATATGACACGGTTGATTATAAACAGGTGGATCCGCACTTTGGCGATAATGAATTGTTGAAAAAAGTAGTTGATACTTGTCACGCAAAAGGCATCCGAGTGATTCTCGATGCGGTTTTCAATCACTGTAGCGAGGAGTTTCCTCCCTTTCAGGACGTGCTGAAGCACGGCGAGAAATCCAGATATGCCGAATGGTTTCATGTGAACCAGTTTCCTTGCGAGGTCAAGGATGGCATTCCCAGCTACGATACCTTCGGCTTTTTCGGAAATATGCCGAAATTCAATACCGCCAATCCTGAAGTGAAGGCGTATTTGCTGGGTGTAGCCGAATATTGGATCAAGGAAATCAATCTAGACGGCTGGCGTCTGGACGTTGCCAATGAAATTGACCATCATTTTTGGCGGGATTTCAGACAGGTAGTCAAGAAGGCCAACCCTGAAGCTTATATCGTGGGCGAGGTCTGGTCGGACTCCTTAATCTGGCTGCAGGGTGACCAGTTTGATTCCGTCATGAATTATCCTTTTGCCGATAAGGTGCTGGAATTCTTCAATGGCAACATGGACGGGCTCACGTTCGCCAACCGCATCGGCTCGATCCTGATGCGATATCCGCAGCAGACCAACGAAGTGGTCTTTAATCTGCTGTGCAGCCACGATACGCCGCGGCTGCTTACCCGTGTAGGTGGAGATATCCGGCGCATGAAACTCACGGTTGTATTTCTGTTTACGTTCATGGGAACGCCGTGCATCTTTTATGGCGACGAAATCGGATTGACAGGGGACGGAGATCCCGACTGCCGCAAATGCATGGAATGGGATTCTAAGAAACGAAATCAAGAGCTCTATAAGTTTTATCAAGGGATGATCGCGCTTCGGAAAAAGCATAAGGCGCTGAGACAGGGACGCTTCCGCTTCCTGCAGGCGAATCTCCATGATCCTTGCATTGTGTACGAGCGTGCGGACGAAACCATGCATTTTATCGTCTGGATGAACAACAGCGACTCGAAGCGGACCATCTCGCATCCTATTGTCACAACCGATTGGATTGATGCCGAGACGAAAGATCCCGTAAAACCGGTAAACGGTACGATGCATATCGATTTAGAACCCTACTCGTATCGAATTTTATGCCGGGAATTGAAACATTCGTAAACCCATCTTATGTAAACCTCTGACAGCCTAAAACCATACCGGGCTTAAACGAGCACAGGGGTGCAAGGATAGCAGCGTTATTCGGCTATCCTTGCACCCCTGTGTCTTGTTACGGTTTTAAGCATGAGATTTGGTGATTTTTTGGTAGATCTCCTGATATTCCTTGGCTGAAACGTTCCAGCTGTAATCTCCGCCCAATGCATTCTTGCTCACTTTACGCCAGTGCTCAGGCACGCGGTAAATAGAGGTCGCACGCCGGATCGTGTTCATCATATCATGCGCATTGTAATCCTTAAAGGAGAATCCGTTCCCTTCCCCCGTATATTCATTGTATGCATGAACTGTATCATTCAGTCCGCCTGTTTCGCGGACAATCGGCACACTGCCGTACCGCATGGCGATGAGTTGGCTGATACCGCACGGTTCAAATTTGGAAGGCATCAGGAACAGGTCGCTCCCAGCGTAGAAGCGCCGAGATAACGGTTCATTAAAGCGAATCTGGGCCGACATTTTATTGGGATACCGATTCGCCGCTTCCCGGAACCAATGTTCATAAGAAGGGTCCCCCGTTCCCAGGACAACAAATTGAATCTCATCGTAGTAGAGCAGCTCATCCAGAATCAGAATGACCAGATCGAGGCCCTTCGAATCGACCAGCCGCGTCACCATCGACATCAACGGAATATGCGGTGCCACAGGAAGATTCAACTCTTTCTGCAGGGCAATTTTGTTCTGCGTTTTCTTATTCAGTCCGCTCCGGTACTTCATCGCGATATGCGGATCGGTCGCCGGGTTGTAGCTCTTGGTATCAATGCCATTCACGATGCCGCTCAATCTCGAACCTTGGGCTGACAAAAGCCCGTCGAGGCCGTATCCGTAATAACCGGTCTGAATCTCAGAGGCATAAGTCGGGCTAACCGTCGTTACATGGTCTGCATAGACGATGCCCGCTTTCATGAAATTCACGTTTCCGTAATATTCCACGCCTTCCGCTGTAAAATGGCGGCTGTGGATTCCAAGCAGATCGACCAGCACCTCGTATGGATATACACCTTGATACAACAAATTGTGGATTGTAAATACGGTTCGGATTCCCGCATAGTAGGGATCATGACGGTAGACATCTTCAAGGAGAAGCGGAATCATAGCCGTATGCCAATCATGACAGTGAAGCACTTCCGGCTGAAAGTCGATAACCGGCAATATCTCAAGGACGGCGCGGTTGAAGAACGAAAAGCGTTCGCCATCGTCCATGTAGCCGTAAATGCCGTCGCGGCCAAAATAATATTCATTATCTATGAAATAGATCGTAACCCCGTCCTCTACCAGGGACTCGATGCCGCAATACTGCTCGCGCCAGCCAACCCGAACCCGGGTTTCCCCTACATGCGACATGCGCTCCCGGTAGTCATCAGGAATTCCCCGATATTTGGGCAGAACCACCCGAATATCCTCGCCCATGCCATGAAGGGATTTAGGCAAAGCAGCGATCACATCCGCCAATCCGCCTGTTTTAATGTACGGTCCACATTCTGAGGCTGCAAATAACAATTTCAATCCTGCTTCCCCCTTTGAATTCGCTTGGTTTTTCGTGCCGTTTTCTCTTTTACTGCTGCCGCCTTCAGTGAAACGTCCTCTTGAGCCAGCGGCTTTCTGGAACGCGGCTTTTTCTTTAACACCACCATGCCCAGCGGAGGCAGCTTGATCTCGAGGCTGTATGATTGGCCATGCCAGACCATTTTCTCCGCTTTCATGACTTCGTCATTGACCAGTCCGGAGCCTCCATAATCGGTGTGATCGGAATTCAATATTTCCACGTACTGACCCGATCTCGGTAAGCCGATCCGATATTGGTCATATGCCCGGGGCTGAAAATTAATGACGATGATCAGTGTATCACCAGGTTTTGCGCCCATTCTCATGTACGATAGGACACTTTGCTCATGATCGTCGGCGCTAAGCCACTCAAAGCCTTCCCACCTGTGATCCTGCTCCCATAGCGCCTTCTCCTCCACGTACATGCGGTTTAACGCTGACGTGTAAGCCAGCTGCTTCCGGTGGCTTTCGTAGTCCAGCAGCAGCCAATCCAGCTGCTCCTGATCCTTCCATTCAATGAACTGGCCGAATTCGCCCCCCATAAACAGCAGCTTCTTGCCGGGCTGAGTGATCTGATATCCGAGCAAAATCCGGAGTCCCGCAAACTTTTGTTCATAACTCCCCGGCATTTTATTAAGCAGAGATTTCTTCCCATGAACGACTTCATCGTGGGACAGCGGTAATGTAAAATTTTCTGAATAGGCATAACAAATGGGAAATGTCAGTAAATTATGATGGGTAGGCCGCTGATCGAATTCTTGCTCCACATAGGACAGCGTGTCATTCATCCAGCCCATATTCCATTTGTAATTAAACCCGAGACCTCCCTCGTGCACGGGTGCGGTAACTCCTGCCCATGCGCTGGATTCCTCGGCCATCATCAAGGCATTCGGGTAATATCGAAACACAGCTTTATTCAATTCCTGCAGAAAGGATATCGCTTCGAGATTTTCCACCCCGCCATGCTCATTAAGGCTGTACTGACCTTCGCGCTTCTCAAAATCCAGCCGGATCATGCTTGTCACAGCGTCAACACGAAGACCATCAATATGATACATATCCATCCAAAATAAGGCATTGGAGATGAGGAATGAAATCACCTCTGGCTTGGCATAATCGAAAGACAATGTTCCCCAGCCCGGTTTCTCTGCTTTTTGCGGATCTGCGTACTCATAAAGAGGCGCCCCGTCAAACAGTCGAAGCCCGTGGGCATCCTTGGCAAAATGTGCGGGCACCCAGTCGAGCAGCACGCCGATACCCGCTTGATGCAGCTGATCAACAAGATACATGAAATCATGGGGACTTCCGTATCTGCTGGTCAGCGCAAAGAATCCGGTTCCCTGATACCCCCATGAAAGGTCGTACGGATGCTCAGCCAAGGGCATGAATTCCACATGGGTATAACTCATCTCCAGCAAGTAAGGAATCAGCTCGCCCGCCAGTTCGCGGTATGTATAGAACGAGCCGTCCTCCTTTTGCCGCCAGGTTCCAAAATGCATTTCATATATGTTCATCGGCTTGGTGTAGGGGGATTTGTTCTTTCTTTTCCATGCAGCATCTTGCCAATGATATCCAGAGAGATCGGTCACAACCGATGCCGTTGCAGGTCGAACTTCGGCTTGAAACGCGTATGGATCGGCCTTCAAGAACGTTTCTCCATACGGTCCGGTGATATGATATTTGTAATAAGTTCCAGTCTGTATCCCAGGGAAAAACCGACTCCAAATTCCCGAATCGGGTATCCTATATAACGTGTCTTGGGAACCGTCCCAGCCGTTCCAGTCTCCGGCAAGACCCACCTGCCTTGCATTTGGAGCCCATACCGTAAACCGCACGCCTTCTTCTCCATCTTCAGTTGCACGGTGTGCGCCCATGCATTGGTAACTGTGATACCAGGTTCCTTCATGAAATAAATACAATTGTTCCGGAGTCATGTTTCCTTCCCTAACTGCTTGGTTCAATCATCGTCACCCGCTTTTTCTTAAAAATCCAATATTATTAGTGCTATTACCCCATTCTAACCATGTTGAAAATAAAAAATGTCCCTGAAAAATAATTTTGTAATTTTCAATTTACTTTTTCAATATAATCGTTTCAAACCCCGGGAATATCGTTTATGTAATGTACAACGTGAAAATACATTGGGAGGGAAACGTGATGAAGAGAAAAGACTGTATTGCTATGCTTCTGGCCGGTGGAGAGGGTAAACGATTAGCTCCCCTTACGTCCAAGCTGGCAAAACCCGCCGTTCCTTTTGGCGGACATTATCGTATAATCGATTTTCCTCTCAGCAATTGTGTGAACTCCGGAATCGATACGGTTGGAGTACTTACACAATATGAGGCAGAATCATTACACGAACATATCGGTGAAGGTGAACCCTGGGGACTAACACATACAGGACGCGAAGGCATTGCTCTGCTTCCATCCAACAGCACGCACCAAGATGGATACTTGGGTACAGCAGACGCCATTTATAAAAACATTCCATACATCGATGATCAAAATCCCGAACACGTCCTTATTCTATCCGGGGACCATATTTACCAGATGGATTACCGCGAAATGCTTGAAGCTCACATGAAACAAGCGGCTCCTGCCACGATCTCCGTGATGGAAGTGCCTTGGGAAGACGCCAGCCGGTTCGGCGTCATGAGCGTTGATGACAATCTCAATATCATTGAATTTGCCGAAAAGCCGGCAGAACCGCAAAGCAACCTTGCCTCAATGGGCATTTATTTGTTCCGTTGGGACTATCTGAAGCAGCACCTCATTGAGGATGCAGCTGATCCAAACTCCAGCCATGACTTCGGGAAGGATGTCATCCCTAAGATGCTGTCCGGAGAAGAGTCGCTGCTTGCATTTCGCTTCCAGGGCTACTGGCGCGATGTGGGCACCGTAGAGAGCCTCTGGGAAGCCCACATGGATGTGCTTAGCCAAAACGAGCTTGTGCTGGAGAGATCCGATTGGCCCATGTATACCCGTGCATGGAAGACCAAACTTGCGGCAGCGCGGACACGCAATGCGGAACACACGGACTGCTTGATTCATGACCAATGCACATTCGAAGGAAAAGCCAAGAGCTCCGTTATATTCTGCGGTGCAGAGATCGGCAAATACTCCATCGTCAAGGACAGTGTGGTCATGCCGAATGCCAAAATCGGCAAGGGCGTCCATATCGAGCATGCTATTATTGGCGAGGGAGCGATCATCAAGGATGGAGCGATTGTAAAAGGAGCTCCCGGCAACGTTGTGGTCGTTGGACCTTACGAGACCGTGCTCCCGAAACCAACCATTCGTACCCAACCGTCCCGACTGCTTCAGGATGTATACGAAAAAGGACGCTTGCGGGCGAATGTCTCTTCATCTTAAACGAGTTTCTTCAACAGAATATTAGCTCTGAGATAAATCCCTTCAGACTTTTATACAAAAAAGCGATCCGTGACGGATCGCTTTTTCTCATGTATCGTGCCCTGCTGACTGTGTCTCAAGCGCATGCGACATAGATTTTGTAACACGGTAAAATTATGCAAAAAATCTCTTCTCATATAAATTCACGAAGCGACCACCCATATCCTGCTCAGCCACGAACTGAAATCCTTGGCGCTGATAAAATTGATTCAGCGTTGGCAGATGGGATACGCAATCCAGTCTGAACCCCAGTTTACCCTTCGATAACAAATACGATTCCGCAAAAGAAATCATCTTCGTACCCAGCTCCAGCCCCCGATAGGAAGCGCGTACGGTCAGCCGATGCAAATATCCATAAGCCGGATCGTCACGCTCTCCCCAGTAGGCTGGATCCCCATACTGTAACGTGAACATGCCGACGGCCAGGTCACTGTGCCACAGGATAAACACTTCGCGCTCCGCCAGGTACTGCTCCATCAAGTCCAAGGAAAAGAGCGATGGACTCCACTGCTTGCGTCCTTGCTGCTCCATCACCTCCGCCGCTTCCTTGAGAAGCGACAGCATCTCCCCTGCCTGTTCTGCTTCAGCCGCTTTTAATTCAAACAGACCTTGCTCCGTAGAAAACGTTGCTGCTGTGTATCCCAATTCCTCACCCCCCCTTTTAAACAGCCCCACAAAGTGGAGCCTATGCTTCAGAATTGCTCACGCTTCGCTAGAAACTTATGAATTCTGTTAGTCTTAAGAAAAAGCTTTGCCGGTAACCCGGCAAAGCTTAAATGGTCGGTCCGGCTACGTCATCCTCACCGTTCTCTAATCCGCCGGCCATCGGTATTTTCCCTTCAGGCAGCGGCAGCTTGACGATAACGGATGTTCCGTGACCGAGCTCGCTTTCCATCTCCATCGTGCCCCCATGGAGCTCAATGAGCTGCTGCGTAATCGCCAGGCCCAGGCCCGTTCCTCCGTTAAGTGGATTAACCTGGAAGAACCGGTCCTTCACCCGCCGCAGATGTTCATCCGATATGCCAATACCGTGATCTTCCACGGTTACGATCACAAACTTGTCTTCCATAGCGAAGGACAGGTTGATCAAGCCGTTCTCATGCGAGAATTTAATTGCATTGTCCACAATATTCAGAAACACCTGCTTCAAGCGGTTGGCATCCCCATAGAGAATCGGTTTTTCATCAGTCTCCAGTTTGATCTGGATGCCCTTCTTCTCGGCCTTCGTCCACAGATTGAGCATAATCTCCTGCAGAAGCTCCCGTAAATTCACGATACCCTTCACAAGTTTCATCTCATTCTGCTGGAGCTTGGAGAAGTCGAGCAGCTCTTCAACAAGACCGATCAAGCGATCGGTTTCCTTGGATATAATCTGCATCCCGATCTTCGTTTCTTCCGGATCATAGCCGCCGGAGTCGAGCGTTTCACTCCAGCCCTTAATGCTTGTGAGCGGAGTCCGCAGTTCATGCGAAATGGATGAAACAAAATCATCCTTTACCTGATTGCTTCGTACAATCTCCTGCGCCATGTAGTTCAGGGTTGACGACAGCTCACCAAGCTCGTATTTATAATCGCCTTTGATTCTCACGTTAAACCTGCCCTTGGCCATCTGCGCCGATACCGTGGTAATGTTGTTGAGCGGCTTTACGATGGAGTTGGCCAGCCCGATGCTGAAGGCAAGCACGAGCGCTAGCACGGCCCCACCGATGCTGACGGCAAACAGCGTGATTTTCATTAGCTTGTCGTTAATGAACTCAAGCGAAGTCACATAACGAAGAATGTACGTTTTCTCAAATCCGTTCGAAACGGTTTGAGATACAGCCATTACGATCTGCCCCGTACCTTGCTGCTTACCAATCCAATGGCCCGTATTGCCTGCAAGCGCTTGGGTGACATCACTGGTCTTGATGGTCTGCTCTATTTCGAAACCGGTGGATGTGGAGAGAACTTGACCACCCGGATTCAAAATTTGAAGCTCCGTTGTATACAATTCAAAATGGCGAACCATCTCGCTCAACTGGTTAGCGTTCTCCGTCGAGGTTAATCGGAAGGGCTGATAAAAGGCGTTGGCGGTATTAATGTGATTCAAAATATGATTGTATACCGTATCGTAATAATACGATCGTAAAGCGATTAGAAATATAACCTCAATCAGCAGCAAGGCGATGAACACTACCAGGAAGTAGTGCAGCACGATTTGCCGCCGAATGCCTTTTTTGATGATCATTGTCCCTGACCCTTCCATTTATAGCCGTGTCCCCATACCGTCTGGAGGTATTCCGGCTCGGAAGGATTGCCTTCGATTTTTTGGCGCAGTCTCCGAATGTTCACGTCCACGATTTTGGGGTCACCCATATATTCTTTGCCCCATACATGATCGAGCAGCACATCACGACTAAGCGGCGTGTTTTCTTTCTCCAGGAAAAACTGCACCAGCGAAAATTCTGTTGGCGTCAGCTCCACCGGCTGCCCGTTCTTCTTAAACTGCTTGGAGATCAGATCCAGCGTAAAGGGACCTGATTGAAACGATACCTTGGCGGTTCCCGCACGCTGGACATTCACCCTCCGCAGTAAAGATTGCAGCCTGGCGATTAACTCCGTCGGACTGAACGGTTTGCTTACGTGGTCATCGGCACCAACGGAGAGGGCATACACTTTATCCTGCTCCTGAACTTTTGCCGTCAGGAAAATAATACCGATCCGCTCGTTCGTTTCCCGAATTCTGCGGCAAACTTCAAATCCGTCAATCCCTGGTACCATGACATCAAGCAAGGCGATATCGATATCTGGCGTCGTTTGCAGCAAACGAAGGGCTTCGTTGCCATCCCCAGTCTCCAGGACGTCAAAGCCGTTTCGTTTCAGATTAATTACGATAAAACTGCGGATAGATTCTTCATCTTCTAATATGAGCACTTTACTCAAGGTCTAGTTCCCCTTTCTTTCGATAGGAGCCACATTATTGCTGTTTGGCTTTTTATCTTTTTTACTCAATTTCAGATCGCCATGACTGCGATAAGCAATTACGCGGTTTTTCTCCTTCACCAGAATCTCCCAATCGGATTCGGCTTTTCCCCACTGGGCCTTTGAAAAGAATTTAATCTCGGCAACGGACTCTCCCGTGTCGGTCGTCACAAAATTCAAATAAGCATTTTTGTTGGATTCCGGCGTGATGGTAATCTTATTATACATGTCTGGCGGAAAGTCCAGATAGAATCGATTGTTCATATCGTAGTACCTTTGGAGCACGAATTGAAGCCCTTCTTTTTCGTTGTTCTCCCGTACCACTCCGTCCCACTGGAAGTACGTGGTGAAGAACGGGATCTCTTCCAGAATAAGCCGATCCTCCCAACCGCTCGGTCTCGTAAGAACACCAAACTCTAAAATACCGTCATCATTCACATCTTCGCTCTCTACAGGCAGTTCCTTGTAGGTAAGCAATTCATCCTGAAGGACGTCAATAAACTGGTTATCCTCCATAATGATGAGCTTGGAATAAGAAGAGTTAGACACAACCGAAGCGTCCAAGATGATACCTTCTTTGTTTTTGGCCACTTTCCCTGCGACAACATTGTAATAACTTTCGATATTGGGTCCCAGATCCAGCTTGTTCAGCTCGACAAAGGCATCTTCGAATTTGTCGTATTGATAGGTGCTGATATATGAGAGCTCCTTCTGCTGAAGATAGACAACCGTAATATCGTTGATCTTATCACCGTTCATATCTCCGATATTAAAGTTCGAATATGGCAAAGCCGGTATTTTTTCGAGTGAATCCCCTGAGAATGAATACACGGCCAGCAGGTTCTGAAGATTCTCGTCTCCGCGGGAGAAGCCAGCTACGATGTCGACCTTGCCGTCATTCGTAAAATCGACGAAATCAAAAGACTCCAATACCGTCCCTTCTCCGTCGAAATCAAGCTTCTTCACCCACGTATCGCCTTGCTGCTGCATAATCATGCCATGGATTTTCACTTCATCGTCCGGCGTCTGATAGAAGACGACAGCTTCCATAATTCCGTCATTGTCCAAGTCATGAATACGGATTGAACTGCTATCCACGTCACTTCGCGGCCGGACAATGGAGCCTTCCAGCTTATTCTTCAGAAGCGCAGATTGGATGGCGCCATTCAACGTCGCTTTATCCGTCGGCAAATCCGGTTTCTTCATTAAGGAGACCGGGTCCTCCTGAATAAACGTACAGCCGCTTATGATCAATAATAACAAGCCTGCCAAGAGGGCTTGCATCACTCTATATTTCAATAAGTATCAACTCATTTCTATGCTTTCGCCTTGCGACAAGTGATCGATAATTACAGTCTTGACTTCTCGCCATGGGTTAAACGTCTTCCGGTCACGTCCACGACTAGTTGTCCTCCAGATAGACCCATAATCCGGGTGCAATACTTTTCGGCCAGCTCTAAAGGTATAACAGTAAATACGGTCAAACGTTCTTCCTCACACAGGGTTTTAAGTGTTTTTAATACATGCTCGGCAGAAGATGGATCAAGTCCCGTGACCGGCTCGTCCGCCAAAATTACCTTGGCCCCATGCACAAGTGCGCGGGCAATAGCAATTCGCTGCTTCTCGCCGCCGCTTAACTCGCCGGCCTTTCGTTTGGCCTTGTCCAACAACCCAAGGTGCTCGATCGTATCCATAGCTCCCATATAATCATCAGACCGGACCATCCCGGTTACCATCCGCCACAGCGGTGTTTGGCTGGATTGTCCGATCAATACATTCTTAAGTGCCGTTCGATTAACATTCAAGGACGGGTTCTGCTCAAGATAAGCCCATTCCCGGCGAATTCTCCGTTTTCCCGCAGGATTCATCATATCTTCGCCATCAATCGTTAATTTGCCGCCGTCCCATTTTTGCTGCATGGATAGACAGCTCATTAACAAGCTTTTCCCGCTTCCGCTAGCACCGATCAGACCGATCATTTCCCCGTGCTCCATCTGAAAAGTGATATCCTTTAACACCGGTGTGCGTTCAGGACCCATCGTTTTCTTCAGCCGATCCACTTTAATCATGTTATCGTCTCTCCCGTCAAGTGCATATTCCTACTCTCTAGTTTAGAAGAAAGCGAAAGCAATTGCCATGAGAACACGCGTTCTATTCCTGTGTTGATGCAGTTTTGACTTTAAACCATAATCCCGTACACGCAAACAGAATATACAATCCTCCAAGCAGAACGAAAATCCCTCCGTTCCACCCCGTTTCCATGATGGCGCCCCCCGCATTCGGACCTGCTATGCTGCCCGCATTAAAATGGAAGGAAGCCACGACGTTGGCCGCCGGCAGCAGCACTCTGGGAAGGATATCCGCCGCATAAGCCAACCCGAGGGAGAAGAAGGAACCGACCAGGCCGCCGGCCAGCGTTAGCAATATTAAGGTTGCCCAGAAATTCGTTCCTGCCGCAGGAATGAGCAAGAAACAGCACCCGCCCACAATACCGGCGATGGTCAGCACCCGTTTGCGTCCGAATTTATCACTCCAAATGCCGAGTGGAAGCTGCAGCACCAGACCGCCGATGCCGACAAAAGGAAGCAATGCCGAAATTTCGCCCAATGTAAACCCGCTTCTTAACCCGTAGACCGGGAAGTTGCTGTTAATGCCTGCTTCCATATATCCATAGAGAAACGCGGGAATCAACGCAAACCAGGCCAGGCGGTAGCTTTTGAGATAGCGTCCAGCCGGCTGCTGCTCCCCATTCTCGTTTTTTTCCGGCTTCAAGTTCGGAAGTTTGAAGAGCACGACCAGCAGAATGAACAAGAACAGCACCGCCAGAATGATAAACGGTACCGCCTCGCCATACTTTAGCAGCGGAATGCCCAGCGGCCCTATACTAAATCCCAAACCATAGGACATGCCGTAAAAGGATATGCTTCGCCCCCGGTTCTTAACCGTTGACATCATCAGCACCCATAACTGTGCCGCATAATGAAGTGCGCTGTCGCCAATACCCACGAGCACGCGCAGTACAAACCAGACGGCCACACTCGGAACTAGCGGAAAGGCGACCAGTGACAGCATCACCAGCACCAGTCCCGAAATGATCAGTTTTTTAAAACCGACCCACCCGAGAAGTCTTTCCGCTACGAGCGTCATGGCAAACGAGCCCACATATAACGCCGCCGCGTTCAATCCGTTCATGGAGGATGAGATGCCCATCCGCTCCAAAAAAATAGCCAGCACCGGCAATAACAGTCCCTGGCTTAAACCTGCCGCAACCACGACGGCAATTAAAATGAAATAATGAGTTCTCCCCTGACGGGGGGTTACAGCTTCTGTCACTGAAATATAGTCCTCCTCTAATGTGAAAAAACGATGAATTTAAACAGTCAAATGAACATTATAGTGGACAAGCCCAATCCATACAAGCCATAATAATAACAATGCCATCAATTGGGAGGGTATCCGTTAATGAAATATAAAGTGAGTATTGATGTATCTATGGTCTACGAGCTGCTGGGCAGCTTCATGATATATGCAACAAGGAAATGGACCGATAACCTGGATATCGGAAAACAGCTGATAACAGAGATGGACGAGCGATTACCTCAACCTGTTCGCGTCCAGTTCAGTCGAGCCCGTTCATGGCCACTCGCGGATTATGATGTGTTATACGCCTTGATCATGCTTCGGGGAGAGCACCTTGAAATCCCGGATTTTCTGAATTGGATCGAATCTTCCGCCGTGCAAGAGCTGCATGACCTGCTTCTGCCGCACTTGCCGTCCCTCTCGCTGGATGAAACATCTAGAATTCGAGAAAACTACACACCGTTGATGAAGTTGTGGCATGAGCACTACTTCTCGGAAGTGGAGCCTGACCTGTATCAGCTCTTGGAAGAAGATGCCGAAGAGAAGCGAATGCTCCTTCCGAAAATGGACGACGAAAATTTAATCGAATACGCTTCTAGCGGCGTTATACTCGACGACGTGCCTCAGGAGAACGTAATCCTATTCCCGGGCACACATTTCCGGCCGATCAATACCTATTGCTTCTATGAGAACGTACTCCTGCTGCAGTATCCGATCGATATCCCGGAAGAAGAGGAAGATGAGCCGCCCGTCGTTCTCCTCCGCATGACCGAGGCTCTAGCGGACCCGGAACGCCTGCGTCTCCTGCGATATATTGCCGATGAGCCGAAGGCGGTGTCCGAAATGGCGTCCGATTTGGGTCAGCCTTATGAGGAATTGATGCACCATTTGATGATTTTAAGGGCAGCCGGCTTGCTGCGCTCCCATCTGAAATCCGAGAATAACGAAAGATTCAGCCTGCGGCCGGATGGGGCTGCCGAACTTCAGATGTTCCTGGAGTCATACATTCGACTTTCATAGTAAGAAGGAGTGAACCATGAGTAAAACATCGCAGCATATTATCTTCGACATGGATGACACATTAATACATTGCAACAAATATTTCGATCTGATCCTTGGCGATTACTTCGAGTGGATGACCGAATGGTTTCAACATGTTGGCTTGACTACCGAAGAAGTCCGAGCCAAGCAGATGGAGATCGACGTAGCCGGCATAGATAAGCTGGGATTTGCAAGTGCGAACTTCCCGCAGTCCCTTATCGATACGTATCATTATTTCGGCCGCGTTCATGGAAGAGAAGGCTCGCTCAAGGAAGAAGAGCTTCTCTACGAATTAGGACTCAGTGTATATGAGCAGGAAATCGAAGCCTACCCCGGCATGGTTGAGACGCTCGAGAAGCTTCAGGAGGATGGTCATTGCCTCCACCTCTACACAGGAGGCGAGACCCGGATTCAGAAGCGGAAAATCGAACAGATGAAGCTGGCCAATTACTTCAAAGACCGAATCTACATTCGCCAGCATAAAAATATTGCGGCGTTGGAAGAAATCCTCACGATGGGGACATTCTCCCGCTCCGATACGTGGATGATCGGCAACTCGCTTCGCACCGATGTCGTTCCGGCGCTGACGGCCGGCATCAACAGCATTTATATCAAACAACAACGCGAATGGCAATATAACCTGGTCGAACTGAAGCAAGAGCCGCATAACGTGTTATATACCGTATCGGCGCTGACCGAAGTGCCCGAGGTCATTGAAGAGCATTTGGATTAAATAAAATAAACCGAACCGATCAAGGATGGTATCCCTGATGGGCTCGGTTTTTTTATTTAACTGTGCCGTTTCACGATTTCACGGCTTCACTCGAGTCCTCTGCCTGAACAGCAAGCTTTCCGGTCCCTTCAGCAGCTAGGACTATTCTGCCTTTAAACGTGCTGCCGTCCTGGTTTTTAAAGGATAATACCTGGGTCTTGCCTTGCAGCAGCAAGGATTTCAGCATCGCATGCGAAACCTGTTTACCGGCAAATTCCTTCCAGATGACATAACTGCAGCCGGTTTTGAAATTGGCACAACCATAGCCTTTTCGCCCTTCAATAATATGCCCTTCACATCCGGGTCTAGGGCATCGGCCTAATGAAGAACGTACGGACGATGTTTCGTTTGAAGTAGAGGCATCTGATTTCGGAGTCCGCTTAACCGCTCGTTCTTCCTTGTCGCGCGAGGTTGCGGCAGCTTTTCCCGTGCTTCGCTTCCCTCTGCCTTTGGACTTGTCCTCATCTCCGCCGAAAAGCGACGAAGGCGCGGGACGCTGCGAGGATACCTTATTGATGATCGAAATGGTAAACTTCTGCACGTTTTGCATGAACACGTCGGCGGAAGCCTCGCCCTTGGATATTTGGTGAAGACGCCGTTCCCATTGACCCGTCATCTCAGGCGAAGCAAGTAATTCTACGCCTGCATGACGGATCAGCTCCACCGCCGTCCTTCCTTTTTGGGTAACCGTGATTCTTTTGCCCTGCATCGTAATGTATCCGACCTTCTTCAAGCGTTCAATGGTCGCTGCACGGGTAGCCGGCGTTCCCAGCCCGCTGTCTTTCATCGCATCCCGAAGCGCTTCATCCTCGATGGATTTCCCGGCACTTTCCATCGCCTTCAGCAGCGTTCCTTCCGTATAACTCTTAGGCGGCTGCGTTGCCTTTTCTTTCACTTCGGATTTCTTGCAGTGCACCGGCTTATCGGGGGACAGATCAAAGGAACGATCGTTCCATTCCTGGGTCTCCTCTTCCTCGTCCTCTTTTCCCTTCTTGGAAGACTTGGCTTTCTTCTGCTCTTTATCCTGGGCAATTAGCACCTTCCAGCCAAGTGACAGCAGTTCCTTAATTCCCGTCTTGAACGTTTCGCCCTCAACCTCGGTAAGCACTGTATGCTGCTTGTACATGGCCGGCGGGTAAAAATGCGAGAGAAACCGGATGATAACCAGATCGTAAATATGCTGTTCTTCCTTGCTGAGCGTACCCGGACGCTTTAACGTCGGCAAGATGGCATGGTGATCCTCAACCCGCTGCGGATTGCATACCGCTTTATTATTAATGTGCACCCGGCTAGGATCCGCTCCTTCCGCCATCGATGCATAAGAGGTCGATTTCAGCATGTGAAGTGCCTTGTGCATGCCTTCGATGTTCTGTTCATTCACGTAATTGGAGTTGGTACGCGGATATGAAATCACCTTGTGACGCTCATACAACGCTTGCGCAAGATCCAGCGTTTTTTTTGCAGAGTATCCGTATTTGGCATTGGCTTCACGCTGAAGCAGGGTCAAATCATACAATTTAAACGGATATTCTTTCGTTTCTTTGACTTCATATTTGGTGATGAGGCCATTCTTCCCCTGAACCTTGGCTGCGATCGTCTCTGCTTTCTCTTGCGAGGTCAGCCGCTCTCCCTGCCATGTTCCGGTATACTCCAGCTGCTCTTGCTTGAACAAGGCCTTCACGTCGTAGAACGTTTGCGATTCAAAAGCTTCAATTTCCTTTTGGCGGTCATAGATCAGAGCCAGAACCGGCGTCTGGACCCGCCCAACCGACAGTAAAGTCTGATGACGGGTCGTAAAGGCACGCGAAGCATTCATACCGATCAACCAATCGGCTTCACTGCGTGCGCGCGCAGCTTGCGTTAAATTCTCGAATTCAACGCCGTCCTTGAGCTCCGCAAACCCCCGGGCGATGCTTTCCGCCGTTAAATCCGAAATCCATAGTCTTTTTACAGGCTGTTTCAATTTTAATTGTTGTTGGATAAGAGCGAAAATATATTGTCCTTCTCGTCCCGCATCACATGCGTTTACGATATGGCTGCAGCGCTTGGCGACCTCTCCAATGACCTTCAGCTGATCCTTGGTTTTCGGATTCGGGATGATTTTGAATTGCTCCGGAATGATGGGCAGGTCCCGTAAATTCCAGCGTTTGTACTTCGGATCATATGCATCCGGCTCCGCCAGCCCAACCAGATGTCCGATAGCCCAAGTTATGATGTATTGCTCACCTTCAAGATATGTACGGTTATTCTTGGCTCGCGGCTCGATGACCGCAGCGATGTTCCGCCCCATATCCGGCTTTTCGGCAATGACCAACGTTTTCAAATGACATTCTCCTCCCCGATGAGTAACCATGGCGGTGGCTAACTCCAAAAAGGACTTCGCTCTCGCGAAGTCCTTTTAACTACTATTCATATGATAGCATATTTAGGAGAAGGATTAAACCAGTACGGTCGCACCCATCAAATATTTGTCTACCTCGCGCGCCACCTCGCGGCCTTCGTTGATGGCCCATACCACGAGGCTTTGTCCGCGACGCATGTCTCCGGCGGCAAATACTTTATCCACATTGGTCGTATATTTGCCATACGGTGCTTTCACATTGGAACGGCGATCCGTTTCAAGTCCAAGCTGCTCGACCAGCGTATGCTCCGGTCCGTCAAAACCGATGGCAATGAACGCCATTTGAGCAGGAAATACTTTCTCCGTGCCCGGAATCGGTTGATACACTTTACGGCCGGTTTCGTCTACAATACGCTCGATTTGAACGGTATGAAGCTCCTTCAGATTACCCTCTTCATCCCCGACAAATTTCGTCGTCATAATGGAGAATTCGCGTGGATCGCTGCCAAACAGCGCTTTGGCTTCCTCGTGTGCATAATCGAGCGTGTACACGTTCGGGAACTGCGGCCAAGGGTTCGCAATCGGATCACGCTGCAGCGGAGCCTGTTTATGTGTGCCGAACTGGGTAACGCTGCTGCAGCCGTGACGAAGCGCTGTTGCGACGCAGTCAGAGCCGGTGTCGCCGCCGCCGATGACAATAACGTCCTTGTCTTTTGCCGATAAGTAGTTGCCGTCCTCGAGACCCGAATCCAGCAGGCTCTTGATGGTTCCGTTCAGATAGTCCATCGCATAATGAATGCCCTTGAGGTCACTTCCCTCAATATTGAATTCACGCGGTTTCGTTGCACCGCCGCACAGTACGACGGCATCGTAGTCTTCCATTAGCTGCTTGGCGGGAATGTCTTTGCCGATCTCGGTGTTGACAACGAATTCGACGCCTTCAGCTGCGAGCAGATCTACACGGCGCTGAACAACACCCTTGTCCAGCTTCATGGATGGGATCCCGTAAGTCAACAATCCGCCGATACGGTCGGCACGTTCATAGACGGTTACGGAATGGCCTGCTTTGTTCAGTTGAGCAGCCGCAGCCAGCCCTGCCGGACCAGAACCGACAACGGCTACGCGCCGTCCCGTACGCTTCGTCGGCGGCTCGGGAACGACCCAGCCTTCTTCAAAGCCCTTGTCGATGATCGCTTGCTCGATGGATTTAATCGTAACCGGCTCCCCAATCAAACCGACGGTGCAGGAACCCTCACAAGGAGCAGGACATACGCGTCCGGTAAACTCAGGGAAGTTGTTTGTTTTGTGGAGACGCTCCAAGGCTTCTCTCCACAAGCCCCGGTATACAAGATTGTTCCATTCCGGAATCAGATTATGAATCGGGCAGCCCGAAGTGCCGCCGAGCATATCGATTCCTGTATGACAGTATGGCGTACCGCAGTCCATGCAGCGTGCTCCCTGGGTCTGGAGCTCTTCTTCTTCTAAATGTTTATGAAACTCTTCCCAGTCTTTAACTCGTTCGGCCGGGCTCCGATCTGCCGGAAGCTGGCGCTGATATTCCATAAATCCTGTTGGTGTAGACATACTGCTTTACCCCCATCCGTTCTATCCATGCTGGTTACCATGTACAATTTATCATATCATAAATCATCCGACATCGATCTTCAGATGACCCAAGAAACAGGTTTCAGTCTGATTTATTTTTTCTATTTATGCTAAAAAATTTTTTATCAGAACATGAATCCCCATGATTAGCGGCTATTTAAGCAGCGATGTGTATAAACATTAAAAATATAGTAGCATTTCGCTTTTCTCCTGTTAAATGGACTATATGCATGATCATTTGTATTATCCTACTAACAAAACGTTGTCAACATGGATGGATTGGAGTATGTCTATCCCTTCAAAGCTCGTCATCAAGCTCTTTTATTTTCGTTCAAATGTAACAAACCGGTAGGCATACGGATTCTTTTCATCCGTTATGCCGGGAACTTCTTCGATAATTTTCCATTCGTCCCAGTTCACTTCGGGGAAGAATGTATCCCCTTCAAAAGTTTCATCAATAAACGTGCAGTACAGCCGATCCGCTTTCGGAAGCATCAATTCATAGATCTGGGATCCGCCGATCACCATCAGCTCTGCGTTCTCCGCGTAGGGAAGAGCTTCTTCTATATCATGGATCACGATGCCCTGATCGTCCGTCAGCGTGAAATTCTCGTCTCTCGTCAGCACGATGTTCTTTCGGTGAGGCAGCGGTTTACTGCCAAAGGACTCCCAGGTCTTGCGCCCCATCAGAATCGTTTTGTGCAGGGTCGTCTCCTTGAAGAAGGCCATATCCCGTGGCAATCGCCACGGCATGGTGCCGTTCAGCCCGATTACCTGGTCCTCGCCCATTGCCCATATCATCGATATCATTACAACGTCACTCCTTCCTTGTACGAATGGATTTCACCGAATATCTGCCACCACTTTTTCATTTACACAGCTACGGTCGCTTTGATGGTTGGATGATACTGGTAACCCTCGAATTCAAAATCTTCGAATGTGTAATCAAAGATGCTCTCCGGCTTGCGCTTGATGACCAGCTTCGGCAGCGCATAAGGCTCGCGTTCAAGCTGCGTTCTGACCTGTTCCATATGATTGGAATAGATATGGACATCGCCACCCGACCAGATGAATTCACCCGGCTCCAGGTCGCACTGCTGGGCAACCATATGGGTTAACAGCGCATAACTCGCGATGTTGAACGGCAGTCCGAGGAAACTGTCCACAGAACGCATGGTAAGCATACAGGAGAGCTTCCCGCCCGCCACGTAGAATTGGAATACAAAATGGCATGGAGGCAGTTTCATGTTATCGATCTCTGCCACGTTCCAGGCACTGACAATATGACGCCGGGAGTCGGGATTATTTTTAATCGAATTGATGACGTTGGCAATCTGGTCGATATGGCGTCCATCCGGCGTTTCCCACGCTCGCCACTGCGAGCCGTAGACCGGTCCCAAATCGCCGTTCTCATCCGCCCATTCGTCCCATATCCGCACGCCGTTTTCTTTAAGATACCGGATGTTCGTTTCCCCGCTTAAGAACCACAGAAGCTCATGTATCACCGATTTTAAGTGAATCCGCTTGGTTGTCATCAGAGGGAAGCCTTTAGAAAGGTCGAAACGCAGCTGCCTTCCAAATACGGATAACGTTCCCGTCCCCGTGCGATCCCCTTTCTCTACTCCATGATCAAGAATGTCTTGCAGCAGCTCCAAGTATTGTTTCATGTATAGTCACCTCACTAGAATCTCATATCAACAGTCTACCATGTTCGTCGAATGATTGGGATGCTTAAAATAACCCTGCCGAAAGAGGCCGGATATCACTTGGCGTATCCACATAAAAAAACAGGAGGCAGAAACCGCCTGCGCGTTCTCTGCCTCCTGGCCGAATATATAATGACTCGAAAAACGAACGTCGTTTGGATTAACGGGCAATGATGTGGATCGGATGACCCATAACCAATTCCGCAGCTTCCATTACGATTTCGCCAAGCGTCGGATGCGCATGGATGGTCAAGGCTACATCTTCAAGCGTAGCGCCCATCTCAATAGCAAGACCGAGCTCTGCAATCAGGTTGGAAGCTTCCAGACCTACGATTTGCGCTCCGAGAATAAGTCCTGTTCCTTCTTCAGCCACGATCTTCACGAAGCCTTCCGGATGGTTCAAGGATACGGAACGTCCGTTACCTGCGTAAGGGAATTTGCCTGCTTTCACTTTATGGCCTTTTTCCTTCGCTTGTGCTTCGGTATAACCTACGCTGGAGCATTCTGGATCCGTAAACACAACGGCTGGAATACATTTGTAATCCACGACGGACGGCATTCCGGAAATGGCCTCAGCAGCCACTTTACCTTCATAGGAAGCTTTGTGTGCAAGCGCCAGACCGGACACGATATCCCCGATCGCGAAGATATGAGGAATGCTTGTGCGTCCTTGATGGTCGACTTTCACGAATCCGCGCTCATCCATATCGAGGCCGATCAGATCAAGGCCAAGCTCTCCGTCCGTGTTCGGACGACGGCCAACTGTAACCAGCAGGTAATCTGCTGTTACTTCTTTAGTTTCGCCATTCACGGAGTATTTCACGGTAACTTCTTTATCATTTTGCTCAGCACTTTCAGCTTTAGCGCCTGTGATAATTTCGATACCGGTTTTCTTCATGTTTTTCGTAACGAGGCTTGTCATGTCTTTGTCGAAGCCAGCCAAAACGCTGTCCAGACCTTCGATGATCGTTACTTTCGAACCGAATTTGGAGTACATTTGACCAAGCTCGGCACCGATGTAGCCGCCACCGATGACGATCATGCTCTTCGGTACTTCAGGCAGGTTCAATGCTTCGGTAGAAGACAGGATGCGTCCGCCAAACGGGAATGGCTTCAGTTCGATTGGACGGGAACCTGTTGCAATGATGCAGTTCTTGAAGCGGTAACGCGGAGATTCATGATCATTGAATACACGCGCTTCGTTTTCGTTGATGAACATGCACTCGCCGTTGAAAACTTCCACTTTGTTGCCTTTCAGCAAACCGGCAACACCGCCAGTCATTTTTTTGACAACGCCGTTTTTGAATTCCTGTGTTTTCGCGAAATCAACCGTTACGTTCTCCACGGAAATACCGAATGCATCGGCATGCTTAGCGGATTCGAACTGATGAGCTGCAGCGATCAGAGCCTTGGAAGGAATACAACCACGGTTCAAGCAAACACCGCCGAGTTCCGATTTATCAACGATCAGAACCTTTTGACCCAGTTGGGCGGCACGAATCGCCGCCACATAACCACCAGGACCAGCACCAATGACTAGAGTATCAATATCTAAAGAAGCATCTCCAACTACCATTAGTTACACCTCCATAACAAGCAGCTCAGGGTTAGCGAGCAGTTGTTTAATATAGTTCATAAAGTTTTGAGCCGTTGCGCCGTCGATGATACGGTGGTCAAAGCTCAAGGACAATGCCATAACAGGTGCTGCTACAATCTCGCCGTTCTTCACAACCGCTTTTTCGCTGATGCGGCCGGTACCGAGAATAGCAACCTCTGGGAAGTTAATGATTGGCGTAAAGAACATACCGCCTGCGGATCCGATGTTCGTGATGGAAATCGTGCTGCCCTTCATTTCGTTAGGAGACAGTTTGCCTTCACGGCCGCGAGCAGCCAGATCACGGATGCTGTCAGCGATCATCCAGATGCTCTTACGATCCGCATCTTTGATAACCGGTACGATCAGACCGTTGTCTGTATCCGTAGCGATACCGATGTTGTAGTATTTTTTGTACACAATTTCGTTCGCTTCTTCGTCGATCATCGCATTCAAAGCCGGGAATTGACGGCTAGCCGCAACGAGTGCTTTAACGATGAATGGCAGATACGTAACTTTCGTGCCTTTTTTCTCCGCGATCGGTTTCATGCGGGTACGGAACGCTACCAGCTCGGTTACGTCCACTTCGTCCATGATCGTAACGTGGGGAGCTGTGTAAGCCGATTTAACCATGGCGTTCGAGATCGCTTTACGGATACCTTTGAATGGTACGCGCTCTTCTTCTGCACGAGTGTCCACCGCTGCGGATGCTGCTGCAGGAGCTGCTTTCGCTTCGGAAGCTGCTTCTTGCGCCGGAGCTGCGGCTTGGCCTCCACCGTTTTTGAAGGCTTCAACATCGTCGCGAGTCACTTTACCGTTGTTGCCGGAGCCCTGCACCTGTGCAATGTCTACGCCTTGCTCGCGAGCGAATTTACGCACGCTTGGCGTAGCCAGAACTTCACGGTTAGGCGCTGCTGGTGCAGCTGCTCCACCGTTTCCGCCTTGTTTAGCATCAGCCGGTGCATCTTGAGCCGGGGAAGAAGTTGTATCCGCGCTGCCTTTAGCTGCATCAGCTTCTTGCGCAGACTGCTCTTCAGCAGGAGCTTCTTGCTCAGGAATGTCGCCTTCAGCATCGATGACAGCTACCACTTCACCGACACGGCATACTTGACCATCCTTGGCAAAAACTTCTTGAACCGTACCGTTCACGGGACAAGGAACTTCTACGACCGCCTTGTCGTTCTGTACTTCCATGATGATGTCGTCGTCTGTTACTTTGTCGCCCGGCTTGATATGCATTTTGATGATTTCACCTTCATGCAGACCTTCACCCAGCTCTGGAAAACGATATTCAAATTTTGCCAACTGAAAAACCTCCCTAGAAATTGCTGCTATTAGAAATTCAATACTTTATTTACGGCATCCACGATACGTGCCGGAGTAGGCAACCAAGTGTCCTCGATTTGCGCGAATGGATACACGGTATCCGGCGGAGTCACGCGAAGCACTGGAGCTTCCAGGTGCAGAATCGCTTTCTCGTTGATTTGAGCGATAACTTCTGCGGCTACGCCTGCAGATTTTTGCGCTTCTTGAACCACGATGGCACGGTTGGTTTTCTTAACCGAAGCAAGCACGGTATCGATGTCGATTGGAGAGATCGTGCGCAAGTCGATGATTTCCGCTTTGATTCCGTTCTTCTCAAGTTCGTCCGCCGCTTTCGTTGCGGTATGAACCATCAAACCGTAAGCGATAATCGTAACGTCGGTGCCTTCGCGAACCACGTTAGCTTTACCAAGCTCAACGGTGTAATCACCTTCAGGAACTTCAGCGCGGAACGCATGATACAGGTTCAAGTGCTCCATGAAGAACACAGGGTCATTGTCGCGAATCGCTGCGATCATGAGTCCTTTTGCATCATAAGGATTGGAAGGTACTACAACTTTAATACCCGGGGTTTGCGTGATCAAACCTTCGAGTGCATCGGTGTGCAGCTCAGCCGCTTTAACACCACCGCCGAATGGCGTACGGAATACGATCGGGGAGTTGTAACGTCCACCGGAACGGTAACGCATACGCGCTGCTTGAACGACGATTTGGTCGAGCGCCTCAAAGATAAATCCAACGAATTGAATTTCAGCGATCGGACGGAAGCCTTGAATACCGAGACCCACTGCCAAACCGCCGATAGCGGACTCAGCCAGCGGCGTATCGAATACGCGCTCTTCCCCGAATTCTTTTTGAAGGCCTTCCGTTACCCGGAAAACACCGCCGACATTACCTACGTCTTCACCGAAGATGACAACGTTAGGGTCACGGCTCAATTCAACGCGCATGGCGTCGCGAATCGCTTCTTTCATGTTCATTTGTGCCATTGCTTCATTTCCTCCTTAAGAAATACAGTTCACTAAAAATTCCAGTGTATATATCGATGTCAAAACGTTCAAAAACCGACCTGATGCAGCCATGACAAAACCAGATGATTATCCAGGATCAACCTTTGACAATCATCGGCCCGTCATTTTATTGGAAATCAGCTTTCTGCTCTTCCAGATGCTTCGGCGTTTGCTCGAACATGCTGTCGATCAAACCAGGTACCGTCATTTTTTCCGTTTGTTCTGCTTTTTTAATTTGCTCGTTGACTTTCGCTTTCGCTTCTTCTTTCACGCGAGCTGTATCTTCCTCTGTCCAGAGGCCTTTTGCTTCCAGGTACTTCGCAAGACGTGCGATCGGATCCTTCTCGTTCCACTCGCCCTCTTCTTCCTTCGTACGATATTTCGAAGCATCGTCAGACAGGGAATGCGGACGGAAACGGTATGTCACAGCTTCGATAAGCGTTGCGCCTTCGCCATTGCGGCCGCGTTCTGCAGCATCACGAACAGCCTTGATCACAGCGAGGACGTCCATGCCGTCAACCTTAACACCCTTGATACCAGCCGCTACAGCTTTATGTGCGATAGACAATGCTGCAGTCTGCTTGGAGAATGGAGTTGTGATGGCATAGCCGTTGTTTTGCACGAAGAAGATAACTGGCAGTTTGTACACGCCTGCATAGTTCAAGCCTTCGTAGAAGTCGCCTTCGGAAGAGCCGCCGTCACCGGTATACGTAATAACCACTTGTTTTTGCTTCTTCAATTTGTAACCCATAGCGATACCCATAGCATGCAAGATTTGCGCGCCAATGATGATCTGAGGCATCAATACGTTAACACCCTCCGGAATTTGTCCGCCATGCTGATGTCCGCGGGAATAGAGGAATGCTTGATAAAGCGGAAGTCCATGCCATACGATTTGCGGCATATCACGGTAGCCCGGGCAGACAAAGTCGTCTTTCTCAAGCGCGAATTCGCTACCTACCATCGTTGCTTCTTGACCGGATACAGGAGCATAGAAACCGAGACGTCCTTGGCGGCCGAGATTTACGGCACGGTCGTCCCAAGTACGGGTAAATACCATACGGTACATAATTTCTTTCAGTTGATCGTCTGACAATTCAGGCAGAAGATCTTTGTTTACGATTTTGCCATCCGGGGAAAGTACAGATAGAGTATCGACTTCCTCGGTATATACTTCATAAGGAACCTTGGTCATTTTTTTCACCTCAATAAATATTTGAATATCAAGTTCCGCTGTTATAGAATTATTATACACCTGTTTTACTCCATTCGTCAAAGAAATACGGGATATAATTTCACATTTCTTAACGTTTGTATGTATAACAGTTTATGAATAATACTATAACAGTATGACAAACATCATAGAACAGCAGCCAACTTCAACATGTCAGGGTAATTTTAACTTATTGTTTACCGCATTTCAAAAACTAACCCGAAAAAGGTGACGAATGATGACGAATGAACGTTTATTGAAGCGAACCATCGTAAAAGAAGTGATTGAAAGCCAGTTTCTGCAGGAGAATCGAACGCTGCGCATCTACCTTCCCCCCGGATACAATGAAATTCTCAGCTATCCCGTCGTTTACTGTCAGGATGGAGAGGAATTCTTCAATTTTGGTCGCATCGCGACTTGGGCCAACCAGCTCATTCTCGAAGAAGGCGTGGAGCCGTTCATTATTGTAGGCGTGGAAGTGAACACCAAGGTTCGCACCGAGGAGTACGCGCCATTTGGCAACCGGTTCGACGCTTATCTATCCTGCTTCGCCGAAGAGATTATTCCCTTCGTCGAACAAAAATATCCTGTGCGCAAAGAGCCTGCCGAAAGAGTACTCGCCGGCGACTCCCTTGGCGGAAGCGTCTCCGTACATCTGGCCCTGCGTTACCCGCATCTCTTCACCCGAATCATCAGCTTGTCCGGCGCCTTCTATGAGAAGTCCCAGAATATGATCAGAGAAGAAAAGGATTTGTCCTGGCTCGACATCTATATGATTGTAGGCTTGCAAGAAGACAACTATGCAACCGATACAGGTGTCTATAACTTCGTTGAATTAAATCGTTCAACAAAGGCGTTGCTGGAAGAACGGGGTGCCACAATATCCTATCTTGAAAAAGACGGCCGTCACCTTTGGGGCTTCTGGCAAAAAGAGCTCCCTGCTGCTCTTATGTACTTCCTGGATTAATCGATTGATTGGCAAAATCCGTTGGCTAATATAAATGACCTGTTACAGCAAAATTCATTGCCTGTCCCACTGGGGACTTCACGTGTTACGCTTTAAAGCAGTTGGCAAAAAAGAATACCTTTGAAGCAACAGTAAGCGCAAGCTATGCGCTCTTTGTTGCTTCACTTTAAAAAAAGATGAACAACCGCGCATTTTTTATGGAATGTGCATTGTTCATCTTTTATGTTCAGCAGCCCGTTCTTCTTGGTATCGCTTTCAATTATTCTCGTCAAAAAAGCGGTTGACTCACCGCTTGTTCGAATCGATTATAGCTTTTCTTTCATGATTTTGTCCAGTAAGATGTCACACCCCGCATCAATAAGCCGGTACACTTCATCAAAATTTCCAGTGAAGTACGGGTCCGGCACCTCACGCAGCTTTTCATCAGGCAGCAAATCCATAAACTTTAGAATCGCGGCCTGATCGCCTCCCGCTAGCTTGCGCAAATTCGCCACATTCGAATCATCCATGCCGATGACGTAATCGAACTTGACGAGGTCCTGGCTTACCACTTTGCGAGCGACCATTCCTTCGTAGCTGATTTGCCAGCTGTCCAGCAGCTTTCGGGTTCCTTCATGGGGAACGCTTCCGATATGCCAATCTCCTGTGCCCGCAGAATCCACGCTAATCTTTTCCTGCAGTCCACGCTGTTCAATTTTATGTCGCAGCACCGCTTCCGCCATCGGCGAGCGGCAGATATTGCCCAAACATACAAACAAGACGGATACCATAATCCTCTCTCCTTCACGCTATAATTCATCGTCATTTCACGAGAAATTTCTAATTCATGAATGACGTTACCTATCATCCATTAACCTGAACTGACTTTTTTTCCATTGGCTGCTGCAGGATGGCCCTCGTGCAGCGACCTTCTGGGCAGCCTCCATTTATAAAGCACGGACAGCATCCGGAATACGATCACCACAACAAACAGGGTAAGCAGTTCCCATGTCTTGGTGGCCACGCCAAAGCCGATGGCGACCCCAGCTATCATGGCCCACACCGCATAGATCTCATCACGGAGCACCAGCGGTTTCCGGCCTGCCAATAAATCGCGGACCATTCCTCCGCCGCTTCCGGTAAGCACAGCAGCTACAATCACCGCGCTCATGGGGTGATTCATTTGCGTAGCGTATAGAGCCCCTTGAATCGCAAAGGCAGATAGTCCGATCGCATCAAACAGCGCCTCCGTTTTCTTCCAGTGCTGAATCAAACCAAGCGGCAGCACAAATGCCACAAATACTGAAATCATCGCAAGCATGATTAAATCGCCCTGTCCCCACAAGGTGGTAACCGGCACGCCGATCAGTACGTTTCTTATAATCCCCCCGCCGAAGGCCGTGACTAAACCTAATACCACAACCCCCAGAATATCGTATTCCTCTTCCATAGCTACAAAAGCTCCGGACATGGCAAACGCAATGGTGCCAATGATACTGAATACGTCAAACACATGCATGTCCAAAATTCAGTTCCCCCGCTCCCCCGTCAATTTACATACTACATTGTAGCCATGCCTATTAAAATTGTGCAAGCATGAAAACTGCTCTATACTAGAATACAATGACAATTCTCTCGAAAAAGGAGGAATTATAATGAAACATACTCGCGTCCTGATCTTTACAGGTGGGGAGTTGTCACCACGATTCCTGGATGAGGTTCAAAACGGGGACTTCATTATAGGGGCTGATCGCGGAGCCCTCTACCTGATTGAACATGGGATCAAACCGGACCTGTCCGTTGGAGATTTCGACTCCATTCCGCCAGAACAGATGGATCGAGTACGCTCCATGAGCGGCAAGGTGATTGACTGTGATCCGATCGATAAAAATTTAACCGACACCGAGCTTGCCTTTGAGCTGGCACTGGAGCATTCCCCCGAATCCATCATGATTCTCGGAGCAACAGGGACGCGCCTTGATCACACGCTGGCTAATATCCATATGCTGATTCGCGGACTCCAACATCATATTCCGTGTTCTATATTAGATGAGAACAACTTTATTACCCTGACAGGCTCCAGCTGCATTGTCGAGAACAAAGGGTTTACATATGTCTCCCTGCTGCCGCTGACTACGGAAGTTACCGGGATTAATCTCGAAGGATTCGAGTACCCGCTCCAAGATGCCACATTGCGATTGGGGCAGTCTCTCGGAGTCAGCAATAAGCTGGCTGAGGACAAAGGGACGGTCCGGATCGAAGGCGGTCTGCTCCTTATTATTCAGAGTAAGGACCGCTAATCATTACTATTTTGTCATCTTTGATACAGTAATGTTAACAATCAAATCCATCGTTAAAAACCCTTGTGTATCAAGGGTTTTTTCTCGTTTCCGACTCATCGTTTGCACCCATTTCTTAATATTTTGTAACTTTTAATCATATTTTAATAATCCGCTTTCATTTCATGCGGCCCAAGGGTTTGCGCCGATTAACCAAAATATAGTCGGTTTCAAATCTGATATACTCGGTTCATCGCAAAAAACAAAACTGCTTGGAGGTAATAACAACATGAATCGACAGCATTGGATTAAGAAGGCCGTAGTAATCAGCTTGAGCGCAACTTTGGGTGTAGGAGCAGTTCTTACTGTTGCACCACCGGCTCCTGTAGAAGCCGCATCGGTAAGCACAGGAACTCGAGTCGTTAACTTCGGTAAACAATATATGGGAACACCTTATAAATTCGGAGCATCTACATCCACTACAAGAGTATTTGATTGCTCTTCCTTTATGAAGCATATCTTCAAAAAATACGGCGTGAATCTGCCTCGTACATCTGCTGCCCAATCCAAAGTGGGTAAAGCGGTATCGAAATCGAACCTGAGAGCCGGCGATTTGGTATTCTTCTCGAGCGGAAGCCGTGCAAATGGCCGAAACGTGACTCACGTTGCCGTTTATATGGGTAACAACAAAATTTTGCACACTTACGGCAAGCCTGGCGTAACAATCTCCAGCCTGTCTGGCAACTGGAGCAAAACTTACCTGAAAGCTCGTCGCGTACTGTAGTTTAATTACTCCATTGTTACTATGGAATTATATCAAAGACCGTCTTCCTCTCACGGAAGGCGGTCTTTTTTGCTTGCAGTATTGATTTCTTCCTGCGATAGCAGTTTATATCCGGTTCCCCGAATCGTTCGCAGCAGCTTTTGTTTGCGCCCTCGATCGATTTTCTCTCTCAGATGAAGAATATAAACATCTACCACATTGGTGCCTGTATGAAAATCGTAATCCCACACCTGTTTTAATATATCCTCACGCGTGCATACCTGCCCCTGCCTTCTAGCCAAAAACAACAGCAGATCATATTCGCGATGAGTCAGCTCGATCGCTTCTTCTGCTCGGGATACATTCCGGCTCAGGGGATCGATCACCAGATCTCCGATTCGGATGACTTCCTCCTGTTCCATGCGACCAGTCTGAAATAGTTTCAGTAAATTGGCAATCCGCGCCAACAGCTCCCTTGTATCTCTGTCATTAGGAATGTAGTCATGGGCACCTGCCTCCAATGCCTGAATGGCTTCATCAGAACCGTCATTTCCGATGACGATGATCGGGATCTGTTCACTTTTGCCCGTCAATCGCTCCACGAGATTGAATTCGCTCATACCCGGCAATCTGCTGTCGATAAGCAGCAGGGCTGCGCCTGAGCGCTGCAAAACGGCGACCACTTCTGAATAATTCATGGCATGTTTAACCCTATAGCCCGCTTGTTCCAAAATCTCCATAACGGTCTGGACCCGATCTTGATTGTCTGCCGCGATCAGTATTACTTTCTCCACGGGTTCCCCCCCGCTTTCAACACTTAATAATGTAAGTATGGCTGTTTCATCCTGCTTTCACTCCAAAAGATGCTGCGGATCACATACGTTTTCCGTAGAATTACATCTTATCTCCGAAGCGGCGCTATTTTTATAATGGGATAAAGGATTAGGAAAGGGGGATATCTTCACCGATTCGCATGTTCAATCGGAAAGGAAAGTATGGTGTGAACACACTTTGGAGGAGGAAAATAACATGCGCAACAAACTCGTGGTATGGCCTCTTGTCATGGCTATGCTGATTTCTATCGTATGCACGGCTGCAGGGCCGCCCGCACCGGTTTCAGCCGCAGGCGAAATCAACCTCTCGCTTGGCAAAGCTGTAACAGCAAGTGGTCAATCCCAAACCTATGGACCGGCTAACGTTAACGATGGCAATTCGGGTTCGTACTGGGAAAGCACCAACCATGCGTTCCCGCAGTGGATTCAAGTCGATCTCGGTGCTGACACCAGCATCAACCGGATCGTCCTAAAACTTCCTGCCACCTGGGAGTCACGGACACAAACGCTAACCGTGCAGGGCAGCTCGAACGGTTCGACATTCTCCAATTTGGTGGACTCGGCCGACTATGAATTTAACCCCTCTACAACAGGAAACTCGGTGACCATCAGTTTTGACGAAACAAGCACGCGATATGTTCGCCTGACCGTAACCAGCAATACGACGTGGCCGGCTGCGCAGCTGTCTGAGTTCGAGATCTATGGACCGTCAGTCTCCCCGCCAACGCCTCCGACGGGTAACAACATTGCGAGCGGCAAACCGATTACCGCCTCCTCGAGCACGTTCACGTATGCAGCAACCCATGCTAACGACAACGACATCCAAACCTACTGGGAAGGCGGAAGCAATCCAAGCACCCTGACGCTCGACTTGGGAACTGACCACGATATCACCACCATCGTACTGAAGCTGAATCCGTCTCCGGCGTGGAGTTCGCGCACCCAAACCTTACAAGTGCTCGGGCATGACCAGAGCACAATGAATTTCAGTAATTTGGTATCGGCGCATTCTTATGCGTTCAATCCCGCGTCCGGCAACTTTGTGACGATTCCCGTAACGGCAACCGTTAAACGTCTACAATTGAACATAACGTCCAATTCCGGCGCACCGGCCGGGCAGATTGCGGAATTCGAAGTGTACGGCAGAGCCGCCCAGAATCCGGACCTGACCATTACGGATATGTCTTGGACTCCTTCTTCTCCGATAGAAAACGATGACTTTACAATGAGCGCTACAGTCAAAAACATTGGGGACTTGGAAGCTGGGGCTACGACGGTCAATTTTTACCTGAATGGCGCTAAAGCAGGCTCCTCCCCGGTAGGTCCGCTTGCAGCAGGAGCATCCACCTCGGTAACAGTACAAGCCGGAACCAAAGCCGCTGGATCCTATTCCGTCAGTGCGAAGGTCGATGAGGATAATGAAATCGTGGAACAGAATAACGAAAACAACAGCTATTCGCATACATCCCCTCTGGTTATTGGTAGCGTTGCAAGCTCTGATTTGATAGGAACCGTACAATGGTCACCAGCCACTCCTGTCGCAGGGAATGCGGTAGCCTTTACCGTTAATCTTAAAAACCAGGGCAACAAAGCCACGGCAAGCGGATCCCACGCAATTTCCGTCGCTCTGAAAAATCCGGCCGGTTCAACGATTCAGTCCTTCACCGGAAGTTATGATGGCGCGCTTGCTGCAGGTTCCTCCGCCGCCGTCCATATTCCGGGCACATGGACAGCAGCCAACGGCAGCTACACATTAACAACAACCGTGGCACCCGACTCAAACGAAGTCCCCCTCAAACGGGAGAACAACGTCAGCCAGGCCAATCTCACGGTATATTCCGCACGCGGCGCCAGCATGCCATATACCCGATACGATACGGATGATGCAATACGCGGCGGCGGGGCTCAACTGAAGACGGCACCGACATTCGATCAAGCGCTCACAGCATCTGAAGCATCCGGCCAACGTTATGTCGCGCTTCCTTCCAACGGGTCCAATCTGGAGTGGACGGTTCGACCAGGTGAGGGCGGTGCAGGCGTAACTATGCGCTATACGATGCCGGACTCATCAAACGGCATGGGATTAACCGGCTCGCTCGACGTTTATGTGAATGGTGCGAAGAAAAAAACCGTTCCATTAACTTCCTACTACAGCTGGCAATATTTCTCCAGCGATCATCCTGCAGATGAGCCTGGGGGAGGACGCCCTCTCTTCCGGTTCGATGAAGTACACTGGAAGATGGATACGCCGCTCCAGCCGGGAGACAAAATCCGGATTCAAAAGTCTAATGCCGATAACCTGGAATATGGCGTGGATTTTATCGAAATCGAACCGGTACCCGCGGCTATCGCCCGTCCGGCTAACTCGGTATCCGTAACGGATTTCGGTGCAGCGCCGAACGATGGCCAAGATGACCTATCAGCGTTTGAAGCTGCTGTGCAGGCTGCCGCTTCAAACGGCAAAACCTTATACATTCCTGAAGGGACATTCCATCTGGGGAGCATGTGGAAGATCGGTTCGGTTGGGAATATGATTGATGACATCAAGATCATGGGCGCTGGCATCTGGCATACAAATATTCAATTTACTAACCCGAATGCCGCTTCTGGCGGGATTTCGCTTCGGATCACAGGCCAGCTTGATTTCAGTCATATCTACCTCAACTCAAATCTGCGGTCTCGTTATAATCAAAACGCAGTCTACAAGGGATTTATGGATAACTTCGGCACCAACTCCAAAATCCACAATGTGTGGGTTGAACATTTTGAGTGTGGATTTTGGGTAGGCGATTATGCGCACACCCCAGCCATTATCGCGGAGGGGCTGATCATTGAAAACAGCCGGATCCGCAATAATCTTGCGGACGGTGTTAATTTTGCTCAAGGAACCAGCCATTCAACCGTACGTAACAGCAGCATTCGAAATAACGGAGACGATGGCCTCGCCGTATGGACGAGTAACGTGAATGGCGCACCTGCGGGCGTGAACAACAACTTCTCCTATAACACTATCGAAAATAATTGGCGTGCGGCAGCTATCGCATTCTTTGGGGGAAGCGGTCATAAGGCTACTCACAACCTGATTGTTGACACCGTAGGCGGTTCCGGTATTCGAATGAATACCGTGTTCCCGGGTTACCATTTCCAGAACAATACCGGCATTCTGTTCTCCGATACAACGATCATTGGGAGTGGAACCAGTAAAGACCTGTACGATGGGGAGCGCGGCGCCATCGATCTGGAAGCATCAAATGATGCGATCCGCAATGTCACGTTTACCAACATCGATATCCTGAACACACAACGCAGTGCCGTTCAGCTTGGTTATGGCGGCGGTTTTCAGAACATCGTTTTTAACAACATCCATATTGACGGTACGGGGCTTGACGGGATTACATCCTCAAGATTCTCGAATCCTCATCCAGGTGCGGCGATTTACACGTATACGGGCAATGGGTCGGCAACATTTAACAATCTGACAACGCAAAATATCGCTCATCCTGATCTGTTTTTCATTCAGAACGGTTTTCAATTGATTGTGCAATAATCCGGCTTAAACATCAAAAGGAGGGGTCTTGTGCGACTCCTCCTTTTGATGTTGACGGATCTATGGATAAGTAATTGTTGCAGATTAACCGCCAACGTATTGATTATACAGCGACCTGGCCTTGGCAATATCCGATGTGCCATGCACCAGGGTTCTGCCGTCCCGGAATATTACCAAACGATGTGGATTCACCTGATAGATGATCATATACGGCGTTACGGTTGCCTTTCCTTGATGAAGCCTGTTCAATCGCTCGGCCATTTCGTCCAATTGAAGCTGCAGGGGTCTGGCTGGCCTGATCTGTACCGTATCTCTACCGCACAACACTTCGCTTTTATCCGCGTGTTCAGCCGTCAAGTAAGGATATTTTGGATGCTCCCCGCATGTGGGGCAGTCCGATTTTTTCGCTCGGTCTACGCCAAACTCCACCCGTTCATTACGCCATAAGTCGAAGGACAGCATCTTTTTTCTTAGAACATGTCGATGCCCCGATAAAAGCTTCATCGCTTCCATCGTTTGATGGGCTGCGACCATCTGTACCGCTTGCGGAAGAATTCCGTTAATGTCGCAGGTGTCACCGCCCAAGGGAATCGTCCCCAGCAGACAGTTCAAGCATGGCGTCTCTCCCGGCAAGAATGTGTAACTCATGCCTGAGCTTCCGACGCAGCCTCCGTAAATCCACGGGATTCCATGCTTAAATCCGATGTCGTTCAGGATCAGCCGGGTTCCGAAATTATCGGTAGCATCCATCATCAAGTCAACACCTTGACAGAGTACCGCCAGTTCCGGCGCACGTACATCCATAACGATACCATCCACGATACCGTCTGAATTAATTGCAGATAAGCGCTTAGCCGCTGCTACGGCCTTCGGCAATCGATCGATCGCGTCCTGTTCGGTAAACAGCTGCTGACGCTGCAGATTGCTCCATTCCACGTAATCCCGATCCACGATGGTTACATGCCCGACACCTGCGCGAACCAAAGTTTCCGCTACGGCGCTTCCCAGCGCCCCGGCACCAAGAACGAGCACATGGCTCTCCCGGAGGCGAAGCTGACCTTCTTTTCCAAATGGGGTAAACCGCTCTTGCCTAGAATATCGATCCTCTCGTTCCATATGAACTGTTACACCGCTGTCCGGGGACTCCGAAGCTGCCATGAAGAGAGGCTGCGTACGATTTACTTCCTCCCTGTTATCGTTTAAACGAGACATGAATTTTCCTCCGATCAATATCTGCAAATCTTCTAAATAAGAGAAGACTTCACGAAGTTTTAAGATGACGACCCATGATTAGAAATACCCATCCCCCGAAGAGGATGGGCTGTTTACTTTTTTCAGCCTAAAACAACCTTGTATTCAGCGCCTTCCCCAGTACATCGCGATGACGCAAAATCCAGGCCGCACTCCGCGCCCTCCAGGCCAATCCCCATAGTGGGCCTTCCGTTTCCGGCGTGACCTGCAACTCGATCGCTTCCTCTGCCGTTTCCCGAACGACCACCTCAACGATGATATCAAACAGGTCCGTTCGAAAGGACGGATCGACGCCATAGGCGTCAACCATTAAACGGAGCTGCCTTGCACGGGCATTTGCATCCGGCAAACCGACTCTTTCCGCAACATCATCATCGTGCAGCTGCGGAAAGAGCCAGCACACACGGGCTAATTCGACGAGCGGATGTACAGGTCCGGCGTATTCCCAGTCAATTAATGCAATTGGCATCCCGTCTCGGGTAACCATATTCCAAGGTGCAATATCACCATGGCTGTATACAAGTCCGCTGTCACCCATCTCACGCAGGAACCACGGCTTCCAGACACTCCCGGGCTCTGGTTTAAATGTAGCCGAAGCGTCATGAAGCTGACGCAATAATTGTCCTACTTCGATGATGCCTTCGTCGCTCCAAGGACCGGGATGAACAAATTCGCCTTCAATATAACTTAACATCTCTTGGCCTTTCTCATTACATCCTGAACCTATAATATCCGGAATTGACGTAAACCCTGTCTGCTTCAGATGCCTCAGCAAAGAGTGAATAGCCGGCGTCCAAGGTCCGGATGGGCGGTACACAATCTGGCCCTGCCGTACAACCAACTTCTCAGGAGAGAGCAAGACTTCTTCTCCCCGACTTGAGTTATTATCCGAATTCATTAAGAAACGACTCCCCTTCAGAAGGGAATTACACGGGTTCATGGGGCTATGGATGCGAATCCCCTTCGTATAATAATGCCCCGATGGATAAGTCCATGTCTTCCATCAACATCTCCTCCGTTCATTTCAGGTTGTTTCTAGCATATCACAAATAAACCATAAACCGTACAGTCCACCGTGCCGGATAAACCAAAGGAGGACAGGCAGCAATCTGCCCATCCTCCTTATGGAATACTAATGCATTCATTCTAATCAAGGTTTTCATATATCCTGGCTGAGGGCAGGATTGGCATTCTGATATGAAATCAGGAATTCTGGTTGGACCAATCTTCGACGTTCCAGATCTTGGTCACCCAATCCTCGTAAAACTCAGGTTCGTGGGAAACCAGCAGAATTGTGCCTTTATATTCTTTCAAAGCACGTCTTAGTTCCTCCTTAGCCACAACGTCAAGGTGGTTCGTCGGTTCGTCAAACAGAATCCAGTTGCTTTCGCGCATCAGAAGTTTACACAGACGGACCTTGGCTTGCTCTCCGCCGCTAAGTGCCTTCATTGGACGGGTAATATGCTCGTTTTTGAGCCCGCAGCGAGCAAGGGCTGCACGAACCTCGTGCTGGTTCAAATGGGAAAATTCGTTCCAAACATCATCAATCGGCGTAATATTCCCTGGACGTACTTCCTGCTCAAAATAAGCAGGCACCAGGAAATCCCCTTGATAGGTCTTCCCCGAGAGCGCTGGAATTTTGCCAAGTATAGTCTTCAGCAGCGTTGATTTACCTACGCCATTACAGCCTACAATGGCAATTTTCTCTCCTCGCTCGATCAGGATATTCATTTTGGGGAGCAATGGCCGATCGTATCCGATCTCAAAGTCGATTCCCTCGAATACCGTTTTACCGCTGGCACGGGATTCCTTGAAGTTAAACACAGGTTTGGCCGCTTCCTCCGGGCGGTCAATCCGCTCCATACGATCCAGCTGTTTCTCCCGGCTCTTCGCTCGCCCAGAGGTGGAATAACGGGCCTTGTTCCGCTGAATGAAGTCTTCCTGTTTCTTGATGAACTCCTGCTGCTTCTCGTAAGCATCAATATGCTGGTTTTTATTGATATCAGCCATTTCCAGGAACTTCTCGTAGTTCGCTGTATAGCGAGTTAATTTCGCAAACTCCAGATGATAGATCACATCCACCACCTGGTTCATAAATTCCGTATCATGGGATATCAAAATGAAAGCATATGGGTACTGCTTCAAATATTGAGTGAGCCAATCAATATGCTCAACATCCAGATAGTTGGTAGGCTCGTCCAGCAACAGTACATTCGGCTTCTCCAGAAGAAGCTTCGCAAGCAATACTTTGGTACGCTGTCCCCCGCTTAACGTCGCAACATCACGATCCAGGCCAATGACGGATAACCCAAGACCATTCGCCATCTCCTCAACCTTTACGTCCAGCATGTAGAAATCCCCGATATCCAGCTGCTCCTGAATTTCACCCATTTGTTCGAGCAACAGCTCCAACTCTTCAGGAGAAGCATCACTCATCTTATTGGTGATCTCCATCATTTCTTTTTCCAGCTCGAGTAGAGGCAGGAAGGCATCCTTTAACACATCGCGAACCGTTTTGCCAGGTGTCAGCTTGGTGTGCTGGTCCAGGTATCCGTACCGGATCTTCGGTGTCCACTCCACCTTGCCGCTGTCTTTTAACAGCTGCCCGGTCAAAATATTCATTAGTGTTGATTTGCCTACGCCGTTTGCTCCAACCAAACCAACATGTTCGCCTGCCAACAAACGAAAGGATACATTCTTAAATAGAGTACGTTCCCCGAAATTATGTGATACGTTCTCTACAGTCAATAAACTCATGGCTATAGTAACTCCTGTCTGTATAAAATGAACTTATTTCATGTTAATTTAGCGAAATATACACAGTCAAGAGTTTATTGTATCACATCATGGAGCCCGGCAGAAACCATAACTTTCAGGGATTAGAGGACACCGGGATTCGAACAGCTTTTCTCTTGATATCCCGCTGCCGCTGCATCCTTGGCACTCGGGAACACTTCTTCCACGCGATAGTTGAATTGACAGACATCACGGTAATAATATTTGAGTCCCCTGCTATCCACCCCTCCGAAATAAACAGGAGCTTTAACAAGTCTGCCGCCTCCAAGGGCATAGTTATTATAATACTGATCGCCCATGGGAATGCCTTGAATAAACGCCATCATACCGATGTCATCCATGGTATTCACCCACTCTTCCTGGGATATCAACGGAAGCGCGAACGTATAGGATACTCCGTTTCGGAGTGCCACTTGGTTGTGCCGCTGTATGTAATAAGCAAGTTGATCTTGAACGCTATTTACAATCGTGATCCGTCTGACTTGTTCAAACCTATCCTTATCTTTCAGCAAAGCTATACCCGTCCTGCCACTCAGATCATCCCGATAGCCGGAGTGCCAGCTGGAGGAGCCTCCACCTGATTCATATACCTGAACGAAGGAATCCAATGTAAACTGGATGCTATTTCCGCTGCCATCATTCCAGGAATAAGGGATTTTTGGGGTCCATCTGTGCTCCATGAGCTCCTCCCCATGCGCGTTGGTGAAGGTTTGTGAAACATACATATAAAACCCGTCATAATCCAGAACAACGATAGCAGGAATATACCACCACAGAGCAGACTGCGCAGCCGGATCATCCGCGATACCCATGTTAATGTACAGCGTCCGGGAAAAGGACTCCAGCGCTCGTTCTTTGTCCGCACGCATAAATTTTATAGAATCATATGCCGACTCTTTGTCCTGGGTCTCATTATCATTCAGCATCATCCCGCCGTCTTGTACGGCTGTACGCAGAGCAGCCGAGTATTTCATTTCTACGTACCGGACATCCTCTAAACTCTCGGCACGCATGCCCAGGATAATAAACATGGGGAAAAACACGGCGGTAAATACGATGGCAAGATCAGTAATCTTCATTCAGTACCAAGCCTCCGTATGGGAATGCGATTGCTGTTTTTCCACCAGAATTTGATCCGGTCAACGCATCGAACATGATCAATCCGGGGGTTCGATTCAGAGTACTGACACTTACCTGAAAGTGATCTCCGGCCGTTAGACGGTATCGGCGTCTGTCATCCTGTTTATCGACATCCGATTCCGGGAATAGATAGCCCATAACATCTTCCTGATAATAAGCATCATATATGACGGAATAGCGGTTCAAGAATGTTCCAGGATCTGAAGGATCGGCATACTCCGGGTGGTACTTCTTGTGATGATGTTCCATTTCTACATTGTAAATGTTCCCGGTGGCTGCCAGCTCTTGCAGGAAGTCATTGTACATGATCGGAGTAATATACCCCTTCGTACGAACACTGTCCACGAATTTGGTAACGGATTGATAAACAACGAGTCGTGACAGATCATCCTGTCTTCTGGCCATCTCGCCTGCGGGAACCAAGTACAGCAGAAGAAGGGCCAGAAAGGCAGCAAACCATTTCGAAACCGAGTTTGACATTGTTGTTACCTCACTTTTACAAACTGGATGCTCTCCACATCTCCATCGATCCTCCGAACGTACTCCGCATCATAACGTGCTTCCATATCTATGATCGAAAGATCCAGTTCCTCCGGATTACTGCCTGATCGGAACAGCACGCCATCCACATACATATTAAAGCCGCCAGCTTGAACCTCTCGCAGTGTGAATAATACTTCGCTTCCCTTATAAATGAGCTTCCTGTTCTCGTTCGTCATCTCTACGGTGATCACACCCGCATGCTGCTCCTGAGTCATTCTGCCTACGGCTGATATACCGCCATCCACCATCGACTGAATATGGAAGGCATACAGGGCTGCGCCAAGAAATAATGCCACCGCAGCTGCCAATTCAAGTGCGCTTATCGTTTGTCCCCGCAAGGCAAGTCACCTTTCCATTCATAACTATTGATCGAATTTAATGCCTCTGATTACGTTGGAATCATCCTTAACGATGGTCGCCTTAAATTTCCCGCTTGGATTGACGTACTCTGGGCTTTTCTCATCCATGACGAGTTCGATATTCCCTTGCCTTGAATCCGGATTGAGAATCGAACCGTCCTTCTCCAACACATTGCCGTACCATTGCCCTGCTTTATTTTTCCCTGTTGCTATGAAAACTCCAAATTGATCCTTGTCCTTGTATTTGCGCAGTGCGTTTGTCACCTGAGAGCCGCTGATGGTTGTTCCGTCATACACGGTAAATGCTGCCTGGGACAACTCTGTCTGAATATCTGAAAAATTGTTTTGAGCGGTTTTGGTTGCCTCCTGCGCCGAAATAAACAAAATAACAACAATGGTAATCAGCGCAATGGTCAGAAATATGCCGGCTGCAACCTTTAAAGCGGATGATGCATTATTCATTGAAATCTCCCTCATTCTTTCAATTATTTTTTGATCCTGTTGATCATGATTCCAGTTAACCAATCCTCGTATCGTTATAATCGTTGAATTTGCTCATAATACGTTTCCATCTGGGAGAAACTCATGCCGATTAGCGGGATGACAAGATACATAAAGATCAGCGCATACATCGGAGTAAAACCGATCATTCGCCCCCATGCGGCCTTCGTATCGATCATCGCTTCGTACTCCTGCTTGCGACGCTCGAAACTGAATATCATTTCTCCATCGAGGTCATCAAAAACATCCTTGATCGGTACTTTATCTACCGCAAGCAGCAGCTTGTCCACCAGCCGCTGAAATTCAGGAAACCAGACGTCTTCCTTCAGCTCCAGCAATGCCAACTGTGCGCCATGTTCGTAATGAAGCAAGCTTTTTTGAATGGGAATCTTAAAAATAACTGCAAACCGATTTAGCCATTCTAAGATGGCCTCAACCGAGATACGCTCCATTCCCCGCAGGATGGATATGACCGTCTGAAACTGATAAATTTCATGCCGCATTTCCATATTGCGTACTTTCCGGTGAAAATGCAGCAGCCATAATGGCGCCGCATAAGCAGCCACACCTGCCAGAAAGGATAGCAGCAGCTCCCACCATTTCAAATACTCGCTATCATAGCGCTGCAGTTTGGTCATAATTCGATCGGTTGTGATCTCAACTTGTTCCTTGGTCAATGGAGTAGGATCTGTCGCACTAATCATCTGCTTGACCTGATCATCGGTTACATCCGGCGACATATGCAATTGTTCCATTAGCAGCCGATCGCGTTCAACCGTTTCCTCTGCCTGCCGACGCTCGATCTCATTCATCTGGCCGAACAGGGATTGGTTCAGAAAAACGGGGGCATACAGCAGTTGATGTTTAGCCTGCACATGTAGACCTATAGCTAGCGATAGCGACAGGAAGAAAGCCAGGAAGAAGAACGTCACCCTTCTGATATAGAGCCATTCGAACTTGATTCTTGCGTTGCTTTCCTTTAGTAACCGTACCTGCCTGTCATATTTCACCGTACCGGGTGTCGGAGCCATCACCTTCACAAGCCAGCGCATAAGAGGTAATCGGTACATTCTTTCTTCCAAGGTCATCTTCTGAACCTCTGCGCGGTAATCTGTTTCCCGATTTTGCTGGAGCTTCTGAAGCAAGATGTAAGAGATTAGAATGATGACATATATCGATACCTTGGTCATAAACCCGAGCTTGCTCATATAAAACTCATCCATCGACGGAAAACTGCTTCTGGCCCAGCGTTCAATTGGTTTGGTAAAAAAGACCGGAGCCAACGCAATCACATTCAAACCCTTCATTAAATAATCCAGCTTATCTCTGCGCAATATTTCCAATTGGATCTCCTTGGTCAACCCGCTTAGGCCATGCAGATAGATAGAGCCTTGTTTTCTCGCATGATCACCAAACTCCATGACGAGATGTGAAATACCCGCAAACGCTTTAAGATATCGGTTCGGCGCTACCTCATAATACCTCTCCAGCTCGTCATCAGGATCGTTGGATACCAAGGCATTATAGATCCGATGAGCATGCATAGAGATTTCATGCCCTGAAGTCTCCGCCCCCTCGTACAAAGCTTCCTCTACCATTCCATGCTGCTGATAGTGATGGCGGACGGAGGAGAACAATTCAACCGATTGAATAAGTATTTTTCGTTCCAGTCGGTTAATGAACATCTCAACAAGCATATTGTTAATAACCGCTGCTGCAAGAATAACAATCACAATAAACCCCAGGTCCGGATGACTCCATATAAGGAGCATGGCGGTTAACCCGATCGTACCGGTAATCGCGAAGGCTAGTCTCACTGTTTCAAACCGGAGTGATATTTCGTCATAGGGATGCATGATCGCGATCCGCTGTCTGATCCGTTTAAGATAGGCTTTGATTACAGGAAGCTTCATTCCATACCTATAGGCCAATTGAAACCATTGCCGGAACATCCCGCGCAATGATCTTATCTCGCCCGCATCCACCTTTACGACAGCTACCTCACGATACCCTCGTCTTCTGTTTATCCACGACACGATACCGAATGTGATGGAAAACAGCGCCAAAGATATAATTAAAATCAGTATTAATACATCTTTAGAGGACACTTTGTTCCCCCCAACCCGAAGCCAGAAACACTCTGAATTCTTCGGCATCTTCCGGATGCATATGCTCCGTCATTTCGCGAACACTGTTTTCGGATAACCTGGCGGCAGCGATATAGCTACCGTCCCGGTATTCAATCACATTACGAGATACGAAATAACTTACTTCGTTCAATCTCCGCATATGTTCTGCACTTAACTGAAAATATTCCTCCATACTGTTCTGCCAGCGCTTTTCTGAAGTTCCCTCGAATGGTGGCAGGGATCCCTTCTCAACCGGGATGCACTCTGTAATACGCTCTATGTAACGGTTACCGTAAGCGTCTCTTCTTAGATGAATGTCAAAGTTGATCACACTGACCACCTGCTGCTCCGCAATATGCTCTTGCCTGAAAACGCCGCTCTTGAGCAAGGAGTTGCGCAAGGATTGTACAAGGTCTTTGAATGTCTTGGCATGATGGGTAAACACGGTAAACAAACTTGCCACTTGGGACATCTGTATCATCCATGACGCTACCTCGTCACTGGCAACCTCACCAAGAATATTAACGGTACCGTCCGTCTTCTTCTGCAGATCCAGACCGGCCTGCCCACTAATATGCTCGGTTTCCCTGAAGCTGAGAATATTCCTGCGGCTATAGATTTTCCTTAAATGCAGCTCAAAGGCCATCTCTTGAACCCGAAGGGTATAAGACGCATAAATATGACCAACCATCGCCATGAGCAGCGTTGTTTTTCCGGAACCCTGCGCACCGGTGATTGCCGTAATCCGGCTGCCTTTCATTAAATACCTCAACAAACCGATCACCAATTCCGAGCCGTTTCCCGTAATTAACTGATCAAGCGAAGCCTTGGGCAGATCAAACTTGCGGACAAAGAACGCCCAGGACTCGGCAAATGGGGGCCGGACCACAACAACCCTGGAGCCATCTTTCATCTCATTCACTTTATAACCGCTGGCTTCTGAAAGCTGCCCGGGATGATTGTATTTGTATATGTTTTGACATACCCTCTTCAATTCCAGCATCGAACCAAACGATAAAAAAGCTAGATGCAGCGACACCCCTCGATAAAAAATCCAGACACTCTCACAGCCTGTTGCTGGCGATTCGGTATTTGAAAAGCCAGCCCCCAAAAACTCATCCTGGGAGTGAAAGATATCCTGTCCGCTGTCACGGTTGACAGGAATGCCGCTAACCCCGCCACTGATCCCGTCGATCCGTTGATCCCTGATTTCATCCACGACGGAAAAGCCTTTGTACTGCTGATAAATGCGCTGAACGACGATATCAAGCTTCTCCGGAAACAGGAGCGGTCGCTGCTCTGACTCATAAATATAAGCAATATCCTCTGCGGTTACCGCATACACACTGCCCTCTCCATAACCGGGAATCACGCGCGGCCCTGCAAGATCATACGTCTCAAGAAGTACGGATAAAGCATTCTCCCCATGCCTCTGCTTATACAGGTATAATAGGATCTCGAATTGATCCTGGGCTGTTAACTCGGTCAGGTTTTCGAACGGAATGGCCGCATGAATGTTGGACTCGTTCAAACCCAGATCTCTGACCAGCAGCTGCTTTAAAAAATCCTTTACATATGCTTTATCCAGCACGTCTCCGGATACGCAGCCCTTGAGGGCACTTCTCAATTCACTTCGCTTGTTCAGCCTTCGGCGATACTCCTCTTCGTGCAGCCCTAAATCAGACAACTGGCTGTGCGTCAGCTGATGGAGGCTTTCTTTAACAAAAGAAGTCATAGCTTCAAGAGAATAGGGGTCCGATCCCCGCGAAATAGCAGCCGCCGGTTTTCGGGTATCCAAATAACGCAGATATACAAACAGTAGAACAAACAAAATAATGACGATGATCCATATCGTATTGAAGGAATTACCCAAGAGCATGCTGGCCTCCCGCTTTCGAGACGCCGGAAGGAAGACCAAGATGTTCAGCCGCGGCATCCGCCAAATTACGAACTGCATCATACAGTGAGCTCATGCGTTTCAGGTCAGCGCCTCCCCGACTTCGCTGCATATAGGGCATAACGGAGCGCATATTCCATGCATCCGTCATGCCTGAACAATATGGAACACCAAGCACCGTCGTCTTGATGCCAAAGCGGCGTTTGATATTTTGCAGTGTACAATGGCTCTCCCGGTCATATTTACCGACGATATACAAGCTTGCCTTGTCCTTCAGTTCAGGGAGCAGCCCCTGCTGTTCAAGCTTATTCTCCAGTACATGCAAATTTTGATTCAAACCAACCACGATCAAGTCGGCAGCTTGAAGTATCGCGCGATCTACCGCTCCCGGAATTCCATTACCTGCATCGGCCACCGTGACGTCGTAACTTCGCTTGGAGGACCCCATAACTCCGATCATAAGTTCCGCCTGTTTCCTGTCCTCCACACTGCTTGCGGTCCGTATATCATCGGCGGACATCGGTTTCGGTCCACATAAAAGATCTAGCCGATCAGACAGGAGCGGCAAAGTATAATTGCGTACATTCTCCGGGTTCAGCCTCCCGCTTGTACGAAGTCTTTCCATGGCATCCATTCCGGTATCTTGAAATGCCGTCATATAATCAAACAATTCCTGCTTAAAGGAAAAAGCCTGTTCCACTCGCTCCCCTGCATGTCCACCATGGGTGAGCAGCACTTTGACCTGATATTCCAACGCCAATACGATAGGTAAACTCGAGGCCAACATCGTACTGCCGCTACCGCTCTTCAAGGGACTCCATACAGCAATCAGACTCATGCATGCCTCCTTCCTGCTTGCCGAAGTGCCCGGCGAATATGCCGCTGCTCCATTTCCGTTAGCAGGCGGAGAAGTTCGGTAAGCGATCGCTTATACTGTCTGGATAATGGCTTGATACCCAGTCTTCCTGCATGTTCATTTTTTATTTTCAAGGCGAAGAACAATTCATCCCATGGCATTTTCACGGGAGGCCCCAGCCACTGAATCCGGCTGTCTTCCAGATAGCCCTCTATGTAGGACTCATCCATCAAATCTTCAATGACCTGAACATATACCCGATGGAAAGGAGGGAGCGGATCATCTGTTCTTGCGGCTCTTAATTCATCAAGCAAAGCCGTACTCTTGCGCAGTCCGGTTACCTCAAACCCGCTAACCCAAACATGGGCATCTGCTGTATCCCACTGCATCTTGTCCAGGAATTCCGACTTCTCCACGTCCATGACGATATAGTCGTACTTCTTCTCGTCTGTTTCTTCCAGATAGTCCATGAGCGACGTATAGTTCTCAAATCCGGTTGCTACGTCGAATCCGGCAAACTCCATAACCGGCAACTTCGGGTGCATCACGCCTATGCAATGTTTGTACTTCGCATCCATCGCACCATCCACGAGCAGTACCCTGTTGTCTCCATTGGCTAATATTTTGCACATATATAGGAGCATGTCGCTCTTATCACAGATGCCTGTAAATATCCACGTCTTCACTTTGATTACACTCCTTCAAATGCTCATCTGTTCTTCGGGCTTAGCTTTGTCTTTATTAAGGACTCGAGAATATCAACTCCGCTTCTTGTGATTCCTTATCACTGCCCGCCTCGGCTTCTGGCGGACCGGATGACCCCAATATCTGCTCCGCTTCTGAATCCCGCTCTTCACGGAGCGGAGTCTCTGTATTTGCCTCGTCGTCAGGACGGATGTCAGCAGTATTCTGTTTCGTATCCGTTGAGGATTTCGCTTGGGAGCTTAAATTGGACGCAGGACTCCAGGAGTCTGGACTTCTAGCCCCACTAGCGAAGATGGAGTTGTGGTGCATGTCGGATACCTGAGCCTGCTGATTCGGCTGAAGCTTGCTTAAATCCTCTTCCAGCGTGTTTCGCAGCGTAACCTCGAAGTGCTTCTCGGCTTTCTTCACAATATTCGGGTTGCTTGCAATCAGCTTCGTTACTTCAGCATTCGGAGGATAATTAGGTATTGCTCTCTCTTGCAGCTCCGGCTCTACATAGGTGAGTGCATAGAGCGTGGCATTATGCAGATAAGCATCCACCAAAGCGCTGGAAAGCAATAAAATCTCCTGTTCGCTTAACGTTGTCCAGAACGCCGGATGTTGAAGCCTGTCGATCTTCTTCTTGGATAAAATGATGTAATCCTGTCCGCTTGGAAACTGGACCCTTACATCGATCACGTCCCCTTGGCGTAAATTGCTTGGCAGATATACGGACTTCATCTCCCGATGACGAAGATCGGACGGTGTCGGCTCTTCTTCAAAGAGCATCGAGCGGGTAATCGGTGTTCCCTGCAGCAGCTCGATCTTGGCCCCCTTCCCGGCAATCTCTTCCTTGACCGAGAACAGATTGCCGGAAGAACCGTCATCAGGCAAACGCACTTCCTTAATATCCTTCGCATCGATGAAATGACCAGGCGGAATATCTTTTAACGGGACCCATGCAACCTTCATTGAATTGAGCTGCTGAAGCTGCGTCTCTTCTAGCTCCGTGATTCGCTGCTCGTATTTAGTACGCTCTATACTCTGCTGCTCTTTATAGCCGTGCACATAATACATCATTGCGCCGGCACATACGGCACCCGTTACGGCTGCGCCGGCTAGGCCAGCAAATATCAGTTTGCGGCTACGCCTCCTGATAATCGGCATTGCTTCATCTCCTTCAGTTCATATGCAGTTAATTCTTTAGAAACCTGAATCTTCGCTTTCTTTCTGCCGGCGGCAGGTAGTCCTGAAATAACTGTGCAAATGCCTCCCGGCTGCTGTCCGGTAATTCAAACGGGTCCAATTGCAGGGGCAAAGAATGAACTCTATTCGTTCCTAGCGTTCTTCTCATCGCTTGAATCGTTTCTTCTCCAGCAAGAGGCAGCGCGTAGATCCTGGCCGGCTGAGGATGTCTTGACAGCATCCGGGCCAGCGTCACCACATCATGCTGTCGCCACTCCGCTCCTGATCCGATAACGATAGGGAGATCGGCCCGAAGAAACTCCTCAAGCCGTTCGCTGTCCCGGTATGCTCCCAAATCCAACACCACCGCATCGTAACTGCCCCCGAGCAGAGAAATAACTTCCGTTCTGGCTGTTTGCCGCCAAAAGTGAATCCCGTTGATTTCGAACTTTCGGATAGACCCCAGCTTCCCGCCCTCGGCAATTTCCTGAATCCGGGTAAAGGCGGTGGATTTTGCGCTCATTTCTACGATCGCTACCTTCCCGTACCTTGAAGCCAAGTAATGCCCGAATGCGATACAGCTATGTGTTGTTCCTACACCGGATGATGCTCCCAATACGGCTGCCACAAGCGTCCCGGCTAGCGTGTTGGACTGAGCACTTGATATATTCGCAGTGATCGACTGATGCCGACTGAGCGCTGAACGAACTTCTGACGCGGATTGATATCGATGCTCCGGAGCATATTGCAGCAGCTTTCGAATAACGGGCACAAGCTCTCTTGGTAAATCGCCACGGATATGTCGCTCCACGCCCGTTATCCATTCACTGAATTTACCGCCCGTTGAGAGATAAAGCAGAAGCGCTCCAAGCCCATACAGGTCCGATCTCGCATCGCTTTGCCTTCCTCCGTACTGCTCCGGCGCTGCAAATCCAACCGTGCCTAGCTTGACGGTATCCTCGCCACTCTCCTGTTTATAGCTTCTGGCGATTCCAAAATCGATGAGTCGAACCTCCAGCTGATCGGTCAGCATAATGTTCGATGGCTTTAAATCCCGGAATATAACCTGAGGTTCGTGATTATGGAGATACTCCAGAACATCCAGCAGTTGCTCCGTCAGCTCCATGATGAAGTCCGGATTCACATTCCCCCGATATCCCCGGAAGTACTTCTCCAATGTCATGCCCTGAATATAATCCATAACTACATAGGTGTAGCCGGTAGCCTGAGCATGAAAAAAATCGACAATGCGCGGCAGCCGCGGGTGACTGAGTTTTATCAGAAGCTGTGCCTCGTCCTGAACGGTGCGCTGCATACCGGGTTCAGACAAACTCTCCTTCACTGCCCATCTCTTCCCGGGCAGCTTCAGATCCTCGGCCAGATATACACAGCTCATGCCCCCTTCACCGATCACGCGGTCAATCACGTAACGCTCCCCCAACACTTCCCCATGTACCAATCTGCAAGGCTGATTCATGTCAACGCCCTCTCCCCTGACTTACAAGCACAACAAAAAAAGGAAAGCACTCCGCCACATCACTGAATCGTGATGAATAGCGGGATGCTTTCCCTTTTGTTCTCGTTGGTTAATTTTGGAATCATTATAGAACAAGTTACATTGACTTGTAAAGACTTTTTTAATACTTAATCATATATAGCGTAATCTCGTCCCGATTGTGGAACAGCTGCTTCGCTCCCTGAATCTGCATTCTGGACTCTTCAAACACCGACATGATCTCTTTCACCAGCGCCATCGGTTTCTTAGTCAGCAGCTTAACCGTAATGACAGCAGTGCCGCCCGTCTGAAGACTGTGCAGCAGCCCGGTCACCATTCTGGCCATTTGTTTAGGACTCCAGCTCATGTCACACACCAACAGGTCAAACTCAGAATCTCTAAACGATACGTCCGCTGCATTCTTGTGAATCACGCGGAGGTTTTTGTGACCATCGAGTGATGGATGCATTTTCGCCGGATCAATGGCCGTAACTTGCAGGCCGCGCTCCAATAAAAAGGAAGTCCAACCGCCAGGCGCTGCTCCGATATCGACAGCCTTTCGGAAGGAATCAAACGGAATTCCAAACTGCTTCTCCGCCTCAAGGAGCTTGAATTTGGCTCTTGAGATTTGTCCTTCTTCCCGTTGAAAGCGGACTGCGCCTCCGTTCCAATCCGACAGGTTGTTCTCCGGCCGCGACACGCCCACATACCAGACGCTGTCAGCAGCGAATAGTGAAATGATCCACTCCGGTGCCTGTGCCGTGTATTCAAGTTCTAGCGCAGCCAAGCGATGCTGTAATTCATCCCGAAGGGCCGCGGGGTTTTCCTTCCACGAGCTGTTCTCCGTCTTTCGGATCTGGATGGATACACGGCTGCGGCCGATCTCCTCCCGCTTCATGACATGCTCAACGACAGCATGCAATGCAGCGTCAGCGGTATCGGCTGTCACCTCCAGATGTACCGGAAACAAATGCCGCAGAAAAATAGGCGGGGAAGACGTAATCAGCCGCTGCGCCTCATCTTCGGAGCTGCCGACTGTCGCCAAAAACACCACGCCCGGCAACATCATCGTGCTCTTTATACTGCCAAACATCCGACGCAGCTCTTCTTGCGCGTAAGGAGCAAATCCATGGTTTGCCGTACATACCCACTTGCTGTGATAATCCCGGTGACTTCGATTCTGTTCCTCATGCTCTTGCATAACATTTAATTCATCCAAACGGATTAACCTCCAGAAATAACTTTGATCCAGGGACGTCCGCCATCCCATTCCAGCTGAGCGTCGATATCATAAGTTTGTTTGATAAGTTCATGGTTTAATACTTCTTCTGTTGTTCCCGCACCCGTTAAGCGGCCGTCTTTCATGAGCGCCACATGAGTAAATAAAGGGACAATCTCCTCGATATGATGCGTGACATACACAACCGTAATTTCGCGTTGCCTCAGCTTGTCAATCTCCTGCAGCATCTTCTCCCGTTCATACAAATCCAGGCCCGCACACGGTTCATCCATGATCAGAATCTTCGGATCGGCCATGAGGGAGCGTGCCAACATCACCTTCTTACGTTCACCCTGTGACAACATCCCGAGAGGCTGCTCCGCCAGATGGCCGAAATTCATTTCGTTCAACAGGGTATGGGCCAGGTTCCTGGCCTCTTCCGGTATGTCCTGATAGAAGCGCAGAAAGGCGTAAGCCCCTGTTGCCACAACCTCCCAGACCGGGTCGCTCAGCGTCAATTTCTCCAATAACGACTGGCTAATATAGCCGATCGATTTGCGGACCTCGCGAACGTCGCATTGTCCGTAAACATGGCCAAGAACCTCTACACGCCCGCTGGAAGGAAACATATATCCTGTCATCATTTCCAGCAGCGTCGTTTTGCCTGATCCGTTCCTGCCCAAGATGGCCCAGTTCTGACCCGGCTTCATCTCGATACTAACATCATCCAGAATCTGACGGCTCCCTCTGACGAGCGACAAATGCTGTAGCGAAATCATGGCTGCACACTCCTCACAAAACTCACGATATCCTGCACGGAACCCATCCGGTACAGCACCTCCGGTGCCGGGAGGGGGCTCGACTGAATAGCCAGCAATGCAGGAACGCTGCGGATTTGATACCGTTCCACAATGTCCGGAAGAAAGTTCACATCGGCTTCGAGCAGCTGTACATCCGGCACCACATGTTCTACAATGTTGATCATCTTACGCGCTGCGGCACATGTGCCGCAGAATGGCGTATGTAAAAATACGATGACAGGATCCGCTTTCGCATCCCGTTTCGTCAGACGCTCGTGCCATTCAAGCCTCTCCGTCAATTCACGCTGCGTTATCTCAATCATCTTGAACCCTGGGCGACTTCCCGCAGAACGGATTCCGGCATCGGTCCATTGTGAACCCGGACGCCTTCCGGCATATGCTCATAGAGCAGCTCATACATTTTTCTTCTGCCTGATGGGCTTGAGGTATGCAGATATATTTCTCTGGCCTGCAGATTTTCAGCGATCATGGCTGCAACCACGTCTCCGCCGTTCATTTGGCCATGTCCCAATTCAAAGTCAAGGGACAGAACATCCACTTCACATTCACGGAGCATCAGCAAACACTCTTCCCCGTTTCGTGCCAGCGCAAATCCTTTCGGATTGGGGCGCCAGTCGTCTAAATACAGATGAATCATATTACTCTCTCCCTTAATCAGGACCAGGACAGCACCTTGGCGATGTCTTCCCGATGCGTGCCGTCAGCCCCTTTTTCACTTTCCAGGACAAATGCCTTACCTGCAAGTTCCGGTGCCAGAATCAGGCGTTTCAGAGCTTCTGTTCCTATCATACCTTGTCCGATGCGGGCGTGGCGATCTTTTCTTGAGCCGGCCCCATATTTCGAATCGTTCAAATGAACGGCAACGGTAGATTCCCAATAGGCCAGCGATTTGCCCCTGGCGAGGAGCTCATCCGTATTTGAAATATCCCAACCTCCGGCGGCAAACAAGTGGCAGGTATCCAGGCAAAAGCCTATTTTCTCTGGATAATCAGCAAGCTGTCTGACCTTCACGCTCTCTTCAAGCGTCATCCCCATAGATCCATGATCCCCCGCCTGATTCTCGATCAGCAGCTTAGCCCTTCCCGTCCAGGAAGACAACACATCATTCATGCAGCGGATAATATTCTGATACCCTTCAAGGATATCCTGGCTCTTGAGATGCCCAAAATGAACCACGATACCCAGCGATCCGCAAGCCTCGGCAATCATGAGATCATTTTTAAGGGAATCTACGGTCAACTGGTAAAACTCTTCGCCCCGGGTTAAGCCAACCGCCATATTCGTCGGATATGGGGTGTGCGCGATCGAAACGAGTCCTTGTTCCTGACAAAACTTGGAGCAGGCGGCGGCATTGCGGACGTCCGGCATCTTTAAGTGAAGACTGCGCGGATTTTTCGGGAAATACTGATAGGCTAGTGAACCGATCCCGGCTGCATGCTGGGCTGCTGCGAGAAATCCGCCCCGTGTGCTGACATGGCTCCCAATTCGGACTTTAGACTTCATGTTGACAGTTCGGACAAAAGAACACTTTGCGCGAGGTATGCTCCATCTTCACGATCGGCGTACCGCAGCGAACACAAGGCTCTCCTTCGCGATCGTACACCTTGCACTCGTCGTTGTAAGCCCCCGTCAGGGTATCCCCTTCCTGAAACGGCATTTCCATATATCCGCCGCCATCAGTCGCCTCGCGCATCACTTTAACGGTACTCTCGTATAACTGCTCTAAAGACTGCTCCGATAGATCCTGGATTTTGGACAGCGGGTGAATGCGGGCATCAAAGGCGATCTCATCCGCATAACAGTTGCCGATCCCGGCGACAACCTGCTGATTGACCAGCGTGGTTTTTAAAGCACCCCGTCGTTTTCCAATCCGTTCGACGAAGCGCGCTTTGGTCATTCGCCGATCCAGTAGTTCAGGACCAAGCTCTTTAAGCGCATTTTCCGTCTCTCTGGCTGTCAGGAAATGCAAGTAACCCAGACGCAGACCGATAAAATACAGCACCTGTTCACCAAAGGTGATCTCGACCTGGGTCGACCTTGATGGACGCTCCTCATCTTTATGCCCTAAATACAAAATGCCGCCCAGCATGAGGTGAAGCAGCAGTCTGCCTCCGTTATGCAAATGGAATATGAGGTGCTTGCCTCTACGTTCCACAAAAATGACCTTGCTTCCCTTTAACACGGAAGTAAACTCGTCAACGGTCACATTCAGTGATTTTTCACGGTTCACGACGACATTCGTGATCGGCACATTCAAAATGCTCTGCGATAACAATCTTCGGTAATTTTCCATTTCCGGCAGTTCCGGCATCATTCATCTTCCCTTTCGTCAATCACAAAAGTTTATATGTACACTCTCGCTCATTATGAACACAGCAGCTCTTTCACTTCGCTCAAATTCCGGCAGATAAAATCCGGTGTGACTCCCGTGGCTTCCATATGTGCCTCCATATTGAGATCGGTCGTGATTCCGGTCATAACGAGCACCGTCTTACAGCCGGCATGCGCGCCAGCCGCGATATCCGTACGTATATTATCTCCGATTACATAAGTGTCCTCCGGAGCCAAACCAAGGCGATCCGAAGCAAATTTCATTAAAATCGAGGACGGCTTTCCGATGACCGTCGGTTTCACTCCGGAAGCGGCTTCGATCGCAGCGCCCAGCGAACCTGCACCGGGCATCAAGCCGGTATCCGATGGAAGCTGCAAGTCCGGATTGGTCAATATCGACACGGCTCCCTCCTGAATCCAGCGAACGGCACGGGTTAACTTCTCGTAATGGAACGAGCGGTCGATTCCTTGAATGACATATTCAGGGGACTGCTCCACGATGTTCAGTCCTGCGGACAAGAGCGCTTCACGGAGCCCCTCTTCGCCAAGCATCGCCACTCTGGCACCCGGCGACTCCTCAGCGATATATTTAGCAGCAGCCAGGGAGGAGGTGCATACTTCCTCCGGTAAGGCGGGTATTCCCATCTCCATCAGATGCGCCGCCACTTGCTCCGGTGTTCGTGATGAATTATTTGTTACATACAGGAACGGAATCTGCAATTCCTTCAGCCGCTCGATGAGAAGGTCTGCTCCCTCAATCCGATAACGGCCATGATACAGCGTTCCATCCAGGTCAATCAGCAATCCTTTTGGTTTCGGTTTTTCCATGAATTGATAGCACCTTCTTTATTTCTTTCCTTCACGCCATAAATGATTCATTGATTAAAGTATTAGCATTCTCGGCATCGCCGTGATCGTTATTCATCGTCATATATCAAAATAAATATGTATAACCATGGTTCATACTCTGTACAGAAGTTTGCTTACGCAGAAACCCCGGTTAGTATTATTGTAAAGAAGGCTACTTCAGGTTGCAAGGTTCGTGGACAGCTCTTCTGTCCAGCGGCTAAATAGTCGAAAGAGATCGAAGACTGTCCAAGTGTTAGTGATTATAAACCGCTTTGTCATTTCCTGCGCTTTCCCGGAAAATAATTCACTCAATCACTCGATATTTCCCTGTAAATAACAGCTGTGTCAGCTCATGATTTGCGCTGGATGGGGTACAAGCCAAAATCCTCTGCCAAGCGCGTATTCTCAAAAATCTCCTGCGCTTCCTTGAGCAGCGGCTGCAAATGCTCTATATCCTTATATCGGGAGCTGAAATGGGTCAGGAATAACAATCTTGCTTCAGCCCGTTTCGCTGCTTCCGCCGCCTGTTTAGCCGTACTATGATAGTACTCGTGCGCGAGTTCGGACAGATCCTCCATGAAAGTGGCTTCATGAACCAAAAGATCGGCGCCTTTGGCCAGAGTCTCTACCCCAGGGCATGGCCTTGTATCCCCGAGAATCGTGACCACTCTCCCTTTTTTCGGTGTCAGGAGCACATCTGAGGCATGAATCCATCGTCCGTCGCCGAGTTCCACGCTTTCCCCTCTTTTCAGCTTGCCATAAAGCGGACCTGGCTTCAGTCCATAATCCGCCAACCGCTTCAGGTCCAGACTGCCGGGAAGATCCTTCTCCACGATACGGTAGCCGTAGCTCTCGGCCCTGTGATCCAGCTTAGCCGATTCCACGAGGAAGTTATTGTCCTCAAACAACACGCCTCCGGTATGCTCAATGACCTCCATCGTATAGGGTACGCGCGATTGGCTGATGCTCAGCGTCGTTTCAATGAAGGGCTTTATACCTGGGGGACCATATATCGTCAGGGGTGAAGTTACCCCTTGGGCACCTCGGCTGGACAGCAAGCCTGGCAAACCGAACACATGATCACCATGCATATGGGTAATAAATACCTTTTCAAGCTTGGACAGCTTAAGCGGGGATTTCAATATTTGATGCTGCGTGCCTTCTCCACAATCAAACAGCCACAGACTTCTTCGTTCTTCCAGCAAACGCAGTGCAATCGAGGTCACGTTACGCTGCAGCGTAGGAACCCCCGCATTAGTTCCTAGAAAATAGAGTTCCATCCCTCTTCTCCCCTTTCGGTTGTAAACCGGAGAAATCCCCCGAAACATTCGGAGGATTTCAAACCGGCTGTACCGGTATTCAAATGTTAAGCTTTATCCACGTTAAAATAATGAGCCTCCGGGTGGCTGAACACCATGGCGGATACCGACGCCTCCGGTTCCATCATGAAACCTTCGGTAAGATGAACGCCGATATCCTCTGGCTGCATCAATTTAAATAACGGTTCCTGATCCTCCAGGTCCGGACAGGCCGGATATCCGAAGGATACGCGAATGCCTTGGTATCTCGCACCCAAGCGCTGTTTCATTGTCATGTCTGCCGGATCAGGGTATCCCCATGTATCCCGCATCATATGGTGAATCCGCTCCGCCAGCCCTTCTGCTGTTTCCAGCGCAACCGATTGAAGCGCATGGGAGCGCAAATAATCACCCTTGTCCTTCCATTCTCCGGACAATTTTCCGACACCGTGACCGGCTGTAACGACAAGGAATCCAACGTAATCCATAACCCCGCTGTCTACGGATTTCAGGAAATCCGCCAAGCACAGGTACGGCTCAACCTGCTGCCTTGGAAAAGTAAAAGTATGCAATACTTTTGTTGTATCGTTCGGATCGTATATGAGAATATCATTTCCTCTAGACTGTGCCGGGAAGAAACGGTACATCGCATGCGCCTGTATGATCCCCGATTGAACGGCCTCTTCCAGAATACCATCAACGGTTTCCTTAAGCGATACCGCCTTGGGATCCTTGGCTTTAAGCAGCTGTTCCACTGAACCTTTCAGACCTAAATGATGTCCTAACAGCATCTGCATGTTGATATATGGCAGAATATGCGAAATCGGATAATTTCGGAGCACATGCCGCTCCATATCCGGTGGTAAATATACAGGAGCATCGGTCGAAATTTTGGAGCGCAGCCCTTCTGACAGCTTCGGCATTACTTTAACCACTTGCGGAGCCGCAGCATCGGCTTCCTGCTCTGCCTTGATCTCTTCCGCGATTCTCGTCCGCTGAACCGGATCGCTCAGCTGGTTGGCCAACGCAAGACCATCCATTGCGTCCTTCGCGTAAAGCACCATGCCGTCATACTCGGGACGAATGCGGGTCTTCGTGAATTTCCGTGTAAGAGCCGCCCCGCCTACCATGATCGGAACGCTAATGCCCGCGTTCTTCAAATCCTGGGCGGTGGATACCATCTGTTGGGCTGACTTCACGAGCAAACCGGACAAGCCGATCGCATCGGGCTGCTCGCGGCGGTATGCCTCGATAATTTGCTCCGGTGGTACTTTTATACCCAAATTAATGATTTGATAACCATTGTTGGATAAGATGATCTCCACCAGGTTTTTACCGATATCATGCACGTCCCCCTTCACGGTGGCAAGCATGATTTTCCCTTTGACCGACGACTCGTTTTTCTCCATAAAGGATTCGAGATACGCCACGGAGGCTTTCATCACTTCGGCGCTTTGCAGCACCTCCGCGACAATCAGTTCGTTGTTGTTGAACAAACGTCCAACCTCGGTCATCCCGGCCATCAGAGGTCCATTAATGATCTCCAGCGCGCCGTATTTGGTTAATGCTTCATCTAAATCCGGAATGAGGCCTTCCTTGGAACCTTCCACCACATAGGATGCAAGTCGCTCCTCAAGCGTCAGATTGGATACCTTAACCTTCTTCTCTACCTTCTTATCCCGGAATGCCGCGACAAAAGCCGCCAGCGTCTCATCATTGGTTCTGTAAATCAGATCCTCGGCTAGACGACGCTCTTCTTCAGGGATCGAGGCATAACGCTCCAGCTTCTCCGTATTCACGATTGCGTAATCCAATCCGGCCTTCGTACATTCGTACAGATACACGGAGTTCAGGACTTCACGACCCGCTTCCGGCAATCCAAAGGAAACGTTGCTGATACCGAGAATGGTATGCACTTTTGGCATGGCTTCTTTTATCATGCGGATGCCTTCAATCGTTTCCTTGGCTGATCCGATATACTGCTCGTCCCCCGTACCTACCGGGAATACAAGCGTGTCGAAAATAATGTCCTCTGGCGAAACGCCATATTTGTTCACCAACAGATCATAAGAACGCTGGGCCACCTTGAGCTTGTCATCGCGATGGATTGCCTGACCGGTCTCATCAATAGTTCCAACGACAACCGCGGCACCGTATTTATGCACCAACGGGATCACATGCTCAAATTTCTCTTCACCGTCTTCAAGGTTAATGGAGTTAATAATCGCTTTCCCTTGCGAATATTGCAGGGCCAAGTCAATTACTGCCGGATCCGTCGTATCGATCATAAGCGGCACTTTAACCTTTTTAACTACGAGCTCCAGGAACTTAATCATATCTTCCGATTCTTCACGATCCGGATCCTGTACGCACACATCAATGACATGCGCGCCATTCTTGACCTGTGCACGGGCGATCTCGGAGGCTTCCTCGTATTTACCTTCTACGATTAAACGCTTAAACTTTCTGGAACCCAGAACGTTCGTTCTCTCCCCTACCATGTACGGTCGATTTTCCTGCTCGATATATACCGGCTCGATACCGGATAATGCCGGCAAATGTCCACCATCCAGCGGTCGTGGGGAGAAGCCATCCATCGTTTGTTTTAATGCGCGAATATGGTCGGGTGTTGTCCCACAGCATCCGCCGGCAATGTTAAGCCAGCCTTTTTCAGCAAAAGCCCCCATCTTTTGAGCCAACGATTCAGGAGATTCATGGTACTGCCCGTTCTCGTCCGGGAGACCCGCGTTAGGATAACAGCTGATCGCGCTTCTCGACATTTCGGATAAGGATCGAATATGGTCACGCATGAATTCCGGGCCCGTTGCGCAGTTTAGGCCAATGGATACGGGACTCAGATGTTCCAATGAAATGTAGAAAGCTTCAATATTTTGTCCGGCCAGCGTCGTGCCCATCGGCTCGATCGTTCCGGATATCATGATTGGGAGCGTGACACCCGTTTTATCAAACGCTTGGCGGATCCCAATGCTCCCGGCTTTCACGTTTAATGTATCCTGCGATGTTTCGAGCAGAAGCGCATCAACGCCGCCTTCAATCAAGGCAACGGCTTGCTCCTCGTAGCTCTCAATCAATTCGGCAAAGGTCACACCGCCGGTAACCGAAAGCGTCTTCGTTGTCGGCCCCATCGCTCCGACCACATAACGCGGGCTGTCCGGCGTGGAATAATTTTCAACCGCTGCGCGGGCCAAGTGAGCCGCTTTCAGGTTAATTTCTCGGGCAAGTTCAGGTATATCGTATTCAGCAAGCACAACCGAGGTTGCGCCAAACGTATTGGTTTCAATCAGGTCGGCACCTGCTTCAAGATATTGTTCATGTATTTTCTGAATGACATCCGGCCGATGAATGACCAGCATTTCATTACAGCCATCAAGGTCCGGACCGCCAAAATCTTCTGCCGAGAGGTCCTCCTGCTGGATCATTGTGCCCATGGCACCATCAAGAATTAATATTCGTTCTTTAAGCACTTCTTGTAAGCTAGGCTTGTTCAACTCATAAACCTCCCCCGAAAACGTTAAATCTTAGTGTATCAGAATATTTTTCAATAGAAAAGCCGAAATATTGCGCAGCAATGGGTACAAATCAACATTTGCAGATGACAAATGCTGTGAGGGGGGCTATAATACATATTAATCCAACGGGAGAAAGAGGGTTAAAGCTATGGCAGAGATTGTGATTCGCAACACGAACGAACGCATTACTGGGGAAGAGAATGTTCGGGAATTCCTGAATAACCAAGAGGTTGTTTACGAGCACTGGAATATGGAAAAACTCCCGGCAGCGCTTCAAGAAAATTTCAAGCTGAGTGATGACGATAAGAAGCGCATTTTGGACATCTTTGATGAAGAAATTCGTGACTTGGCTGCAAGACGCGGCTACAAAATCTGGGACGTCATCACACTTTCCGAGTCCACGCCTAATATAGAGGACCTGCTGAAAAAATTCGAAGAGGTTCACACCCACTCGGAAGACGAAATCCGTGCGATTGTCGGCGGAAAAGGAATCTTCATTATTAAGGGCTCCGACGATGTCGGTTACTTTAATGTAGAGCTTGAGCCGGGCGATGTCATTTCCGTACCGGAAAACACGCCTCACTTCTTCACATTGATGGAGAACAAGCAAATCATCGCCGTTCGTCTTTTCATTGAGGAGAACGGCTGGGTAGCCACACCGGTAGAAGATCCTCAATTCCAATAAGCCTGAGGGCTCATTGAAGCTGAATGAATAGGAAAATGAAATAAGGCAGCGCATCAATCCGCTTGCGGATCATGCGCTGCCTTATTCATTAGCGATGCTTTACTCCGTTACCTTCAGTTCCTTCAACGGCATGGAATGTTGTCCTCTCGCCGTGACATGTGAAACAATCCGATAGGTTCCGGCCTCATCAAAGGTTTTCTCCATTTTGTATACCCCGCCTTGATCATGCTTAACCGGGACCTTCGCCTGAACGCCGCCGCCTTCCAGCGTGACTTCAAATTCCACATCGTTCGCATCTTCCACCGGACTGCCGGCTTGCGTCACCTTCGCTTCGATCAATACCTTCTCGCCAGCCTTAATGCTCTCCGGCGTCAAAGACAGCTCGACAATGATGGGTTCCGCCATCACATCATCACTGGGTTCTGCCTTGGTGTCATTACATGCGGCAAGCGCAACCGCCATCAGCACCATAGCCGCAATTAGGGCCATCTTTTTTCGGGTCATGCTCTACACCTCTTTTACAATATAGGGCTATGTATGGTTCATTCACGTAATGGTCTTTTCCAAACCTCGTTAAGTTACTATTCCATTATATCGCATTATTCTGTTACTTCTATCTCATGCAGCTTACAATTGTGTGACGTTTATCATAGCCAACGGCGAGATTGAAATTCGATCGTATAACCAACAAAAAACAGCCGATAACCGCAGAATTCTGCAGTTATGGCTGTTCCTATGTACAATTGCGTGCCAAGTATACGGGGGTAAGCTCTTTAATGCGTGGTTTATAAGGATGCTACGATGGCATGCAGCTCCGATAAATGTTTGATCTCAAACTTCGGTTGAATGGAAGGATCGTGAGGTCGGTTTACCCGATTGATCCAAACCGTATGCAGTCCAGCCGCATTTCCGCCTTTAATGTCTGTGGTCAGCTTATCTCCCACCATCACGGCCTGATCCGCCTCGACATCTAACAAGTCGAGTGCATGCTGGAAGATGGAAACATCCGGCTTTCCTCTGCCAAAATCACCAGAGATGATGATATGATCAAAATAAGGAACCAGTTCGGGGACACCGTCCAGCTTCTCCTGCTGCAGATCCGGGCTTCCGTTTGTAAGAAGGAGCAGCTTTACATTCCCCTGCAATTCCTTCAAAACTTCAAACGTTTCTTCATATACGTATGGTCTTGTTCTGCGTTCAGCAGCAAATTGTGCAGCCAACGTCTCGGCCAATGTTTCACTATCAACGCCCAGGCGCTGAAGTCCTCGCTTCCATGATTCCTTGCGGTATACAGGTGCCAGCTCCTGCAGCTTTCTGAATTCAGGCTGCGATCCAGCCGTAAAGTTAGCCCACAAGCCTTCAAAAGGGTTAATTCCGATCATTTTGGTAAAAGCAAAGGTATCATACGATTCATATAACGCTCTCGCTTCTTCCCGTACTGCGGCCAACAGTGCTTTGGCATCAACGCCGGTCTCGTCCGCTCCGGCCTGGCAAGTCACTTCAAACGCTTCTTCCACACTACGTTCATCCCACAACAACGTATCGTCCAAATCAAACAAAACCGCAGCTATCGGCATGTCTCTCCCACTCCTCATATTCACTGTGATTTATTCTATGGTTAATTATGCTCCACTGGAATTTGATGAGTCTTTGCGAACTCTTCCAATCTTTCGCCCATCGCTTTCGTATCATAAAGATTCATCATGCGCGAGAATACCCAGTTGCCTGCTTTCCCCTTGCCTTGGATCACGACGGAGCCCGAAGCCAATTTAATTTTCTCGATATCCGATACAGCCAAACGACGTTCCCGATTGAACTTCATCGTGGAAACGGAAGAACGCTCAATCTTCAAGTAAGGCTTGCGTAAGAAAATCATAAGCGCCAACAGAATATACAAGCTAACACCAACCCAATTCAACACGTCATTGCTTCCACCGGCTGCCTGTGACGTCGTCGTTCCGAGAAGCGCATACAAACCAGCCAACGCAACAAGCACTAACGGAAGTACATACTTACGTCCTTTAAACACGTCATGCTTATCATTAACGGCAGAGCCTTGGTACGAGGTCAGCCCCTGCTTCTTACGCTGCTTGTTGAGCTGTGACATATTTTTGTTGACTTTTCTTTCCCATGATCGTGACATATGGTTCCCCCTGGACTCAATTTCAAAATATTACCAATTCATATAAACTTGGGGTAACCGTATTCGATTCCCACGAATAATCGGCACCCCAAGTATTATAATTCTATCCTTCTATCTGGTCTCGAATCCACAGTTGTAGATCCAGGTGCCAGTTAATCGGCTAATGCTTTAATCGCGGGCCGCCTTTTTGTTCATTTTCATCAACCCATTCGATCGATTCCAGCTGTTGTCTAAAGTTACTGCGAATATTGTTAAGGTATATTTCCCGAAGCTCAGCCCGTTCTTTGAGCTCTTCCGCGGTCAATCCCTCACTCTTCTGTTTTCTTGCTAGTACATTGATGCGTTCAACCAAAGTATCGATGTCCATGACTTCTCCTCCAATTCCGATATCATGTATAACTTAAACATGTGAAAAAGAGCTTGTCAAGGCAACAGCACCCTTGCAAACTCTTATTAAGAACAAATATGAACATATGCTCCCTATAAATGGGTTCCTCATTGTTAAGAAATCAATACTCGTCTATTATAAACACGCTTATACTGCGTGAAATCACATCGTCAGGCAATACTACAAATATGAAGCGGGAAGTAGGGACATATATAAGGAAAGAGTTTCTGTTAGTGTCATCGCATTACCAGACTGGTAAAGACAACACCTCTCCGGCCTGTATATCCGGACCTTTCAATCCGTTCATTCTTCGGATGCTATCCAGATATACTCGTGTATCCATATCTGCCGGTTTATGAAGGGAAGCAATCCGCCACAAACTATCACCATATTGAACAATAACCTGCTTCTCCCCTGCCGGCTTGTCCATCCCCCCGGCAAAAACAGAGTATGCTCCTGTCCAAAATGAAGCTACGATCAACAGGATGAATAAAAGCTTTATAAAAGGAATGGATTCGATTCTGGACTTTAATTGATGGATCCAAGTCTCCGGGGACTTCATCGTTTGCACTGGAACGTTCTCATAAATGCTGCGGTATGTACTGTATTTCAACATGGAATCATCATCTCCCAAACAAGTGTTCTCTTATGGATTTATATTAACACGAACACTTGTTTGATTCAATACCCAAAAGAACATTTGTTCCATTTTTATTTAGAACTTATGTTTGTACGAACGGAAGTTCTATGTTATAATTTTCCCAAACGTTACTAAATGGGGTTGATACGGCATGTCGAAAATATCCAGCCGCCAGCTGGCGATCTTAGAGTTTATCCGCAACGAAGTTCGTAGCAAGGGTTACCCGCCTTCTGTCCGGGAAATCGGAGAGGCTGTCGGACTAGCTTCCAGTTCAACGGTCCATGGACATCTTGACCGTTTGGAGAAGAAAGGCCTAATTCGCCGTGACCCTACGAAACCAAGAGCAATCGAGCTGCTTGGCCAAGAAGAGTCCGATAGCGCGAACCTGTTTACCCACACCATTGCCAGAGTGCCTGTTGTCGGTAAAGTCACTGCAGGTGTTCCTATTACAGCCATGGAGAACATTGAGGATTATTTCCCGCTCCCGCAGCATTACGTAGGAGACGATAAGGTGTTCATGTTGTCGGTTGTCGGTGACAGTATGATCGAAGCTGGCATTCACAGCGGCGACTATGTCATTGTGCGCCAGCAGCAAACTGCAGACAATGGCGACATTGTAGTAGCGATGACAGAGGAAGACGAAGCAACTGTAAAGACCTTCTATAAGGAGAAGGATCATGTACGATTGCAGCCGGAGAATCCTACCTACGAGCCACTGCGCTTGAACCATGTTACGATTCTCGGTAAAGTAATCGGACTCTTCCGGGACGTCCACTAATCTCATATATCTATGAATAAGAGGTTACCTCCCTTAATTGGATGGTAACCTCTTGCTTTTTCTATATAGATCACGAAACTTGATCATAGCTAGTTTGTCTGCTTCATAATGCCTTGTTTAAGATCCAGCCGATACATCCGTATAGGTTTATAATCCGGCGAGCCTTCCCCACCCGGCCCCTCCGTGGACTGCAGAACAAGCTTATTGTCTTTCACCATGGGTGCAGTGCCTGGTCTGTAATAGGAAGTATAGGACACCGTTAATTCATCTTGAAACCTGAGCTGCACAGCCTTGCCCGTATCATGCTCCACGGCGAATGCGTAGATTTGTATGGCATGACAGTCCTGATATTGCGGTGCAAGTATAAATACATCCGCATCCTGAAACGGCAATCGAACCATATGGACCGCTGCTGAAGTTGGCTGAATAAAAGTAAGATCATCCAGCGTGGTTACTTCATCCGTAACTTCATTGTAGCTATACCGTACGATGTAGTTCCCGGTAAACGATTGGTCCGTTTCGATACCGAAGCAGCTAGGAGCTCCCAGTGTCGTGATTTTTTCCTTTTCGACAGCAACCACACTCAACCTTCCCTCATCTGTAAAGCCTTGTGCCCGAATCGTCCCCTCCTTATGTGATGGTACATCCCCAGCTCTCTGTTGTTCCTCACCGCCAAAAGGCAGCTGAATGGCAATTAACACAATCAGAAGCAGCAGCCCGCCTATAAAGCCAACTTGTAGGTACTTTCGGCGCTTAACCATGCCGTCGCCACGGATCACGGACATCTGGACTTTTTTTTTCATTTCAGCCGTAAATTTATCATTTGGAAAAGGCCCCTTTGAAACCCGGGAATACCAGTCTGGTTTATCCTCACTCATCGCTATTCTCCTTCAACAGGTTCTGTACTTTCTTCCTTGCCCGATACAGTCTGGATTTAACGGTACCCGCCGCTAGGTTAAGGAACTCCGCAATCTGAAGTATTGACATCTCATAATAAAGATCCAGGATTAGCACCTCCCTGAACTTCCTGGGTAAAGTCATAATCATTGTCCATATTTCATCCGTGTACTCCCCGTCCAGATATTCCATTTCCGCGGACCGACTTGACGCGTCTGTGTGCAGGCTGTCCTTAAGGGTCACTTTCCGAAAGAAAAAAGCCTGTTTGTAACGAAACGCGGTATGTCTTGTGATCGTGAGCAGCCACGTTTTTAACGACGCCTGACCGCGAAATGTATGTATGCCAAAATAAGCTTTAATAAACACCTCCTGAGCAATATCGTCAGCCAGTGCTTGCTGTTTGGTCAGAAAATAAGCGTAATTCCATATATCATTACCGTACAAGTTCATGATTTTATCCAGTGTCTGTGTATCCATCACCGTCATCTGCTTCAAGTATTCCAGCTCCAACCGATTCACCTCATCTAATTAGAGTCATGGAAGTGAGAAAAGGTTCCCTTCTTCCGACAAAACAAAAAAAGAATCTTCCCTTATATAGAGGGCGATTCTGTAGTCGTTGCATTCTATGAACGAATATCCATAACCATAAGTCAAAAATGATTACCATTAATATTAAATTAGCGGCGCCTCATCCCAGTCCTGTTTAAATTGGGAACCAAATCTTCGGACGGATTCCTTGTCGGCCTTTAACTGAAAATCCTGTTCCGATCCGTAAAAACGCAACTGATAGATTCCTTCTCTTTCCATTGGCTCCCAGCTCAGTTGGTATAAATGTTTTTCAAATGACATAAACAAGCCATCTAATTTAAAACCATTTAAATACTCCATGGGAAAGTTAGCAGTTACCGTAATAAAATTCCGTATTGTCAAATTCGTCCACCCAAAATTCAAATCATAAATGATTCGGCTAGCCTCATAAAACTTAAAATTGATCTGGCATCCTTCATCCTCACCAGGAATACGAGATATAAAGGTGAACTCTACCCGAGTCCCTTTCTCTTCATGGTCGTTTAGAATCGCCATTTGCTAATCTCCCTTGTTTCATCCACTAAATTCATCCTGCCCCACTACTTTATATGATTTCAACTAAATCTCACAAGCCCTGTTTAAAGCAGCTATCCATTCTTAAATGGGGGCATTTCGGGGGTGAAACAAGAATAGCTATCATTCCACATCATCTGCCCCAAAAAACAAAAACCCCTCACGCCTTACGGCGCAAGGGATTCCTCTATTAATACATGGTAATGTACTGATCGCGTTCCCATTGGTGAACTTGCGTACGGTACATATCCCATTCGATCTCTTTCAGCTCATAGAAGTGAGCCAGCGCATGATCACCGAGTGCATCGGAGATGACTTCGCTGCGGATCAACTCGTTGAGAGCTTCTTTCAGGTTTGCCGGCAAGCTAGGGATGCCTTCCTCAATGCGCTCTTCTTCCGTCATCACATAGATGTTACGGTCAATCGGAGCCGGGAGCGACAGCTCGCGCTTAACGCCGTCCAAGCCTGCTTTCAGCATGACAGCCAGAGCCAGATACGGGTTAGCCGCCGGATCCGGGTTACGCACTTCGATCCGCGTGCTGAGGCCACGGGATGCAGGGATACGAATCATCGGGCTGCGGTTACTTGCAGACCATGCTACGTAGCAAGGTGCTTCGTAACCAGGCACGAGACGCTTGTACGAGTTAACCGTTGGGTTCGTGATCGCGGCAAACGCGCGTGCATGCTTAAGAATACCCGCCATGTAGTTCCGAGCCGTTACGCTCAAGCCGAGCTCATCACTCTCGTCGACAAACGCGTTCTCTCCGCCTTTGAAGAGCGATTGGTTACAGTGCATGCCGGAGCCGTTCACACCGAATAGCGGTTTCGGCATAAATGTTGCGATCAGTCCATGCTGACGAGCGATCGTCTTAACTACCAATTTAAACGTTTGAATCTGGTCAGCCGCTTTAACCGCATCCGCATATTTGAAGTCGATTTCGTGCTGGCCGGGTGCAACCTCATGGTGAGATGCTTCGATTTCGAAACCCATCTCTTCCAGCGTCAGCACGATATCGCGGCGGCAGTTCTCCCCAAGATCCGTAGGCGCGAGGTCAAAGTATCCGCCTTGGTCATTGAGCTCCATGGTCGGGTTGCCTTTTTCATCGGTTTTGAACAGGAAGAATTCAGGCTCCGGACCGACATTCATGGAAGTGAAGCCCATCTCTTCGGCTTCTTTCAGCGCTCTCTTCAGAATGCCGCGCGGATCTCCTGCAAACTGAGTGCCGTCAGGCATGTAGACATCACAGATTAGACGTGCAACGCGATCCTCGGATACCCAAGGGAAAATCATGAAGGTATCCAGGTCCGGGTACAGGTACATATCGGATTCTTCGATCCGTACATAACCTTCGATGGACGAACCGTCGAACATCATTTTATTATCAAGCGCTTTAGGCAGCTGGCTTACTGGAATTTCAACGTTTTTAATCGTTCCAAGCAAATCTGTAAATTGCAAGCGGATAAATCGAACATTTTCTTCTTTGGCAATGCGTAGAATGTCCTCTCTGGTATAACTCACTTTATCCTCTCCTTTTTAAATAAAAACTAGAATGAATGAAGAATTACAGCATGGCAATCCTTATTTATTAAAAAACCGGGATAATTCCCCTTGAATCAATGAAACCTGACCCGGTCTTTTAGCGGTAATCAATTCCTGCTTCAGCAAACGTCGCAACTGGGACTCAGACATCTCACGGCGTCTGTTCTCGGTATCAGGAGTAATGACGGTAGCCTCTTCTGACTCCTTCGTGACAGGGTTCATTACTTGTTTAATGCCGGCGATATTAACACCTTTTTCAATCAAAGCCTTAATCTCTAGCAGTCGCTCCACATCATTGAAGGAAAACAGGCGTTGGTTGCCCGACGTACGGGCTGGGACAATTAAGTTATGCTGCTCATAATAGCGAATTTGTCTGGCAGATAGATCCGTAAGCTTCATAACAATGCCTATCGGAAATAACGCCATATTCCTCCGAATCTCATCACCCATATCTCATCAACCTTCCAAGTGGTCTATTCTGATCCTATTGTACATTTCCTGATCAACCACGTCAACCGCATGTAAGGATAACTCACAACAATTTACGATCTTTCATGCTTTGGAGGGCCATAAGCACACCATATTTAACATGAGAGTAGGTTAAGCCGCCTTGCATATAACCGATATAAGGTGATCGGATCGGCGCATCCGCAGATAATTCGAGGCTTCCTCCCTGAATAAACGTACCTGCCGCCATGATTACGGGATGTTCATACCCAGGCATATCCCAAGGTTCAGGTATCACATGACTATCGACCGCCGCAGCCCGCTGAATCCCTTGAACAAAAGCGATCAGATGATCCGTTCCGGTAAACGATACAGCCTGGATCAAATCGGTTCGCTCATCCTGCCAGCCCGGCTTGGTTGTGAATCCCACCGCCTCAAACATCGCGGCAGCATAAATGCTGCCCTTGACCGCTTGTCCAACCGTGGATGGTGCCAGGAATAACCCCTGATAGATACCTCTGGTCGTTCCCAGCATAGCCCCCACTTCTCGTCCGATGCCGGGAGCAGTCAGCCGATAGGCCGCCTGATCCACATAGGCTGCTTTACCGCATATGTAGCCGCCGGTTTCAGCAATGCCGCCGCCAGGGTTTTTGATAAGCGAACCTGCCATCAGGTCAACGCCGACCTCCGTCGGTTCCAAACGCTCCGTAAACTCACCGTAGCAGTTATCAACGAAAATGATCAAATCCTGGCGTATAGACCTGATCCTACTGACCATGTCACCAATCTGCGATACCGTGAACGAAGAACGCCAATCGTACCCACGGGAACGCTGGATACCGATCACCTTAGTTGAAGGCGTGATGGCCCTCTCTACCCGCTCCCAATCAATCTCCCCTTGTTCTGTTAGCGCAACCTCCTGATAACCGATTCCGAAATCTCGAAGGGACCCGGTGCCGTCCCCGGGTTCGCCAATCACTTTATGGAGGGTGTCATAGGGTCGCCCCGAAATATACAGCAGCTCATCCCCAGGCCTTAACACACCAAACAGTGCTGTTGAGATCGTATGGGTACCGGAAGCAAAATGCGGCCTTACCAGGGCAGATTCAGCTCCAAATACGTCCGCATAGACTTCATCCAGCACTTCACGGCCGCGATCATTGTATGCATACCCGGTGGAAGCCGCAAAATGAAAATCACTCACCTGAAACTTCTGGAAAGCATCGATCACCTTCCACTGATTAAAATCAACAATAGCGTCAATCTCCCGTATACGCTGACCGATTTTTGACTCAATCTCACTGCTCAATTCAAGTATATCTTGCGAAAATCTTGCCATGACTAACTGCTCTCTCCTCTTATACACATGATGTCTCACATCTTAACATATATTTTTGTTGCATAGAACTCATCAACGTCGAGCCGCCCTGAACACGCAATATAAGCCCCTGTACAGGGGCTTATATTGCATTTCCTACCTATGCCTAAGATCCATTCTGAACGTAATCATGAAGCAAATAACCCATTTTCTCATAATCCGCTTTATTGATCCGAACCTCATAGAGGATATCATTCTCTTCAAAAGACTGCTCCAGCACGTCACCGACACGGTATACAACCGAATTCAGATCCCCGCGGTCAGCCGGAATCCGGAACGTCACATTCCCTCCGGACAGCTGGTCCTGAATCGCTTCGCGTACCGTTTCCAAATCCTGATCCTCATACGCGCTGATCTTTAATTGTCCATCCCCCGTCGGCAGCATTTCCAGCTGGCCCGGCTCACATGCATCCTTTTTGTTAAACAGAACGATCTGCGGTTTATCCGCCGCCCCCAGATCCTGAAGGATGGATTGAACGACAGCCATCTGTTCGTCCCGCATAGGCGAAGAAGCATCGACCACATGAAGAATCAGATCGGCTTCGTTGGCTTCTTCCAGCGTCGCACGGAACGCCGCTACCAGATCATGAGGAAGGTTCTGTATAAATCCTACGGTATCCGTAAGGACGACTTCTTTGCCGCTCGGTAGCTCCAGCACGCGCGAAGTGGGATCCAGCGTAGCAAACAATTGATTTTCGATATATACGTCTGCTGCCGTTAACCGGTTCAACAATGTCGACTTGCCGGCATTGGTATAACCGACCAGAGCAACCTGCACGGCCCCGCTCTTCTTCCGGCGCTCCCGATGGAGCGTCCGGTGCCGGGTGACTTCATCCAGCTGCCGCTTTAGGTCGCTGATTCTGTCCCGAATATGCCTGCGGTCGGTTTCGAGCTTGCTCTCCCCCGGTCCGCGTGTCCCGATCCCTGCTCCGAGCCTGGACAGATTCTTACCATGTCCCGACAACCGCGGGAGCAAATAAGTGAGCTGCGCTAACTCCACCTGGATAATCCCCTCACGGGTCTTCGCCCGCTGAGCGAAAATATCCAGTATCAATTGAGTACGGTCGATAATTTTTACATCGAGTGATTCTTCCAAATTCCGAACTTGCGCACCGGATAATTCCTGATCAAATATGGCCGTTGTTGCACCCAAGCCATCAATTGCCATGCGCAGCTCTTCGACCTTTCCCTTGCCGATAAACCACTTGGAATCCGGAACTTCGCGATTCTGCGTAATGACATCCAGCACCTCCACACCAGCAGTTTCAGCAAGCTGAACCAACTCCTGCAGCGAGTGTTCCGGGTTTATTCCCGAGCGTTTGACCGCATCCGTTACCAAACTGACCAAAACGGCTTTATCTTCGATCTCTGTCCGGGTATCATGCGTTATATTTGTCATATAGCCAACTCCTTCTAACATTACGTCTCCTAATTTAACTAACCGCTGCTGCCCGCAATAAACATTATGATCCAAAGAAAGCAGCGTTACCCCTTCATTATGTTCGAAGACAAGCTTAAAATCATTGTATTTTTCCGTTTAACTTAAAGTCCTCCGGCCGCAGGGTCATAAGCTCCAGCTTGCCGGGATTACCGGTCACGTACTGATTCAGCAGCCGAACCGATTGATTCCTTATCGATTTCTCGATGACATTCCTTACATAACGCGCATTACTAAAGGCGTGCAGTCCATGATCCTTCTCCATCTGCAGGTGTTCCTTGAGCTTGCTCAGCGACTGCGGCATCAAGATATAATCCCTCTCCTTCGCCATCAGCTCCGAAATCTGTATCAATTGATCCAGATTGTAATCCGGGAAGTCCATCTGGATCGGAAAACGGGAATACAGGCCGGGATTCGAGTCCATAAAAAAATCAATCTCATCGCTGTAGCCTGCCAGAATAAGAATGAACTGGTTTTTATGATCCTCCATCGCCTTGACCAGCGTATCGATCGCTTCTTTGCCAAAATCCTTCTCGCCACCGCGCGCCAAACTGTAAGCCTCGTCGATGAACAGGATCCCTCCAAGCGCTTTTTTAACCAGCTCTCTGGTTTTTTGTGCCGTGTGACCGATATATTCACCTACGAGATCCGCCCGTTCCACTTCGACCAAATGACCCTTATTAAGCACGCCCATCTTCTGAAACAGCTTTGCCACGATACGGGCGACTGTTGTTTTCCCTGTTCCGGGATTTCCTTTAAAAATCATATGGTACACATGACCGCCGCTTAATAAGCCTGCTTCCGAACGCATCTGGGCCACTTGAAGCAAAGCATAGATTTCAAATACCAGGTCTTTGATTTGTTCAAGACCTACCAGTTGATCCAGCTCTTTCTGTATTTCCTGGAATAGACTGTGCTGGGAAACAGGGTTTGGCGAAGGGGCCGGTTCGCGTTCCGGAACCGCACTGCTGATGAGTGGAGGTTCCGCGCTGCGGAGCACGACATTAATCTGCCTGGATGGCCGTCCTTCAGATCGGCCGTTAGCGGCCGTTACACGCCCGTTCATTGCTCCTCACCTCTTTATCCAAAGGGCTGACTATCTATTCCAATGTATTCTATTTACAGCCTGCTTATTAGAAGTTTCGTCCTCATAGGACACCCATGGCGATTAACAGCCGATCGGCCGTCCATTTCGTATAAGCCAGCACTTCCCTAGACTTATGTTTGGCCATCGGCAAAACGGTAGATTCCGTCAGCGATATAGAAGGACGATCATAACCAAGGGTTGTCGCAACCTCCATCGCCCTGGTCCCGTGATAGTCATGGGTTACTATAATGGCGGTCTTCCACCCATGCTCCTCCATTATTACTTGGCTGAAGAGCAAATTCTCGTAAGTGCTCGTAGCTTCGTTCTCCAGGAAGATTTGTTCCTCGGGTACACCCGCGTCGACCAAGAAATTTCTCATTCCTTCGGCTTCGGTAAATGGATACCCGGGCTTATCAAGGCCTCCTGAAACGATGAATGTATCAAAACGGCCTGCATGGTATTCAACCAGTGCATGCTCAAGCCGTTCGCGAAGCCCAGGACTTGGCTGATCTCCCCACATGGAAGCGCCCAAGATGATGCCGACATCCGCCTTCTCCGACGGACGGCTGACGGCGCTTTCGATCTTCCAATATGCATATCCTGACCATAGCACTCCAAGAACAACGAGAGAGAGCAGGGTAATCATCCCTCTCCGATACCATGCTCTCTTCTTAGTGCCTGCTTGTGGCAGACGCTTATGTATTTCCTGACGCATTATTTCTTCCTCCTGAACTCTCCGTTATGAAATAACTGGTCGCGATGCTTCAGAGACATCATAAAGTAAGGGAATTCATGCGCGTCGATGGCCCGAAGCAGATTCCGCGCGGTCACCTTGGCAAGCCTGTAATCATCCCGGGTAATGTCATTCCGCCCTAAGGCATCCTCAAGCTCATCTTCATCCAGCAAGAACACTTCACCATTCTTGACGACAACAACGTCCAAATACAGATCATCAAACCAAGGGACACCCTGATCCGTTACCCCTTGTTTCTTGCAAATATCGATGTACCATTGAACAATATTTCGTTTGTCATCAAACATGGCTGTCACGATGAAATGGCTGTCCTTCGGATAATACTGCAGCCATGAATAACCTTTGTCCGCGATTCGGTAAGTATGACGGCCATACGTCTTCCACAACGGTTCTTTCAGGCCATATATGGTATATAACGTGAGATACCCTGTAAATTGCTCACATTCCACATACCGGGAAGTGAAGTGCCGGCGGGTGATACGGCGCCAATTCGCCCGATCTCCGAATTTACGTTTCATGGAACTTTTCCTCCCCATTCGTATTCCCAGCTTACCACATTTGGGTTTCACACTCAAAACAAAGAAGCCTCCGCAATCATGCGGAGGCTTTCAAATTCATTATGGGCTGTCCTGGGACTCGTCAGATCCGTCAACCGGATCGGACGGCTCCACAATGGTTCCCGGTACCGTAGGAATATTGCCCGAATCGGTGTCGGTTCCTCCAGTGCCTGTGTCGCCATTGTTAGATCCATCTCCTGAGCCATCCGATCCATCGCCAGGAATTTGACCATCTTGGCCATTCCCGGCTCCGTTCCCATTGTCAGGTGGGTTCGTTCCATTACCATTCCCGTTCCCATTGCCTGGGCCTTCACCATTCCCATTGCCTGGCTCGCCATTCCCGTTGCCATTCCCGTTGCCATTTCCGTTCCCGTTACCATTCTCATTTCCAGGAGGGAACTCGTTGCCTGCTCCGTTGTCACCTTCATCGACCGGAGGCGGTTCCTGAATGTCCCCCGGATCGGGTTCCAGATCTTCAGGCGGCAATTCCTCGGAAACAGCCACGATTTGCAAAATGTTCGAAGGTTCCGACTCGTCGCCGGTTGATGGATCGAAGGCTGTCACGTAATAATCGTAAGTCAATCCTTCCATCGCACTCATATCCTCTATGGCGGTTCCTCCCAAGGAATCGAGAATGCGGGCGTATTCCGATTCCGACGTTTCCTTACGGTACACGCGGTATTGAATGTTGCCTTGAACCGGATTCCAGCTCAGTGATACAGTCTGAGTCTCCCCATTATATGAACCCGTCAAACCGCTGACTGGGGTTAAGGACGGTTCTTCTTCGACAGGCGGCTGTACCGGCTCGGTATTCGGGAAGCTCTTCGCTTCATAGCCCTGAACCGCCTTCTCCATCACTTTGCCCCATAAGGAAGCCGAGATCGAACTGCTTCGTTTCAGCAGATGCTGCCGGTCAGGGTTATCATAACCCATCCATACAGCTGCCGTTAACTCCGGCGTATATCCGACAAACCATACGTCGCGGTTTGAGCTGACGCCCTTATAACCGCTCTGCGTGGTTCCGGTCTTACCGGCTACCGGACGGCTGATTCGAGCATTTCTACCCGTTCCATCCTCTACGACGCGCTTCATCATGTCTGTCATTTGCGAAGCCGTCGATTCGCTCATTACGCGTTTCCCTTTGCTGCCTTTATTCTCAAACACAACCTTGCCTTTGTTATCTTTAATCTGTTTGATCGCAAAAGCCTCTTTAAATTCTCCGCCATTGGCAAAGGCGCTGAAAGCTTGTGCCATCTCGAATGTGTTCGTTCCGGTATCCATGCCGCCGAGGGCCAGGGATAAGTTCGCATCGCCTTCGGTCATCTTGATGCCGAGACTCTGAGCAAACTCGAATCCGGCTTTTACGCCGATTTGGTTCAACAGCCATACGGCCGGAATGTTCTCGGAACGCTGAATCGCTTCCGGCATGCCAATCGTCTCCGAATATCCGTGCAGGTTATTTGGGCAATAATTGGCGCCAAAACATTGCTTTTTATTACTCAATCTGGAGTCCTTCGTAAACTTCCCAGATTCAAGCGCCGGTGCATACGATACAATCGGCTTCAAGGCGGATCCCGGCTGACGACGGCTGTCGGTAGCCCGGCTGAACCCGCCGCGCGTATATTCCCGTCCACCGGACATCGCGACGATACCACCGGTTTCCTGGTTTATGATGACCATAGAACCTTCAACCGGCACGTCATCCGGACTTTCTTCAAAGTTTGCCGGATTCTTGAACTCTTCTTCCATTGCCGTCTGGGCATTCACGTCCATCGTGGTGTAAATCTGATAACCGCCAATGTTAACATCGTCCTCGGTGAGGCCCCACTTCTCTTCTGCCTCTTCCATGACATAATCGATAAACGCTGTATATTTCTGCTGTCTTTCAGGCGGTGTATAAGCATAGTCCACTTTCTTGGCTTCCGCTGCCTCTTCGGCCGTGATATACCCCTGCTGTTCCATCAGAGTCAATACGACAGCGCGACGCTCCTTGGAAAGGTCGGGATTCTTTAGCGGATTATAGCGGGACGGCCCTTTCGGCATCGCCGCAAGCGTCGCCATTTCCCATAGCTTCAAATCATTCAGATCCGACTTGCCGAAATAACGCTCGGATGCGGCTTTAATGCCGTAATAAGGTCCCCCGAAGTTAATCCGGTTTAAATACATCTCGATAATTTCCTGTTTGGTGTGTTGACGCTCAAGCGCCAGCGCGATCGACATTTCCGTCGCCTTCCGGAAGAAGGTTTTATCCCTGGTCAGGAATATATTCTTCGCCAGCTGCTGCGTGATCGTACTTCCGCCTTCGACCATGGAACGGGCCATGATATCCTTCACGGCTGCACGGCCGATCGACCACATGTCCACGCCGTTGTGCTCCATGAACCGTTTATCTTCAGTTGCAATGAATGCTTGTATCAATTTCTCTGGAATATCCTCATACTTCACAGGATCGCTCTTCTGGAGGGATAGTTCGCCCATCAGCGTGCCGTTGCGATCATATACCTTGGAAGTACCGTAAGCGGTCAATTTATCCTGATTCTGTTCCAGCAGCTTTTCACCGCTGATCAGGATGAACAAATAACCTGCAAGCGCACAGAAGATCGCAATGACGGCCGTGAAAAACAACGCCCATGCTATTCGCTTTCCCTTGCCCTTTTTCTTCTTCGCATTCGGTTTCGTGGTTTTGGATGTCTTCGAGTTGTCTTTGTTTTTATTCAACCGTGACATCTGATTATCTTTTCCAGCCATTTGTCCCCCTCCTTACTCCCTTGCGGGATCAAGCCTTCTGACTTTGAGTCATGCCTCGGAAAGAAAAGAACAACCTTCTCAGGTTGCTCTCTGCACTCCTTATAAGCTAAACGAATTATAAACCAAAAAGTTTCAAATTAATCAGTTGACGGTATGATTCTGCTCTTTATAAAACCATTCTAAAATCTATTGATCGCTGCTGTTATCCTGCATCAGGGACACGTTACGCTGCGGCATGAACGTGGAGATAGCATGCTTGTACACCATTTGCTGACGGCCGTCGCTGTCAATCACGATGGTAAAGTTGTCAAAAGCTTTGATCGTTCCACGGATCTGAAAGCCGTTTGTAAGGTATACCGTGGCCGGAATGTTCTCTTTGCGCAGTTGGTTCAAGAACGTGTCTTGGATGTTAATGGACTTGTTCATTAGCCGTACCCCCAATGGTTCATTTAGATTGTTTTGAAAATATATTCAAGATTTCAGTGAAACTTTCCTGCTATTATAGCACGGATTTTTTGATAGTTTGCAGAAAAATTTCCCGAGTCGGTGACGTCTACCCACTCGATGTCCTTCATGTGGCGAAACCAAGATAGCTGCCGCTTAGCGAATCGGCGTGTATCGCGCTTGAGCAGCACAACGGCCTCCTCGTAGCTGAATTCTCCGCTAAGGTACGAAACGATTTCCTTGTAACCCAGCCCTTGCATGGATACAAGTCCCGGAGCGAACCCTTTGTCCATGAGCGCCGCCACCTCATCAACAAGTCCCTGGCTCAGCATAAGATCAATTCGCTCTTCAATACGGTTATATAGCATTTGCCTGTCCATTGTCAAACCGACCAAGCATAAGTCATAGGGAGATTGCTTGGTTTGAGGCGCCAGCTGGGCCGAAAGTGGTACGCCGGTCATATGGTATACTTCCAAAGCACGAACGACACGACGTAGGTCATTAGGGTGAAGCCGCTCGGCCGTTTCAGGGTCAACCTCTGCCAATTTTTGATGAAGGGCCTCGGCTCCGTGTTCAATGGCATAGCGGAACTGCTCTTCCCGAAAAACTTCATCCGCTCCGGTCTCGCTAAACTGATAGCCGTAGCACACCGACTCCACGTAAAGGCCGGTTCCGCCAACAATGAACGGAAGTTTTCCCCGCTGCGTGATCTCCGTAATGAGCCTTTGGCTCTGCTCTTGAAATTCGGCTACCGAATAGGGGTGATCGGGCTCGTGAATGTCAATGAGATGGTGGGGGATGCCTTCCATTTCTTCGGCGGAAATTTTGGCTGTTCCGATATCCATTCCCCGGTATACCTGCATCGAATCGCCGGAGATAATCTCACATTCGAATTCCTTCGCAATTTCAATGCTCATTTTGGTTTTACCTACAGCTGTCGGTCCTATAAGAACAAGCAGCTTCGGTTTGGTTTCAACTGTCAATGGAAATCACTCCGTACGTTATTTTCGATTTTCCCCGTTCAGGCAATGTAAAGCCAAGCCGTTCAAACTCTCCGCTGGATCGCGCTTCCTTCATGACAACGGTTTTGCGCGCGACCCTGACCGCTTCTCTCACACTTTCCATTTCCAGCGGCTCCCCGTTTGCATAATGTCTCAGAGGATGGATGGAAGCCGATTCGGCGATCGGTTCACGGAACATCGGATCAAAATAAACAATGTCTACGCTCCGGTCCGGCAGCGACTTCAAATAATCCAGGTGATGACTGTGCCTGACCTCGATTCGTCTCATCGCCTGATCACTGGCCTCCAGATGGCTTTCATAGGTCCGAAGCCCTTCTTTCAGCAGCGCATACAAGGGAAGTGAGCTTTCCAGAGCAGTGATCCGACTGTTCGCGCCGCCCTTGCCCGAAAATACCAGGGAGTCGGCTCCAAGCCCCGCCGTACAATCCAGTACAGAATCCCCTTCCTCCATTCCGGAAGCCTCCAGCATGGGATCGGGTTTTCCGCTCAGTACGCGTTTCAATCGGACAAACCCCATACTCGGATGAAATTCCATGACCGAGCCGTCCGGTCCGATTAGACGTACATGTCCGTTCAGTACAACCAACACGTCGTCATCTCCGAACCTGCGTGCTAATTTTCGCAATGAATGACCGCCGCGCTGGACATAACGGCAGCCGGTTTCCCGGGCTAAACGTTTCGCGCGCTCCACAATGTCCGGCGCTTCCGCTTCTCCAGTTGTTATAATCATGAAGGTCCTCCTTGCTGTTACATAACGCGCTTAAACATTTTCTCCAAATCATATGCCGAGAACGAAACCACGATCGGTCGTCCATGCGGACATGTGTATGGCTGCCGGCAGGCGCCCAAACGCTGAATCAACGTCATCGCCTCCTGCTCCGTCAGCTTCTGATTGGCTTTGATGGAAGCCTTGCAGGAACACATGATCGACGAAGTTTCTCTCAGCTTGGCGATATCGATATTGCGTTCGCTCAGCACCCATTCAGCCATCTCTTCGATAATAGCCTTCTCGTCGCCCTTGGGGAACCAGAACGGATGGGAACGTACCAGGAAGGTATGACCGCCAAAAAACTCCATATACACGCCAACCTTCTCAAACCAGTGCAGCCGTTCCTTCACCTTCTCCGATTCCGAGGGCGTAAATTCCAGCGTAATCGGCAGCAGCAGCTCCTGGGATGCGTCTGCCGGGTTGCCAAACTGTTCGTAGTAATATTCGTAGTTAATCCGCTCATGCGCGGCATGCTGATCAATCAGGTACAGCCCGGTATCATTCTGCGCTATGAGATAAGTACCGTGATGCTGGCCGATAAGCGTAAGCTCCGGAAATGGCGGAATCTCAGGAGCCGGTCCTGAGGCTGCCTGCAGCCACTCCTTCGTTACGGCAGGAATTCCGCCATTCCCCCTGGTCTCATTGCGGTAATCACTGCGGTAAGAAGAAGCTGCTGCCGTTTCCCGCATTTGCGAGGTGGCAGATGTACCTGCTGTTCCAGCCCCATAAGCGTGCTTGAAATCCGGCTCAGACTGGGTGAAGACCTGCCCCTCCGGCCATGTCGACGCAGGCGGTGCCTTGAGAGGCATGTTTCCGCCAGTTGAAGGCTCGCCGCTTCCAGAGATCGCGATATCCCGTTCATTCCCCCTGCCGGTCGCCGAGGCATGGCTTTGCGCAGGAGAAAATTGCAGCTGTTCCTGGATATAGGCGTTGTCGCTTTTGCCAATATTTTGTTTGGCCGGACGCGGAATAAGGATTTCCTGCTGCAGCACCTTGCGAATCTCTTCCTCCACCATAGCGAACAGCTCCTGCTCTTTACTGAACCGCACTTCCAACTTGGATGGATGCACATTCACATCAATCAACGAGGGGTGCATGGATAACTGAATGACAACGAGTGGAAACCGGTTGATTGGCAGCAGCGTATGATAACCTCTCAAAATCGCCTGCATCAAACCGTAGTTCCGAATATACCTCCCATTAATGATAAGCGACATGCCGTTACGGTTTGCCCGGGTATAATCCGGGCGGCTGATATATCCGCTTAGCGTGTAGTCCATATTCTCCGCTTCAAACGGCAGCATCGCTTTGGCCGATTGGGTACCGTATATGGCCGCAATGACCTGAAGGGCATCGCCGTTGCCCAGCGTCTGCAGCAGCGAGTTTCCATTGTGCCTGAGCGTAAAGGCAATATCCGGCCGGGAAAGGGCCAGACGATACATATAATCGGATATGTGCCCCAGCTCGGTTTGGATCGTTTTCATATATTTCAGCCTTGCCGGCGTATTGAAGAACAATTCCTTCACGAGAAAATCCGTTCCTCGGGGTGCAGCCGTTTCTTCGTTCACGCGCAGATGACCGCCTTCAATTTCGATCACCCGTCCGCGGCCATTCTGAGCATTGGATGTAACCAGACGCACCTTGGATACGGCCGCAATGGATGGCAGGGCTTCGCCCCTGAACCCAAGGCTGGTGATTTGAAACAGATCGCGGCCTTCAGCGATTTTGCTGGTCGCATGGCGGTAAAAAGCCGTCTCGCAATCCTCCGGATCAATGCCGGCGCCGTTATCCGTTACGCGAATGCTGTCCAGTCCGCCTTCTTCGACCGTTACGTCAATCTTGGTGCTCCCGGCATCAATGGCGTTCTCGACTAGCTCCTTCACAACGGAGGCAGGCCGCTCCACCACCTCACCGGCAGCAATCTGGTTTGCAATATGCTCGTCCAAAATCCGAATAATCCCCATCGTTCCTACCTCCGTTTCATTTCATCCCCATGCTAAGATCACATATCCTTTGCTTGATGCTTCAGGTCATTTAGGAACTGCATGGCCTGAAGCGGCGTCATATTCATCACGTCCGCGCCTTTAACGGCATCTATGAGGCTCTTGACGGCAGGATCTTGAAGAGCTTCCTGAGCCATGGAATGCTGATCCTTTCCAGGCTTAACACTAGGTTCAGGCACTTCCTCCTCGCCAAAAATGGAGAGCTGCACCACGCCGCCCTTCTGGCCGGCGCCGCTCAAGCTTTCGGTATACGACATCATATTTTCACGAACCTCATGTACAGCTCCAGGTCCGTTTCTTCTCTCATCGGAAGGAGCTGCGGCTGCTGGCTGCTCGCGCTGCATCACAATCCCTTGCTCCGATGCCACCGCGGCCAGCGAGGCCATCTCCAGGCCCTGCAGCAGCCCATAGGCTCGGTCAATAATACTGCCGGGTAAACCTGCCAATCTCGCACAGTAAATGCCGTAGCTGCTATCAGCCGCGCCAGGGATCAGCTTGCGGAGGAAATGCACTTTGTCTCCGCTTTCCTGAACCGCCATGGAATAATTTTTGAGACCGCCAAGGCTTTCCTGAAGATGGGCGAGCTCATGGAAATGCGTTGATACCAATGCCTTACAGCCGATATGGTCATGCACATACTCAATCACGGCTTGCGCGATCGCCATGCCTTCACTCGTTGATGTACCGCGTCCCAGCTCGTCAATGATAATCAGGCTGCGGGGCGTTGCTTTTTCCGTCATGACTTGAATATCCGCCATTTCCACCATGAAGGTGCTCTGGCCGCCGATCAGATCGTCTGCCGCTCCGATGCGGGTAAAGATACGGTCCACCAGCGGGATAACCGCACGCTCTGCCGGAACAAAGCAGCCCATCTGGGCCAAAATCGATAACAAGGCAACCTGGCGCATGTACGTGCTTTTTCCAGCCATATTCGGACCGGTAATAAGCAGGATCGAGGAGCCTTCCTTGCGTAAATCCGTCCCGTTCGCGATAAACGATGAATCCTTCATGACGGCTTCAACGACAGGATGACGACCGCCTTCAACGATATAATCATAGCCTTCGCTCAGCTCCGGCTTCACGAACCGGTATTCCGCGCTGACCGCGGCCAACGATTGATAGACGTCAATCTCGGCAATGCGCTCAGCGAGCTTTTGGAGACGGCTCACTTGGGTATTCAGCTTGTCCCTGAGCTCGGTAAAGAGAGCGTACTCCAGATCCACCATCTTCTCCTGGGCCTCGAGGATCAGGCCTTCCTTCTCCTTGAGCTCGGGCGTGACATAACGCTCCGCGTTCGCCAGCGTCTGCTTGCGTTCGTACCGGCCTTCCGGCAGGGACGCCAGATTGGACTTCGTCACCTCGATATAATAGCCGAACACCTTGTTGTAGCCGATCTTCAGCGACTTGATTCCCGTAGCCGCACGTTCCTTGGCTTCCAGCTCCGCGATCCAGCGTTTGCCGCTGGTGCTCGCTTCACGAAACTCATCCAGCCGCTCGTGATAGCCCGGTTTAATGATGCCTCCGTCACGCACGGATACCGGCGGTTCATCAACAATCGCATTCTCGATCAGTTCACACAGATCGTCGCAAATATCCGTATCCGCAGCCACCCGGCGCAGCGTCTCGGAAGCAGACTGGGCACACAGCTCTTTCAGGGAAGGAATTTGTCTTAATGACAGCTTGAGCGCGTTCAAATCCCGTCCGTTCGCGCTGCCGAACGCAATCCGGCCGACCAACCGCTCCAGATCGTATATCTCTTTAAGCGCCATCCGCAAATCTTCACGCAGTATGTACTGGTTATACAAATGCTCAACAGCCTCCAGCCGCTCTTCAATCCGGCTGCGGGACAGCAGCGGTTTATCGATTCTCCGCCGCAGGAGTCTGGCTCCCATCGAGGTTTCCGTGCGATCCAGAAGCCACAGGAGCGAACCTTTCTTCGAACGCTCACGAACCGTCTCAACCAGTTCCAGGTTGCGTCTGGTGAACGGATCCAGCACCATGTATTGGCCCGGTTCATAGGAAGCAATCTGCGTCAGCTGCCCTAGCGACCGCTTCTGCGTCTCGCTTAAATACGAGATCAGCACGGATATACAGGCTCTTCGCTCCTCTTCCAGGCGGGCCCAAGCCGGTTCACCGAACTGGGTGCGAACCAAGGCATCCTCCCTACGATCCCATGCCGTATAAACGATGTTGCGGCTGCCTGGAAGCGCCTGAGATGAAATGATATCAAGAAGCGCCGCGTCCCCAATAATCTCGGAAGGCTCATAGAGGCCGATCTCATCCCGCAGCCATTCCTCCGAAGATGGTACTGACGTCACATAAAGCTCCCCGGTTGACAGATCGCATGCCGATAAAGACATCAAGCCGCCCGCTTCCGTAACACACACCATGTAATTGTTCGATTTGTCGTGCACAACCTTGCCGTCCATGATGGTCCCCGGCGTGACGACCCGAACGATTTCACGCCGCACCATGCCTTTGGTGACTGAAGCATCCTCCATCTGTTCGCAGATGGCGACTTTGTACCCCTTCTCAATCAACCGCTGAATATAACCCTCCGCGGAATGATAAGGGACTCCGCACATCGGTATTTTCTCTGCACCGCCGCCCTCGCGGCCGGTCAGCGTAATTTCCAATTCCTTCGATGCGAGGATCGCATCATCAAAAAACATTTCGTAAAAATCGCCTAAGCGGAAAAAAAGAAACGCATCGCGCGCTTGTTCTTTAACCTTCAAATATTGTTCAATCATCGGCGTATATTTAGCCATGACGTACCTCCATTACCTTCTAGCTTGACCTCCATTATAACAGAAATTGACCGCAAGGCATTACGGCTTGAGCGGAATATTCCACAGCGGCCTGATATCTCTGCTCTCATCCCAGGCCCGCCCCGCTTCCATGTGAGCAAGCGCCCTTTCGATTTCACGAGCAAAGTCCGAATATTCCGGCAGTGCTGATAAATCCCTGTGCCAGCCTGCGATACATTCTTTAAGCACGGACTTGTCACCTTCGTAATAGGCGCGGTGGTAACGCTCCGTATTGAATGGCCTCGCCAGCAAACGGTCGCTGTATCGAGCTGCCAGGTAGGCAACATACAGTGACACCTTCGCGACAAGCGGCGAAACGAGAAAGCTGGGAAGCGTACGGTATTCAAACCCGCCATACGGCTGCCTCCGAAAATCCCCCAGGAAACCATAACGTGGTCTGCGAAGACGCCCCTTGGGGTCTTCGAGCAGCGCCAGCGGCAGAGCCAGATAATTATCCAGCGTCTGAAGAAGGGACAGGGAGAGCGGTACTCCGCTGAAGTGAATATGACCGCCTAGCGGAAAATCACCATAAGGCAGCGCTCCTGCCCTCCATGTCAGTGAGTGATCGGTAATCAGGCTCTGGGCTTGACGCAGAGCTTTTTGCATTTCAATCATTAACGCCTTCGGATTCGCTCTCGGTAACGGCCTGAGCTCGGCAATGGGGTAAATGACCTCCCCCCGAAAACGAACAGCGTCACTGCCGACCGACCCGCCGCGCTCCATAAATTCGGATGCAAACACAATCTCCCCGTTATCCTTCATCAGCACAAACTCGGGATCCATTCCCATGAGCAATGGCGGAGTCAAAGGGGACTCACTGTCTTTGTTCATTGTGTGATTACCTGCCGCCCGTTGGCCTTTGGCACTCATGACCGTTTTATTCCGGCCCGCTTTCATTCGGATGTCCTCGACTACATATCTTCGCCCGGGCCGGGTATTAATGATAACCTCTCCTTCATCCACACCCAGCGTATACAACGACCGCAGGGCAGCTTTCTCCAATCTCCGATGCAGACCATCCTCATACCTCCCGTTCTCGGGGTCAGGCTCAAACATTACTTCACTGCCGCCGAGCTGATAGGAGCGAATCGAGACTGCAGACAGCTGCTCAACATGGACGGCGTACCTAGCCGTGTAATGCTTTTCCTCAACCGAGCTCAAGCCCAGGAGGGACGGTATCCCGGATCTGGACAGACGTGCTTGCGCGAGGAGCACAGCAGCTCCCTTCAACGGTACATATTCTTTTACAGCAGCTGGTTTTACTTTAAATTGAGCCATCTCCTAGTCCCCCTGTAAAAAAAATAAAAAAGAGGGCATCCGCCCTCCGCAAAGCTGCCCTCACTGCATATGCTAAGATTAGAATCATTCCTACAGGAGGGTTATCTTACAGTTCATCCTCCAGACCTTCGTAATCAAGGTCTTCGTAATCATCGACTTCATCTCCCAGGACGTAATCGAATTCTTTGTCCTCGTAATCGCCATGATGATGGCTGCATACTTTGACGACGACCTTGGTTTCGGCAATCAGCTCCACCGCGTACTCTCTCTCTACCCGCAGAATGACACTCGTGCCATTCGAGGATACGCTGGCCTCAACGCAGCTCGGCTCCTGTGTCGCTTCAGCCGACACTTCAACCGTGGATGCACGATGCTTCGGATCCAGATAGGAAAGAGGCACGCGTTCTACATACGATACCGTTTCTTTCGCCACATCGGTCTGTGAATTTTTGTCATAGGAATACCAGATGTTAACATCGTAAGTACCAATAACTTCAATTCCGTCTCCGGCGGCAACCGCCTCGTATTGATGGTTTATAATCCAAGCCCCCAAAATACTGGTCGGATTATTAGGCGGAGTCACGGTATGTGTTACGGTAGAGAATTTACGACCCTTGCCGCAGATCGCCTTCGTGATGATTTCTCTACATTGGTGTTTATGACTCAATGACATCTTCGAACCTCCTCCATACAATCATTCCATACATGTGTATGCAAGACATGGGCGAATGTTGAATGAAGTGGTCCAAATAAATTCATATGATGCTAAAAATATCAGATTTTTTTTTGCAAATCCCAGAGCTATACGGCCGAATCCGCGCGCTTCTGCGGTTTTTTCGCCGTGGGCGCCTTATACTTCTTTGAAATATTTAAATAGTATTCCAGCTCATGGCATAGCTGCAGGATCGCGGACCGGACCTCGAATTCTTCGCGGGTCGTTGGCAGTTCCATCTCCTTGAACCTGTCCTCCAGCTCAATCAGCAGTCCTTCGGACTTGCCCGTATATCCTTCGGCAACAACATCCTTGCTTAATTGATCGAATATTTCCGCCGTAAGCACACCGTGAGGAAGCCGCTCATACACCTGGGATATTTGATGCATCATGCTCTGGATATTCTCCATCTGTTCCTTCCGCATATAAAAATAGATGTTCCAGGAGCCGTCCGGATGAATCATCTGGTTCTCCGATGCCCGCTTCGCTTCCTCAATTCCTTTCTCAATCTGCCGGTTGGCCTCAATCAGTTCTTTACCGTCCCATATATGTTCAGGATCCCGAAGCGTAAGCGAGAAGTGACGGAAAATGACGGAGAAGAGCCCGTCCACCTTCTGGCGGATCTCCATCATCGCTCCCTCGCTGTTCGGCATATAAACCAGGTTCACAAGCATGGCCGATCCAAGACCGATAATCAACAGTTCAATTTGGGTGAGCAAAATGTCCACCCCGATCTCTTCCCCCTGGAACACCCGAAACACCACGACCGAGCTGGTTACGATGCCTTCCTTGAAGTTCGCCTTCGAAATCGCGGGAAATGCAAGCAATATGTATAGAGCCAATACCCAATAATGAAATCCGAGAAAATAAAATAGAATACACGCCAGCACCAGACCCAGCAATGAAGCGAACAATCTGGACGATATGGAGATCACACTCCGTTTTCGCGTGACGTCAACGCCAAGTATAGCAAGAAGACCGGCGGACGTAGCCCCCGGTATGTTCAAGGCATCTGTAATTAAGATGGCAAGCAGACTTGCCGCAGCCGTTTTGATGACACGAAATCCCATGTGATGAAGAGCCTCCAGGCGAGTTGATGATGGCTATATATGTTTCCTTTGATGTGACCACATATATAAGGTATCTTCATCCTAGCTTATTTTTATGCCATAAACAACCATGCCTGGGGGCAATAGACCAAGCCCATTAACGATGAGTCAGCAATTTCCTTTCTATATATACCACCATTTGATACATGGCTGTAGCCACAACGGCGATTATGAGCAGACTCGACAGCACAAGCGTGAAATTAAATACCTGAAACCCGTACATAATCAAGTAACCGAGACCCGATTTGGCGACCAGAAATTCGCCGACGATGACACCGACCCACGCCATACCCACATTGACCTTGAGCGTTGATACGATCGCCGGATACGAAGCTGGCAAAATAACCCGCTGAAACACCTGGCGCTTGGTTCCGCCGAACGTCCGGACGACCTTGATCAGATTGGAATCCACCTCATGAAAACTGTTGTACACAACAAGCGTGGTCACGATGACCGTGATGGATAACGTAGTGACGACAATAGCGGTAAACCCCGCACCAAACATCACGATAAATATGGGACCCAGCGCTACTTTCGGCATACTGTTGAACACAACCATATAAGGGTCCAGTACTTTGTTGAGAAACGGTGACCACCAGATCAAAACGGCCAGCAGCGTGCCTACCAGCGTGCCGAGCAGAAATCCGACAACCGTCTCCCCTACCGTGATCCCCAAGTGCCCCCATAACTCGCCGCTGATCATATTCCCCCATATGTTGGCAAAGATTTTGGTGGGATAGCTGAAGAGCAACACGTCAATCCATTTGAATCTGCCCGCCGCTTCCCACCAGATAAAGAACAACAGCAGCAAGCTAAGCTGAACGGTCAGCACGCGTGTGCGTATGCTTTTCTTTTGCCTCATGTGTTTTACATAAATATCCTGGAGCCAGCCCTTCGAAGAAGAAGCAGAAGGCTCATTCCTTGATGTCATAGGCTTCACTCCTTCCCGATCGTTTGCATTTCGCCCCAGATCTCATGAAACAATTCGTTGAACCCTGGCTCCTTACGAGCATAAAAAGGCTGTACCCGACGTATGTTCTCAGGAATATTGAACATCCGGTGAACCCTCCCCGGGTTGCGGTTCAGGAGGATGACCCGATCGCTCATCGCAATGGCTTCGGACAAATCATGGGTCACCAGGATGGCGGTCTTCCCGCGCTCCTTCAAGGTATCTACGATCAGATCCTCAAGCTGGAGCTTCGTCTGATAATCCAGTGCAGAGAAAGGTTCATCTAACAGCAGCAGACCCGGGTCCGTCGCCAAGGTCCTTACGAGTGCAACCCGCTGTCTCATTCCGCCTGACAGCTGGGCGGGATAGAGGTTGCCGCTGTCCCCAAGGCCCATCTCCTTGAGCAAACTCTGTACGATACCGCGACTTTCCGGATTCAACCGCTCCGTCAGTTCCAAGCCGATCAAGGCGTTATCCATAATGGTGCGCCAAGGAAATAAATAGTCCTGCTGCAGCATGTATCCGACCACCGGCGACGGCCCGTTTACCGGTTTACCGTTCACATAGGCGGCTCCTTTGGATGGCTGCAGCAAGCCGGCAATGACAGACAAAATCGTTGTCTTGCCGCAGCCGCTAGGCCCAACCAGGCTGATGAACTCTCCCGCTTCCACCTTCAATTGAATCCCTTCCACAGCCAGAGAGGCTTCCCGATCCGTGACATATACGTGAGCGATATCGTTCAATTCAACTACCGGTACCATTGGTGCTCTCTCCCTTCGTTCTATGGATTAGGCGTACTTCATCATTTGGCTTGTTTCGCTTTCTCGGCAAAGCTGTTGTTGACGATCGTGTCAGGCGCTACCCGTTCTTGCAGTTCTCCTGCCTGCTCCATCACGTCCAGCAGATTGTTCCATTCCGCCTCGTCCACGATCGGATCGGTGGCATAACTGCCTTGCTCCTTGTAACGTTTAACGGAGGACACTACGATGTCGCGGTCGCTATCCTTAAAATAAGGCATGATCGCAGCCGCAATATCTTCCGGGCTGCTGGCATCCACCCATTGCTGTGCCTTGTAAAGGGCATTCGTAAACTTCTGCACCGTTGCATCGTTTTTGTCGATAAAGCTCTGTTTCGTCATGAATACGGTATATGGCAGTCTTCCGCTTTCAACGCCAAAGGAAGCAACCACCTTGCCTCGGCCTTCTTTTTCAAAGATGGAGGCCTGCGGCTCAAAGAGCTGAACAAATTCACCGGTGCCGGAAGCATAAGCGGAGGCGATATTCGCAAAATCGATATTCTGAATCAGTTCCAGGTCCGCATGCGGATCGATTCCTTTTTTATTCAGGGTAAACTCGCCTGCCATCTGCGGCATTCCGCCTTTGCGCTGACCGAGGAATACTTTACCCTTCAGGTTGTTCCAGTCAAAAGCGCCTGATCCATCCCTGGCCATTAAAAATGTCCCGTCTGTCTGCGTCACCTGTCCGAAGTTAATGACCGGATCTTCAGAGCCCTGTTGATACACGTAAATCGAAGTTTCCGAACCGACAAGTGCCACATCGATGGCTCCCGACAGCAGGGCCGTCATCGTTTTGTCTCCGCCAGGGGTCGTCTGCAGCTCGACATCAAGCCCCTCTTCCTTAAAAAATCCTTTCTCCAATGCGACATACTGCGGCGCGTAGAAGATCGAGCGCGTCACTTCGCCGATCTTGACCTTCGCAGCCGATCCGCCGCCACCGCACCCGGCAAGCGCCACTCCGCAAACAAGCAGCATGGTTAACGCCCGCCCCCACCATTTTTGACGCTTCATCGTAACCCTCCATTCCCATTGACCCTTTGTTTCTTTTCAGCATATGCATGTGCCTGCCCAAAGGTTAAACGCCTGATAGAGTATGCCGGCGGATGTGTTGATTGGCATTATACGCATTTGGAAGGAAATAACATATCCCTGATCCAAGATTACTCGGAACCACGAATCATAACATAAACGTCTATTAACGCATCTTCACAGAAGACAGACCGTGTTTAGAGGAATTTTTTCTAGAGAGAAAAGGATGGAAGCCCTCGAAGGTGATACTGTCTTAAAACAAAAAAAACGCAGCCACTTGGGCTGCGTTTATTATGTGGATCAAAGTTTGTAAATCTCTTTATACTTCTCTTCGAGATAATCGGCCAAATAGTCCGGATTCAATTCTTCTCCGGTGACGCGTACGATGATCTCGGACGGCTTCTCGCTCTTTCCGTACTTGTAAACCTTGTCCGTCAGCCATTCCTTGATCGGAGCCAGGCTCCCCTCTTCGATGAGCTGGTCGAGGTTCGGCATTTCTTTGCGCATCGTGTAAAGGAACTGAGCCGCATACATATTGCCGAGGGAATACGAAGCGAAATATCCGAAATCGCCACCGGACCAGTGAACGTCCTGCAGAACGCCCATTCCGTCATTAGGCGGCATAATGCCGAGGTATTCTTTATACTTCGCGTTCCAAGTCTCCGGCAGATCCTTCACGGCCAAACCTTCGTTAAAAAGTTTCTTCTCGATCTCATATCGAATGATGATATGCAGGTTATAAGTAAGCTCATCCGCTTCAATTCGAATAAGAGAATTCTCTACCTTGTTTGCGGCCAAATAGAAATCCTCGATATCCACGTCCTTCAATTGTTCAGGGAAATGCTGCTGCAGATCCGCAAAATACCGGCGCCAGAACGGACGGCTGCGACCAATCATATTTTCCCACAGACGGGACTGAGATTCATGGATGCCCATCGAGGTACCGCCGGAGAGCGGCGTACCTGCAAGCTCCTTATCGATATTTTGCTCATAAAGGGCATGCCCCCCCTCGTGCAAAGAGCTGAATACCGCACTTAGCACATCATCTGGAAGATACATGGTCGTGATGCGCACGTCTCCAGGGTTCAAGCCTGTCGCAAATGGATGCACGCTTTCGTCCAAACGTCCCGCTTCAAAGTCGTAGCCCATCTGCTCCAGCAGGAACAAGCTGAATTTCTCCTGCTGCTCTTTCGGGAACAGCTGTTTCAAGAAGTCCGTTTTCGGCTTGTAGGGCGATTCCTGGATCGCATGAACCAGCGGTACCAGACGCGCTTTCAGGCGGTCGAAGATGGCATCCACCTTTTCCACCGTTAAATCCGGCTCATACATATCAAGGAGTGTATCGTATCTGGTGTTTTTCACGCCCCAATAATCAATAAACTCTTGCTTGAATGCAACGATCTTCGTTAAGTATGGCTCGAAACCTTCAAAATCGCTGTTCTTCTTCGATTCCTCCCACTTCGTCTCCGATTGTGCGGCGAGAATGGAATACTCCTGGAAGCGTTCAGGCGGGATGGATTTGCTCTGATCGTACACCTTCCGCACTTCCGCAATCATGCGGCGTTTGCGATCATCCAGCTGCTCTGCCTGTTTAGGCTCCGCAAAAAATGATAATAGCTGTCCCATCTCTTCCGATATTTGCAGTTTAAATGCCTCTGTAGATAAAACCCCGATCGTTTCCGAACGGATTTCGGTTCCCTTGCGTGGAGCACCCGTCCGTAAATCCCAATGAAGTAGGCCAATAGCTTCGTAATAACTCATAATTTTGCGAACCAATCGATCAAATTGTTCCCATTGTGGTAAATGTTGTACTGCCATTCGGGCACACCTTCTTTTTTTATTAGGATTTTTCTTTACTCTATTGATGATACTTTTTACAAGGTATATAATCAACTTCCAGAAAGAATAAATAACAAACTACATATAAAGGAGTGTCAGGAGGCCGTGAATATTCAACTCACCCGGCAAGCCGAGCTGAAGCTTAAGGACAAGCTCGGGGACAAGCCGGGCTCAATCAGGCTGATCTATGACACGGAGGGATGCGGATGTGCCGTCAACGGCGTCCCAGGCCTGCGTATTGTAGATGAGCCGACGCCGGATGACCTTACTGTCGAAACGGAAAGCCCGGTAACGTTCATCGTGAACCGCAAGCAAGCTGTTTTCTTTGAAGAGAAGATGAAACTCGATGCCGATCCGGCTGCCTACGCCTTTCGTCTGGACAGCAGCGGACAGCATTATGGCACCAATATCCAGGTAGTGGATACCAGAGCGTGAGCAACAGCATTCTAAATGAAGAATAGATACAAAAGGAGAGAAAAAATCGATGGAAAAACACCTTAACAGCATACTGGAACACAATCGCAGCTTTGTAGAGAATAAAGAATACGAATCCTATCTGACAGGGCGTTTTCCTGAGAAGAAACTCGTGATTATTACCTGCATGGATACGCGCTTGGTCGAACTGCTCCCTAAAGCGATGAATTTCAAAAATGGCGACGTCAAAATCATTAAAAACGCCGGCGCGATCATTTCACAGCCCTTCGGAAGTGTTATGCGAAGCGTCATGGTTGCACTGTACGAGCTGCACGCCGAAGAAGTCATCGTTGTGGGTCACTACGAATGCGGCATGGCTTCACTGAACGCTGAGGATATGATCCAGCATATGAGAGACCGCGGCATATCCGATGAAGTGTTATCCACGCTGGAAAACTCCGGCATCCGCTTATCCAAATGGCTTCGCGGTTTCGATAATGTTACGGATGGCGTAAAAAATACGGTGAGCCTGATCAAAAACCACCCGCTTCTTCCTCCAAACGTACCCGTTCATGGCATGGTCATCGACCCTAACACCGGCGCGCTTGATCTGGTCGTTGAAGGATACGAGAACGAATAAATCAATCAAAGTCAAATGGAAGCACAAACGCGTACGCGTTTGTGCTTTTTTAGTCACAATTTTGCCAAAAGCAGAGAGAAAGCCCCCTCCCCCAGTTGTCAAACCATACAGTTTCAGTGTACACTTTTTATCAACCGGACCGATAGGCGAATTATCATTCCTGTCTTGGCGTCCACGATATGCGTTTCAAAGGGAGTTATGTCCATGAATACGTTGTCATACGGCTTGTTAGGGTTACTAGCAAGAAGAGAATCATCAGGATACGATTTGATGCTTCGCATACAGCCTTTTTGGCAAGCCAAACACAGTCAAATCTATCCACTGCTGTCCAGCATGGAGGAGAAACAGCTGTTGTCCTCGCACTGGGTCCAGCAAAGTGATAAACCGGACAAGAAAATCTATGCAATTACAGAAAAAGGCATGCAGAAGCTGCGTGAATGGATGTACCAACCGATCGCGCCTGCAGTCACCAAGGATGAACTTTCTCTTCGAACCTTTTGCCTGTGGCTAACGGAGATCGGCATCGCCGTCGATATTTTCGAGGACCGCAGAATCGGGTATCTGGAGAAAAAACGTTATTATGAGCAGATTTTAGAGGGAATTCCGGAGGATACCCGCGAGATTGGAAGCAAGGCTTTCAGCAATTACGTACTCGCTACCAAAGGGCTGATGATGGCTGAAACCGAGCTGAAGTGGTGTGATTGGGTACTGGAATTACTGAGACGGCAGCAGCATACAACAGCCTCAAAACATGGTCGCACAAATTTTGAAACCTTATCGTGACTCGCCCGTATTACTCTTTATACTCTAAATTTACTGGGAGGTTCGACAGAACACGATGAAAAAAGTATTGACGATTCTTGTAGCGATTACACTATTCTTTGTAGCGCTGACACCTGATTCCGTAGATGCAAGAAGAGGCGGAGGCGGTTTCAAATCCGGAACCAAGTCATACAACAGCACTCCGAAAAAGAATGATACCAATAATGTGCAGCAAACAAACAACCGCTCCAATACAGGGGCAGCCGCTAACACGAAAAAACCAGGATTTTTTAGCGGCGGCAGCTTGATGAAAGGACTTATGATCGGCGGTCTGGCTGGTTTGCTCTTCGGCAGCATGTTCGCCGGCATGGGCTTCATGGGCGAAATCATGGGATTGCTCATTAACCTGATCGCAATCTGGGCTTTGATTATGATCGTTATGGCTGTTGTACGCGCCGTGAAGAATCGTCGTAAACAAAACGAACCTCGCGACAACAACAATCACAATAATCGGTACTAATCCATGGTTCTGAGCATGGATGAAATCGTCAATGCGGTCTGCCTTCATCAGGCGGAACGCAGAGGCGTCAAACCAACGGATGTATCGCTTGAGCTTAGCTGGGACGAAGATACCGGATATACGGCCGAAGTATGGGTCAACGGAAGAACGCAATATTTGATTGAGGCTAACCTCATCGAAGCTATTCTCCGTTACCTGCACTCCGAGTACAATATTCGCGCATACAGCGAGCAGGTAAGACTTGAGCTGGAAGACGAAATTATCGCAATCGTTCAGCAATAATACCATGAATCGATAAAGCAGCCGCTTCGCTACTATGCGAAGCGGCTGCTTTTTTGATTACCTAAGATAAGTTCGTACATATGATATCCCCTACTCGCGTACAGCCGAGGCACCAAATGCACGATCATCAACGAGCTCATAGTACGATTGGCTTATAATTTAATGCCTTTTCAACGATTTCCTCAGGTGTCAGATCTTTTTCCGGCCAAAAAATCATATTGCTAATATCGGGGTGGGGAACATTCCGCTGCAGCAATTCGATCCATTCCCCCACCTCTTCCTCGCTGCCTTCCCCATTATACAGACTTGTCACCAGATCAACGATTTGCGCTTTCGTTAATTCGTTCATGTACGGCTCCTTTCTTGTCATCGATCCAGCGCCGAATAAATTCCTTCTCAGGCTTATTCAACCGCTCCCCCCTCGGTATCAACTGCCTTTATGTTTTTGTCCGGCTAAACCGTAAAAGAAAAGCTCCAGCAAGGTTTCCATGCTGCCGTTGACATGTTCTTGGTTCCCCGAATCCCAGCGTCGCCCCAGCTCATTCATGAACATCGAGAAGTACAGCATCGTAACCTCTTCGGTTTGATCCTTATGAATATAACCTTCTTGTTTCCCCATCGCGACAAACTTCATAAAAAAATCTTTCACCTTCTCCTCGCTGTACTGCTGGATGGTCAGACTTATGCCGCGCTCCTCGGAGGTTTGGAAATTCCGAAACTCTTCCGATAAAAAGGTCAGATTTTTAGCCTCCAACAGCATGATTTCTTGGGTCTTTTCGGCAAATGAACGCCCGGAATCCAGAATGCGCTCATACACTGCCAACTGCTTGTCCGTCCAATCCATGATCATATCTATATATAGCTGATCTTTGGTTCCAAAATAGTTATATATCGTTGCAGGTGACACGCCTGCCTGTTGGGCGATTTCGTTAACGCTAACCTTTTGGTAACCGTGCCTTGAAAAAAGCTGGAAAGCGACAGCGTAGATTTGTTCCATTTTTTTATGCTTTCTGCGTTCATACCCGTTCATGTGTTCTCCACCTCAAATGAAGTATAAACCAAGTTTTAGAGTGATTCAATGTTTTCACTACAAAACAATTGACATTCACCTACTCAAAGTTATAATCTTTTTGTAGCACAACACTTTATTCACTACATAATTATAAATTAAAGTACGGAGAAATGAGGGCGGTATGACATGAAAGCAATAAGGATTCCTTCGATTCTGCATGAGGTTTTCGGTGAACAGCAATCCGTTGGCACGATTCTTGTCATCTTGGCGTTAGGCGGATGTCTGACCATAACGGTAAGCCTTGTTTTTCCGGATATCCTGCATTCTTTGCCTTTATGGCGAGGTATCCTTGCTTTATTGCTTATTTTCGATATTTTCTGCGGCTGTATCGCCAACTTCACCCGCTCGACCAGTAATTTCTATGCAGCCCGTAAAAAACAACGGATTGTGTTCATCGCGATTCACGTTCATATTCTCCTGGTAGCCGTATTGCTGGATACCGACATGGTGTATGCGATGGGAATATGGGCATATACCATCGCTGGAGCTGTGATCGTGAATGCGCTGATCGGGAAATCATCGCAGCGTTTTATAGGAGGCTTGCTCCTGTCGGTCGGCATAGGAGGTACGTTCTTGCTGTCCAACATCCAGCCCTACATGTTATTGGCCGGAACCCTGTTTATGCTGAAAGTATTGTTCAGCTTTGCTGTCGATCATTATGGGGGAGCAGAACAACGGGCATGAATTCTGCCCCACACTCTATCAAGGGCCGTTTCCATTCTTTTAATCTATATCGGGTGTCATTGACCTGTGCTCCGAGATTGTCGATAATAGTAGAATAAGTTCACTATCTTCGATTGGAGCTATGTAATGAAATATCATAATCTGGAAGAATGCATTATGGATCTGGAGAAACATGGGCATTTGGTTCGTATACATGAAGAGGTTGATCCTCATTTGGAAATGGCAGCCATACATATGAAGGTCTATGCCGCAGGCGGCCCGGCGCTGCTGTTTGAAAATGTAAAAGGTTCAAAGTTCCGCGCGGTCTCCAACCTGTTCGGGACGATCGAGCGCAGTAAATTCATTTTTCGGGATACCTTTGAATCCACGCAAGACGTAATTGCGCTGCGCAACGATCCGATGAAGGCGCTCAAAAATCCGTTCAAATATATCGGAACAGGATTAGCAGCTAAAACCGCGTTACCTATCAAAAAAACGGGGAATCTGCCACCTGGGTTTCAGGAAATCCAAATTTCTGATATGCCGCTAATTAAACATTGGAAGGACGATGGCGGTGCTTTTGTCACGCTGCCTCAAGTCTATTCGGAAGATCCGGAGAAGCCGGGCGTCATGAATTCCAATCTGGGCATGTACCGGGTGCAGCTTACTGGCAACGAATATGAAATGAACAAGGAAGTCGGCATCCATTACCAGATCCACCGGGGCATCGGCATCCATCAAGCGAAGGCTAATAAATTGGGGCAGCCGCTTAAAGTAAGCTGTTTCATCGGGGGCCCCCCTGCCCATACGATATCAGCGGTTATGCCGCTGCCGGAAGGCATGAGCGAGCTAACCTTTGCCGGCTTGCTGTCCGGACGCCATTTCCGGTACAGCTATGTTGACGGCTACTGTATTAGCCACGATGCGGATTTCGTCATTACAGGGGAAATCCATCCCGGCGAAACCAAGCCCGAGGGACCTTTTGGCGATCATCTGGGCTATTACAGCCTGGTCCATCCGTTTCCCGTCATGCGAGTGCACAAGGTTTACGCCAAACAGCAGGCCATCTATCCATTTACGGTCGTCGGAAGACCGCCGCAGGAAGATACGTCCTTCGGCGAACTGATTCATGAGCTGACCGGCGGTGCCATCCGGCAAGAAATCCCGGGTGTCAAAGAGGTGCATGCGGTGGACGCTGCAGGGGTACACCCCTTGCTCTTTGCCATCGGCAGCGAACGATATACCCCTTATCAACAAGTAAAACAGCCGGCTGAGCTTCTCACCATCTCCAACCGGATACTGGGCACGGGCCAATTAAGCTTGGCCAAGTATTTGTTCATCGCGGCTGAAGAGAAAGAGCCTTTAAGTACACATCGCATCGAGGACTTCTTGACCTATATGTTGGAACGCATCGATTTGCAGCGGGACATCCATTTTCAGACCAATACCACGATCGATACACTCGATTATTCCGGGACCGGCCTCAACACCGGCAGCAAGGTCGTATTCGCGGCGGTCGGGGATAAAAAAAGGGATTTGTGCCATGAGGTGCCTGGAGCCCTGAAGGATCTGCCCGGATACTCGCCAGCAAAATGGATCATGCCCGGCATTGTCGCAATCCAGGGAGCCCCTTTTACGAGTTATGCCGAAGTAAAGCAGGAAATGGAGAGCCTAAGCGATGCAATCCGCGAGCGAGGTTCGCTCCCGTCTTGTCCGATGATCATTCTGTGCGATGACAGTGAATTCATGAGTGCGACAGTGAATAATTTCCTGTGGGCAACCTTTACGCGCAGCAATCCTTCCCATGACATTCACGGTGTGAACAGCCGCTATGAACACAAGCATTGGGGCTGTGATACGGTCATTATCGATGCCCGTACGAAACCGCATCAGGCCCCGCCATTAATACCGGATGAAGAGGTCGAACGCAGCATCAAGCGTTTATTTGCGGACGGAGGCAGTTTAAGTCGTATTCCGATACGATAAGAGCGCCGGGAGATCCTAAAGCGGACTACTAAGATTAAAATGTATGCAATATAAACGGGCTGGTCCTTTTAAGGCCAGCCCGTTGTTATATAATATTTTATTTTCTACCTGGGAGGAAGAACATGTTTCCGATACTAGAGACCAAACGATTAAGGCTGCGGGAGATCCAGCATCTGGATGCCGGGGCTATCTACAGCTGCTTCTCGAATGATGAGGTCACTCGATATTACGGACAAGACACACTGACCACCCTCGAGCAGGCTCTCCAATTCGTTGAGCTCTTCGCTAACAACTACAAGGAGAAACGCGGGATTCGATGGGGCATCGAAAGGAAAGATGCCCAGGGTCTCATCGGCACGATTGGGTATAACGTATGGTCCCCGCGGCATACGAGGGCCGAGATCGGATATGAATTACATCCTGAATTCTGGGGGCAAGGTTATGCAAGCGAAGCCGCCGCTGCCGTTATCGCATATGGTTTTCAAGAGCTTGGTCTGACACGCATCGGTGCCGTTGTTTTTATCGAGAACCAGGCTTCCCACGCCCTCCTGACCAAACTCGGTTTTGAAGCGGAAGGTGTTCTTCGCCAATATATTTATCAAAATGGCGCAGCACACGATACGCGGGTGTACTCATTATTGAAGAACCAGCTCCATTTGCGTTAGAGGTTGAGCATAAACCGCCGAAGTTTTATTCACCCGGGGATTCCTTCGCATCCAGAAACGGTTTGTTCACAAAATAATACATAAAACCCATCAGCAGCACGCCGCCAATCAAATTGCCAATCGTTACCGGAATCAGGTTATGCAGTACGCCTTCCAATGAAATCGTGCCGGGATGATTCAGCACGAGCGCAATGGCAAAGGTGCACATATTGGCAACGCTGTGCTCGTATCCGGAAATGAAGAAACAGAATACAAACAGCATCATGGCAAACATTTTGGCCCCGTCGCCCTTCAATGACATGGGGATAAAAAAGGCAAGGCACACGAGCCAGTTACACAGAATAGCCCTGAAAAACAGCTGCACCGTCGGGGTGGTCATTTTGTGCTCAACCACATCAAGCAAAAAACCGTTCACGGATGAATCCATGAAAAGTCCGGTCAAGAATATCAGGAGCGCAAACGTGCACGCCCCCAAAATATTCCCCGCGTAGCTGAAGACCCACAGCTTGACGACCTCCAGCCACCTTAATTTCTTGCGCAGAGCGGCATACGTGTAGTAGAACGTGTTCCCCGTAAACAAATCCCCTCCCCCATACGCGATTAGAATGATCGCCGCGCCAAACGTAATGGCGGCCATCGGGTAAGTCAGAGGGGAATGCTCCAAATAAAAGAAGTTGCCTGTCTTAAACGCAACAATGACGCCGAAGCCGATAAACATGCTGGCGAGCATGGAGCGGGCGATGTAACGGAGATGGCTTTGTTTGAAAATTTTGTGTTTTTTGAGAGCGAGCTGCTCCACCTTGAGTAATGATTCGGTTTCCATAATTCCTCCTGAAAAAATCGGTTCTATATAGATTACACGATTTTTCCAATAATTCATATCACCTCATGCATCATTACCCCATTCTCCCCGATGAAACATACATGGTGGGCAGAACTCGATCCGGACCGGGTATCAATTCTGATATTTCATCTTCATAGAATCGTAACCCAATACCGCTTCGCTTCCACTATTATGGGAAGATAAGTTTGACATACTTGTTTGATGCACATTGCATATGGTAATTAGTTGTTACAAAGGAGAGGATACAACATGAACTTGAAACATCCAGCAAAAAAAGCAATCGTCGCCTTGACCATGGCAGGCGTCTTTGGCGTAAGTGCAATCGGCGTAAATCATGCTGTTTTTCCGCTTCAGCAAGCAGAAGCCGCCACGGCGGCAAATGCCGGCGATTATGCTGCGAAGCAAGCGCTCAAGACGCTCAACAGCTTTTATAAACCCGCTTTAAAGGGACAATTCCCTGGAGCCGTCAGCGGTTTAACGATTGGCAAAAATACGAAGCAGGACGTGTACAAAGCCATTGGCGAGCCTTCCGTGCCTGGCAAGCATGCCGACGCCTTCGATGTATACGGGGCTAACATGGGGAATCCAGGCTACGCCTTTTCCTATAAACTGAACAAAATCCGCGAGATTCGTTATTTTGGCACGAACGTGGAACGGCAGACCAACATTGGCGGCATCACCATGAAAATGCTGAAGCAGAACTGGTTTGCACCGGATGCCACAACCACTTTCAAAACCGGGAAAATTAAACAAACCAAGCTCACTTACAACCGGGGAGATTACAAATTGGAGTTCATCTTTAACAGCAGCACAGAACTGGACCATATTAATCTGCTTAAAAAATAACCGTGATTGGAACTCTTACTATCCCAATAGCATGTCCAGGAAACATCAGAAAGGCCCGGTCTCTTAGAGAGCCGGGCTTTTCGGATTCATGAGAGATTTTCACAGCAAACACTGAAACAACATATCATCCAGCCACTCCTGGCTGTATTCCATCCGCTTAAATCCGGCAGCCAGCATATCCACTTGTTCCCTTAACACATGAGACTCATCGATCCCTTCCCGATAGCGGCTCAAAAAATGAAGAAATACATCCACCATACGCAAGCGCATGAGAACCGGAATCGCGCCAATCTCCTCGTCGCTCAGCCGTACGCCTTTGGCAAAACCTTCGCAAAACTGCCTTATGGCCTCCCTCTCGTCCGCCATTCCCATAAATCCCGATATGACGACCGCAGGCTCCATCGCTCTTACATCCTGTGTACAAAATTCAAAATCAAGCAAAGCGCTCACCGTGTGCGGGTGCTCTGCGTCTACCAGCAGGTTCGAAAAGTTCAGGTCGCCATGAACCAGCTGCTGCGGCAGATTTTTTAGAGATTCAAGGCTGCTGCATATATCGATGTATGCTTCTTTTAGCAAATGGAGTTCCTCTCCTTGATCCTTGAATGCCGGTGGCGGCTGCTTGCAAAAATCAAGAATGAACGCCTCGTTGCATACAGGATAAGACTGAAGCAGCTCGTAATACGGCGGGTACACCGGCTTCATTCCGATTGAACAAACCGCCAGGGCATTCACCAGCTCCCCCGTCTTCTCCCCGAAGGAATACACTGCTTGAATGCTGCCTTCTTCCGGACGCACTCCCTCAATGTAGGCAAATAGGCAGGCGTAACGCTCACTCCCGTCCTGAACCTGAACCATCTTATTGCCAGACATGGATGGAATTGGAGTCGGAATCTTAAAGCTCAGCGGCACCCGCTGCAGCAAGTCCAGTACCGCAAACTCGAATTCGATTCTTGCCCTGTCTCGATGCGTATTGTAAATGCGCATGACCGAACGGCGTTGTTCATTATGAATAAAATGGGTCGTATTGTTCCAGCCCGTTGGACCTTTAACCAGTTCACCGTTCCACTCTGGCCAGTACGCTTGCAGAAGATGCTGAATCATGATTTAACCTCTCTTACCTTTTAAATCTAAAGTTATATCGAATGGATCGTCATGTCTGTGCAACTTCTTCCGTTTTCGCCACAATGACCTTTACGCCAAGCTCCTGAATTCGGTCCATAACCCCCTGATCCGCCTTCTGATCGGTAATTAACACATCCAGATCTTCGACGGCGCCGGCTCTGGCAAAGCCATCCTGTCCGAGGATCCGATGCGTTGCCATGCCAATTCTGCGGCGGGATACGGCAGAGACCGCGCGTCCAAAAGCGGCAACTTCAGGAGTTGCCACGAATATTCCCTCATCGGAAATACCACCTCCGCTAACGAAACTGATATCAAATTTAAATTGACGAATAAATTCGTTAGCCAGCACGTCCGTGATATTTCCGGAAGGCTTCACCCGTCCGCCAATTAAATAAGTGTCAATCCATTCACGCTCGCGCAGGGCATCCGCTACACGCATGCAGTTGGTCACGATCGTTAAGGGCATCTGTTCCGGAAGATGCTTCAGCAGCAAGTAGGTAAGCGAACTGCTGCCAATGAATAACGTATCTTTTTCTCGGACGTATGAAACGGCTAAATGAGCAATGGCGTGCCCTTCCGGAGAGCCTTCACCATACCGCTGTTCCGGAGCCAAGGGCGGCTGCCTGACTTTCATGGAGGGGATGGCGCCTCCGTGCGTTTTCTGGAGTAAGCCTTGCTCCTCCATGATTGTCAGATCCCGACGAATCGAATCAATCGATATTTCAAATCGCTCGGCCAAGTCCTTGGCAATCACCCGTTTATCTTGATGCAGCAAAGCAAGAATTTTCTGACGACGTTCCTCGGCAAACATTCCTGATTGATCTTGCACCATACGCTTATCCTCCTGTTTATTCATTTAATTTCCACTTTCCACCTCAATTATATTCATTTATGTTCTGTTTTTCAAGTGAAATCCTTCAATTTTATTCATTTATATTCATTTTTGCACGTGTGATATTCGGACCACTCTTCATTATCATAATATAATCGATTTCATACTCTAATTTCTCTGCCTCACCACACGGAAACCGCAATTGCCCGTCGAGCTGTCGGGCGTATTCCCGCTGCGTGCCGCGACTCGATAACGGTTGCAATAGGATCTGTGGCACAGGTACGAACCGCCGCGCATTGACCTTCTACCAGTAGACTCACCAAAGAACGGATTGATAGTCGAGGTCACCTGATGATATGACGGGCTGAACCAATCGCTGCACCATTCCCATACGTTGCCGGACATGTTATACAGTCCGTAACCATTCGGTTTATAGGCATCCACCGGCGCGGTTCCGATATACCCGTCGCTGGCGTTATTTTTGACCGGAAATTTGCCCTGCCATATGTTGCATCGATGTTCCCCGTCCTGCTTCAACAGATCGCCCCACGGATAAGTCCTGCCCTCCAAACCGCCGCGAGCCGCATACTCCCATTCCGCTTCGGTGGGAAGCCTCACGCCTGCCCAACGGCAGTATGCCATGGCATCGTTCCAGGATATATGTACAACCGGATGATCCATCCGGTCTTCGATGCTCGAATCCGCTCCCTCGGGTGTTGCCCAATATGCACCTTCGACCACCAGCCACCAGGGCACCTCTTGCGGAACTTGTGCAACTCTTGCCTTGGTCTCCTCCGAAGCCAGCAGTTCAAATACAAACGACCATCCGAAATGCTCCGCTTCCGTGACATAACCGGTTGCTTCCACGAAGCGTTGAAACTGTTCATTCGTAACGGCATACGGTGAGATTTCAAATCCGGAAACGGTTACGCTGCGAGCCGGCCCCTCGCCGTCACGCGGAAAGCCTTCTTGCGAATTCGTGCCCATCGTGAACGTCCCTTCAGGCAGCATGATCATGTCGGTGTGGAGATTAGGAAAAGGCTGTTCATGATACTCATCTTCTCTAATATTCCCAAGCTGCTCCTTCTGATCGGTTTTCACTAACTGCACGTTCGCTCTGGACCCGACGCAGCAAGAATGTTGTTCTCCCATCCTAAGTTCCTCCTATGATTGATACAGAGAACAGGACAACCACTATCGGAGCGGTTATCCTGCTTCACATTAACTATTAATATTATACGAATTCCTGCGGATGGCGACGCATCAATTCCGGAACCGCTTCACCTCGGCCCGTGTTCTTCAAACGCTCGATATACCGGGGCAGATGACCTTTGGCATGGTAAGGTCCCCCCTCCTTCATGACCGTCCACAATGGATCCACGTCAAACGGCATCGTTGACATCATATGATCGTGCCACTCATTCAGCAGGTAAACGGCTTCCCTGCAAAGATCCGGCCTTTGAGAGGCCTGATTGTGCTGTTCATGAACGTCCTCGGTAATATGGAACAGCATTTCTTTGTCGAACAGATGATAGCCGTCATGATACGTTCGAATGTAGAGCCATTCTCCAAATCGCACGCTTCGCTGACAGACATGGGCGCATTGAGAAACCACCAGATACTCCCTGCCGCTGCCTTTTCCACTTCGCAAACTCTCCGCATAACTGATGCCATCCCAGCTTCGTGCCGGTGCAACGTTCAAATATTCCGCCATCGTTGGCAAAAGATCCAGATGATAGTGGAGCTCGCGATCCGTTATCCCCTTCATAATGCCGGGCCCCCGAATGATCATCGGAATGCGGCAAGTGCCCTGATCGGCTGTGCCATGTTCGCCATAAATCCCAAGCTCCCCCATGTTCTCGCCGTGGTCCGCGGTAATGATGACGATCAGATCATCCATCACTCCCTTGTTCTCCAACAATTCAAAGATGGCGCCGATGTGCTCGTCCATATGGCGAATGCCGCAATCATAGCCATCCACCATGGTCCGCAAATCCTCCATCGTCCTGATCTCGCCGGGATGACGCGGAAAATCGGGGGATACTTCACTATTATACATGTTAATTTCGTTTACCCCATGCGGGCCGACCTTCTTCTGATGCTCCTGAAGCACCTCTTCAGTAATCCAATCGGGAAGAGGTTCATGCTCGAACGGATTTCCCAGCGACTGGGGTGCCCGATACGGTGTATGCGGATCCCAGAAGTTCACATAGAGCATCCAGTTATCTTCATCGGCGTTACGATCCAGCCAATCCAGCACGACCGGAGATACTTCTTCTGCCGACTCCAAGCCGCCCTTACCTGTATTATACATTTCATTGAAACCCGCATAGAAGGTCCAGGCGGAATGGCGTTCTCCGAACGGACTGATCAACGCGGTTTTCATGCCGGCACGGCGGAAAATTGAGGGAAAGCTCTCCGAAGCCAGCTTGTCGCGGAAGTCCCGGGTGATACCTTCATGGCGCACATCGGCAGCCGTGCCTCCATGACCGACGACACCGTTATGAATGCCGAACTTACCTGTCATTAATGCGGTTCTTGAAGGAAAACATGGAGCATCCGAGGTATAGTAATTGTCAAAACGTACGCCCTCCGCCGCAATTCGGTCAATATTCGGCGACGTATTCCGATGATAACCATAACAGCCTAAATGATCCGGCCTGGTCGAATCCAAATCCAGCAATAATACTCTCATATCCTCATCGATTCCTTCCTCATCTGAATTCACTTGATATCTCTCAAGACCCCACATGTTAGCGTTTACAATTTTTCTGCATTTGTTTGAAATTATAGGCCGCGATCCCTGCAGAGTCGATGTACATTTCGTCACTATGTTGTACGATTCCACTCCGATTTGAAATAACAAGATCACATAATCGAATCAATGAGTACTCAAATGAAGCATTATTGTGCTAGGCTATAGGTATAAAATCACTGCGGGGTGTTGTCCTATGATCCAATTGATGAGCGTGAATTTTGATGATTACATACCAAATTGGCGAACCCAGCTGGAAACGATTGAGTACAATGTCCTTGTTGTGGTTAGAGAAGGCAAGGTGAGATACGAAATCAACGGGGAAGACATCATTGCCGAGAAAGAAGATGTACTCTATATCCCTCAGTCGACGAGACGAAGCGGAGGCAACTGGAAGGACACTGCACATCAGAAGCATACCATTCTCTTTACATTGGATCGTCAAGGACCCACAGGAATTCCATTTCTGGATGCGGGTCGATTCATGAAATTCAATCTCTCTCATATCCAATATATCTACCGGCGCTGTGAGCGCCTGTATGAGGAAATGCGGGGAGGCAAAAGCTACCGCGCCATGATCTGTCAGGGCATCATGCAGGAGCTGATGGGCATGCTGGCCCGTGAACTCGAGAAGACCGAGCTGCCACCAAGCAAACGAAACTATGCGGATACCATAAAATCGTATCTGTTGGAGCACTACCGCGAACCGATCGAAATCGATAAACTCGCAAAGTTAATCCATCGTTCCCCGAATTATGCCACCGCCCTCTTCAAGGAGGTGTACGGTCATTCACCGATTCGGTATATGCACCAACTGCGCGTGCTGGAAGCGTGCAACCTGCTGCTACATTCGGACATGACGATCGCTCATATCGCCCACTATTTGGGTTATTATGACACATCCTATTTTTATCGGATGTTTAAAAAACACACCGGCCTGTCGCCCTCCGACTATGTACAGCAAGACGATCGGTCCGATATATCCATGCTGTTCACTTAATCTCTGGTTGTCATACCGTTGTTTACGGCTTCTGCCCCGCAAACTGAATGACATGGGACAAGCCCTGATGCCCCTGGCCCTCATGACGAACGACCTCTCCCATAAAAAAGTGGACAATTCGCCAATCCGCAAAAGTTTCGAGGAAATCCCCAGGGGTGTATAAAAACTGTTGATCCTGCGGCCCCCCGCTGCGATAAGGAATCTGGTACGGTGAATATACCTCAGTGAGGAAATATCCTCCCGGCTTCACCGCTGTCTTCACGCCTTCTAAAGTCCTCGTTCTCAATGCCTTGGGAAAATGTCCAAACACGCAAATAATCTCATCCCATTGATCCTGCTTCCACTGCGCATCGTGCAGATCTACAAGCTCGGTACGAATCTCAACACCGCTTGCTTCCGCAAGTCGATTGGCTTTGATAAGGCCGGATTCCGCGTAATCCCATACGGTTACGTTCATGCCCTCCCGGGCCAGGAACACCGCATTCCGTCCTTCTCCCTCCGCGATAGCCAGTGCGTCGCCTGTTAAGGCTAATTTCTTATGCATGTCGGCTATAAATACATTCGGGTCCGTTCCAAATACGTAATCATCCCCCTGAAACCTTTCATTCCATGGATTCATCGTTTCAGCACCTCTTTCTTCATAATCAACGTCATTCTGTACACACTTAAGCTCATCCCATCTTACCATTCCTGGGACATCGATGTTAGCGTGATTCCCCATTTGAACGCCAGTATGAGAAAATGAGGTGCCCCGCTTTATCGACTGCGCTTTACCATCCCTCCCAAAAAGCCCCGAATGGTTCGGGGAATTAGCCTCTTTCGTGTTAAACTTCACTGGGCTCGGTCAAGAATAACCATAGTGCTTTCAGGAGCCCGTCATCATAGAATGTCCAGCCAAATTTTAATAGCCGTTGCCAGGATCAAAACGGCCAGAATGATCTGCAGGATCTTTGTGTTCATCTTCTTGCCCGCGGCCGCTCCCAGTGGAGAAGCGATCAAGCTGGCAACAACCATAATAAGGGCCGGGATATAATCCACTTGTCCCGTCGTCAGCTTCCCTACCGTAGAACCGATGGATGAGATGAAGGTGATTGCGAGCGAGGACGCAATGGTCATGCGCGTCGGTATTTTCAATACAACCAGCATGATCGGAACGAGCAGGAACGCGCCGGCCGCCCCAACGATGCCGGCTCCGATTCCGACCACAAGAGCCAGCGAAGCGGCCAGCCATTTATTGAACTTGACCTGATCCAGCGGGATATCGTCCACCCCTTTGTTCGGAATGAACATCATAATGGCCGCAGTCAGCGCCAATATGCCGTAGATGAGATTGATGCCGCCTTCGCTCATCATCTTGGAGCCGAAACCGCCGATGAAGCTGCCCAGCAGTATGGCCGAACCCATATAGATAATGAGCGTTTTGTTCAAATATCCGCCCTTGCGGTATGCCCACACGCCGCCGATCGTGGCGAAGAATACCTGTACGGCGCTTATGCCCGATACTTCATGTGCGGTGAAAGCCGCAAGGCCGAATAATGGCGGGATATACAGCAACATCGGGTATTTGATGATCGAGCCGCCAATGCCCACCATCCCTGATATATAAGAGCCAATGAACCCGATTAAAAATATCGTAATGATGAAGGATATGCTTAGTTCCATCGTGCTGCCCCCTTATTTCTCTTTAGAAAAGGGAACCTGTCTGGTTCCCTTGATCTCTTTTTATCTTGTTTCATCCGTTTATATCCATGGCCGATCTTGTTAGCGACCCTTGCAATGAGCGCTTTACCATTCTCATATTTCTACCTCTTAACATGAGATCGTCAAGATTAACGTACCGCGCAGCGGTTCGGCCCGATCTCCATCTCTTGCTGCTGCTCCGTATCCGGATTCATTTTCCCCATGTTCGTTTGACGGATTTCCTGATAGCTGTTAGGCTGCGGCGGCAGATTCTGCGTGACTAACGTCCGGAATTCTGCTTCGTCGGCGATGTTGAGTCCATGGTTTTCCCGGTAAAGCTCTCCCAGTTTCTTCGCGACCGTTCCGTCCTCGTTCAGTTCGTCCATGATCATGAAATGCGCCGGAAGCACGGTCAGATCATCCGATAGATGGGTGTAGCGGGCATAGAGCGTTTCCCGCAAGTCGCCAACCCAATCCTCCGCCAGCCCCGCCAGATCCGGACGGCCGATGGAATCGATAAACAAAATATCGCCTGTCAGCAGATACTGATCATCAATCACAAACGAAGTGGACCCGATGGTATGGCCCGGAGAATGGAGCGCTTCTATACGAATTGTGCTGCCGCCGATCGCCACTTTGCCTCCGTTCTTGAGCGGTTCGTACTTAAACACCACCTCGCCGGCATCCTTTGGCGGAAGCCAATATACGGCTCCTGTCTGCTTAGCAATCATTCGTCCGCCGGAAATATGGTCCGCATGGAGATGGGTATCAAACACATGCTTGATTTTTGCATTCAGGCTTTTTGCGAATTCTAGATATACCTCCGTCATGCGGGTTGCGTCAAACAATGCCGCTTCGCCGTTCGATACCGCCATATAAGACAAGCAGCCTTTCCCTATACGAACAAACTGATAAAGCGTGCCTCCATCTGCCAAAGTGCCGATCTTCAGGGGAACAAGGTGTTCACTCCAGGCCTTCATACCGCCTTTCAAATACGCCACATGCCGACCATGCTCGGCCAGCATCTCAGCCACCATCACCGACGAGCCTTCCTTGGCGCATACGACCAGTACTTCTTGATCCTTCGGGATTCGATCCAAAATTTCTTCCACGCCGTCAATCAAATCATAGTAGGGGATATTCAAATGCTGAATTCCTTCGCCTTCAATCTTCCAATCCACGTAATCCGCAGGGTTCCGCACGTCCAATATGAACAGGCTCTCTTTGCGAATCGCCTTCATGGCCACTTCTTGCGCTTGCATTTCCCTTACTGTCATGTTGCCTTCCTCCTTATAATTTCAAATAGATCTGAATAGTTAATTCCTTCCGGCTGCCTATTAAAAGCGCTCAGTATGTTTTTTCAACAGCCATCTTAATCTGTGCGATCATTCAAGCCCACAGTTTCTCCACACCAGCCGCTCATGCCCGGTACGACGTTTATAATGCTTGCATAGCCGTTAGCTGAAAGCTTTTGCGCAGCCAGGTCACTCCGTATTCCGGTACGGCAGATGACATAGATTTCATCCTCTTTGTTCAGTTCAACCATACGTTCATCCAAATCACCTAGCGGAATCGATACGGCATTGCGAATATGCCTGAAAGCAAACTCCGCCGCTTCCCTCACATCCAGGACGACGATTGATGCTCCGGACGCAAGTTTCTCCTCCAGCTGATCATTAGACGCTACATGCGGATAAGTTCGTTCTGCGGTTTCTTCCCCTGATGATTTGCGAAGGTAGTGCTTTAGCACATCCCCCTCTACAATCGTTCCGAGATATTGATGCCCCGTGCTTTCCGCCCATGCCTGGATGTCGGCCTTGGAACCTTTGTCGGTTGCCTCTACCTCCAGTACATGTCCGGCTTCAAGATCCTTCATCGCTTTTTTCGTGCGAACGAAGGGCATCGGGCAAGCCAGCCCCTTAGCATCCAGCCTCATATTCGAATCAATTGCTGCCATATCACATCGAACCTCCATTGTTTTGTTTTCGCGCACACATACCACCAGGGGTATGCTTCAGTTCGAAAAAAAGGGGGTGCCTAACACACCCATTCTTTTTCAAATAGACACCGTTACTCTGTTTTGCCCTCCCATGCGAGCATACCGCCCGTCATATTGACGACTTGATAGCCTTGACCTTCCAAATATTCTGCTGCACGGCCGCTGCGCCCCCCGGAACGGCATACCAAGACATACTCTTTCGACCGATCAAGATCCTGCTTGCGGAATTCAATCAAACCTAAAGGAATGTTGACGGCGCCCGGAATTTTACCTTCCGCGACTTCCTCCGCTTCTCGAACATCAATGATATTCATGTCAGCTCCGTCACTCAGCATCTGCTCTACTTCTTTTGGAGAAATCTCTCTCATGTTAATCAGCACTCCTTTTACCTTTTTAAGTTTAAGACCAGCCATTCATGCCGCCCTTCACGTTAGTCACCATCTCAAAGCCTAATTTCTTTAAAGTGTTGCTCGCTTTGTTGCTTCGCATGCCACTTTGGCAGATCAATACCACTTCCATGTGTTTGGAGAGCGAATCACTGCTCGACAAGAGCCGGTCAAGCGGAATATTCCGGAAACCTCGAATGTGATTCCCCTTGAACTCTCCCGGCGTCCGGACATCGATGAACTGTTTGTTTGCGTTGCTGTCTTTAAGCTCTTGCTTCAGCTGTGCCGCGGTAATCTGCCTGACTCCCTTGACCGGGAGAATTCTCCAAACGACAAACAGAATAATAAGTGCAATGAACGATACATTGAGAATATCCATCTTTATTCCCTCTCTTTAACAGCAACCGTCGCCGCTGTTTTCCTTAAATGAACAAGTTAACATTGCCTTCCTGAGCATCGCCCAAATACGCCCCAACCCCCGCATACTCAATGCCGTCAAGCAGTTCTTCTTGCTGCAGCCCAAGCAGATCCATCGTCATGGTGCATGCAACAAGCTTGATGTCCTGCTCCTGCGCCATCACGATCAATTGCGGCAGCGGAACGGCGTTGTGTTTCTTGATCACATCCTTGATCATTTTCGGACCCATCCCGGCAAAATTCATTTTGGAAAGACCCATGTTATCGGATCCGCGCGGCATCATTTTCCCAAACATCTTCTCGATGAAACTTTTCTTCTTGGGCAGCATGACATCCTCGTCCTTACGCAGTGCGTTCAGTCCCCAGAAGGTATGAAATATCGTCACCTCATGGTCATAAGCGGCAGCGCCGTTCGCGATGATATAGGCGGCCATTGCTTTGTCATAATCGCCGCTGAATAATACGATCGTTGTTTTTTTTGTTTCCGTCACGTTGTGATTTCCCCCTGTAAAAATTGATTTATAAATCTCAATGAATGCTAATGCATACCCCCATGGGTATATTTTCAACCAAAAAAAATTAGCCCTTTCTAATCCAAAATTTCAATACGCCCCCATCCTCTGCCTGCTCCAGCATCTCGTTGCCCGTCGACTTGGCCCATGCCGTCAAATCGCTCTTAGAGCCTTGATCCGTTGCATGAATCTCAAGCACCTGGCCTTGTTGCATCTCATCCATCTGTTTCTTCGTTTTCACGATCGGCATGGGACATGCCAAGCCTTTAACATCCAATACTTTATCCGGGTTCATAATAATTCCTCCTTTAAATGATGATTATATATTCCGTAATATACCAATGGGGGTATTAAAAACGATATCGTAAGACATGTCAATCCTAATTGAACTTCCTAATGGTATTGCAATTGAGGGAACGATGTCCTCACGTTATCTGCTTTTCACTAGCAAATTGACCGCTTCAACCACAAGCTTCTCCGTGTCCTGTCCGGTCTCTTCAGCTTTCTGTACGCATTCCACAAGGTTGGAGCTGACGACAACGCCGATCGTCCGATCTATCGCCGTCCGCGTTGCCGAGAGCTGGGTAATCACTTCCTTGCAATCCTTGTTCTCTTCCATCATTTTCAGAATGCCGCGCAGCTGACCTTCGATGCGTTTCACCCGATTTTTCATCTGATCATTGTATTCCATCTCGATCCCCTCCTGTCTCTGCACTTTTTAGGTTGCATGATTAAAAGCATACGAGCTTGCATGTCCTCAATATATACCCCCATAGGTATATTGTCAAATGGATAAATCTAACTTCACGCTTATCAGGACATGTCTGATAATTGTCACACTTTTCCCTGCTGCCATATGTTATGATACCCCATAGGGTATAAAGCAATCATTTATAATATACACCAAATCAGGGAGGAATATTCGATGGGCAAAAAAATCGTCATTGTTGGCGGTGTAGCAGGTGGAGCCTCGGCAGCTGCCAGACTGCGGAGATTGGATGAGAGCTCTGCCATTGTGTTAGTGGAACGCGGGGAATATATTTCGTTTGCCAACTGCGGTCTGCCTTACTATATAGGTGAAACGATAATCGATCGCAATAAACTTATGGTACAGACCGTACCGGGTCTTAGCCGCCGCTACGAGCTGGATATTCGCAATCTTAGCGAAGTTACGTCCATTCTGCGTGATGAAAAAATGGTTACGATTAAAAACCTTGCTACCGGCGAAACCTACACCGAGAGTTATGATTATCTGATCCTGTCACCCGGAGCAAAGCCGGTTACGCCGGATATTCGCGGTCTGTCGGAATCCCGCAACGTATTCACTTTACGCAACATCCCCGATACGGACAAGATCAAGCGGTACGTGGATGAAGCCCAGCCGAAGGAAGCCGTTATTATCGGGGGCGGGTTTATCGGGCTGGAGATGGCCGAGAATCTGGCGGACCGCGGCATTCAGGTGACTGTCATCGAAATGGCGAACCAAGTGATGGCTCCGCTCGACTACGAAATGGCCGCGATCGTCCAATCGCATCTTAAGGAAAAAGGAGTCCGTTTGATTCTTGAGGACGGCGTACAAGCGTTTCATGACGGCGGCCATCAGATTGAGCTTTCCAGCGGCAAACGAATATCAACCGAGATGACCTTGCTTTCGATAGGCGTTCGGCCCGAGAGTGTGCTGGCGTCAGACGCCGGACTTCCCGTCAATGATCGCGGCGGGATTCAAGTTAACGAATTTATGCAGACCACCGACCCTAGCATTTATGCGATCGGCGATGCAATCGAAGTGAAGGATTTCGTCCTCCAGAGCCAGGCCTTTATTCCGCTCGCTGGGCCTGCCAACCGGCAGGGGCGACTGGTTGCAGATCACATCTATGGTAAAACCATTCGTTACAAAGGCACGCTCGGTTCGTCAATCGCCAAGGTATTTGATCTAACGGTTGCTGCGACAGGCGTTAACGAAAAGCGCCTCAAGCAGATGAACATCCCTTATCAAGCCCTCCATATTCACCCCTCGTCTCATGCCGGATACTACCCGGGGGCGTATCCCATTTCCTTGAAGCTGTTATTCCATCCGGAAACAGGTCAAATCTATGGGGCGCAAGCGGTTGGAGCAGATGGCGTGGATAAGCGGATCGATGTCATTGCTACTGCGATCAAGGGGAATCTGAGCGTTTGGGACTTGACGGAACTGGAGCTCTCCTACGCGCCTCCTTATTCCTCCGCCAAAGACCCGGTAAACTATGCCGGATATGTTGCCGCCAACATCCTGGATGGCTTGGTTGAAACGGTGCAGTGGCATGAAATCGACGATCTGGTCGGAAACGGTGCAACCTTGATCGACGTTCGCGAACCTAAGGAAAGGGAAGCGGGTTATATCCCAGGTTCCATCAACATTCCGCTTAACGATCTGCGCAGCCGACTGAAGGAACTGCCGGAGAATGAGATGCTGTACGTGACTTGCCAGGTTGGGCTGCGCGGATACTTGGCGGCCCGTATTTTGGCCGAGCATGGTTTCCGTGTTAAGAATCTCGACGGCGGCTGGAAAACATACGCAGCGGTTTACAAGCCATCATAATCGCTACTAGCTAAATCTGTCTGGAAGCGATGGAGATGCTGCTTGCAATAAAAAACAACATGCAAAAAGCCCCGGAATTCCGGGGCTTTTCCTTCTTTATATGAAATAGATAATGGCTTAAATCAGCTTGTGCGCATACCATTTCTTGCCGCGGAAGCGCCATAGGAAAATCGCTCCCCGCACTCCCCATTCACAGTTCATGGCCAGCCATACGCCAAGAATGCTCCAGCCCAGAACGATCCCCATAATATAACCGAGAATCACCCGGAACAGCCACATGGTCAGCATCGAAGTGATTGAGGTAAAACGTGAGTCGCCTGCCGCACGCAGCGCCGAAGGCAGAATAAAGCTTATCGACCATAGCGGAACCTGTACAAGGGTGTTAATCAGCAGCACCACAAACAGATCGTTCACGATTTCCGGAGGCGGGTTGAACAGCCCAACCAACGGCCGGTAGAGCGGCATCAAAATCAAACCCATTAAGGCGAGCGAGATTGCGCCAAGCCACAAAAAAGATTTGATGAACTTCCGGGCATCCGCTATATTTCCACGGCCAATGCATTGACCGACGACGGTCACAATCGTTAAGGACAACGCGCTGGCTGGAATTTGGAAAACGGCCGCAAGTGAGGACCCGATCGCGTTCGTTGCAATGGCGTAAGTGCCTAGGCTGACGATAAACACTTGGGTCAATAGCTTTCCCCCGTTAAAAAACATCTGCTCGGCTGCGAACGGAAGCCCGATAAACATAATTTTGCGCAGCATCGATATCGGAAAATGAAACAGATCCCGCAGGCGGATATGCAGTGTGGCATCCACTCTGAACAGATAGTAGAGCGCGCAGGCCGCACCGGCAAAGCGGGCGATGTTAATCGCCAGCGTCATGCCCATAACGCCCATATTCAGCAGGGTGATGAAAACGATGTTGAGCAGAACATAGAGCAGGTTCATGATCAGCGACAACGCCAGTGAAGCCCGAGTCTTGCCGATCCCTCTCAGCGCGCCGCAAACGGCCTGCACGATGGCAATTCCGATGAAGGAAGTACTGCTTCCGATCAGATACACTCGCGCACTCTCCAGCACCTCGGGTGACGCTGAGCCGAACAGCAGATTCAGCACCGGCTGGTGAAGCCCAATGATCAGCAGCGCGATCGCTAAAGCGATCATGGCCACCGATGTAACGGTGGCCGCAGAAGCCCGGGATACCATCATCGCGTTGCCGCTTCCCTTATACTGCGCCACGACGACGGTGCCCCCGGTTGCCACCGCCACGAACACATTGATGAGGAAGATGTTCAGGGAGTCCACCATGTTCACGGCGCTGACCGCCGATACGCCCGACGAACTGATCATGGCCGTATTGACCAGGTTCAAACCGATGATGAATGCCTGGTCGATCAATATCGGGAAAAATAAAGCAAAAATCTGCCGGTAGTCCATCGACTCCCCGGTTAAATGATGTTGAAGCAAACCGTTCATTTGGGTTCGTAATCGAACCAACATCTGTCATCACATTCTTTTCGTTGTAATATAAAAGAAAAAACTCTTCAAACGAAGAGCTTCAGGCTTACGGTATTTAGAAATGGCTGCCGCCACCGTCGCTTGGGAGAGCTCACTCCCTCGCCAAGGGGACAATACGGATTAATTCATTTGATCCCGGATAAACCCCGTCTTTGATTGGAGGATATCACCAGCCCCGAGTTATGTCAACGAATGCAAGCCACAGGAAATGACCGTAAACCGCTGATAAACGGAGCAACTTGCGAGTCTACAGGTTGTAACCCTTATATAGAAGCAGGTTAAGGTTCGCAAGTTATTCGCGCCTTTAGAAAGTGGCTAAATACTCCCTTTCTCCCCATCCCGCCATACCTCCACACTAACGTTTTCCTCCAGCCAGCCCTTCATACTCGCTAATTCAAACACTTGTTCAATATGGAACACTCCGCACGCCAGGTTCCCACTGTACACAGCATCCGCAACCATCGCCGCTACCCTAGCCGTTAATTTGGACTGGTCTCGCCCGACCAGCAAGCATTCAACCGTACTGTTTTGGCCATTGCGCTTACCCTGGGCTTCAACTTTTAAAGCAACATCATCGGATCCCATTTGTATATTTATAAAAGCTTGCACGGCGCCGTTCCGTATCCATTTCACTTTAAGCAGATGATGCAAACCGGATGCACGGAATCCGGCCAGTATGGAAGTTAGAGGGGAAGAATCAAAACCCAACCGGGTCGAAACGGTGAGGACTTCCAAGGTGTGGGGCAATGTCGATTGATCCGAGAACGGAAATCGATACACGGGTTTACGTCCTATTTTTCCGCCAAAAAGAACCGACCTTCCCTCCGAGAAACTTGCAACCGTCCTAAGGCGATGATTTTCCATCACCTGAAAGGTGGACAGGAGATTGTCCACAGTCCACTCTACGGCAGCCTTGCCGTGCCGATCCCCTAAACCCAGCATAATCGAGATATCAACCGACTCTGTTACATCCAGACCTTTGCTCGCCCAGCTTGCCATTAGATTGGTTAACCCTGGGGCCAGACCTACACTCAGAATGGTTGTCGACCCGGATTCCTCTGCTGCCCCCTTCCACTTCAACACTTGATTTAAAAATTCGCCTTTTGCCGATATATCCACATAGTTGGTCCCGCTCCGGATGCAAGCCCCGACCCAGGCATCGTCCGCCTGATCCAGACACATGACCACGAGTTTGATCTGTTCCCACTCACTCTCCATGACCGACTGCTCCATATCCAATCGCATAGGGAGCACCTTCCCGCCTGTCTCCCGACTGAAACGTTCGGCTCGCTCCAAACTTCTTCCAGCAGCGTATACAAGTCCGGGATATTTCTCCCCTAACTCCTCGCATAAGACCCTTCCTACATGCCCATATCCGCCTACAACCACAATTCGTTCCTTCATGATGCTTCCTCTCCATCTCTAAAAAATTATATATACGTGACGAGCCAGCTCAAACTCGATATTCCTCAGTATAATTACCTTGGAAAGAAGACTAACCCTTGACTGCAAACCACCCTTCGATCAGAAAAGCGCCGAAATACCGGGTGACGTCCGTAAAACGGCCTCCTCTAACAATCCCCTCATCACGTTATCCGTGACTGGATAGGAACTGTTCCCCATGGACTGCGAGAAACGCTTCCGGGCGATCGTCTCCACGTAACGGCTGGCATGCGCATGATTCCAGTCCAGTGATGCAAGCCCTGATTTCACTTTTCCCATGAGGTAAACCTCCCTTTTTCCATCATGATGCAAATATGCAGATCTCTTTCATTCCTTCTGCATACATGACATAATAAGAATCATTCTCAATTATACGGATGGAGAACGATAACCCTATCCCAGAAATGTGGGGTTTTCCTTAGACCGACGAAAAAGGTGACTCATTATGGACACGCAGCTTAACAGCTTTTTAAATAAAATAACGACACTTGGCGGGGCTTTATCTAATTCCCAGGCCTACCGGAACGAACTCATCAAGCAATTGCGCTCTTGGATTCCTTTTGAATCGGCTTGCTTTACGACGGTAGATCCACGTACCTTGCTCTCGACCGGTGCCATCACGGATGAAAACATTGAGACCATCCATGATCGCCTGTTCGAGTACGAATATCTGTACAGCGATTACAATCACTATCATGAGCTGGCGAACTCCATGGAGAAGGTGGCGACGCTAAGCAGAGCTACGAACGGGGCTTTGAGCAAAAGCCCTCGTTATCGGAACGTCCTGCAGCCGGCAGGCTTTCATGACGAGATGCGTGCCGCATTGGTAGCAGAGGGCATGTGCTGGGGATTTCTGACGATATTCCGTCAGGTGGGCCAGCCCATTTTTAACGAGGAGGAACGGCAGCTGCTCACTTCCCTGGCACCATTCATGGCGGCCACACTGCGTGATCGAAGTCTTCCGCGATCCACTGTTGATGGAATAGATCACATGCCTGAGCCTGGTTTATTGGTGCTGTCCGAAACGCTCGATATTCTTACGTATAATGCTGCTGCACGGCAGTGGATGTCATTGCTCCAGGATGCAGAGGGTTTGGATGGCATTTCACTCCCCCGCCCGCTGCGGGCAGTCTGCTTCCGAGCTTTGTCCGAGAGCGCCCAAGGTACGGCCTATTCGACGGGTGCTCATACTCGCGTCCGGCTAAGTGATGGCTCCTTTGCCAGCATACGGGCAAGCCTTCTGCAGGGTCCGGATTCTCTTGCCAAGCTTGCGGTAACGCTTGAGCCTGCCAATACAACGGATATGCTGCCGCTCATCTCCGATGCGTTAGGATTAACCGAGCGCGAGAACGAAGTGATCAGCGGAATTCTGCGAGGATTATCCACCAAGGAGCTTGCTCAATCCCTGTTTATCTCCCCCTACACAATTCAGGATCATCTCAAGTCCATATTTCTCAAAACCGGCGTCAACAGCCGAAGGGAATTAATATGGCAGCTTCACTCAAAATATAGCCTGAGTCCTTGAGGATCGGGTCCGTAATTTTCCTAGACACCGTTCCCCTCTAACCCGTCCCTTTCTCCAATTATGCTGGTAGCTAAGAACCGCACTCCCCCCTCCCTTGGTCACTACTCCATACCAACTCTATCGATTTGCATAGGATATCCAATGATAGATTTAAGGAGGTCTGGTAGAATGACAATCCCTATGGAGTTTGATGCCATTTTCAGTCTGGGTCACAACTGTCAGGTTGCCGCCCAGCTAAGAAGAAACAAGCTGCGCCATGCAGCGGGTCCGTGGGACTGGTTCAACTTCGCTTCAACACCCGAGTTTTGTAAAGTCATTAAACATCAATTCAGCGACTTCATGCTCCGGGATAACCTGGACATATATGGTAAATCCGTGAACTGTTACTATGTGCGCGACAAACGATCTTCCTGTTTATCCTTCCATGATTTCAAGAACAACCCGGAGGAGCGGCCGTTATATGACTACCCTGCTTTTCGTGAACGGCTGGATCGAAGAATCGAACGCTTTAACCGCTGCTTGAATTCTGAACAGAAAACTCTGCTCGTGCGGATCATCGCGCATACAAAGGATGCCGAGACGATTGATCAAGTAATACGCGAAGCCTATCCCAACCCGAATGTAAGCCTGTTATTTATTATGCTCAGCAGCAGTCCCCAAATTGTAAACCTTCCTTCGTTCTCGGATCGGGTTCTCATCAAGCAAATACCGAAAGGACCCACATGGGAAGGAGATTCGGAGGCTTGGAAGACCATTCTTAGAGAATTTCCGCTCAGTTCAGGGGAATAAGTGTTTGACAAAACCAAAATTTACCTGTATATTAACAAAAAGTGAATCGGAACTCTTACGAAGGAAGCACCCGTAAGTCTGGCGTTGAATACGCCTTTCTAACGGGTGCTTTTTGTCGTGGGTCCGGTCATTCTGTCATGATGCGAATACCTCTAGTGATGAATTGTTATTTAAGGAGCGATGTTTATGTTTAGAAGGTTACTCACCTCATCCCTTGTTGTGGCACTTTTACTCTCATTAATCCCCATGCCTTTCGTGAATGCAGCCGCGATCGAGTTCACCGATACGGTTCAAGCCCAATTGAATGCCACAGCGGACCGGGCTGGCGGAACCGTACGTACCAAACTCATCAAACAGTACGATGATTTCAAATCCGAACGAAACCAGGTACTTGATTTGGACGATCGAATCTCTTCCCTTCGCTATGCCAATGAAGCCAAAGCTTCGGAAACCCGCAAAAAAATCAGCGAAATCGATAAGGACAAAATCCGCAAGCTGGAGGATCAGCTGCAAGCAGCCAAAACCAAGTACCAGCCGCTGTTTAATACCTATTCCGCGCTTAATAAACAAATCGCCGCAGCCAAAAAACTCAAGGACAAAACGCTCTCCAAGATGCTGCAATCACAGGCCAGTGGCATGAAGATCCTGGTATCCTTGGGACGTGATGATATTCGAAATAAGCAGGCGGCGCTTACGGCGGCCAAAAAGGAGAAAACTTCCAAAGCGGCTAAAGTACGTGCCATCCTGTCCGAGATTGATTCGTACAAAAGCAAGATTAAAGGCGATAAAAGCGCAATCTCCACGCCGAATAAACTGATGGCAACCGAATGGAAGAATTTCAAAACCGCAGTAAAGTCCAATGGATCGGCCAGAACCAGCGATATCCTTTCCAGACTGCTGACGCTCTCCGGTCAGATTCTGACGAAAAAGAAAAGCATTTACAGTCACGAACAAAAAATCGAGTCGATCATAACACGTGCAAATGCCCAATTAAAATAACCATTTCAAGAATCCCACAATACAAAAATAACTTCTGCCGAGGGCAGAAGTTATGGTTCGATATGCAACAAATCAACACAATAGTAAACTCAACTTGAAGCTGTGTGTAACGGGTATTGGAATCCAGCCAGCCTGGATTGATCCAGCAATGGATAGTCATATAACATGCCTTCATAAATAACCTCGAACGCCGGATGCTGAAAGAAATCGTTCGGGGTTACTGCGGAGGATGGTCGATCCCATAGCTGGATTCTGCTTTGCTTCATTGCTTCCGCAACGAATTGCGAACAGAAGTAGGATCGTTCCCTCGTAATATCGAGTCTCATCAACACGCCGAACATCCCGATGAGATTGTAGCCGTAAGCATTCTCTTCATCCTTGTAATGCTGAATCACGCGTCTGGCCGCCTCATATTGCTGCCGGGTGACCTCGAGACGGAGCAGAGCGCAGCGCGTGCCGGGAAAGTGACGGAAGGTTCCTTCGTATACATCCTCTTCGACAAATCCCCCGACCCAGGGATTGTTGGCGCATTTCCGGCCGAAGCTGAACACTTCATTCAAGTTCTCGTCCAGCACCAGCGAAGCATGATTATAGGGTGCTGCCGTAATTCGTTTAATCAGTTTGGTAAACATCGTACCCGTATCAGTCAGTAGAACATATATATTTTTGTTATCGGACATTTGGCTTCCCCCACATACATGGATTACATATTTCATTGGATCCGGATTTCGTCAAATCCTTCGTTACCTTCATTGTAGTAGAGGCAAGCCGTTTCGATAACCGACTATAGGTGTGAATAGGACCTGGACCTAAGTCGAGTTCTCACCTGACCTGGCGACGTGATACCCATAACTATACCCCATATAAGCGACGATAGGAAGATGGCGTCATGCCTTCATGCTCCATAAATCGCTTGTTAAAATAACTGACGCTCGGATAACCCGCTTCCACTGCAATTTGTCCGATGGTTTTTTCTTTATGGTCGAGCAGCCACTGCTTTGCCATCTGAAGGCGGCACCGCGTTACAAAATCCATCGGGGTCATCTCCATGACATTGCGGAATAATTTACAGAAATAGTAAGTGGTAACGCCGAGTCTGGCCGCCCACTCCTCCAAAATAAACGGTTGTGCCGCTTCCTGCTGCATGATCGGCAGCAGTTCAAGAATCCGGTTGGCCGAATTGTTCGATTTATTGTCCGATAATGCGGATGCCTGCTCCACGAATACCGCTAATAAGGAATATGTTAGCGTGGATAGCTGCGCAGGCTTGAGCATCCGGTGAGTCTCCGCCTCACATAACAGCGCTTCGTGCGCTTCCTCAAAGGCTGACGGCTGCCGAATGCTCCACAGCTGGCTTTTATGAAAGCCACGTTCGATGAAATAGTTCTGCAGACCGCTGCCATAAAAGTGGAACCATCGTACATCCCACGGATCGTCCTCGCTGGTGTAATAACGCTGAGCCTGCATGGGAAAATACAGCACGGCTTCACCTGGGCCAAGCGTATGGACTACGTTTTCGATTTCAACATACCCTTTACCTGAAGCCACATAATGAATATTGAAATTGTTCAGAGAGCCGGCTGCCCGCGTTACGGTATGGTCCGGTTCATCCCGGTATATCCCTACCGACTCAGGCAGGCAGAAGAATGGCATTTGCGGAAGGGTCAGCAGATGACTTTGTCGTTTCATCGTAATACTCCTCGAATGACAATATTGTTGTATTATACTACAAAATAATATTATATCAATTTTATTTCTTGTCTTTTATAATCGCAATATAATCTTAATAAGTTGTATAGGAGCTGATGAACATGACTCAAAAACTTCGTTGGGGAATCCTTGGCTGCGCCAGCATTGCCAAACGCTCGGTCATACCTGGTTTACAGCAATCCCGTCTCAATGAAGTCGTTGCCATTGCCAGCCGCGATCAGGAAAAAGCAGCGCAAACGGCAGAGGAACTGAATATACCGACTGCATACGGCAGTTACGAGTCCTTGCTCGAGGATTCTTCCATAGATGCTATCTATATTCCGCTCCCTAACCATCTACATAAAGAATGGAGCATCCGTGCGACGGAAGCCGGTAAACACATTCTATGCGAAAAACCGCTTGCGCTGACGGAAGCAGAAGCAGCTGAAATGGCAGAAGCAGCAGCTAAGGCCGGGGTAGTGCTGGCCGAAGCCTTTATGTATCGCTATCACCCGCGGTATGACTTGATGAAGGAAATGATCAACGCCGGTGCCATCGGGGACATTCGGGGCATACGCAGCGCGTTTACCTTCAACAGCTCCGCCAATCACGGGAATGTCCGTTTCCGCAAGGATTGGGGCGGCGGCTCGATTTATGATGTCGGCTGTTATCCGATCAACGCCGCGCGCATCCTGCTGGATAAAGAGCCGGAAGCTGTTACCGTTCAAGCTTTCTTCTCCCCTGAGCATGATCATGTCGACATGATGGCATCCGGATTAATCGAATTTGGAGGGAATGTAGCGCTGACATTTGATTGCGGAATGTGGGCGGCGTATCGCAACCCTCTTGAAATCGTGGGTACGGATGGCCTGATTGAAGTTCCTTACGCCTACAGCCTGCCTGAGGACGGAGCGAACTTCTTCTTAACGACCGGCGAAGGACGTAAAGAAATCGAGGTCCCTCGTGCAAACGCATACAGTGAACAAGGCGACCATATGGCCGAAGCTATTTTGAACAACAAGCCTCTCCGCTACTCTGCAGAGGATGCCATTCGCAACATGAAAGTCATCGACGCCTGTCTGCAATCTGCCCATGAACGGAAGCGAATTGTGTTGTAATTACACCCAAGGAGGATATGAATATGAAATATATATCAATCAAGGGATTAAACAAACCCGTCTCTGCGCTAATGAAAGGAACGGACTACTTTTATCATGATTCGTATGAGAAAGCAGCCGCGAATATGGATGCATACCTGGCTATCGGCGGCAATTCCGTTGATACCGCCCACATCTACTGTGGAGGTCAAAGCGAAGAAGTGATCGGCAGATACATGCAGGAAAGAGGTAACCGGGATCAGATCGTCATACTGACCAAGGGTGCCCATCATGACCAGAATGGCCCGCGCGTAAATAAAAAAGACATCAAGAGCGACATCACAACGAGCTTTGAAAGACTGCAGACGAATTTCATCGATCTGTACGCTCTTCACCGTGACGACCCTGAGGTTCCTGCAGGTGAAGTTATTGAGGCTTTGAATGAATACATTGCCGATGGCAGCGTTGGCGCCATTGGGGTATCCAACTGGACATGGGAGCGCATCCGGGATGCCAATGCCTATGCCGAAGCGAATGGACTAGTCGGTTTCTCCTTCAGCAGCCCGAATCTTAGTCTGGCCAAGCCAAACGAGCCGTTCTGGAAAGGCTGCGTCTCAGCCGATGCAGAGACGATTGCGTGGCATGAAGCCGAGCAGTTTCCGCTGCTCTCCTGGTCTTCCCAAGCGCGAGGATTCTTCACCGGCCGGTTCACACCGGAAATTCGGGACAATGCAGATCTTGTGCGGGTATTTTATAGCGATGCGAACTGGGAGCGGTTAGAGCGTGCCAAACAGCTGGCCGCTTCGAAGAATGTGACAGCCATACAGATTGCGCTCGCTTACGTGCTGAACCAGCCCTTCCCAACCTGTGCGCTGATCGGTGCGCAGTCTGCGGAAGAATTAAAATCCTGTGATGAGGGTTCAACCATCCAGCTGACAAGGGAAGAATTAGACTGGTTAGACCTAACGATCGATCAGCTGTCTTCAATCTAAATGTTAAAAAGCGCCTTGTGCCAGGATATTTCCATCCTGCTCAAGGCGCTTTTTATAGGCTAATGACCTGTCTGATATTCTACACGGGCGCGAAGACATCTCCCTGGCGGTAGAATAGCGCTGACAAGCTGTCCTTCCTTACTCCCGTAAACTCCGAAGATATGCTTCGTATTCAACCGTAAACTCGAGCGCTTCCTTAAAATCCGGTGACTTGAGCGAAAGGGCCGCGACGACATCCTCTTTTCCTCTCTCATGCAAGGCTATGATCCGAGGCTGCCTTGGGATGCGAAACTGTGTATGATCGTGATATACAACGGTGACGATGGTTCCGAGCGGCTCCTTCACCGGCGAATAAACCGTGCTCCACATCCAGCGCTGTTGGTCTGTCCCTTCCTGACTCCCCCATTCTCTTGAGATGTCGAAGTTACCCGGGAAATTAGGTTCAGGACGTATTCCCATTTCCTTTAATTGTTTATGAATCGGCAAGAATAACAGGTTCAAAAACGTCCCATACGCCGCATCTCCAGCCTCGTTGTATGCCCTCAGCAGTTTTTCCTGATTTACGGTAAGTACTTTTTGCCAGTTCCCTTCGATGTGTCCGAAAATGTAGCTTCCGATGGCTTCGATCGGGTTATCCTGTTGTTCTTCCAAAAACTCCTGCAGCGGCTTCATTGATTTCATGTTTAACCCCTTCCATTTCATGGATTTTGGATGTACCTCTCCAGCATACAACATTCATGCAAATTGTAAGGTTTGCTGGATATCCGGTCCATATTAAGGGTAAACCTTCTCTAATGCTTTAATCTCATACGGATATGTAGGCCGCCGATACACGGATCCGGTCCGGCTGTTAAACATGATCTGTTACTAGAACTAAAACATACACCGTGGTTTAGTTATCCGGGGGATCAACTTACTCTAAACCCCTGTAACATGCCGGCAATCACATCCATCGTTTTCTCGATGCCCTTATCCGTTTCCGGCATTTGAGCAACCCACAGCGAGCATTCGTTTAAAGCGCCGGACAAGGCATGCGTCATAGCATCAACTGGAACGGTCTTCATCATCCCCTGATTCTGCATGAAGGCTAGCTGTTCCCTCAGGTGACTCATCGAATTCTGCTCGTCCATCTCGCGCCAAGACTCCCAACCTACGACACTCGGACCGTCAATGAGCATAATGCGCTTATTCTGCGGTTCTACCACGGTCGCAATAAAAGCCCGACAGCCATACAGAAGCTGCTCCCAAGGATCCTCGGAGCTATCCGCTTCCGCCTCCACGCGCTGTCCAATTTCCGTCTGCACTAATTCAAGCACGGCAAGAAACAGCCCTTGTTTATTCTTAAAATGATGATACAGCGCCCCGCGGGTAACTTTAGCTTCGTCGGCAATCTCCTCTAGTGCCGCATTGGCATAGCCTTTTTCCGTGAAATGTGTTCTGGCTACCTTCAGCAGCAGCTGTATGGTTTCGTTAGCTTCGCTTTTGGTTCTTCTCATAATTCGCGTTTCTCTCTCCTAGGCATCATTCGGATGCTATTCTCATAGACGTTAGAAGCTTCAATACTTCCTGATCTCCGCTCCTGGCCATGGATCTTAGCGAATGCTGAAGTATCCAAGGACCGTAGGCTCCAGACGATTCCAGATGTTCAATTAGCCAGGGAAGGACGGTTTCCCGGTAATCTTTGCTTAGATCATGAAGATGATTCGCAACCGATTTGCGGACATAGCCAGAGGTATCCTGCAGAAGGGGCTCTAGCAGCGCCAAATTGTGGGCGGGATCTCCCTTGATCACTGGAATTCGCTTTGCCCACGGCAGACGTGGCCGGGTACCTTCACTAACCAGGCGACGGACATGGGGACTATCATCCGAAAGCCAGTCCTTCAAAATTTCAAGACACAGATCTTCATAATGGAGCAGAAAAGGCCTAATCGCGTACTCCGATGTGTGCCGTTTGGTAATTTCATATAACGCGTTCATCGATATTTCAAAGTGATCAAGCCCAAATCGTTCCACAAAACATGCAATCGGCATGAGAAAATACCCGTTCGTGAACATTCCTTTCTCTGTTTTATTCTCTGGTCCGATGATGCCGAGTAAAATCTCCAAACTATCCGGATAACCAAAGGGCAGGGCCTGCTGCAATTCTTCTGCAATAACGGCTACCCTTCCTTTCAATTCAAGCGTCGCTGTCTTGCGGCTTACGGCTTCAATGAAAACCTCCGAGTGAAACTCCGGAGCAAGCGGCTTAATTCGATCTGATAAAAGAATCGCCAGCTCTCTTCCGAAGTAGTCCTTTAATGCGGTGAATGTACTCATTTACCGGGTTGGTCATCATCCGTGGACCACACATCTTCATTATACAGCTCCATAAATGCTTGTGAAGGCGGAATGACTTTAATCATATCGATCAGCACCCCATTCGGGTCACTGGTAATAAAATGCCTCTGCCCAAATTCCTCATCCCGTATATCCAAATGAAGCGGCAGCTTTTCGTGGATGATCAGCCTTTGATACTCGGCATCCACATCCTCCACCTCAAAATTAAGAATCAATCCCTGCACTGGTTTCTGAAAGGAAGACGGTACCGTGGGATGATCTTTGGACAAGAGGGCCATTTCATAAGAGCCTTGTCCCTGGTCTCCATTCTTCAGGCTTACATACCAATCCGCTTCAAAAACAATCTCAAATCCAAACAACCGTGTGTAAAACTCTGTGCTTTCGGCAATCTTCTCTGTCATGATAACGGGATAAAATCCTTGCAGCTTCATCTGGAAAACATCTCCTTCTATAAATGGGATGAATCCAATTTAACATACAAACAGAATGTATGTAAATAGTTATATCTGAAATTGGTCTTATACCCTCAACTCCTTTCCAACAAAAAAACCTGCAGACAAAATCTGCAGGTTTTTACTTAAACGATACTCACTACCACAGCAAGCTCACCGCGAGCAGGTCAAACAACGCCAGTGGCAGAATCACGTTGCTGTAATATGGATTGTATGGGTATGGTGGGTACGGTGAGTATGGTGGTCTCGGTCTTGGAAAGGGGCCTGGATAAAAGCCTCTATCCCCTTGTTCGATTTGAATATACACATTTTTGGCATCCAGGTTAATGATGACACCCTCAAAGACCTCATCGTCCAAGGTTTGCACTCTAACTTTGCGGTTCACGGCTTTCTTGAGCGCTGCGTGAGCATGTTCCTTATGCTTTTTCATGGAATGAGCCATTTGGTGATCGCATTGAAACAGCATTTGCGGTTGAGTTGAATAATTGTTCATGATGTCCTCCTTCGTTCTCTTCTATTCGCATTGTATGCAAATGTCCCGTCAAGGGTGTTGGCCTATCTGAAATCCGTTTAATGCATCGTGGATACGGGTATAGTACAACCAGATGAAGGAGGGTTAAACACCATGGACAATCGAAATATACAGACAAAGCCCGGCAGCTTTTTTATTGAAAACAATGGAAAAACGGTAGCCAAAATCTCCTACTCGACTCAAGGAAACGGAGTGATTAGTATCGATCATACCTATATCTCACCCAGCCTGCGAGGGCAAGGAATCGCCGACGAACTCGTGCGAAAAGTAATAGGATACGCCCGGGAAAAAGATTTGAAAATCATCCCCGCTTGCTCCTATGCCGGGCATTACTTTGACAAAAACGTCGACGAGCGTGACCTTCTGCACAAATAAAAAACGAGGATAAAAACATCATTAGCCATCGGATGTACCGTAAGGTTAAAATCGCCAGCCATAAGGATGCTCCTCTTATCGGTTGGCTTTTACGCGCCTTGATGTCCAAGTTCAAATGTAACACTGGTATTAACTATTGCGATAGAGTGATCCTATCCTCTATGATCAAAGGGTACAGCTTAAGTTAGGGAGGCATCTATATTATCATGAGGCAAACAGCGGAACATTGGGTCTGGGAACAAATGTTTGATAAATTGCCTATGGGGGCGGTCCTGATTTCTGCGGTTGACGAGCCTGTGGCGAAGGTTAATGATCGTTTTTGCGAACTTACCGAATCCAAACGTTCAGACCTGCTTCGGCTCAAACCTTCCGAAATCCAAGTTTTATCCAATCTATCGATTCAACAAATATTGCAATCATTGACATATGAACAAACGTCCACGCTCAAGAGAGACTCTTATTTTATCCGCCATAACGGAAATGTTGTCCATGTCTCTGTCTCTATTTCCCTGCTGAAACATCCCTCCCCTGGAGAAGCCCCATGGATATTATGCTGTATAGAGCCCGGGACCGTACAGGAGAAGTCGTCTTTGCCGCCGACCATTAAGAATGATCAGCTGCTTGCACTCATTTCCAAGAGCGGACAAGATCTTATATCCATCAGCAATGCTGATGGCATCATCGAATACATCTCACCTTCTGTGACGGAAATACTCGGATACACCCAAGAAGAAATGACGGGCCAATGCCGGATCGATTACTATCACCAGGTGGATTCCGAGCAAATGAAAGAACCGGGCAAACTATTTTCAGAGGAAGATAGTTTCGTTCGACGTATTCGCCATAAGGACGGGCATTATTTATGGTTTGAAACGTCATTTCAGTTAATTCGGGGAGCTCACGGCGAGATTAACAAGGTTCTGGCCATTGGACGAAATATTACCAAACGCAAAACGGATGAGGATACACTGGCCCATGCGCAGCGGATTGCCAAGATTGGTTCCTGGCGTTGGGACTTGATCACGCATACGCTCACCTACAGCGATGAAATGAGGCGAATTTACGGATATCAGATCAGTGCCACTGAGCCAAACCATAACACGCTGCTGTCATTGGTCGTTCCGGAGGACCGTGAGCGGCTCGAGGCAACCTTGAGCAGAGCCATTCTAGAGAAAGCGGATGATATCATCTATCGGATCCAGCTTCAGGACGGTCAAGTCCGAACCATTCGAGCTCAATGGGAAGTCTCCGTTACGAATGAAGGCAGACCCATGGAAATGGTCGGCATGGCGCAGGACATCACCGAGCAGGTGCTGATTGAACAGCAGTCGCTGGAGAATGAAAACAAGTATAAACTCATAACCGAAAATTCCCTTGACTTCATATCGAGCAGCACCATAGGCTGTTCAACGTTTCTTTATTGTTCACCATCCTGTTATTCTCTGCTTGGATATCGTCCAGATGAAATGGTTGGTACCAGTATATTCGATTACGTATACGCTGAGGATATCATACCGCTTCAGGACTATTTCAAGCATTGCCTGAACGGCAAATTGCTCACACCGATCACCTTCCGTTATATACATAAGGATGGCAGGCACATCTGGTTTGAAGTCAATTGCAAGTACATCAGCACGCAGGACGGCCAAAAGAACGAGATCATTTCGATTGCCCGCGACATTTCCGAACGAAAGCTGATGGAATTTAAGTTAAAGGAAAGCGAGCAGCGGTACCGTTCTCTATTTGAATATAATCCGTCGGCCGTATACTCGATGAATTTGGATGGCGACTACTTAACGGCCAACCAGAATCTGCAGGACCTGACAGGATATACACTGGACGAGCTGATTGGGATGTATTTCGGACCGATTGTAGCGGAAAAAGACATGGCTCGCACGTTGTTTCATTTTAACCAGGCAACAGAAGGCATACCTCAGAGCTATGATCTAACGATTATTCATAAGGATGGACATCCCATCGACATTAATACGATTAACATCCCGATTTTCGTGGATGACGAAGTGGTCGGCGTCTATGGCATTACCCGGGATATCACCGAGCGCATACGAACCATGGAAGAGATCAAGAAGCTGAGCCGGGAGCTCACCCTTTTGCTGAATACGGTATCCGAAGGCATTATCGGGCTGGACATTCACGGACACGTCGCATTTATTAATCCGGCAGGCGCAGCGATGCTGGATTATGAACCGGCCACCACCATCGGAAGACCCTGCGACCAGATCATCAAAGAAATTCGCCATGACGGTACTTTTTATCGGGGGGATGATTCTCCGCTTGTTCGGGCCGTCAAACAAGGCGTACCACTGTCCAGAGCCGAAATTGTGCTTTGGCGAGGCGACGGAACCAGCTTTCTGGCAGATTATCAGGTCAATCCCATCTGGGACCAAGGCGAGCGCAAAGGCGCCGTTATGGTATTCCGCGATATCACCGACGAGAAAGAAATCATCCGGGCGAAGGAGAATGCCGAGCGGGCAGATCAAGCGAAAACGGAGTTTCTGACCATGATGAGTCACGAACTCCGCACGCCGATGAACGGCATCATCGGCATGATTGAGCTATTACGAACGACCGAGCTTGACGAGGATCAGCTGAATTATACCGATATTTTGATGGAGAGCAGCAGCTCGCTGCTGCACATCCTGAACGAGATTCTCGATTTCAGCAAAATCGAGACCGGCAATATGACACTCATTCAGGAACCGATCGATTTACGGTCCTTGCTTGAGGTCGTCGTTGATTTATTCTCGGCCAAAGCCAAAGAAAAGGGGTTATCGTTATCCTGCAGCATCAACAGCTCCACTGTTCCCGATGTGATCATCGGCGACGCTCTGCGGCTGCGGCAAGTGCTTGTTAACCTCATCAGCAATGCCATCAAATTCACGCATGAGGGCAGCATCACGATGAATGTCGAGGGACTGCGCAGGACAGGGACCCAGGAAATCACGCTTGCTTTTCAAGTAAGGGATACGGGAATTGGCATCCCTGCTGAACAGCAGCATCAGCTGTTCACTTCCTTCTCACAGCTTCACCCATCCTTGAATCGCAAATATGGCGGTACGGGATTGGGGCTGGCGATCAGTAAAAAACTGGTCGAGCTGATGGGTGGGGTCATCGGCGTGGAAAGTCGTGAAAACGTCGGATCCTCCTTCTACTTTACGATCCCTACCCATGCACTGCATGATGATATCACGGACAAATAAGGTTCGGTGTCTCTCCAATATCCACCACAAACAAAAGGGTGATCTACAGCAATGAGCTGTGGACCACCCTTTTCTCATATATGCAAATGGTACTATTCCTCGTACAGGGACTCCAGTTCGTCGACGAGCGATCCTACATAAGCTACCGCTTTGGAGATCGGCTCGGAAGTGGACATATCGACGCCAGCCATCGCCATTAATTCCAGCGGACTCTTGCTGCCTCCGGCTTTGAGGACTTGGAGCCACCGGTCTACTGCCGGTTGTCCTTCCTCGCGAATCAATTGTGCTGCAGCTGTTGATGCGGTCAGTCCTGCGGCATACGTATATGGATAAAGACCCATGTAATAATGCGGTTGTCGCATCCAGGTCAGCTTTGCTCCTTCATCGAGCTCGACCGCGTCACCCCAGAAATCGGATAACACAGTTCCTTTTAGCTCAGATAGCTTATCTGCGGTAATCGGCTCATCGGCCATCGCATGGCGGTATACCCGTCGCTGCATTTCCGCTTCCAGAAGGTGAGTCACATAGTTATGGTAATACGTGCTCAGAAGCTGAAGAATAACAGAGCGCCGCATCCGCTTATCCTCGGATTGACTGAGCAGGTGATCCGCCAACAGCAGCTCGTTCATCGTTGAAGGCGCCTCGATAAAATACAAGGAAGGACGGGCATTGGTGATACGCTGATGGTCCGCTGCCAGCATCAAATGACCAGCATGCCCGACTTCATGCGCTAACGTGAAGGCATTTCGCATATTGTCCGCCCATGCCATCAGGATATAAGAATGCACTCCGTATACGGAGGAGCAGAACGCTCCCGTAGATTTACCAATATTATCGGCATAATCCACCCAGCGCTTGGAGAACGTGGATTGAACGATCTTGCCGTATTCAGGACCCAGTATCGACAAGGCACTGGAAATCGTGGAGCATGCTTCTTCATAAGTAACGCTTGGATTGTAATCCGTGTCCATCGGCGCTTTCAAATCGCAGAACAGCATTTGATCCAGCCCAAGCACACGCTTCTTCAACTTCATCAGTCTTCGCATATGCGGAGCTAACTCCGTCAGAATGGTATCATGAATATTATTGTACATCTCCATCGTTACTTGCTGCGGTTTCAGCAGCATGTCCGTTACGGAATCATACCCTCGAAGCCGGGACATCACCACTTGCTTCTTCACTTCGGTGGCGTACGCCTCGGCAAATGTATGGCGCGAACCCTGCAGTGACTTCGTGAACGAGGCATAGGCCTCGCGCCGAAGCTGCGTATCCTCGGACATTTCGTAAGAGTTCTCGTACAGGCGGAACGAGACTGGCTTGGTTCCGTCATTCACTTGAATATCGTCAAATGTCATATCCGACAGCTTGCTGCGCAAATAGATGCGGTAAGGGGAACCGAGCACCTCTCCCAGCGATGCTAACACGCTTTCCGTCTCAGGACTCAAGCGGTGAGGCTTCGATTCCAGCAACAATGTCAAGCTTCGGGCATAAGGAACAAGCCCGTCTTCCTTCGTTATGTATTGATCGATGATTCCATCCTCGAGATCCAGCAGCTCCGATTCAATAAACGTCAGGGAAGATTGGATGCGTGAGAGAACATCGCCCGTTTTGGCCGAATTTGCCAGGTTGGCCGGATTGGTTCCGTCTTCCGATTGTCGTAATCTGGCATACGCTCCGACTCTGCTAATGCTCTCCATCAGAGCTTCCTGTTCATTCAAGCACTCCAGAAGAACGGATGCACCCTCTCCCAGCCTGCCTCTGAATCGAGTCAATTGAGCAGCTTGCGATTCAATCGCTTTTAATCCCGCTTCGAATGCTTCTTGCGAGACAAACAAATCATCCAGATTCCAAGTTGCCTCGATTGGAACCTCACTTCGTGTCAGCAATTTCCCCATGGATACAACTCCTCTCGTGTCTTGTCCTCTCATGATTGACGACAGCAGTTACTATTGATTAGCAACGGTATAACAATTCCATCATATCACAGTTTTTTAAGGGATCGTATTCGCTTTTCGGCCTTGACTTCTGACCCTATTTATGGATATAGTTATTTCATACTCTTATCAAAAGGAGAGATTTTGATGTCGGTGGTCGTTCTTAACTAACCAAATTTCATATGGATCGAAATGTAAAATTTTGGGCATTCCCTGTATAGGGATATGTTTATTTTTTGATGGATTTTCATTTCGTCCGTTGAATTAGTTAAGAACTGCGGATATCAATGGAAGCCCCTTTAGGGTTTATTCAGATATGATATGGTCATCCGTGCTGAGTTCAGCACGGATTTTTTGGGTCTCCCCCTCCTTCTATTCAAAAGGGTTATTTGGAGCGGTCCCATGCGCCATGCCATCAGAATAACGATCTATGGGCGGAAAGCGAACCTTAGTAGTTCGCTTTCCGCCCTTTTTGTGTTGTTTACCATCCATTTTATAGTCAAAAGGAGAATGTAACCCATGAAACCCTTCGCATTAAACAAATTGGAGTACGAGAAAATACGCACCGAGCTTGAACGCTTTGCCGTATCGTACCTGGGAGTCGAGCATATCCGGAAGATGGCCCCCCTCACCCAGATGAAAGCCATCCGCAATAAACTGAATGAAACGGAAGAAGCCAAAACCCTGCTCCGTACCGGAGCTAGCGTCCCTATACCTTCACTGGAGGGCATTCAAATGATCCTGGATCTGCTCGGCACCGGTTATGTGCTGTCTGAGCGCGATTTCGGGAATATGGTCCAATATCTGAGAAGCTGCCGCCAGCTCATTCAATATATGAAAGCCAAGGACGGCATTGCTCCATTGATCAGTTCCTACGCCTCATCCATGCATGAATTGCGTCCACTTCTGTCCGAAATCGAACGCAGCATTCACGGGGGGCGTGTTGTGGATAGCGCCAGCAAAGATTTGGCCAAAATCCGCAAAAAAATCATCGTAGCCGAGGAACGGATCAAGCGTAAGCTCGAAAGCCTGATGGGCCGTTACAAAGGGATCATGCAAGAGCATGTCATCAGCAAGCGCGGAGAACGTTACGTGCTGCCCATCAAGAAGGAGCACCGTAAATCAGTGAGCGGCTCGATTCTGGATGAATCTTCCAGCGGGCAGACGGTATTCATCGAGCCTTCCGACTTGCAGGGACTTCAGATGGAATTGAATTTTCTGCACGCCGATGAAGTCCGCGAAGAAACGAAGGTGCTGAGTGATTTGACCGCACTAGCCGAGCAATATCAATTCGAATTGAGAACCAATGCCGACATTGTTGGAATCTACGATTACATCATAGCCAGAGGCAAGTACGCCGTTTCCATCGGCGGGCGCAATGTAAGCCTGAACCAGGAGGGGTTCATCCACCTAAAATCCGCGGTGCATCCTTTAATCGGCTCCACGATGGTACCACTGGACTTCTCTATCGGAGAGCGGTATAAAACCTTGATCATTACAGGGCCTAATACCGGCGGCAAAACTTCTGCTCTGAAGACGGTTGGACTCATCACCGTTATGGTGCAATCCGGTCTGCTGGTTCCTGTCGCGGAAGGCAGCCATTGCGCCATCTTTGACGAGATTTCCGTCGATATCGGAGATGGGCAGAGTCTGGAGCATGCCCTCAGCACGTTCTCTGCGCATATTCGCAACATCCGCGATATTTTGCAGACAGCCGGCCGGTCTACGCTTGTACTGCTCGATGAAATGGCGTCGGGAACGGATCCTGGTGAAGGCGTTGGATTGTCGATTGCCATTTTGGAGGAGTTGAGTCAACGTGAAGCAACAGTTGTTGTAACCACCCATTTTACCGAAATCAAAAATTTTGCCGAGCGCACCGCCGGCTTTGAGAATGCCCGCATGGAATTTGACGCCGACACACTCGAGCCGCTCTATCGGCTACGGATTGGTGAAGCCGGGCACAGTTATGCCTTTGTCATTGCAGCGAAGCTGGGCATTCCGGAGTCGATCATTGCCAGATCGCGGGAAATCACGGAAGCGGGAACGGCGAGAGATAACACGGCCCTTATACAAAAGGATTGCTCAGAGTCCGATGATGAGGCTGAAGAAGCGCGTCCGGAAGAATCCGTTATGTTGTCGATAGACAAACAGGATAAGCTAATGAATGATGAAGATCATCAAGACAAAGATGCTCCCTCTTCCCTCTATCAATTAGGCGATCGTGTCTATGTGCCTTATTTGAAACGAAGCGGAACCGTGTATGAAACCATCGACGGTAGAGGTAATATCGGTGTTATGATTCGGAAGGATAGACTGAAGATTAACCATAAACGGCTGAAGCCTTATATTGCGGCCAAGGATCTTTACCCGGAGGATTATGATCTTGATATTGTTTTTGAGAGCAAAGAAAACCGGAAGAAGCGTAAACTGATGAACCGCAAGCACGTAGAAGGAGTGCAGATAGAAACGAAACCGGAATAACGAGACTCTTGACGATGAGTTGACCACGATATCAAAAAGAATGCTAAGGATATTCGGAGGAGAGATTACGATGAACATACGTACAGAAACCAAGAACGATTATGAGAAGGTCCAGAACCTTCTCACTCAGGCTTTTCCCGGACAGGAAGAAGCGATTCTAGTACGGCGGCTGCGGGAAGATAAAGACTTTCAACGGGAGTTGTCAATCGTAGCCGAAGAAGATGGGATCATTAAGGGACATATTATGTTCAGCCGGTCTAGCCTTTTTGACGGGGGGCATAGCCATCACGTGGCTGCGTTAGGGCCGCTGGCCGTGCTTCCGGATTATCAACGACAAGGGATCGGCGGGAAATTGATCGAAGAAGGCAAACGGCGGTGTCTCTCGCATGGCTATCCACTTGTTTTTCTGTTCGGTCATCCGGCATATTATCCCCGTTACGGATTTGTGCAGGCCAGAGCCTATGGAATCGACATCATCCAATTTACGGTTTCCGATGAAGTGTTCATGGTTGCCGAGCTTCAGCCGGGCGCACTCGATCATCTGCATGGCGAATTCCGTTTCCACTCCGCTTTCGAAGATTTGGGGTAAGTCGAGCTTCAAAGTCCATATCATCCGAATAGGTTTGATCAAGCCGGGGAATCCTTGGTGGCATTCAGCTTCTGATATGTTGTACAATAAAATCTAAATGACTATTTGAAGGATGGTTTTCAACATGTATGTAGCTCAGGATTGGCAAGATTACGAGGTTATCGATACCGGAGGCGGAGAAAAGCTGGAGCGCTGGGGCGACGTGATTCTCAGACGTCCGGATCCGCAGATCATATGGCCCATTGAACGTGAAGATGGACAGTGGCGCAGCGTGCACGGACACTATCATCGCAGCTCGTCCGGCGGCGGACAATGGGACATGAAAAAGCAGCTTCCGGACCGGTGGACCATCTCATACGACCAATTGAAATTTCATATTCGACCAACCAATTTTAAACATACCGGTTTATTTCCGGAGCAGGCAGCCAACTGGCGCTGGATGATGGATAAGATCGCTTCAGCCGGACGTCCGGTCAGCGTGCTGAACTTGTTCGCCTATACCGGCGGAGCAACCGTCGCGGCCGCCTCGGCCGGAGCTCAGGTTGTTCATGTGGATGCTGCGAAGGGGATGGTTCAATGGGCCAAGGAAAACGCGGCATTGTCCGGACTTGCCGACCGTCCTATCCGTTATATCACGGATGATGTGTTCAAATTCGTGCAACGGGAGCAGCGGCGGGGGAACAAATATGATGCGATCATTATGGATCCTCCATCTTATGGCCGCGGACCAAGTGGAGAAACGTGGAAGCTTGAGCAAAGCTTGTATCCCTTCCTCGAAAGCTGCATGAGCATCGTATCGGATAATCCGCTGTTCATGCTGATTAACTCCTATACAACCGGAATCTCCCCTACCGTTCTGAATAACATGCTGACCATGACCATGAAGCCGAAATACGGCGGTACCATCAGTGCGGGAGAAATCGGATTGCCGATTACCCGCTCCGGCATGAACCTGCCGTGCGGCATCCTGGGTCGATGGGAGTCCTGATTCGATGAGCAAGCGGGAACCAGCAGCATATCCGGTTGTGCCGATTCTGTTCGAGGATAATCATGTGTTAGGAGTAACCAAGCCGGTAAACATCCCCTCCCAAGAGGATGCTACCGGCGATCCCGACATGCTGACCATTCTGAAACAGGACATCAAGGAGCGCTACAATAAACCGGGCAATGTATTTTTGGGATTGGTGCACCGTCTGGACCGTCCGGTTGGCGGAGCGATGGTGTTTGCCAAGACTTCCAAAGCCGCATCCCGATTATCGGAAGCCGTCCGCAGTCGCAGCTTCCGCAAGCAATATGTGGCGGTCGTTCATGGGATTCCTGCGAAAACTTCAGGTCGGCTCGTAAATATGCTGTATAAGGATGTAAAAACCAACACCGTTCATGTCACCACTAAAGGTATGGACGGGGCCAAAGAGGCCATTCTGGATTACACCGTGCTCCAAACGTCGGAAGGCTTCAGCCTCGTCCTGATCGAGCTGCACACGGGCAGGCCGCACCAAATCCGTGTACAGCTGAGCCATGCGGGACATCCGCTGTTCGGAGATCAGAAGTATGGAAGCAAGGTGAACAAAGCCGGCCAGCAGATTGCCTTATGGTCCGTATTGGTCGGATTTCCTCATCCCGTTACCAAAGAAGAGATCTCCATTCGTTCCATGCCGCCCTCCGTCTATCCCTGGAGTCTTTTCTCGATAGAGAAGCTGGCATCGACATGACGCTCCTATCCATAGAACTCAAAAAAAACGAAATCCAGCCTTGGATTTCGTTTTTTTATATACCCTTGTTTCATAGTGGAAAATACTATAATATTTTATCCCTTTACGATAATATATTATCCCTTTACTTTTATCAAAGAATGCCGAAAAATAGTAACTACATAGTTTAACATTTTTTAGGTGATTTGTACAATCATGGTATAAACTCTGATTTTGAGTTTATATAGATCAATGCTGCCAAGGAGGAGGAGGAGGATCAAAGCTGTTCATGAATGGTCACAAATTAAATATTCAAGGAGGTATTTGTTATGAAACAGGTTCAATGTCAAACAAATCGCCGCTTGCATTTGAAACCGCTGTGGATTTTTTTAGGAAGCACTCTGTTGTTCTTCACCATCATGATCATCACGGCAAGCAGCGTCTCCGCTCATGGGTATATTGAATCACCAGCCAGTCGTGGTTATAAGTGTAAGCTCGGAGAGAACACCAACTGCGGCAGAATCATATATGAACCGCATTCCCTTGAGGGAAAAGGTAACTTCCCCATCGGTGGACCAGCTGATGGTCAGATTGCTGGTGCTGGAATTTTCCACGAGCTCAATGAACAATCACCTACCCGCTGGAGTAAAGTGAACATGAACGGCGGACCGAATACATTTAAATGGGTGCTGACCGCTGCTCACGCCACATCCGATTGGAAATATTATATTACGAAAAAAGGCTGGGATTCCAGCAAACCCCTCGCACGTGCAGATCTCGAATTGTTCTGCTCCTTCAATGACGGTGGCAAACGTCCGCCGAACACCGTAACCCACACCTGTAATGTTCCTACCGACCGCACCGGCTATTATCTGATCCTAGCCGTGTGGGAGATCGCCGATACAGGCAACGCCTTCTATAACGTAATCGATGTGAACCTGAATAACGGCAGCGGAAATCAGGACACGCAAGCTCCAACCGTACCGAGTAACTTAAGATCCACAGGCGTCACCAGCAGCAGCATTTCGCTCTCCTGGAACGCTGCCACGGATAACGTGGGGGTAACAGGCTATGAAATCTATCAAGGATCTAATCTAGTAACAACCGTATCAGGATCAACCTTAAGCCATACCGTCACCGGTCTGCAAGCGTCAACCTCCTATACCTTTACGGTAAAAGCACGCGATGGAGCAGGCAACGTCTCCACGGCAAGCAGTCCGTTAACGATTGCCACATCCAATCCGGTACCGGACACTCAAGCTCCAACGGCCCCTGCCAATTTAAGATTAGTAGGTAATACCTCAACCAGCGTATCACTAGCCTGGAACAACTCCACGGATAATGTCGGGGTTAGCGGCTATGACGTTTATCGGGGCACAACGCTGGTGACCACGGTATCCGGCAGCACGCTTTCCTATACGGTCAGCGGGTTAACACCAAACACAGCCTATAGCTTCACCGTTAAAGCTCGTGATGCGGCTGGCAACGTCTCCCCTGCAAGCAATGAACTGCAGGTTACCACGGCGGACGGCTCCACACCGGAAACTCCGGCCTGGGCACCTAACACTTCATACCGGCAGGGAGCTTTAGTCACATATGGCGGCAACACCTATGAGTGCCGTCAAGCCCACACGTCCCTGCCTGGTTGGGAACCCTCCAACGTGCCGGCTTTATGGTTGCTTAAGTCATGATCTCCATACGTCATGTAAAGATTCAAAACGTGATTTAACGATGATGTTCCATAAGTATGAAAATATGTAACAGCCCCCAAGGGTGAGCTGCCGTCTGCAGCTGCCCAGGGGGCTTCTCTACGTTTACGACGTTAGCATTAGCTTTAGATCTTATACCTCAACCAGGACTTCCTTTGGAGCTGTACTAATCTTACCTAACAGATAGACAAGCAGCTGTTGATTATGCGAGGATATGCGGTTCAAAATTTGGGAAAGGTACTCATCCCTAACCTGTAATCCCCGTGTATATTCCTCACGCCCTTTATAGGAAATCGTCACCCAGACGATCCGCCTGTCATTCGCGTCCCGTTCCCGTTTGATCAATCCATTCTTCTCCATCCGGTCCAATAGCATGGTTACGGCTGCCGGACTTGTGGCCAGGTAAGGAATGAAATCGGAAGGTTTCATTCGCTTTAATTCAGCAAGCACCTCCAGCACCATCAGTTGCGATTCCGTCAATGTCGGTGCTAATCCGGCTTCCATATGGAGCTTATAATCCTTGGCCAGCTTGGACCACACCTTGGCGAATTCGGCAGTATGCATATTTATCCCGTCCCTTCAATTATGCTGTCATGATCAAATATCGGATACCATCCGTGGATGTTGCGCTGTACTTCGGTGAATGGATTTCGTTTGAACCCTGGTCATGATTCCATAATAGTTTATAGGATTAACTTTTCGCGGGCGACCTATCAATATCCTTCTTTTTTCGTTAAAAAATATAATTTCCAACCAAGCGACAAAACCCGCCAACCCTTATATGACGGCATTTCTTATGGTTCACCCTGCTTCGACATGGTCAGGCATATGTCAAATAGTATAAATAGCAGCCCTAATGTTGCGCAAACGCAAAATATAGCAAAAGCACCTCGACAAATATCATCGAAGGTGCTTTTCGTCCATCTATCTTATCTTGTCCAAACTTGGAAATTTCCTAAAGAAGGGTGTTACGCAACCTTGTTTAGCTTTCTTTACCTAACTCCGCATGCGGAAGACTTACCAGATCAACAATCCGTCCTTGCTTGCCAACATCGGCAAGCAGTTTGCCTATCGATTTACGTTCCGCGATCGGTACTTTCTCCGTGTGAATCAGATGAGCTTGCCCGTCTTCGCTGTACGCCATAATCTGCAGCGGTTCACGGCAATAGAAAGCACCGACAATGGCGCTGCCGTTAGGCTTCACCCGCTTGCCTTCCTTAAACTCAAACGTAGCCATGCCTTTTCCGCCGCGGCTTTGCGTCTGGTAATCCAACAGCAAGCTGCGCTTGCCATAGCCAAGATCCGTGATGGTCAAAATCTCACCCTCATCGTTCTCCACCCATAATGCCGCAACGACTTCATCCCCGTCACGGAGCTGGATTCCCCGAACCCCGCCGGAAACGCGTCCCATGGCGTTGACTTCCTGCTCATTAAACCGGATGCTCATCCCTTCTTTCGAGATTAGCACAATATCTTTACTGTTATCACTCACGACGACCTGGATAATGCTGTCTTCCGCAGCGACCTTGGCTGCCGCAACAGCGCCAGCCCGCTTGGTGACATACTCCTTGAGCTCTGTGCGCTTCACTTGGCCTTTGCTGCTGACAAACACAAGTGACTTGCCTTCTTCTTCAAAGTTCGAAACCGGAATGACCGATACGATGTGATCCTCTTTCGGCACCTGAATCACGTTAACGATGGCCGTACCGGCATCCTTCCACTTGTATTCCGGAATCTGGTGAACCGGCAATAAGAAATACTGTCCACGGCTCGTGAATATAAGCAGATTCTCCAGGGTATTGACTTCAAACAGACGTGTGATGTAATCCCCTTCCTTAACGCCTGAGCTTTCCAGCTCACCGCCGCTTCGGGTGAAGGATAACATGCTGGTACGCTTGATGTAGCCTTCATTAGACAGCGTTACGAGCACGTCCTCTGCGTTCACCAGCACTTCAAGATTAACCTTGATCTCTTCCACTTCTTCCTGAATGACAGAACGCCGTTCGATGCCGTATTTCTCGCGAATTTCAAGCAGCTCTTTGCGAATGACGGCAATCAGCTTCTTATCGCTGTCCAGTATCGCACGCAAGCCCTCGATTTTCTTCATTAACTCGTCCAGCTCTTTTTGCAGGGAATGAATTTCAAGGTTCGTAAGGCGGTATAATTGCAAGGTCAATATGGAATCGGCTTGTCTCTCCGTGAAACCGAACATCCATTGCAGATTGTTCTGGGCATCATGACGATTCTTGGACGCTTTGATCGCCGCAATGACCTCATCCAGGATATTTAAAGCCTTAACCAGGCCTTCCAATACATGCGCCCGATCCTCTGCTTTCTCCAGCTCGTATTGTGTCCGGTGCGTGACAACTTCACGCTGATGCTCGATATAGGCGGATAACATGTCTTTAAGCCCCAGCTGTTGAGGGGTTTTATTCACGATCGCAACCATATTGAAGTTATACGTAATTTGCAGATCGGTTTTCTTGAACAAATAAGCAAGAATTCCGTTTGCGTCAGCATCCTTCTTCAGCTCAACGACGATGCGAAGTCCTTCCCGTCCGCTCTCATCGCGAACCTCGGCGATGCCCTCGACTTTTTTCTCCAGTCGTATGTTCTCCATAGTGGTAACAAGCCGGGACTTAACGACCTGATAAGGAATTTCCGTGATGACGATCTGCTGCTTGCCGCCGCGAAGCGATTCAATGTCCGTCTTTGACCGCAGATATACGCGGCCTTTGCCTGTCCGATAGGCGTCCAAAATGCCTTCGCCGCCCATGATGATTCCGCTGGTCGGGAAGTCCGGACCTTTGATAAAGGTCATAATCTCCGCCAGCTCAATCTCCGGCTTCTGCATGACGGCAATACAAGCATCGATCACTTCCCGCAGATTGTGAGGCGGGATTTCAGTGGCGAAGCCTGCGGAAATCCCGCTAGCTCCGTTCACAAGCAGGTTAGGGTACCGTGAAGGCAGCACAACCGGTTCCTTGGCCGTGTTATCAAAATTATCCTTAAACAGTACGGTCCGCTTCTCGATATCCCGAAGCAGCTCCATGGCAATCGGCGATAACCTCGCCTCGGTATAACGCATCGCCGCCGCGGGATCATCATCCTGCGAACCCCAGTTTCCGTGGCCGTCCACGAGCACATGTCCCATCTTCCATGGCTGAGCCATCCGAACCATACCTTCATAAATCGATGAGTCCCCGTGCGGGTGGTAATTACCCATGACATCCCCGACGGTTTTCGCCGATTTACGGTATGGTTTATCCGGTGTGTTACCCGAATCGTACATGGCATACAGGATCCGGCGCTGAACGGGCTTCAGCCCGTCACGGACGTCCGGGATCGCGCGGTCCTGAATAATATACTTGGAATACCGGCCAAATCGATCACCTACGACCTCTTCCAGAAAAGCCGGCAAAAATTGCTCAGATAAACTCATTCCTTCACCTTCTATTCCTCAAACTCTGCGAAGTTGACATTTTCCACGATCCACCGCTTGCGGGGATCTACTTTATCTCCCATCAGCGTAGACACGCGACGCTCCGCTTTGGCAGCATCATCGATTTGTACCTGCAGCAATGTCCGTGATTCCGGGTTCATCGTTGTTTCCCATAATTGCTCCGGGTTCATCTCACCCAGACCTTTGTAACGCTGCAGCTCATAGTTTTTGAATTCCTTCAAATAATTAGCCAGCTGCTCATCCGTCCAGGCATACCGAACGGTTTCCAGCTTCCCGGATTTGCTGGCGATTTTATACAGTGGAGGCTGCGCAAGATAGACGCGGCCTTCATCAATCAACGGTTTCATGTATCTGTAGAAGAACGTAAGCAGCAGCACCTGAATATGAGCGCCATCCGTATCCGCATCCGTCATGATGATGATTTTCGAATAATTGCTGTCCCCAGCGGTAAACTCCGTACCGATCCCTGCGCCAATGGCAGATACAATCGCTCGGTATTCATCATTCTTCAGGATGTCGGCCAGCTTCGATTTCTCCGGATTCATTGGTTTCCCTTTAAGAGGCAGAATAGCCTGGATTTTCGAATCCCGTCCCTGCTTCGCAGAACCGCCAGCGGAGTCCCCTTCGACAATAAACAATTCGGTTCTCGTAAAGTCCTTGGACTGCGCAGGCGTCAGCTTGCCGCCCAGATTGGAGCTTTCGCTGCGCTTCTTGCCGCTGCGCATCTCATCCCTTGCTTTACGGGCCGCTTCACGCGCTTTGGAAGCCTGAATGGCCTTCTTCAGCAGCGTTTGTGCGATCTGCGGATTCTCCTCGAGGAAGATTTGCATCTTCTCGGTGACAATGCTGTCAACCGCACTGCGCGCAGAAGCGCTTCCCAGCTGGTCCTTGGTCTGTCCGACAAATTCGACCTCAGCCATCTTGACGCTGATCACGGTCATCATGCCTTCCCGAAGATCATTGCCCTCCAGGTTCTTGTCCTTTTCCTTCAAAAGATTGTTCTTGCGGGCATAATCATTCATGACCCGGGTATAAGCTGTCTTAAAACCCGTCTCATGCGTACCGCCCCCGCGCGTCGGGATGGAGTTAACGAAAGAAGCCAGCGTTTCGGTATATCCCGCATTATATTGAAGGGCGATTTCAACTTCGATATCATCCTTCTCCGCATAAAAATGGATCACGTCATGCAGGACGTCCTTGCCTTCATTCAGGAACTGAACGAACTGGCTTGCGCCGCCTTCATAGAAAAACTCTTCCCCATTGCCGCTGCGCTCGTCTTTCAATACAATCCGGAGTCCGGAGTTCAGGAAGGCAATTTCCTGTAAGCGCTCCGCTAGCGTATCGTAGTTCAGATGTGTTCCCGCGGTAAACACGCGCGCATCCGGCTTAAACGTAATCTTCGTCCCTGTTTTGTTCGTATTCCCAAGCACCTCAAGACCCGTTACAGGTTCCCCGACATGCTCTTTTCCTTTTTTGTCCTGCCAGTATTCAAATCGTTGGCGGTGAATTTTACCGTCACGGTAAATTTCCACCTCCAGCCACTCGGACAGCGCATTGGTTACGGATGCGCCAACACCATGAAGACCGCCGGACTTCTTATATCCGGAACCACCGAATTTACCGCCAGCATGCAAAATCGTAAATACAACCTGCGGGGTGGGGATGCCTGTCTTGTGCATTCCGGTTGGAATACCGCGTCCGTTATCGTATACCGTCGCGGACCCGTCTTTATGCAATGTAATTTCAATTCTCGAGCAGTACTTGGCCAAATGCTCGTCTACGGCGTTGTCCACAATTTCCCACACCAGATGATGCAAGCCTGACGAGCTTGTGCTCCCTATGTACATGCCTGGCCGTTTGCGTACCGCAACGAGGCCTTCGAGCACTTGAATGTCGTCAGCATCGTATCCTGAACGGTTATTACCGCCGTTCTTCGATGACTCTGCAAACATATCGATCTGTTCGACCATTCATGCTCCTCCTTCAAATTCACGTATCTCGTGTATTTCTAGTTCTACATTTCAATATTTTAGAGGAACGGTGTTCCCTAAAAAATGCAAACAAATGTTTCATGCTTTGTCCATTTTAATTCAAGATATCCCTTCTCGTAAAGACACTGAATGAAACAATAACCGCACAAATTGCCCAGACGGCCAATACGGCAAGGGAAAAATTCAAAGTCATCCCCTCAATTGGCGGCAAATTGCCTGCTAAATAATTAGTTAAATTGAGGTTTACCATGAACAAATATTTCGCGCTGCTCCAGGCCGATGCCATATTCGTCAGAATATTTCCGGCAATCAATGCGGCCATCATGATCACAATGCTCGCCGCCGTGCTTCGAACCAGTACGGACACCATAAAGGCCAGCATACCGACACATACGCCGACAAACCAGACCAATCCGCCCTGCATGAGCAAATACTTCCACTGTGGAACAGCATGAACGCCGGACATATCCACATCAGACCCAACAATCTGGAATCCCGTGAATACCGGTATGTCAAACCCCTTGTATCCGAAGGCTAAACCGGAGATCAGATAGGCTATGACAAAGGTGGAAACGACAATAAGAGACGTAAACATGATCAAGGCGATCAATTTGCTGAGCAGCACCTTCCATCGCTTCACAGGCCTTGTCAGCAGCATTTTGATGGTACCGGTCGTCCGTTCGCCGGAGACGATATCCGAAGCGATAGCCATAATGAGCAGCGGGATAAACAGGGATATCGCATTATTCAAAAATTCCCGTGTAAACGTAACCCCGTTTGGTTGATTAGGATTCACATCATGCTGCAAATAATACTGCATTTGCTGAATAAAGATTTGCCTATATCGTTTCCATTCATCCGGTACCCTGTCACTGCTAAGCGAATTCTCATTATCCGTGATTCGCTGCTGAAGTTCAAGCCGCCAATCACTGTTGAACTTCTCCCGGCTCCGTTCAGCTGACTTCATCTGGGCATAAGTAAACATGGGAACCAGAACAAGAAGAACGAGCAGAACAACATAAAACCGCTTTCGTTTAATAATTTTGATGCACTCGTTTTTGATCAGGGGCAACAGGTTACTCAATACTCTCACCCTCCGTCATCTGCAGGAACAGCTGCTCCAGCGTAGGATTGATCCGATGAACCTCTCGGACCTGTACTCCCGCGGCCACCAGCCGTTCCACAGCTCTTGACGTGTATGTAGTGCTCATACGGGTCACAACAGCATCCGGAGACATGCCTGCCAGCAAATTATCGTCGAGCACGTCCTCGGGGCGTTCGACAATTTGGCAATAATCCAGCTTTTGCAATATTCGTTTCCCTTGCACGGCGGGATTCAGATCCCAGATCACATGATCACTGTTGCCGGCAATCAATTCTTCGACCTCGCCAACCGCAAGCACTCTTCCGCTGCTGATGATCGCCACACGATCGCATAACAGCTGGATTTCGCTCAGCAGATGACTCGAGACAAAAACAGCCAATCCTTCCCCGGCTAATCGATGGATGAACTGCCGCATCTCTTTGATCCCTTTCGGATCAAGACCGTTTGTCGGCTCATCCAGAATGAGCAGTCTCGGTCTGCCGAGCAGGGCTTGGGCTATTCCGAGCCGCTGCCGCATTCCCAGTGAATATGTACTCACCTTGTCATGAATTCTTCGATCCAGTCTCACCGTATCCACAACTTCCTGTATTCGCTGCTGGTCAATGCCGGGCTGCATTCGTGCAAAATGCTCAAGATTTTCCCATCCCGTCATATACGAATACATTTCCGGATTCTCCACGATGGAACCAATATAACGCAGCGCCTGCTCCTGCTGGCGGTTCACATCATAACCGCAGACCTCGATCCTGCCGGAGGTCGGTTTGATCAGATCCACCAGCATCCGGATCGTGGTCGTCTTTCCTGCCCCGTTCGGCCCCAAGAACCCGAAAATTTCGCCTGCGCGCACGTCGAACGACACATCATGTATAATCCATTTTCGACCGATTTTCTTTTTTACATGCTGGACAGATAGTACGATTTCTTGAGCTTGTTCATTCATCGTTTTTCCAACTCCCCATATGACATCCTCATCATGCCTAGAGCATACCCTCTACAATTCGATCCGCTATAGCCTGATATCCTGCCCCGTTCGGATGAAAATGGTCCGAGGACAGATACTCGCCCAACTTGTGCTGAAACAGATCGAACGTAGGGACCAATGTCATATTGGGATCCCGGTTCACGATCTCCATGACCGAATGATTCCAGGCGGAGACCACGATATTGCCGGGTATGAGCAAATCCTCCAAATCGGAAAAAGGATGATATAGACCGATATAAACGATTCGGGCATCCGGATTAATGGCGCGAATCTTCTCCAGAATCGCTTGCAGGCGTTCAGTGGCCTGCGGCAATGCGCCCATCAGCTTGGCAGGTTCGAGCTCCAACTCATCGGAATCCGCCGCCCCGTCCATCAACCCGCTGCCTTGAAATATATCATTGCCTCCGACCGAAAGCATAATCACATTGGCTTGCTTCAAGGCATACTGTATTCCCTTGTCGTCCAGCTTGGGAAGCAGTCCTTCGGTAGTCATTCCGTTTATGGCCAGATTTGCCAGCAGGCTCGCTGTTCGTCCATCGCCATTTAATTGATCCACGCTTCGGCGGACAAAACCGCTCCCGGTATTGTCCCCTGTTCCCTTGGCGAGGGAATCTCCGATCGCAGTTACCTTTAAATCATGGGGCAGAACCGGTTGTGACGGATCGCTCCCCGGTTGTGACGGATCGCTCCCCGGTTGTTCCGGCGCTGTCTCTTCTTCGGACGCCTCGGATTCGCCACCGGTCAGCAAGGGCTGCCCTTGCGGATCATTAATATCTTTGAACGCATACATAAAACCGATAATGAGCACAATCGTTACAATAACCGACACGGAGGCAGTGATTCGCCATATCCATGCAGATGATTTCATGACATTCCCCCTACAAAATTCCTCATTACATTACCTTAAGACTTCTATATAAAATTTGCAAATCAAAACACGCAAAGAAGACTGCCCCGGACGCAATCTTTTGATGCGTGACCGGGGCAGCCCTTTTCATATGAAACAAGATAAGTGCTTATTGACTGATGAATTCTTGAACCCAATATCCGTTATAGTATCCAACGCCGATCATGGTGAAGTTCGGAGACAGGATATTTTCACGGTGACCTTGGCTATTCATCCAGGAGTTCATTACTTCTTGAGGCGTACGTTGCCCTTTAGCAATATTCTCGCCGGCATAGCCGTAAGAAATACCATAAGCTTTCATCATATCAAATGGCGAACCATGTGTCGGTGAAGTGTGGCTGAAGTAATTGTTATTACTCATATCCTTCGCTTTATCCAGCGCTACGGTTGTCAGCTTAGCATGGACCGTGAGCGGCTTCAGACCTGCATTCGCACGTTCTTTGTTCACCAATGTGACAACCTCGGAAGCAAAATTCGATTGTTCCGTTGTACCCGCAGACTCGGAAGGCTGGGACGGTTTTGTAGACGGAGTGCTAGTCTCAGGCTTGCTTGTTTCCGGTTTGCTGGTTTCAGGTTGCGTCACTTCTGGTTTAGTGGTTTCTGGCTTGCTGGTTTGCGGAGTCTCAACAGGCTTGTCTGCCTGAGGTTTTTCCGTTTGCGGCTTCTGAACCACCCATTTAAACTGTGATTCAAAACCTTGGCTTTCTAGGAACTTCTGGATCTTTTGCTGCCAGTTTACATAATTATTACTCTCAGCAGGCGCTGCGGATGCCGTAGTGGGCAGCAAGATACCGACAGCCAGTACAGCAGCAATGCTGCCGCCTGCGATTTTCTTTATCCAATGGTTGTTCATAGATTTTCATCTCCTATGCTCATAGTTGTGAGTTTGCTTGACCGCCCGTTCTAAGATGAATTCCATGGGTGCTGGACGATCAAACAATAGTTACATTTTTGTAATCTCGTACGAACACATTGTAACACATTTGATACCTTGGGCAATCCTACAATTGTTGGAAAAGCGACCTTGAATTCCTACCTATACATGGGTGATCAAGTCGGCACCAGTCCCAGATCGTATGTAGTGATCGATGCCTGATTCAAGCGATGAATCTCTTTTTATATCGGTGGTCTTTCAATCGAGTTTTAGGCCATAACAAGAAAAAACCCATCCCAAAAATGGGATGGGTTCATGAAAAGACCCTGGATTACAGCTTTTTACTAAACTGATATCCAGCCTTTTCAAATCCAATATGCTCATAAAATGCATGTGCGGGAGCAAGTTCTTCCCGGTTGCCGCTTGTGAGAAACAAGAGGTGGCTACCATGCTGTCTTCCCCATGTCTCTGCACCGCGAATTAATCTTTTGCCAATTCCTTGGCCGCGGTAGCTTGAGGTTACAATAACCGAAGTAATTTGAGTGACCGGTTCGGTCATAGTGAAGGATTTGACTTGACGAAGCATGATCATACCAACAACAACACCATCAACTTCAGCAATCAGATTGCCGTATAAAGGATTGTTGTTCATCGCTTCCATCCGTTCACGCATGACATTCAGCGTGGTCGGATAATTCAGTTCGCGCATCAAGGATGTGACAGCTTCCAAATCATTCTTCTCAAAGTTTCGAATCAGCAGTGCAGGCGCAGATAATACGCTTTCGATGCTCATTATACCCTCATGCTTCCCTTCTTCTATGAATTCTGAGTAAACTCTACTTCTATTTTGTAAGTTTATGAAGAAGATTGCAAGTATCAAGCGACATTTTTTTTACATTTGTGTCGGTTTTGTTAAACCTTTGTTAAGCCGTTTTTACAAAAATCGGTATTGCGCTTCAATCAACCCATGGTACGTACCCTGCTTCTGCATAAGCTGGCTGTGATTTCCTTCTTCGATAATCTTTCCGTGATCCAGCACGACGATATGATCGGCATGGCGGATCGTTGACAAACGGTGCGCCACGATGAAGGAGGTTCGGCCCTGAAGCAGCACTTTAAGAGCTTCCTGAATTTTCAGCTCCGTCTCGGTATCGATACTCGCCGTTGCTTCATCCAGAATCAGAATCCGCGGATCGGCAAGGAGCGCCCTGGCAAAGGACAGCAGCTGCCGCTGACCCATAGACAGCATATTCCCGCGTTCTTCAACCTCGGTATCGTAACCGCCCGGCATCTGTACGATGAATTCATGGGCGCCGACCGCCTTGGCTACATCCTCAATCTCCTCATTGGTCGCATCCAGACGGCCAAACCGGATATTATCGCGAATCGTGCCAGAGAATATAAAGGTATCCTGCAGCACGATTCCAATCTGATTGCGGAGGCTTTCCACCGTCACCGATTGGATATCGTATCCGTCAATCGTTAGCTTACCTTCGGTAATATCATAGAATCGGCTGAGCAGATTAATGATGGTACTCTTGCCTGATCCGGTATGACCGACAAGGGCAATCGACTGGCCTGCCTTTACATTCAGATTGATCCCCTTGAGAGCCTGACGTCCTTTTTCGTATTCAAACACCACATTCTCCAGCTTGATATCCCCTTTAATCGTTGGCAATTTCTTCGCCCCAGGCTGATCATCAATGCTCGGCTTCTCGTCAATGAACTCAAATATGCGTTCAGAGGAAGCCATGGCGACAAGCAATTGGTTATACATTTGGCCAAGCCGGTTGATCGGCTCCCAGAAGTTCCCTACATATTGGGTGAAGGCAATTAACAGACCGATGGTGAGCTCGCCTTGTTGGATCAACACGGCACCGAGCCAGAACAAGATCAATGAACCGAAACCACCGGTAATTTCGATAAGAGGCCCAAACCCTTGGTTCATGGCAGACGCTTTATCCCAGGACTTTTTACTGTCCATGTTCATGTTATCAAAGAACTTCATATTCTCTTCTTCTTGCGTGTAAGCTTGGGTTACGCGGATCCCCTGAATCGATTCATTCAAGTGAGAGTTAATCCGCGAGTTCCGAATCCGTACATCCTGCCATGCACGCCGGATGCGCACACGGAGTTTCGTCGAGATGAAGAACATGATCGGTACCGTGACAATAACAGCCAGACCGAGCTTCCAGTTTATTAACAGAAGAATAACCACAATACCTACTAACTGCACACAGTCGATGATCAGGTTCACAACCCCGTTGGTAAACAAATCCTGCAGGGAGTTAACATCATTCGTAACCCGGACCAGCACAGATCCAGCCGGACGCTTGTCGAAGAAATTGAAGGACAAGCGCTGAATGTGCTGGAACAGATCTGCTCGCAGGTCATAAATGACCCGCTGACCGATGATATTCGTAAATCTGATACGAAATATTCCTGCAACCCATTGAATGATATACATCACAAGAACCGCAATTGTAATCTGATACAATAGGGTTAAGCTCGGGTTCCCATCCCTAGGGTCAATGGCCTGGTCGATTGCCAAACTGGTCAAGAACGGAATGGCCAGCTTCGTTATGGTACCGATGACCATCATAAGGCCGATCAACGGTAGAATCTGTTTGGCGTAAGGTTTCATATACGAGATCAGACGTGTCAGCTGCGCCCAGTTAAACGGCTTTTCAATCGCATCGTCGTCCTTGTATACAAAACGTTCATTCGTTTCTTCCGAAGGCTTCCGCGGCCTCGGAATCTTTTGCTTCTGATGCGGTTCAGTATTTACATTGGCGTTCATGCTTGCACCTGCCCTTGCGTGCCTCCTGCTTGAGCTTGCTTCGCAATAAGGTCCGCATATTGTATTTTATATACATCCTGATAAGGCCCCGGCACTGCAATCAAATCGTTATGCTTGCCGCGCTGCACAACTCTTCCCTCATCCAGAACGAGAATTTCATCCGCATGACGCAGGGAAGAAATTCGGTGAGCGATAATAAAGGTCGTTCTGCCGTTCATGACTTCCTGGAAGCCGGACTGAATTTCATGCTCGGTTTCCATATCTACAGCACTGGTGGCATCATCCAGGATCAGGATTTTCGGATCTTTCAGAAGGGCACGCGCAATCGCAATCCGCTGCTTCTGTCCGCCTGAGAGTCCCATCCCCCGTTCGCCGACAATGGTATCGTAACCATCCTTCATTTCCATAATAAAGTCATGGGCTTTGGCCAGCTTGGCAACGCGGATGATTTCTTCCATGCTAACGTCCTTCATGCCGTAAGAAATATTGTTGCGGATGCTGGACGAGAACAAGAAAGTCTCCTGAAAGACCGTGGCAATCTGGCTGCGCAGACTTCGGATCTTTATATCATTAATGTTCATGCCGTCTAGTTTGATGCTGCCCTGATTCACATTGTAGGCATGCATCAAGAGCTGGATAATGGTCGATTTACCAGACCCCGTTCCCCCAAGCAGGCCGATCACGGAGCCGGGACGAGCATCCAGATTAATATCTTTGACGGCTGCCATCTTGTTACCGTAAGCAAAGGTGACATTATCAAATACGACATGACCCTTCACCTCGCTTGGCACCAAATCTACCGCACGCTCACGGTCTTCGACATCAATCGGCTGATTCAGCAGCTCCAGCACCCGTTCACCCGATGCCTTCGACTGTGTGTAGTTATTAATATGAAACCCGATTCCCCAAAGCGGGCCGATTATGTACCAGATCAAAGTAAAGAAAGCTGCCAGTTCCCCTACCGTCATGGAACCTTGGATGACCATCGCTCCGCCGACGGCTAGCAAAATGACGACACTGATATTCGCGAAGAGCTCCATCATCGGGAAGTAACGGGCCCATAAGGAAGAGGCAAATATCTGGTTGGTTTTGTAACGCTCATTCCGTTCGGAGAATTTCTCCACTTCGTGAGGCTCGCGAGCAAAAGACTTAACGGTACGAACACCCGTAATATTCTCCTGAACCGCGGTCGTCAGCGAGCTTAGTGCCAGACGCATCTCCTGGAACGCCGGGTGGATCTTGGATTCGAACTTTAGAGCCGCTACAACCAAAAATGGCATCGCTACCAAAGTTACGAGCGTCAATTTCCAGCTAATGGTAAACATCATGATGGAACCGAAAGTCACCATCAATACCAGATTGAGCAGCTGAGCAAAACCGAAGCCGATAAACATTCGGATCGCTTCCAAATCGCCCGTCAGCCGTGACATCAAATCCCCGGTCCGAGCCGTGTCATAGTAACGGAACGATAGAAATTGCAATTTTTCATAGCAGGCGTTTCGCAACGCGTAAGCCAGGTAGTTCCCCAGCCTCCCCCCAAAAAATCCGTGCAAAAACTGCATGAAAGCTTTAAGGATGACCACACCCAGCACAGTGAGCGCCAGCTGTGGTACGATACCGTAATTCTCCAGCTTGATTGCATCGTCAATCAGCACTTTTAACAGATGCGGATAGACAAGTCCTAAAGCGGTTGCAATCGCCAGACACAGCATGGAAAGAAAAAGATAACTTCGTTTCTCCCAAAAGAAGCCCTGCAGTTGCCTGAGAACATTCATGTTTATCCTCCTTTGGATTATTTTCGTTCAGGTTATGTAGCATTTATGAAGTTTATCATCGACCTGAACCCGCGGCAAAGAGGGAAAACCGCCATAAATGAGCCAAAAGGACCTAAAGGGGGCAAATAGTATAACTTATCTTTGTTTCATAATGAAATCATCGGAAATTCTCATTAATACTAGGGGATATAATCACATTGTCAGTCCCTTCAACCATCAGGCTTCATCCACCATTTTCGACTTTTTTGAACATGCTTGAAAAAGGGTAATATCCTAAGCCGTTTTCACCCCAGTGGCGAACGTTGTAGCGGATTAAAATACGTCATACCATCCTCTTGAACTTTATCCACCCGAATGAGCATAGGAAAAAAGGCGCCCCGCCAGGATGGCATATGGGACGCCCTTGGATGGAAAAGTATGCGATTGGAGTTTAACCTGCATAAAATCGTTATTCGTATAGAAACTTCAAACTCCAATATCTATACCACTATACCAATCGTTGTGCACATGTTCTTGATGGCATAAGATCCGCCATTACCGAGCCGCCTGAATCATAGCTTCCAGCTCATCTGCCAGCTTACTCCACATCATCGGAGATTGACCGTCCTGCAGCGAACCGAGGATGGCAGCCATGGATTCCTTCAGCTGTTCCTCCAACACCGATACATGGTGCTGCAATGAACGTACACTCATCCGAACATAGTGGTCCGTCAGTTGCTCTTCCCGAATGCTCACCACACTCGCCACGGCTTCCTTCACCTTCGGCTCTGCCGCTTCTCGAAGCTTGGAGCTTCCGCTGCCCTCAAAGAAATGCTTCGGGTTCTTAAAGGTCGACCAGAAGGACAACCAATCCCCCTGTATTTGCAATTCCGTTTCTTCCAGCTCCGGCGGTGACCAGTCCTTATCCCGCCGGATGGCAAGGGACAAGCCCTCGGCCATACCGTTGATATCCGCTGCAGCTTTAAGCGCTGCGTCTTCGGTTAATTTGCGACCGGCCATCTCTAATCGAAGCGTTGTTGCCCATAGCTCCTGATCCAGCTCCATGGACATCGTCCGCATCAAATCACGCCCGCAAGCAGCAAAGGCCGATTTCAGGTGGCCCGCGTCCTCCCGAAGCACGGAAGGATTAAACGACTCCTGAAAGAAACGATTCATGGCATAATCCAGCCGCTGCCGTACATGAAACAGCAGCTCGCTGCTTTCCTGAGCGATATCACGGGACATGTTAAACTCCGTTAAAGCCGCAAGCCGGGATAAGGCTCGTTTGTGAACCTCTTCCAGCTCCACGATTTTACGCTCACGCGTGGTCTCATCCTGGGCTGCCATATCGGCCCAAGCTCTGATTCGATCCCTCACCGAAGCCAGTTCATCATAACCGGCGCGCTCTGAAAGCCTTGGCAGCTCTTCAACCGCAAATCGGCTAAGCGCATCTTCGAACACAGGGAACCCCGATTCCTTCAATTTCGCTTCATCCCCATCCAGCTTACTATCCAGCGCTGCCAAACTGGAAACAGGGAAGATATGCGGGCTGCCTACCCCGCTGGACGTCAGGTTGGTACGAACATGCTTCACCACCTCATCCAGCTCCTCTTCGGATTGTGCAAGATCTGCGGCATTGACGATAAAAAACATTTTATCCAGCGCAAAGCTGTCTTTAACCCTGCCCAGCTGGGACAAGAATTGCCGATCCGCTTTGGAGAAAGCATGGTTGTAATACGTTACGTATACGATAGCGTCCGCATTTTTAATATAATTGAACGTGACGCCGGTGTGCCGGGCGTGAAGGGAATCGGCTCCAGGCGTATCCACCAGCACGATCCCCTGCTCTGTCATCGGACAGCTGTAATACAGATCGATTCCGTCGACAAAACAGGATTTGGTTTCGTCGGCCACATAGCCCCGATATTCTGCCAGCTCTACGGTTTCTGTCGTACCCAGTTTGGGCTCCATCCTATCAAAGCCGGCAGCCGCGGCCTTCAAAAACCCATAATGCGGCAAGCCTGCCGGATGAATACCGGCCGGATTCAATGCTTCTGCCGCGCTTCTCCAATTGCTCAGAGTTGGTTCTTGGAGACCCAGCACGCTGAAGGAGTACTTCAGATCGTCCCACCACATATCGCGGCTCTTCATGCGCACGTCTGCGGTACCATGGGTTTTCCCTTCTGTCGGTGCCAGAATCCGGTTCACAGCCGCCGTAGTCGGGTGCGGTGATACCGGCAATACCGACTCGCCAAGCAGAGCATTGGCGAAGGAGGACTTCCCGGCGCTGAACGCGCCGAACAGCGCCAAAGTGAACGAGCCGCCCGCAAGCGCATCCGCGCGGGCGGTTATATCCCGCGCGGCTGAGACAAGCGCGGGATGCGGCGCCAGCAGCGCAGCCGCCGCGCGCAGCTCGGCTGCCGCGGCATTCAGCCGCTGGCGCCGCTGCGGTGCCGCCGCCTGCGCCCCGGCGGCGCGGGGCGCTGTGCGCCCGTGCCCCGGCTGCGCCGCCGGGGCACCGCCCTGGGCAGCCGCTTGCGCGGGCTGCCCTTCCGGCTCCCTCACCTCCGGCAGGAGGCCGGGGGTGAGGGAGGTGCGCGGCGGGAGCAGCTGTGCCAGCTCGGCCGCGCGGGCGGCTTCCGCCTGCTGCAGGGCTGCGTAGCTGGCGGAAGCCGCAGATTGCGCCAGGAGCTCGACACCCTGGCGCTCCAGCTCCTGCAGACGGACGGCCGCAGCGTCCGTCAATACCGCTTTCAGCCGGTCGGCAAGCACCAACACGGCCCTGCGGTAGCTGCCCTTGATTTCCTCGGCCAGCTCCCGGTTATAGTTCAGAACGTATTCGCCGGACACTGTCGCATCCGGATTCACGGTCCGTGTAATCATATCCTCCCGCACACCAGGAAGCTCAGCGTCCATCAGGCTCTCCCATTCGGTATTCCACTCCGTATGCTGCTCCACGCTTTTACGGAACAGCGAACGCAGATGCCAATCGATCTGCGATGCGGTCTGTTCCTCCAATCGATGATAGAAAGCCTCGAGACGGCGCCGGCGCTCCTCTTCCGTCTTGCCGCCTGTGAACAGAAACCCGACTTTAAAACCGCTTTTTTGGCTTTCCAGAAAGGCCAGACTTAAATCCCGAACATCCGCCGGCGTCAGATTGGCGTTTGCCAGAAGGCTATCCACTTCTTTGCGCAGCTCCGAGCGAACGGTCTCTGGCAGCAGCTGGGCGGTTCTTTTTTGATCCTCCAGCTCCTGCAACCGCGCTTTCATCGCCGCTGCGGCCTCTTCGCCGCCCATTTCCTCCAGCAGCCGCTCCTTCTCTTCCTGATGGCTCCTGGTATAGGCTTCCACATGCTGATCGGCAGCATGACGAATGGAGCAGGATACGCTGTAGCGCAGCAATGGCTCCTTATGAGATATCAGTTCACCGATCAAGGACTTTAGTAGCCCCCATTGATTATAGGGATGATCCTGAACTTTAAGCGAAGTGCATAGCAGCCCCTTATACGTGATCTTCCACTGGGCAAACGCCTTCTTCACGTCATTCAGATAAGAAGAAAGCGTCAACTCGTCATCACGATGCTTGTCGATCTGATTTACGATCAGGTACAGCGGTTTGCCCCAATCCGACAAACTCTTGGCAAACATCAGATTACTCTCGGACTGCACATGATTATAATCCATGACGTAAAAAACGATGTCAGCCATATGAAGGGCAGAATGCGTGGCAAGCCGGTGCCCGTCATCCGTTGAATCAACCCCGGGGGTATCCATCAAGACGCCATCTTCGCCAAGCAGAGGCACATCATCCCACACTTCAATCGCGGAATACTCCCGGCCCTCCTTGCAGTATTCGGCAAGTTCGTCAATTGTTACCGTTAAAGGCTCTCCAGGCTCCGCAGCAGATCGGTGAATCAACGCCCACGGCTCACCGCTTCGGATTGTAACCACATTCGCACTCGTAGGTACAGGACCCGAGGGCAGCACCTTTTTGCCGCAAAGCGCATTAATCATGCTCGACTTCCCTGCGGAAAAATGTCCGCAGAAGGCCAGCGTTAGCTCACCACCTGTACCCTTGCGTATTAAATCCTCTGTCAAAGCGGAGGAAGATTCGTCATTCCACTCCAAAAAACGGTCCCGAACTCTGGTTAGTTCCGTAACACTGTATCCGATTTCATGCTCAGCCATCAACTTCAATGTCATTTCTCGCTCCTGTCCATTGATCTCTCAATTTCTGACACAATCTATTCACATCATTTTATTTTATCACCGCTTGCACTGTAAAGGAATCATTGCATTTCATTTTCGGCCGTTGTCTTGATATGACAGCCCTTTATCTAAGCAAAATGGCAGGTCAAGGAAGTGATCTTCCTTGCCTGCCATGGGTCCAAACCTTCTTAATGCCGGCACATTCAGGGAAAATGAGTGGACTTCACACTCGATCACCCTGTAAGAACCAGGTTTATCTCATTTTTTAAAAACATCAAATTTGAAGAACTTAAGATACAACGGTGTTTTCTTCCGCCGGTATCAAAATTTCGAAGACATTTCCGTGCTGCAGAATGGTTAAACCGCGTGATTTATCGCGCATAACCACCACTTCAGGCTTCTGCGACATACGCTCCAGATAATGCTCGGGAGCATCCCCGGAATGACTGAACGTCACGCCTTCGACTTCTTGCTCTTCATTCTCACTCAGCTGGCTTTGGCTCTCCACCACATGTTCAAAAATATCTGAGAACAATTCAAAATTGTCGGTGTAAACAGAGATGCATTTCATGTGTAATCCCATCCTCTTTTAAATTTAGCTCATGCCGATCCAGGAAACCGTCCTCTTTCACCTCGCGAAAAACCGACTTTTGATCACTTTTGTTTCCAGAATTCCATTCTCGCATGCGGCTAAAGATAGAAATCCGGAGACAAAGGCAAGCATTGCGCTTGCTTGCAATTATGTCCAATTCGCTAGCTATTCATTAAAGTGCCGTGCTCCCAATGGATCAGATGAACCTCTTTTTTGTCTATTTCTAGCTGTTTTACAGTTGTTCCTTATTCTTCCTGACTGCTAAGGTTTTCATACGTTTCTTACCTTCACGGCAAACATCCAGCAATGGGCATACCGGGCATTGCGGATTTTGAGCCTTGCAATGATACCGTCCGAAAAAAATGATCCGATGATGGGTCAGCGTCCATTCTTCACGCGGTACCCGCTTCATCAGCTTTTTCTCCACTTCCAGCACGGAATCTTTCCAGGCGGCCAGTCCAAGTCGCTTGGAAACCCGCTCCACATGCGTGTCTACCGCGATGGCAGGCACACCAAAGGCATTGGAAACGACGACATTGGCTGTCTTGCGTCCAACCCCGGGTAATTTGACCAGCTCATCATGAGCTTCCGGTACCTCACCGCCATACTGCTCGATCAGAATCCTGCACAAATTCTGAATATGTTTGGCCTTATTCCGGTATAATCCGATCCGCCTAATATCCTGCTCAAGTTCCTCAATCGGTACCGATACATAATCCAGAGGCGTTTTGTATTTCTGAAACAGATCCTTTGTCACTTTATTAACCGTTTCATCCGTGCACTGAGCGGACAGCAGCACGGCGATGGTCAGCTCAAACGCATTGCTGTGATGCAGTTCGCAATGTGCATCCGGAAACATGCTCTCCATCGTGTCCAAAATATGCCGTACCGTTGCCGCATTCATATGATTTCCCTCCCGCAAAAAAAAATCTTGATGCGGAAATCCCCGCATCAAGACGGTGTTTCTCGAGCAATCCCAGGTCGATAATTTACTGTTTTACGATCTCAACAACGACACCGTTGTTTAAGTACAGTACAATATTATCATTTTCCTTAAGGGATTGCACGGACAAAGTAGTGTCACCTTGATGAACAAATACTTTATCAGATAATGCATACCGGTAATTATCGTTAATCGATTTGCGTTTTACTTGAATTTCCGTACTGCTTGCCTGCCAGAATGCACGTTCAACCTTCTCCAGAACCTGGATAATGGTTACGCCCTGAATATCCTTTCGAATCTCTACGCGATCTCCCGGAGTCAATGTGGTTAAGTTCGAAGCCGTTGAACCATTCTTAACGACTTTAACTCCGCCGCTTACTCCTAACGTCTGGCTATTGCCAGCATGATCTTTCACAGTCAGTGCATTTGCGGAAGGATCAACGCTAGTTACTTCGCCAAGCGTCAATTTGACTTCGGCGATCGCGACAGCCATCACACCTTGTAGCGTAATGTTAACGAGTGTCCCGGGACGCAGGTCTGCAAGCAGGATCGCTTGTCCGCTATCGCCGGTCAATGAAGCCTTATCGGTATAAATATCATTTGTGGCACCATTCGCTTTCACTCGAATCCGGTTTTTCGCAGGCTCCGTAAATACGACCTCGAATTGCGCGAATGTCTTGAGCTTCAAGCTCTGCAAGTAATCCTGATTGGTTGACAGCTGCGCTGAAACTTCGTCACCGACACGTACATCCGCCAGAGATGCGTTCGATTTGCCGAAAATTTCTACAATCAACGTACTGTTGTATGGAATTTCTTCCACTTTTCCGTTGGCATCCACGACCGATATCACTTTCTTGGAAGTATTGATGCTGCTGATTTTACCCTCAACTTTATACACCACTTCCAATGAAAGTGCACGGGTGCCAATCAGCGACACACTCACTTTACGTCCTGCCCCTAGCAGCGGCTCAACCTTATCCAGTGTCGTTCCATTGCTTGATTCCAGTTTCGTCTTATCATCCAGGATGATAACCCGAGGCTGATTGTTGGCATCCTTGACAGTCAGCCAGTGCGTCTTCGAATCGTAGTTTACAATGGTGACACCGTCCAGTTGCTCCATTTGGCGACCGGTAACTTCGATCTTCGTGATTTTTTCTTCACCGTTGATGGTCAATGTCACTTGATCGCCAGATACCGCGTCAGCGAGTAAATCGGACAGAACTGGTTTGACCACGCCGCTCATGATGATTTCCGGCTTCTCGGTCAAAAACTTCGTTTCGAGCTGTGTGCTTCCACTCCGCTTGTAGGTGATCGTCTTTCCATTTTCTTCAACGGAATACAGCATCGCTTGCACGGTACGATCGACACTTTGCGTGACTTCCATCGACTGAAGGATGCTGTTCTTCACCGTAAAGTTCACGGTGTAGCCATTTTTGAGCTCCGCCGGAGCCATAATCTGGTTCTGATATCGAATGACGGTGGCATCATCCCACGTGTAAGTATCCTCATAACCACTGCTATCCTTAAGGGTTACTCTTTTGTTTACCGTATCCACGTTTTGAACGACGCCTGCTCCCGACTTGTTAACCAAGCCGCTCTTCACGCGGATTGACACGATTTTCTTCTGCGGGCTGTATGTCTCGCGTTCAATCGTAAGCAAACTGCCGGCAGCAAGCGTCTTCGGATCGATCTTGGTTCCGTTCTGATCCAGGAACACCGTGCTTGGCTCGTAACTCAGCTCTTCAAAGGTGCTGCCAGTATCCAGCCAAATGACGTTGTTCGGCGACAAGCGTGCATATGTGCGGTCAAACCGCTCCACTTGCTGGGTTGAATCCGTAATTTCCACGTAAGCAGCCGTTCCGTTGTTCACGATGACCACCGCTTGTGTGTAAGGATTGATCTCCGAGAACTGCAGTCTCTTCTCTGAATCCGAGGTGAAATACGCTGTGGAATTATCCAGCTTGAATGAATTCAGCTTTCCATCGGCATAAAGCTCCAGCTTGCCGTTCTCGATCGAAGCGATAGAACCTTTGTATTGGTTCTCGTAATTTGTTGTAATGTAGGCTTGGGCCCGGCTGAGGAACGTTGCTAGCTGGGCACGGGTAACGGCCCCTTGCGGATCGAACTTGTTGCCGTTCAAGCCTTTTGCAAGACCTAACTCAACCGCTACATTGACATAACCCAGACGATCCGGGGATATCTTGGCGTTATCCGCAAAGCCTGTCGCTTTATTTTTGGCTGCATTGGCCTCCGCGGTTCGTCCAATGGAACGGACAAGCACTTCGGTTATCCATTCCCGGGATGCTTTCTGCGCGCCCCAAATGACTTTCTCATCCGTATATCCGGATTCTTTTTGCTTGTCGAGCAGGTTTTGCTGAAAAGCCAGTTCAACATACTTCGTAAAATAATCATTCACTTTAATATTTGTCGGTAATGTCGCAGCGCCGCTGCTTAATTGATCCTGCATGCTTAAGAAACGGATCGCCATCGTTACTGCTTCCTGTTGTGTTACAGGATCGTTCGGGCGAAACTTTCCATTATTCCCAGTCACGATCCCCTGTGCTGCCAGCTGATAAATATACTTTTCTCCCCAATATCCGGCACTAACGTCACTGAATGCGTTTATGGCCGTTTGGGATGCATTTGCCGTTGTCGCATTTGCCGCTTCTTCATCTGCCGAGACGATCGAAGCCCCGCCTCCGAATGCTATAAGTCCGGCCATGACGGCGGAGACCACTTTTTTGGAATGAACATGTTTGCTGTGTCTAAGTACCATTTTCTTTCCCCTCTCAATAACTACTGCTTCATCATATACTAATATTCGACAGCAGATCGTGATCTCCTTCAACCATCATTACCGAGTCATCGGATTTTCCAAATCAACATGACCCATTAACGATTCGGTCTGCTGACCATCCACCAGAATTTGAAGTGATTTCACTTCATCAAACTGGAAAAAGGTTTTTTTGATCGCATCGATGGCAAACGACTCGCCGCCTGCACCCAGGTTGGCTTCGTCCGGAACCGTCACATCGAGCGTCAGAGCTCCGTTTTCAAACTTCAACGAATTCAGTCCGATTTTCTCCCACAGGGGAACCATATCGGCCTTATCGCTCTTTTGCAATGCTTGATAGGCCGCTTCGTATTTTTCTTGATCTTCCTTATACGAAATTTCCGCCGTACCTTCTACCAGCTCCATTAAATCAGGATCCGTGTAATAGGCTTTGATGCTCTCTGTTTTTGCTTCCGGCGTTGTTACTTCGCTGCCGCTGCCCGTAGACGATCCACCTGATCCGTTCGACGTTCCACTATTATCCTGCCCTGTCTGATTATCGGGTGCAGGCGTTATTTGCTCCGGTGTATCGTTTGGAGCTGCTCCGGGTTTCTGTCCGCAACCGGCACCAATCAGCATTACGGCTGCCAATAGGCCAGCCGACCATATTTTTTTATTCAAAAGTAGCCACCTCCTGCAATCACGTTCACTGTCGTATCGTTAATTAACCTTTAAATAACCTTTAATGCCTCTGACAATAGCCTCGGCTACTCGATCCTGCGTTGCCGGATCAAATAGCTTGCTCTCATCTGTCTTGTTGCTCAGAAACCCGACTTCCAGCAGAGCGCCAGGCATTTTGGTCTCGCGAATGACATGGAAATTGCCGTATCTCACTCCGCGATCCTTTAAGCCCATAGCCTTTACGATCTCTTTATGGAGTGCATTCGCCAGCGCTTTGTCAGATTCATTGTAGTAATACGTTTCGGTTCCGCTTGCAGTGGAAGGGCCGCTATTAGCATGTATCGATATGAAAACATCAGCCTTCAGATCATTCGCAATTTTTGCGCGATCCTTCAGCTCGAGGAAAGTATCGTTACTGCGAGTCAAAACGACTTCGATATTTTGTTCTTTGGCCAACAGTTTCTCAACTTTCAGCGCCATTGCGAGGTTGAAATCCTTCTCCCTCTTCTTGGTTACCCCGATAGCTCCCGGATCGTGGTCTCCATGACCCGCATCGATAACCACAAGCTTCTTCCCGCCTGCACCAGGTGTAGGGTTAGAGCCCGTATTCAAGTCCACAATGAACAGGCCCGTTCCGTTCTCAAGGCCTGAAACGGTGTAATTTTTGGCGTAGTTGAGATCAATGACAATGCGCACGGTCATCGGATTGCTGTTGTACAAGGAATAACGTACAGATTTGACATCCGGATATCCCGTTACGTCCATCTGACCGGTCTTCATCACGTCATCAAAGCTGGCATTGCTGCTGAACGTATCCGAGAAATCCGTGTTCACCATATCAATGACGATACGGTCCGGATTGCTAAGCTTTGATACAATCGGCTTGGCATTGCCCGTAACGGCGACCATCAGCCTGTTTTCACTGAAACTGATACCGTCCACGGTCGACGTAGTTACGCCAGGTTCTTCACCAGGGTTACTCCCGTCGTAGGACGAGGTCAGATAGACTGACTTCTGCGCGTTATCCCATCTTACTTGAAGGCCCATCTGCTCACTTACAAACCGGATGGGAACCAATGTTGTTCCGCCACGAAGAACAGGTGCCTTGGTCATTTGTACGCGCTGACCGTTGATGTCAGCTTGCTGACTTCCAATCACCATCGTTACTGTCTGCGATCCGTCTTGGACAGTTACCGCCTTGGTTGCCTTGTTCCAGTACACGTCAAATCCCAGATTCTCGGAAATGACACGGATCGGAACCATGACGGTACCGTTATTGTTCTCGACCTTCACGCCAGATGACAGATTGATTTGTTGGCCATCCAGGTAAATCTTTGCGCTGTACGAACTCGCATCCGCCATTTTAGGAAACGCAATCATGATGACAACCAGAAACATTAAAAAACCGAACTTCTTCATCCTTCACCCCTACCATCCTATTATTTTGCCACAGATAGGCGTTTCTGCACTCGGCCTGTCCGACATTACCTGACAACCTATAGACGCAAAGTCACGATGAAAGTTGCGAAATTGTTCCCTTTTTACCAAAAAAACACCTATTTCAAAAACTGAAATAGGTGTTTGTTCCTTCGTTTGAATTTCATTAATAGTACTTTATAACTACTTTCGAGTCATTGGATGCTCCAGCTCAACATGTCCCATTAAGCTTTCGATCTGATTACCATCTACCAGCAATTCCAGGGACTGCACCTCATCGAACTGGAAGAAAGTTTTCTGTAAGGCATCAATCGCAAACATTTCCCCTCCAGCTCCGAGATTGGCTTCCGCTGGTTTGGTGATATCCAGCGTCAAAGCGCCATTTTCAAACTTGAGAGATTTCAACGTGATTTTATCCGACCATAGTGGACTTAGTTCAGCATCACTGCTCGTTTGAAGTCCTTCAAAGGCTTTCTTATATTTATCCTCTTCACCCGAATACGTGATCTCTTTGCTTGCCTCTTTCAGGTCCATCATTTCGGGGTCCGTATAATAGACTTTAATATTGGCCTTCTTCGCTTGATCCTCCGTAGCTTTCACATCCTTTGTATCCACAGGGGTTCCAGTACTTTCACCGGTTGTGCTCTGCGGTGGTGTGCTTGCTCCCTCGCCTGCGTTTACAGGTATTGCCTCATCTTCCTTATGGTCATCAGCCGCCGTTTCTTCCGGATTATCCTGTGGCGTTTGAACTTCTTCTGTTGCGGTCTCCGGATTTGTCTCGGCAGGGGCTGCAGTCGGCTTCTGTCCACAGCCGGTACTAAATGCAAGCAGCAGCGCCAGCAATCCTGTCATCCAATATTTTTTGTTCATGACTTTTGTCCCCCTCTAAGTTCATCAAATCTTGTACACATTATTGTACTTTAAGATATTCTTTAATACCCGCTACAATACCTTGTGCAACACGATTTTGGAAATCGTCTTCAAACAACTGGGCTTCGTCACCCTTGTTGCTCAAAAAGCCAATCTCGAGCAGGACAGCCGGCATCGTCGTTTCTCTCGTCACATGAAGGCTGCTATATTTGACTCCCCGATCCATGAGTTCAGTCGCCTTGACAAGATGTTTATGCATCACGTTCGCCAAAGGTTTGCTGGCATCTCTCGTGAAGTAAGTCTCTGTGCCGTGCGGACTGCTGGAATTGTTGCTGTTTCCGTGAATCGATACAAATATATCGGCCTTTATGGAATTCGCCACTTTCACGCGATCGCTAAGACCCAGCGTTGAATCGTCGCTCCGCGTCATCACAACATTAATGTTCTTTTCTTTTCTCAGCAAGGCTTCCACTTTCAAAGCAATATTAAGGTTAAGAACCTTCTCCTGATTGCCGTTCGCGCTGATCGCGCCCGGCTGACTGCCGCCGTGACCGGCATCAATAACAACCGTCTTCTTGCCGTTGCCGGTTACCGGGGGAACGGGCGGTACGAGGATTTCTCCTTCTGCGTTCAGATCAACAATAATGAGCCCCGCTTCTTGGGTCACTCCATAATTTGTAGGTCCTGTCAGGTCGATGACAATACGCACAGTTGACGGATTGTCACTGAACGTGGCATATCGTACTTTCATAACATCGGGATAATCCGTGATTTCCATCTCTCCACCGCTTTTCGCATTCACAGCATGTCCGCTCAGGAATGCAGAAGAGAACACGGTATTGGGAAGATCGATAACAATCCGATCGGGTCCTGTTACTTTAAAGACATTTGGCGTAACCGAACCTTCTGTAGCAATCATCAACCGGTTGTCGCTAAAGCTGAGCCCCGTCATGGCTGCCTGGTTCCCTGTTTCGACAGGCGGAGGTGTTTGGATGCCCGGATTGTTTCCGGCACCTGGATCAACCTCTCCTTCAGAGACCGGTGGTACGGAGCTGGAGAGGAACACTGCCTTCGTCTGGTTGTCCCATTTCACATCAAGCCCCATCTGTTCACTAACAAACCGAAGCGGCACAAGCGTGCTCTTCCCATTCAAGACAGGCGGCAAGTTCAGATCAACCTGAGCACCGTTCAATTCTGCCTGATGGCTGCCGACCACCATGCGGACCGTCTTCTCGCTGTTCTCAACGGTAACGGTTTGGCTGGCCTTCTCCCAGCCTACCTTGAAGCCGAGATTCTCGGATACCACGCGGATCGGAATCATCACGTTGCCTTTCATGTTGGCTACCTGGACGCCCGAAGACAAATTCAATGGTTCCCCGTCAAGAAAAATGGTCGCATTTGAAGAACTGGCTTCACCACTTTTCGGAAACGCAAGCAAGAAGACTATCAACATCATTACAAAACCTAACTTCTTCATGAATCCACCTCGATCATCCCATGATTAAATTTGAAAAGCAAATCTAGCAATAAAACTAAAAATATGTAAATCAGCACATTCCCGGCCAGACGCTGCCGGACAATTACTGACATAAAACAATGGTTCCTCTTATCTTCCGCTGCATATTAATTCCATAATACCAAAAAAAACTTCCATTTCCTACACAGGAAATGGAAGTTTAATAATCTTATAACCTTTTGCAGTGGAATTGCGAGATTAAGCGAACAGACGCTCCCCATGCTTCTTCTCGTATGCATCGATCGCACTTTCATGCTGCAGCGTCAAACCGATGTCATCCAGTCCTTGAAGCAGGAATTGACGGCGGTGCTCGTCAAGATCAAAGTCAATATGGAGTCCTTGATCATCCGTTATCGTTTTGCTCTCCAGATCGACGTTCAGCTTATATCCTTCATTACCTTCTGTGCGCTGGAACAACTCTTCCACCTGTTCCTCCGACAGTTTGATCGGAAGAATCCCGTTCTTAAAGCAGTTATTGTAGAAAATGTCAGCAAACGATGGAGCGATGACCACGCGGAATCCGTAATCGAGAATCGCCCAAGGGGCATGCTCACGGGAAGAACCACAGCCAAAGTTGGCACGGGAAATCAGGATCGTCGAACCTTGGTAACGGGGCTGGTTCAGCGAGAAGCTGTCGATATTGCCTCCCTCCTCATCAAACCGCCACTCGTAAAACAGAAACTGTCCAAATCCTGTACGTTCAATCCGTTTCAAAAACTGTTTCGGAATAATGGCGTCCGTATCTACATTCACCCGGTCTACAGGTGCGACAATACCGTGTAATTTCGTAAATGCTTGCATAAACTTCTCCTCCGTCCTTCTTAGCTCACAACTTCTTCGGCTGCAAAGTTCCAGTCACGTACATCCACAAAGCGTCCTTTAACCGCAGCTGCCGCTGCCATTGCCGGCGATACGAGATGCGTTCTGCCGCCGCGGCCTTGGCGTCCTTCGAAGTTACGATTGGATGTGGATGCGCAGCGTTGTCCCGGCTTCAGTACATCCGGATTCATCGCAAGACACATACTGCAGCCTGCTTCACGCCATTCGAAACCCGCTTCAACAAAAATTTTGTCGAGCCCTTCTTGTTCAGCCTGGATCTTCACTCGGCCTGATCCGGGAACAACGATGGCTGTCACATTGCTGGACACTTTATGGCCCTTCGCTACGGCTGCTGCCGCACGCAAATCTTCAATGCGTCCATTCGTGCAAGAACCGATAAAGACATAATCGATCGGAATTTCGGACATTGGCGTCCCTGGCACAAGCGCCATATACTCCAGCGCTTTCTCCGCTGCCTTGCGCTCATTCTCGGTCTTGAAATCCGCAGGGTTAGGAACCGTCGAGGAAATGTCAGTACCCATACCCGGGCTCGTTCCCCAGGTTACTTGCGGGATCAGAGATTCTACATCGAACTCAACCACCACGTCGAACTCGGCGCCTTCGTCTGTCACAAGTTCTTTCCAAGCTGCTACTGCAGCATCAAAAGCTTCGCCTTGCGGAACATATTGACGTCCGCGCAAGTATTCAAAAGTCGTTTCATCCGGAGCGATCATGCCCGCTCTGGCTCCGCCTTCGATGGACATGTTGCACACGGTCATGCGCTCTTCCATCGACAATTCGCGGATCGCTTCACCCGTATACTCAATAACATAGCCTGTTGCAAAATCCGTTCCGTATTTCGCGATGACGCCAAGGATCATATCCTTAGCCGTTACGCCCGGATTGCGGCGACCAACAAAGCGAACTTCCATGGTCTTTGCTTTGGCCTGCTGCAAACATTGGGTTGCCAGAACATGCTCAACCTCGCTTGTTCCGATACCGAACGCAAGGGCGCCGAATGCACCGTGAGTAGATGTATGGCTGTCGCCGCATACAATCGTTTTGCCCGGATGCGTTAAGCCAAGTTCTGGCCCCATGACGTGCACAACGCCTTGATCAATCGTATCAAGATCATACAGGGTAACGCCAAAATCCTGACAGTTCTTGGTCAGTGTATCGATTTGCTGCTTCGAGATCGGATCCGTAATGTTAAAACGGTCTTTCGTCGGAACGTTGTGATCCATCGTTGCGAAGGTCAGTTCAGGACGGCGTACTTTACGGCCGCTAAGACGCAAACCCTCAAATGCTTGCGGTGAAGTTACCTCGTGAACCAAATGCAGGTCAATGTACAAAATACCCGGCTTGCCTTCTTCTTGATGAATAACGTGGTTATCCCAAATTTTTTCAAACATCGTCTTCTTACTCATCATCATCACCCCATTGTTCTTTACGTCCATGAGAAGATAATTGCTTGTTATCTTCTTTAAATATAAGGAAGATCTACAACGCATCATCTTTACGTTGATAGTAATATATCATTTCCTTCTTCATTGTTCCAAGATATAATATCTATAAAAGTAATAGGATTCAGCTATAACGGAGTGATGCTTAAATGGAACTGAGACAACTGCAATATACGCTGCAAATCGCGGCGGATAAAAATTTTTCCCGAGCCGCGGAGAAGCTTCATATCGCCCAGCCTTCCTTGAGCCAGCAGCTCTCCAAGCTGGAGAAAGAGCTCGGCGTGCTGCTGTTCCAGCGCAATACGAGCAACGTTGAGCTTACCCATGCCGGAGCCAGCTTTGTCGAGCATGCCCAGAAGATCATGGACGCCGTCGAGCAGCTGAAGCAGGAGATGTCGGACATCTCCCAGCTTCGAAAGGGTAAGGTCGTAGTCGGCAGCATGCCGATTACAGGTTCTCACCTGCTGCCACGGGTTTTGCCAGCCTTTAAAAAGGGATATCCGGATATTGAGATCACCCTGTTGGAAGACTCCTCCATGAACCTGGAGAAGCTGACGGCCAGCGGCAAGGCCGATCTTAGCCTCCTGGCGCTGCCACTGTCCGAGCCGTCGCTGTCCTGGATCCCGATCGGTGAGGAAATGATCGACTTGGCTGTTCCTCCGCAGCACCCGCTTGCGCTGCGGGCAGCCTCCGATCCCGTACGGCCCATCACAATCGATGAAATCCGGAATGAAGCGTTTGTGGTCCTCAAAAAAGGACAGGGTTTCCGGAAGCTCACCTTTGATATATGTCGGGAGGCAGGCTTTGAACCGAATGTTGTATTCGAGAGCAGCAACATCGAGACGCTCCAATCTCTGGTCGCAACCGGAATGGGCATAACGCTAGTGCCTCGTTTTATCGCCCGTGCGAAACGCAGCGAGTTTATTCCGGTCTACTTGCCGCTCGCTGATCCGGTTCCGAGCCGCACACTGGTTGTGGCTTACCGCAACGGCCGCTATTTGTCCAAAGCGGCGGATGCGTTCATCGATACTTTTAAGCAGGTCATGGACAAGCTGGTTGTGGAGAGCGTTCAGGACTAGTGCACGCTGCCCCATAAATTAAGAGAAGAAGCTCAGCCAAGGTCAATGAACAAGACCAAGCTGAGCTTCTTTTCAACGTGAAATTATAGCACTCCCATTTCGTTTTAAACGGAGTTTTATTTGCGCAAATTATGCTGGTCAATCAATCGGTTTTGTTCATCCGCAGTACGGGACTGGTCCTGAATCGACTCGTTCTTTCCGTTGCCGCCCCCGGCAACGTTTTCCACAAAGTTGCGGAACTGTTGTTTCTGTTGTTCTTCCTGCTCATGGTTTTGGCTGTCGAATTGGTTGTTGTCTGCCATCATTCAAAGCCTCCTCTCAGACGGATTACCCATAGTATACCCGCCTCTGCCCAGATGAAACTTCATTTTTTAGAGGAGTTTAACAATAAACACTTTTATTGAAAATACAAATTCGGACGACGGTCTTCAAAAACCGGAATGCGTCCTCTCACTTCATCTGTAAGACCGCAATCCAGCGTACCGGTCAGGATCATTTCCTGCTCATCCCCTTCGGCAATGACCTCTCCCCATGGATCGATGATCATGGAGTGACCGAAAAAGTCCGTTTCTCCGCTGGTTCCTACACGATTACATGCAACGACGTACATTTGGTTCTCGATCGCTCTGGCCATGAGCAGCGTTCTCCAATGCTGCAGTCGCGGATGCGGCCACTCCGCAGGCACAAACAGTACTTGAGCACCGCCGAGTGCGAGGGTTCGGGAGAGCTCGGGGAACCGTATATCGTAACAGATCGACGCGCCCGCTTTTAATTGTTCGAGCTCAAAGGTTACGGGTTGCTGCCCAGCTTGCAGAAACTTCTCTTCATCCATCAGGCGGAACAGGTGAATTTTGGAATATTTGGCGATCTGCTCCCCGCTCCGGTTAAATACATACATGCTGTTATAAATCCGATCTTTGATTCGTTCGGCTACAGACCCGCCTACGACTTGGATACGATGTTTTCGTGCAAATTCGCTCAGCATGCGAGAGGTTTCCTGTCCCATGGGATCGGCAAGCTCTTGAATTCGGTCCAGCGCATACCCCGTATTCCACATTTCCGGCAGCACAATGACGTCCGGCTTCATATCAGCCGCTGCGGCCTGCTCCATCATGCCGAGCATTTTATTCATATTGGCATTGACGTTTCCTATTTCAATATCGGCTTGGATAAGTGCGATATTCAATTGAGCCTTTGCTTCTCCAGTCATCTTGCAGCCTCCTGTTATTCCGGTTGAATCCAGCACCTGCGCCGCTGTAGATCATAAAATCCATGATCGGGCTCTTTTGCAGGAATTCATCCATTCTCCTTATGTCATCATCATAGCCTCCTCAAGCCTGCTGCTGCAACACCCAAGCACCATTTCCCTCTATACACCCCTGATAAATCGTGTTAAATTAATCCTAATTGTTTTCAATATCAGCTGCATTCGAGCGTAATTAGATAACGGAGTGATGAAACTGCAATGAACAAAAAATTAAACGAATTCCAAATAGAGCCGGCCGAGATGATGTCCCAGCTGCCCACGCAATTTTTCGCGACCTTGGTCTCCAAGGTAAACCGCCAAGTGGCGCAGGGACATGATGTGATCAATCTCGGGCAAGGAAATCCCGATCAGCCCACACCGCCTCATATCGTATCCAGCTTAAAGGAAGCGGCCGACAATCCGCAGTTTCACAAATATTCGCCTTTTACCGGCTTTTCATTTCTTAAAGAAGCCATTGCGCATCGATATAAAGAAGACTACAACGTTGATCTGGATCCGGAGACGGAGGTAGCGATCCTGTTCGGAGGAAAAACAGGGCTTGTGCAGCTGCCGCAAGTGCTTCTGAATCCGGGCGATGTATGTCTTGTCCCGGACCCCGGTTATCCGGATTACTGGTCAGGCGTTGCACTGGCACGCGCCCAAATGAAATTCATGCCCTTAACCGCTGCTAACCGGTTTCTTCCTGACTATGGTGCGATCACACCTGCAGACAGAGAACAAGCGAAGCTGATGTTCTTGAATTACCCGAACAATCCGACATCCGCCGTCGCTCCCCTGTCCTTCTACGAGGATACGGTAGCATTTGCCGCCGAACACGGGATCGTGGTAGCCAGTGATTTTGCTTATGGAGCGATCGGGTTTGATGGTGATCGTCCAGTCAGCTTTTTACAGGCAGAAGGAGCCAAAGAAGTTGGCTTGGAATTCTACACTCTTTCCAAAACCTATAATATGGCCGGATGGCGTGTTGGCTTTGCCCTGGGGAACAAAAAAATCATCTCGCTGATCAATATGCTGCAGGACCACATCTATGTCAGCCTGTTCGGCGGCATTCAGGCAGCAGCGGCCACAGCACTCACATCGCCGCAAGACTGCGTTGAGGAGTTGGTCGCACGCTACCAATCGAGAAGGGACGCCTTCTATGGCGCCCTGTCCGAAATCGGCTGGGAAGCCCAAAAACCGGCTGGCTCCTTCTTTAGCTGGCTGCCCGTACCGAAGGGCTTTACCTCGATATCCTTTGCCGACCTGCTGCTTGAGGAGGCCAAGGTAGCGGTTGCGCCTGGTGTCGGCTTTGGCGATCACGGCGAAGGATATGTCCGCGTCGGCCTGTTAAGCAGCGAAGAGCGAATGCGGGAAGCCGCCTACCGAATCGGCAAGCTGAACCTGTTCGGTTAACCTATTTCCTTTTGAAAAAACAAAAACGATGTGCTATTCTTGCAATAACAATTGAATGCAGATCTCAAAAACGCAATGACGGGACCAGTACGAAAGCATATGGCACGATGACCAGAGAGCGAATTCCATGGGCTGAAAGAATTTGCCGTGACCCCCTTTCCGAAACCTACCCCCGAGCGGCCTGGCTTGCCAGGACAGTGCCTTCTGTTACAGGGCTAAAGCCGGATGAGCTGCGCTCATCAACAAAGGTGGTACCGCGGAAGTCAAACTTTCGTCCTTTCTCATACAGGACGGAAGTTTTTTTATTTTCAGGAAATGGATTCGTTACAGCTTTACCTACCCATCATAAATACAAGGAAGTGATCACGATGCTATCACGCATCGTCGTAAAAATCGGAAGCAGCTCCCTTACGACAGATGAGGGCGGACTTAATCTTGATTCCGTCGCTTTCTTTGCCGGAGAGCTTGCCGCTCTCCGCAAGGCCGGTCATGAAGTTCTGCTCGTGACATCCGGCGCCGTCGCAGCAGGGTTTCGGGAGATCGGCTACGAGAGCAGACCGAAGCTGCTGCATGAGAAGCAAGCATCCGCCGCACTGGGCCAAGCGCTGCTGATGCGTGCTTACCAGAATGCGCTGGCCTCCCATCAATTGAAGGCCGCGCAAATTCTGTTGACAAGAACGGACTTCGCGAACCGCAAACGCATGAATAATGCCAACATGACGATTACGGAGCTTCTGAAGCAAGGCGTTATTCCGATTATTAATGAGAACGACACCGTTTCAATTGACGAACTGAAATTTGGGGATAACGATACGTTATCCGCGCTGGTTGCGAACTTGGTCCGGGCCCAGCAACTAATCATCCTGACCGATACGGATGGTTTGTACACGGCGGATCCACGCAAATCACCGGATGCAACGAAATATGAGGAAATTGATGAAATTACCGATGAGATTTACAGCATGGCAGGAGGCGCTGGCTCCAGCGTAGGTACTGGTGGCATGCGTTCGAAAATCGATGCTGCCAAAATCGCCACCCGCGGCGGCGTCCCCGTCTTCATTGGCAAAGCCAGCGAGACTGGTGACTTGCTCAAGGCGCTTGAGCATGCAGGAAAAGGCACATATTTTGCTACCCACCTATCCTCCCTGCCAATGAAAAAGCAGTGGCTCGGCTTTATGTCCTCGCCGCTAGGCCGGATCGTTGTCGATCCGGGCGCCGAGAAGGCGCTGATTCACGGAGGCCACAGCCTCCTTCCCGTTGGCATTAAACGGATCGAAGGCAGCTTCCATGCAGGGGACGTGGTGGAAGTCGTTAATATGAACAACGAAAGGCTCGGCAGGGGGATCGTCAATTACGATGAGGACCAGCTGCAAGCCGTGCTCGGTTTGCCGAGCAGTCAGGTGATCGGCATCATCGGGGAAATCCATCGGCTCGAGGTCATTCACCGAGATGAATGGATCACGTTAAAATAATCTGGTTCCCATAACCAATATTGCTTTTCCTAATCATCCAACTAAGGAGGAATTATTATGAGTGAGGTTCGCAATAAAGCCAAGCTGGCCAAGCAGGCCGCATTCGGTCTTGGCAGACTGAGCACGGAGGAGAAAAATCAGGCTCTGCTAATCATGGCAGACGCACTGATCCAACGGACAGCTGATATCATGGAAGCAAACGCGGAGGATCTACGCCGCGGGAAGGAGCTAGGCACCTCCGCCTCCCTCCTGGACCGATTGGCACTGAATGAAGCCAGAATCGAGGGCATTGCCGAAGGTTTACGCCAAATCGTTAAGCTGCCGGACCCAATCGGCGACACCCTGGAAACGATCGATCGCCCGAACGGACTGAACATCGTCAAGAAACGCGTTCCCCTTGGCGTGATCGGCATCATTTATGAAGCGCGTCCGAATGTGACGGTCGATGCAGCCGGACTGTGCTTGAAGACAGGCAACGCGGTCGTACTCCGCGGCGGTTCCTCCGCCCTCTCCTCCAACCGCAAAATCATCGAGGTGCTTCACGAAGCTATGGAACGCACCGCACTCCCCAAGGATGCGCTGCAGCTTATCGAGGACCCGAACCGTTCCTCCGTGGATGAAATGCTGAAGCTCAACGGACTGCTGGATGTCATTATTCCGCGCGGCGGCAGCTCGCTGATCCAGAACGTTGTGATGAACGCCACGGTACCCGTGATCGAAACCGGAGCCGGGATATGCCATACCTATATAGATGCAACGGCAGAGCCTGATATGGCGGTTGCCATCAGTCTCAATGCCAAGGTGCAGCGCCCTTCGGTCTGCAATTCCATGGAAACCCTGCTCGTCCATGCTGATTATGCCAAATCGCATCTGACCGTGCTGGCCGAAGCATTCCGTGAGCGTAACGTCGAGCTGCGCGGATGTCAGCGTACTCTGGATTACGTTCCATGGGCTGCAAAAGCGACGTCTGAGGATTACGCTACCGAGTATAACGACTATATCTTGAATATCAAAATCGTGGACCACCTGGATGAGGCCATTGAGCATATTTCGATTTATGGCACAAAGCATTCGGAATGTATCGTTACGGAGGATAAGGATCATGCGCAGCGCTTCTTGCAGGAAGTCGACGCTGCTGCTGTTTATCATAACGCTTCGACCCGCTTCACCGATGGCTTTGAATTTGGCTTCGGCGCCGAAATCGGGATCAGCACCCAGAAGCTGCATGCCAGAGGACCTATGGGATTACCCGCGCTTACTTCCTCCAAATATGTTATTATCGGTAGTGGTCAAATACGCGAATAAATCATTCATCAAAAGCCATGAAGGAGGAAATAACGATGTGCCAATCCCCGCAGAACCGACCTTTAATAGATAAAGCAATCACCTTCTACGGCGCCGGCTCGATGGCCGAAGCGATCGTACGAGGATTAGTAAGCCGCTCTGTCGTGCTTCCTGAGAATATCACGATGCTCAATCGGAGCAATGTTCAGCGCCTTCAGGAACTGAGTGAGCGCTATGGTGTCCAGATCAACAACGACGATGCCGCTAAAATCGAAATTCTGAAAACTTCGCCGGTGATCGTGCTTGCCATGAAACCGAAGGATGCTGCTAAAGCGTTAAAAGAACTGGGACCGAAGCTCTCAAGCGATCAATTGATCATCTCCGTGATTGCCGGACTATCGATTTATACGACCCAGACGCTGCTTGGAACCCGGCAGCCCATTGCACGTACGATGCCCAATACATCCGCCTCCATTGGGCTTGGTTCAACGGGAATCGCGTTCTCGAAGGAAATCAGCGAAGAACAGCGCCAGCTGGTCATGACCTTGTTCGAAGCTGTTGGTAATGTAACAGTCATTGAAGAAGAGAAGATGGATATCCTGACCGGTATATCCGGCAGTGGTCCGGCTTACTTCTATTACATGATGGAAGCCATGACTGCCGCAGGGATCCGCGGCGGCTTGACGCCGGAGCAAAGCCGCGAGCTGACGCTCCAAACCATTCTGGGCGCCGCCCGGATGGTGCAGCAGACCGGGGAACAGCCTTCATCGCTTCGTGCGAAAATTACATCGCCGAACGGATCAACGCAAGCGGCCCTCGAAACACTCGATAAAGGCGATTTCTTCGAAACCGTCATTGCCGCCGTGAACCGCTGTGCTGAGCGCTCCAAAGAAATGGGCGCCATGCTGAAGGAGCAGATCTCATGAGCCGCTGTATCGCAACGTACCGAATCTATGACGACCAGGCGGATTTTCGTAAGAAAGCGACTTCCATCGCCGTTGGCATGACGGTCGGCAGCTGGACCGAGCTGCCGCAAGCCAAGCGTGAGGCGATGCAGAAGCATCTTGGCGAAGTTGTTGACATTCAGGTTCACGAGGGCTGGGAGCCAGGCAGCCGGTATGCGGATGTCAGCATTGCTTATCCGGACATTAATTTCAGCCGGGATATCCCTGCCCTGCTGGTGACCGTGTTCGGCAAAATTTCCATGGACGGGCGCATCAAACTGACTTCCCTGGATTTGTCTCCCGACTTCCTGAGTGCGTTTCCCGGACCGAAATATGGCATCGACGGAGTCCGCGATCTACTCGGCGTCCATGACCGCCCACTGCTCATGAGCATATTCAAATCGGTTATCGGACTGAATGCGGACGAGCTTAGAGCCCAATTTATCCGTCAGGCGCTTGGTGGGGTGGATCTTATCAAAGATGATGAAATCCTGTTCGAGAACGACCTCACCCCGATCGAAAAACGGGTCAGCATGTGCATCCAGGCTGCTGCCGACGTAGAACAACAGACAGGCAAAAAACTGCTCTATGCAGCCAATCTGACCGGACGGACGTCGCGGCTGCGTGAGCAAGCGCTGCGTGCGATTGATGCCGGCGCTAACGCCCTGCTCTTTAATGTGCTGTCCTACGGGTATGACGTTTTGCACGAGTTAAGCAGTGATCCGGATATCACCGTGCCTATCGCGGCTCACCCTGCGCTTGCCGGCGCCATTTACCCATCTCCATACTATGGGATAACGGCTCCGGTGCTGCTCGGCCAGCTGATGCGGATCGCCGGCGCGGATCTGGTGCTCTTCCCTTCTCCTTACGGATCTGTAACGATGCCAAGAGAAGAGAATCTCGCTATACGCGACGAGCTGCACAGCGCTAAACTTGGCGTGAAACGAAGCATGCCGGTACCATCCGCAGGCATTCATCCGGGACTTGTTCCCCGCATCATCCGGGACTTCGGCACCGATGTGGTCGTTAACGCTGGCGGCGGAATCCACGGACATCCGATGGGAACCGAAGCGGGCGGCAAAGCCTTTGTACAAGCAATCGAGGCGACGATGAAATCCGTGCCGCTCGCCCACTTTGCCGAGGAACACGAAGAGCTGAAAGCCGCATTGGACATCTGGGGAGGAGAAGTATGACATCTGGAGATAAACAGCCGATCATTTTTTGCGATTTCGACGGAACCATCACGAATAACGATAACATCGTCGCCATCATGAAGCACTTCAAACCGGAAGGCTTTGAGTCGATCATGCAGGATACGCTTGACCACACCATTTCAATTCGGGAAGGCGTAGGCCGCATGTTCGCGCTCTTCCCTTCCTCCATGAGAGAAGAAATTACCGATTACGTTCTAAACCATGCAGGGATTCGGGAAGGCTTCAGCGCATTCCTGGATTATTTGAAAACCGAACAGATTGAATTCTACGTCACAAGCGGCGGCATCGATTTCTTTGTCGATCCTCTGCTGAAGCCTTTTGGCATCCCGGCAGACCATATCTTCTGCAACGGCTCCAATTTCGAAGGGGATCATATTGAGATTACCTGGCCTCATCCTTGCAAGGAATCCTGCCATAACGACTGCGGCATGTGCAAGGTCACGGTGATGGACCGTTTTTCGGCCGACCGGTATTACCGCATTCTGATCGGTGACAGCCTGACCGATTTTGAAGGTGCCAAGCAAGCGGATCTGGTTTATTCCCGCTCCTCGCTCACCGAGCAATGCAAGAAGCTTGGCGTACATCATGTACCCTTCGAGACATTTACCGATATCCAGAACGACATGAAAGACAAGTTTAAACAGGAGGTGCTGTAAGTGGCATTTTCAGATATCCAGCTCGAACAGAAACAGGCTGCCCTGCAGGATCTTAAAGGGATCAAGGAACTGTTCGCTTCTAGGAACTGGTTCCCCGGCACCAGCGGTAATCTATCTGTCCGTGTTGGCGAGTTCAACCCGGAGCAGTTTTATTTTGCGGTGACAGCCAGCGGAAAAGACAAGTCGGTACATACGCCTGAAGATTATCTTTTTGTGGATCAGAACGGCGTGCCTTGCGAAGCAACCGGCTTAAAACCTAGCGCAGAAACCTTGATTCACTGCGAAATTTATCGCAAGACCGGCTGCGGTGCCATTTTCCATGTGCACACCATTGATAACAATTTGATCAGCGATTGGTATGGGGAACAAGGTTATGTCCCTGCCCAAGGAATCGAGCTGATCAAAGCCTTTAACATTTGGGAAGAGGACGCGGCGATTCGCATTCCAATCCTGCCGAACTACGCAGACATTCCGCGGATTGCTGAGCTCGTTCCGGATGCGCTCGACCCCGCGGTACCCGGCATATTGCTGCGTAACCACGGCATCTATGCCTGGGGCAAAAATGCATTTGAAGCCAAGAAGCATCTGGAGGCTTTTGAGTTTATATTCGAATACGCCTACCGTCGTCTGCTTCTGAATGCAGCCGGATTCAAGTAAAGCATATTCATATTTGCAGTTATAGGGCTTGAACAGCCGGATGCTCCCTTATCCAGCGTTCTCGGGGTGCATCCGGCGTTATATTTCCGTTAGGAGTGTAAAGGGATGCTCGAAAGTTTAGCCATTGGCATCGTATTTGTTTTGTATGGTTTGGTCCTATTTTTGATTCCGCCCAAAAGTTCCAAGAGCATTTATGCTTATAAGACTACGTCATCTCTCAAAAATGAACGAAATTTTAAAGTTGCCAATGCCTATGTGAGTCTGCTGATGATGATTTTTGGGGTCATCCTGCTGCTGATCGCCAGGCTTACCGGCCATTTCATGACGACCGGCATTGCGACCGTGATCGTTTTTATCCTGATTTACATACTCGTTGAACGAAAACTAAAAAACCTGTAAAACGATTCAAAATCGTTTACAGGTTTTTTCTTTACATAAACTATAGCCGATTCTGCTCATGCTCCGTTAAAGAGATCGAAGGCGCAGGTACCTGATCCGGTGATGCATAGGCATTGAAGATAAACAAACAAGTCACAACAAATAGAGCAATATACAACAGATAATACAGATTCTTGGCCACGATATCTCCCTCCATATCTCGTCCATATCATTTCATTGATTAGATCGCGATCCTCTTTATCCAATGGATGTTATTAATGAATGGACATCTCATTCGTTGTCGGTATCATAATATGAGCGCTCTCCCCTTAACGAATCCTTTTTCGAGCCAGTCATCAGCTTGATTCCTCCTCCGATAAGAAGAACGGCGATAATCGCGGTCTTTAAGTAGGAACGAATGCGGTAATCCAGCTGCAGATGAGGAAAATGTGTATCGATATAAGGCATCACAACACTGCTAAATACGAAATAGATACCGAGTATGAGCAGTCCAAGTCCGAGCCAGCGCTGCTGATTCCCAAGTCCCGCGATGATCGGTCGATCACGCAGCGGCTCCCTGCCGTAACGGCTTACTTGCTGCAGACCGTCAAAGAATGCATAAAACCAGATCAACGGAATCAAGAACAGGAACAGCGACAGCTTGAGTACATCCAACACATAAATGCTGCCAAGAAATAGGACCATGAGCTGCAGTCCGCGTTTTTGCAATCCCAAATACATTTGACCCGCTCCGGGAAACGCCGATAATAAGGTGGCAAACACTTTACTCCGACGTCCGCTCTCTCTGCCGCTCTCGAGCTCATCAAACAGCGTGCGATCGATAAGAAATTCTCCAGCTTGCTTGCGGTTAACCAGCTGAACCACATCAAACATGCAATAGAGCCAAATAATGGGCAGCATGCCCAGAAACAGCAGGAATACCGATTCGTGAGTCAAGCCCGTCAAGAACAGCAGAATCGTCCCAAGTCCGAAGAATGCGATCAGGAATGACAACCCTCGCTGCATCAATCCCAGTTGAAAATGCCCCAAACCGGGTATAAAGGACAGCAATATGGTATAAAAGCGTTCTGACTCATCACTCTTTTCCTGACGAATCTCCATCGGACGTCCATATTCATCGTGGATAATCGTTACAGGCGTATATCGGATCAAAGCAATTAGCAGGTCAAGCATGCTGATTCCCCAGATCATTAAGGCTCCGAGAATTCCCAGCGCAAAAACAGGATCGGAATGCGACATGATCCCGAGCACAAATCCGCCGAACAGGCTTCCGAAGAACAAGAACGGATATAGCAGGGCGCGTCCCTTTCTCCCCCAATAATAATGGCCGAGGCCCGGAAGGATATTTAATATAAAGGCAAACCCTTTACTTTTTTGCGGTTGCACTTGGCATCTTCCTTTCTTTTTTCTTATCGGGACAATAGCTGGTCAAGCCAGCCCGTTGTTTTTTCTACCCATTGCTCACTGTAGGAAGGTGTTTCGGATAATGGAACATCATGATTCATTTCGCCGGGAAGAAGTCGGTCAAATGCCCCGGTGAAGAGAAACAGCATGGTAATGGAGGCGGCAATGGTGTAGTGGACGATCGCGCGTTCGTACCATCGCTTCGGACGTTCCTGAATCCGCAGCGGTGCTTTATGGGTGTATGGCTTAATTTGTTCGTGTTCCACCACCTGCTGCGTAAATGTTTCCGGGTCTGACAGGCCAGGGAGTTCGGAATCAAGCTCCGCCAGTACCTGCATGTAGATCTCCAGCACGCTGTCATCCGATAACATGAGCTCTTCATAAGAAGACCGTTCTTCTGCCGAGCCTTCTCCTCTAACATATCGTGCCGTCAGCATCTTAAGCTCGTTATCCTTTACGTTCATTTCCATTCCTCCTCCTTCCAAGATTTCCGAATCCATTGTCTGGCCCGGTATAATTTCGATTCCACCGTCTTGACCGTGACATCCAGCTCGGCTGCGATTTGTTCGTAGTTTTTCTCTTCCAAATAAAAAGCCGTTACAATGGCGCGGTGATTGTCCGGCAATTGTTTAATTTTCTCTCGAAGTTCCTCTCTTCTCTCCTTATGTACGAGCAGAGAAACCACGTCTTCGTCCCGGGAAGGGAGTTTATCCAGCACTTCATCATGTTCGCCGTGCAGCTGCTCCGGCGGTTTACGGGAAAGCTTCCTCTTCATATCAATCGCTTTATTTAGGGTGATGCGTGTAATCCAGGTTTTAAAGCCTTCAGATCGGTACTGGGGGAGAGCTTTGTATACTTGAATAAACACTTCCTGCGACGCATCTTCCGCTTCCTTGGCATCCCGCAGGACCGAGTATGCCGTATGGAACACGTGCTGGCTGTAATGGTTCACCAGTTCCCGAAAGGCTTCTTGATCACCTTGCAGAATGCGCGTGATTAACGTTTCAGCATCAATAACTCTCCCCTCCTTCCCTAATACATAGACGTCAGCTTTGAAAGCTGACCCTGCACTTTTTTTCAAAAAAATTTTTGAATAAATATAAAAACAATACCAACATAGCTTGTCCCATAGTTTGCCCATACCGGTCAAAACAAAAAAAGAACGTCTATCGACGCCCTTTTAGGATGTTACAGGATCATGCCGCTAAGAACAAATAAAACATTCATCACAAAATGCATGACCATCACGGGAACCAAACCTTTCGAACGAATAGCTACGCCGCCCATCATGATACCAAAGATTGAAAACAGCAGACAAACCAGCCATGAAAAACCCAGGTGGTAGTGGTATAAACCAAAGGTAACTCCGGCGATGACAAGCCCTTTCAGCTCCCCAAACCCACTTACAAAATGACTAAGTATGTATCCCCGCCACAACAGCTCCTCAAGGAAGGCATTGATCAGCGCAAATGATAGTGCATAACCGATAAGAACGAGAAATTGCGGCTGTCCCCAGTCAATAAAGAATGAAAAAATGGAACAGACGACAACCAGGAATATGAGCATGAAACGCCAGATCGGATCTTGAACCGGGCCTTTGAATATCCATGGAAAATAAATCGTTTTTCCCCATGAACCTGTTGCAAGGTATAACGGTTTTCCCTTCGTTAACACGGCCGCCAGTGCAAAGGGTAATACAAATAATATCAGGCTTAACCTCGATAGGATGATCGCCCAGGCATCGTGGCCCGCTAATCCATTTTTGATGATTTCACCAGAAGAATGATAGAGCATAAAACCTATCACCATGATAAGCGCCACGATGGCCGTGTCATTTATCTGAATCGATATCTTGCTTACGCTTCTAAGCTTGAACAAAGTATATATTAACAGGATCAGTCCGATTCCCCACGCCACGGATAGAAGGAATGATGTCCATTGAACCCATACGATGGTGGCGATCATGATGATCAAGCAGGTGATATGTTCACCTGGGCGGTTCGTTACTTGCAAGCTTTTCTCTCCCATTCTGTAACGCGTATGATGATATCATGATACCCTTCTATCGTGGCCGGATCAACTAGAGATTGGTGCATCGTCTATTTCTACGGGCTCTACCACATTTAGCAGAAACGGGCGTCCGCGCAAATATTCATGGATATAGACTAGCGCATAGATTTGCTCACTCTTCAGACTTTCTGTCTCTCTTGGATTGGAGGCATGGTGACTATAATTCTCCATCATGATCATGATGAAAAAGCACTCCAGAGACTGAATATAATCCGAGCCCAACTTCCGCATGCTTTCATATCCTTGAAGCACTTTTAAACGTTGATTCGGAACGAGTGACAACAATACTGCTGCCAAATCGTAAAGAAAATAACCGTAGCCACATCTACCGAAATCAATCGGGTGAGGAATTCCCCCTTCAAATACCAGATTCCCTAGATGCAAATCGGCATGAATGAGGCCGTAGTTGCAATCGTCAGCGTTCATATGATGAAGCTGGGACATAACCTTTTCAGCTGCGAGTTGGTACAGTGTCCATGAGGCTTCCGACAAAAAAGTCCCTGCATATCGTTCCAACTTGGCGAGCGCTTCTCTATAAGTGCTTATCCCCCATACGGGCCCCCGGCAATCAGAAGGTCTTTCGAAGCCAAGTGCCGCTTCATGCAGTCGGGCAATCAAGACACCTACCTGATAAGCCTGGTCTTCTGTAAGTCTTTCATGCGCTTGCACACCATCCACTCATTTCATAACGGTGACAAGAGGTGCTTTGAATCCATGATCTGTATCGATTGTAAACCATCTTAACCCACTTGGAGTGGTTAAACCTGTCGGCACTTTGATATCTGCGGTAATAAGGGCATCCAGAAATTGAAGCTCCAGGTCGATTTCATTGCTGCACCGCCGATCCGAATGAATTCTTAACAAGCAGATTTCATCTAGGTTCGTCCTAACTTGATATGTAATCGTGTCCGAAATACCGATAAATTCAATCTTAACCCATCTCAGGTTATATTGCTGAAGTGCCGATATCGCAACCCTTTTGGCTCTTTCGAGCAGCGCACATCTTTGTTCTTCTGTTTCAAATTGAAAAAACTCATTCATGAACTCACCTCTGCTTTATGGATTTGAACGTTCTTGAATGATTATAATTGCTCAGCAGCTGCATTTCCTATATAACGATTAGTTTAAAATGACTTTTTAACATAAGAAAAAGCCACATCAGAATCAGTTCCAATGTGACTTTGCATTACTTGTTTTTGGTATATACGATTTTCTTGATGGAATCGCAGGATAAACAAAATTGAGAAGAAAGCTGGTCAATCGTAGCGCCCGACGCAAACAACTGCCGGATTTCCAGGTTTCTTTTTTTCAAATACACCCGGCTGCCCGAGTTTTCTCCCCATTTCTTGCGTAACCCTTCAGGTTTCGGGATATACACCATCCCGCCCTGTACATATTTCTGCACTTCCTTCAACAGTTCCTCTGGAAGGATAATATCCGCGTTTATATATTTCATGGTAGCTCTGCTCCTTAAAATTAAAATAAAGGTTTTAAGGATGCAAAGTCCATTAGATAAACGGCCTCTCTACACGAGGTAATCAGGCGGTAACTTTCTCATCGCTCCATGCAAACAACCGCCGTTGTTCATCATATAGACTTTGCATAGAGCACATCTGCAATCTTCCCATCATGATCTTACCCCTCCCTTCACAAATTATGACATTCCGACTGGTTATGACCATTATAACCGATGTTAGGCGAAAAATCGAAGGGCTCAGTCTCATCTGATAAGCCGATATTAAACAGCTAAGCTTGCAAACGACCGAAGCACTTCCTCCACGGTTTTAAAATAATAAGTGGGCTCGCATGCTGCCAGCTCCTCTTCGGAACCATAACCATAGCCCGCAGCAATGCTGTGTATCCCGCAGTTCCGGGCTCCAATCAGATCGTGCTTCCGGTCTCCAATCATAACGGCTGCAGGCGGTTGAATCCGGCATGTATCCAGAACGTGTTGAATGATTTCGGTTTTGGCGGACCGGGTACCCTGGAGGGGAGGACCGATAAAACATTCCAGCTCGGAGAGATCGTTTACGATAATCCCACGATGACCGAGTGCGTAACTTACGGCTTCGTAATGCCTTCAGGCGGATCAGTCAAGATGCCTTCCAAATCAAATAAAATATGATTGTATCTCATTAGATTATCCTCCTCCATGCATGATTCCTAAGCCAGATCCTTGATCTCCAGGAGATCCCTGATCATATAAGCAGGTTGATGATCGTCATTTAAAGGGGTACCCCGGCGATTATAATAACAAAAATCAATTCCGGCTCTCGTTGCACCTTCATAATCATCCGTAAGTGAATCCCCTATGTACAGCACCTCATCTGGACTTAAAGCCAATTCCTGTAATGCGAGTTCAAAGATCTGCGGGTCCGGCTTCCAGCACTTCACCTCATCCGAAATGATGAAGGAGTCAAAATAATGAAACAAGCCTCCTGTTGTCAGGCGTTTACGCTGTGCTTCGCCAATGCCGTTGGATATGACCCCTAGCGCAAAGTCACCATGCAGATGCTCCAAAATAAGGTCGGCATTAGGCTCCATATGGTTGGAACTGCAAAACAACCCCCAGTAAGTTTCCGATATCTCCCGGAATTGATTGAACTCCCGCTTCAACCTTAGGAAGGTATCCGTAAAGGAATGCTCCAGCACCTGCCTAATATCATGATTGTTCTGGACTCGCTTCATCCAATAATTAAAATTAATCGGTCCAAACGTGCTCCAGAATTCCTCCCACGTCAGATCCTCATGCAGCCGGTAGTGCTCCAGTGCTTGCTGCATGCATGTCCTTTCACTCTGACTATAGTCTAATAACGTGTTATCCAGATCAAAAATAATGGCCTTGTATCTCATCTCCAACTCCCCTTCTAGCGTGCTGCACCTATATCCATTTGTTGATCCGGGGAAGTTCTCCTGCTAATCACAGGACCTAGCTGCCAATCCTCAGCCCACTGCATAAGAAAATTCCCGTTATCATGGACCTGGACTACAAAATAAATTGAGCATAAAAAAGCACGCCCGTAGCGGACGTGCTTCTTATCTATCTTCCGATATTTCTGAATTTCTGCGTATAGGCTTTGGCATCCTGTGCGGTACGCACCCGGTTGCGGCTCCATTCAAGCAGGATTCTGTCAATGTAGCGGAAATGCAGTTTGCCTGCAAATACCGCTTCTTTCAGAGCCAATAGGATCAACTCGTCCGGATAGCGATCCGCATCAACCCAGCCGGAGATCGTTTCCAGCTCCATGGGCGACAGCGGGCGGCCAAACTCTTTTTCGAAAATGGTGAACAAATTCCGCTCTTCCTTCTCAGGAGCAGGATTCCCCGAAACAGCTGATTTGCTGGTAGCAGGGCGGGCATTCAAAAGCGGAGACGCAAACTTGGTTCCCTCAGGGGTCTTTTCCTTGTGCTCTTCAGCCAGGCAGGAGGCGAGTTTTTCATACAATCCGTGGAGATTGTAGCGCTCGTAATGAATCCCCTGAGTTTCGTCCACATACTCATCAATCCCGATCAGCCCTACCTTCATCAAGCGCTGCAAGCTGGTAGCGATGAATTCGGTGGGAGCCCCTGTCACTTCCGCAAGCTCCTCCAGCGAAGGAAACGCCTTGAACTCCACCTGCTGATATCCAATCAAATGAATGACCAGCATGGCTTCACGATCGCTTAATCCAAGTGACCGGTAATGCATGAGCAAGGCATAAGGAATGATCGCCATTCCTTGGCTCATGCCGGCAGCGGCGCCGGCCGTCCACCCATTCACGCCTGTGTCCACGTTACCGTCGTGGTCCATAGACTCACCTCTCACGGCTTACGGGTACAACCGGTACAGAGTCCGTGGGAACGGAATCGTTTCACGCACATGGTCCAAACCGCAAATCCAGGCAACGGTACGCTCAAGACCTAGACCGAAGCCGGAATGAGGAACAGTGCCGTACTTACGCAAATCCATATACCATTGATAGGTTTCCATCGACAGATCATGCTCCTTGAAGCGCTCTTCAAGCAGCTGCGGATCGTCGATCCGCTGCGATCCGCCAATAATCTCGCCATAACCTTCCGGAGCGATCATATCCGCACACAGAACGACTTCCGGACGATTCGGATCCGGCTTCATGTAGAAAGCCTTGATTCCCGCCGGGTAATGGGTAATAAAGACCGGCTTGTCATACTTCTCGGCAATGGCCGTTTCATGAGGCGCGCCAAAATCCTCCCCCCAAGGAATATCGAAATCTTGCGTATGCAGGAATTCAATAGCCTCATCGTACGTAATCCGCGGGAATGGTGCCTGGATCGCCTCCAGCTTCGAAATGTCGCGACCGATCGTTTCAAGCTCCTGGCGGCAGTTTTTAACCACGGATTGCACCACATGACTAATGAACTGCTCCTGTATCTGAAGACTCCCCTCATGGTCCGTGAAGGCCATCTCAGGCTCAATCATCCAGAACTCGATCAGGTGACGGCGAGTTTTGGACTTCTCGGCACGGAACGTCGGACCGAAGGAGTATACCTTACCGAGCGCCATAGCGGCAGCTTCCATATATAACTGTCCACTCTGGGTCAAATAAGCATCCTCATCAAAATACTTCGTGTGGAACAGGTTCGTTGTACCCTCCGCGGAAGTTGGGGTCAAAATCGGCGGATCCACCAGCGTAAATCCGTTGGAATCAAAGTAATCTTGAACCGCACGGATAATTTCAGCACGGATCACCATGATCGCACGTTGCTTCTGGGTACGAAGCCACAGATGACGATGGTCCATTAAGTAATCGACACCATGCTCTTTAGGCGTAATCGGATAGTTTTCCGTAAGATGTATGATTTCAATGCCGGTAACCGTCATCTCGTATCCCGATTGGCTCCGCGGCTCTTCACGTATAACACCCGTCACATACAAAGAGCTTTCCTGTGTCAGGCTTTTCGCGTCATCCCATACTTGTTCGGATACTTCGCTCTTCACAACAACACCCTGGATATATCCGGATCCATCGCGAAGCTGAAGGAATTGGATCTTTCCGCTGGAACGCTTGTTGTTGATCCAGGCGCCGATCGTGACGGTCTCACCGACATGCTGGTTGACGTTACGAATCACACTTTTGGTGGCCATGCTTAAATCTCTCCCTTATATCACTACTATTTAACGGTTGGAAGCTTGTACGATACGATGCGTATCCCGAGCAATAACCAGTTCTTCGTTGGTAGGGATCACAAGTACCTCGACCTTCGAATTCGCCGCAGAAATACGGCGTGGCTCGCCGGAACGAATGCTGTTCAGCTCCTCATCCAATTCTACTCCGAGATAGGTAAGCTGCTCAAGCACTCTTTGACGAAGAACGATCGAATTCTCGCCGACGCCCGCAGTAAATACGATGACATCCACGCCATTCATGACGGCAGCGTAAGACCCGATGTATTTACGAAGGCGATACTCATACATTTCAAAGGCCAATGTGGAGTTCGGATCGCCCTTTTCCATGCCTTCCGTAATTTCGCGCATATCACTGCTGATTCCGGAAATCGCCAGCAAGCCGCTGTGCTTGTTCAGCATGGAGTTCACTTCATTGACGGTCAGCTCTTCCTTATTCATGACAAACGGTACGATCGCTGGGTCCAAATCACCGCTGCGCGTACCCATCATGAGTCCTTCCAGCGGGGTCATCCCCATGGAGGTATCGATGGATTTTCCGCCTTTTACTGCCGTCAGGGAAGCACCGTTACCGATATGGCAGGTAATGATCTTCAGATCCTCCAGCGGCCGGTTCAGGAATTCTGCCGCTGCCTGGCTGACATAGGCGTGGGACGTGCCGTGCGCACCGTAACGACGTACTTTATATTTATTATAAAGTACTCGCGGAATAGCGTACAGGTATGATTTCTCCGGCATCGTCTGATGGAACGCCGTATCAAATACAACCACCTGCGGGACGCCCGGCATATTGGTTTCTGCTGCTTTAATCCCCATCATCGATGCGGGATTGTGAAGCGGAGCCAAATCGAACAAGCGGCGGATTTCCGCTTTGGCGTCACTGTCAACGAGCGCGGATTCTTTAAAAGACTCCCCGCCGTGCACGACGCGGTGTCCAACGGCCTGAATGCTGTCGATGGAATCGATCACACCGTGCTCCTCGTTCGTGAGCATGCCCAGCACTTTGCGGATAGCCGTGGTATGCTCCAGAATTTCGCTGACTTCGGTAACGTCCTGTTTTCCCGTCGGCTTATGCGTCAGAATCGAGGAATCCATGCCGATCCGTTCGACCAAGCCTTTTGCCAGCACGGATTCATCCGTCATGTTGTACAGTTGATACTTCAGTGAAGAACTACCTGCATTAATTACGAGAATATTCATACCCGGTCACCATCCTTATCGTACTTGAAAAAGCCTTCTCCGGTTTTAACGCCCAGTTGCCCTGCGCGGACCAGTTTCTTCAAGACAATCGATGGACGGTATTTCAGTTCGCCGTACTCGCGGAACATGCGCTCCAGCGCAGCGAGAATGGAATCCAAACCGAAACGGTCGGCCATCTCAAGCGGTCCATGCTGGAAGTTATATCCGATTCTCATTGCGTCATCGATATCCTCCGCCGAAGCCACGCCCTCTTGCAGCAAATGCATCGCTTCATTGATCATGAGGGTAATCATGCGGGTTGTAACGAAACCTGGAGACTCATATACCATGATGCCTTTTTTATCCGAAACTTCTTCAACAAAGCGCTTCGTTTCCGTAAACGTGTGATCGGAAGTTTTCAGACCGCGGATGATTTCAACAAGGTCTACCTTGGAAACAGGATGAATGAAGTGCATGCCAATAACACGCTCAGGATATTTGGTAGAGCTGGCGAGCTCCGTCAAACTAAGCGTGGATGTATTACTTGCTAATATCACATGGCTCGGACATACTTGATCAAGCTGTGTAAAGACCTCTTTCTTCGCTTCCAAGTCCTCTATAATGGTCTCAATCACCATATCGCAGGTGCTAAGCTCGGCAAAATGAGTTACTTTTTGAATCCGGTTCAGTATCAATTTCTTCTCTGCCTGGGTAATTCCCCACTTCTCCAATTGTTTATCTAGACTGGTCTCGATCATTCGGTATGAATAGTCCAGTTTCTCTGGAGTTTTCTCTACGAGCAGTACGTCAAGACCTTTGGCTGCCAGCATCTCCGCAATGCCCTGCCCCATAGTCCCGCCGCCTACGACGCCGATTTTTTTGAAGTACATGGTTTCTACTCCACCCTTTCCTTATCTCTATACTTTATTGTACCCCATTTGTCGAAAAATACATTTTCAGAGCACAAAGTATAATAATATCTTAGCACGACAAAAAAGTAAAAAAAAATAACCAGCATAACAATTTATGCTGGTAAAAGCGCGTTTTCACGAAATTGACAACGAAATTGTTCCCCCGAGAGAATTTCTTCCTTCAACAGGATATCAAGAGAATTGTCGAATATTGGCCGTTTCTGTTCCAAGAGATTCTTGGTGCGGTTCATTAACTCTTCCAAAATCACATTATTCTCTTTCATTAACTCTTCAGTTGTTACCATGTTCATGTTAACAATGCCCAGCGACGTCAAACCTGACTTCATCATCGTCTCCACGATGTTCAGCGATTGCTCGAAGTCATTGCTTGAGCCTGTGCTTCGACCTCCGTAAAAGATCTCTTCAGCGGCCGCACCGCCAAGCGCGATCATAATTTGCTCTTCCAGGAAGGTTTTCGTGTATAGATATTGTTCCTCCTGCGGATTATGACGAACATAACCTAGCGCTTTACCACGCGGGCTGAGTGCAACTTGCTTCACACTGCCGGGACGCACAAGCTCTGCCATAATAGCATGTCCCAATTCATGTATGGCAACGCGCTTCTTCTCTTCCAAATTCGATTCACGGTCAGAACGCTCACCCATCATTACCTTGTCAATCGCCATGGACAAATGACGCTGATGGATAAACTGTTCATTCTCGCGCATCGTGTAAATGGCCGCTTCATTCATGACGCTCTCGAGTTGTGCGCCCGAGAAGCCGTATGCTTCCTCGGCGATTTTCTCCAAGTCAACATCTTCGTGCAGCGGCTTATTGCCCGCATGCAGATTCAAGATATGCGTGCGTCCCTTCTTATCCGGCAGATCGACCTGAATGTGACGGTCGAAACGCCCTGGACGCAGCAGTGCGCTATCCAGCATTTCTTTCCGGTTTGTCGCGGCAATGACCAGAATACGAGGAGTATCCTGCGAATAGATGCCATCCATCTCGGTTAGCAGCTGATTCAGCGTCTGGTCGTACTCGCGCTGCTGGCCGCCTTCGCGTTTACCGCCAATGACATCGATCTCATCGATGAAGATAATGGCGTTTTGCTTGTTTTCCTTTGTCGCACGGTTACGGGCATCCTTGAACAAATCCCGGATGCGCCCTGCACCAACACCGACATACATCTCAACAAATTCACTGCCGGATGCAGCGACAAAGATCGAATCCGTGTAATGGGCAGCGGCTTTAGCCATCAACGTCTTCCCTGTTCCCGGAGGCCCGGTGAGGAGAATGCCCTTCAATGGACGAATCCCGAATTTCTTAATGTCTTCATGACGAATCAGAAAATCCAGTGCTTCGCGCAGCTCTTGCTTGGCATTTTCCTGCCCGCCGATTTCTTCGAACGTCAGCTTGGCAGGTCCGCTCTTTTTCCGCTTTCGCTCATTCGCTGCGCCTACAGCGATGCCGCCCTTCATCTTAGCGATAAACAACAAGCCGCCTACAAGTGCTGCAGCGATGAGCAAGGGCACGATGTTCACGCCGACAAATACAAGGAATACCAGCAATACGGGAATAAAGCCTAACATGATTTCTTTAGCTAATTTAGGCATGATTCCACACCTCCATGTTGCCAGACTGACGCGGCAAGATTATAAATTTACCAGACTTGCCGTCTGACAAGCTGACATAGACGTTAGTGTCATCAATCGTTGCTTTTGCTTTCAAATTCGGAGACTGGGCAGCAAGCTGCTCGAGCGATGATTGAATATCGGTATATTGCTTATTATCCATCGCTTCAGCGACTGACAGCATCGCCTTCTCCCACCATTGATCCAGTGCTTCCGAGGAATGGTCCTCCACCAGGATTTTCAATTCCCGATTGCCAATCACAGACTTGCCTTCCTTCTTAATATGCTGAACCAAACCTTGTAAATTTGTATCTGGTGCCAAATCAAGATTCAAAGTAACGGTATTCTGTTTAATATCTATATGTGAATCCTTCACGCCGTCATATTGTGACACAACTTTGGCCAGCGGATTTTGCAAAGCCATCTGCCGATACAGAAACCATCCGCCAAAGAGAACCGATGCTGAGATCACGACAGTCAGCATGATAGGTACAATGCGTAGTTTCATGAAGTTCCTCCTTCATTTCTGTATGAAATTTTGTCTATCATGTTGCAACACAATAATACATATAACAACGATATATAGGGATGCATGTATTTTATATGCTCATTTTGTACAAGTATGAGTATATCACATCTTATATACTTTTTCATGCATGTCTGTGAAAATATTTAGAACAGTTTTTCCATTATCATTTCTGAATACGCTTACAATTATGAGAGAGAAAAAGAGAAGCCCCCTCTTAAATAGTAAGGGACGCCTCTCTTTACTTCGTTTTTTATTGATTTGGAAGAATAATGTCATTACCGATGGTGTTACCGTCTTGAAAACGATAAAACCGATAACCGCGCTGACCGTTGTGTTCATACTGCAGCTGCCAGGCATACTCGCCCTCATACATTCCAGGCAGCAACCGCTTAATTTCTACGCCAGGCAATTCGTTATAAATCTGATCCCGCATCTGGGCTTCCGACATCCCCGTATTCAACAAAACGGATTGGACAGCGTCGGCACCTTCAACAGGTACGTTGTCATCCGTAAATTTTACCCATACCATACGATCTTGATTGTCTTGATCCTTCCCGCTTATCACCCAATAGTTATTATCCTCGCCCCACACCGATTTATAGGTTTTCCCGGACGTAACCAATTGGCCATGCTGTTTGGCGGCAGCAATTGCCATTCTTTCTTCATTCCATGTATCTTTCATAACATATGAATAATAGAGCTGTAAACCAAGCAGTAACAGCAGCACGCCGGATACACTCAGCAATATCCACTTCGTTTTTTTCTTCAAATCCGTCTTCCTCGCTCCCCTTGATTATTCCCTAGAGGGTTGTAAGACGCTCAAAGGCACGCTGCGCTTCCCGGCGGATACGTTCCTCATCGAGAGTAAGACTCGCGCCATTCTTCACGACCTGCTTGCCGTCAACCCATACATGCTCAACATCCTTCGCACTGGCGGAGTAGATAGCATGAGAAATGTAATCCGTCTTCGGAAGGAAGTGCGCCTGATCCGTGTTCAATGCGATCATATCTGCCTTCATACCTACCGCAAGCGTACCAATATCCGTAAGGAAGGCTGACTTGGCTCCATATTCTGTACCCATCCGAAGCGCTTCGGATGCTGGAATCGCGGTTGGATCCCCGCTCACTCCTTTATGGATCAGTGCGGCCAGCCGCATCTCTTCAAACATATCCAGATTATTATTGCTGGCAGGTCCATCGGTACCCAAAGACACGGTGACCCCGGCTTTCAGCAGTGCAGGCACGCGAGCGATGCCGCTGGCAAGCTTCAAATTGCTGCCTGGATTATGCGAAACCATCACTTGATGTTTGGCCAGAATTTCGATTTCTTCATCGGTCAGATGAACGGCATGCGCAAGCAGCGTTGGACGGGAGAACATGCCAAGCTTCTCTAGATGCGCAACAGGCCGAAGTCCGTAGTCATTTACATTCTGAGCGACTTCCGTTTCCGTTTCGGACATATGCGTATGCAAAGGCAGATTCAAATCATGTGACGCCTGCACGAATTTTTCGATGAAATCCGGCGGGCACGTATAGGGTGCATGCGGTGAGATCATCGTCGTAATTCTACCGTCAGCCTTGCCATGCCAGTCTTTCGCGAATGCAACCGCCTCATCCAGCTTCTGCTGCTGCACCTCAGGCGGACATAATCCGATGACACCGCGTGTCAGAACGCCGCGCATTCCGGAGTCCTGCACAACCTTCGCAACCTGATCCATATGATCATACATATCCACAAATGTCGTGGTTCCGCCTTTGATCATCTCCAGCACGGAGAGTGAGGTTCCCCAGTATACATCGTCGGCCGTGAATTTGGCTTCCATTGGCCACATCTTTTCCTGAAGCCATACCTGTAGTGCCAGATCGTCGCCATACCCGCGAAGTAGCGACATGGCCGCATGACCGTGCGTGTTCACCAATCCAGGCAGGAAAAACAGATGGGTTCCGTCGATGATTTCTGTTCCCTCTTGGACAGTCGGCTCTTCTTCACCCAGGTAGGTGATCCGGTCATTCTCCACGACCATATATCCGCGTAACACGGATTTTCCTTCCTCTAGTACCGCAAACGTTCCGTTTTTAACCATCCACTTCGTTGTCGTCATGTGCTGCATCCTCCTTGCCGTTATCCAAATAATAGGCCAAACTCTGCAAATCCGTAGTAAAATCAGCCGTATGAATCCGGATATGGGATGGAGCTTTCAGGATGGTCGGCGCAAAATTCAGGATAGCCTCGATGCCTGCCGCGATAAGCTGATTCGCTACATTCTGCGCCTCAAAATCCGGAACGGTGATAATTCCGATACGAATGCCGTACTCATGAACCGTCTTCTCCAGTTCCTCCATCGGCTGTACGACCAAATTGTTAATTTTCATACCAACTTTGGGAGAATACGAATCGAAAACCGCCACAATCTTCATATTGTCCTTTAGAAATGCATTGTAATTCGATAATGCATGTCCAAGATTACCGGCCCCAATCAATGCGACATTGATCTTCTGGTCCAGCTTTAGAATCTGGCGAATTTTCTCGATCAGATAAGATACGTCATATCCGATCCCTTTCCGTCCAAAATCACCGAAATACGCTAGGTCCTTACGAATTTGAGCAGGATTGAGGTCCAGTTTCTGTCCCAATTCCTGGGAGGAAACCGTGGAGACCTCCCTTTTCTGAAGCTCATTCAAATAGCGCAAGTATACAGGTAATCTGCGGACCACGGCTTCCGAAATTTTTTCCGATTTCATGCATGCTCCCCCTAATAATAGGTTAATAACTACATTTGTTTGTGCTCGTTCATGGTTTCACTTTATTCAGCTTGATTCCCTATGCCTGCCTCTGCCTGCAGCCATTCCGAAATTCGGGGAACGATTCCCTCTGTCGGCATGTGCTCCATCTTCGGTCCCGGCAAGGAATATAAAAAATACTTCCCATAATAGGATTCAATGACCCGAGTATCGTAGACGATGACAATCCCCTTATCCTGCGCGGTCCGTACCAATCGACCAAATCCCTGTTTGAAGCGGATGACCGCTTGCGGGACCGATAGCTTCATGAACGGGTTCTTCTTCTGCTGCTGCAGCAATTCGCTCTTGGCTTCGACCAATGGGTGGTTCGGCGGCTGGAACGGCAGCCGGACGATGGCAAGGCAAGTGAGTGCCTCACCGGGTATATCTACCCCTTCCCAGAAGGAGCTGGTACCCAGCAGGACCGAAGCGCTGCTATCCTGGAATCTCCGGATTAACTTGGTTCGGCTGGTTCCGTCCATCCCTTGTCCCAGTACCGTAATATCGCTGGATGCCAGCGCCTCCTTCAAGGGCTCATGCACCTGACGGAGCATGCGGTACGAGGTGAACAGGACAAGCATGCGACCATGTGTCGCGATTGCCGTATCAGCCAATGATTGCACAAGTGTATTCACAAAGAGCGCATCCCCGACCGAGCCCTTCACGCTCGGAAAATCGCGCGGCACAACAAGGAGTGCCTGCTCCCTGTAATTAAACGGGGACGGCAGCAGAACTGTGTTCAGGTTGCCGCTATCTGCCGCTTCCTGAAGACCCAAGTTCTCGATCATGAACTGAAACGATTTGTCCACAGACAAGGTCGCCGATGTCAGGATCACGCTTTGTTTCTTGTCAAAAAACAATTCCTTTAAGTGGGTGCTGACGTCGACAGGCACCGCGTAAAGCTGCAGCGATTTGCCGCGGAAGTTGCCGTTGGCCTCCATCCAGTACACCGTACCTTCATCATTCAGGGCCATGAAGGACCTCAGGTCCTCACGGTGTGCGGCCAGGTCCTTAAACAGACCCGATAGGTCTGTCAACAGACTGTCCGCGCTGTAGTCGTCCAAATCTTCCTTCATTTCGGCGATCAGCTTGTCACCCTTGCGTACGACATCGCCCAGCGTCAGATGAATTTGATGCTCCAGCTCGGCAAGCGAATCCCAATCCTTCGGCTTCTTCAGAGGCGATAACCGAAGCGAGAATTGACCGGCATCCCCCGGGGTCGCATCTCCGCGTTCCGGAAGTAGTCCGAACAATTGATCGCTGAGCCTGTCCCAGTTCTCTTTGGCGGTGATCAGGTCCGGATAGATCCGATCGATGATGGAAGACCACTCGACAGCCTTTTCATGCGATGATGCTTGCAGCAGCTGGCGAAGAGCCGGAAGCTGACCGCTGCGGCTGTCTTTGTACATACGGGTCAACGTGTGGACAACCGAAAAATATTTCATCTGCAAGCCAAGGTGCTTGCCAGCGACGTCCTCCAAATGATGCGCTTCATCGATGACGAGACGCTCATAACTCGGAAGCAGCTGGTGATTCGCTTTCACGTCGGTGAACAGCTTCGAATGATTCGTAATGACAACATCCGCGATGCCCGCTTCATGTTTGGCCCTGTGATAATAGCATTTGCGGAACCATGGGCAGGCACGGCCCAGGCAGGAATCCGAATCACTGGAAATGGTCTCCCAGAAATCCCCTCCGCGACCGCCAAGGTTCAGCTCCTCATCATCCCCGTTCTCCGTCTGGGTCAGCCAGACCAGCATCTGCGCCGCGGTGATCACATCTTCCTTCGGGGAATGAAAATCTCTTCTATTTATTTTATGTTCAAATTTTCTCAAACACAAATAATGGCCTCTTCCTTTGAAAATAGCCGCTTTAAAAGGAAAAGGAACAACCTGGGTGAGCAGGGGAATATCCCGGTCACGCAGCTGTTCTTGAAGGTTGATCGTATGCGTGCTCACCATAACCTTCTGTTCCTGCTTCACGCTTTGATAAATCGACGGCAGCAAATACCCGAGGGATTTGCCTGTTCCCGTGCCGGCTTCGATCAATAAATGTTTATTCTCATCGAGTGCCTGCATCACTTCCTGAAACATCATGTCCTGGGCATCCCTGCTCTCGTAATGAGGCAGCGTTTCCTTTAGACGTTCACGGACATCATTCATGTATTGCTCAAAGCTTACATCAGCCAAGGGATTAGGCTCCGACTCATCCCGGACAGGCGCAATATCGTTCCAATCGTCAACTGCCATGGCAAATTGACGATAGTACGTATGGGTGTCCCCGGCTTGTACAGCCTGGAGCTCCCTGTCAGCACGGATGCCGTCAAAGAACCAGGCCAAATCGCTGTCCTCGTCGGCAAACAGGTCGCTTAAACGCTGCACGGTAAGCAGAGGAAGCTCATCAATCTCCTCCAGGCATTTCAGCAGCGCATAGGCTGTGGCAAGCGCATCGCTGTCCGCCTGATGCGGACGGTCATGCTCCAGGCCGAAATGAGAGGACACCATCCCGAGCTGATAAGAAGGCAGCGAGGGAAAACATATTTTTAAGAAGTGCATCGTATCTAGAATTCGGCCGCTGAACGGTAAATAACCGCAGCGATCGAGTGCATTTTGCAAAAAGTTAAAATCAAAAGCGACATTATGCCCAACCAATACGACATCGTCGAGCATGGGCACGAGTTCCATCATCATTTCTTCCAATGACGGAGCATCCGCTACATCACTGTCGGAAATGCCGGTCAAACCGGTAATAAAAGGAGGGATCGGAATCCCGGGATTGACATAGGTGCCGTATACGCGGGAGATGCTTCGATCCTCTTCGATGATGGCCAGTCCAACCTGAATGATCTCATCTGCTGACTGGTTGCCCGTGGTTTCAAAATCCAATACGGCAAATTTCATTTCGATAAAATCCCTTTCCTCCAGACTAATTAACAGCATACCAGAAGTTGCGGGTTTTGAACATTCCGGGTAAAAAATCCCCGCTCTCCTCCACCGCTCCATACGGCAAAAAGCGATACCAAAGTCTCAAGGATGAGCTCTGGCATCGCTTCTTGTTTGGGCTTGATTTCTACAGCAAAGAGATCAATTGGCTGCCGTACTGGAGCTCACCGCGATTCTGCTTGCAGACCTCCAGATTGATAATGGGGTCAGGAAGCGTCGGGTCGCTGTGAATCGCCAGTGCGAAATGCTCCTCGGCCTTCCCTTGTTGTCCATTTAACACCTCGATGCATCCAAGCGCATTATAAATCATCGCCCGCATCTTCTTGTTGTCTGCCAGGGGCAGGATGGACACCAACACATCGGATGCTGGTATGGTTTGCCCCAAATAAAGATGGGACATCGCAATATACAGCTTGATCAGAAGGCTATCCGGAAATACCGTGGCGGCCGCCTCAAACTGCTGTATGGCCGGCTGGAACATCAACAACTTGTAATAACCTTGACCGCGAATGAATGCATCAAGCTGCAATTCAGGCGCTTCGGTCGGCGGAAAAACCGGAGGTGAGGCGGCACTCTCGCGGAAGATGGCCATCTTCTCTTCAAAATGGAGCCATTCCTCGATAATGCCCTCGCTCATGCTTTTGAGCATGTTCCAGTTTTGTACCAGCGCCTGTTTTTGGGGACCTTGAGCAGAAGGGTAATGCTTCACGATTTCATCTAACATGTTGTTCATTTCAGCGAATACATGTTGAAACATAGCTGCATCCCACCCTTAGCGGAAAAATGAGATCAGTGCGTCGACCTGAACTCATTTTCTGTAGAAGACGGTCTTTTCATCCCTTTAGGGTTCCGACACATTTTGGTTCTTAGGAGTCCTCTTAGAGAACCGCGGCGTGAACCTCACGGTATTCCGTGTTAACCGGCTTATTCAATTCGTCAACGATCACGACCGTTGGGGTGTGATTGTCGTATTCCTCTTTGGACATCATGGCGTAAGAAATGATGATGACGTTGTCGCCAGGCTGTACAAGCCTTGCAGCTGCCCCATTCAGGCAAATCACGCCGCTGCCGCGTTCGCCTTTGATCACGTACGTTTCCAAACGGGCGCCATTGTTATTGTTCACGATTTGAACTTTTTCATTCTCCAGAAGGTCTGCAGCCTCCATTAGATCCTCATCAATGGTAATGCTGCCCACATAGTTCAGATTGGCTTCCGTCACAGTTGCGCGGTGGATTTTGGATTTCATCATTGTTCTAAACATGGGATCCCCCTACTTTTGGTTGAAGTAACGCATTGTCAATGAGACGGGTGCGGCCAAATCGTACGGCCAGCGCCATAATGATGGTTCTGCCTTCATCCGCAATGCGATATGAATCTTCCACAGGAACAAGTTCCGGGAAAGTGAGCAATTCTGCATAATCAATATCTGCGAGCGGGGACCGGGATATATAATCTCGAAGAAGCGTATGGATTTCTCCTGCCGTCGTCGCTTGTCCCTGCCGGATTGCCTCCTGAGCAGCCCGCAACGAGCCCGACAGCACAAGTGCCTGTTCCCGCTCTTCCGGCTTCAAATAGACGTTGCGCGAGCTTAGAGCAAGGCCGTCAGATTCGCGGATGATCGGACAAGGCACGATGGTCACATCCATGTTCAAGTCCTGTACCATTTGCTCAATCACGGCCACCTGCTGGGCATCCTTCATTCCGAAGAAAGCATAGTCAGGTTTTACGATATTAAACAATTTATTAACAACCGTGGTGACACCGTCAAAATGTCCGGGACGGGATGCCCCGCACAACAATGACGTAATTTCCGATACGGCAATCTTGGTTTTGGTCGGCTGGGGATACATTTCCTGAACTGTGGGAATAAAAACCACATTCACCCCTTCGGATTCCGCCAACGCCAGATCGCGTGCCTCATCCCGAGGATAGGTCTCATAATCCTCACCCGGTCCGAATTGAATCGGATTGACAAAGATACTGACGACCACCGTACCTGCCATTTCCCGCGCCTTGCGCATCAGGCTGGCGTGCCCTTCATGCAAATAACCCATCGTAGGCACAAGTCCTACCGGACCACTGCCTGATTCCCGGCGGTCCTTAAGTTCTAATCTTAATTCCGCAATGGTGCGAATCACTTTCATGATGTTGTGCCTACCTTTTCCTTTTGGCTTCCATATAATGTGGTTGTCGTTTCGGAACCTGCATGATTCTCGGTCTTGAAGACATGCTCCTCGGCCGGGAATGAGCGGTCTTTCACTTCCTTCACGTACTGCGTGATGCCTTCACGGATGATGGAGCCGACATCGGCGTAGGTTTTTACGAAACGTTTGTCCCGATAGGGGGACGCGTACTTCAATATATCATGAAATACCAGCACCTGACCGTCGCAGTAACGACCGGCTCCGATGCCAATCGTCGGTATACTCAGCGCTTTGGATATTTCCGCTGCTGCCTCTTCCGTTACCAACTCCAATACAATGGCAAATGCTCCAGCCGCTTCAAGTGCTTTCGCATCATTCATGAGCCGCTGCGCGTCTTGGGCATCCTTGCCCTGTATGCGGTAGCCGCCAATCTGATTCACCGACTGAGGCGTCAGCCCGATATGACCCAGCACCGGTACGCCGGACTGTACAATCCGTTTCACGGTGCCGGCGATTTCTTCGCCGCCCTCCATTTTCACGGCATGCGCATGGCCTTCCTGCATCAATCTCCGCACCCCGCGGAGACTTTCATCAATATCTCCGTGGTAGGTCATAAACGGCATATCCGCTACGATGAACGTTTCTTCCGCTCCACGAGCGACTGCACGGGTATGGTACACCATGTCGTCAAGCGTTACCGGAATGGTGGAGTTATAGCCAAGCACGACATTACCGAGGGAATCGCCTACCAATATCATATCAATATCCGCCTCCTCCGCCAGCTTGGCGGAAGGATAATCGTACGCGGTCAGCATGGTGATCGGTACACCCTTCTTCTTCATGTTCTTCATCTTTACGATGTTCAGTGGTTGTTTGCCTGCCATTGTGACACAGCCTCCTTTGTGTAAATAAGTTAGACACAATAAAAAAAACCTTTTAGCACATACTTGCTAAAAAGTCCGAAAGGCAAAAAAGAGTCACTCGCGATCGTCCCTTCTGTCTCGGTCCTTTCGGCTCAGAGCAGAATCCAACGTAACCGGCATAACAGTTATGAAGGTGTTCTAAAAAATAATACGGTTCATTACTGCTTGCTGAAGAGTGCAATTCGCTCATGGCGATACCGCCTCTTGGTCATAGTATAACAAATTTGAACCACGATTTCACCATGTTTCATTTACCTGGTATTAAAAAGAATTTCACCGGAATATACGGGGATTAGCTCGTCATCTTGATTGCGAACCAGCAGCGCGCCGTCTCGATTGAGTCCTGTGGCAATCCCGCTAAAACGGTCACGGGCCGTCTGCACATGAACTTCCCTGCCTACCGTGCCGGATAATGCTTCCCAGAGAGAGGCTATAGGTTCGAAGCCCTGCTCGTTGTACAATTCATATAAAACCTCCATCTCCGCCATAATGGACTGGATCAGCCCTGTCCGGTTGACGGTTGCTCCGCCCGCCATGCGAATCGAGGTCGCAACGCTGCGCAGTTCCTCCGGAAAATCCGATTCCTTCAGATTGGCGCTGATTCCGATACCGGCTATGCAGTAGCGCACCCTCTCGTCTTCTGTTGCAGACTCCAGCAGAATGCCGCAAACCTTTTTGCCCTGAAACAGAATGTCGTTTGGCCATTTAATATCAGTCTGCACACCGGCGCACTTCGTAATTGCACGGCATACCGCAACGCCTGTCAACAAGGTGAGCTGCTGGGTTAAATGCAGTGGTTGCTTCGGTCTGAGCACCAGGCTCATCCATATGCCTTTGCCTCTAGGGGAATGGAATTTTCTACCCATCCTTCCACGACCGCCTGTCTGCTCTTCCGAGATCACAAGCGTGCCTTCGGCTGCCCCTTCTTCCGCCAATTGCCGGGCATCTTCCTGAGTTGACGTCGTTTTGTCAAGCAGCTTCAGCGTTTTACCGAAGGTTTGACTGCTCATCCCCGCTGTCAGTTGCTCCACACTCAGTTTGTCCGGTTCATCCATCATCCGGTAGCCAAGCCGTGGAACGGCCTCAAAATCATAACCCAATTGACGGAGCTTATTGATCTGCTTCCATACGGCTGTCCGGCTGATGGACAATTTGCGGCTGATCTCTTCTCCGGACAAAAATTGCCCGGAATGCTCCTGGAACATTTTCAGAAGTGTTTTGTCTTGATCATAATCCTTCATTATGAATTACCACCCGCTTTGCTTCTTCAATCAACGATTCCTTATCGTTGTTAATTAAACCTGCCGCCGCTTTCTCCAGCAATTCCCCGAGAAGTTCTCCAAGCCATGGGCCCCCAAGCTTGTCCAGTGCTTCAAGCAGTTCGTTTCCGGTGATGGCCAAATCCTTCAAACTCCGAATTCGGAGCTCCCGGAGCCAACCGTCAAGCTGTTCGATTAAACTTAGCGGAGCAGAGGCCGCTCCCGTTTGGTTCAACGCCTTCTGCAGCTGCAACCAGCCTTGAGCTGCGTCGGATCCGTGGACAAGGACCAGCTTAATCCATCGGTGCCTGACGCTTTCGGTAGCTTCCACTTCCTGCTTTTGCCGATAGGACTCATGAAGCGCTAGCACCTTAACGATGGCTTCCCGCTGCTTATTGGAGAACGTCCACGATCGCAGCAGCCCCTCTGCTTCCTGGGCTGAAATGCCGCAGGCAAGCAGCAGCAGCGTCCAGCGGATCGTAGAGTGCTCCGGCTCGATCCCATTCATGGCTTCTATCGCTTTCGTGTCATGTCCGGTATATGGAAAGGGCGCCTTCATTCGGGCGTACAAGCCGCTGCGGACAAACAGCTCCAATCCGCGTAAGGGGGCCGGACCTGTTAAAATTTTTTCAAATTCACTGCGAATGCGCTCCATCGCAATCCAGCTTAAGGTGTCTCTCTCCGAGAGAATTCCTCTCCATGTATGAACTGCGATGGAGAAACCGAACACGGAAGCGAAACGGATGCAGCGAACCATGCGCAGGGCGTCTTCGCGGAAGCGGAGACGAGCATCGCCCACGCAGCGGATCACCTGCCTGCCAATATCCGCCCGTCCGCCAAACGGATCCACCCAGGAGCCATCAATCCCTCGGGCCATAGCGTTCATCGTAAAATCACGCCGTCGCAAATCCTCCGTTACTTCTTCGACGAAAGCAACCTCCGTTGGATGACGGTGGTCCTCATATCCGCTCTCAACGCGATAGGTCGTCACTTCGAAAGACTGGCCTTCCATCAGCACCGTCACGGTCCCATGCTTGATTCCTATAGGAATAACCTTGGGAAAGATGGAACAGGTAACTTCGGGCAAGGCGGAGGTAGTTATATCCATATCATTGACCCTGCGTCCCATGTATTCATCACGGACACATCCTCCGACCCAATACGCTTCATGTCCATGCCGAAGCAGAGTCCGGACCACGTCCGCACTCCGCTCAGCCATATCAGGATCCGCGTTGCGCCATCGTATTGAATTAAACATATCTGCCATAGTTTCCCGTTCCTTTATCCGAAAAACAACGAGAGGGTCGAGCTTAGCCGCAGACCGGCTTCAGCTCGCTAACCTCCCGTCCCAATACTCGGTAATATATTTCTTCGTACTTGCCCCGTATCAATTCGTTGCAAAACATCGTTTTGGAACGATGCAGACAAGCCTTGCGAAGCCTCTCACTAAGCGCTTCATCCTTTAATATTTCAAGCACATGCTGGGCCATTGAATAGGTGTCTCCGATCGGAGCCAAATAGCCGGTTTCGCCATGTGTAATCAACTCGGGAATCCCGCCTGCCGTAGAGCCGACGGTAGGGACTCCGCAGGCCATCGCTTCCAGAGCGACCAGGCCAAAGCTTTCTTTCTCAGAAGGGAGCAGCAGCACATCCGCCATCGATATCACGTGCGCAATTTCATCTTGTTTGCCTAGAAAATGCACCTTGCTGCCGAGACCCAGCTCATTGATCCGGCATTGGATTTTCGGAAGCTCCGGCCCTTCCCCGACAAGCAGCAGTTTCGCCGGCATCTGTTCCTGGACCTGCGCGAATATTTCCAGCACGTCTGCTACCCGTTTTACCGGACGGAAGTTGGAAATATGCATCAAAATCTTTTCATTCTCATCTGCATAATCTTTACGCAGCGATTTCGAATCCCGCGGATAATACACCCGGGGATCCACAAAATTGTAGGTAAGGTCAATATCCCGGCTTATATCCAGCAGCTCCCGCGTTTCTCGAATGAGATCCTGAGAGACAGCCGTAACGGCATCACTTTCGTTAATGGCGAGCCGAATCAGGTCCTTCAGCGATTCATCCTGTGCCAGAACTGTGATATCGGTTCCATGCAGCGTCGTGACGACCTTCAGTTGATCTCCGACCATCTGCTTTGCCAAGAAGGCACACACGGCATGCGGCACCGCATAGTGCACATGAAGCACATCAAGCTGCTGCATTTTGGCTACCTGAGCCATCTTTGTTGCCAACGACAAATCATATGGCGGGTATCGGAACACATAGTAGTCGTTCACTTCAACTTCATGATAAAAAATATTTTTATGGAAAGTTCCTAACCGGAACGGAATGCTGTGAGCAATAAAATGAACCTGGTGGCCTTGCTCGGCCAGGAGTTTCCCCAGCTCTGTCGCCACCACGCCCGACCCGCCCAATGAAGGGTAACAGGTAATGCCGATTTTTAATGGTTGTTGATTCATGTCAGGCCTCCTTTACGTACGCCTCTATATATTATGCCTGCTTGGAGCCGAATAGATGAACAACATACGGACTTTTACAAGCGAAACCTTCTGCATAAGGAATAAGCCTGCGCGCTCCAAGCAGTGAATCCCTGGCCCGCACACGCTCTATGTACCCCTCGGTCAGCGGGGTAGAGACTGCATCTTCTTCAGCCTTTTGGAACTGGGAACGGTAACAAGACAGGGCCTGCTCCTTAACGGCGTAATGATCCGTAACGTCAACGACCAGGTCCGTTCTTCCGATATCATTAATGAAATAAAAATAAAGCTCGTCCACCTTAACCGGCGGCTGCTCGGGCATGTAACGACGAAGCTTGGCATTAAATACCGCCTCCTCAACCAATCGGCTGCAAGCCACATGGTCCGGATGGCGATCCTCCCAGTAAGGAGCAAACACAATCGAGGGAGCAAACTTGCGAATCTCGGCTGTGACCACTTCAATGTTCTCGGGCGTCACAAATAAGCCGCGGTCCGGCAGTCCCAGATTCGTACGGACCTTGAGATCCAAAATCCGGGCAGCTTGGTCCGCCTCCTGCTTGCGAAGGTCGACCGTGCCGTTGGACGACATCTCGGCCTGCGTCAGATCGCAGATCCCGACCGACAGTCCAGCTGCCGTATGCTTCGCAATCGTTCCTGCCATTCCGATCTCGGCATCGTCTGCGTGTGCTCCGAAGATTAAAATATCCAGTTGGCTGTTCATTAGCTATCCACACCCGGTTTGTATTTATGAACGAGTTCCCGCCACGCAAAATCGCCACGGTCTAGCGCTTTAACAAGAATCTCGGCCGTTGCCACATTGGTAGCAAGCGGAATTCCCTGCACGTCGCACAAGCGAAGAAGTGCGTTAATGTCCGGCTCATGAGGCTGTGCCATCAAAGGATCCCGCAAAAAAATGATCAGATCCATCTCATTATCCGCAACGAGTGCGCCAATCTGCTGGTCGCCGCCAAGCGGCCCTGAAGCAAAACGGTGAATGCTGAGCTTGGTTTGCTCCATAATACGGGTTCCCGTCGTTCCCGTTGAGTAAAGATTATGATCTTCGAATACATTTTCATAAGCGATAACGAAATTGACCATTTCCTCTTTTTTACGGTCATGAGCGATAAATGCAATATTCATAGTAATTTCTCCCCTAGGTTAGTCGATAAAATGATCAAATCCATAGACCAAGCCGGTGTACCCCATTACCTTCTCTATAGCCATCTTCACACCCGGCATATAAGCTGCACGCTCATAGGAATCATGTCGGATCTTCAAGCTCTGTCCGTAACCGCCAAATATGACTTCCTGCTGGGCAAATACACCCGGCAGACGAACACTGTGAATACGGAAGCCGTTATAATACCCGCCTCTGGCGCCCTCGATGACCTCCTCTTCCTTCGGATTGCCCTGCCGGATCTCCTCGCGGTTTGCGGCAATCATTTCAGCTGTTTTGATTGATGTCCCGGATGGCGCATCGAGCTTCTGGTCGCCATGGGTTTCAATGATTTCAACATGAGGCAAATATTTGGCAGCCGCAGCGGCAAACTTCATCATCAGGATCGCTCCGATGGAGAAGTTCGGTGCGATCAAACCACCGATATTCTGCTCCGTACACTGCTTGTCCAACTCTTCAATTTGCTCTGGCGTGAAGCCGGTTGTGCCCATGATCGGACGCACGCCGTGCTTAATGGCCAGAGCCGTGTTGTTATAGGCAAACTGCGGTGCTGTGAAATCAACCATGACATCGGGTTTCGATTCGACCAGCGCCATCTCCAGATCGGAAGTCACCGTAATGCCGCAGGCAGGAAGCCCCACAAGCGTCCCTGCATCAGCACCTGCATCTGATCGGCCGACAGCGGCAACCAGTTCCAGTTCATCATCGCCCAAAACAAGCTTCACTACTTCTTTACCCATACGGCCGCCGGCACCGACGACCGCAACTGTCCATTTGTTTGCCATTCTACATGTCCTCACTTTCAATCCGATGCTGTATCCTGCATATATGATTTCAAGCGCTGTTTGAGTTCCTCCATAATATGCTGAAGCCCACTCTCCTGCGGGTACAATGAAATGACCTCTTTTAGCGTGGAAATGGCGCGCGCATGCTCATCAAGTTCGCTGTAGACCAGAGCAAGCCATACGTAGGCCTGGGCGTATAAAGGGTCCATCGCTACGGCTGATTTCAGATGAGACACGGCCTGATAGAGCTCAGACTTGGTTACATCCTTGCGATTCTCGACCATTTTTCTGGCACGCTGCACCAGCTCCGCCGCCTTGATATGCTGTAAGTGAAGCGCATATTCCGGTTTGTCCGGCTGCAGCCTGACGGCTTCTTCCGCGTGAGTAATCGCCATCTCCAGTTTGTTGCTTCTGCCGTAGGTAATGGAGCATCGGTAATGCACTTCCGCATCTCCCGGATTCGCAATGATCGCTTGCTCAAACCAACGTAACGCCTCTTCGAAATCATTCTGAAGTATGCATCGATATGCTTTTTGTATATAACTTTCAGGTTTCACGGGCTGTCCCTCCCCACAGCGGGTTTGGTACAGCATATGTAGCAACAGCCTAATCGGTGTTTATTTTCGTCCAACGATCGGCATCACGCGTCGCAAATTTATGCATGACTTTAGCGTGCGCTTCCGCGAGATCAATGCCAAGGGAATTGGCAAAACAAATCGTAATAAACAATATATCTCCAAGTTCCATTTCGATGGAATTGTCTGCTTCATCCGCTTTCTTCGGTTTTTCTCCGAACTGATGATTAACCTCTCTGGCGAGCTCGCCCACCTCTTCCGACATCCGGGCCATCATGGATAAAGGACTGAAATAACCTTCCTTGAATTGTGATATGTATTGATCGACTTCCTGCTGCATTTCAGCCATTGATTTTCCCAAGACTCTATAACTCCCTTCACTGCACAGTCTGCCTCAACTTGTAAATCCAAGCTGAAAGCAGCATTCTCTCATGACGAGCGATTGGTTTTAAACCTATGTTATCGTAAAGCGGATTTGAAAACAAATAATTTTTTATGGCTGGAACATGATCGGCACATACTAGGTGGGTGTACGAGCAACCCAGACATATGGGTAATATCCACCATCTTGGAATGCGAGGGGTCTTATGAAAACATCCAAATTGCTCCATCAGCTTCAAACGATCATTCCGATCATCGTCGGCTCCGCCATTTACGCATTCGGCCTTCTGTATTTCATCATTCCGAATGAGCTCATGGAGGGAGGCGTCACCGGCATTACCGTATTGCTTAACTATGCCTTTAACATATCGCCGTCCATCTCAACCTTGGCGCTCAATATCCCGCTATTCTTGGTCGGCATGAAAATTCTCGGTAAACGCCAGTCTATTTACACAGGTCTCGGCATCGCCTCATTAACCCTGTTTCTGTGGCTGTTTGAAGCGTTGATCGACCGCGGCTATGTCATGCCGTTTCATACCGAACAGGATTATATTCTTGCTGCGCTATACGCAGGTGTCACCTTGGGGGCTGGGCTCGGCATTGTGTTCCGGTTTGGCGGAACGACGGGCGGTTCAGACATTATTGCCAGAATCATCAACCGGAAATTCGGCTTCAGCATGGGCCAGATTATTCTATCTCTTGATATCTTGATCATCGGGCTTTCCTTATTCTTTATCCCGCTCGAGCGGATATTGTATACCCTCGTCGCCGTATTCATCGCTTCCAAGGTCATCGATTTCATACAGGAAGGGGCTTATGCCGCCAAAGCCTTCACCATCATCAGTGATCAGGCGCCCGAAATCGCCCATCGCATATCAACCGAGATGGACCGCGGGGTTACGCTAATCCCCGCCATCGGCGCCTACTCCAAGCAAGCCAAGCATATGGTATATTGCGTCGTATCCCGGCAGGAAATTCGCCGCTTAACGGGAATCGCCAAATCGTTGGACCCTCGGGCATTTATTATCATTAATGATGTCAATGATGTGCATGGCGAAGGATTTAAAGAGGAATAGCCCGGTTCGCACCGGGCCACAATCAGAACAGCTATGGATTCCCGCCTACATTTTGCGAGGGAACATTGGTTTTGAGCTATACTGTTGACCACGGTATTTGCGGTATCCCGCAAACGTTAATGCCGCCAAAATGAAAGCGCCGATGACCAGCTGCCAGGTCCATGGTTCCTTGACCTCTCCCAGCGGAGCTAGGGCAGGTTCATCCTTTTTCTTGCCAAACATCGTGTTGATCATTTCCTCGCCCTGCGGAACCACTTTTTGCACCTGTGCCGTGTCCCCCGAAGACACCAGACCCCCGGCATAGGAAATCCAGGACTCCATCATGTTGACATCCTCAGGCTTTCGCTGTATGACAACGGAAGGACGGATGAGTTCATAATGTTCACTTAGGCTGTCATACGCGCGTCTCATGCCCGCCTGATCCTGCTGGGCGGCATACTCCCCCATGACCCTCAGGTCTTCACGTATGACCCTGTAATATTGCAGCCATAACGCATCTCTGGCATGGATCAGGCTATCGGTTGCCATACGGAGTTTACCTGCGGACACCATCCAGTGCTGCGGCTCCTGCGTGGCCCTTGCCGTGGCTTCTTTCATCTCCAAAATACTCTCAGCCAAAACATGAATACCTTCTACACCGGTCAACCCCTGAAATGACGAAGCCTCAAACAACACGGATACCCGGCGAATATCCTCCAGCACGGCTTGTACATTGCCTTCCTCCACATGACGGTATAGCTGCTCCACTTCCTTGTTCAGCGCCTTGGCCTGTATGGATGCGGCGGGTGAAGTCTCCGACTGTCCGTTAGCCGGGCTCGCCCACACAGGATCACCCATGCTGACGGTAGCCAGCATAAGCAGTGCAATCAGGCACAGCAGGAGCTTCGGAAAGGTTCGAAACATGGGACATCCCTCCTACCGTATATGTATGGCAGAAGGGATGCTCATAGAACCGCGTTGCCTGCACGGCTATCATTGTTTGGAATTCGCATATTTCATGAAGATCCAGCCGGCAAAACCGCTGAAGAGAGTCAAAAGATAGGTAAACAGCTCAACCGCTGAAAGGTCATCATATAACTGACCCGGCAGCCAAGGAAATACGCCGTAGGTATAATCTACGGTGTCATTCAGCAGCGTCCATGCAATGGCCCCGGTAAGTGCTGTCCAGCGATAATGAAACAATCGTACGAACAATAACGCTTCCACCGCCATCGCCGTATGCGAAGCAACGAGCATCCAATCCTGCCATGCCAGCACATCCCCTTGGGCTTGTCCGGCAAATATGATCGCAACAGCCCATATCCCATACTTCACCGATGTAACGACCGCCAACGCCTCAATGAATTGCTGAAACAAGGAGCCCCCAAGCCCCCGAGGCGGGTAAAGGAGCAGCAAAAGCGCTAAACTGAAGAATAAACTGGCCGTCGGGCTGTCCGGTACGAATATGACCTGCCATAGCAAGCCATGATCCACCGTATCGACCATTTGACCCCCGTACCATATGTATCCATAAATCGTCCCAAGGACGTTGCATATGAGCAGCAACCAGAGAATCGATCGCTTGCTTAGAAATTCCCGGCTCCAAAAATACGAAATCGACAAACTCCGTCCTCCTGTCCTGTTCCATGTATTCTTAATGTTACGACTAATGCCGATTATACCTAAACCCCGCAATAATTTCATCTATATATAACATTAAAAAAACCTGACCGCAATGCGATCAGGTTCTTCTATGCATCTTACTCTGCAGCAGCTTCTGCCTTTTGGCTTGCGAGCCAATCAGCCAGCTGATCGAGTTGTTCTTCGGTTACTCCAGCCGCAAGCGCCGTGTCTTTCATAGCTGGCATGCTGCCTTGGCCATTTTCAATAATTGCCATGATCTCTTCTTTCGTGTGGGTATCCCCGACACCGCGAAGCGACGGTCCGGATGCCCCTTTCAAATCTGCAGCATGACAAGAGATACAAGTAGCTGTCTTAAAGGTTTCCATCGCGGGATTATCCTTGTCAACAATCGCTACAATACTGTCTTCAGGCTGTTTCGCATTTGAGGTCGGAAGACCGGCTGCACGTTTCTCGTGAGCTTCTTCTTCCCGCTGAATGTGCTCCGGTTTCTGTCCGGTAGCTTCCAGCTCATGCACATAATGCGTCCAGGCTGCATTCGTCAGATAGATGACTGCAAATAACGACAGAATCATAAGGGCCGAAGTAATAGGCCGCTTGTAGAACCGCCGCTCTTTTCCCGTATCAAGGAAAGGAACTAGGAGCAATGCGCCGAAGGCAACGCCCGAAACACCAATCGTACCAAGTACTACATAATCACCGGAAGCGTACGGAAGCTTCAGGTATTCATACAGGAACAGGAAGTACCAGTCCGGCATCGGGATTACTGAAGCTCCCGGATCCGCCGGATAGCCGAGCGGAGCCGGCTCCGAGATGGTCAGCACAAGGAAACCGACCAGTACAACTACACCAACCATCCATTCCTTCAACAAGAAGTTAGGAATGAACGCTTCTGATTTGCCGGGATATGCGGTGTAATCCGGCGGCGTAACCCAACCGCTGCCTTTTTTCACACGCGAATCGCCGACATAAACTACTTTCTCATCAGATTTATGACCATGTGCCATAAATATGCGCCTCCCTTCTTCTTATAGTGGACCGGAAATACCTTGTCTGCGGATCATGATAAAGTGTCCTACCAATAGAGCAAGAAGGACAGCCGGAAGGAAGAATACGTGAATCGCGAAGAAACGCGTCAACGTTTCGGCGCCAACGATCGTACCGCCTTGCAGCAATTCTTTAATGATAGGTCCAAGCCAAGGTACGGAGTTCGCAATCTCCAATGTAACTTTTGTAGCGAAGTAAGCTTTGTTATCCCATGGCAGCAGGTAACCTGTCAAACCAAGACCGAGCATAACAAAGAAAATGAGCATACCAACAACCCAGTTCATTTCACGCGGCGCTTTGTAAGAGCCGGTGAAGAACACGCGCATCGTATGCAAGAACATCATCACGATTACCAAGCTTGCGCCCCAGTGGTGCATACCGCGGACAATCTGTCCGAAGGCCACCTGCGTTTGCAGGTACTCAACACTGTTGTAAGCGTTTATGATATCCGGAACATAATACATCGTCAGGAACATCCCCGACAGAATCTGGATGACTGTGATAAAAAACGTCAAGCCGCCGAAACAGTACACAAACGCGGAGAAATGATGCGCCGGGTTTACGTGTTCCGGTACCTCGTGATCTGCAACGTCTCTCCAAATCGGCGTGATATCGAGACGTTCATCAATCCAGTTGTAGACATTCTTCAACATCTGAATCTACGCCTCCTATTTAACTACGGTATTTGGCACGATGGCGCCGAGGTAAATCCAGCCGTTCTCGATTTTCGTCTCGTACTGGTCAAGCGGCTTCGGCGCTACTGCCAGGTTCTTACCGTCCGGTGTATAACGCGCACCGTGGCAAGGGCAGTGGTATTCATCAGGGAAATTTTTGTTGTTATTCCATCCAACAAGGCATCCCAAATGCTTACAGATAGGTGAAAGCGCTACAATTTCACCCTGATCGTTCTTACGAATCCACGCCGTCAAAGTAGCTGTACTGTTGTACCAGCCGTCCTGCTGTTTGAGCTCGAAATGGAATTCCTGTGGATCGTTGGTAATTTTGCTCTCTTCCGCGACCTTTACAAAAGACCCTTCTTCTTTATTTTGAAGAATCGGATCAACGGCAAAGCGAAGCATTGGCAAAACTACTCCAGCAGCCATATAAGCTGTGGCACCGCCCAACGTGTATGTAAGAAATTGTCTGCGGGACATCTCTTTCTGTCGGGGTGGATTGTGCGATTCTTCATGCTCGTCATTGTGGTTGCTGCTCATTCTGTGTTCAACCCCCTTTGTCAACCGTTCTTAAGTGTCATCAATGATTAAAATCACACGACTTACTAGGACATACTAATAATATCTTAGGCTCCCAAGACCGTCAAGAATTTGAACCCCAAATTTGGGTTCGCTTCCAATAGCCCTTTCATAAATTGTTGGTTTTTTGTCACATTTAGACTCAGCTTTCCTGCTGCCACATTTCACTGATTTGCCCGGTAACGATGGCTGACAGCGGAATGCCTTCACTGCCTTCCAACCTGCGCCGGGACAGGACCAGCGTGCTTTCAGGCACATCCTCTTTAGAGAGCTCAACATCCGCTGTCATGATAACAACAAATTTAAACCCGCTGGATTTGACATTGTGACAAACTTCATTTAGAAGCTTTATATCTTCAGTATTTCCATATTGTACAGCAGGATATGTAACCAATCTTCCCTTAAACGGAATTTCAGCCAAATCCATAAAATCCCGCAGCCGTTCAAGCGCAGCTGTCGCCTCCCACGGCGTTTCCCTACCCGATAATCCGGTAAACGGAATTAGGCAGGTATCAAAAAAAGGTTTAAGTTCCGGCCAAGTCTGCTCGTCCACTTCACTAAATTTCATGCAAGGTACATCCTTTCTGCTCACTCATCATAATTTTGTTATCATTATACGAGTGCAAGGGCAGGTAAAGCAAAAAAAAAGAAGAAATGCGATATAGCATTTCTTCAATTCAAAGTCCTCAGTTCATCCGTCAGGTTTCGGAAAGCCACTTCGTCGCCGGAAGCCAGCGCTTCGTCAATTTCTTTATACAGCTCTTCACTCCGATGCTTGCGCAATGCTTCGTCCCACACCATTTCGGCCGCCAGACCTAACATAACCTCGTAAGTAACCTTCATCTTATCCATTAGGATGCACCTCCAAACTAAATTTTGCGTATACCTTATATTCTTTCCCTTTAATTGCTTTACTTCCAAAACTTTTTGCGGCTGCTGCGAATGTAACCAAACAACCTAGAGAATCAAATCATTCGAATCGCTGATATGTATGCCGGCTTCCGCGGCCTTCAAGCCAAGCGCTGTCATTTTGTACGAAGTTCCCATACTCTGGCTCTCTCCTATTCTGAGCATCCCCAAATGCATCAGCATGCGGATAATCCGCTGCTCCAAAATACTTTGTGGACTATCATAATAGAAAGGACGGATTAGCCAGCCCAGCGATTCGTAAAGAGAGGCTGCGGTGACCCAATCTCTTGCGCATTGACTGATCCAGTATACAAGAGAATTGATATTGGGAATTGCGCCTTTATAAAGTCTTAACCAAAAGCGGAATATCTGTATCACGCTAACTTGATTTCCTTCTTCCATAAGCGCAGTTCCGCTTTCAGTCAGGATCAACCGGGCGTTGTTTTCCCTGATCCATTTTTTAGCGTAAGCATAATCGTACAGCAGCGCAAAGCGATCGGGATATTCGATGCAGGAGCGGCCATACCCGAACCTCCATGCTCCCTTGGTAATCAGCGGCTCCGATATATGCAGTGTACTCATGAGCTGCTGCTGATTTCGCCTATACATGAATCCTTCCTGATTCAATTCGATATCATGTCTGCCGACATATTTAAGAATCAGCATGAGATCTTCTGCGGCGAGTCCCTGCTCATCCCGGTACACTTCCGGGTCATCGCTTAATCGCTGCAGATTTTGATGAAGCCGTTCACGCAGCACGTCACGAAACCGCTCCTTCAAATCCGAAGGCACTTGAAACAAATACTTGGTGGAATGGGTAAAGCCGTTAAACAACCAGCCGCTTCGGCGATAACGTGCAACCGCCTCACGCGGACTTTCCGTTTTGGCGGCGGCAGCTTTCTTGTTTGAAGAAGCTTGATCCTCTTTCTCCTCCAATTCCGCCGCATGACGGATCGCAGCCGTCAATTCTTCCAGGCTATAGCCTGTACGAGTGTCAAATGCCAGGTTGTTCAGAAAACGCAAATCGCTTGGTGACAAGTTGCTGACCTGCTCCTCGAAAAACTCTCTGCGTCCGAGCTTGGACAGAATACTCTGGATCAGTTCATGCTTTGAATTCCGCTTAGCGTCACAATCATAGTGATTCGCTATATTGCTAAGCTGTCCAATATCGGCATATGTGAGCATATCCGCTAGATTCATCTTCCATCGCCTCGCCGTTTTACAACCATTATGGGAAGGTTTTGGACATTTGATACCTGATACACTTCGGTTTAACGAAATATTTTTTTATTTTTTCTGTATATAGAAATGACTATGCTCTCTTATTAAATGATAGAATACTTACTGATTACTGCTGAGATTTCGCTTATGATGTATTACATCTATATAAATGAAAAAACCGCTTTATATGAAGGTAATGATTGAATCACTACAGGAGGACATGATCGTGAGAACCCCAGAACATGAAATATAACTAGGTGCGAATCGAATCCGCGGACCTCCCTCAAGAGCTTTTGAACAATGAAACAACACTCATAATAAGAGCTTGGAGGTTATGTGAACTGATGAAAGATACAGCGTTTATGACCTTTATTCAAGATATCGATCAACATTTTTCAGGATGGGACTTCTCGCGAATTACAGCAACTGGCCGCATGCAGTCCCATGCACTCCCCTGGTCTTTAGGCAGCATGGTCATTCCGTTCATGCGAGATGCCGGTACGATGCTGGATATGGGGACAGGCGGAGGAGAGTTCCTATCCTCCCTTCATCCACTGCCGAAAAAGGTTTATGCCACTGAAGGGTATAAACCAAACGTACCGATTGCACGACAAAGACTTGAGCCGCTTGGCATAAAGGTCGTCTATTTTGAAGAGGATTCCTCGCTGCCTTTGAAGGATCATTTTTTTGATCTGATCATTAATCAGCACGAGTCCTATTCCGTAGCGGAAATCAAAAGGATTCTTAACGATCAGGGCGTGTTCGTGACCCAGCAAGCCGGGGGAACCGACTGTTATGGAATCAACGAATGGTTTAGTGCTCCGTTAAATGAAGAGTTTGCTCATTGGGATCTGGCAACCGCTGTCCAAGAACTGCAGGATCACCGTTTCAACGTCACCTTCAGCCGGGAAGCCTTTTCACCGCAGCGGTTTTATGACATCGGTGCACTGATCTATTACCTGCAAGCGATTCCCTGGCAGATTCCCGATTTTACGGTGGAACGGTACCTTGAGCCTTTATATCAGATTCATCAGGAAATGCGGACGAAGGGCTATTTCGAGGTGCAGCAGCATCGGTTTATTTTAATAGCGCAAGTGTAAAACTTCATCCTAGATACCAAAAAAGAGCCTTCCCGCGGGAAGGCTCTTACTTCATTAATCAATCTCCATGTTACGACTGTTTTGTCAACAGATGCTTGGTACAGTTAAACAGCAGGGGCGACCAATCATCATCTTTTCTCTCCAGGACGGTGAGCGACAGATTGCCGATCCGCTCGCTCAGAACGCCGCGGCACACCAGCTTGTAGAGCTGCGCTAAAAAACCACCGTGGCTGACAACCAGAATATTGGCGTTTGGGTGTTTATGCCACATATCATCCAAAAAGACAAGCCCCCTGGATTGAAGCTCCAGATCCGTCTCCTGTCCCAAATCGAGCAGGTGCCAATCGGCACCGAACCGGGATTCACGTTCTTCCGCTGTCAAGCCTTCCACTTGACCGTACTTGCGCTCGCGTATACGGTCATCCGGCGGCATTAATGGAATGTCCAGCATGGACGAGATGATCTTAGCTGTTTCTTCAGCACGGGAGAGTCCGCTGCTAACGGCAAAGTCCCACCGGTAAGGCTCCTGCAGTAGTCGATCCCCAAGCAAACGAGCTTGACGACGACCTTCCTCATTCAGTGGAATGTCCGTTTGACCTTGGATTTTGCCTAACGCATTCCAATCCGTTAATCCATGACGAACCAAGCCGATTTGCATGCCGCATCTCCTCCATCCTAACCTTTTTTTATCTTCTGACTCGATTTAATTTCTTCAGGAAAAACATGGCGAATCCAATGCCCAATAGGGATAGTATCATCCAATATTCTGGCTGGGTCGGGCTCATATCAACCACAAAAGGATCAATAATGCCGCTGTTGGTTTTCGGAATCTTGTAATCGTCCTGAGAGTTCAGGGTTTGGGCCGTGTCAGCCACCCCCGTAGGGATGATCCCTGTCGTTACCGCTTCCGGAACTGGCTCCGGCTGATTGCCGGTTGCTGCAAAATAAACGAAGCTGCACACAAACAGAGCCAAAAAGCCGGCAATCATGAGTGTCAGCCGCTTGCGGAACACTCGGCTTACCGCCCGACTCTTAGACGTTTCCTCCACCAGCCATGGGAAATCACGATAGATGCGGTCCATCACGTTGCGGTTGATCTGTTCAGCGTCCATGTCGGGGATCTCATGTTCCAGAACATGAACCATGTTCTGGCTTTCCACCCACATTTCGTACTCCGCTGCACATGAGCTGCAGGTTTGAACATGTGCCATCAGCCGTTGTCGCCGCAGATCATTGTCCGGCAAATCCCAGACAGTTTCCATCAGCTCTTGGGCTTCATCGCAAGTCATCTATTCTTCATCCCTCTCAGATCCTCAAAAACCGGCTCATAAAAATAAGGTTCGAGCTGAATTTTGACACTGCCGCGAGCTCTGAATAACAATGACTTCACCGAACTGACGCTTTGACCTAAAATATCTGCGATTTCCTGATAATCCAGTTGATCATATTCCCGAAGAATCAGCGCCGATCTCTGTTTCTCCGGCAAATTATTAATTGCTTCCCTTACCATATGTACTCGTTCACTGCGTAGGATTGCCTGCTCCGGAGCAACCTCCAGCGGAGCCACAGGCACGACCCCGCTCTCCTCCAGCGGCAATGTGCCGCTCCGATGCTTGCGCAGTTCGCTGAGCACGGTGTTGCGGGCAATGGTATAGAGCCAGGTCGAGAAGGATGCATCCACTTCCCGGAATGAGTGCAAACTCCGGAATGCCTTATAAAATGTTTCCGAACATAAATCTTCAGCCATAAGCTCCATGTGCGAACTTTTTAACATATGATAGACAAATGCTAATATTTTTCTCTGATAACGCCGCATTAGTTCGGAATAAAGTTCGGTATTGCCTTGCTTAATTTCTTGGATTAGTTGGGAATCCGTCATATGATTTTTCGTTCCTCCTTCACCATCCGGTGCCTCTTCCCTGTCCTTTACATCTCCCTGGGATGTAATGATCAAGGATTTGTGCAAAAGTACCGTCAAACCATATATAGTTACGCCTCAAGATGTCTGACTATTCTATGTATTTGGCAATTTCCCCAAATCTTCTACACTAGCACTCTAGCATTATAGCACATATTGGAGAAATGTTCAGGTTAATGGCAGTAGGTTTGCCACGGATAGGAAAAAAGACAAAAAAAATCCGCCTTCAACATTGAAGGCGGTTGCACACAGTGCAATATTTTGGATAGGAGTGGAGAGAAACCATACTGTACTTTTATTATATGTATACGTTTTCATTTTGTCAACACTGAAAACGCATTTATTTCCGGTTGTTTAAAAACAACCGGAAAATTACTGGTACACCGAGTGTCCTTGCGACAGCAGAAGCTCTTTCGCCCGCTCCTGTTCGATTTCATTGCGGAAGGAAAGCCTCATCACGCCAGGCACATCTTCCCGACTCTCGATAATCTGCATGTTGCTGAGGTTGATGCTGTTCGTCCCTAAATCCGTCGCTATGCGGCCAATGATACCCGGATGGTCAGGCACGTCCAGATACAAATCATATTGGGGAACGATCATTCCCTTCCGTCGCTCTGGCAGCACGCTGCGGAATTCCCCCGCTCTGCGGAAAGCCTCCTCAATAGCAGCCCCGTCTCTCGACTCCAGCATGTCCATAAACCGCTGGATTCCTTCGTTCCAGTCTCGTAACAGCGGCAGCATGACATTGCGATTATTTAATAGAATATCCCGCCAAACGACCGGGTCGCTGGACGCGATACGGGTAATATCCCGGAAGCCCCCTGCAGCCAGCGTACGGTACAACGGATTATCGTTGTTGTAGGAGCTGATCTGGTTCACCAAAGCCACTGCGATCACATGAGGCAGATGACTGATAGCTCCAACAATCTCATCGTGCAGCCTTGGCTCCACCTTTACAATGTGAGCACGCGTATACGACAGAAGCTCTACAAGGACGTCCAGCTTCTCCTGAGGGACATCATCCGGCGGAGTAAGCACATAATATGCATTCTCGAATAAGACGGTCGAGGCAGCCCCGACACCGGATCTTTCCGAGCCGGCCATCGGATGTCCTCCGATAAAATAGGCATCCTTAAGCGCAAGTTGGGATGCGCATTCGGCAATACTCGCTTTGGTACTGCCTACATCCGTTATAATGCATCCGGGTTTAAGCCGCAATTCACTCAGACGTTTTATGTACATCTCGAGACTTCCTACCGGAACGCACAAAAATATGACGTCCGCATCCTGGGCAGCTTCTTCGACCGAAAGCGTAACCTTATCGACAACTCCCTTGGCGATTACCTGGTCGGCATATTCCTGTGTGTGGGCATAACCGGTAACGGTTATGCCTGGTTTTCCTTTGAAGTTTAATGCTAACGAACCGCCGATCAAGCCGACGCCGAAAATAGAAATTTGCATGGTCATGTTCTCTCTCTCACTCGTTTCAAGCTGCGATTATTGTTATGTCATTAGATTAAGCTGGAGCATTCACTTCTTGGAGCACTTGTTCCAATGCGCCGATGAAAGCCTTGTTTTGTTCCTCGGAGCCAACGGTTACGCGAATGTAGTTCGGGTAAACCTCAAAACCCGGACGTACGATGATGCCTTTGCTCAGCAGGGATTTGAACACTTCGGTGCCAGGTCTCTTCACATCCACCATAATGAAGTTCCCGTTCGCAGGAAAATAGGATAATCCAAGACGATCAAACTCCCGCTGCACATAAGTGATTCCCTCGGCATTCAATTGACGGCATTTAGCTACGAACTCCTGATCTTTCAAGGCGGCCTTCGCGGCCACTTGGGCCAGGCGTCCTGTATTAAACGGCTCACGCACTCGGTTTATCAAGGAGATAACCTCAGGTTGCCCGATACCGTAGCCGATGCGAAGGGCAGCTAGGCCGTATATTTTGGAGAAGGTGCGCAGGATGACCAGATTCGGATAACGTTCCATTAACTTGATGCTGGCCGGATACGAAGCGTCCGTTACATATTCATAATAAGCTTCATCAAGCACAACCATCACGTGAGCAGGGATTTCATCCAGGAAAGATACCAGCTCGCTCTCGGAAACGATGGTTCCCGTCGGATTATTCGGATTACACACCCAAATGATTTTGGTTTTGTCCGTAACGGTTTTTGCCATGCCCGGCAGATCATGCTTCCCGTTAACCAGAGGCACCTCAATGCTTGTCGCACCTTCAATATCTGCATTCGTTTTATACACCGAGAAGGTCTGATCGGCCATAATGGTTTCGTCTCCCGGCTCCAGGAACGCACGAATAATGAGAGCGATGATTTCATCGGATCCGCATCCGAAAATAATCTGATTGCGTTTAATACCAAGCTGATCAGCAAGCTCCGCCGTTAAATCGGCTGAACTTCCATCCGGATACAGGCTGAGCGTTGCCAGCTCAGCGGCAATTGCTTCGGTTGCGCGCGGCGAGCAGCCATACGGATTCTCGTTGGAGGCCAGCTTAATGACCACATCCAGGCCAAGTTCTTTTTTAACTTCTTCGATGGGCTTCCCGGGTTGATATACAGGAAGATTAACAATTTGCGCTTTCGGTTTCATTCGTCATTCGCCTCACCTTTCATAACTGCTTAAACACAACATTATCCCTTTAATTGTGCCACAAACTCTCTGATTTGCAAAAGTCCCTGCTGTCTCGTCTCTTCCTTCTCAAGGAGGGGAATAGTAGACTCGATCTGACGCACTATGGCACTGCCAACAACGACGCCGTCGCAGATTTTCGAGAATCTGGCAACCTGTTCGCCGGACGAAATGCCAAAACCAATCGCGATAGGCACATTGCTGTACTGCTTCACCGTTTCAAGGAATGACTCCACTCCCGAATAAAAATCGGTGCGCTCGCCTGTTACGCCGAGCGAGGATACGCAATACACAAAACCGGTCGCTTCCGAAGCGATGCTCGCAATCCGTTCATGGGAGGTAGGTGCCACCAGCGGAATCAGGTGAACGCCCGCGGCATGAGCCCGTTTCCGAACCTCTTCGGATTCTTCCACCGGCAGATCCGGAATGATCAGCCCGCTGATATCATGCCTTACCACTTCTTCGAAGAAAACACCCAGTCCGGTCTGCAGAACCGGATTGTAATAGGTGAACAGAATGAACGGCAGCTTGCTCCCCCGTTCTCTTGCCAGGCGCGCGGTCTCCATGCAGGTGCGAATGGTCACCTTGCTCTTCAGGGCGCGCTCGGAAGCACGCTGGATGACCGGGCCATCGGCGAGGGGATCCGAATAAGGAACGCCGAGTTCGATAATATCGGCCCCTGCAATTTCAAGCTCATGAAGGATATCCAGCGTCGACTTTACGTCCGGATCCCCAACGGTCAGATAAGGAATCAGGGCCGTCTTGTTTTGCTGTTTTAACGACGCAAAGGTCTGGTCTATTCGGTTCATTCGGTTATTCCTCCCGTGTAAGCCATGATGGACTCCACGTCCTTATCACCGCGACCGGACAAATTAATGACGACGATATCGTCTTCGGTCCACGCGGACGCCATTTTTACGGCTTGCGCTACGGCATGCGCGGATTCCAGGGCTGGAATAATGCCTTCCGTGCGGCAAAGCAGCTGCAAGGCATCCAATGCCTCTTGGTCAGTTATAGGCACATACTGCACACGCTCAATATCTTTTAAGTAGGAATGCTCAGGCCCAACGCCGGGATAATCAAGGCCGGCAGAAATGGAATGCGCCTCCTGAACCTGTCCATACTCATCCTGAAGCAAATAACTCATCGATCCCTGAAATACGCCCTGGGTCCCCTTGGACATGGTAGCCGCATGAAAATCGGTATCTACTCCTTTGCCGGCCGCTTCGACACCAATCAAACCGACCTCCTTATCTTCCAGGAACGGGTAGAACATGCCGATCGCATTGCTTCCTCCCCCGATTGGTGCAAGAATCACGTTTGGAAGTCTTCCTTCCGTCTCCAGAATCTGTTTGCGGGTCTCGTCACCGATGATCCGCTGGAAGTTCCGCACCATCATCGGATACGGATGCGGACCTACTGCGGAGCCAAGCACATAGAAAGTATCCTCTACGTTGCTGACCCAATAGCGAAGCGCCTCGTTGCCGGCATCTTTTAGCGTTCGGCTTCCCGACGTCACCGGAATCACTTCGGCTCCGAGCATTTTCATGCGGAATACATTCAACTGCTGCCGCTTGGTATCCTCTTCGCCCATGAACACCTTGCATTCGAGACCGAGCAGAGCGGCTACGGTTGCAGTGGCAACACCATGCTGCCCGGCGCCCGTTTCGGCAATGACCTTGCCTTTGCCCATGCGTTTGGCTAACACGCCTTGAGCAATGGCGTTGTTGATTTTGTGTGCGCCTGTATGGTTCAAGTCCTCACGCTTGAGATAAATTTTAGCCTTGCCGAGGTGTTTGCTGAGTCGTTCGGCATAATATAACGGCGTTTCCCGTCCGGAATACTGTTTAAGCAAATAAGCAATCTCCTCTTTGAAGGCAGGATCCTCCGAGAAGCGGTTATACTCTTGTTCAAGCTCTATTAAAGCGTTCATGAGTGTTTCCGGTACGAACCGGCCACCAAACACCCCGAAACGTCCATTACGGTCAGGAAGTTGTGTCATTTCTCCTTCACCCTTTCTACAAATGCCATCACTTTGTTTATGTCCTTCACGCCAGGCTCGCTCTCAACACCGCTGGATACATCCACGCCGTACGGAGCGTATTGACCTATTAGTTGCGATACATTATCCGAATCCAATCCGCCGGCTACAAACAAGGGGATCCCTTGCTGTTTCGCCCACTTCTGGTAAGGCGGGATGAGTTCCCAGGCAAATGTCTTGCCAGAACCTCCGCCATACACCGGATCGTACGTGTCGATCAGCAATCCGTCGATGCCGCCCGCATACGGATCCAGTGCTGACAGACGTTCCGACTCCGGGCGGCCACTCTCGATCGATATCGCCTTAAAAACGGAAACCGGGAAGCGCTTCTTCACTTCCCGGCAAAATTGCGGCGATTCCTGACCATGCAGCTGCACGACGTCGAGCGCTGCTTCTCGTAGAAGCTCTTCCAGCTCATTCAAATCAGGGTTAACCAAGACGCCGACAGCAGCGGGAATCTTGCCATGATCCCATTCCCGCAATACTTGCATCAACTGCGAAGCCTGCTGCGGAGATACCCTCCGCCGGCTCTTGGCAAATACAAATCCGATATAATCCACAGGTAAGTTTATCATAGATTTTAGCACTTCAACGCTTTGAAGTCCACATATTTTTAGCGCCGTACTCATCATCCAATATCCCCTTTATTCTATGTCTGCAGCGATCGGTAAGGGTCCCATCAGATCGTTTACCGCGCGGAACACGTCCTGCTGGCGCATGAAATGCTCCCCGACCAGAACACCATGTGCCCCAACATAATGCAAGTAGGAAATATCGGCGGGGCCTGATATTCCGCTCTCGCTGATCAACGTAACTCCCTGCGGAACTTGTGCTGCGATATCGGCCGTTGTCTGCAGCGAGGTTTCAAAGGTCCGAAGATTGCGGTTGTTAATCCCGATTAGCTGCGCCGTTCCCAGCTCAAGAACCGATTCCAGCTCCTGCCCATCATGAACCTCAATCAAGCAGTCCAAGCCAATAGAGCCGGCGATGTCTATAAACTCCGCGATCCGTCGCGGCTCCAGTATGCTCGCTATCAAGAGAACCGCGTCCGCACCTAACAGCCGCGCTTCGTAAATCTGAGTCTCGTCAATAATAAAATCCTTGCGCAGCAGAGGAATATTGACTGCCGACCTTACCGCCTTCAAATACTCTCCACTACCCTGAAAATAGTCCTTGTCGGTCAGCACGGATAGGCAATCGGCATCGGCTGCCTCATAAGCCTTGGCGATCATAACCGGGTCAAAGTCCGGACGAATCAACCCTTTGGACGGCGAAGCCTTCTTCACCTCCGCGATTAACCCCATGCTGCGTTTACGCCCCGTGGACAACGCCTTCTCAAAACCGAGAGTCGGCGGTAAATCCGCTATTTGCCTCTCCGCTTCCGAGATGCTGAATGTATCTCGCAGCCGAGCAACCTCTCTGCGCTTCGTTTCTACTATTCGATCAAGATACATAACTCATTTCCCCCGTTCTTGAGATCAGCTGCTCCAGCTTGGACTGAGCCAGCCCTGAATCGATGGCTCCCGCTGCGCGCTGCACACCTTCGGCCAAACTATCCGCAAGCCCCGACACATAGATGCAGGCACCGGCATTGGCAAGCACGATATCCCGGTAAGCACTGCGCTCACCACGCAGCACCGATCCGATGATGGCTGCGTTCTCTTTTGCATCGCCGCCCAGAATATCGCTCATCGGATGAACCGACAGTCCCAGATCATGCGGATGAATATCATAAGTTCGGACTTCTCCGCCGCGGAGCTCGGATACTCGCGTAGGCGCAGAGATGCTGATTTCATCCAAACCGTCATGGCTGGTTACCACCATAGCCCGCTTCAAGCCAAGCTCTTTGAGCACCTGCGCGATGGTTTCCGTTTTGTTCATATCGTAAATCCCGAGCATCTGCCGATCTGCGCCTGCCGGGTTTGTCAAAGGCCCCAGCATGTTAAATACGGTTCGAACTCCGAGCTCTTTGCGAGGAGCAGCCGCATATTTCATCGACGGATGATAGATCTGGGCAAACAGGAAACAGATTCCGATGTCATTCAAACAGGCTGTGGCTTGCTCTGCCGTCAAGTGAATATTGACGCCCAGTGCCTCCAGCACATCGGCGCTGCCCGCCCGTCCCGATGCCGAGCGGTTGCCGTGTTTGGCCACTCTGACCGAAACCGAGGAGGAAATAATGGCAGATACGGTAGAAATGTTAAACTTATGAATCCCGGATCCTCCGGTGCCGCATGTATCCAGCAGCTGGTTTCGCTCGGTAACGACGCGCCCGCCCGCACCACGCATCGCCTCGGCGAAGCCGGTGATCTCATCGACTGTCTCCCCCTTCATTCTCAAGGCAGTAAGCAGCGCCCCGATTTGAGAATGGGTTGCCTGGCCTTCCATAATGGACTGCATGACCCCGCGCGCTTCCTCCCGGCTCAGATCTTGACCTTGAATCAACTTCGTAAGGCTGGATTGCATCGTTTCCATGACGTTCATTACGTTCTCCTCCTTCGGTTTAAGGTGTGTATTGGTACAGGTAATCCTGATTAATTAAATCGTTAGCACCCGCGCTGGACGGGAACATCGCTTCCGCGACGCGGATCGCCTTCAGCATCCCTTTAGCTTTGTTGACGGTTTCTTCATATTCCTTCTCCGGTACCGAGTCCCATACGATGCCTGCCCCCGCCTGAACATAAGCTTTGCCCTGACGAAAAATGATCGTACGGATCGTAATGCAGGAATCCATATTACCGCCAAAGCCCAGATAACAGATGGCCCCCGCATACGCGCCTCTGGCCTCCCGCTCCAACTCGGCAATGATTTCCATGGCCCTTAGTTTCGGAGCACCGGATACCGTTCCTGCCGGCAAGCAGGACAGAAAAGCATCAAAGAAATCCTTATCCTCACTCAGCTGACCGGAAACGCTGGATACCATATGCATCACGTGGGAGTATTTTTCAATCTCCATGAACGTGTCGCACTTCACCGTGCCGAACTCTGACACACGGCCCAAGTCATTGCGACCCAGATCCACCAGCATCAAATGCTCGGCGCGTTCCTTCTCGTCCTGCAGCAGATCATCAGCCAGCGCCTGGTCTTCGGCCTCATCACTGCCTCTAGGTCTTGTGCCTGCAATCGGTCTTGTTTCCAATCTTCGTCCATCCACCTTCACCAGGGCTTCCGGGGAGGTTCCTACGATAATGTCGTCGTCCATTTTGAGATAATACATATACGGCGAAGGATTCAGCGTTCTCAGCACCCGGTAGACGTGAAGCGGCGATACTTCGGTCTCAATATGGAAGCGCTGGGACAATACCACCTGAAAAATGTCACCAGCACGAATGTATTCCTTCGCTTGCTCCACATTGGAGAGGTACTTCTCTTTTGTCATATTGGATTTAATGTCGCCCATATCAACATCCGCCGGAATGCCTTTGGAGTTCACGTTCTCCCGCGGTCCCTGTTCTTGCAGCTGCTCGGCTGCGGCTTCCAAGGTACGGCATACATCCCGATAGCTTTGCCGGATAGCTTCGTCCGAATCCCCCGGCTTCACGTGTACGTTGCCAACCAGCATGATCTGCTGCTTCACATGGTCGAAGACAATGACTTGATCGCAAAACATGAACCGGATATCATCCATTCCGAGATCGTCCATCGCATGTGCCGGAAGCTTCTCATAATATTGGAGAAGGTCATATCCGAAAAATCCGATAGCCCCTCCGGTAAAAGGAGGCATCTCCTTCAGCTGCGGGCTGCGGTACGTTCGCAGCAGCGCCTTTAACTCCTCGACAGGCTTTCCTTTCAGCAGGGAACGCTCTCCGTTCCTTTCAATTTCGATCTTTCCTTTTTTACCCGTAATCATTAAGAAGGGGTCTGTTCCGATAAACGAATACCGTGCCCACTGTACTCCGCCCTCAACGCTTTCAAGTAAAAATGCCCGCTTCCGTTCCGCATATCGTTGAAAAATGCGAATCGGGGTTTCCATGTCGGCTAACAGTCTGATCGCTACCGGAATCAGGTTATATTCACCTGCCATAGCCACCACTTGCTCCATTGATGGATTCGCCATGTCAATCCCTCCTTAATTGATGGTATACAACAAAAAAACCTCTACCGAAGTAGAGGTTAACGTTCAGAATAAGTCTATGAAAAAAGAGCGCGGTCAAGGATTTCGAACCCATTCAACGACGAACTACAGCCGCTATTGTTCCAAATGACGGATACAAGAAATAGGACTGTAACCATCCGTGCGAACATGCTGTACTATTCATCATGAAATCAAGTTCACCCTTAATCCCGATTATGTTATTGCCTAAAATGCCTCAGCTCTTCTCAACTCAACTCATCTGTAAAACCTAACTCTACTCAGCTATTCTGATTTCACTATACAGGATGAAGCCGTGTTACTGCAACCCTAAATTTCTCATCAGGCGTTGGAGCCTGATAAATCCGGCCGCAGCCGCTTGGCTTCATTCAAATACACATGCTTGATCTCGCTCTGGCTTTTATCCGTATTGACTTGAACCATAAATCGGATGCAGCGCGGCAGACTGCCTTGAACCGGTATTTCAACCGAACACATCAAAGGGACAAGATCCCAGCCTTCCAGCTGGCGTATCGCTTTGGCCGGAAACGTCGCGTCCAGATCCTGTGTCATCGTAATCCATATATTGCTGATATACTCCGGCTGGAGCTCGTTGCGTCTCACCATCTCTTCAAGCAGCCTCAGCGTTTCCTGTACAATCTCCTGCTCATCGTTGCGGGTGACGGTTGTCGCACCCCGGATTCCCCGATTCATCATGAACTATCCCTCTCCCTTCAACTGTTCAACCACGGATCGAACAGCTTCTACCGGTACATCCTTAACGATGCTGACGGAGCCGATGGATTCCGGTACGATAAATACCATATTTCCCTCGGCAAACTTTTTATCATGCTGCATAGCGTCCATAATTCGCTCAACCGAGACGTCACCCGGCAAGGTTACCGGCAGATTCACCGCCTTCAGCATGCTCACCGTCTCATGGTGCAGATCCGCAGGTCTGCCAAGCTTTTCGGCAAGGCGGGCCGAGCCCGCCATTCCGATGGCAATTGCCTCGCCGTGCAAGAAGCGTCCGTAGCCGCCAACGGCTTCAATGGCATGACCGATGGTATGCCCCAGATTAAGGATGGCACGCAAACCGCCTTCCCGCTCATCCTGGGATACGACGTTCGCCTTGATCGCGCAGCCGCGCTCCAGGCCATATATCAACGTATCAGGATCCAGGCTCAGCAGCTTTTGCCCGTTCTCCCGGCACCAATAGGCAAAATCACGGTCCAGGATCAAACCATGCTTCACCATTTCCGCAAGACCAGAAGATACCTCGCGCGGAGGCAATGACATCAGCGTGTTCACATCGTAAACCACCATAACGGGCTGATGGAACGCGCCGATCATATTTTTGGCTAACGGATGGTTGACCGCCACCTTGCCGCCAACGCTGCTGTCATGAGCCAGGATGGTGGTCGGGATCTGAACAAACGTCACGCCGCGCATATACGTTGCCGCGACGAATCCGGCCAAATCACCAACAACGCCTCCACCCAGCGCAAATACTGCCGAGCTGCGATCCAGCTTGCCGTTGATTGCTGTAGTCATTACCTCTTCATAGACTTGAAGCGATTTGGAGGATTCACCGGAAGGGACAATATGGGAAATTACCGTGTATCCTTCTGATTTTAACTGCTCCTCCACTCGAGACAAATAATGAGGCGCTACTTTATCATCCGTTACAATCAAATGCGGGCTCTTGCGAGTAATTCCATGCTTCGCGCTCAGCTCACCGATGGTATCCAAAATGCCAGCTCCGATATAAATCGGATATGAACGCTCTCCTAGTTCCACCTGAAGTGTTCTCATATTAGTAGTTCTCCAGCTGCTTCAGGTAGTTCTGGTAATTCGCATGAATTTCTTCCATCGAATCACCGCCAAACTTCTCAAGAAAAGCCTTCGCTACCTCCCAGGTCACAACATGCTCCATGACAACGCTGGCGGCCGGAACCGCACAGGCATCCGAGCGTTCAACCTGAGCCGTGAAAGCTTCCCTTGTATCAATATCCACGCTTTGAAGCGGCTTGTACAGCGTCGGAATCGGCTTCATGACGCCGCGAACGACGATCGGCATGCCGTTGGTCATCCCGCCTTCAAATCCGCCCAGGCGATTGGTTGCACGGTGGTATCCGCGCTCTTCACTGTACATAATCTCGTCATGCACCTGGGAACCGGGCAATTGGCCTGCTTCAAATCCGATTCCGACCTCAACGCCCTTAAAGGCATTAATCGACATCACGCCCTGTGCGATGCGGCCATCCAGCTTGCGGTCATATTGGACATGGCTTCCCAAACCGACCGGCACGCCTTCGATGATGCATTCCACGATGCCGCCGATGGAGTCGCCTTCTTTTTTGATCTGGTCTATGTAGGCTTCCATTTTCTTCTCTGTCTCTTCGTCCACCACGCGAACCGAGGAGGCTTCCGTACGCTCGATCAGCTCATCCATCGTGAGATTGTGCGGGGGAGCTTCGATCTCGCCAATCCGGATGACCTGGCCTGCCACTTTGACGCCGAATTGTGCCAGGAATTGCCTCGCGATAGCACCAACCGCTACGCGAACCGTGGTTTCACGGGCACTGGAGCGTTCCAGCACGTTACGCAGATCCTTCAAATTGTACTTCAAACCGCCGTTTAAGTCGGCATGTCCCGGTCTTGGACGGTGTACCCGTCTTTTTACCTCGTCGTTGCCCTCAATCGGCTCCACGTTCATAATGTTCTGCCAATGCTTCCAGTCATTATTCTGTACGACCAACGCGATGGGCGCACCGGTTGTATACCCGTGACGCACGCCCCCAAGGATTTGAGCAGTATCCTTCTCGATCTGCATGCGGCGTCCCCGGCCATATCCCTTCTGTCTCCGATGAAGCTGAAAGTTCAATGCTTCGAAATCAAGCTCCAAATTGCTTGGAAGTCCTTCGATTATGGTTGTCAGCTGAGGACCGTGCGTTTCCCCGGCAGTTAAAAAGCGTAAGCTCATGATGCTTTTCCCCCTTTAAACTTTTAAGCGTTAAACCGCTAAACTCCGTAAATATCTTCTGCTCATTATAGTATAGGTCCAACGCTTTGACAAGAATGCCGCAAGACAAGCAAAAGCGCCTCTCATCCTCCGGATTGAAAAGCGCTTATGCGTTATGATTAGCTGTCTCTATTGAATTTTACGGTAGAAAAAGGTCTCGTTGCTCTCCAGGCCATATTGTCCCGGATTAAAGATCTGTTCCGTACTGCCCACAAACAAGAATCCGCCTGGCTTCAGGCTTGAGGCAAACTTCTGGTACAGCTTATGCTTGGCCCCTTCCGTGAAATAAATCATCACGTTTCGGCAAACAATCAGATCATATCCAGTCTCAAAGCGGTCCGTCAGCAGATTCTGCTTATGAAAGGTTACTTCCTTCTTCAAATGCTCACTGAAGCGATACACCGAACCTTCTTCCTTAAAATAGCGGGCGGCTACATCCGGAGGCACATCCTTTAATGACCTCTCGACATATAGGCCCTCCTTCGCTTTATGTAATGCGCCGTCATCAATATCTGTTGCCACGATGCGCGCACGGCTCAGCATCTTCTTTTCGAACAGTATCATGGCAAGCGTATAAGGCTCCTCACCCGTGGAGCAGGCGGCGCTCCATATTTTCAATACCCCGGGATTCTGCCGGGATATCTCCGGCAATATTTTGTCACGGAGAACTTCCCACCGGTTGGGATTGCGCCAAAACTCCGAGACGTTAATTGTCATTCGGTCTAAAAACTCATGAAATAATGGCTTGTCCTTCATCATCGCGTCGTAGAAGGCCGAAAAGGTTTCAAAACCCTTCTTCAAACGCAGCGTTGTCAGCCTTCGCTTCATCTGCGCCTCTTTATAATCTGCGAGATTGATCCCCGTGCTTCGTTCGATGCTGCGAACAAAGCCGATATAATCCGGATCATCCAGCACAGGTTCATGTTCCGTCATCGTATCATCCTGTTTAATCAGATTATTCCGCTTTCCTTAGCTTACAGCCAAGGGGACAGCGTCTTGTTATATTCAACCAGTTCCTTCGCTTCAAAGAAATTGGCAATTTCACGTTGCGCGCTCTCCGGTGAATCCGATCCATGAATCAGATTGTGCGGCGTATGAGCTGAAAAATCCCCTCGGATCGTCCCGGGCAGCGCATCCTTCACATTCGTTTTGCCAATCACTTGGCGGGACAAAGCAATGATGTCGTCCCCTTCCCAAACCATCGCAAACACCGGTCCGGATGTTATAAACCTAACCAGGTTCTCAAAAAAATCTTTGCCTTCATGTTCCGCATAATGGCGCTTGGCCTGCTCGTCTGAAATCTGCAGGAACTTGCCTGCAACCAGCTTGAATCCTTTATCCTCCAAACGGCCGACGATTCGGCCGATCAGCCCACGCTGTACACCATCCGGTTTAATCATTAAAAAAGTACGTTCCATTGGCCTCATCACGCTTCCCCTCATTCTAGGATATTGAACAATCATTCCATGCTCAGGTGATGTTACATGTTTGTACCCGTATTTTAACAGAAAGCAACCTCATGGTTAAGGCTAATATGACCGCTTTGTAATAAAATTTGCGATATCTCTAAGCTGTTTTTTGGTCTTGATGTCAGGCAAAGTATCCAATGCGGCCAATGCTTTACGGATATACCGATCAGCCAACGCCTCAGATCTCGATATACCATCGCTTGAGGTTACAAGCTTCACGGCGTCAGTCACATCACACTGGCCATTCAGTGCATGAATCCGATCCAGCTCTTGCAGCAGCGGCTCCCTCCGTATGCGATCTTCGAGGGCGAATATAACGGGAAGCGTAATATTCCCCTGCCTCATATCGCTCCCCGGCGGTTTGCCAATCTGCTTCTCCGTCCCGCACAGATCCAGAAGATCGTCCTGAATCTGAAAGGCCATGCCGACGTTATATCCGAATCGATACAGGCTGTTTGCGACCTTGCGGTCCGCATCCGCGGCCAGTGCTCCGAGCTGGCAGCTGACGGCAATCAAGAGCGACGTCTTGCGGCGAATACGCAGAAGGTACCTTCTGACGTCCTGATCGGTATTAAAGAAATCACGAATCTGCTCCATTTCCCCGATGGACATCTCGACCATAGCCTTGGCGAGAATTTGATGAATCTCTGGCTGCTTCAGGTGGGTCGTCAACTCCAGCGCCTTGCCGTATATATAGTCGCCGGTATACATGGCAATCCGGTTGTCCCATTTCGCCTTTACCGTTGGCTTACCTCGCCGCGTGTCCGCATCATCAATCACGTCATCATGAACGAGCGATGCGCTGTGAATCATCTCGAGCGGCACGGCCACATGCTTCAGCTTGTCAATGTCATAGTCGCCGAACTTACCGCCCATCAGCACAAAAACAGGACGGAGTCGCTTGCCTCCTGCTCGAAGCAGATGCAAGGAAGTCTCGGTCAGTTCGGGGCTGTCGCCTTCGACGCTGAGATAGAGTTCCTTCTCGATAACGTCCATATCTTTTTTTAATGTTCCGAATATGTCAAATCGTTTCATCTTTTCACCCGTATGCTTAGATTCTCATTCCATAACTCCGGCACTACCTTGCGATCTTAGCAGGCCAAGTTCATCCACGAACTTGAAATATAAGCGTAACCCTTCTTTGTTGTCGTTCGTCAAAATCGTAGCACAGGTTCGTTAAGTCGTCATGACAACAGCCGCAAACCCCTTGGATGCGGCCCGGCCTGCTATTCTCCCCATCTCGTATACAATTGATGTTCAATGCGCAAGCTGTCCAATACCTTGCCGACCAGAAAATTCACGATATCATCAATGGTCTTCGGTCCGTAATAGAACGCCGGCATCGCGGGGATGATTTTGACGCCAAGCTTGGCCAGCGCCAACATGTTCTCCAGGTGAATCGCATGCAGAGGCGTTTCTCTCGGAACCAGCACCAGAGGACGGCCTTCTTTCATCATCACATCCGCGGCGCGTCCCATCAGATTGTCGGAAGAGCCGTGCGCCACCGAGGATAAAGTCCCCATGGAGCATGGCATGATAATCATGCCTTCGACAAGGTAAGATCCACTGGCTATCGTTGCCCCGATGTCCGAGATCGGATGGTAGATGACACCCCCCTCGTATCCGCCGAATTTCTCGGCCAGCACTTCTTCGCGGTTGCCTGCCTGAAAGCCCATTTCCTCCTTCAGAACACGCCAGCCCGCATTGGAAATGATCAATTGCACATCATAGCCCAGCGAGAGCAGGCTCTCCGTAAGGCGAACTCCGTATATGCTGCCGCTGGCTCCCGTTATCCCCACAACCCAGCTTTTTTTGCGCAAGGATTTCATCAGATATACCGCACCACCAAATCAATCAGAGTGAATACAAACAGAATGATGCTCAGTGTACTGTTCATCGTAAAAAAGGCGGTTTGCAGACGGCTCATATCGTTTGGCGACAAGATGTAATGCTGATAGAACAAAATTCCGCAGGCGATGACCATGCCGATCAGATACCACCAGCCAACCGGTGTGACAAAGAAAAGAATGATAAAGCCAATAGCCGTTACTACGTGAAAACCGCGCGCGAACCATAACGCTTTATGCAAACCGAACCGGGAAGGAATCGAGTACAGCTTTTCTCTTGCATCAAACTTCTCATCCTGGCAAGCGTAAACAATATCAAATCCCGCCGTCCAGAACGCAAGCGCGATATAGAACACAATAGCCTTCCAGTCAATTTGACCGGTTACCGCAACCCATCCGCCGAGCGGAGCCAACGCTGTTGTAAGCCCGAGCACCAGATGGCAAAGCCAAGTAAACCGTTTGGTATATGAATAAATAATAAGCATAAAAATAGCGATAGGCAGCAAACGGAATGCAAACGGATCCAGCATGTAAGTGGCCCAGAAAAACACCGCGAAAGACAGAATAATGAATAAGATAACTTCCAGCGGTTTTAGCAGGCCTGCCGGAATGGCGCGATTTGCGGTGCGGGGGTTCTTGGCATCGATATGCTGGTCCGTGAGCCGATTCAATCCGAACGCAGCGCTGCGTGCACCGAACATGGCAAGAAAGATCCACCCGATATCTCCCCAGGATGGTAGTTGGTCAAACACGACGGCCGATCCTAGAATCGCCCCCATAAAAGCGAAAGGCAGAGCAAACAGTGTATGCTCCACTTTAATCATTTCAAGATAAGTTCCTATTTTCTTAAACATCCAGATTCTCCTTGATCCCAATATGCAAGGCTGCTATGCCACCAGTCAAGGGATAGGCCTGAACCTGTTGAAGTCCGGTCTGACAGAAAGCTTCGGCAAGCTCCTCTCGTCCTGGGAACAATGCCAGCGATTCCGGCAGCCACTTATACTGCTCGTAACGCTTGGCTACCAGTTTCCCCATCCGAGGCAGCACTTGTTGAAAGTAGAAATAATAAATGCCTTTGAACGGCTGCCAAGTCGGCTTGGACAGTTCCAAACATACAACCATCCCCCCAGGCTTAACCACGCGTTTCATTTCATGCAGAACCTGCATGTAATCCGGCACATTGCGCAGACCGAAACCGATCGTTGCGTAGTCGAACTGATTGTCTTCGAACGGCAGGCTCATGGCGTTTCCCTGTACCAGCTCTACCTGTTGGTCCAGCCCATGTTTGGCAACCTTCCCCCGGCCGACATTCAGCATCCCCTCACTGAAATCGAGTCCAACTATGTGTCCGGATTCACTTGCCTGTGCCATACTAATCGTCCAGTCGCAAGTACCGCAGCATAGATCGATGGCCGTATCGCCATGGCGCATGTTCATCTTCTTCATCGTAAACTTGCGCCAAGCTTTATGTCTTCGAAAGCTGAGAATATCATTCATAATATCATATTTTCCCGAAATGCTTTCAAAGACGGAATGGACGTATTGCTCTTTCGGATTTTTGCCGTCATGCTTACTCATGTCTAACTTGGTTGTTTGATTATCCACAGCATCCCCCTACCCTTCACTTACGACGGACCGGTACGTGCTTAGCCGTTTCAGGAACGGGTCCAGCATACCGGCGTACGGGCTCTCTCCTACACGGTTTGCCAGCAGCAGTTGAACGGCATTTACGGACTCGCGCAGCTTGTCCAGCAGCTTCTCCGAAACCTTGTGCTTCAGGATCAGCTTCCTCCAGTCCTTCATATCCGTTTTCTTGCCAACCAGCATCTTTCGTTCCTCGTCACTCCCTGACTCGATCAGATGCCAGTACACGTAACCACATCTGCCGACTTCAGGCGTCGCACAGCGTTCCATCTCCTGCACAAGCGTCTCACATTCCGTAATTTCCTTGAGCAGCTTCTCCCATGTTTCTTGTACGGACACCTCAAGCAGCGGAGTAAAAGAAAGAAACAGCTGCATATTCAGCTGTACCGTTAGCCTTAGATATTCTTCAGAAGGAAGCAGCGTTTTTTTCATTTTGCCGTATAATCTCATCTTCATCACGTTAACATCGCTGACAGCCTTGCTAAGAAGCGAGATGACAGCAATTTCGCCCTTTAAGGCAAGGAGTTGATAAAAACGGCTGCTGAAATAATCCCCTGCAAGCACTTTTAACTGCCGGGATCGCATCATCGCCTCTCCTTGATTGCCCTCCATAACGTCGATGCTCTCATGCGTATCGAGTCCCACCTGAACCAGTGAGGTAACCAGTGCGTACAATTCTTCATGTCCGGCAAGATTTCGTCCCGAATCCTTTAAAAATATGTATAGCAAATGAACACGGGCATCCGGAAAATTCGGAAGTTCCGTGTGGTTCTGAATCATATCATAATTTAAATATTTCTCTGCCAGTTCTGGTACGCGATACGGTTTCATTCTCAGCCTCCGTGCACTTGATGTTCTTTTGTCCAATTGAGCCCACAATCCAATCTATTATAACACATGTTCAAGGCACGTACATGCCCTGTCATCTACTATTTTACCCCTTTCATGGGCTGCTGAACTGCTTTAGCCAAAGATTCGTAAATGTTAGGTTAAGAGCGGCCGCAATGGATGGCGGAACCTCGCCGTTCTCAAGCTGGGTTAGAGCTTCTGCATTGCGTAAGTCCCAGGCATCCTTGTTCATGTTCGAAGCCAGCAGCATATACCGCTTCCCTCCCCAGCGATCGATGGCTACCACTCTTAGATACAACTGCTGCACATTATCCGTTCCTTCGAACGTAAATGACATAATGCTGGCGATATCCTCATACACCTCGGCGGCCGTTTCCGGGGGGTCGCTTAATTTGATATCCAGCGTCAGGGCTCCGTCTTCATAATCTGCCCGGCTTATTTTCAGATGAAGAGGAAGATTCATAAGGGAGTCCACGAGTCCGGCATCGCTTAACTCCCGACTGTGATAGGGAATCGCCGCTGCCACAGCGCCGACCTTATAACGGGCTTGCGATTGAAGCCCCATTAACAGTGCGAGCATGATAAATGCAATCGCCGCGGGCAGGAGTACGGCTCGTACGGATTGCCAGTGCTTCATGTCCTAAACCTCCTCTATTCCTAGTTTCTTCCGCTCCTCATGAGTCCATACCTCATTGTATAAAGAAAAAAAGCAGGCTATGCCTGCTTCAAGTAAAACGAGCCGATTCGGTTTAGAAGAACGATCGAGAAGTCCATGCCACTGCTACTCCCAGCGCGGCGATCCTCGCCAGATTCATGAGGACAAAATTTTGCACCGCGATCACAAATGTTTTCTCTTTGGAAGGATGGGCGGTGAATAGGGCGCTTTTTTTATATACCGGGACTAGGGTGGCGAACACCAGAAGAATTAACACGGGGTGCACCTTCATCAGGAGAAGAGCCACCAGATCCAGATAAGCAAGGCAGTACAGAATTCGGAACAGCTTTAGAGATGGCCTGAATCCTATATACACGGGCAGCGTATACCGCTTGTTCTCCATATCCTCATCCATGTCGCAGATGTTGTTGGCCAGCATGATGTTGGCAATCCCAAGAATGGCCGGCAGTGATACCACCAGCAGCAGCAATACCTCAGGAAGGTTCACCTGAAGGGACAGAACGCCGTCCTGGAGGTCCAGAACCGCCAGATGGCCCCCCTCCACATGGATCCATGCCGAAATAAATAGAATGACAAATCCCATAAACAATCCGGAGAACAGCTCGCCTAGCGGCATCCGCGAGATCGGAATCGGTCCGAACGAATATAATATCCCTACGGCAAAAGACAATCCCCCCAGCAGCAGGATTAACCAGCCCGTAGATAAGAACAGCGCGATTCCTGCACCAACGGCTGTCAATAGCAGTACGATGATGACGGACACGACCGCAGACTCCTTAAGGTTATAACGTACAATGGCATTGTGCTGCTCGTAACCGAACCCGTTCTTTTTAATTGCTTTTTTATAGTCGTAATAGTTATTGATCGCCGTCGTTGCCATATCAAACGACAGCAATGCTGCCAGCATCAGGGCAAAATGATACCCATCGAACTGCTGAAAACGAAACAATGCATACAAAGTTCCGAACAGGAACGGAATCATGCTGGCTACCTTAGTCTGAATTTCCACCAGTTTAAAAAAAGCTCGGATTCCCATGACCATCATCCTTTATCCAATTGATCTGATTTCAGATTAAAGGATTTCATGGCCGCGGTCTGTTGGAATTGTACTTGACAAACGAGTTTGCAAAAGTGACGAATGTTACTTTTGGAGCGAGATCAAAAAGCCCACCAATTTGGTGGGGCTTTGCCAAGATGGTAATTCTATTCAGATACCGGATTCAATCTTCCCGTGCTTGGTCATGACCTCTGCTTTGCCGCGTATTTTCACCGCAGACGTATGATCCGTGAACTGGGCGATGATGACCTCGCCTTTGTCCAGCTTCTCGGTATGATGAAACCGGGTGTCCTGACCGCGGGTAAGGCCGATCACCTGCACGCCATGGTCCAGTGCTTTGACAATAAAATAATCCCCGTTTTGAACGTTCTCCATTTTTCAGACCTCCTCACCGTAAGCTAAAAGAAAAGGCCGTGAACGAATTCACGACCTGTGCTCTTAGGTAATATGTAGAAATCTTTATTTGATTCCGTCTTTGAGCGCTTTACCAGGTTTAAATGCAGGAATTTTGCTCGCAGGGATTTCGATTTCTTCACCTGTTTGCGGGTTGCGGCCTTTCCGTGCGGAACGCTCGCGAACCTCGAAGTTGCCAAAGCCGACCAGCTGGACTTTGTCTCCACTTTGCAACGCTTCGGAGATTGCATCGAAAACGGCATCAACCGCTTTAGTTGCATCCTTCTTGGAAAGCTCAGTAGATTCAGCTACTTGTGTAATCAGATCCGATTTATTCATTCTTTCACCTCCCTAACAAGGAATGTGCTCCACTTGCTATTCACTGTTTCCGTTTTACCGCAAATTATACGTGCAATCGGGTATTTTACCCCTATCTCGCGTTTAGAATGCATGACGCGGAACAAATTTATAGTAATACAGCCATCTCATAATTTCAAGCGTTTTGCTTTGATGAGCCAAAGAAAACACGAAAAACAGCCGCTAATCGGGACTTTAGACCCGTTAGCGACTGCGTATTCAACACCTTGGCGATACTCACTTAAAGAATGATCGCGATCAAACCGCCGGAACCTTCGTTGATGATCCGCCCCAAAGTTTCTTGCAATTTATATCTCGCATTATCAGGCATCATTGCGATTTTGCCTTGAATTCCTTCACGGACGATCGAGTGCAGCGAGCGTCCGAATATATCGGATTCCCAAATCTTGATCGGATCGTTCTCGAAATCCTGCATCAGATAGCGCACAAGCTCTTCGCTCTGCTTCTCTGTGCCGATAATCGGCGAGAACTCGGATTCCACGTCGACCCGAATCATATGGATGGAAGGCGCGGTCGCTTTCAATCTTACCCCGAAGCGAGTGCCTTGACGGATAAGCTCAGGCTCATCCAGCGCCATCTCAGCCAGGGAAGGAGCAGCAATACCGTAACCTGTCGTTTTAACCATTTCAAGCGCTTCTGCGAAGCGGTCGTATTCCCGTTTGGCATGGGAGAACTCCTGCATCAGCTGCAGCAAATGATCTTTACCGCGAATCTCGACACCCACAACCTCCATCAAGATCCGGTCATACAGTTCGTCAGGTGCAAAGAGATCGATCTCGGCAACGCCCTGACCCATATTCATGCCGCTAAGTCCGGCATGGTTGATGAAGTCATACTCCATGAACTGGCTGACCACCCGATCCACGTCACGCAGACGGCGGATATCTTTCACGGTATCTCTGACCGAGTTCTCATAGTTGCTGCGCAGCCAGTGGTTCTCGTTAAGCACCATAACCCAGCTAGGAAGATTAACGTTCACTTCATGCACTGGGAACTCATACAATACTTCACGAAGAACGCCGGTTACATCATCTTCGGTCATCGTGGCTGCACTCAGTGTCATCACCGGAATGTCGTATTTCTCTGCCAGCTCATTGCGCAGCTGAAGCGCTTCTTCGCTGCGTGGACGCGTCGAGTTAATGACTACCACGAATGGCTTGCCGACTTCCTTCAGTTCCTCGATGACGCGCTCCTCTGCCTCGACATAAGAGCTGCGCGGAATTTCCGCAATGCTTCCGTCTGTGGTGACAACGACGCCAAGCGTGGAGTGCTCCTGAATGACTTTGCGGGTTCCGATTTCAGCCGCTTCCTGGAACGGAATCGGCTCTTCGAACCATGGCGTCGAGATCATTCTCGGACCATTCTCATCCTCGTAGCCCTTAGCGCCTTCAACAGCATAGCCTACACAATCCACCAGTCTGACGTTGACCTCAAGACCTTCCGTAACTTTGATCTGTACCGCGTTGTTCGGCACGAATTTCGGCTCGGTTGTCATGATCGTTTTCCCAGCAGCACTTTGAGGCAGCTCATCGACAGCTCTTACTCGATCCGCCTCATTCGTAATGTTCGGGAGAACAACCGTCTCCATAAACCGCTTGATGAAGGTTGATTTTCCCGTACGGACGGCACCGACAACACCTAAGTAAATGTCCCCTCCGGTCCGTTCGGCAATGTCCTTAAAAATGTCCACTTTTTCCAAAAGAGATCCCCTCCTCAAATTACTCCGAAGGAAAAATGCTTTAAGAGCATCCGCTTCGTGTTCCACTCATAGCCAAAGCCATTGCAACAGATGAGCAGCCTTTACAATGTCGCCAGCATCCCGCCGCCGGTATTCCATGAGTTTTGATGGAAACGGCAAAGCGGCGTAACTCGTACATGCATTTGGACTAGTAACATCATATGTACCGGGTTCAAAAATATGACGGTTGCCCCTTAAAGTCCGTCCAGTTTTTTTTAAGATATCGAATAGGCCTATACCAACTAAACACCGCCATCGAATACCGTAAAGAAAAACTACCGCTGGAGCCCGGTTTGTCTTCATGCAACGCGCCTTCAGACGTTTTCGTATGCCTCATGATGTGGGCAACCGGCTCTGCCCGCACTACTCTTTCAGATTATGAATATGCGCGCACTTTAATAGATATTCCAAAGAGATTCAACCATTTTCAAAAAAATCTATCGAAGAAGGTTCTCAAGGAAAAAATGCAAACCGCATCTTTGCTTCCGTGTGCTCATTCTTCAGGAGATATCGGTAACCATCCGGGGTCAATCATGACCACCCGTCCAACGGGTGGTTTGCTCTTGGGGTATAACCCCCTGTTGCCAAACTGCGCCTAAAGACGCTAGCCTGACCACAAATCCGTTCAGGCTCAGTGTTTTTGCCACTTTCACTTACCAGTTAAACTGGTTTATTTTTTCTTGTTCTTGTTGCTGTTGAACGGATCTTCGTACTCTTTTACACTCAGTTTATCCACGGCTTGATCATGTGCCTCTTGTTCACGAATGTACTTCGCTACAGTTGCTTCATTTAAACCCACTGTACTTACGTAATATCCTTCTGCCCAAAATTTTCGATTCCCGTATTTATATTTTAGTTGTGCATGCTTCTCGAAGATCATCAACGAACTTTTCCCCTTTAGATATCCCATAAATGATGAGACTGAGATTTTCGGT
>NZ_JBNNUS010000003.1:0-273552 GCF_050279985.1 Paenibacillus sp. NPDC093718
TATTAGGCACGCCGCCAGCGTTCGTCCTGAGCCAGGATCAAACTCTCCAATAAAGTGTTTGACTTGCTCATTTCTTAACTGACGAGAATTTGTTCGATTCTCTATTTCAACTCCCCACCGAAGTGGTTCGTTTTACTCACTCGTTGTTCAGTTTTCAAAGATCAACTTCTTTGTTTGTCGCCAACAGTTTATCTCGTTAGCAACTTTTATATCTTATCACATCCGCTCGATCATTGCAAGCTTTTTTTTGAATTTGTTTTTCAAATTCATTTTGGCTTGTTGTCCCAAGCGTTTGTTTCGACCGTATTTCTTGGCCGGAAATATAATATACCATGTGCAGATCATGAATGCAAGTCTTTTTTTAAAGTTTTTCATAGAATGCTCTCTATCTAATATAAAAGACCTCTGAATATAGTATGGCTGACAGAAAAGAAAGCCCCCGCTGTTTTCCGTTCCTGTTCTTGATGACATGTCTACTTGGTGACTGAACATTTCTATAATAATACGATTAACTTAAGTCTCAGCTACGAAAACGTCCTACCTCATCCGAAATCCATAGGAGAATGTCTGAGTAAGCTACCAACTTTCCTTAACCGTTCATGAGTCATATGCATCGTTTTTATCTTATCAATCACCCATATCTACATTTCAGAAATAAAAAAACGAAAGCTTCGGATAGATACCCGAAGCCTTCGCTCTATTTATTCATTTATATAGAGTAATATTCCGAAACTATTCGGCACCGAGGAAAGCGTACCTGATCAAGATGATCACAAACAGGATCCACATCAGCCAATGCACCTTAGTATCTGTGCGTCCGATCAACTTGCCGAATACCGCCAGGATGACATAAGCAATGATACCGGCAGAGATGCCGTTAGCGATACCGCCAGTGAAAGGCATCAGGATGATGGTCAAGAATGCCGGGAATGCCTGCATGAAATCATCCCACTCGATATCCCGCACCTGGCTCATCATCAGTACACCGACAATGACAAGCGCTGGAGCTGTAGCAGCCGAAGGAACAACCAGAGCAATCGGAGCCAAGAACAATGCCAGAATAAAGAGTACGCCTGTAGTAACCGCAGTTAAGCCAGTACGTCCACCCTCTGCAACACCGGAAGTACTTTCCACGAAAGCTGTGATTGTACTTGTTCCAAGGAATGCGCCCGCGCTTACGCCGCCGGCATCCACGAGCATCGCTTTACCAAGCTTCTTCTCGCCTTCCTCTTTGTTCTTGAGGAGTCCCGCACGACCTGCGGTACCAACCAATGTACCGAACGTATCGAATAGTTCAACGAACGTAAAGATGAAAATAACTTCGATAAGACCAATGCCAAGCGCACCCTTCAAGTCCATCTGTCCGACAGCCAGATTATCAAATGAAGGAATCCAGCTTGCTGTGCTCAGACCTGACAGATCGGTTACTCCCATCGGAATGCCAATCAGCGTCGTGAGCACGATACCAATAAGCAGAGCGCCTTTCAGTTTCAGGACCATCAGGATGGCGATCAGGAACAGCCCGATGATCGCAAGCAGCGTATCCTTGTTCTCAACGAAATTCCCAAGGCCAAGATTGAAGGCACCGCCTGGTACCGGATGAGTAATATCCGTTCCCGGGTTAATGGAAGCCGTCACAATGTTGCCCAGCTTGAGACCTACGATGGTAATGAACAACCCGATACCGACCGTAATGGCAATCTTTAAGTTGTTCGGAACTGCAGTCAACAGCATTTGGCGGACTTTGGTTACCGTGAGAATGATGAAGACGATACCGGAGATGAATACTGCACCGAGTGCGGCCTGCCAAGTAATTGCGCCGTTCGAGCTTAATACAACCGTCATGAAATACGCGTTCAAACCCATACCTGGTGCCAACGCAACCGGAATGTTAACGAAGAAGCCCATCGCCATCGTCACAAGACCGGCACCTACTGCAGTAGCGAAAAATACGCCTTCCTGCGGAATACCTGCGCCATCAGGACCCAGGAACAGATTGTTGACCAGCAGGATGTAAGCCATGGTCATAAAGGTCGTCAAGCCTGCGATAATCTCGGTTCTTACATTTGTTCCGTGTTCCTTTAGTTTAAAGAAACGCTCCATTGTAGAGATATCCCCCTTAAAATTAATGACCGGCAACATACAAAAAAGACCCTAAGGATAAATCCCCAGGGCCGTCGCTTGAAAAAAGAGCCGCAAAACAATCATTCGCATGCTGCAGGGCAGCATCCTTATCGAATAACCGGCTGCTGCTATATGGAACGATGCTCCATCTTGCAGGCCGATATCTCGAATGCTGGACGAGTCCGCATCATTATATTGCCGCTCTTCTTTTCGTAGCGAGATCATTACGGTGACCTGTAGAGACTCCCGGGCCCATTCCCGGGATTATACGAAAAAGCTCGTTATTTGTAGTTGTCATGTCAGTTTCTACACATATTCTAGGACGAGAAGCCCAACCTTGTCAATAACAAAAACGAATATTAAACTTGTCAATTTAAAGAAATGTTCGGGAATTGATATTCCACAACCCATTCATTCTAGGACAACTGAACTACATACGACAAAATACACACCAAAAACATAGGATAATGCGCACATGAACACTGAAATCCGTTCGGGAGGCGTTTCATTCGTGATAGTAGGAGACGCGCTCGAAACCGGATTGTTTCCACACGCAGGATGAAACAGGGAGCACTGTGCTCATTAGGAGAAACTTATTGCTATTTTACCGACAGCATGATGGGTCTCACTTAATGCGTGGGCATCGTAGAGCCCTTTTTGCGAAAAAGGAAACGTAGCTCCCACGACTGATCTTACCTTTTTTTGCTCCAACAGGGCGGCTATTTCCTGAAGCTGCTGACCATTGGGATCCAGCCATATATTTTTGGCGGTTACGTCATGTTCCCTTACCAGCTCTTCATCAAAATCGCTGACAATGGATATGATTCGCCCGGTATGTTTCTTCAGCACTTTAAAGCTGTTCTTCTGAACATCACCGCCCATCGTATCGAACACAACGTCCACATCCGATAATACATCTTCAAATCGGCTCGTGCGATAGTCAATCATCTGATCAGCTCCGAGTGAAGCCAGCAGCTCATGATTACGCTCACTGGCTGTCGTAATCACGTAGGCCCCCGCTTGTTTGGCAAACTGGATAGCGAACATGCCAACGCCACCTGCGCCGGCGTGAATCAATACCTTCTCCCCTTCAGTCAGTTCACCATGTGTAAACAGCGCCTGCCAAGCAGTCAGTCCTGCGAGCGGAACGGATGCGGCTTCCTCCCATGAGATTGCAGCAGGCTTCCGCGCCAGCAGGTGATCATCCACCAAAGTATATTCGGCATATGTGCCAAAACGGGTGGTTTCCGGACGGGCAAATACTGCGTCTCCCACCTTCCAATCCGTTACCTCGTCTCCAATTTCTGAAATCGTCCCGGCAACATCCCAACCCAAAATAATCGGAAACTCCCAATCCATCATTTGTTTTAAATAGCCTTCACGGAGCTTCCAGTCAATTGGATTGATCGAGGTGGCGGCCACTTTAACTAAGACCTGATGCGCTTGCGGTGTAGGGGTAGGTACTTCTCTTTCCTGTAGTTCTTCCTTGCCCCCATATCGATCAATGACGATAGCTTTCATTCTTATCCTCCTCATAGGTTCAGGTCTTGGTTAAATCTCCCTTAACGCTCGCACCTGACTTTTGCACCCTAACGTATTATTTATCTTATTTCATAAAAGATGCATACAATAAACCAACGGCATTTATCGTCTAGAGGAGAACGGTTCGGGTGGTACAAGCACACATAAAAAAACCTTCAATCCCACAGATGTGGATTTGAAGGTTTTTTGGTCTAGTACAGCTGTATAAAAACTATTCCCACTCGATCGTTGCTGGCGGTTTCGAAGTCACGTCATACACGATACGGTTGACGTTCTCGACTTCGTTCACGATACGGACGGAGATTTTCTCCAGCACATCCCATGGGATACGCGCCCAGTCCGCTGTCATGCCGTCAATGGAGGTTACGGCACGGATACCTACCGTGTAGGAATACGTACGTGCATCACCCATTACGCCGACACTCTTCATGTTCGGAAGCGCCGTGAAATACTGCCAGATCTCGCGATCCAGTCCCGCTTTCGCGATCTCTTCGCGCAGGATGTAGTCGGAATCACGAACGATTTGCAGCTTGTCCTCCGTTACTTCACCCAGTACGCGAATCGCAAGACCCGGGCCAGGGAAAGGTTGACGGTGAACGATCTCATCCGGTAAACCCAGCTCTTCGCCGACTTTACGAACCTCATCCTTAAAGAGTGCTTTGAGCGGCTCGATCAGCGTGAATTTCATGTCTTCAGGCAGCCCGCCGACATTGTGGTGGGATTTGATCGTATGCGCCGTGTCCGTACCGCTCTCAACGATATCGGTATACAGCGTGCCTTGAGCCAGGAATGCGAAATCATCAAACTTGCTGGACTCCTCATCGAATACGTAGATGAACTCGTTGCCGATGATTTTCCGTTTTTTCTCCGGATCGTCTACGCCTTTGAGCTTGGACATGAAGCGTTCCTGAGCGTCAATCTTAACGACCTTCATATCAAACTTGCCGACGAAGGTTTCCATAACGCTCTCAGCCTCGCCCTTGCGCAGCAGTCCATGATCGATAAACATACATGTCAGCTGATCGCCGATGGCCTTGTGAATCAGCATGGCCACAACGGAGGAATCCACGCCGCCGCTCAGCGCGCACAGCACTTTTTGCTCGCCAACGACTTCACGAATTTCACGAACCTGGTCCTCGATAAAAGTCTCCATGCTCCAGTTGCCTTCGCATCCGCACACTTCGTACAAGAAATTCTTGATCATTTCATTACCATGGACGGAGTGACGAACTTCCGGATGGAACTGCACGGCGTACAGCTTCTTATCCTCGTTACTCATCGCAGCAATCGGAGCGGATTCCGTTCCTGCATCCAGCTTAAAGCCGGAAGGCAGCGATACCACATGATCACCATGACTCATCCATACCGTTTGTTTTTGCTCAATCCCTTTGACAAGCGTTGAGTTCGGAGCAAATTCCAATTCGGCTTTGCCGTATTCACGTTTCGAGGCACGTTCTACTTTTCCGTCCAGCTGTTGAGCCATCAGCTGCATGCCGTAGCAAATGCCGAAAATCGGCAGTCCCAGGTCATAAATGGCTGGATCCACATGCGGTGCATTCTCGGAATACACGCTGGAAGGACCTCCTGAGAAAACAATGCCGCGCGGGGAAAGTTCTTTAATTTTCTGGGCGGGCGTGTTGTATGGCAGAAGCTCACTATAAACGCCAAGATCGCGAATGCGTCGTGCTATAAGTTGGTTGTACTGTCCACCGAAGTCCATAACGACGATGATTTCATTAGGCTTATTCATTACCGGGCCTCCCTTGATTAATGAAATTAATTATACGCAACCCTAATTCATACCGTCAAGAAAGAGGGCCCTTTGTTTTCATGCCAGTTTTTTGACAATTCGAATACATTGGCGTAAAAAGAGTACTTTTTCGGTACGGGACCACGGTTCGTCATCGTATGCCGCCCGCTCCCAGCGCTGCGCAAACTGCTCCAGCTCCGCTCTGAATTCGGCATCGGCAATCGACAAGGCATTGACGTATTGACACATGGTCTGCCCTCTTTCCAAATCTCCAAACCTTCGCTGGAGTTTGTCCCAAACCCATACCGAGATCGATACGAGTCCCTCCCGACCGCTTACCGCTATCGTTCTGGCCATCCTCAGAAAGGCCAAACTTTGGCGCACGGTCGGAATTTGATAAACAATCGCCACAAGGATGGGAAGAATCAATAGTAAAACTCCCCCAAACATCACAGGACCGATGGCGGTTATCAGAAAGAGTACTTTAACGGCTCCGTAAATCATGGAGTTCCACAGGCTGTTCCAGTGCTTAAGCCCGGCAGAACCGGAATCACCAACCATTGGAGGCGTGGACATCTGATCGATGCTAAAGCCTGGGGTCGGATCGAACAGCACCCAACCTTGTCCCGGGAAAAAAACCTCAACCCATGCATGCGCATTCTTTTGGGCTACCTCATAACGGTCAACCGTACCTGCCACCCGTTCACCCGGCGCAAATCCGGTCACGTAGCGTGCCGGGATGCCCTCGGATCGGAGCAGCACGGTCATGGTCGTAGCAAAATGAACGCAGTACCCTTCCTTCGTATCAAACAAAAAATAATCGGTAAAATCCCGGCCTTCCGGAGGCACGGACGTTTGCAGGGAATAGGCATGGTTCTGCTCCAAATAGGATTCGATAGCTTTCGCCTTTTCATACCTGTTCACGGCGTCCAATGTTATCTCCCTCGCTAAATTCCTCACCCTAAGGGGCAGCTGCTCGGGAAGCTGCAGGTACATCTCCTTCATATATTCAGGATCGTTGTTGATCGCACTGCGGAGCGGTTGCTCCTCAGGCTGACTATATAAAGTTTCTATGGTATAACCGGATACCGCCCTCTCGCCCTGCAGGGATACCGTTTCGGACAGCCTGTCAACGGCGAGCCTCGGTGTACCCCTCTCTTTGGAGAAATGTATCTCCTTTACGCTGGTAATAATGCCTCCGGACAGAACAGACTGGATCGGAGTATCTTGTTCAAAAGTCAGTGTCTGGACGAGCTTGTCTCCGGAAGGACGCTCCCAATAGGGCAGGATGCCGCTCAGGTCCTCGGATAGCTTGACGGGCTTGCGGATGGAAGGATCCGCCTCCCACTTCCGCCCATCATACCGGTTATACGTGTCTCCTCGCCAATAAGTCGGTTCAGGCGATTGTGCGGTAAAATACAACGCATCACTCAGCGTTAACGGACCTCCCAGATCATTTCCCTGGGAAGCGTATCCGGCAACCTGGGAGGCAGGAATCGACGGTTCCCTGTTTCCCCAGACAAGCTCTCCCCATCCCGTCAGACGTGACGCCATCTCGGAAACCGTTAACCCCACACCTGCCGAAGGCTCGCTAATAGCTCCCCCCACTCGGGTAATCCCGGTGATCAGACCGGAAGCAAGCAGCACCACGAGACTCCAGCGAAGCACAGGCAGCCCGGACAAGCGGCCGGATCGAACAGGCTCAGGAATGTCCAATTCAAAAGAAGTTCCCTCCACGGTTTCCTGCTTCAGCTTAAGGATGAGCATCATGCCCTGGGCCATCAAAATGTACAGCACCGCACGCAGCATATCGCCATAGATGCTTTCTTCCATGGCAGATTCCAGCACCGCCAAATAAACCAGCGTCGAACCGCCAAACAACCACACGGTTCGGCGATACAAAGCCAGCATATGGACCGCGGATACCATGATAGCCCAGCCGACAAGCAGGATGATCGTTCTCGTCTCCTGGCTTAAGGCAGTAAACTCCCACGCATTTCCAAATGCCGAAACGTCACCCGGAAGTGTCTCCGAAGCATAATCGGACAGCCATGCTAGCGGATGACTATATTCAAACAATCGGGCACACAGCCAGACCACCAGAATGGCGTTCAGCGGCAGCCATACCCAGCCCCGGAGCGTAAACAATCCTTGGAGCAGCAAGAATAAAGCCCAGATGAATAAGGTTTGCAGCATAAGATGGCTGCCCATATCCCCTGCATTCCGAAGCGGCAACAGCCACTCTGACAGCAGTCCCATAACCGGCAGCGTAATCAATATACGATGAAGAAGCGTTCCGTGCGACAATCGGGATACGAAAATATGGGGGCCACTCCAGGCTCCGGATATTCCGGCCTTCTGATGGCCTCCATCCCTAACGGGCGAGCTTCCCGGTCCGCTCATGGTCGGCACCTCCTATCTTCGTTGGCTTCTTATCTATCCGCTTTTCCTGCAAGTAAACCAGCCTTCCGCCTTTGCTGAAAAACTCCCGTGCCCACTCCGGCTGCTCCTGATTCTCTAATGGACTCACCTCTAAGCCTGAGTTACCAGCCGATTTCAAACGCTTTACACTTTGCGTACAGAAGATGGTAACCTTTCTGCTGCCCTCATTCAGCAGGTGGATTGCAGCGACAGCCGCTCCCTCATGAAAAACGCCCGTAATAATCGCCCAATCCTTATTCTTTTGCGAGGGAGAAAGAGACTTCTCGAAACTTCGGTCCCCTACAGGATCGTTCCCGGTTAGCTGAACGGAGGCAAACGGTACTAACGTGTCCTGCTGCCCCTTGAACACGTCCTTGTATTCGTTTCGCCGATCCTCCATCCCAGTCCCATCGATATATAGTTGATAGGGAACTTTGTAGCGGATGAGCCGGGATACAAATCCGGCTGCCGCAGATACCGCGTCTTCAAATGCATCCTCCGGTTTCAAGGCGCCAAGACCTGCATACCCTTGGAGCGATGTATCCAGCACAACCCCCTGCCTTGATCCATACCCCTCATGCGGTATGAAGGATTGCAGGCGGCCGAGCTTCGCGGAATTCTTCCAATGAATCCGGTTCATGGGATCACCGGGAACATAATCGCGCACGCCCGATCTCATTTCATTCCAAACATGGAAGCGTACCCGTTCATCTTCGATGTCCATATCGCTTCCATGTTTGGGCACTTGGGCCTCCGGCCACTCGGCGGGTCTTGGCAGCACAATCATGCCGCCGGAATCGCTTTGCACGCTCCGGCTTGTTCTGAACCAGCCGAACATATCGCCCCATTCCACCTCGCTATAAATCGAAGACCAGACTCCGCGGGGAACCTGGTTCAGTCTGTAGGTATACTCGAGCCTTCGCTTCATGCCGGGGAACAGCAGCTTACGGTATTCCCTGATGCCGATCCGGTCGGTTATGATAAGCCACGGCACGGGGAGAAGAGAACGATAGGCCACTTGAACCGTCATTTGAGCAGAATCCCCCGCCTGTATGCATGAAGGGGAGCTTGTATGCGAAATCGTGATTCGGGTTGGGCCCAGCAAACTCGTCAATGCCCCGCCAAACAATAGAATCGTGGATGCCCACCATACAAGGCGCAGCGATTCCCCGCCTAACCAGACATAAAGGCCCAACGAAACGGACCAGATGGCCGCTCCTCTCGACCATTCCAGGAGACGGCGTCTCATGACGGATTTCCCTTCCGGCTTCGCTGACGCGGCAAATCAAACCTCGTAATGATGGACTCCACCATTTCATAAGGAGTTACGCCGGCAGCGCGTGCCTCATGAGACAGATGAATCCGGTGGGTGAGTACAGGAACGGCAACACGCAGGCAGTCATCAGGGATGACATACATTCGACCTGTCAGAAACGCAGCTGCCTGAGAAGCGCGGAGCCACGCCAATGTCCCTCTCGGACTAATCCCCAGGGTCACGCCCTGCTGTTTTCGGGATGCATCGGCAACACTGACCATGTAACGTTTGATGGTGTCATCCACGAATACGCGGGAAACCATCTGCTGCATCCGGATGAGTTCGGAACCCATCATGAGCGGCTTCAGATCATCCAGTCTTGAACTGCCCATCCCCCGCTCCAGCAGCTCCAATTCACCTTCCATATTGGGATATCCCAGCGATAATCTCATCAAAAAGCGGTCCAGCTGCGCATCCGGCAGGCGGCTTGTGCCTTCATATTCGTACGGATTTTGCGTTGCCAGCAGGAAGAACGGGGCAGGCAGAGGATACGTATGGCCGTCCACGGTGACCCGTCCCTCTTCCATTGCCTCCAGCAGCGCGGATTGCGCCCGCGGCGATGCCCGGTTAATTTCATCGGCCAACACAATATTGGACATCACGGGTCCTGGCCTGAATACGAATTCTCCCGTATGCGGATAATAGACCGACGCCCCTGTAATATCCCCTGGCATCAGATCATACGTAAACTGAATGCGGCTGAAATCGCAGCCGATTAACGCAGCCACCGACTTCACCAGCATGGTCTTCCCGACTCCCGGCACATCCTCCAACAGCACATGTCCTCCGGCCAGCAAGGCAATCATCGTTAACGAGATTTGCTCCTCATGTCCTACAATGACACTGCCGATCCGTTGGGTAACCCTCCCCAGAAGCTCGGGTGCCCACTCCGGATGATTTGCTTCTTCAGCCTGAACGGATGAACTAAACAAGAACATCAACCCCCAACCTATATTCATAGATTATTAGATAGCGGTAACTTGGAATCTTGAATCTATGAATAGGTTTTCCAAGAAAGCAAGAAGATAGACGTCATTTGCTAGAAAAGGATTGGCCTTTCCCTCATGATTTATAGCGTACGGTCCGCCTTGACTGATCGGCATCTACACGAAAAAGGCCAGCCCGTCACTCACGGCTGGCCTCAAACTCCATCTTACTTACATGCTGGCTTTCATCGTTCACGTCCGATTATCCTATTAACGATTCACAGCCTTAATCATTTCCAATTCCAAATCCGGTCAAGGATCACAGCAGCCTGAGCACGCGTAAAGTATGCCTTCGGCACGATTTTGCCGTTCATGCCATTCACGATGCCCGAACCTGCAAGCGCCGCTGCACTCGATTTGGCATACTCGGCGACCTGATCCCCATCAGCAAAAGAATCCAGTGACCCTTCGCCTCCGAGCTTCTTGCCTGCCGCCTCCAGGGCACGCTGCGTTATCAGCATCATGTCCTGGCGTTTCATCGGTGTGTTCGGCAAGAAGCGGTTTCCGCCGACGCCTTGAACGAGCCCAAGCTCTGCAGCGATTTGCACATCTTCGTAATAATATGCCGAAGACGTAACATCTCCGAATGCTGCCCGGCCATCGCCCGAGCCCTCCAGCTCCAACGCGCGTACGAGCATAATGAGGAATTCAGCTCGAGTTATCGGGTTCAACGGATTGAATCTTGTTTCGGTCTCACCTTGAATGATCCCGCGAGATGCCATCGTTTCGATTGCATCGATCGCCCACGGCACATGCTTCAGGTCATGGAACGTCTTGAATGCGGAGGCGACTGCAAACGTGCCGCCATGCGGCAGCGCAGCACGAACGATCCCATCTGCGGAATTATACCGGCTACTGGAAAGCGGAACTCCTCGTCCGTTAGAGTCGATATTCCAAACCATGATATGATTCGGTCGTGCAAGCTCTTCCTCGGTGGGGGAATAAGGCACCGACCAGATGAGACGCTTGCCCTGTTTCCAGGACAAAGCCCGCTCGGCAGCAATAACCTCTACCCGGAACACCGGATTATCGCCGATCTTCTCGCGAAGGGCCGCATCCAGATTGCTGCCGGAGACTTTCGCCAGACGCAGCGTGACGGTATCCGTATCCTTTACACCGGTCCCCTGAATCAACACGCTTGGCATTTCCAGCGTACCGAACTCTGTTTGGACTAGGAGAACTGCCTGCGGATTCCCCAGCAGCCACTTACCCGGCAGCAGAATATCATAGGACTGGGCTCCTTTCTGCGCCGGAATATCAACAAACGCAAGCTTCGTCCCCTCCGTCCCGGCTGCCTCCTTATCCAACGCCTGCTGAAGGACTTGACTCGAGACAGCAGCGATGATCTGCCCGTTGTTGTTCCGGATTTCGAGTGAAGACGAAGACGTGCTTGGAGCCGGACTCGTACTGTTTCCGCCTCCGCCCGTGGTTCCTCCGCTTCCTCCGTTACCGCCGCCGTTATGTTCTCCGCCGTTTCCATTGCCTCCGCCAGGAGCCGAGCTCTTCGAGAATTCCAGCACGCCAAACCTGGACGTATTCTGGTAGGATTGGCCGGTCGGATCCGACCATATGGCCACGCTGTCTCTTGTACCCTGACCGTCTTCATCGTTGTTCACCTGCAAATCGAACCCGATGACTGTCCCTTTCTCAGGCTTGATCTTATCCAGGCGGATCGCAACTTCAACGATATATCCCCCGTCGATTACCTTCGCTGCGGATGTGAAGTTATCCTCGCCCGCATGACCGCCAAAAGAACGCGCATTGTTGAAGTTCATCCGGTACTGTCCATCATCTTCTTGGTAAACATCCGTCTTTCCATTATTCTGATCCACAAAAATCTCTACCGAATCCTGCTCCCATACGTTGGGACTCGCATCCGATAACAAGCTGTCGCTAATGATGGCATAAACGTACAGGTGATTCTCATCCCATAGCGTCCGGAATGTAGCGGTCGCGCCGCTGTTTCCCTCGACCCACACGTCGGTTGCCAATTCCCCGGCATCCTTCCAGATGCCGTCGAGTTCGCCGTCCACCGTTGGGGTGCCATAGCCGGCCTGGGCCGATTTCGGCGCAGCAGAGAGTGTTAGAATGCCGAGTCCCTCCTGATCGCTGTCCTGGGCATGCCTTGGATCGCTCCAGGACACCACCGCTCCGTTCTTGCCATGCTCGGAGCCGTCATCCGAACCGGAATCCGTTACTCGGACATCGAAATAAATCTCGCCGCCCAGCGCTCCTGCTCCGTTTAACTGGAGGAGGGCTTCCCCTGCGTAACCCGCAGCGGTCTCGACCGTATTGGCGGCTTCACGCTGAATCCGGGCTTTTTGCAGGGTACCGTTCACCATAGCGAAGATGTCAACCTGATCTCCAGGGGATATCGAACCGTCCAACACGTCAACCCTGACATACATATGGTCCTTGTCCCATAGTGTCTTAAATTCAGCAGATAACGATCCTAGCTGCTCTGTCTTAAGTGCCGGAACCAAATTCCAGGCAAAGTCCGGTTGTCCGTCGATGACCGCCTTACCCTCCGCAGCCGTTCCGGTTTTTCTCACAATCGTTAGCCTGGAGGGATCAACCATCCCCCAATAGGCTGGCTTGGCTTGATATTGCTTGTCAAAGGGAAACGGGGCATCCTGCCGTCCCGTACCCGCGGGACGGTCATGCAGCCAGGTATGGTCGTCTGCGATCCCCCAAATGGTGACATTGCTGATCCAGCCCCCTTCCACGCCTGCATCGGCGCCCATTTGATCCAGCCGCTTCAATTCTTCAAACAGCTCTTTGTACCGATAGCCTTGCTTGTCAAGCAATTCCTGAGGAACGATCTGGTAGGCGTCGGTATTGTTCGTGTACACCGAAACGTCCAGCTCGGTAAGCTGATTATCGAAGCCGGCCTCGCCGAACATTCGGATGGAATCCGAGATTTGCTGGATGGACGGTCCGCTGATATTGATGTGCGTTTGATGGCCCACGCCATCAATCGGAACGCCTTCCTCCTTCAGCTGTTTCACGAGATTCAGCAAGTAATCGCGTTTCTTCGGATTGTGCGTGCTGTAATCGTTGATGTAGAGCTTGGCCTCGGGGCCGGCAGCGTCACGCGCAGCATGAAAGGCGGTCCGGATATAGTCGAGCCCCGTCATCCGGTACCACTGGCTGTCCCGCATGCCATCCGGACGCCCTTCGTCAATGACCTCATTCACGACGTCCCAATCGCGGGCATCCCCCTTATAGCGGCCGACCACTTCGTGAATATAGGCTTCCAGTCTCCCAAGAACGAGCGCTTTATTCTCCGGCGTGACCTCGAGATAATGGCCCTGATCATCCTTCAGCATCCATTCGGCTCCTTGCTGATGCCACAGCAGCGTATGGAACCGAAGGTTCATGCCATGATCCCTGGCATAATCCCTGATGAGATCCGCGTTGGTAAAGTTATAGGTCCCCTCTCTCGGACTGAGAGATTCCGGCTTCATCACATTCTCGGCAACAAGCGAGTTGTAATGGTAATCCAGAAGCTCCTTGTGCACGCCGGACAGATGCTTGGGCTCCACGGCTGCCCCAATCTCGAAATAATCCCGATACACATCCTTCAGTGCCGGAATATCCGTCTGAATCGAGCCTGGCAGTGCGAGCTTAATGTCATCGACATAGAAATTGGAAAGATCTGCGGTTTCCACATACAGCTTCAAAGTTTCCATATCCGAACTGAAGCCGAAGGTTCCCTTCAGTTCCACCCACTCCGTGCCGCTCGCGGAGGCTGAGGCAACGGTCGTATAGGACGTGTCTGCTGCGCCCGCTGCTTTGTTCTCCATCGAAAGAGATATTTTGACCGGAGCGGCAGGCGTCTGCTCAAGCCTCGCATAGGCTGAGATCGTATACGTTTTTTGGCTCACCATGATGTTTTTAACGTCTTGGCTGGGCCCGTTCCAGCTGTTCGTCCGCTCATGGACCTTTAAGCCGTAGCCGCCGCTATGGGCTGCTTCTGGTAAAGCTTCTACTGTCTCCGAATCGCGTGGTCCCCAATCCATCGTCGTTCCGTCTTCAAAATCCCATACGACCGTATTCTCTCCCCCCGGTATTTCATTCCCCGGGTTCGGTGCCGGCTCAATCAGCCGGACCTTGAATTCATCCATATAATAAGCGACGTCCGGACTGCTGGGACTCTGCAAATAAACCTGCAGGGCTGAAGCATTAACATCGTATTTATAATTGCCTTTTACCTCTACCCACCCGTCGGCGGATACATCGACCGGACTGCTGAAGTTCACATATTCCGGCTCAGTTCCGGTTTGCTGCATGGCAAGCTGAAGCTTCTGAGACCCTTGGGTGCCCTCCTTCAAATGGACATAGGCGGAAATTTCATAGGTAGCTCCCTTGTCCAGCTGATTGGTGGCGGATAGATTAAACCCCGGTCCGTTCCAGTTCGCCGTCCTTCCCTCCGTAAGCAAACTCCCTGTCCCTTCATAGGCATAGGTTGCGGAAGTCACCGTCTCCGTCCCCCGTTTGAACCACCCCTCCGTCCCGCCATCGAAATGATGGTGAATCACAAGATCCTGATCAACGGGCGTTTGAGCCGGTTCAACTGCCGCCGCACTCCAGCTGGGCGGAATGAGCAGCATGGACGCGATCAGCATCAGGCTGATTTTCCTAAAGACTGTTCTCATAGACACGGTATGCTTGCCTCCTCATCGGTTGCATTTATGGTCTGTCCTATAGCGAAACCTTGGTCATTCTTTTACGCTGCCCACGTTCAATCCAACAACGAAATATTTCTGCAGAAACGGGTATACCACCAGAATCGGAACGGAGGCCACGACCGTTACGGCCGCCCGTATCGACAACGGCGTTACCATGGCGGCGGCCGAATCCTGGTTCATGCCTGCGCCAGCAGCGACATTCGGATTGCTGTTGGAATTCATGCTTGACGAGAGCAGCTTCATGAGCTCGTACTGCAGCGTGCTCAGCTTCTGCGTTGAAGACGTATACAGGAAGGCGTCAAACCATGTGTTCCATGCGCCAACTGCTACAAACAGCGCGATCGTGGCAAGCACCGGCTTGCACAGCGGGAAGATGATTTGCATGAAGATTTTGAAATCCCCCGCGCCGTCGATTCTTGCGGATTCGACCAGGCTTTCGGGAAGGGTGCCGATGTAGGTGCGGATCACAATCAGGTTGAACGCACTCACCATGGACGGCAGGATGTATACCCAAAAGCTGTTCAGCAAATTCAAATCCTTGATCAGGAAATAACCCGGGATCAAACCGGCGTTAAAGTACATCGTTAACACAAACACCAGCGTAATCGGCTTGCGGAAGGCGTATTCGCGCCGGCTTAACGTGTACGCCAGCATCGTCGTCAGGAAGATATTCAATACGGTGGAGAGAACGGTTCTGGCCACCGTGACCCAGAATGCGTCATAAATCGTCCCGGAAGCGAACACCGCCTTGTAATTTTGCAGCGTCCACTCCCTCGGGAGCAGGTAGATTCCGCCGCGGATCGTATCGTTCCCAGCATTGAACGACACCGCAATCGTGTTCAGGAACGGGTACAGCGTCACGATCACGAGGAAGATCATAAAAGCGGTGTTAAACGTATTGAACAGAACCGGCTCCACGCGCGTTCTAACGATATCTTTCTTCACGGGAGCGTTTGCCGCATTTTGCGGGCTGAGCTGCTGATTTCCCATGTCTATAACAACCTCTCTTCCCCAAGCCGCTTCGCGGTCCAGTTGGCAAGCAGCAGCATGGTGACGCTGACCACCGTCTTAAAGATCCCGCCGGCCGTTGCCATCGAGTAGTTCCCTTGCGCAATTCCATACTTCAGTACGAAGATATCGATCGTCTCCGCCCAGTCCACTACGAGCCCGTTGCCAAGCAGATACTGCACTTCGAATCCGGCTTCAAGAATGTGTCCGATGGACATAATCAGCAGGATCACGATGGTTGCCTTGATGCCTGGAAGCGTCACGTGAAGCATCTTGCGATAGCGACTGGCCCCGTCGATTTCAGCGGCTTCGTAAAGCGCAGGGTCGATGGAAGCAATGGCAGCCAAGTAGATGATCGTGTTCCAGCCCACCTCTTTCCAGACATGGGAGCCCCCGACGATCCCCCAGAAATATTTCCCCTCGCTCAACCACAGAATCGGTTCCTGGATGATCCGAAGCTTCATCAACAGATCGTTAATAATGCCGTCCGAGGCAAGCGAGGTAGCCACGATGCCCGTTACGATAATCCAGGACAAGAAATGGGGCAGATACGAAATGGTCTGGACGGTTCGTTTCCAGAATACTTTCTTGATTTCGTTTAACAGCAGCGCCAAAATAATGGCAGTAACAAACCCAAGCACGAGGTTGATCAAACTCATGCCTACCGTGTTGCGCAGCACGCGCAGGAAATTGTCGTCCGTAAACAGGAATTTAAAGTGCTTCAGCCCCACCCACGTCTGTTGCCCGAAGTCCCTGGCCGGCTTGTAATCCTGGAAAGCCATTGTCCAGCCCCATACGGGAACGTAGGCAAACAGGATAATATACAGCATCAACGGGACTGACATCAGGATCAGCTGCTTCTGATTTTTGATGAGGGTCCATGTGATGGACTGTTTCTTTCCCCTTTTGGGCCGGACGGCTCTTTTTTTCGCTAAGGTCTCCATATCAAGCTGCTCTCCCCACCAACCTTAATTTTAGAAAGTGGAAGGCTAATAGCTCGCCTTCCACCCTCTGATTCTCAACCGGTTATTTACTCCAATTATCGATTCTCCATTGGATCTGTTCGTTAATTCGGTCTTCATAGGCCTTGATGTTGATTTTTCCGATTTCGGCCGTATACTCGCTCCATGCCGATTCGAAATCGGCCGGTTTGGCCAGTATGACCTTCGGCAAGTGTTTGGTAGACAGGTCATTCAGCTTCGTGTTGACCACCTTCGCTTCCGAGCCTTCAACCAAATCAATTGTCCATGCCGGGTAGGCCACCTCGTTCTCCGGCGGCTCGCTGAAGAAGTCCACGTAGCTGTCAAAGCCGTAAGCTTCAAGGAACTTCTTGTCGTATTCCTTCAGGCCGGCTTTATACTCCTCAGGCTGAGCCGCCGCATCCGTCGCGTTGCCGTCGCTGTAGCTTCCTTCGATTTTCGGTGCGAAGCCGAAGAAGGCATCCGCTTTGTTCGCCAGCTTCCAGGTCCCGTCCGTAAACGCATCACGCTGCTCCTGCGTTTTCATAAAGCGGCCTTCGTCATTCACGATGTAATCCTCGCCCTCGATTCCCCAGCTCAATACCTTCTGCCAATCCTCCGTAATCAAGGCGTCGAGCAGCTTCAGGATTTTGACCGGATCCTTGGCGTTCACGCTGATGCCGAAGCCATTATTCAGGTTGAGCGGCCCGCGGTCGCGATAATGATCCTTGATGCTCTCGTCGTAGACCAGCGGAATGCCTACATATGTTCTTTCATCCTTACCCTGCGTAATCAGGGAGTTTTCCGCGTTTTGGAAGTTCCAGTGCTGATCGAACATCCCCAGCACCGTACCGCTGGAAAGCTTGGCAAGATACTGGTCATAGTTCTGCACGAAGGTCTCTTTGTCGATCAGTCCCTGCGCATTCATCTCGTTCAGTTTCTGGTAGTACTGCTTAGCATAATCCTTGTTGGCAAATACCTCGGCAACGCCATCCTTAACGACGACACCTCCATCGTTCGGATGTCCAATCAAATGCTGCGGGGCGTTGAACAGCCCCCAGTTTCTCCAGTCGTAATTCAGGATTTCGAACCCGATCGTCGGGCTGCCGTCAATGGTCGGGTATTTCTCCTTATACTTGGAGATCAGATCAAAGTACTCATCCAGCGTCTTGACCTTTGGATAACCGAACTCCTCCAGCACCGCCTTCTGAATCCAGAACGCCGGTCCCGAATACCAGGTGCTGTTCAGCTTGCCGTTGAACACGCCATAATTCGGAAGAATATAGATGTGTCCGTCATTCGGGTCCTTCATCATGTTCCAGTAGTCTGCATAATGCTTTTTCAAGTTGGGAGCATGCTCCTCAATCAAATCTTCCAGCGGAATATAAGCGCCTGCCGCTGTAAGCTTCGTATTTCCAGTCATCATATCCGGATAATCGGAACCGGCAATCATAACGCCCAGTTTCTGATTGATATCGCCGGCCAGAAACTCAAAGTTGAAGGTGGCGCCGAGCTCATCCTTGATTTTCTTATAGATTTTGTTATCCGGCGTCGGCTGCTGCCCAGCCTCTCCAATAAAAACACTCACCTCAAATGGTTCGATCTTATCCCCGTCCGTCCCGGGTGTTGTTTGTTCTGCGGAGTCCTTTGCTTCCGGCTGGGCCCCGCTATTCCCGTTTCCGCCCCCGCAGCCCGTAAGGACGATGCAAAGCGACAACAGCAACACCGTGCTGAGCCGAAGCCATGATTTTGTCTTCCCCCCCATAAAAGCACCTCCGTCATAATGTGGTTACACCGTTGGTCGTTACGCCTCTTCATGTAACCTTCCTTTATTGTAAAAGCGCTTTCAAAGGCGGACTATACTATAATTAAAGCATTAACCTTAAAAACTTTAGAACATCCTGTTCTTGAACTCATTCGGTGCCATGCCCCATCTTTTTTCGAAATGCTTAAGGAATTGGTTGTAGTGGCTGTAGCCGACCCTTTCGGCGATTTCGCTGTTCTTCAGCTTGTTCTGCTTCAACAGCGCGGCCGCTTCCTCAATCCGCAAATTATGTATGAGTTCGTTGAAGCCAATCCCATTCTTACGCATCAGCAGCTGGCCGAGATAGACCGGATGAAGATAAAAAAGCTCCGCCAATCGCTTAATGGTCAGATTCTCGCGGTAGTGCTGCCGAATATAATCGTTAATCTCCTGGATTACGCCTTGCGAATGCCGGGCCTGTTCCTTGAGAAGAAGCTCGATGCACTCTTCCCCGAAGCGCAGCAGCTCTCCCATCAAGTCGTTCAAATGGGTGGTTCCGTCCGTTAATCCAGCTGCATTGGATTTGGCTGCCAGGATTCGAGCTTCCGCACCTTCCGCCTCCCTTACCAAATCCATAATTTTATACAAACCATGGATCACCATTTTCTTCACGATCCCCGGCGCGATTCGCTGCTCCACAAACGTGGACGCAGCCAATCGGGCAGCCTCGCGATATCCCTTCTTGTCGAGGAGTTCCACGGACCTGATGACATCATCCATCAGGTTCGTGGGGTAACGATAATGAAACGGCCGATCCCGTACCTCTTCATATGAAATCATCCCGCCGTACGCCGGATCGTAAAATTGATGCTCGATGGCTTCCCTGGCGGTCTCGTAGCAGCGACGGATCTGCACCAGAGACTGCTGGCCTTCTCCTACAGCTATAAAAAGCCGCTGTCCTGCATAATGGCGGAGCAGCTCGCGGATCGTGCCTGAGGGTACGCTCCCGTTGTCAGTGGAATAACCGTACACCAAACCAAGCCGGTTCGGTTCCAGATCGATGACATACTCCGAATTCGCGTGGGCGGACAAGCGGGCGACGGTTTCCCTGACGGCAGGAAACAAGGCAGACTCTGCTTGGATCAGACATACGTTCCACTCTTGATGGGCGGAGGATAAAACCTGAAGCTTCGACAGGCCGCTAGCCCGAAGCGGCATCTCCAGAAGCGTTTGCATGATCAGCGAAACATCCTCTTCCCTCTTAGCAATCGCGCTCAGGCTTAATCTGCGATGCTCCTGCATCATCTCTGCATGAATCTTGCCGAGCTCCTCCTCGGCTTCCTCTGCAATAATAGGCTTCAGCATGTAGTGATGGATGCCGTGCCGCAATGCCTTCCTTGCATATTCAAATTCACTGTAGCCGCTCATGATGGCAAACTTTACACCGCTATCCCGGTGATGCTGCTGCCAGGTTTCAATCATATGAAGTCCGTCCATTAGCGGCATGTTCACATCGGTAATGACCAAATCCGGCGCAAGCCCATGAATCATCTTCAAGCCTTCCACTCCGTTGCCCGCGGTTCCGCAGACGCTAAACCCCAAGCGTTCCCAATCGATCCACAGCGCCAGCCCTTCCAGCGCACCCGGTTCGTCATCGATCAACAGCACTTTGAATGGCATGGTTCTCCCCCTCTCCGCCTTCTAACTCCCGAGACTCCAACAGCCGGATCGGAATCTCGAATGAAACGGTTGTCCCTTGATTCGGGGTGCTGGCAATGTTGAACATGACATGATCGTCGTAGTACAGCTCCAGCCGCCGATATACGTTTCGAATACCGAAGCTGTTGCCCGAGAACTGCTCGTTGCGAACCGAGAGAATAATGTCCCGTAGCTTGCTTTGCTCAATGCCCTTACCGCTATCCGTAATGACGATGCGAAGATAATCACGGGCAACCGAAGCGCATATGGTCACCAGACCCGCTCCATCCATCGCCTGCAGGCCATATTTGCATGCATTCTCAACGAGAGGTTGAATGCTCATTTTCGGAATTTTATAATGAAGCGCTTCCACATCGATGTTGAATTGATATTCGAATTTATCCCGAAAGCGGAATTTTTCGATTTTGAGATACATTTCGATAAATCTGATTTCCTCCTCCACGGAAACCAAATCCTCTCTCCAGCTCAGCAGTCTGCGAAGCAGCTTGGACAAGCTTTTGATAATATCCGTCACATCCGTGTATCGGTTCTTCGTGCAGACGACCAATATCGCATTCAGGGTATTGAACAGGAAATGGGGATTCATTTGGCTCTGCAAAAAGTTCAATTCAGCCCGAACCCGCTCCATCTCCAGGCTTTTCTTCTGAATCTCCAGCTTGTACACATTGTTGATCAGGGAGTTCATCTTCGCTGTCATCTGATTGAAATTCCGGATGAGTCCACCGATTTCGTCCCGGCCTTCGTCCAGTTCAATCAAGTCGAACTTCTCGTTGCTCACCTTCTGCATATGACGGGACAAACGCTTCACCCGGTAATTGTAGGACCGAAGCATAATGGTAATAAAGACCGCCGCAACCAGCGTAACAACCGCTGCCAATACAACGGTAAACATCTGCATATCCAGCATGGCGCTCGTGATCCGGCTGCCCCGGTTGATGCCGATCAGCTTCCAACCCTTCACGTACCTGGCCGTTCCGATCGAGAACACATGCCGATCCTCTTCATCGTATTGCCCCAGATCAAACTTCGAATACGCGCTGTACTTCCCTCTTTCATAACCGCTGCCGGCCGACATAATAATCTCATTGTTCTCGTTCACCAAATACATATCCAAGTAATCGCGTTCCCGTACAATGACGTCATAGATCTTGCTCAGGTCGATGTCGATGCGAAGCAGCTTCTCATAAGTGGAATAACCATCAAAATAATCCATCTTCTCAATGACGCTTAAATACGGGGCCGTCGAAGCCGAGTTGCTTGCTTCCGTAGCCCTGTATGCCGCCACCAGCACCGGATGGGCCGAACTCTTCCACAACGCATACCAGTCGCTCTCGAGCACATTATTGTTGATCACATGATAATTGCCGCCGGACACAATGGTGGAATTTTCGGTGAAGATGCTAATCCGCTGAATCTGGTTGTTAACCGGTATGTAGCTGGTTACCCGATTACGGAGCTGCTCATCAAAGGTCTCGTAGAAGTCCAGCTGGGACTCATATTCACGATCGAGCATTTCGTAAAGGGTCTTATCCGTACTCAGCGCATGACTTACAGCCACCCCGCCGTCGATGAAATTATGAATATCCTTCCTAGCCCGCTCCATCGAGATATCGAGGTTCTGCTCCTCTCTCTCCCGGATCAGCTCCGACATCCGATCCATAAAGATGAGGTTGACCACCAGAATAGGCAGCAGTACACCAATGACAAAAATAAGAAAAAATTTAGTTTTCAACGGAATATCGTTCACGAAATTCCCCAGCCTGAACATCCTCTTCATGAAGGCACCCTCCCGGTTTAGCGCTGCTTGCTTTCAACATGATTCTTGTAATTCGAGGGCAGAATCCCGGTTGTCAGCTTAAACTTATGGATAAAATAGTCCGCGTTCGGGAACCCGACATAGAGCGCAACCTCGGAAACCTTCATTCCGCTCCGTTTCAGCAGCAGCTTGGCCTCCTCGATCCGCTTGTCATTCAGGTATTCCTTGAACGGCTTGCCTGCATGCTTCTTGAACAGCTGTCCCAAATAGGTGGCGTTCATATGGAAATGTCGTGCCAAATCCTGAAGCTGAAGCCTGCTCCGATACTCCCGGTCGACATACTGAATCACTTGAAAAATGGTATTGTGTTCGTTAAGCTTGCTTAACTCTTCCAGCTGCGAAGCGGCCTCAAACGCGAGCAACCGCATATAATTCTTCAACGGTGCTTTATGGCAAGTATCACTCAGATGACCAAGATTCCTTTGCAGCCGGTCCATGAATAGATCCGGATCTCCATTCATCTCCGCGATTCTTCGACACAGCTTTAATTCCAGATCGGCCAAATCGGCTTGAAGAGCCCTCAGATGGAGGAGATGATCGGTCATGGCCGCAAAAATCCGCGCCAAGCATGACTCGATGGACGCATGCTCCCCCGCCATAATCACGGAAAGCAATTCGTCCATCCATCCGAAGGGAAGTCCCCGGAGCCGCTCGGCTCCTCTCGGCTCTTGGTAACAAAACACTCCGCTTCTGCCTTGGCTTCGCTTATCGTCGCGCACCTCCGAGCTTTGCCTGTAAAGCTTTCCGATTGCCTGGATTCCTCCCCCTGTGCCGCTTAACGCCACGATAACCGGCCCTTCAAGCTCCCGGGCCAGAGCAGACTGCAATTGCAGCGCAGTCTCCATAACCTCATCCGGGGTCGAATGCTCGACATGCAGCACCACTCCGATGCTCCCGCTATTGTCCTGGAAGCATCCCAGCAAGCTCGGGAGCCCGTAATCGTCCATCCATTCGATCCAATCCACTCCCGTTTCAGTAATCCCTGTTTCAATCAATAGGCACTGCAGCAGCGGCTCGCCCTGGATTTGCATCGCTTTGCTGGCTTGCTCGGCCAAATCAGGGCTCAACTCGTCCCGAATGAACCGGTTCAACAAATAATGGACGGCAAGGCCAGCTTTCTTCCGGTAGCTGCGTTCAGCGTCTCGTTCGTCCTGGATCTCATGGCTGAGCTTGGCTAGCACAGCCTCGATCTCCTCGTCATCAATCGGTTTCAGCAAATACTCGGCGACCCGTTGGCGCATGGCTTCATGCGCGTACCCAAAATCATCATATCCGCTCAAAATAACGAATTTCGGAGGAAGAGGCAGTATCCGTTTGCTGTGCTCAATCAATTCCAGGCCGTTCAGGACTGGCATGTGGATATCCGTCATCACCAGCTCGGGCTTCAACTGTTCCATTAACTTTAGCGCTTCCGGAGCGCTCAGAGCTTCTCCGCATATTTGAAATCCAAACCGGTTCCAATCGATCATGGTTCGAAGTCCTTCCAGAACCCATGGTTCATCGTCCACCAGAAGTACATTGAACAATACCCTCGTCCCCCTTCATGATATGTTAGATGTAAGCGTACTCATTTTACCTTATACTACCATACTAGTATATCTGTGAGAATATACTGCAGCTCCTCTGCTTTATATTGGTATCCTGGTCAGAACACAAATAACCCGTAAGCGGGTTCCTATACAAGAACTCCGCTTACGGGCTGCTTAAGCTCGCCTACCCCTTAATCCCGGATAAAGTAACGCCTTCAATAATATATTTCTGCCCTATGATATACACGATGAGAACCGGGACGAGCGCAATGGAGGCCCCCGCCATCATCAGTGTCCAATCCGTTGAATACATGCCCCGGTACAAATTCAGCATCATCGGCACGGTAAACTTATCCGTGCTGCTGAGAAATATCAGCGGGTTAAAAAAGTTGTTCCACATCCCGAGAAAGGTAAAAATCCCGAGTGCCGATAAAGCCGGTTTGATTAGAGGAATCATGATCCGGGCGTAGATCGTCCAGCGATTCGCGCCGTCCACGATGGCGGCCTCTTCCATTTCCTTCGGAATGCCTCTGAAGAATTGCCGGAGCAGAAACACCCCGAAGGCGTTCAGGAGCGCAGAAGGGACGATAATCGCCAGATGCGTATCCAGCCATCCGATATTTTTCATGATCAGATAAAGCGGAATAATGGTCACTTGTCCCGGCACCATCATGGTTGCCAGAAACAGAATGAACAGCGGCTCCCGGAACGGGAACGTGATTTTGGCAAAAGCATAAGCCGCCATGGAGCAGGTTACCAGCTGTGAAACTACGACGATTATATTGATGTAGAAGCTGTTGAAATACGCACGCCCGAACGGCAGCGCCGTCAGCGAATCCTTATAATTGGACCAGATGAACGGGTCCGGAATCCACTTGGGCGGCACGACGAATACTTGCGACAAATCCTTGAGCGAGCTCAGCACCATCCACACAAACGGCAAGGCCATCATGCAGGCGCCTAGGATCAGCACGATATGCAGCACCACGGTGGACATCCTCAATCCCCGATGTATCATTCATTTTCCCTCCTTCCTAAAGGTTCGACCGTCAGTCTTCGTAATGCACCCACCGTTTGGACATTTTCATCTGGAACAAGGTAAGCGACAGAATCATCACGAACAGGATGACCGCCGACGCCGTGCTCTTGCCAAAGGTAAAGTCCGCAAAGGCCGTCTCGTAGATGTGATAGACAAGCGTATAGCTGGCCTTCGCCGGCCCGCCGGAGGTCATGACAAACGACTGGTCGAACACCTGAAAGGAACCGATGATGGACATGATCGTTACGAAAAAGGTCGTCGGGGACAGCAGCGGTATCGTAATATGGATCAGCTGCTGCCATTTGCCGGCGCCGTCAATCTCGGCCGCCTCGTAATAACTTCTCGATATACCCTGAAGCCCGGCAAGGAACAGCACCATGTTGCCTCCCAGTCCCATCCAGACGCTCAGCAGGGCAATCGAAGGCATCACGTACCTGGAATCCGTGAGCCAGGAGGGGCCCGTTATCCCGAACCACTGCTGCAGGTACATGTTAATAAGGCCGAAGTCGGCGTTGAACAGCCACATAAACACAACGGCGACGGCAACGGACATCGTAATGTTCGGCATGAAGTAAATCAGCCGGTACAGAATCTTCCCGCGAACCCGGTTCAAGCCTACCGCTACCAGCATGGCGAGAACGATGCCTGTCGGTACCGACAAAATCGTGTAATACACCGTGTTCACCAGTGCGATATGGAACTCCTCATCCTGAAGCTGGGACACGAAATTTTGGAGACCGATAAACTTCTTGGCTCCCATGCCGTCCCAGTTCATCATGCTGATGACAAAAGCCGAGATGAGAGGGACCAATGAAAAAGCGATCAAGCCGATCATCTGGGGAAAGATAAAAAAGTAGCCCCATAAACCGTCGGACGTCTTGCTCTTTAAGGTCGTTCTCCTCTCCGGAAACCGCTCCGGAGAAGGAGCGGCTCCGGAGCTTCCTGCAGGCTGCATGTTCATTTCATCTCACCGTTCCTCCCCAGAGCTGGATCAATTCTTGCCGCTCTTGTAATCCTGAATTTTCTTGTTGGCCATATCCTGAATATCCTTCAAGGAGCTTTCCAGATCCTGATCTTTCAGCCACAACGCCTCGAACTTGGACGTAATATCCTGGCTAAGCCCGGGAATGCCGGCCTCGAACGGAGTCAGGGAATACCCGATCTCACGAGCGTCCAGGAATAACTGGGCATGCTCCGGCAGATTGCCTTCCAGCACCACTTCATCCGTTCCCTGTACCGACGGGACGGCATTACCGCCGCCCTGCAGGCGGAAACGTTGACCCTCTTTACTTACGTACTCGGAGAAGAAGGTGTATGCCGCTTCCTTATTCTTCGATGCCTTGTTCATCACCATGTATGCGGTCGGGATACCGGCCGGCTCGATTTTATTGCCGGTATTGGTTGGCCATGTGACCACGTCATATTCAAGCCCTTGATTCTTCTTGAACAGCGGCAGGTACCAGCGGCCTGCAGCAACGAATCCGACCTGGTTGGACATAAACATGGCATCCCCGCCCTGCCCTTTGGGAAGCGTGCCGGAGAAAGTAATGTTTTTGGATTTCACGTTGTCGTACAGGAAGCGGAACGCCTCCATCGCCTTCGGATCCGAAGCCGCTACGAAGTTCCCTTCGTCGTCGTACACCCGGCCGCCGTTGGAAGTAACCCAGCTGTGATAGCTGTTCCAGGAGTTATCCAGCACGTAGCCGTACTTTTTACTGTCCCGGATCTTGTCCGACATTTCCTTGAATTTGTCCCAGGTCCACTGTCCGTTCGCCTGAAGATCGGCTGGATTCTCGGTGATCCCTGCTTCCTTCAGCACCTTCTTGTTGTACCACAGCACCATCGGATTACAGTCCACCGGCACCCCGAAGGTCTGACCATCCCGCACGGCTGCGCCCCACAAGCCTTCAAAATAATCTTCCTTCTTGATCACGCTTTCCGGTGCGTCCATATACGGCGTCAAATTCTCAATGCTCTGATTCTCGATCAGTTTCACGACCAGGGCGTCCCCTGCATAGAAGATATCCGGGGCGGTCCCTCCTGTTAATTGGGTTAATATTTTCTGATCATACTCGCCCGGAATCGGAATAAATTCGACCTCAATGTCCGAGTGATTCTTATTAAAGTCCTTCGTGAGTTCCTGAAAGCGGGTAAGCTCGCCGGGATTTCCCCAGGTCGCCCATTTGATCTTGACCTTCTCACCGCTTCCGGACTCCCCACCTTCTGATGTTCCACCGCCTCCACACGCTTGGAGTATGGATGATAGTAGAAGAATGATTGCAAGCAATGACCCTCTCACCTGTTTCCTTGTCATTTCATTTCCTCCATTCAAACCAGATTTGGACTCGCTGGCAAGCTCTTGTAAACGCTTTAATTATAAAATTTTGACAAAAAGCTTTTGAACGGATTTTGTTCCGAAAAAGTGGATTCTTTTCCGATCCTATGAAATTCCCCTTATTTCCGATGCTGTCCCTGGTACTCCGCGGGCGTCATGCCTACCATCTTCTTGAACAATTTGCTGAAGTACTTCACGTCATTAAATCCGGAGCGATCCGCCACTTCATACACGCGCAGCGATGTTGTGGAGAGCAGCTCCTTGGCCCGTTTCAGCCGCAGATCAATCACATAGTCAATGAAGTTGTGTCCGGTGACGCGCTTAAACATTTCGCTAAAATAGTTGCGGCTTACGGCCACTTCGTCCGCCACCTCCTGCAGGGAGATCGGCTCGGAAAAGCGCGCCTTAATATATTGAACGGCCTGCAGCACGATCCGCTCATGCAGCGTGGATTCTGGTAAGGGGTGCCGCATAGCCTCCTCACGCAAGGTATGGAAGCCCTGGAGCACCAGCTCTTTCACTTCCTCCACCGAACGAAGCTTGCCCACTTCCCCGATCTGCGGAAGCGGCGGGCCGCCGGGAAGATAAAACATAGCGAGCAAGCTCAGAAGTTCCTCTGCTTCCCGGAGGACCTCCGGCTTCTTCATCCGCCCGGGCTGCCAGTGCTGCATGACCGACTGCAGCCGCTCTTCGGTTTTGACCATGTTTCCGACCGCCAGGGCGGCTCTTAGGGCCTGCATTTCGGAAGCAGACGTCTTCTGGGCCGAATCGGCATCGGTAAGAGGGAGCTCCTCTGCCCGAAGAATCTGTCGATCTCGATGGAAGAAGAGGCCCTCCAGGCTCTCGCTAGCTTCTCGAAACGCTTCCTGCAGCTTATCCATGCTGTTATATCTCCTGCTGAGCCCGATGGTGCATCGGATCGGCAGATGGATAGCCGCTTCGTGCTCTAAAACCTGCCGATCTGCTTCGTCCCTTAACGGCAAGCATACAGCGATCCGGTCCGTCTCCAGCCGAACTGCAAGCGCCTCCGGCACCTGGTCATATAGCTGTTCCATTAACCGCTCGATCTCGTCATGCCAATCCTTGTGCTGCACCCCGGCCGCGCCAGTCCCTGGATCAGAATCAAGCTGGAGCACGGCCAGCATATAAGCGCCGTTAAGATTTCGTGCTTCCAGGCCGGCGATTGCGCCCGGCTCTCCGGAAAGCGCCTGAAAGAGCATTTTCTCGGCGGCCTTCTTCTTATTCAGCCGCTGCTGCTGCTCATGCTCGGTCAGAATCCGCTGCATCTGCTTCTCCTCTTCCAGCTTCAGACGCATGTGATCAAGCACGGCACCCAGAGAGTCCGCATCCAGCGTCGGCTTGAGAATATAATCGGAAGCGCCAAGCCTTATGCCTTCACGCACGAATTCGAAATCGCTATGACAGCTGAGCAGCAGTACCTTTACCCAAGGACAAAGCTCCCTTGTCCGACGGGTCAGTTCCAACCCGTCCATGACCGGCATCGCGATATCCGTGATCAGAATGTCCAGATCCCCTTTTACGATCCACTTCATGGCCCGCTGTCCATTCGAGGCCTCGCCCACTAGCCGGTAACCGTATTTCTCCCAGTCGAAGGTCGAGCGCAGTCCCGTACGCGCGATCGCTTCGTCATCCACGAGCAGCACTCTGTACATAATCGTCCCCCCTTTGTCTCGCAAACGTGATCGTGACCCGCGTTCCTCCGCCTTCCGGGCTTTCCACCCATACCCCATATCTGCTGCCGTAATACAGCTGAACCGTTTGGTGAACATGACGCAGGCCGATATGAGTCATGCCATGCTTGGAGTGATCCTGCTCATAGGACAGCAGTCCCTCGATTCGTTCAGGCTTAATGCCGATTCCATTGTCCTCGATCCGCACCATAACATCCTGATGCTGCGATGTTATCCTGATCTGAATGACGCCCCCTTCATCAAGCGGGGCAATTCCGTGAAAGATCGCATTCTCCACGATCGGCTGCAGCAGCATCCGGGGGACATAAAGGCCCTCCATCTCCTCGGGGCAATCGACCCTTAACTCGATTTGGTGGTCATAGCGGTAATTCTGGATGATCATATATTTGCGGAGCAGCTCCAGTTCATCGCCAAGGCGTATGAACACCCCATTGCGCTCCAGGCTCCCCTCCAGCAGATGAACAAGGGCCGTAACCGATTGATCCACGTCATTCGTCCGGTTCAGCTTGGCCATCCAGCGGATCGAGTTCAGCGTATTGTAGAGAAAATGGGGATTGATCTGATACCGCAGCGCCCGGATTTCGGCTTTTTTCTTCTCGGACTCCTCCGCGGCGATGCGCCGGATCAGGAGGTCGATCTGCTCTATCATTTTGTTGAAGCTTCTGCCCAGCTGACCGATCTCGCTGGGTCCTACATTCTTGCTGCGGACCGATAAATCGCCTGCCTCGCTTCTGCGCATCAAGCGGCTCAAGTGAACGAGCGGATTGCCGATTTTCCGCGTCATGAAATAACCCATGCCGATCGCTGCCAGAATCGATCCGAATACAATCCAGACCGTGAAGCTCCGGATGCTGGCGGAATCGGCCGTTAGTTCCTTCAGCGGCACCATGCCTACCACATGCCAGCCGTTGTTCAGGCGCGAGGGGATCATCAGCGTTTTGTTGTTGTTCAAGTTATACTCCGTCAAACCCGAGGGCAGCTTGATCCGGGACTGCCTCCCGTACATCGAAGGATCCGGATGATAGAAGTAACGATTCTCGTCATTGGCCACGTACATATACCCCGTGTCCCCGAACTGGACGTGGTTTAATTCATCAATCAGGACATCCCCCATAATCTCGATAAACATGACCCCGACAATCTCCCCTGTATCCCAGCTCCGAATCGCCCGGCCTAGTCCGAAGACCGGAAATCCCATTCCCGTTTGCTTCAGGTAGGAGGTATCCGACAAGCCGAACCATACCGCCTGTCCGTTCGCCTCCAGTATCGATCGATACCATGGAGAATCCCACTGGTCCGGGATGGACATCAAGGAATCGGCACTGAGGACCGAATTGTTCCGCTGCACGTCAAACACGTATACGTCCAATATCTCCGGCGAGTTAATCATGATGGAGGTCAGCAGGTCCTTTCCCTCCTTCACCTTCAACGTCAGGTCATACTTACTGATATCCTGATCCTCTAGTATGCCGTGAACCACCTTGCTGTTCAGCACCATCATCGAGGAGTCGTCCAGCTTCTTGAAGAACATGTTCAGCTTGTCACTGACTTGGGTGATGGTGAGGGAAGCCACTTTACTGACCTGTTCCTCCACGATCGAGGCCGATTTGTTATACGACAGGAACCCCATAATGAGAACCGGGAGTGTTGTGCCGATGAAAAAAAACAAAAACAGTTGAGTGACAATGGAATGAAGACGATGATATCCCCGCATACAAGCTCCCTCCGTTTCATAAAATGAAAACTGCGAACCTTTTACGATAGCGCTTACATAACTATTCGACCTTCTTTCTTCTTCCTTTTCACCTTCTGCCTTTCCCTTACCTCCTTCTCTAACATCCCGCTCCGGAGCACCATGAAGATCCTGTTGTATCCCTCGCTCCCGGGTGTAATCATCGTATTATGTTTTCATGTCGATGTCCCTAAGTCCATCTGCTTATGTTTGGACTGCGCAAATAAAAAAAAGATGGACCCGAAAATCTCGGGTCCATCTCTTTATATGTGGATATAATGCCGCCTTCTAGGCTTAGTAAGCCAGTGTAAACAAACCGTTGATGTGGGACAGGTAACGCATGTTACTTGCTTCTTTCATCAAGGTTGCAGGCAGACCTTTCAATTGGGTCTTGTTAGCGCCAATGGTACCGATGGCATCTTTACGTCCCAAGCTGCCGAGCGTACCGGAGAATACCGGTGTGAACGAAGCTGGTGCGCCGCCATTCAATTGAGCGAAGATGTTGTAGCCGATCAGCTCGCCCATTTGCCATGCGAGCTGTGCCGTTGGCGGATATGGACGGCCTTCCGGTCCCATAACCACCGCGCTGTCGCCGGCAACGTATACGTCAGGATGGGAAGCGGATTGCAGGAATTCGTTGACAACCGCACGTCCGCGGTTGACTTCGATGCCGCAGTTAGCCACAACGGAGTTGCCCTGTACGCCGCCAGTCCATACCAATGTGCTGGTTTCGATCGTGCTGCCGTCTTTCAGTTCAACGGTTGTACCGTCCATTTTGGTAATCGGCAATCCGGTCAGGAAGTTCACGCCGCGTTTTTGCAGGCTTGTTGTCGCGCGGTCAACCAGTTCGGCAGGGAAGCCCGGCAGAATGGAAGGAGCTGCTTCAACACAATAAAGCGTGATTTCTTGTGGGTCGATACCGTATTTGCGAGCCAGCTCGCTTCTCATATCGGCATATTCACCAACAAGCTCAACGCCTGTCAAGCCACCGCCGCCAACCACGATGGTAGCGTCCGCTTTGTTTTTCGTTTTGCTGTATTCCGCAATGCGGGACTCCACATGAGCACGCAGACGATTAGCATCGTTCACGGACTTCAGAATGAAGCTGTTCTCTTGCAGTCCCGGAATGCCGAAGAATGCCGTTTCGCTGCCCAGTGCGATAACCAGGGCATCATAGGTGAAGTTTCCGCCGTCATCGAGGGAAACCGAACGCTCATCCGGCTTGATTTCCTTAACGTTGCCGATGCGCAGGTCAACGTTCGCGCCGCGCAGAAGCTTGTCGAGCGGCAAAGCTACTGCTTTCTCTGCGATGTTGCCTGCTGCCAGACGGTGCAATTCCGTAATGATCTGATGGGTTGGGAAACGGTTGATCAGCGTGATTTGTGCAGCAGCACCAAAATGCTCGCGTGCAGAAAGCGCACTAAGCAAGCCGCCATAGCCTCCGCCCAAAATTAAAATATGTTTAGACATGACCATCCTCCGTTCTTCGTATGATTTATGGATTAACGCTTGTTTTGTTGGTCGCGCTCGTTAAGAACGTCCAAAAAAGCCTGAGCATAGCGAAGACCCTTTTGAACCTGAGGATCTTTCAGCATTTTCATCAGACCAAATACGCCGATCTGAGCTTGGTCGCCTTGAGCGTGTACACGGTCTCCGGCTTCGATGGCTGCAGATGCAACGCTTTTTGCTGCTGTCGTGATCGGCTTCGCGAATCCGCTAAGGGAAGCCATAGTGTCTTCCGCAAGCACGGGATCCGTAGCTACGGATTTACCGAAGTCATAAGCTTTGGTCATGACGGTCAGCATTTCCGTAAGTTTTGGAAGATTGTCCACGAGAGTTGTGAGGGATTCCTGAACCTCGGGCTTGAGCAGTTGTTCGAGCAGCACATCAGGACGGCTGGACGCCGCAGCTTCTTGGTTTCCTACAACATTTTCCGGAGTTTCGGACGGCTGTGGAGAAGATGTTTCTGTCATAAAGAATTGCCTCCTTTTCTTTAAGTGAATTCCCAAGATGAACTTGGCGACGATCGAACCGGCTAGCTTTAATTTTGGGATAACCGGTATCTATTATGCATCACTTACAAAAGTGCGAACTTATGGGTGACTCACTATCGCCAAAAATAAAGCAGGGGGAAACTTCCCCCTCCTTTATTCGGAAACAATCTTAGGGATTGTGATAAATATCTCTAAGTACTAGTCTATAACTTGTGAAGCATAATTACAAACATAAAATGCAATTTTCGACTACAAAGTTAGAACGCGATACTCGCTTTCTTCATATGTAACTCTTGTAACAGGGCGGCCGGAAAAGTCAAGCGCTTCCCGAAGCGGAATCCAAGCGGTACCGCCGATTAAATGAACATCCGAAGACACCGGTTTGCCCCCTGTTTGCATGGGGAATAGCAAGCCACCCACCGGGTCGGCTTCCCAGCGATTCCCTGCCAGCGTCACATGCACGGTCTTGTTGTGAGACTTCCAGGACACGCTTCCGCCGAGCCGCTCCACCAGGGATCGCAGCGGTACCATCAACCGGCCGTCCACCATTTTGTATTCACCTGCCGCGAACGCAGTCTCCATTCCTCCGAATTCCACAGCCAGCGTTCTCCCGGTCTCAAATAGCGCGGCGTTGGCTGTGACATGCTCGCGAATCCACTGCTTTGAAGGCTGCGAAGCCTTACGTGCACTCTGCTGGGCACGGAATTGAACAGGCTGGATCTCCGGCGACAATACGTCAAAGGCATAGCCTTGCTTTTTATAATAGGAAATAATATCCGGCAGGGCCTTTACGCTTTCAGCATGCCCTTTACCGTCATGAAGAAGCACGATCGCCTCATTGCCGTTCACTTTCGTGGTCGCCCCCTTTACGATGTCCTTAGCCGGGACGCCCCTATTCCTGGAATCGCCGCTGTCGACGTTCCAATCGAATACATGATATCCCCCCTGCTTCATGTATTGAAAATAGGCTTCGTCAAAATGTCCGGCCGTCCCCCCGGGAGCTCTGACCAGCTGCGGCCGTTCCCCTGTAATCAAACGGATGATTTCCTCCGTTTTCTTAATCTGCCCCCAGAAATCCTGAAAATGCCCGTAGAGCTCGTCATAACGATGATCATATGTATGATTCCCAATCACATGGCCTTCCTCATAGATGCGGTTGATAATTTCGGGACGGGTCTCCGCCTCCTTGCCCAGTACAAAAAATGTGCCTTTAATTCCTTCCCCCTTCAAAATATCCAGAACATCAAGCGTCAGATCCGATGGCCCGTCGTCAAATGTCAGGTATACCGTTTTGTCATTTTGTTTCTTATATTGAACAGGTGCGGCGTTCATTTCCGATGTATTCTTGAATGCAGTCGTGACGATTGGCTTGCTGGGCTCTTCCGGCTTCACCTGTACATCCTGCCGAGTTACTGTCATTGGCGCCGATGCCAGAGGAGCCTGTTCCACATATATGTCTATCGGCCGCTGGACCTCAAGCCCCATACCGATCATAATCAGCAATGCCAACACGCCGAAAAATACCGCAATTGATGTTACCCGCACCATATTTTTCATTATCAACTCTACCTCCATCGTTTCTATGAGTTCGGCTTCCTGATAGATTATATGGAGGGCGTTTCAAAAAAAGACTAGGATTTGATATTTTCTTTGTCTTGATTTATCTTCACATTACTAGTAAACTGAATTCAATTCCTACATTCATTATCATGTTCAAATAGCTGCATTTGGAGCTTCGCTATACGAAATGCCCTCTTCACCCATTACACAATTGGAAGGGATGATAGAACAGATGAATCACCAACCTCTCATTAAGCGTGATATTACGGACGTCCAAGATGTCATTCTTCGGCGTCACAGCCCGATCCATGCTGCAGGACCCGTCATCGAATTTGGTAACTGGAGCCAATCCGATCCGTTTCTCGGAATGATGGAAGACAAGTTCCAAGCCGGATCATTCGACGACCATCCCCATCGGGGAATCGAGACCGTTACCTATGTTATCGATGGGACTATCGAGCATTATGACAGCCTCTCCAAGCAAGGCGGGATGCTGGGACCGGGAGATGTCCAATGGATGACAGCCGGAAGCGGCGTCATTCACAACGAAGTGCCGTCAGAGGGAATAACGGCTCACACCCTGCAGCTCTGGGTCAATCTGCCCCGCGAGCAGAAAATGACAACTCCCCGCTACCAAAACCTGAAGGGAACCGATATGCCGGTCAGACAAGAAAATGGCGCGCTCGTTCGGGTCTTCTCCGGTTCTTCCGGCGATGTCGCTTCCCCCACTAAAAATCATGTTCCGGTCACTATGGTTGAGGTGTCCCTGGAATCTGGCGCTTCCTTCACGCAAGATCTGCCCGGCAGTTATAACGGCTTCATCTACATCCTAGAGGGCAGCGGAACTTTTGGCAGCAACGGCGTGAACGCGGCTAAAGGCCAGGTGTTGCGGCTGGGCGCTGGAATCGATGGAGAGCCAAGTGAAATACAGGCAACGGCGACGGAGCCTCTTCGCTTTGTCCTATATGCGGGCGAACCAGTGCGAGAGCCCGTGGCGGCCCGCGGTCCCTTCGTCATGAATACGGAAGAAGAAGTGAACGAAGCTTTTCGCGAGTATCGGAATGGCACGTTCTTGAAGCATTCATCCAACTAGGCCGACCTATACCTCTGGTCTTATTTATTTAAAAAACGGTCCCTTATCATGCCTGTCCAGGCATGCTGAGGGACCGTTCTTCATATAGCTATGACAGCACGGCTGCAAGAACCGCTTCGACATGACCTTTCACTTTCACTTTCCGCCACTCGGCGGCCAGCTTTCCGTGCTCATCAATCAAGAAGGTCGAGCGTACAATACCCATATACTCGCGGCCGAACATCTTCTTCATCTGCCACACGTCAAACATTTCGCTTACCTTATGCTCCTCATCAGACAAGAGCAAGTAGGGCAGGCTATGCTTATCGATGAATTTGGCATGGGATTTCAGGGGATCCGGGCTAATCCCGATCACGACTGCCCCTGCCTGCTCCAAGCTTCCATAATGGTCACGGAAGCTGCAAGCCTCTTCCGTGCAGGTTGGGGTCATATTTTTCGGATAGAAGAACAGCACGACTTTACGTCCACGAAAATCGCTTAAAGCTACCTTCTCCCCGTTCGAAGCCGGAAGTGAAAAATCCGGCACCTGGCTTCCAACTGTCAACTGCGTTTGATCTGCGATAAGGCTCAACTCCTAAAATACGGACTTTAGTCCCGAAAATTGATTGTCTTTTCGAAAAAAATTATAATAGAATGAATGTCGAATGTTCAAATGTTCTATCGAATTAATTCATCAGCGTAATCCGAAAGGAAGAACACAATGACCAAAAAAACAAAGAAGACGATTATATGGAGTGTCAGCCTGATCCTCGCCGCTATTATTGGTTACGGCATTTATTATGCGGCATCGTTCTACGACGGCTTGCAGAGTCTTCAGAAATCAGGTGAATCCTCCCCTTTTCGTGAAATTGAAAAGGTAGATGCCAAAGTACCAGCGCCGCCCGAGTGGGAAGGAACGGAGACGGTTAACATTCTGCTGATGGGCGTGGATGCGCGCGGTTTTGAGGAAGGCGAAATTCCTCGTTCCGACAGTATGCTTGTTGCCTCGATTGATCCCGTGAAGAAGAAAATGCACTTATTCTCTATTTTGCGCGATACTTACGTAGAAATACCCGGGTACGACCGAAATCGAATCAATACGGCCATTACACACGGCCCGAATACGGCTATGAAAGCTGTTGGCGATCTGCTGGGCATTCCGGTTCAATACTACGTCTATACGGATTTCCAGGGTTTCATGAAGCTGGTTGATTCCGTTGGCGGAGTTGATTTCTATGTTGAGAAGGACATGAAATATTCCAGTAAAGCTGACAAAAACGAATACGACATCGAATTGAAGCAAGGCATGCAGCATCTGGATGGCAACGCGGCGCTGCAATATGTCCGGTTCCGCTATGATGCGATGGGCGACTTTACCCGCACCGAGCGTCAGCGCGAGCTCTTGAAGGCCGTAGCCAAGAAAATGCAGACCACCACTTCCATCATGAAGCTTCCGGACATTCTGAAGTCCGTCAGCCCGTATATCGATACCAATCTCGATGTTGAGGATATGTGGAAGCTTGCGAACGTTGCCTACAAGAGTAAAATGAGCGGCAGCGAACAGGTGCCTCCGATGAAGCTCCTGAAGGAAGAACATATTGGCGGGGCAGCCGTGCTAACGGTCGGCAATTCGGATACGCTGAAACAGTATATCCAGGACATCTTAAATCCGCCAACGCCTGACCCTGAGACAGAAGGCAGCGAAGGTACGGATAGCAATTCTGAAACCACTGGTTCTGAGAATAACGATTCTGAGAATGGTCATTCGGATAGCACCACTGCTCCATCTGCAACAACGGATCGTAACTAATACACTTACAGCAATCAGGACAGGAGCTATGTCATTTTAGCTGCCTGTCCTGCTTCATGAAGAAAGGAAGTTAAATATGATGACTACATCAAGAAACCGTTCGGAAACTCTATATCAAGAAGCGCTGCAGCATATCGTAGGCGGCGTAAACAGCCCCTCCCGTTCGTTCAAAGCCGTAGGCGGCGGCGCCCCCGTTTTCATGAAACGCGCGAATGGAGCTCACTTCTGGGACGAGGACGGCAATCGCTACATCGATTATTTGGCAGCCTATGGCCCGATCATAACCGGACATGCCCATCCCCATATTACGGCAGCAATCACGGCAGCAGCTCAAAACGGCACCCTCTACGGGACCCCAACGGAGCTTGAGATCACTTTGGCCAAAATGCTGAAGGCCGCCATCCCGTCCATGGATAAGGTGCGTTTCGTCAATTCCGGCACCGAGGCGGTCATGACCACGATCCGGGTCGCACGCGCCTACACCAAACGCAACAAAATCATCAAGTTCGCCGGCTGCTACCATGGCCATTCCGATCTTGTCCTCGTGGCAGCAGGCTCCGGCCCTTCCACGCTCGGCATTCCGGACAGCGCCGGGATCCCGGCCAGCATTGCAACGGAAGTCATTACCGTTCCGTTCAACGATCTGGAAGGCCTGCGCGCTGCCCTCGACGCATGGGGCGATGATGTGGCTGCCGTTATGGTGGAGCCGATCGTTGGCAACTTCGGCATGGTGATGCCGAAGCCGGGGTTTCTCGAAGGCTTATGCCAGATGACGCACGACAACGGCTCGCTGGTCATCTATGACGAAGTCATCAGCGCTTTCCGCTTCCACTACGGATCTACCCAAACTTATGCGGGTCTGAACAATCACGAGGCAATTCAGCCGGATCTTACGGCTCTTGGCAAAATCATCGGCGGCGGTCTGCCGATCGGCGCCTATGGCGGCCGTAAACACGTGATGGAACAGGTCGCACCGCTCGGCCCTGCTTATCAGGCAGGAACTATGGCGGGTAATCCTGCCTCCATCGCCGCCGGAATCGCTTGCTTGGAGGTTCTGCAGGGTGAAGGCGTATATGAAGAAATGGAGCGCTTGACCATCAAGTTGACGGAAGGCTTGCAGGCATCCGCCGACCGCCACGGCATTCCGCTCACAATCAGCCGCATCCGTGGTTCTTTCTCCACTCACTTCTGCGATCATCCGGTCACGAATTATGATGAAGCGCAGGACACCGACGGCGAAGCGTTCGCCGCATTCTTCCGCCATATGCTGGACCGTGGCGTGAACCTGGCTCCTTCCAAGTACGAGGCCTGGTTCATGACCACAGCCCATACGGATGCCGACATTGAGGCTACGCTTGAGGCTGCGGAGGAATCTTTTAAGGCCATGAAGAATTAATATAGATAAATGCAAAACCGCGAAAGGAGATCTCCTCATGAAAAAGCTGTTGAACAAGTTATAACGTGCTCCACATCCATGCCATGCTTCTTCGGTCCGGATTCGTGGACCTCCTGACCAGTCCGATTCAAACCTTGAGTAATCTAAATATGAATGCGGAGGCTGGATAACATGAGAAGCGAGCAAGAAATAATGGATTTGATATTGGGCTACGCAGCCCACGACGAACGGGTTCGGGCCGTGACCCTCGAAGGCTCCAGAACGAATCCGAACGTGCCTAAGGATATATTTCAGGATTACGATATCAGCTTTCATGTAACGGACATGGAGAGCTTTATTCAGGATCCTGATTGGATCGACGTCTTCGGGGAACGGATTATTTTGCAGACGCCCGAAGATATGGCCATGTTCCCTCCGGATCTTGGAGGCTGGTTCTCGTACCTGATGTTATTTACCGACGGCAACCGGATTGACATGACTCTGATTCCCATCGAGGAGAAGGAGAAATACTGCAAGGAAGACAAACTGATCCGAATCCTAATGGATAAAGATCAGGCCTTTCCCAATATTCCTGCTCCCTCCGACGAGGATTTCTGGGTAAAGCGCCCGTCGGCAGCCTTTTTCGAGGATTGCTGCAATGAATTCTGGTGGGTATCCACGTATGTAGCCAAGGGCTTGTGGCGGGAAGAAATACTGTATGCCCAAGACCACTTTCACAACATCATGCGTCCGATGCTGATGAAAATGCTGGGGTGGCAGGTAGGTACCCAGACCGGTTTCTCGCTCAGCATAGGCAAGAACGGCAAGTACTTGAAAAACTACCTGACATCGGACAGCTGGAACGAGCTGATGTCCACCTACCCTCGCGGAACCTACGAAGAGGTGTGGGAGGCGCTGTTTACGATGGGAGCGCTGTTCCGCAGAACCGCGCTTTATGTCGCTGAACAACTGGGCTTCGAATACGATATGGGACAGGATCAGCGCGTTACCTCCTTCCTGCAGCATGTCCGGCAGCTGCCGGCGGATGCCAAGGCGATCTATTAAGATTGCGGGAAGCTGCGGTTCCCTTGATTCCAAATATCGAACCCGGGCAGCCCGGCCCGAAGAGGAATAACCACTGGTCCAAATGAAGCCACGATTGCTAAGAATATGAATCAGTAAAGAGAGGCGCCGCTCCGGCGTCTCTCTTTATTTGTTGCAGAATTCCCGCCAACCCATACAGGGCACCGCTTACTCCAACTTGATTTTGCCGAATGCCCTCTCCTGCAAACAAGATTTATTAAATCCATTTGTCACATTTGTGCTTTGCCCAAGCGTAATACAGATTGTAAAGGGGTGAAACCACTTGGATGAACCAGCATTCCATCAGATCGTTGCTGATGTTTTGAAGGGAGAGATCGACAAATATGAGCTGATCATGAACCGCTGCCACAAAGCCATCTTCAACTATTGCTATCACATGCTTGGCGACTATGCCGAAGCCGAAGATTGCACCCAGGAAGCTTTTTTGAAAGCTTATCGCAATCTATCTAATTTCGAACCGGACAAGCCTTTCGAAGCCTGGCTGTACCGCATCGCCTCCAACCAGTGCATCGACTACCTCCGCAAGCGAAAGCTATCCCGATACCTCCCCTTTCTGTACCAGAAGGATCAGGATAACAGGCATGTCGATCAGGTCATCGAGCACAAATACTACAATCCGTCCGTGCTCAGGGCGCTGGCCAGGTTGACCGCCGAGGAACGAAGCCTGCTCATCCTGCGCTGCGTCGAGGACAAGAGCTATCATGAGATCAGCCTTATTTTGCAACAAAGCACGACCTATCTTAGGAAAAAATTTCAGCGAGCCGCAGCCAAGTTCCGCAAACATTATGCCATGGCCAAGGGGGAAGAAACGAATGAGCATGGACAACGACCAGGACCTGAAACCACTCTTTCAAAGGGTTGAGCCGATCGGGACGGCCCTCCAGGAACGCGTCATGAACCAAATTCGTGAAAAGCATTTGAAAAGGGAGCGATTTTTCGTGAAAAACAAAGTAAGCATTCTCTTAATTACCGGCATGCTGCTTACCGCATCGACCGGTTTCGCAGCGGTAAAGTACCACTCTTTAACCAACGGCAAGGGAGAGGTAGTCTATGAGGAGAAATCGAGCGCAGAGTCGCCTTCCCCTAAGGACTATTCAAAAGAGGAACTGAACCGCATACACCTCATGAACACCATCTGGGACGAACAGATCAAGCCGGGCGAAGCCGCCATCATTTATGTCGTACCGGATAATCCGAAGCATGCCATCGACATCAAATCCACTCCACATGCCGTCAAGGATTTCGCCAAGCTGCAAAGCATGGTGAACGTGCCCGGTTTACCGCTCGCCAAGGAGCTGTCCGGTTCGGGCAAGTATACGTTCAAAAACGCCAGCGTGCACATGGAGCGCGAGACTGACGTGAACCCGCTGACCGAGCAGGAAAAAGCCGACATCGCCAAAAAGCTGCTTGAGAAAGCCAAAGCTTCCGGGAAGGACTACGCCCTGATGCCGGTGAAGTTCACCGATAACTTCTGGCTTTCAACGGTATATTATACCAGCGACAACAAGGAAGTCTCCCTTACCATTCTGAATAACGGGGACCACGGAAGCGTGACCTCCTACTGGGATGAGAGCACGGGCATGACCAGTCGGAAAATCGAGATCAACGGGCAGGGTGTGCTGCAAAAAACGTGGAACGGCGGAAACTCGGCGCAGCTGGTGCAGCTGGACTGGGTCTATGAAGAACCAACCACCGGACATCACTACTTGTTTTCGCTCAACTCTACCACGGGTGACATCGCTGTCGAAGAGCTGATCCGCATCGCCAAGACAATCATTCCAAAGGCGGATTCCAAGTAAGCAGCATGATGTTTTTTGGCTTAAGGCTGTCATCATAGCCAATCATTATACAGTATGGCTCTTTTCTCGTAGGAACGCTGTAAATGAAAGATAATACAAAAAGTCGTCTGTGCAGGTCTCGGGATCCGGACACCAATCAGGCGGCCGTGCTTAAGAAGGGCTGATCTTTCGTCCGGCTTTAGCAACTATAACCAAGGATATGAATCAGCAAAGAGAGACGCCGCTCCGGCGTCTCTCTTTTGTGCTGCCATGTTCCCCAACCCCATCCGGGCATCCGCCCTCTTACTTCTGCTCGATCTTATCGAAGAAGTTCTCCTGAACCAGCTTAGCTGTTTCATCCAGCTGTTTCTTGGAGTCCGTGCCTTCCTTCGAGAACGATTCCTGTACAACGTTGGACATCGCGGCATAATAATCCTGCGTACCGAATTGCGCTTCCGGTTTGCCTTCCAACAGGCTGAAGAGCTGCGGATCATATTTGTAGACGTTGTCGTACTTATCGTAGATGGCTTTCACCTTCGCGGCATACTCGGAATCATCGCTGAAATATTCCAGCGGCGTCGGTACAAAGTATTTGCCTTCGGCCTTGCGGGCATTAATCGTATCTTCCACCGATTTCAGCGCATCATCCGTAAAATAATCAAACGTGATGTAACGGAAAGCCATTTCCTGCTCTTCCTTCGTGGCATTCGGGTTGATAACCAAATAATTGCCTCCCAAAATGCCGTGATGCGCTCCGCCTTTCTCCATGGCAGGCATCGGATATGCCAGCACATCCTCGGGCTTCATGCCGCCCTCATTCAATGCCGGCTGGATCACGTCAAATGCGCCAGCAATGACCATCGCCGTACGTCCCTGCTGGAACGAGCTGACGGCATCCCCCCAACCGAGGGCCCAGTCCTGCGGAATGGCATTCGCCTCCCATCTCAGCTTCTTGTAGAAATCCAGCGCCTTCACTCCGGCTTCCGAGTTAAACACGGCCTTCACTTTGCCGCCCTCGTTCACTTCGATATCACCGCCGGCTTCGAACAGGAAGTTGGTCCAGTTCCATCCGGCTTCATTACCCTTACCCATTGGCGCTATGCCGGATATGCCGGCCTTTGGATCTGCGGCCCCTTTCGCCGTGTTGTACATGTCGTCCCACGTCCAATCCATCGGCGGAACCGGTACGCCCTTCGCATCCAGCAGTTTTTTGTTCACGATCGTTGACGTGATGTACCCGTTCTGCGTAACACCATACACTTTGCCGTCCACGATGAATTGATCCTGCAGCACGGGATTCATGTCGTCCTTGTACTCCCACTCGTTCCAGAACTCCGTGATGTCGGCCACCCAGCCCCGCTCCACGAGCAGCTGTGCCTCCGTGGCCCAAGTGTTATAAAATGTCGGCGCTTCGTTCGAAGCCATCTTCACCCCAATTTCATTGACGCTGTACTGCCAGTCGTCCTTCACGATGGTCACGTTCGGATATTTCGCCTGGAAACGGGCGATTTTATCATCCTCCTGCTGACGCAGCGTTGTGTCATCCGGCAGCGGATAGTGGATCTTGATCGTTATTTTTTGATCCGCGATATCCTGTTTCGGTTCCTCCGTCTGCGTTGCAGTCGTTCCGCCCGAATTGGCAGTCCCTCCGTCTTTATTGCCGGCCTCCGGCGCTGCTTTGCCTCCGCCGCAAGCGGCGAGCAAGGAGCTGAACAGCATAAGGCAGATCAGTAGTGCTGAGAACTTGCGCATGGATACTCCCCTTTTCCTTATTGAATTGATAATGTCCATTCTTATCTCCATCATAGAATCGAAACTCTTAAAGGACGATGTGCATTCATATGACGATCATGTGCAGGGCTACGATGGTGTACACGCTGCCCTACCCTTTAACAGCCGAGAGACTGACGCTGCGCATAATGAATTTCTGGAACACCAGAAATACGAAGATCGGCGGCACCATGACCATGAACAGGATCGCGAATTTTATGCTGCTGTCCAGGCTCCTTGCGTTGATGACATACTTGTAGATGGCCGTGGCCAGCGTGTACTTGTCCTGCGTCTGCATGACCAGCGACGGCCAGAACCAGTCATTCCATGCCGTGGAGAAGATAAAAATCGCCAGCGTTGCAAAAATCGGGACGGACAGCGGAACGGCAATTCGCAGGAAGCTGCTCAACTCCGAAGCGCCATCGATGCGTGCCGCCTCGAAGATCTCCGGATGAATACCATCAAAGAAGTTTTTGATCAGCAGGAAGAAGTACGCATTCGCTCCCGCCGGAAGCCAGAAGGCCCAGTAAGAATTCAGCAGCCCCAGTTCCTTCAAATTAACGAAGTTCGGAATCATGTAACTCGACGCCGGAATAAACAAGGTCATGAGAATGAAGAAATAGATGACGCGGTGATAGGGAACCCGGATACGGGAAATGCTGAATGCCGCCAAGCCCAGTACCAGAATCGTCACCAGCAGATTGCCGCCAAAAATAAGCAGCGTATTCTTCAGAAACATCGGCAGATCGATGTATTCCCACCCCTTCGGAAAGTTGTCCCAATGCCATTCCGACGGGAAAAAGCGCGGCGGAAACGTGTTGATCTCCTGATTGCTCTTCAGCCCGTTAAACATCGTCATGCCGATCGGGTACAGCATCGTAAAGATCATCACCGCGATGCACAGCACCATAAATCCGTATACCGCCTTGTTCCACGGTTTTCTCAGATCCGAAGCGGACAGTATGCCTCTCTCTTTCATCCTAGTACTCCTCCCTGTTCATCTTGAATTGCAGGATGCCCAGCAAACTCAGCACCAGAAACATCAAGATGCCCATCGCGGTTCCTGCCCCGTAATCCAGCTGGTTAAACGCATATTTTACGGTTAGAAGCGCGTAGGTGAGCGTGGCCTTGTTCGGTCCGCCGTCCAGCATCGCCAGCTGCGACTGATACGCCTGCGAAGTACCGATCAGTTGCAGGATCAGCATGAGCATAATCAAATTGCGCATCGAGGGGAGCGTAATGTATTTAATCCGGGCCCATACGCCCGCACCGTCGATCTCGGCGGCTTCATACCAATCCTTCGGTATGCTGAGCACGCCGGCCAGATAGATCAGCATCGCCGAGCCGAATTGCTGCCATGTCTCCATCACGACCAGCGAAACCATGGAGAAACGGCTATCCGAAATAAACGATACCGCTTCTGCCCCGAAGAAGCCGAACAGGGCGTTGATCGGTCCTACCGGGTCATACATCCACCTCCACATGCCGTAAAGCACGACGCCAGGTACGACAAACGGGAGATACGCCGCAATCCGGGCAAAGCCCTGGAACAGCTTCAGCTCCGAGATGGCGATAGAGGCCGCGATGGGCACCCAGAAGCCGATGACCAGCGTTAACAGCATGAAATACAATGTATTTCGAACGGAAAGCAGCAGATCAGGATTGCTGAGAACCTTGGCATAATTATCGAACCCGACGAAGGTGTTGCCTTTGACGAAATCGATATGAAAAAAGCTGTAAAAGATCCCTTTCAAGATCGGCACCCATAAAAAAACGATAAAGATCGCAATGGCCGGAACGAGGAACATATACCCCCATATGTACTTCTTCCACAGCGGCTTGCGCTTGTGCTCCTGCCGGGTGCGATGACCGGGCTCTATCCGAGCCTGGCCTTGCGGCATGGCCGTTTCTTCCATCTGACTCCCTCATTCCTTAATTAAATGTCCAGCTTTAATTTTAAAAAGACAGGGAGTCTTCGAACATGTCTAAAACTATGTGAAGTATAACCGTTCTTACTTCTTTAGCTCGCTGGGACTGACGCCGTAGTATTTTTTGAAGATTTTGCTGAAATGCTCCGGGGATTCATAGCCGACTCGCTCCGCGATTTCGTAGCGGCGGAGATCCGTGCTCAGGATCAGGGACCTGCTCTCCTCCATTCGCAGCTTCACGACATACTCCCACAGGCTGCTGCCGGTATATTTTTTGAACAGATAACTCAAATAGTTCGGGCTCACGTGATTGTTCTTGGCTATCTCGTGAATCGTCAATCCCTTCTGGCGGTAATGCTCCTCGATATATTCCCTCGTATTCTCCACGATCCGATTGCCCTGGCTCGAGAGCACCTCGTGCGATGTCTCATGGGCATAGTTGTGCCAATTGAAATCCCCGTAATAAAACACGTGGAAGTCCTGCAGCTGCTCGCTCCACAGCATCGCTTTGTCCGCCTGACGGCTGAGCACAGTCAAAAATTCAGGCCCCCTCAATATTTGGCTGATCCCAACGGTACAGCTTCGTTTCAGGTACAGCTCCACATGGTAGTGCAGACTCCGGCCGATCATCTCCAGATGGTGGATCTTGCCGCTCGCATTCTCCTCCATCTCCTGCTCGCTCCATTGGAGAATGATGTTGATGTCCCGCTCCGGCGAATAGAATACGAAGGCGTGCGGCTCCTGCTCCAGCAGTTCCTTGGCGATATTCAGCGCGGCATATTGAATCAGGCTTAGATCTTGCCTTGAAAAAGAAGCGCTGCTGTCTTCCCTTAATCCCAGCTTCATCTTGATGACCGCAAAATAAGGACCGATCAAGCCCAACTCCGAATCGTCTAGGCCGGCCAGTTGCGGCTGATCCCGCCCCGTGGAGAGCCGTTGATTCAGCCGATCTATTCGTTCGGAGGGAGGCTCCTCCATCCGAAAATGCTCGTTATCGGCCATGAGAAATGGCTCCATCTGAGGCGCCGATCGATCCATCTTGAGCAGAACGCTGCGAACCGAATCCAGAAACTGCTCGCTGTTCAGCGGTTTGATCAAATAATCCTTGGCTCCGAGCTGGAGCGCCCGCTGCGCATATTGAAATGTTTCATGGGCTGAAATAATGATCGTCTGAACCCAAGGCTTCACGATCTTGGCCTGCTGCATCAGCTCGATGCCGTTCATCTCGCCCATCTGGATATCGGTGACCAGCAGGTCGATATCTCCCATCCGTATGTAATCCAGCGCTTCCTGCCCGCTGTAGGCCGTAGCAATCCCATCGATGGCTAGGCCCGAGGACGTTAACAGCCCTGCCAAGCCCTTGCAGATCAAAGGCTCGTCATCTACCACCAAAATGTTATACATCAGGAAACCTCCTGTCCGGTTGCGGTAATGGTTGTTTCTTCTATTCGGGGAATCGCGATCGTCACGCGGGTTCCCCCCTCTTCTCTTGGTTTATATTGTAGTCCGTAGCCGCTTCCAAAATGCAGCTGGAGCCGCTCCTGGATATTGCGGATCCCGTAGCCTAGCGAAGGGTCCGGAGCTTCATCATGGAGCAGCCTGTGGATGGACTCGTAGTTTACGGGGCGGAAGCCGTTATCTTCAATGACGATTCGGCATTGTCCCTCTTCAAGATGCCCTGAAATCCGTATATTTCCGTCCTCGCCCATATTTTTAATGCCATGAATGATCGCGTTCTCCAGCAGCGGTTGCAGCGTAATCTTCGGCACAAGGTTCACCAGCAAGGACTCGGGCACTTCCCAGTGGACGGTAAACTGATAATCGTAACGGTTCAGCTGCAGATTGATATAAGCCCCAGCATGCTCGAGCTCTTCCCCAAGCATAATGAGATCCCGCCCCCGGCTGAGACTGATCTTCATCAATTTGGACAAATCCTTGATCATCTCTGCGGACTCGGTATTGCCCTCCATCGTGCTCTTCCAATAGATGCTTTCCAAGGTGTTATACAGCAAATGGGGGTTAATCTGTTGATAAAGCAGCTGCAGCTGCGCTTCCTTCTGCTTCAGATCCATACGGTATTTGTAGTGGATCAGATCATTCAATCGGCGGGCCATGTCATAGATCGTGGAGATGAGGACACTGACTTCATCTTTTCTGCGCCGATAGGGGGTTTCCGGTACAACGTTCCCCGGTTCGTACCTTCTCACAAAATGCGCCAGCTTCTGGAGCGGCGTCATCAGCGACTGCCAGAAATAAAAAACGATAATGAGACCCACGGCAAAGTAAGCGATGGAGATAAACTGGATAACACGCTTCATCTCGCTTTGCTGGGAGAGCAGCGTTTTGACGGGCACCTTATAGACCAGCTTCTGATTGAGCACGTAGTTATAATCAATGACATAAATAAAATCCGACGTGATCACGTCCATAATACCGATCGTGGATTGACCCGGATCCGCTTCAGGCGGCAATTCAAGCCTTCCTGCCAAACCTTGTACCGACGAAGTCAGGATATGGTCGTTCCCATCCGTAAAATACAGCTCCCCATCCGGTATCGATACCGTCGATAACGACTCGCCGATCCGCGCGTCTAAATTCGTGACCACCAGAACGCCGATGGTCCCGCCCTTATAAATATTGTTCACGGCCCTCACATAGCTTAAGGTCTCTTGATCCTGCCGCCCTTGTACCGGCGGCGACAGATTCGCTATGCGCTTGAGATACCCGTTCCCTTTCATCGCCACGGCTTCATCGAACCATGCCGGCTTCTCCTTCTCGTCGGAGAAAAAATACACCCCCGCTTTTCTGCGGTCAGGGTAATAGGGAGCAAAGAAGTAGCTGTTGTCAGGATCATACACATAGAGTGAGTAATAAACCGGCTCGCGTTCATCTGTCTCTTGGGAGAAGGACAACAGCATCTTTTCCAGCCTCTCGTAGTTTTTGACGCGTGCGAGAACGGTGCCCTCGGCAAAGGGATCCAGTTGCTGGATCTGCGAGTTTTGGATGATGGTGGAGGTCACTTTGTTAACGGTTTCAACATCACGGTTAATCAGCTTAAAGTTCTGCTTGTTCAGTTCGATATAAGCATTGGTCACATGACGCTTCAGAATTTGACCGGCCATGGAATTCCCGTAGGCGTTCAGCGCAAACAACGGAATGACCAGCACCAGGAACAGCAGAATCATCTGCTGCTTGATATTCATGCGGCCCAGCGGATTTTTGAAGCGGTTCTTCATCGGTCCTTGCACCTCCGGCTTTCTCAAGCATAGCAACAATCCAGCGGCATCAGCGTAGTTATTTCTACGGAAATGATGCGTATTTTTACGATCAGGCAGAAAGTCCTAAATTGATGTATTAGCCTTACGACAAGCGATTTCCTGCAAAAGCGGCGGGCGTGTCTGGCGGGAGTCGGGGTTCAAAATCTGATCTGATGTCAAATCATCCGTGAAAGGAAATGATGTCGTATTGTACCATCTGCCTGGAGTTACTTACGTTAAAAACATCACACCGCCGTGCAAAGACATCTCTGAACTAAATCCCAAGCATGTTCTCTAACGCGTCGTCAACAAAGGGGGGATAGCAACTGGAAATCTCTCATTGGCCATCACCACAATCGGTAATTACAAAAAAAGCTGCATCGGCTCCTTCCAGCCGATGCAGCTTGCTTATGGATTACAAGTTAATGAATGCGGTACGCAATTTGGTGCTGTATTGAACATCAAAACCAAGACCGGATGCAATTACCGCGAGCGGAACGTAGGTTTTATCTTCTTTTCCTACTTTTTGCAGGAAAGCCGGCGTATCGATCGGGACAGCCGTTCCGTTAACTTGAACGGTTTTGGCACCGATCTTCACTACCACCGTCTGATCTCCGAACGTAATCGTTGCACTGGACGTTTTATTTTCCCATGTGGTCGTCGCCCCCACTGCATCTACGATATCCTGTATCGCTACGTAATTCAGGTTATCGCGAAGGATTGGCTTATACGGCGTGTTCAGCTCCTGCCCCTTCACGATGATGCGCATCGGCTGCCCCTGTTCTTGGACAGCGGGATTCTTGTAGCTGCCCCAGATCGTCTCTGCGAACACACTGGCCATCGTCTCATATCCATATTGGTTCGGATGAATATCGTCTTTCAGGATATGGGTCATCGTCAGCTCGGAGCCCACGAATTTCTTCGCGACATGCGCTACCTTGATATTCACGCCCTGTGTGGCAAAACTGTCAGCTACGCCTTCCACCAGCTTCGTAAACTCTCCGGATGCTGCAAGCAGTTTAGCGTATGCGACCTCGTCAGCGACTTTGGGCACCGGATTATACTGGTCCGACACCACGATTGCGGCATCCGGATTGATGGCGTGCAAGTTGGTAATAACGGATGAGACATTATCGGTATAGATCTTGAACAGTTCCTGCATCTTTGCTTTCAGCTGTTCATCGTTTAATGTTTCGACGGTACTGACCAGACTCATCATGTCATTGCCGCCGATGGTAATGGTAATCAGATCCGCACCCGCGATAATCGGCTTGGCTTTCGCTGCGTCAGCGCCCATCTGTTTAGTGCGCGGATCGATGCCGCTTAACCCCGGCTGCAGCTCCTCCGCCGTAATTGCGCGTTCATCCAAGACGGCCTTGACGTAATGGTTCAGCCCATCGGTTTTCAGGCCGCCGATCCCCAGATTCGTTATCTCGGTTCGGCCGTGGAACAAACCTTGCTCATACAGCCGGTCAACAAAACCGTAAGGCTTGCTGTTCAGATCCATTCCCGGCTCATACCCGACGGTCAACGAGTCCCCCAATGCTACAATATGATATGTATCCTTGGCTGTAACCTCATCGGCATAAGCCGGCGCAACGCCCGGTCCAACCAGTGCCACCGCGAGCGTCAAGGTGCCGGTTACTGCCGCCAGCCCCTTCTTCCATTGTTTGAACATGCCTTCACTCCCTTAACATCAATTATCTTAATACAGCCTTATTTTACCACCAGCAACCTGTGAATGGTACTGAACTCAACCAGGACGATAAGGCTTCATGAGAAGATAAGCGAATAAATAACCGAGGGATGTAGCTCCAAACCAAGCAAATATCCCAGGCGTGGCTGCCAGATACAGGCTTGGCAATATCGACCATCCAAAAGCAACCAGCAGCAGCAATCGATAGGAATAAATCACCCCGAGCATCGCCAAGCTGGCTGGAAGAAACAGCATAACGAACGTAGTTATGGCCGGTTTCCAGCTGTTCTCATCGGAATAAGCCGAACTCGCACCGATTTCCCCCCTATGTGGACAAGGTCAACCATAGTCACACCAACTTGAGCCAGCCTAGAACAGTGTTATCTTGGCCAGCCATCATAAAAAAATGGACAGCACGCTCTATGCTGTCCATTCCTGGTTCGGTCTTTAATGAATAGAGATGTCCCGCTTCGTAAACATCTCTTAAAGCGCTATCAAGCTTCTTCACCTGAATTCTCAGGCTTATCCTTCTTAACTGCCTTATCCATGTACTTGTCATAGCGATCATCCACTTCCTTCGCCATGCTGCGATACTTCTGCGTCTCTTCCACAATGGGATCGAGCTGCGTCTGAATCCGGATCTCGTATTTCGGAGAGAGAAGCCTGCGCTCCTCCTTCTCCCGGTCCTTCTTCTGCATTTCACCGTCCGTTAACATCTCGCTGAGCTGGCGCTCCAAATCCTGATCCGACTTCTCATTCATCGTAAGCACACTCCTTTATCAAGCGGTTGTAAGTGACCTGCACTTCTCTGCTGTCCCGGGCCTTTAGCGAACCAAAGCTTCGCCCGCGTCCTTTAGTGTATCCAGAAAACGCTGATGAATCAGCCCGTTGGTTGCCGCCAAATGACGCACCGACAAATCGTATGACTTTCCTTCCGTATCGGTTACTTTACCGCCGGACTCCTGAACCAATAGTGCGCCTGCGGCAACATCCCAAGCGCTCAAGCCGTGCTCCCAGTATCCGCTGAGCCGGCCGGCAGCCACATAAGCAAGATGAAGCGCAGCGGAACCGCCTGCTCTTACATTGCGGACCAGCGGCAAAAGCGCCTGCAGCTCCGCCATATTCAGCGGCAGGTTGACCGTGCTGTCCAGCGGGAAGCCCGTGGCCAGCAAGCTGTCCGACAATTGATCTTCCTTGGAAACATAGGTAGGGTTGCCGTGAACGTAGGCCCCTTTTCCTTTTTCCGCAACAAACAACTCGTCCCGGGAAGGGTCGTAAATAACGCCGACAATGACTTCTCCATGATGAGCCAGTGCAATCGACACGGAGTAAAACGGAAATCCATGAACATAGTTCGTCGTTCCGTCCACAGGGTCAATAATCCAGAGATACTCTTCCTCCTTGGCGTCCTCGAGTGCCTTATTGTAGGCATCGGTACCCGGGGCAACCCCTTCTTCACCGAGGATCGCATGATCCGGAAAGTGCGTTAAAATCAGCTTGCGGATCATCTGCTCCGCGCCTTTGTCCACCTCGGTTACGATATCCTGTGCCGAAGACTTGGTGCTCAACTGCTTGACGGTACCGAGTTTGCTCTTAATCCACTCACCCGCTTTGGCGGCGCAATTAATCGCAACGGCGGTGTAACTCTTACTGCTGACAACATAAGGAATCTTTTCATTCTCGTTCAAAGCATTCACTCTACTTTCTATATAAATCTAGTGATTTTTGACAATCCCTACATCCTATTCAGTCATGGCGGTAATCGAAAGGGCAACCACGCGAAAATTCCGCCTATTTCAATAAAAGTCCGTCCTATGCTGTGCACCTGAATGCTTGGCGAGAACGAACTTTTTTATCCGATGTCATGTGTTAAGGGGAATCTCTGTTTGGACACTTCCAACGTAACCCAAAATCCATCAACTTGCAAGTGTTAACAATCTCATCTTACCGGGTTAAGGGTTTACTTCGATGGAAGCACCATCGAGAATGGTTACGCCCTCTTCCGTATAATCTCCCAAATCCTTCATCAGATCAAACAAGGCGCCGTCCTTCATCTTCGCTTCAATCATGACGTCCACCTTCGGCGTAGCCCCCGCAATATTCCGTAAAAACGCCAGCAATGGCACGACATCCACCCCATCCGCATGGCTGCGGATATCGGTAGGGCTCTTGGGACTGGATACGTGAATCTTGGGCGGGAGCGGCTGCGCCCGGTCCGAATCGGCCTGCGCAAGCGGCGCCTCCCAGGTGCGAAGGATATCCGGCCACAGCTCCCAGGGAGCCTCGCCATCGTTATTGACCCACTGGTGATGAATGTCCAGTACCATCGGCAGCCCGGTCTGCTTGCACACGGCCAACGTTTCCTGGGCGGTAAAGGTTTTATCGTCATTTTCAAGGGTCAGCCGTTCCTTAATGTGCGGCTCAAGCTCAAGAAAATGTTCAACGAATCGCGCCGCTGCCGAAGGCTTGTCCCCATAAGCTCCCCCGATGTGAATGTTATTCTTCATGGAAGCAGGCAGCTCCATCGCCTGCAGCATCTGGACGTGCGACTCCAGATCACGGATCGAATTGGCCAGCACTTCGGGACGCGGCGTACTCAGCACCGTGAAATGATCCGGATGAAAGGAGACCCGCATCCCGTGCTTTTTCACGAATTCCCCAATGGCCTGAAAGCCTTCCCGCAAAGCCGGAAACGGATCCCAGTCCCGCATGTCATTATGCGTGGCCAGCGGAATCAGCTTGGACGAGAAGCGGTACACCTTGATATCGTGAGCCGCATTATGCTTCAGAAGCCGAAGGGTATTATGTAGATTCTCATTCGCGATCCGCTCCAGTTTGTGTAAGCCGGCCTCACGGTCATTCAGCTTCATAAAACTCTTCATGGTCATCGTCTTGGAAGGAGAAGCATTCTGCACGACCGTGGACATGGCCACATAACCGAAACGGACAATCATGCATGATCTCCAAAGAACATTTCGTGAGCCAGCGCTGTTTGTACGCGTGCTTCCTCATCCGTCAATTTGCGGATCAGCTGCAGTTCGACCGAAGTGACCTCGCGGCCCTGGAAGTTAATCTCCGATACGCATGCAGTGATCAGGACGATGGCCACCGCCTGGTTATCCGGCGTATAAGCAATAACCTTCTGTCCTGTCGGAAATACCCGAAGCCCGTCCTTCAGCATTTTACCGCGGCCGTATTCCAGCAGCTCATAGAGCTCCTGCTCACTCTTAAACTTACAAACGGAATTGAACTCGGTTTGAAATCCCATAATACGTATCTTCCTTTCATCCCATAATATTAGACTCAAGGGGAGCCGTATTAAATAGCGCGGACTCCCCCTGGTGTTTCATATCCTATTGACGGCTTACGCCTGGTTCTCATAAATCAGGGATTGCTTGCGGTTGTACCGCTCAAGGCCCAGCTCGATCATCCGGTCAAGCAGCTCGCGGTAGGACACGCCCGTTTCCCGCCACAAGAGCGGGTACATGCTGAACGGCGTAAAGCCGGGCATCGTGTTCACTTCATTGATCAGAATCGCGCCGTCCGAACGGCGGACAAAGAAGTCGGCCCGAGTAATGCCGCCGCCTTCAATCGCTTTGAACGCGGTAATGGCGAGGTCGCGCAGACGATCAGCCGTATCCGGCTCGATTTCGGCCGGAATTTGCATCTGTGATTGTCCATCCGTATATTTGGCCGCATAGTCGTAGTATTCACTGGAAGAGACAATTTCACCCGGAACGGATGCCATCGGCTCATCATTGCCGAGCACGCTGACCTCCACTTCGCGCGCATCTACGAACTCTTCAACGATGATCTTGTCGTCGAACCGGAGCGCGGATTCAATCGCTGCCTTAAGCTGCTCCCGGTTCTTAGCCTTGGATATCCCGACGCTTGAACCCAGGTTAGCCGGCTTGACGAAGCTCGGGTATCCGAGTTTGTCCTCGATATCCTTCAGCACTTCATGCTGGCTCCGCTCCCACTGGGTACGATTGAAATAACAGTACTCGCATTGCGGCAATCCCGCTTGTGCGAAGAGCTTCTTCATCACGACTTTATCCATCCCCGCTGCAGACGCAAGCACACCGGTTCCCACATAAGGAATGTCCGCCATTTCGAACAGTCCCTGAATCGTTCCGTCCTCACCGAACGTCCCGTGAAGCAGCGGGAACATAATATCCACCGCCTGACTCTCTTGGCCATACAATCTGCTGAACACGGCGTTCAGCGCGGTTTGCGTGCCTTCCCCTTCAGCCAGCTTCAATTCCTCCAACTGGGCAAAAGGAGCCGACAGCTTGCTGCCGATTCTCCAGCTACCCTGCTTGGAAATATAAAATGGAACAATCTCATATTTATCAAAATCAAAAGCGTTCATGACCGCGAATGCCGTGGATAACGACACCTCATGCTCGCCGGATTTCCCCCCGTATACTAAACCTACCGTCAATTTATCCTGTCCCATGTTAACCTCTCTCTTGTCCGTATTGCAGCACGACATGCTGTCACTTAAAAATAATCGGGGATATGGTAAAACCGGTATTCGGTGTTATCATTCCAAGCGTAGGAATCCCGGTAGTCCCAATAGCGATGGCGGCTGGACACCGTATGTGCATTGACGAGCGGCATACCGCCCGCGTCAAACGCCGTCACGATGGTGCTGTGCTGAAACCCGCCGTCACCATCCCAATCGTATACGATGACATCCCCCAGCATCAGCTGTTCGGGACGTTCCACCCGCTCGGCCCGCAGCCCCGAGGTACTGGCGTTCAAATAATGCGCAAAGCTGTTCGATACCGCCCAGCTGTAGCTCCACCATTCCCGTTTGTTTACGTACCCCTTGTACCACCATCCCGTTTCTCTTTTACCAGTATAGTGGATTGGGGCTTTGCCTGCAAAGAGGCACTGGGAGATATAATTCGTGCAATCCACGTCAAATTCCTCAAACTCCGGATTCCCGGAATCCCACCAACGGTCGGCATATGCAGCTGCGGCTTCACGCTCGTAACGTCCTGACCGCGGGCTGCTGCCAGCGGCGTATACGCGTCCGTTCATAAAGGGAGTGGACGGCTCTCTTCCAGCCCCATCCGCGCCTGTTGCCGGAACATCGGCTCTTTGCAGGGGATGGCGTTCATCCTGCAGACGTTCGATGCCTACAATCAACCAGGCATCCCCGTCCCGGATCAGCGTCAGCCGCTCTCTAAAAACCGTATCTTCCCGGTGCGTCATCCCTCTTTTTTCATAATAAAATACGCTGTGAAGCCGCACGTCCGCGACCACATCATCCTCCGTCTCCCTCAGAATGCGCAGGAGGCGGGCACGAGTCTCGCTCTTAAGCGGCGTAACCTCCCGCTGCGCATACCACGACTGCAGCCGAAACTGCCTTTCTCCTCTCTCTACCAGGAAATTCAGATCCGCTACAATCTGCTCTTTCAGGCCTGAAGAATAGTCCACGCGATTTTGGTTATATTGATTGACGTAAATATATAGAGCTTGCTTCCAAGGCTTCTCTGCTTGCTTCAGACTGTTCATCTACTCTCCTCCTCTAACCTTGCCTTTCACGCTGTTCCCTATCACAACTATATGAAGAAAATGTTCGGGCTATGTACTTCGGTCAAGAGAATACAGAAACACCGGGATCACAGCGACTGTATTCAGGTAAAAAACAGGCTTGTTTTCACCTTTTTGAAATACGTTTCTTCTATAAAAAATGCTTTACGCAGCGAGTTGAAAACGGTATACTTAAAGTAGTCAATTTATGAAATTAGGTTTCACCTAGTGAAACGAAAGAGGATTTATCTCAAACTGTCTTTATTCGATTTATGAAATGACTTAAGGAGGTTCATCAATGCCAGCAAAGGATCAATTCTCCATCTCCCGCAACCTAGAGGTGGGCGGTAAAAGTTACCGTTATTTCAGCCTGCAGGCTCTCGAAGAGCAAGGATACGGCAGTGTATCCAAGCTTCCTTTCTCCATTCGGGTGCTGCTGGAAGCAGCCGTGCGTCAGTTCGACGGACGCGCAATTACCGAAGATCATGTAAAACTCTTGTCCAAGTGGAATGAAGGACGCGACAACAACAAGGAAATTCCGTTCATTCCTGCCCGTATCGTATTGCAGGACTTCACCGGTGTGCCGGTTGTCGTAGACCTTGCAGCTATGCGTGACACCGTTAAAAAATCCGGCGGGGACCCTAAACAGATCAACCCTCTCGTTCCGGTTGACCTCGTTATCGACCACTCCGTCATGGTTGACGCTTTTGGTACCGATCAAGCTCTGGAAACGAATATGAAGCTTGAATTTGAGCGTAACGAAGAGCGTTACCGCTTCCTCCGCTGGGCTCAAACGGCATTCAACAACTTCCGCGCAGTTCCTCCGGGAACGGGGATCGTTCACCAGGTTAACCTGGAATACCTTGCTTCCGTAGCCGCTACGAAGACGGTTGACGGCGAAACGCTGGTCTTCCCTGATTCCCTCGTAGGTACGGACTCCCATACAACCATGATCAACGGTCTTGGCGTTGTGGGCTGGGGCGTAGGCGGTATCGAGGCGGAAGCCGGCATGCTCGGCCAACCGCTGTATTTTGTAACACCTGAAGTTATCGGCTTCAAGCTGACAGGCAGCCTGGCGGAAGGCGCAACAGCGACCGACCTTGCCCTCACGGTAACCGAGCTTCTCCGCAAGAAAGGCGTTGTAGGCAAATTCGTAGAATTCTACGGCCCTGGTCTTGCGAACATCAGCCTGGCTGACCGCGCAACGGTAGCCAACATGGCTCCGGAATACGGCGCTACCATGGGCTTCTTCCCGGTTGATAGCGAAACCTTGGCTTATCTCCGTAATACGGGCCGTACCGATGAGCAGGTTGAGCTCGTGGAGAGCTACTATAAAGCGCAAAACATGTTCCGTACGGCAGATACGCCGGACCCTGAGTTCTCCGATGTGATCGAATTGGATCTCGCTTCGGTTGTACCGAGCTTGGCTGGACCAAAGCGTCCGCAAGACCGTATCGAGCTTACCAACATGAAACAAAACTTTAACGATATCATCCGTACGCCAATCGACAAAGGCGGGTACGGCCTCAGCGATGAGAAAATTGCGGAAACCGTTAAAGTCAATCATAAAGACGGCTCTACCAGTGAAATGGGAACGGGTGCGGTTGTTATCGCAGCCATCACCAGCTGTACGAACACCTCCAACCCAAGCGTTATGCTCGGCGCAGGTCTCCTGGCGAAGAAAGCCGTTGAACGCGGCCTGACGAAGCCTGGCTATGTGAAGAGCAGCTTGACCCCAGGTTCCCTTGTTGTAACCGACTACCTCGAGAAGTCCGGTCTCTTGCACTACCTTGAGGCTCTCGGCTTCTATGTTGCAGGCTATGGCTGCGCAACTTGTATCGGTAACTCCGGTCCATTGCCGGATGAAGTGAGCGAAGCGATTGCCGACAACGACATGACGGTAGCCGCCGTATTGTCGGGTAACCGTAACTTTGAAGGCCGCGTGCATGCTCAAGTCAAAGCCAACTACCTGGCTTCGCCGCCATTGGTTGTTGCTTACGCTCTGGCAGGCACAGTGAACATCGACCTGCAGAACGATCCGATCGGCTACGATCCGAACAATGAGCCTGTCTATCTGAAAGACATTTGGCCAACGAGTGCGGAAATCCGCGAAGCGATCGGTCAAGCCGTTAGCCCTGACGCTTTCCGTGAGAAGTACGAGAATGTGTTTACTGCCAATGAGCGTTGGAACAAGATTCCTGTTCCTGAAGGCGAGCTGTACGAGTGGGACGATCAATCCACTTACATCCAGAACCCGCCATTCTTTGAAGGCCTGGGCAACGGCCTGAACGACATCCAGGACATCAAGGAAGCGCGCGTGCTGGCTCTCTTGGGCGATTCCGTTACAACGGACCATATCTCCCCAGCGGGTAACATTGCAGTGAACAGCCCAGCCGGCAAATATCTCAGCGACCGCAACGTGGAACGCAAAGACTTCAACTCCTACGGCTCCCGCCGTGGTAACCACGAAGTCATGATGCGCGGTACCTTCGCTAACATCCGGATCCGTAACCAGGTAGCTCCAGGTACGGAAGGCGGCGTTACGACTTACCTGCCAACGGAAGAAGTGATGTCCATCTATGATGCTTCGATGAATTATCAAGCAGGCGGACAGAACCTCGTCGTTATCGCCGGTAAAGAATACGGTACAGGAAGCTCCCGTGACTGGGCGGCAAAAGGTACGTATCTCCTCGGCGTCAAAGCCGTGCTGGCTGAAAGCTTCGAGCGTATTCACCGCTCCAACCTTGTGGGCATGGGCGTTCTTCCGCTCCAGTTCCAGGAAGGTCATGGCTGGAAGAGCCTTGGTCTGAACGGCCGCGAGACATTCGATATCCTGGGCCTCAGCAACGATGTGAAGCCAGGCCAGGAATTGACCGTTGTCGTTACGCGTGAAGACGGAACCCAATTCGAGTTCCAAGCTATCGCACGCCTCGACAGCATGGTGGACGTGGACTACTACCATAATGGAGGTATCCTCCAAACGGTACTGCGTCAAATGATCGCATCGAACCAATAAGACAATCCCTATAGGCGCTTTAGCCTTAGGAACAAATCCCCATCATCCGCTTATGGATGATGGGGATTTTGTTATTTTTCGGTACTTCTTTCCTGAATATTGGATATTCCGTTTCGAATGATGCCAAGAAGGTTAATTGGTAAAAAACATTTTCGGAAATCCATACCCAGGAGGAAAGTACCTATGATCAAAATACATACGATGGCTTCGTTCCAATATCAATACCAACGGCCGCAGCCAGTGGCAGCGCCTAAGAAGGAGGGCACGACGGATAAAGCCCTCACCTTTCAAGAGATCCTTAATCAGAAAATGAAGGAAAAGAACGTGAAGCTGACTTAAGCTGCCCTTGCCTGTTATATAGCGATGCCGTCACGGCAAAAAGACCGTTCCTACGATCACCAAGATCATGGGTACGGTCTTTTGGCTCGTTTTCGAACAGTCGTCCCCGCATAAAAAATGACCGGGCAGCTGTATCACATGGAGCCGCCCGGTCATTCAATAACTTATAGTGATGCTGTCCGCACTCTCGCAATAGAATGAATTAAATCATCATTCCCATTTCCCGTGCCGCCTCCATCAGGATTGGCGCATGTTCGCGAAGCGTTTCCGCTGACAGGCGGGTGACTGGCCCTGACATCGACAGTGCTGCCGCCACTTGACCATTCCGGTCAAAGATGGGAACCGATACCGCAGCGGCTCCAGGCTCGCGCTCTTCGATGCTGATCGCGTATCCATTCTCCAGTATTTCGGCCAGCTGCTGCCGGTAAACGATCCGGTCGACAGATTCCGGCCAATCCGGCGCATTGAGCAGCTCCTCCTGGTCGGCCGGTGGCGCAAAGGCCACCAGTACCTTGCTGGAAGCGCCAACCGACAACGGCAGTCGCACTCCGACCTGGGCGACCCGCCGAATGCCCTGGTTGCTCTGAACCGCTTGAATCCGAAGACGATCCGAACCGTCTCTTAAATACAAGCTCACCGTTTCACCAAGCCGATCCCGTAAGGCCTCCATCGCGGGCAGAAGGCGAATCGCCGGGTCGTCGCTTTGAGACAAATGCATAGACAGCTCCCATATTTTCAAGCCAAGTCGATATTTCTCCGTCTCTTTGTTACGAACAACGAATCCTTTGTCTTCCAGCGTTGTTAGCAGCCGATGAACGGTACTTTTATGTAATCCGATAAGGGTAGAAATCTCCGTGAGGGCAAGTTCACTGTCTTTCGTAAAACACATCAATATATCAAGCGCCCGCTCTACAGCACGCACCGTCAGTTTACGGTCTTCCATCCCGACCAGCTCCTCTCCTGTTTCATTCTATGAAACCTGGTTACAAGAATTATATGAGAATTCTTCTCAAAAGTAAACCATGGAGACAGGGACTTTACAGTTGTCTTACAATCTATGGATTTGCATTGACTTTATAGGCATCCGGGCATACGATTATTATAATTTCAACTCTTTCATGTTAACGAAACATATCCAGACTATATGGTAAGGAGGGGCCACTTATGAGCACAACGACTGGTAGTAATGCCCCACTCTCCCAATTAAATGACACGCCGGCCGAGCTGTCGACGGGCTTGGTTCGTTTAAAGCATATTATATTGGCGTTGTTATTATCTGTCGTTTTTTTCCTTGTTTTCTGTTTTATTGCGCTTCATGCCTATATTGCTTGGGTTTTGTCGAATCCGACGGTTGCTCCGCTCTATTCCAACCCCAAGCTTGCTAAAGATATGCATTACGAGAATGTCACGTTCCACTCGATTGACGGCAAACGAAATATAAATGGATGGTATATCCCGGCCGAGAACTCCTCCAAAACCATCGTGCTCAGCCATGGATACGGCGCCAATCGGGAGGAAACCTGGGTACCGATGTACGATATCGCCCATTACGCGCACAACATGAATTTTAATGTGCTGATGTTTGATTACGGTTTTGCCTCACAGACCAGCAAGGAAGTGGCGACCGGAGGCAAGGAAGAGAAACGCCAGCTTCTCGGGGCCATTGAACATGTGAAGCAGCGCGGCGCAAAGCAAATTGTCGTCTGGGGCTTCTCCATGGGTGCCGGTACCGCGCTGCAGGCAGGGCTTGAGACCAAGGATGTAGATGCCATGATTCTGGACAGCGCCTTTTTATTGGAGCCGGACACGCTTTACCACAACATTCACAACCAGATCAATCTTCCTCGTCATCCGTCCCTGGAGATTCTGGAGCTGCTCTTCCCGGTGCTCAATGGCACAAGCCTGGATCAGATCCCGTACAATGAGGTGAAAAAGCACGATTATCCGTTCCCGACCTTGTTCATCCACGGAACGAAAGACGACAAGGCACCTTACCCGATCGCCGAGAAGATTGCTTCCAATCAAACCCATACGGATTCGGATTCCTGGATTGTAGAGGATGCGCATCATGAGCTTATCTTCCGTGAGCACCCTAAAGAATATCTGCGCAGAGTATCCACCTTTCTAGGAAAACTCGAAACTCCGGATGAATTCTGATGCTTTATTGATCATACGATCCACTTCCCCCTGCTGCTTTGATGCGGCGGGGGTATTTTTATTTCCCCCTCATAATACAGGCTGCCGCGTGAATATAGTGTGTTTAGTGAACCTGATACTGGAGGGAACGGACATGTTATTTATTTACGGAGCAAAGCTCCCGGTACGATTACTCGAAGAGATTCGCTATTGGAAGCATCAGGAAAGGAAGCATACCGGGCTCATCAAAGCCGTTGTGCGGGATCTGGAGCCGGACTATGTCAAAATGCTGGATCAATGGGCCGTGGTGTTCTCCGATACAGAAAAAGCAGCAGACGAACTTCTGCGCCACATTCTCCGTTATGACGGGCCTCCTTCGCCGCAGGTGCTGGCCCAGGTCGAACAGTTGCTGCGCGCTTCCTGCGAGCAATCCAGAGAGTTCATCCGCCAACTGCACGGATTGAAGGAGCATAGTGAGGCTGTTCGGAAAGTGCCGCTCGCCAGCACAGTCCTGCACCATGTGATTCGGGAGTCCGAATACTTCCTGAACGCGCTGGAGACGCTCAACTCCGCTGGAGCGCTGGAGAGATTTATGGATGTGGAGATGCCGGTGCAATCCATGACGCTTCATGAGGCCTCCTCCCCACCGCCATCTCGCTCTGAGACTGATCTGTCCATTCAAGGCATGGGAGACAGCGGCAAGGCCGTACCGATTGGCGGACATCGCCTTCCTCCGCTGCCTTACGCATATAATGCGCTGGAGCCTCATATCGACGAGAAAACCATGCGGATTCATCACGATATCCATCACCAAAGCTACGTCGACGGTTTAAACAAAGCGGAGAAAAAATTAGAGGCGGCCAGAAAAAGCGGCGATTTCGAACTGGTGAAGCATTGGGAACGCGAGCTGGCTTTTCACGGAGCCGGCCACTATTTGCACACGATCTTCTGGGACATTATGAACCCGCAGGGCGGTGGCGAACCGGGCGGGGAGCTTGCCCAGCAGATCAAGAAGGATTTCGGAAGCTTCGATCGCTTTAAAAAGCACTTCTCCGAAGCGGCAGACAAAGTGGAAGGCGGTGGCTGGGCGATCCTCGTCTGGAGTCCGCGCAGCCATCGACTGGAAATTCTGCAGGCCGAGAAGCATCAGAACCTCTCCCAGTGGGACGTCGTACCTCTTCTGGCACTGGATGTATGGGAACACGCCTACTACCTCAAACATCAAAGTAAACGCAAGGATTACATCAAGGATTGGTGGAACGTGGTCTTCTGGCCAGCAGTTGCAGAGCGTTTCAAGCATGCCAGTGAGCTGAAATGGAGGCCTTTTTAATTCAAAGCCTTGCTGGGTTGCTTCACATTGGTTAATATTGGGTATGATGTCTATAGCCCTCCTTACTTCGCTTATGGAGTTTAAGGAGGGTTTTATCCTTAGTTAAGGGGTAACACTTGAAACCGGGCACTTGGACATGAGTCCAGAATTGGACAAGATTATTCAAGCTAAGGAGTAACCCGAGCCTATTGTTAGGTCTTTTTTACCACATATCTGGTTATTTATTCGGTTGAACGCTGCCATATGCTGGATTATGATATGACAGTAAGCTTGGTGCGCCACTTCTACATTGCCTAAGGCGAAACGAAGAGAAGCGATGCGTTCCAAACTAAGACTGCAAGATTCAGCATGCCTGTAAGAGCAGAACATCACCACTGAAGGGATGGGTCAGTGTGAACAGTAGGTTCAAATCACGTGTTTTCATTTTTGCTTTTGTGCTTATCATTTTAATTGTTGGAGGATGCCAGCCAGTGAACAATAACCAAGCCAATACAGACGACAGCTCGGATGAAGTCATAACGAAGGCTAAAACCACAGCCGTTGAGCATTTTAAAGAGAAATACAATTTAGATGTAGAGATTACCAAAGAAGAGATGATGCCTTCTATCGTAGCGGACAAGGTCAACCTTGAAGGGTTTGTTGTAGATCATCCGGAACAAACCTTTAAAATATCCGTCGATTTCAACACAGGCGAGACATCCAATTTCGTGATGAACCCGGAGCTCAGAAAAGCGATTAAGGGCGAGTGATGGGTTGTGCTGCCTTTTGGCTGTAACTAAAGGTTCTGATCCTGCTGAGTCATGTTAAGGAGGGAGTATATTTGAGTTCACCGCAAGTGGATGACGAGACGTACCGATTGATGTCAGAAGCGGCTTATCTCGATCTGAAAAAAGAAGATACCGTTGAGGACTTGCCTGGGTGGGAGGTCCTTGAGGACTATAAGAGCAACAGCATATCAGGTTTTGATGCGGTAACTTTTTACAACAAGGAAACAAATCAGGCCGTTATCGCTTACCGGGGTACCGAGGCAGGCAAAGACTTATCCCATGCTCTCCCCGATTATTTGGCCGATGCGGACATTGGTATTGAAGAGATCAAAAGAAAAATCCCGGAATTTCGGCCACCTTGGGCTGACCATGTAGACAAAGTCAAAGAAGCCACGGGGATTAACGATGTCACGGATTGGTTCGGTGAACAATCGCGGCAGATCGATAAAAAAACGGATATATTGGGAACTAACCAGTTGTATCAAGCCGAGGATTATGCGCTGGAGATGAAGGAGAAATACAAGGGTGTTGATTTCACCCTCACGGGTCACTCCCTAGGGGGAGCCAACGCGCAATATGCTGCAGCCTATACGGGCATGTCGGCTGTCACCTTCAGTGCTCCGTCGGTCATCGGAAGCCTCTCCCCTGAAGCCAGAAGAAAGGCAGAGAACGGGGAATTCGATTCTCAAATCATTAATTTCGCCCATCCTGGCGACATTATTGCCAGTGGCGCGCTCGGCGGCTTCGATGGCCACGTCGGTTCTACCTATTACATAGACTCCAGTTATAAAGACGCCAATGACGGTCTTAGTATAAAAGAAAAAATTGATAATACACTGGGCGGCCCCAATTATCATCAGCTTGACCGCTATCGATTCGAGGATGGCTACATCTCAAATCCTCTGTATGACGGCGCTACCGACAAAGCCGTTGATTCACCAAGAATACCTGCCCATGGCAGTCTCTTGTTCGGCATGGGTGGGCCGATGAGCCATTTAGGCTTAGGTTTAGGCGGCTCGCTGGGAGCCCTGGGCGGCTCCGTCGGAGGCTCCTCCGGTACCATCCAGGTAACCCCTGCTGAGCTGCGAAGCGTAGCCGAGAAATGGAGAGCACACGCCCATCAAAGTGATGCCGAAATCCAAGGAATCCGGCAGCGTCTCTCCAAATACATGTTCTCCAGCCACAGCAGACGTCTGCAGCCGATTGTCCAGCAGCTGGATACATCCATCATGTCGATGAGTCAATGGCATCTGCAGCATACCACCGACATCGTTCAGTATATTAAATTCAAAGCGGATTTATTTGAACGGACAGACAACAGCGGGTAAGCATCAATACGAAAACTACCGGGAGGGATGGAGATGAGTCGAGAGATTCTGCTGGAGCTGGATGATTTGCTTCAGGCCGAACGCGAGCTGTCAGGACTGCTGGCAGCCATTCGGGCGGACGAACAGGAGGCACGGGTCATGTACGCCCGTCTGCAGGATTGGAAGGGACAATCCGCCAATGTGCTGCGCGATCAGATTGAAACCTTCTTCATGGAGATGTCCCGCCGCATCCGGGATATCGAGGAGCAAAAACACGCACTCATCCAATATGTGCAGTATATGAAACAAGTGGATGGGGCTTCTTGAGAAGCCCTTACCATGCATCGATTAACATATGAGCTTCACATTCGTTGCTGAGCACAAAAAAAAGGCTTCGCCTCCGTGGGCGAAGCCTTTTTCAATGGTCTGGATCCTGCTTAGTCTTTAATCAAAGACAGAAATTCTGAACGCTGTGCAGAATCACTTTGGAAGGTACCGCGTACAGCTGACGTGACCGTTTTGCTGCCCGGCTTCTTCACACCGCGCGCGCACATGCACAGATGCTCGCCTTCCACAACGACCATCACGCCGTTTGGCTGCAGCGCCTCCACCATAATGTCCGCGATTTGCGAGGTGATGCGCTCCTGCACCTGAAGACGGCGGGTAACCGCCTCTACCAGACGCGCCAGCTTGCTCAAGCCGGCGATTTTGCCGCTAGGGACATAACCGATATGGACTTTCCCAAAGAACGGCGCCATATGGTGCTCGCACTGGCTGTAGTATACGATATCCTTCACGATAACCAATTCCTCATGATTCTCGTCAAAGGTAACCCCGAGAACATCCTTGGGATCCACTTCGTATCCAGCAAAGATCTCCTCATACATGCGTGTCACACGGGCCGGTGTCTCAAGGAGTCCCTCACGCTGGGGATCTTCACCGATCAGTTTCAATATTTGCTCTACATGGTACTCGATCTGCTCCCGGTTTTGGCCTACTTTATGGTTCACATAGTCCTTTACGCCCGCCACAGTACAATCCCCCTTTTCGTTCCATAGAAAAAGCAAACGGTTAACTTATAGCCGCTGTTAGCGGCCTTTTTAAATAGAAATGCCCCTCCGTCATTTCATTTAGACGGGAGCGGGCTTTTTTTCATTATGATTTGCGTTTACGGCCTTGCCCTTTACCCGGCATAGGCTGATTCTTCATCATTTGCTGTGCGCGCTGCATTTGCTTGCTGTTCATGTTATAGCCCATTTGTTTTGCCATCTTCTGCAGCATTTGCGGATCGTTCTGCATCTTCTCCAATTGCTTGCGGAGATAGAATACGCCGATGAAAAATCCGCCAACCAGACCCACGATCAATGTAATAATCGGAATGACTATATCCATCACTTGACCACCTTCTATTATACTAATATCTACCATTTAATGGCGCATACACGAACCTATCATAGCATGTCCTTTTCGCCACAGCAAATGAAAATAACGGATACATGGCAGCAAGCGGCCCTAGTCATGCATATTGGATCCATTACGACCCTTTTCGGCCTGGCATAGCTCCTTCAATCGTTAACAGAGTGCGTTTGATCTCCGGCCCGCCGGCATATCCGATGAGAGCTCCGTCAGAACCTACCACACGATGACATGGCACGATGATCGGAACCGGGTTCTTGTTGTTCGCTCCGCCTACGGCACGAACCGCTTTAGGACGCCCGATGGATTCAGCCACATCCTTATAGGAACACACCGTTCCATAAGGAATGGACTTCAGCGCTTCCCATACCTGCAATTGGAATGAGGTTCCGCGCATGTCCAGCTGTACGTCGAACGCCTTTAGCTCCCCTGCAAAATACTGCTTCAACTGCGTGATCGCAGGAGCTAACCTTGCCTCGTCACGCTGGTAGCCGCCGTTACCGGCCCAGGTCCGTGACCACTGCTGGATCACCGCTTCCTTCACATAGAAGCTGCCAAATTCAATAAGACATAATCCCTTCTCCGTTGCGCAGACCGTCAGCGGTCCAATCGGAGATTGAAGTTCATCATAATACAGCATTTCCGGTCCTCCTTCAGGGATGGCCATCGGCTCAACTCCCTGAATAACAGGACTCTCCTGTTCCGGCTTGTCCCTATTAGAGGAACCCGCAGCAGGAGTGCTGGTGGAAGAAGCATCAGCCGCGGATCCGGCAGGCGCTTCTTTCTCTCTCGGTTCATTCAGTTTATTCAAGGCTTGCTGCAGCATATCTCGTACTTGGGAATCCCCTTCTGATTTCATGCTTTTCTCTAAGTTGTTCAACGCTTCTTCGCCTCCAATACGGCCCAGAGCCCATGCAGCGGTTCCCCGCAGCTCCGGGCGCGGGTCTTTCAGCAGTACCTCGCTCAGCTTCGGTACGGCTGAAATATCTTTAAAGTTGCCAAGCGCGATGACAGCATTGCGCTGAATCGGCTTTCGGCCGCGCCAAGCGGCCGAAGTATCTCCAAATGCCTCCTTGAATTCCCGGTTGGTCATATCCAGGATGGGCAGGAGCAGCGGCTTGGCTTTTTCAGGATCGGGCTTAAAGTCCTCTTGATGAGTCCAATTCTTGCCCCGGTTCTTCGGACAAACTATTTGACAGGTATCACAGCCGTACAGCCGGTTACCGATCTTGCGCATGGCTTCTTCGTCCAGAAACCCTTTGGTCTGGGTTAGAAAAGAAACGCAGCGCTGGGCATTCAGCTGCCCGGGACCGACAAGCGCGCCGGTTGGGCAAGCGTCAATACACTTGGTGCACTCCCCGCAGTCCTCGGTTACCGGCGTATCCGGCGGAAACGGAATATTGGTTACCATTTCGCCGAGGAATATCCAGGAACCGAACTTCGGAGAGATGATGGCGCAGTTCTTAGCGCTAAAGCCAATCCCGGCTCGCTGCGAAACCGCCCGGTCAACAAGCGCGCCCGTGTCCACCATGCTTTCAAGCTTCGCATCCGGCACGCGTTCTTTGATGTATTCCTCCAGACGGCTCATGGCCTCCCGGAGCACCTGATGATAATCCCTTCCCCAAGCTGATCGTGCCATAATCCCCCTGTACTTGCCAGGCTCCGATTTGGGCGGGTTCTCCATCTTGGAGTGGTACGTTATGGCGATGGCGATCAGGGACTTCGGCTCCGTACCGGGAAGGGCCGGAGTAACCCGCTTATCCAGATCCGACTCCTCAAAGCCCGACTCATACCCTTTATCCCGATGGTTTTGCAAGATTCCCTTCAAGGATTCGAACGGCTCCGCCGAAGCAAAGCCGATATCATCAATGCCAAGCTCCGGTGCAACGGCCTTAAGCTCCTGCTTAAGCTCCTCCCATACCGAAGGCGGAGGAGCATACGAGCCGAGTGTGTAGGTCATTCTCCAGCGCCTCCTTTCCTGGGATGATGTTCTGTCCTTTCAGCTACAGCTTTTTGATCTCGGACAACGGCCAGAATATAAATTCGGCCCTGCCCACGATGTCGCTTTCCTTCACGCTGCCGAACATGCGGCTGTCCTTGCTCTTTCCAAGATGGCGGTTATCTCCCATAACGAAGTAGCGGCCCTCTTCCAGGGTTATGGGCTCAAAGCCCGGGTCCTCGATCGGGACATCGGTATATCCTTCCTGCTGTGCAACTCCGTTTACGTACAGCTTCTGGTCCTTCACCTCAATGGTGTCCCCAGGTACGCCAACGACACGCTTTACAAGAAACTCCTTCTTATCAGGACCATCACTCGGGTCCTTAAGCACAATGACATCGCCATGGCTCGGTTCGGCAAAGCGATATACCACTTTATTAATAAATAGCCGCTCCGATGCTACCAGTGTCGGCTGCATAGATTCACCTTTAACCATAGAAAGGTTGAACACAAACATATTTAGAAGCACCATAATAACAAATGCAATCGCAATCGTCTTTACCCAATCCCAAAGCTCGGCAGCCCAGCTGTTCTTCTTGCCAGGTTGATTCTGAGGTCCGTTGTTCTCGCCATGCTCAGTTGAATCCGGAGAAATCACTTGTCCCATGCTACACCTACTTTACTTCGATTTCGCCTTCGGGTACCAAAGGCGGCACCTTCAAAAAAGGTACATTAATAGAAAAGCATATCTCCCACCCATTTGCAACGGCTGAAAGATATGCTTCATATCGAAAAAATGTCGTTTCTTATCTCTGTCGAAGCTTAAGGCCGCCGTTTGCGTCGCTCGTATGTACCACTCTCGTCATGACTACTATTGACCAAGGATACTGAGCTTCTGGAACGACCGCAGGATTTGGCTGGCACCGTATCCCATAGCTTCATAAAATGGCATGGCTGCGGCGTTGTGCTCGTCTCCGGCTACCATGATCCGACTGACTTTCCGTGATTGAAAACGCTGTTCCATTGCCGAAATCAATGCTTTGCCAATCCCTTTTCTGCGATAGTCGGGATGAATGGCAATGCGGTAATAACAACCATGATTGCGTTCGATCGTACCGATTAAGGCACCAACGATTTCACCGTTTTCTTCAGCCACCATAATCAGATCGGAGTCCCAAGCAAGCTGCCTGGAGAAGGGCTCCATCGTGTTTTCGTAGCATTCTTCCGATAAAGCAATCTGCAGAAGCTCGGTTACGGGGTTACAGTCACTCAACTGAAAGGAACGAACATGCATTTCAAAATCTCCCTTTTCGTTAGCATGATGCGGTTTACCCGGTTTACAAAAATCTAGTATTCCGTTAACGCAAACCTGACATTTAGGTTACTACAAAAAACCCGAAAATCCTCTTTCCTTGTCCATTAAACCACATCTTTCTCGTAAATTCACGAGTTTTCTTCTGAAAGCGCTTTATATGAAGCGTTTTCATCTTTTTAGCTGGATAATATTCCATATTTTTGTTGAATGATAGGTTTGTTTCCTGCTGTTCAACCATTAGCTCACTGTTAAAATCACACCCATTAATTTCCAAGTCTTTTCTTTCTGATTGAGATCTATATTTTAATAAAAAAACCGGACTTTCCTAGTCCTTCCGTTGATACAGGCAAGTAAAAAAACAACAGCGTTCTCTAGGCTATGTGCCTTTGAGCAACGCTGTGTTTTCGTTCATGATATTTACTGGAGAACGACGGTGTCGCCCACTTTCAGCCCTGACAAAACCTCGACTTTATCCAGCGTCTGCAAGCCGGTCTCGATATCCTGCCGTTCAATCTGACCGCCTCCCTTGTCTACCATGACATAGGAGGTGCCTCCGTCCGTCATAACGGCAAGTTTAGGAACTACAACCGCCTTATCTTTTCGTTTGGTTACAATGTCTCCGTTTAGCGTCAGCCCGCCAATCAAACGATCTTCCTTCGGCAGCGAGATAATTACCTTAAACTGTGGTGTCTGGGAGGTTTGCTTCTCCTGAGCCGTCGTCTCGGCAAATTTGGCCACTTCCAGCACCTTTCCCTTCAGCTTTAGATCCTTGATGGACGGCAGCTTTACTTCGACCGCCATGTCCTGCTTAATGCTGAAAATATCGTTTTCCCCGACATATGCCACTAATCGAAGAGAATCCAGGTCGACAATTTTGCCGATATACTGGTTCGCCGTCACTGATTGCGGCCGCTGCTGCGTCGGATCGAACAGAAACAGGCCTGTTGCAGGCGATAGGTATGTAGCTTTCTTCAGCCTGTCATTCAAGTCGGCCAGCGTCTGGCGCTCAATATCGTTGGTAACCTCGTCGAGCTGACTGCTCAGCCGAGCATTTTCCTGGTCTGCCAGCATTTTAAGGCGCTCGGCCTCCGTTGCTAACGCCGGGGCGCTATCGAGGTCCTGATTTAACGTGAACTCCTTCAGCTCCTGCTCCAGCTTCCGCTTCTGCAGCTCGGCTTCCTTCTGCTGAAGCTGCTGGCGAATGGCCGTTTGCTCCAACTTAAAAAGCGCATCGCCTTTCTTGATCTGCTGGCCGTTCTCTACGTTCCATGACTCCACTTTCGCTTCAAAAGGTGCGTACACATTGGTCTCCCGCCCGTATTCGGACGTTCCCTTGACCTGCACGGTCGAGACGATGGTTTCCTCGGTTACGGGAAATGAGATGACCTGCGGCTCTTCCATCATGGGAATCTCGGGTTCTTTCGGTTTCACCTGTCCGTATCCCCAATATCCCACCAAGCCCAGCACGGCAACGATAACCGTCCATTTTATGATTTTTTTTATCATACCGATTTAGCTTCCTTTCCGAAACTCATTATCCTAATCCCGCTTAATGGCCAGAAGTGCATTCGTTCTAGCTGCACTGATCGCCGGATAGATCCCTGAGAAGATTCCGGTCATCACAGCGAATGCAATGCCGATAGGCAGCGTCTCCAGCGTAACCGCAATTTGCAGCCCTGACATGCCCGCTGAAGCCATAATGAATGAATTTAGCCCCTTGATGATCAAAAATGCGAATACGATGCCAAGCAATCCGCCAAGCAAACCGAGCAGGCTGGCTTCTATAATGAACATGTTGCGGATTTGCGGCATATTCGCCCCCAGGACCTTCATGATGCCGATTTGTCTACGGCGCTGATGCGTAGACATCGTCATCGCTACGATGATCGATATCGAGGCCAATAACAGGATAAATACGCCGATGCCGAGAGCGATCGCTTTGAATGTATCCAATTGGGAAGCGACCTGATCACGCATAGCCAGATTGTCGCTCGCATTCAGCGCAAGCTTTGAGATCAAATCCTCGAGCGGTTTAATATTCTGCAGATCATCCACTTTGACGGTTAGATTATCGTATACCCGCTGTTTCGAAGCTGTCCCATTTTGCAGTTTCAAACTGTTTGTTAGCCATTCCGCTGTATCAAAGGAAATGTAGGCCTGACGATCGTAGATCGCAAACTGGGCATCTCTTCCCGTAGGCACGTCCAGCACGCCTCCAACATAAAGCGCCGGGCTAAGCTGCTTCTTATCAGCGTCCATCTGCTCCAGCTGAATATTTTTACCGTTCATTTCCGATACGGTGCTCTCATACATCTGATATTCTTCCCATATCTTCGGATTGTTGGGATCGCTATTGATCATATTCATTAATCTTTCGCTCGTCTCTGCATCCTTCCATCCGGTTGTTGCTCCGTAATTGAGCACCATAGCACCGATCTGATCAAGCGGGCCGCCTTCCTTGAACCTGTTACCCTGCTCTTTGAGCTTTGACAGGTCCACGGCCACAACGTTGAAGCCGTCGTTGATCAGGTTGTCGGACGAAATGGCTCTAAAATACCCGAGCTGCTTGGTGGCTATAACGGATTTGACATGATCAAAGCCCTGAATCACCTGAACCTTATCATCCGTAAGCAATCCCCGGTCAGCTCCGACCGTGGGGCCGCTGCCTTCACCTTGCCCGCTTGAGCCCTGCGGAGTCACCGTAATTTCGTCAAGCTTCATGCCGCCTATAATTTCCGTCTCCAAATAATTCTGGGCGCCGTTGCCAATGCTGATCGCTACGATAATAGCCGCGCATCCAATCGAAATACCGGTCATGCACAGAGCTGTCACCACTTTACGGCGTTTGATCTGTCCCCATGCCAGCCGTATGCTGTCTAAAATTATCAGCTGACCTCACCTGCCTCCTCCGCATGAACCGGAACCCCAGGCAGGGACGAGGGGGCGTTTGGCCCCCGTTGACCTGCTGCTGGCGTTGTATAGTCCTCCGGCTGAACCAAATAACCGTCGCGGAGCATAATCGTTTTTTTCATTTGAGCAGCAACTTCCATCTCATGGGTAACGATGACAAACGTCGTTTTCATGGACTCGTTCAGCGCCATCATGATTCGGATAATTTCCTCTTCCGTCTTGGTGTCCAGGTTGCCCGTCGGCTCGTCCGCAAAAATAACGGAAGGCTCGGTAATCAACGAGCGCGCAATACTGACGCGCTGCTGCTGTCCGCCTGACAGCTGGGACGGGTACAATGAAGCCTTATCGCCGATCCCCGTCATCTCCAGCAGCTCCATCGCTTTCTTGCGGCGCTTGGACGGAGAAACGGATTGAAAGACCAGTGGAAGCTCCACGTTTTCCCGAACCGTGAGCGTCGGAATTAGCTCATAGGCCTGGAAAATAAATCCGATATGCTTGCGCCGGAAAACAGCAAGCTTGTTTTCCCCGTATTTGACAATATCTTGATCGGCAATATAAATATGGCCTTCCGTCGGCTTCATCAGTCCTGCCATTAAGTTGAGCAGCGTGGATTTGCCCGAGCCGGAACTGCCGAGCAGGGCAATCATCTCTCCCTTCTGGACTTCAAACTGGATATTATGGAGCACCTTTAACACTTCGTTACCGTTCTTAAAGCTGTGCGATACATTTTCCAAACGCAACATGTTCGCTATTCCTTTCCAGTTCTTAATTTAACTCTCCTCGTCGGGAACTGCAGTAGGCGTGAATATCAGATTGTAGCTTTGGCTGCCGAGCGTGATCCGCTCATTCTGGAATTCGTCCACCAGGGTTAAGTTAAACCAACCGCCGCGAAGTTTTTTGTATTGCTCATCCGACAGCTCCATCGACACCGACCGGGTGCCCGGCACCTGGATATCGGTACCTGGCGTGAGCGTACGCTCCTGTGTCTGTCCGAGGCTGTCTTTGATGATTAAAATCAGCTTGTGTCCGGAGTCCGCCGCAATGATGCTCTCGCTGCGTTTCACATCAAACGTGATATTCAGCGGAATGGAAGAACTGCCCTCCTGCAGATGTCCTACCGCTTTCGTAACCGAAACGTGGTAAGGATACCAATCGAGGTTCGTCAGTCCGGAGCTTATCGCTGGTCTGATTGGATTCAGCATCAATTTTTTCACGCCCATGACACCGGTAGCGTCTTTGCCCGACTCCGCAAGCTTGCCTCCGGTCATTGCCGTACCCAGAGCAAGCCCCAGTTCGCTTGCAGCCCCCTTCGGGACTCTGGCCCAAAAGACGATCGACTGCTTGGACCCCGGCTGAAGCGAGGCTTCCGGCTGAATGGTTTCCGCTTCATAGATCTTGCCATCCGTGCTTTGGAAATACCCCTTCAGCACTGCTGCTTGAACGCGGCGCTGTTCATTGCTGGTCAGCAAGAACTCGGAATAGACAATATCGGAGTCCACGCCTTCATAGATGACCGTCCGCCGTTCCTGCGCCTCTGCGCGCTTACCAATCGCGGTAACTGTATACGGCTTCCCTTTCTCCAACGTGCTGATCGACTGCGTCATGCCGGACGTGGTCATGGTAAGGAACGACGTTTTGGCTGTATCCTGCTGCGTAAACAGCTCGAAGCGGAGCGAACGGATATCCTTGGTGTAAGGGATTCGCGCCATGACATATACCTCGGTTGATGACCCCGGGGCAATCAGGGAACCCTGCTCCTCCGCAATAACCTCCGAACCGGCCAGCGTCGTTTTTTCGTCCGCTGTGACGTTCACTTTAAGCTCAGGCAGAGGCAGCGATTTGGATTCCTGGGTATTCCGCAGACGCAGCTTCGCAACGATCAGATCCTGATCCTGCCATGGCAGACGCTGCATGGATTCCAGCGTGTACGCAAATCCTTTGGCCGTCTGCGCATCGTACTCCACGCCGATCGATGATTTGCGTTCCGTTTGATAAGGGATGGCAAAGTATGCAATCGGCAGGGTCAACGACTCCTGGACCTCGATGGTCGACTCACCGTCCGGTTCACCCGAGTTCGCCGGCGGTTTGGATGGGCTGACCGGGCCAGATGCCCCGATCATTTGCAGCTTTAACCGGTCCTGCTTAAGATCAAGCGGAAGCGTGATTTCCATCACCATCGTTTTCTCTTCCCCGGGACGCAGTGTCAAACCCGCCTTGTTATCCGGTGTGTAAGGATGGAAGGAACCTTCGGATGCTTTAATCGCATACTCGTAGGCCGGAATTTCCACCGATTTTTTCCCTTTGTTCTTGAAGGCCATTTCGATATTCCATATGCCCTGTCCCCCGGCGGCGCGCAGCGAAGCTTGGCGGATTCTGGCATCGACCGGAATGCCCTTGATGGTCAACTTCTTGGCCGCACCAGCCGCGACATCCCACTTTGGAGCTGTTGCCGCGGGCAGCTTGAAGGATGCGACCGGCAAAGACAGCTTCAGCGTTTCATCGTTTTCGGTCCACAAGAAACGCAAACCCGCCGTTTTAAGATAGGAGGGAACTTCCGCTATGTAATAAACCAGTTTCTTCTCTTTCGGCTGAACAGGCACACCCTCGGCCCCTGCCTCATGGCGCAGAAGGAATGAACTGCCGCTTGCCGTCACCAAATACGGTTCGAACCCCCGGTCATTCCATACCTTTCCGCCATGGTTCGTCATATACATCCCGACTTTGGCGATGACTTTGCCGTCGTACTTGATGATCTCCAAAGATTCAGCCTGTACGGTAACCGGACTGCCGCCAAGTTGCAGCTTGGAGCTCGAACCGGATGGTACGGCGGCTGAATAGTTGGCCGGCATCCTGTACGTTCCGACACGCTGCAGGTAGCCTTTGACCTGCGGATTCCATACGTCCATCACCAGCTTCATGCCGGACAAGGAGCTGCTATCGGTCTTCGCATAGTAGGTTACACTCAGGCTTTGCCCGGGTTCTACCTTCTTCTTGGTAAGATCCTTGGAAATGGGATTGGCTGCCGTCACGGAACCGCCGGGAAGCACCACCTTGGGAAAATAAGATACCAGGCGAGCTGCGCTTTTCCCTCCGTTTTTATAAGTCAGTGTAAATACCGCCACATTCGTGCCGGTTTGCTGCCATACGTCGGCATGGTCAAGCTTTGCCGTGACGTTGTTGCCAAGTTTCACGCTCCAGGCGAGCGCTGCACCCTTCTGCGCAGTCGACTTCGTGATTTGCGATGGCTGCGTCTTAGATGCTGCAGCTTCCACTTGCGGTGCCGCAGCCAGAATGGCAGCCATCAGAATGGCAGTCACTCTGAGCTTTGTACTATTCATGTTATGTACCGACCCCTTTCTACCTCGACATATCTCTTCTATATCGACGTTTAATCATAGATTTGTTCAAGACTATATATATAACGACAAATTTCAAAGAAAAGTTTTCCATTAATATTCATTGCGCTTAAACAACTTTCCATCGTGCAATAAATCAGCCCTCTCGGACTTTTCAAACATAAAAGTTGATTTAATCACCCAAAACGGTTTAATATATGTAGTGTAGCCGGATTACATATTACGTTTCTCCGGGATGATAAAGACTTCCTGATGAAGGAAGACCCTTTCATCATAACCAAAAACTAAATTTACAGGAGGTTTTTACTATGGCATTTCAATTACCAGCACTTCCTTACGCAAACGACGCGCTCGAGCCTCATATCGACGCACAAACGATGGAGATCCACCATGATCGCCACCATAATACCTACGTAACCAACTTGAACGCTGCTCTTGAGAACGCTCCTGAGCTTCAAGGCAAATCCCTTGAGGATCTGATCGCTAACCTTGACGCTGTACCGGAAAGCATCCGCACAGCGGTTCGCAACAACGGCGGCGGCCATGCTAACCACTCCCTGTTCTGGGAAGTTATCGGACCAAACGGCGGCGGACAACCGACTGGCGCATTGGCTGATGCCATCAACAGCGAGCTCAGCGGCTTCGATAAATTCAAAGAAGATTTCGCAAAAGCGGCTACAACTCGCTTCGGCAGCGGCTGGGCTTGGCTCGTTGTTAAAGACGGCAAACTGGCAGTAACCAGCACACCGAACCAAGACAGCCCGATCATGGAAGGTCAAACTCCTCTCCTCGGCCTGGACGTTTGGGAGCATGCTTACTACCTGAAATATCAAAACAAACGCCCTGATTACATCTCCGCATTCTGGAATGTAGTGAACTGGGAAGAAGTCGGCAAACGTTACGATAACGCGAAATAATATCGCTTAACTAAAAACCGATATCATACCAAAAAAGGCTGCTTTCAGCTGTAGACCCCGTCTACCGCGAAAGCAGCCTTTTTATATCGATATCATGCTGTTACGTGTTATTTACCGCTGCAGTAGGGCCAGACTCATAATATCGGGCCTTGGACGGCGTATAGATGACCGCGAGCAGGATGGCCGAGATCAGGACGGCAGCACCTGCACCGATCAGGCATACAGCCTGCAGCGGCCAGGCATCGGCGGCAAAACCGAGCAGAAGCGTTAACAGAATCTGCAGCATCCCTTCCAGCAAGCGGGTCACGCTCGTAAAGCGCCCCATCAGATCAATAGGCACCTGATTTTGAAAAAAAGTGGTGTATCCCGCATTCGCATACGAAGAGAAGAAACCAAACACGATAAAGCCGATAACGGCCGTCAGGAGGCCCGATGCGGCATAGAAGATCATATACCCGGCACTGGACAGAAGTACACCCGCCCCAATAAACATGCGCAATGATAGCCATTTGACAGTTAGAGACGCAGCCGCTGAGCCTGCCAGATACCCCGCTCCGGCTACGCTGACGAGCAATCCGTAATCCTCGTCTCCGAGGAACAGCACCTGTTTAATGAAGGTGGCCTCTTGGGAATCGAGCGCGAAGCCGAGCAGCATGGCAGATTGAAACAACAGGTATACGAGCATAAAATACTTCGCCGCTTTCCCGAAATCAATAACCGCAGCCCAGTCCCGAAACAGCGTCTTCATTGTGATTGCTTCCCGTCTATTACCTGTGCTCTCCCCTCCATCCACATCGGGAAGGAAATAAATGACAAGCGCGCAGATGAAGAAAGATACGGCATTGATGAAGATGCTGATCCGAATGTCCGTATAAGCGATCAATAGACCGGATATTGCGGGTCCAAGCAGCACCGCGCCGGATGTCGTAAAGCTGGACCATGCGTTGAATCGCTTTCGTTCCTCTGCCGGGATCAGTTTCGTTATATACGTCATGGAGGTAGGCCCGAAGAAAGCGCCAACCACGTTAATCAGAAACATGATACAGTAGATGGCCCAAACCGAGGACATGAAGGGGATAAGGGCAATCAAAGCCCCCCGGATCACATCGGTAGTGATCATAAGCCTGCGCTTATTCGCCCGGTCAATCAAACTGCCAGCCCAGGAGTTGGTAAACAGGGTTGCAAGCGGACGGATGATAAACAATCCAGCCACTGCAGCAGGAGAACCTGTCATGTGCAGCACAAGCAAATTAATGGCAACTAGATAGATCCAGTTCCCAAGATTGGACACCCCGATGCCAAAAATATAAAGAAGCGCATTCTTCCAGCTATGCAAAAGCTCCACTACTCCTTACGAGCCGTTCCCTCATTATATCCCCCATTGCAAGGGGCTTACGGCTTTAAGATGAGAAATACGAGTTCAGAATCCGAATGAACACATTCGGAAATGCGTAGCGTTCCATGTCATGAACGTGAATCCAGCGAAAGTTCTCCTCGCCTGTCTCATAAGCCGCTGCACTCTCTGCTGCTTGCAGGGCTGCCGGCGGCACATCCTGCCACTTACAGCGGTACACGCCCATATTCCATTGAATATGGCTAAAGGTATGCTCAGCGTCCATCACATGGCCGATCGGCAGAACTGGAACCCCTTCCTCCAGTAGGGCATCTCTCAAGCGTCTCATCGTTGTCTCCTCGGACATCGCGGCCGGTACGCCGCTCCCCTCGGTCGATACAATCACATGCGGCAGCTCCCACATCCCTGCCAATAAACCGGTGGATGGACGCTTACGGATCAGAATCTTTCCTTCGTGCACGCCGGTGCCCTCTACAATCGCCGTAAGGCGGTATTCAGGACGCGGCGGCTTGGCCTTCGTCTTAATAGGAAGAGACTCCTCTTTGCCCTCAAACCGCGCTGTGCAATGCTCCATCACCGGGCATACCAGACATTTAGGGGACCTCGGCGTACAGATCAATGCCCCCAGTTCCATCAGCGCCTGAGTGAAATCCGATGCTCGTCCGTCCGGAACCAGCGTCAGCACCAGATCCTCCATCTTGGTCCGGGTTTTCACCTTCATAATATCTTCTTCAATCAAAAAATAGCGGGACAGCACACGCATGACGTTACCGTCCACTGCTGCGGCAGGAATGTTAAATGCGATGCTGCGAATGGCACCCGAGGTATATGGACCAATGCCTTTAAGTCCCGACACTTCTTCTTTGCCGCTCGGCATAACGCCCCCATACTGCTCTGTCACCTGCCTAGCGGCAGCCTGAAGGTTGCGTGCCCTGGAATAATAGCCGAGGCCCTCCCAGCATTTCAATACATCGTCCTCCGGCGCATCCGCAAGCGACTGAATCGTTGGAAACCTTTCGATAAACCGGTGGAAGTAAGGAATTACCGTGTCCACCCGGGTCTGCTGCAGCATAATTTCAGATACCCATATATAGTAGGGATCGCGATGCCTGCGCCATGGCAAATCCCTTTTGTTGATCTCATACCAATCCAGCAGCTCGTGGCTGAAGTATTGTTTGTGTTCCTTGTTGTACATCAGTAAGTAATCTCCTTCGTCATCCTTACTTTATCTTCTCAACCACGGCGAAAGCGGAAGCCAGCGTGGCCTGATGCGAAATCGTCAAATGAATCGCATAATGGGCGGACTCCTCCATTCCAAGGCGGTCCCAGGCTTCCTGGGATAAGCGTGTCTCAGGCCTGCCAAGAGCACCCGGCAGCACTTCGATGTCACGAAACCCGATTACCCCCCCGATTCCGGAGCCAAAGGCTTTGGATATCGCCTCTTTGGCAGCAAAGCGCCCGGCAACAAACTCGGTGCGTTTCGCCCCCTTGCCGGCGGCAATGACCTGCTCGTCCTGCGTAAGCACGCGCTGCATGAACCTCTCTCCATGCGGGCCTGTCATTAACATCTCCATTCGCTTCATGTCCAGCACGTCATGTCCGATTCCGTAGATCACAATCGTCCGCTCTCCTTCATGGATCCAGTCTTCCTGTCCAAAAAATATACTCCTACTTATTGTATCAGTCGATGTACCGCAACGCGAGACCAACGATGTTACAACAACATGAATTAAATAAAAATTGTTGTATTTCAAATTTTATCCATATAGACTGTACAAAATAGCATAGTGTAAGGGGGAAGCATATTAATGGGCTCATTGATTTATCACGTTGCCGTTTCGCTTGACTATTTTATCGCAGATCAAGCCATGATGGATGGAAGGATCGACAGCACTCTCTTTTTATTTGATGGGGAGCATGTTCCGGACTTCTTGGCAGAAATTCAGGAGTTTGAGGCTGTGCTGATGGGCGGTAAAACGTATGAGTTTGGATTTAAGATGGGGGCTAAGCCGGGTGAGCCTGGTTACAAAGGACTCAAACATTATATATTCTCACGGTCATTAGAATTCGAATCCAATGATGAAGTTGAGTTAGTCAAGGAGGACGCCATCCCGTACATCCATAATCTCAAACAACGCACAGACGGTAAGCTCTGGCTGTGCGGCGGCGGGGAATTGGCAGGAAGCCTGCTTCAGCATCAACTGATCGATCAGCTTGTATTAAAGGTCAACCCGGTAATGGTTGGTGACGGCGTTCCGTTGTTCGGCAGTGTCAAACCCCGGTTAAGACTCGAACTGGTCGATATGAAGCAATATGCCAACGGCGTTCTCAAACCGACCTACAACATCATGTATACCTAGTGCCTCGCTAAATAAACAGCCTTCCGGAGGGTATTCCTCCGGAAGGCTGTTTGCCTGGATATTCGTATGTTAGATACCTGGAATCGTATTGCGCTTGTGCGCGGTTTTGTTGTAATAGCTCTCGAGCTTCTGTTGAACCTCAGGGTTGATCGTCTTGCCTTCCAGATAATCGCTGTTATCCTCGTAACTGATTCCGAGCTCTTTCTCGTCTGTCTGACCTTCCCAAAGGCCGGCAGAAGGCGCTTTGTCCAGAATCGATTGCGGAACCCCCAAATAGGATGCGAGCATACGAACCTGACGCTTGTTCAGGGAACTCAGCGGCGTAATGTCCACTGCTCCATCGCCCCACTTGGTATAGAAGCCGGTAATCGCCTCGGAAGCATGATCCGTACCGACAACGATCAAATTCTGTTCGAATGCCAGCGCATATTGTACCACCATACGCACTCTGGCCTTCACATTGCCTTTGCCGGGAATGCTCATATGCTTATGGACGCCGATATTCTTCAGGCCATGCTCAACCTCCAGTGCAACCTCGTTCACGGCTTCCTCGATATTGGTCTCGACGGTATATTTCAAATCGAAGGCCTTCGCCGTGGCGTAGCTGTCGGAAATATCAGCCTGCTCGCCGTATGGCTGGAACACCCCTAGTGTCTTGTATTCCTTACCGGTCTCCTCCGTAAGCTCGTCAGTAGCCCGTTTGCACAGACCGGCAGCCACGGCCGAATCAATCCCGCCGCTAATGGCGATCAGCAATCCGGAAGTACCCGAGTTCTTCACATAGGTTTTCAGAAAATCAACGCGCTTGCGTACCTCTTCCTCCACATTAATGGTAGGCTTGACACCCAGTTCGGCGATAATTTGTTCTTGTAGGCTCATGATAGATGACTCCTTTCAGTATGTTCTCTCTTTTATGAAGTACTTCATTGCTATAAGAAAAACGTCTATCGACGCACTTTCTCAGAAGACAGACCGCATTTAGCGGAAGTTTTTCTTGCGATATAGAATTTCATTCTATATCTATAACAAAAGCCCCGCGGCTTCGGAATATGCCGAATGCTTCGGGGCCTATGTAACTGCCGGATTACTGGCAGTAGCGATTGAATGCGTCGGTCAAATCCGCCGCGATTTCTTCTGCAGAACGATTCTCCACTTGATGACGCTCGATAAAATGCACCAATTCCCCGTCCTTCAACAGCGCAATCGATGGGGAGGATGGAGGATACGGAGCAAAATACTCGCGGGCTTTCGCCGTTGCTTCCTTATCCTGTCCGGCGAACACGGTATACAAATGATCCGGCTTCACCTGGTTCTCAAGCGCTATGGCTACACCAGGACGTGCTTGCCCAGCTGCGCATCCGCATACGGAGTTTACAACGACCAGCGTTGTGCCTTTCGCTGCCGGAAGCACTTCCTCCACCTCTTCAGGTGTTGTCAGCTCCTTGATTCCCAAGCTGGTCAGCTCATCCCGCATCGGTTGAACCATATCGCGCATATATCGGTCAAAAGACATACCCATAACTGCTTCACTCCTTATATAAACAAGATTGTTCGAATTATAACAGCTCATCGATATCTATATTATACAATCCTAAAGAGTGAAAGCAAGAAAATACAAAACGAGCAGCATCACAAAATAGGATACCGCCCGTCTTTCATTGTCTCACTCTTTGAACTAGGTAGCAGGATAGTTTACCCCATCTTTTTTCTTGTCAACGATGGGCTCGCCACGGCGCTCTTTGTTTTCACGCTCCTGCTGCTCCTGTTGTTTGGAATCATTTTTACTCATCCGAATCCCTCCTTTACCCTAAGCTCTACCTTAGAATGCCTAATTACCAGTCCGTTTATTCGGAAGCGGCCGCGCTCTGGGTTTCCGGTAAGCTTTGCGGGAACGAGTGGACAGGAAAGGAAATTATGAAAACCGTTCCTTCGCCTAGCCGCGACTTCACATCAATGGTCCCGTTATGTCGCTGTACAATGCTCATGCACAGGGCAAGTCCCAGCCCCGTTCCCTTGCTCTTCGTCGTAAAGAAAGGTTCAAACAAACGCTCCAGCTCATTCTCGGAGATGCCAATTCCCGTATCCGCAACATAAAGCTGGACCTGATCCCCTTCGAGCCGGGTTTCGATCGTCAACGTCCCCTTGTCTTCCATAGCCTCCATCCCGTTTCGGCACAGGTTCAGAATCAGCTGTTTCATCTCCTTGGCATTCAGGTGCAGATGGGGAATTTCGGTTCCGAGTTTCAGCTCAATGCTCTGTCCGCGCAAATTCGCGTCAGCCCACAAGAGGGGACTGAGCTCATGTATAATGTCATGCAGGTGACACTCTTCTTTCTCTGCAACCCGGTTTTGGGCGAGGGATAAAAAATCGCTGATGATACTGTTGGCCCGATCGAGCTCCTCCATAACGATCCGGTAATAATGGTCCAGCGTATCCGGACTCTTCTCCTGCATCAGCTGCAAGAATCCACGCACGACAGCCATCGGATTGCGAATCTCATGGGTAATGCTTGCCGCCATTTGGCCAACCAAACTTAAACGTTCTACATTAATAAATTCCGTGCGAAGCCGCTCCAGCTCCGTAATGTCTTCCATAATACCTACCGCGCCCAAGATGTCGCCGTTCCCGTTATGTATAAGCGGATAGATACCAGTGGAATACACCCGGGTAGCGCTTCGCATAATCTCGCCGGTGCTTTCGATTCCATCTATGGCTCTCTGAAACCGGCTGCGCAAATGTTCCTTTTGAATCATGCCATCCAATAAGTCAAACAACGGTCTGCCGATGACATCGTTGGTCGACAGATTAGGAAACACGTTTCGAAAGCTGCGGATAAGCGGTTGATTAAAGGCGATGATATTGCCGCTTCGATCCACCGCGACCATCCCTAAAGGAATCATCTCCATCATTTTGGTTAAAGATGACCACTCTCTGTTCTTCACATCATATTGGCCCGTGCCCAGACGCTGATTGGTTAATTCGATCCAGTACACAATCATTCCAGAATAAAAAATGCCGATCAGCATATACAAAATGGTCACCAATATCGTATCCGGATTCAGATCATCATTCTTAACCTTTCCTTCAATCGCGTGGGAGGCTACAATAATCAGCATGGCCGGAATAAGCGCGCTCCACAGCCAGCAAATTTTCTCGGTCATGGAGCCTTTCCTGAAATTAGAGGTGATCCAAGGTAATAGCGAATAACCCAGAACCAGCATATTCAGAATGAGGCCGATCGTGGACCAACCGTTAATCAGCCCTTGGCTTGTGATATACATAGCTGCAAGAAATAGCCCTGAACGACGACCTCCATATAATATGCCTAAAAATAACGGAATTACGCCAAGGTTGATCGGTACGTAATAATCGTTCATGGCCGAGATCAAGACACATAATACAGTGCTGATTCCGCATGCAATGACAATATGTTTGCGAAATCGAAGCAGATCATCCGGATTCTTCTTGTTCAGGCACTTTAGATGTCTGTCGAGGAGAAGCGGCAGATGAAAGATGAGTGTACCAGACAGCAAAACTTGCAGCAAAATATCTTTCCATAGGCTCAGCACAGTGATCGATCACCTCAATTGGACGACGCATCTAATATTTCTGATTAAAGCATAGGCGACATCATATTACAATATCTTGTAATTTCTCTTTCGAAGCCCGGGTAAACTCCATCCTATGTCCTATTCATGAGGTTTGGGATAATTCGCAAAAATCCTATATAATAAGATTCATCTATTAATTGATATACCCCCAAAGGAGCTATGAGCAAACATGCTTGATTATGATATTATTGTCGTCGGCGGCGGACCTTCCGGATTGATGTCCTGCGTTGCTGCAGGGGAAAGAGGAGCTTCCGTTCTGCTGATCGACAAAGGAGATAAACTAGGGCGTAAACTTGGCATCTCGGGCGGCGGAAGATGCAATGTGACAAATGCCAAAGAACAGGATGAATTGATTGCCAACATCCCGGGAAACGGCCGTTTTCTATATAGTGCTTTTCAGCATTGGAACAATAAGGATATCATGTCTTTTTTCGAGGGGCTTGGCATTCGCCTTAAAGAAGAAGACAATGGGCGCATGTTTCCTGTGACGGATAAAGCCTCCAGTGTCGTGAATGCCTTGATTGGCAAAGTAAAGGAGCTCGGCACCGACATCCGGACAAACAGTCCGGTGAAAAAAGTTCTCTATGAGAACGGCCGGACGGCCGGGATCGAACTGAAATCCGGGGAAGTGTTCAAGTCTTCCTGCGTGATCATTGCAACCGGCGGACAGTCTGTGCCGCAAACCGGTTCGACGGGGGACGGGTATCCTTGGGCTGAGGCGGCAGGACATACGATCACGGAGCTGTATCCAACCGAAGTGCCTATCGTCTCCACCGAGCCTTTTATTGCCTCTAAAGAGCTGCAAGGTTTGTCACTGCGGGATGTGGAGCTGTCCGTCTGGAATCCGAAAGGAAAAAAAGTGATTGCCCACCGGGGAGATATGCTGTTCACCCATTTCGGGGTGTCCGGTCCGATCGCGCTGCGCTGCAGTCAGTTCATCCGCCAGGTGCAGCGAAAGTTTGATATCGTGAATGTGGACATGGCCATCGATATGTTCCCCGATCGCTCCCAAGCGGAGCTTGAGGCCGAACTCAAAGGGCGGCTGGAGGATGAGCCGAGAAAAAACATCAAAAACGTGCTCAAGGTCATGCTGCCGGAACGAATGATCCCCCTGCTGCTATCCAAGTCCTCCATCGACAGCGACATGATCTGCAGCGGTATTTCCAAAACGGCGCTGACAACCTTTATCTCCATTCTAAAAAAGTTCACGTTCCGCGCGTCGGGCACCCGTTCGCTGAAGGAGGCCTTCGTGACAGGCGGCGGCGTCAGCCTCAAGGAAATCCAGCCCAAAAGCATGGAATCCAAGCTGATGCCCGGCCTATTCTTCTGCGGTGAAATTCTGGATATTCACGGATACACCGGCGGTTACAATATTACGGCCGCCTTTGCAACCGGTTATACGGCAGGCAAGCATGCTGCCGAAGCAGCAGGAGTAAACAAATCATAATCTATCGACGTACTTTCACAGATGGCCGACCGCAGTTAGAAGTAATTTTTCTTGCGATATCAGGAAGTCACTAGCTTCGAAGTTTATACTTTCTGATATCTTGAATAAAAGCGCGCTGTATGCCCCATTCCCTTGGAGCATTCCAGCGCGCTTTTTATTATTCTTGCGGGTGTCTCTCCTCTTTGTAGACCGGCCAAGACATGAGCGATGGCGCGACCATGACTGCCAGCGCAGTCAATGCAAGCACAGCGAGCCATCCCAATCCCCCTTGGAAAAGCGTTAGCCCAGCCACGAGCGAATAAAGAAATGCGGGAAGAGCGAGCAAGGTTCGGACCGCGAGAACACCAGCCGAACGATGCTGCTGATTCGTAAACGGGAGCACCTGCATAAACTCGGCTTTGGCGAACACCGCCCATCTTGTATTCAGCCAATACGACATCATCAATACCAAAGCAAGGTATACGATGATTTTGATGATCGGCGGCGGCAGCCAGACAGCCGGAATACCGACCAACGTAATCTGGATGTACAGTAACAAGCTCTCAGGGTGGCGCAAAATCGCCTTTAACCCCGCATCGGCCAGCCTCTTCTCCGCTGTACCTTTGAACAATCGGCCGGACTTGCGCATAAACCAGGTCCTGCTTCGTACACTTGGTGGTTTGCCGACGGCTTGAACGAGCAGCTTCTCCGTCAACTGGACCCTTGTCTTCGCATCCTCACGCGCATCTGCGATGAAGGTTCCTTGCATGGCAAGCCGCTTGCGGCTAAGAAGAAACAGCACCATAAGCAGAATCAAGGCAGCTGCCCACAATACAGCATAGGACTCAAGCCAGAATGTAACCAGCAGCGCTAACAGTCCGAATGAGAGCCAGCGTACGAGATAAGTCATTACATGTTTCCGCCAGCCTTTATAGCTGGAGCGAATCATAGCGGTTAATAAATTTGCGCACCAGGCGCATACAGCCGTCATCATCAGCAAGGTCACCAGGGCAATGCCGGTTATCTCATGTTCCCTGACCAGAATTGGCAGCGCAAGCACTGTAACGACCAATCCCTTGGTCGCTGAGACCGTAAGACTGTATGCCATGCCCCTGATCATTAACCCCTTCATCCAGCCTCGCTGCTGGCGAAGAAACAATACGTCAGCTTCTTCCAGGAACAGCAGCACTCTGCCTGAGAACATAAAGAGCAGAAGGCCTACCACCGCCTGCAGCGGGAAGAACTGTGCCCATCCGGGAAGCGGGCTCGTCCATAACTCGCGGTAGAGCCCGCCTCCCAGCAGCAGACCCGGAACAATGATGTACAGCATTACGATCCAGTCGACCACGGTGGCCAGATTGTCGCGTTGATTCTTCCAATGAGCGGTCACCCTTCGCCAAAAGAGGGCGCCCGGATGGCTAAAATGATAGGACCGATCCATGTCCATTCCCTCCCTCATGTCAGCGCATCGAAGCAATCAAACAACGATGCACCGGGAAGATCAGCGGCCTGGCGGATTTGCTCCAACGTGCCCTCCGAGGCAATCCGGCCTGCGGATATGAGCACAAAGCGATCGCAAATTTTCTCTGCAGTATCCAGCACATGGGTGGACATCAATACGCCGGCTCCCCGACGTCTCTCCTCAAGCAGCAGATTCAAGAAATCTCGGGTGGCCCGGGGATCCAATCCAATAAACGGTTCATCTACAATATAGACGTCCGGCTTGGAGAGAAATCCGATCATCAGCATCATCTTCTGTTTCATCCCTTTGGAGAAGCCTCCCGGCAGTTCATTGCGCACCGACTCCATTCCAAACTGACGAAGAAGCTGATCGGCCTGTCTCTCGAAATGTTCATCATCCATTCCAAATGCAGCAGCCGCCAAATCCAGATGCTCCCACAGCGTCAAATCCTCATAAAACACCGGCTGCTCGGGAACGTAAGCATATCGGGGCGGCTGACCTGCAATAAAGACGTCGGCTTTACTATCTTTAAGCAGCCCCAGCACCGTCTTAATGGTCGTGCTCTTTCCGGCTCCATTCGGTCCGATCAACCCCAGCAGTTCGCCGGGTGCCACTTGAAACGATATATCCCGTATACGCGGGCGGCCTGGTTCGTAACCCGCCTGCTGAATATCCACCTTCAGTACCGGCTCGGTATCCAATTCATTCTCTTGAATCTTATGCATCCTAACACCCCATCCGTTAATCCTTATCCCAGTATTACGCAGATGGACAAGGATTCGTTGCATTTAGCGAAACATTCTTACATTATACTAGAATGAAAATGTTTCGGCCGGATTGTGACAAATCACATGTTGAATTTACTCATTTCAGCGTAATCTTAGATTTGAAGTAATTCAGGACATGAGTCCATACCAAAGGCGGGAGAATGTATGAAGGTGTCATATGAACGCGATACACAGCTTGCTATGCACCTGTATCGGGTGTTTGCCAAGTCATTCAAGAGCGTCAACGAACATGTCGTGAATGGCAGTAAAATCGAAGGCTTTAATCCAACTTCATTTGCCGTAATGGAAGTACTGTTCTATAAAGGCCGCCAGCCCATCCAGCAGATCGGGGCCCAGCTGCTCCTGCAGAGCGGAAACGTAACTTACGTGGTTGATAAGCTTGTCGAAAAAGGTTATGTGCGCCGCAAACCCTGTCCCGAGGACAGAAGAGTCATTTACGCCGAGCTGACTCCGCCCGGAGAGCAATTGATGCAGAAGCTTTACCCCCTGCATGAACGTCACATCCAGCATGCCCTGGGTGGATTGGATGAGGAAGAGAAGCATCAACTGATTGGGCTTCTGAGTAAAATGGGGAAACATGCGGAACAGGTACAAATCGTGCGCCAGCAGGGCTGAAAAAACAAAGAGAAGAACCCTTCCTCCTTCTCGGAAACAGGGTTCTTCTTGCTCAATGTACTGGTTAGAAACGCTCAGTCTTTAAAGCCTTCCAAGGCAATGGTTGGCTTCCCGTCCGCCTGCCAGGCTCCCTTGTTGTATCCCGCATTGTATCCCGGCGTGGCTTCAGGCTCCCAGTAGAACACGCCCAGCCCCGTACCTCCCTCTAAGCCTCTCACCTTGGTCTTAATGCTCTGGATGAAGCTCTTGGCTGCCGCCGGCTGATTGTAATCCATGCCGATTTCGCTGATCATGATGCTTTTCCCATATCTGGCGGTCATGTCTTTGGCATTGGCAATCGTCTGATCGACCTTCGATGACCAATCGCCCGCTTCCGGATACAGCGACATGCCGATAATATCAAAGTTCGCGCCGTTGCTGATCAAGCCGCCAATGTTCCACTTGAACAATTCATTGTCGTAGCCATTCGATAAATGAACGATCGTCTTGGTCTGGCTGCTGACGGACTTCACCGCATTATGCCCCGTATTGACGAGCCAGGCGTAATTCTTCATGTTCGCCGAGGCTTTGCCGCCCTCCCACAGCATCCCGTTGTTGGTTTCGTTGCCGACCTGCACCCAATCCGGAGTCACGCCTTTGTTCTTCATGGTGTTCATCACATAAACGGTATGGGAATAGACCGCATCCATCAGCTGTTGAAAGGTGAAATTACGCCAGGCATAGGGCTTGTTCTGCTGTCCCGGGTCCGCCCAGGAATCGCTGTAATGCAGCGTAAGCATAATGCTCATGCCTTTGTTCTTGGCACGCTGGGCCAGCTCGGCGGCTTTTTCCGCATTCAGATAACCGTTCATGTAATCATTCATGTTGGGATTGACCCAGACTCGAATCCGTGCGGAATTGATCTGGTAATCGTTCTTCAGAATGTCCAGAATATCGCGCTGAACCCCTGACTTGTCCTTCCACTTATACCCTTGAGCTTCCATACCGGGAACCCAGCTGATGTCCGCTCCTTTTGCAAAAGCAGGCGCCGCCTCGGCGGAGCCGTTACCCGAAAAGCCAAACGATAGCGCAAGCATCGATACGCATAGAAACATCCTGAACCAAACTCCTTTCGCAACTTCAGTCATCATGATACCTCCTTGGTTTTCGTTCACTGCGCAAGTGACACCCCTATTGTAAGCGCTCTCCAAATGTAGCCACAGGGCATAATGCCAACATTTCCGGTCCTTTTCCAAGCAAAATGAATCCGTGCGCAAGGGGGCGAAATGTCAGATCCGGTGCAGGTAAGACGATCATATGGTATAGACAAAGGAGCTGCGCGGTATTTGAAGAAAGGACAGGCACCGTACGAAGGCACCTGTCCCTGGGAAGAAGCATGTTGTGAAACGAATCGGAACATGGAAGGCTAAGTCGGCTTACGTACTCGCCCCTTTCTTAATCACCTTCACTCCGTAAGGCGCCAACGCAAGCTCTGACCCTATGGCTTCGCCCGAGATCAAATCGTTGTATCGGGTTCCGTCCAGCGTGACCCGCTTTGCTTCGCCAGAGAAGTTCATCACGAAAATGTAGTCCGACTCTCCATCCGTACGAATGGATGTGCTAACGCCCGAAGGCAGCTCCACCGGCAGCGCCCGAAGGACGCCAGTCTGTTCAACAAGCTTCTTGTAAAAATCAGAATGAAACAGCTCCTTGTTCCGGGAGGCGATATAATAGGCCCGGCCCTTCCCGAGCTGATTGACCGTCAATGCTGGCCGTCCCGCATAGAAATCGGACCGGTAAACGGCGAGTGCTTCCGCCGTCTCCAGATGAATGAGGTCGCACAGCTCAACGGCTTCATAGGCCTCGGCCAAGCCAAGCCCCCCTCCGTCATTCGTTACGATCCCATTGACATCGTGATCATGGAGAGCATCGATTTCCTCCGACCATACGCCGAGCGTCTTACGGAGGGGACCCGGAAATCCGCCAAGGAAGCAAAGGTCAAACTCGTCGACGATTCCCGACCAATACGTTGCAACAAACGTGCCGCCCGCTTCCACAAATTGTTGAATCCGCTCGCCCACGCCTGGGCGAACCATATACAGCATGGGCGCTACCAAAAGTTTATATCTGGAGAAGTCCTGCTCCATATCGATGACATCGATCGGCACTCCCTGCTTCCATAAAGCCCGGTAATGCTCTTGTACAGTCTCTTCATACTTGACTCCCTTGTTCCGTGGACCTTGCGCATCATTGATAGCCCAACGGTTCTCCCAGTCAAAAATGACCGCCGCTTCCGCCGGAATGCCCGTTCCTACAACGGCATCCATCTTCTTGAGATAGTCCCCGACCTCGGCCACATCGCTGAACACCCGGGTGTGTTCATGACCGACATGATCGACGACGGCGCCGTGCAGCTTCTCGCTCGATCCCCTGCTCTTGCGCCATTGAAAATATTGCACCGTATCCGAACCATGGGCAACGGCTTGCATGGAAGACAGCAAATGCATACCCGGACGCTTCAGCTTGCTCACCGGCTGCCAGTTGGTCAGACTTGGCGTGCTCTCCATCAGCATCCAAGGCTGTCCGCCTTTGATCGAGCGAATGATATCATGCATCATGGCAACGCGGGCTGCCTGCACGGCCTCATTCCCGCCCTGGTCATGCCAGGTCGGATAGCTGTCCCAGGACACCACGTCCAGCAGATCGGCAAACTTCCAGTAATTCAGTCCTTCAAAATATTCCATCAGGTTAGTCGTAACCGGAAGGGATGGATTGACCCTGCGGAGGGGTTCTATTTCGTGTCGGATGAAATCCGCCGTCTGATCGGTTACAAACCGTCTCCAATCCAGGTTCATTCCATGAACCTGCGTCTCTCCGTGTGGTGCCGGAGATTCAACCTGGCTCCAATTCGTAATCGTATGGCTCCAGAATGCGGTCCACCAGGCATGGTTCAGCTCATCCAGCGTAGCGTACTTCGCCTGCAGCCAAGACCGGAATGCGTCCTGACAATAGCCGCAATGGCAATCGCCGCCAAACTCGTTCGAGATATGCCAGCCGATCACGGCTGGATGGTTGCCGTACCGCTCCGCAAGCTTCCTGTTGATCGTATGAACCTTCTCCCGATAGACTGGCGAAGTATAACAGTGATTATGCCGGAAGCCGTGCAAATTACGGACTCGCCTCTCGTTTACGCGCAGCACTTCGGGATACTTCTCCGACATCCAGGCCGGTCTTGCGCCGCTTGGCGTAGCCAGAAAAGCATAAATCCCATTGGCGGCAAAACGGTCCAAAACGCCGTCAAGCCAATCAAACGTGAATACCCCCTCCTCGGGCTCCAATGAAACCCATGAAAATATGCCGACAGACATCACATTGCAATTCGCCAGCTTCATCAGCCGGATGTCTTCTTCGAGCACTTCGGGATAACGGAGCCATTGCTCCGGATTATAATCGGCGCCATGCAGCATGTGCGGTACGCGCGAGCTAATCGGATTAAACGTTCGTTTCATAGTAAGTTAAACCTCCTGTTTCCTGATAGGATCGCATCTCTTATTCTTTGACAGAACCCAGCGTCATCCCTTTAACGAAAAAACGCTGCAAAAAAGGATAGACCAGCAGGATGGGCGCCGCGCCGATAAAGATCTGCGCGGCATTCACCGTCGTCTGGGACAACAGCTCCATCTCTTTCGGGCTCATGCTCATCGAGCTCATGTCCCGCTGGATAATAACCGTCTGCAGGAAGGTCGCCAGCGGGAAGTCCTTGGCATTGTTCAGATACAGCAGCCCGTCAAACCATGAGTTCCAATGGAACACCATGCTGAACAGCGCAATCGTGGCAATCGAGGGCAGCGAGATCGGCAAATAAATTTTAAACAGCGTTTTGAAATGGCCGGCTCCATCGATGAAAGCCGCTTCCTCCAGTTCTTTAGGAATCCCCCTGAAGAAGTTCAGCATCAGGATCACCAGAAAGGTATTCACCGTGCCGGGAATGACCAGCACCCAGAAGGAGTTGATCAAGCCCAGCTTCTGAATCACGATATAGAACGGCACCAGGCCGCCATTAAACACCATGCTGAACACAAACAACCAGGAGTATATGCTGCGGCTGCGGAAGACGCGGTTCTCCTTGGACAGCGGGTATGCGGCCAGGAACGTTACGGCAAGCGTTAGAGCCGTTCCTAATACGGTACGCGCAATAGAGATCCAGATCGAGTGCAAAAACGCCGGGTTATTGATCGTTTTCTTGTAAGCCTCCAGCGAAAAATCGACCGGCCATAATCCCACCAGACTGGCGTCGGCAGCGGCTTTGGAGCTGAACGAAATCGCCAGCACATGAAGCAGCGGAATGATGCAGAGAATGGCCAGCGCGACAAGCGAGCAGGTATTAAACACGTTAAATATGCGGTATTCCATCGTTTTATGGTACATGGCTCTCCCTCTTTCGCTCTGCTAGAATATACGGTAGCCCGCCCACTTGGAGGCCAGCCGATAGGATACGAGAATAAGGACCATGCTGATCACCGATTTAAACAAGCCGATGGCCGTTCCGAACCCCATCTCGCCATTCAGGATTGCTGTACGGTATACAAAGGTATCGATAATATCGCCTTTCTCGTATACCAGCGGATTGTACAGGTTGAAGATTTGGTCGAACCCGGCATTCAGGATGTTGCCCAGCGCCAATGTTCCGACAACGATCGTGATGGGAATCATGGAAGGGATCGTGATATGAAGCGTTTGTTTCAGGCGTCCCGCCCCATCCATCTCCGCAGCTTCGTACAAGGTCGGGCTAACGCCGGCCAGCGCAGCCAGGAATACAATCGTATTGTAGCCAAACTCCTTCCATACGTCAGACACGATCACCGTGAACCGGAACCAGTTATTGTCTCCGAGGAAAAAGATCGGGTCGATGCCGACGGCCGCCAGAATCCGATTGGCAAAGCCGTCCACGGCAAGCATTTCGATCAAAATTCCGCCCAGGATGACCCAGGACAAAAAGTGGGGCAAATACATCATCGTCTGGATGCTCCGCTGAAGCGCCGTTTTTCGGATTTCATTCAGCAGGATGGCAAACACGAACGGAATCAGCAGATTGAACACGATTTTCATCACCGCGATGACCAAGGTGTTCCATATGACCTGCATGCTGTCCTGCCTTTCAAACAAATAACGAAAATTGTCCAAGCCCACCCATGCGGAGCCGCCAACGCCCTCCCACGGCTTATAGTCCTGAAAAGCCATGATGATGCCGCCCATCGGCAAATAACTGAATAAAAACAGACAGATAAGGGCTGGCAGCAGCATGACGTGGAAAGGCCATGTTTTTTTCATCCTCTTCATCCAAGATCCTCCCGTTAAATCAATCTACCTCTTGATTATAGGACCCGTCCCACGGGACGCAGTAGCCCACAAAACCAATATTCATGGCACGATAGCAATCAATTTGCGGCGGCCCCAATGGCATAAAAAGGACGGCCTTTGGCAGGCCGCCCGTCATTAATCGGTAACCATAACTACTTCACGCTTTGATACCATTCGTTAACCTCTTTGGTGATCTGTTCACCGCCTCCGGCTTTCCACGTCTCTACAAATTTATCAAACGATTCAACCGGCTGCTTGCCGTAAATGATCTCGTTCAGGGTTTGATTCTCGATCTTCAGGAGATAATCCCACTTCGATTTCATGGTGGCGGTAACCGCCCCCGTAAACATGTTCTTCTTGGAGATCTCCTCTTGGGAGAGGAGCACCTCGGCAGCGGCCGGCGTATCCTTGCCATAGTTGACCGCGACATCTTTTTCGAGACGGCTCTCCGGCTTCTCCCCTTTTGCCAGCTTCAGCAGTGCTTTCATCTGCTCGTCCGGAATCCGGGCGCCGTCGCGGACCAGCAAATAACGGACGACATTGACATAACCGCCTTCGATTTGATCGTTCGGAACCATTTCGCCATTGGCATCGAGCTCGAAGTCATAGCCTTCAAACAGTCCATTGGCAAATTCGCCGCCTTCCTTGGACACCGCAAAGTTATCAAACAGGTAGTTCTGATACGTGAAGAAGGCTTCAGGATGCTCCATGTCTTTATGGATCAGGGTAACGCCATTCGTATACTGCGTTCCATGCCGCATCGCAGTACCATCAGGACCAGCCGGAATTTGCACAGGCTTCCAGACGGCTTCCGGCGCATTCTTCACGGTATCGATCAGCGGCCAGCCGCTCATCCAATAGGGCCCCGGAATGATCCCGGCCGTTCCGGCTACAGCCGGCTCGGCAGTCTTATTCTCATCCCACAGTGCGGCTTCCTTCGGAATATATCCTTTATTCATCCACTCGTTCAGCTTCACCAAGCCTTGCTTCATCCCTGCATGGACCGAGCCGTATTCCAGACTTCCGTCCTCTGCCACGTTCCACTGCTGCGGCAGCGTTCCGTAAGCGCCGAATATCCACGACGGATCGCCCATCCAGGTGCTCATGGACGTTTTGAAGCCGATACTCAGCGGGGTGACTTTATCCGGAGCAAGACCGGATGGGTTCTGATTCTTGAAAGCATCCATCACCTGCTCAAGCTCATCCATCGTCTTCGGTGCGCTCATCCCCAGCTTGTCCAGCCAATCCTGCCGGATCCATAATACATAGTCGTGATTATAGGCAAAATCCAGTACCGGAAGCCCCATTCGCTTACCGTCCCGGCTGTACTGATTCCACACATTGGAATCCAGATTCATCGCGTTCTTCCACGTTTCCGATGCATACTGGTCAAACAGCGTGCCGACCTCAGCAAACATGCCGGAATCGATCAAATCCTGGGCCAGCTGCTGATTTTCGGTGCCGAGCGTGACGATATCCGGCATCTCCTGTCCGGAGGACATAGCCAGACGCAGCTTGGTTGCAAAAGCGCCGTTGGTATCCGTAATGGACCACAGCGATTTGATGTTGATGCCGAACTTCTCTTTGGCCCACTTCGTAGCCACGTTGTTCTCGATCGTTTCCCCATTCTTGAATTGCAGCGTTGGATCGACGCCCCACACCGTTGTAATCGTAACTTCCGGATCGTATTTCTCTTTGTAGACGTTTTCAGTTTTGGATTCGGCCGGCTGCTGCCCCGCTTCCGGCTTCGACTCCCCGCCGCCGGAGCATCCGGCCAAGGATCCGGCCAGCAGCAAGGACGCGGCCAAGATCGGGAACCATTTCTTTCTTCTAGCGTTCATATCTAAATCCCCCTTCTACCACCTTATGGATTACATGTTTAATTATAGAGGGGCTGGCAGCTGCATCCTATGTCACGAATCGAAGATTTCTGCACCTTTAGCAACATCCTTGGTCTCTGTATTCGTTCGGCGTCATCCCGTAGTGCTTCCGGAACATCTTGCTAAAATACTGCGGGTTCTGGTAGCCAAGCTCAGCGGTAATTTCATAAATCTTCTTGTTTGTATGCTTCAGCAGGTATAACGCCCGCTCCATTCGTTTGCGGATGATATAATCGCCAAGTCCCTCTCCGGTTTCACTCTTATAAATCTTGGATAAATACACCGGATGCAGGAATACCCGGTCCGCAATCGTCTTGACGGACAGGTCATGACCCGAATCGGCAGTCACCATCTCCTGAACCTGTTTGATGATATGGCTCTTGCTCGTTGTCTCCTGCTCGGAGGAGATATCATGAAGTTTGTTCAGCATATCAAGCGACCAGGAACGCAGCTTCACAGCCGACTGAACCACCTGCTGAATATACAGGGGATCCCAGCCGGCCTGGTCCAGCTGATGAACGTAATGGCCCTGCTTATGAGCCAGGTACATAAAGGCATTCGCAACCGATAAAAACATTTCATACAACGCCGTCTGCCCAATGAATGCGGTTTCAAGCTCTGCAAAGACTTGTTCTATTTTGTCCCGGGCGGCATCCCACTGCCTTGTCTCCAGCAGATGCAGCAGGCTGGGCGGTTTGGCAAATGCCTGGGTAACGTCCCATACAGGCTCACGCAGCCGGCCATCATGGTCTTCAGCAAACCGGATGGCTTCAAAATCTCCGTTTCCCCAGAGGTAAAGCGAGCTTAATCCCGACCGATAAACGGATGCCAATTCCTCTGGAAAATCAAAGGAGGCCGACACGAGAACTGAAATGCTTCCCTTCAGATAGCTGTCCACATCCTGTTGAAACTGGATTACATACCGTTTCAATGCGTCGGAATCCGCGAATGTTTCCATTTCCTCTGCCTTGGACCCGCTCTTGGACTGAGCCAACAGAATCAAGCCGTTATGCGGCGTTTTGCTGGACCACACATGGAGCAGCTCGGCAAATACCTCCTCCGCAATGTTGCCGATGGCATATTCCATCAGGCCCACCGAATGGTCGTCCATTCTTGTAAATTTCTGCCCGAGCTGGATTAGCAGCATGACCGTCCGCCGGTCTGTTCGGAGTGGGATCTCGTATTCATGCAGCTTATGTTCGAGTGAAGGGCGCGGTATCTCGCGTCCCAGCAAGAGATCATGCATGAGGCTGTTTCGCAGAATGCCGAGATCCGATTTGCGGCTGTACATCAACTGATGGTACTGCCCAAGCTCCTTCCGCTCCTCCTTGATTGACGCCAAGGCGGAGCTCACGCTCCGTATGAATTCGTCATCATCCACCGGCTTCAAAATATAATCGGATGCCTGCAGCCGAATCGCCTGCTTGGCATATTCAAAATCTGAATAACCCGTAAGTAAAATGCAGCGGATATGCGTCCAGCGCTCGGTTATGGTCTCCACCAGCTCCAGGCCGGTCATGACCGGCATCCGAACATCCGTGACCACCACATCGATGTCCTGCTCCTCCAGCAGGTCGATCGCCTCCAAGGCGGAAGAAGCCTGATACACTTCTTCAATATCCAGCTCACGCCATGGAATGGTCTGATATAAACTTTCCGTGACATAACTCTCGTCATCAACCAATAAGATATTCATTAATTCCCTGCCCCCTGCCCTGACTTTGATTGATTCCTCCCAAGCGATCCGGCAGCGGCCAATAGAGCACAGCCCGTACCCCGCCCTGCGGAGATGCCGCAAACCGCAGGCCGGCTTCTTCGCCATAACGCAGGCGCATGCGCTGGTGAACATTCCAGACGCCGCATCCCATCTCCTGATCCATCGGCTTGTTCAACCGAGCCTCCAGCTCGGCCAGCTTTTGCCCGTTCATGCCGATTCCGTTATCATCCACTTGGATGCAGGCCACGCCGTCCAGAATTCGGAAGGTTACCCTGATCTCGCCGTCACCCGAATGAGGTTCAATACCATGCAGTACGGCATTCTCTACCAAAGGCTGAATGACCAGCGGCGGGATCTCCATGCCTTCGGCTTCTTCCGTCAAATCAAGATGATATTGCAGACGCCTCATCCGCATCTGCTGAATTTCCAAATAATGCGTAACGAACTCCATCTCATCGGGCAAGGGAACCAGCTCCCTTTCCTGACGTGTGGTATAGCGGAAATACCGGGACAAGTTGTGCGACATCGCCACGACGGCTTCGTATTTCCGAAGCTTCGCCATGCTGGTGATAAACGAGAAGCAATTATAGAAGAAATGGGGATTGATCTGAGACTGCAGCTGCTTCAGCTTCGCTTCCCTGACATGAATTTTCTCCATGTATACATGCTCGAACAGCTCCTGGATCTGCTCCACCATCGAGTTGAATCGCGTAGCCAGAAAACTGAACTCGTTTCGGCCCGATACCTTCATCCTCACCGCGTAATCCCCGGCCTGCAGCCTGCGGAACACATAAACCAGCTGCTTGATCGGAACCTGAACCTGGGAGTACAGCAGGTATGCGGCGAGGCAGCTCATCAAGAGCAGTGCGGCGATCGATATATAAAAGAGCCTGTTGGACGTATGGATCGGCTTCACAATGTCCGTTAGCGGAATATAGTCTATCAAATACCATCCGGTCGTTTCCGATAACACGATGCTGACCGAATAGGTTTTGCCGCCCACTTCCTTCACGCGGTTCTCCGCGTCTTGGAGCGGCTCCCGACCCAGCTCCGCAATCATATGGTTAATCAGTTCCTGGTCCGCGGTACGGTTGTATATAACGCCGGTATCCGGTTTATAGTAGAACGGATCGCTCCTTCCGTCGCTTTTAAAGCGGTCCAGCATATCCTGAATGTTGGTGCTGTCGAATTCAACCTTGATCACGGTATTTGACCTGCCTGTATGATGCTGGGTGGAATACGGTGCCACCGAATACCAGACAAACAGGAAACGCCGATCGCTCCCCTCATCATAAGGAGTGACCTGCCAGCCCGGCTTCACGTCCTCCGCAAGCTCCTCTGGCGAGTAAAACCCGGCATCGCTTTCGGTGACCACCCGCCCAAGGGACGGGGAATAAATGGCCAGATGGCTGCGCCAGTTCGAAGAGCTCTCCTGTATGCTCAGCTTCGTCTGAATCTGCTTCACCAGGTTAATCGCGTCCAGGTTCAGATATTTATCCTGCAAATAAATATCCCGAAAGCTTGAAATGTCCGGGTCATGCAGCAGCAAATTCGGCCACGATGCCAAAATATCGATATTGGTATTCACCTGATTCTGAAAGAAGACGAGCTGGTTCGTATTCGATTGGCTGAGCTCCTTGCTGAGCACGTTCGTCGTGGTTTGGTTCGAATAGAAATAGAGGCCGACAATCGGAATCAACATCAGAAAAATAAACAGAATGATTTTTCGGAACAGATTAAATTTGGACATACATAGGCAGCCCCTTGGGTTATGTAGTATGAGAAGTTCATTTATAGAGCGAAATATGTTTATTATATCGGAGTTCACCCTGCGCCGTGTAGGGCATATAAGCAAGATTTCAGACACTTTCGAAGGGGATTGTTGGCGAGATGGCCGTTTGCAGTCCGCAAAGAGCAGCATTAAACAAAAAAACAGGATCCCGGCCTCAAAGAGACCGGGATCCTGTTAAATATGCTATGAAAAAATATATGCCTTACATGAGTCCATCCATCAATGGCCTGACGGCTGTGTCTCTTCCGTTCCCGCCTCGGGCTCAGGAGGCGCATTGCGGAAGGCGGCCACGATCAGCATACAGATCACCGCCATCACGGCCATCACCACAAACAGGGAATTCAAGCTGCCCTCCAGTATTCCGCTCAGCAGGCTGCCTGACCCTTCCGGCAGTTCAGCCATGCTATGCGGAGAGAGCAGCTTATTAATATCGTCGCTGGTAATGCCTGCGGCATCCGGCTCCGCCGCAAGTCTGCCCGCAATTCCCGCATTTACCCATAATCCGAACACCGCTACGCCCACGGTCTGACCGAACGTGCGGATGAAGGAGTTCAGCGCCGTGGAAGCTCCCCGGACCTCATAACCCACCGAGGATTGCGCGATGATCTGAAACAAGGTGGAGATATATCCGAAGCCGACCCCATAAATGAACGTAAAAACCAGCAGCACGCCCAGCATCGTATCCTTATGCATGAACGCCAATCCCACCGCTCCGATGATTAGAAATACGACGCCGATAATCGCCGTTTTCCGGGAACCGGATTTAATGATCAGGCGCCCGCTGATAATCGATCCGATCAACCATCCGATCGACATCGGGGCTAATGTCAGGCCCGACAAGGTCGCGTTGCCGCCCCGAACCCCTTGAATCCACAGCGGTAAATACGTGGTCAGCCCGATGATAAGCGCGCTTACCAGAATATTGGCTACCGTCGATACCGTAATATCCCGGATCTTGAACAGATGGAGCGGCAGCATCGGCTCCTTCACCCTGCTCTCCACCACCAGGAACGCAGCGAGCAGCACCACGGAACCGATCATCAAACCGAGCATGAACGGAGAATTCCAGGAATAGCTCTCTCCGCCGCCTACCGCGAGCGCAAACAGCAGCGCCGTCATTCCCACGGTAAACAGGGCCGCTCCCCCGTAATCGATCGATACTTCGCGGTTGGTGCGCTCCTCTTTGAAATAACGGAAAATCAGCCATATCGATAACAGCGCAAACGGTACATTAAAAACAAAGATCCAGTGCCAGGACAGGTAATCCACGAAATACCCGCCAAGCAGCGGTCCGATCAGAGAAGAGATTCCCCATACGGAGCTGATCATCCCCTGAATCTTCCCTCGTTCCTCCAGATTGTAAATGTCTCCGACAATCGTGAAGGTCACCGGAATAACCGCACCGGCCCCAATTCCTTGGATTGCCCTGAATATGATCAGCTGCGTCATGTTCTGCGACAGGCCGCACAGCAATGAGCCTACGAGAAAGATCAGCGAGCCGTATAAAAATACGGGCTTGCGTCCATATAAATCGCTTATTTTACCGAAAATCGGCGTCGTTACCGCCATCGTCAGCAGGTAGGCCGTAAAAATCCAGCTCATGAGGCTTACGCTGCCGAAGCTGCTGATAATGGCCGGACCCGCCGGGCCGACTACCGTTCCTTCAATCGCAGCCATAAAGGTGGATAACAAAATACCGACCAGGATATAACTGCGTTTGTCTTGTTTTAATACACCCACGTTCCTTCGTCCCCTTTACTCTAGAAAGCCCCGGCATGATTCCAGTCCCTGCTGTATCAGGTTTCCGATATGTCCTTCTAATTAGGATAAAAACCGGGGCCAACAGCATAAAAGCGCCTCCCGATACCAGGAGCGCTTTCACATCATGTAACATTTCTATTATAAGGGTTACAGCGAAGGTTGCACAGTCATTTTCCCGCTTCGCAGATGAATATAGGAAGTGGCATGTCTCTTCATGAGCTCGGGATCGTGCGTAATCATCAATATGGCCGAACCTTCCCCAATGACAAAAAGGCACAGCTCGATCACCTTATCGATGGCGGCATAGTCCATCCCCGACGTCGGTTCGTCCAGGATGTACAGCGCTCTTTGCAGCATCAATTGGCTGATGATGCTCAGAAGGCGCTTCTCCCCCTGACTGAGCAGGTAGGGAGACATTTGAAGCCGATCCGTAAGTCCCGCTTTCTCCAAAAGAAACCTAGCGCGCTGCTGCTGGCCAGCAGACAGCTCCGGACGCTTCTTCACGGACAGCCCTCCATGAAGACTGTAAATCAGCTCCTCCCACACATTCGGGGCGGTAAACATATATTCCGGCTGCTGGAACACATAGCCGATCATCTCGGCTCTGCGGTAGACGGCCATTCCCTTCGTATCTTCCCCTTGCCAGCGTATGCTGCCTGCCGGAGCCGGCAGCAGTCCCATGATCAGCCGGCTGAGGGTCGTTTTGCCGGACCCGTTCTCCCCGGTCAGCAGCACCCAGTCGCCGGGATCAATCTTCGCATCGATATCGCGCAGCGCCTCCCGGCCGCCGGGATAGGCAAACGTCAGCGAATTGATCTGGAGCAGCGGGGAGACGGTAGACAGTCTCGCGCCTTCCGCACGGGTTACCGCCGCAGGCACGGAACCTGCGGGGATCGGCGCTTCCGCATGGCGCGCTGCCAGATGCGGGGGAGTTGCCGCCGGGACACGCTTGTCCCCAGCGGCGGCACCCGCTGCCTCGCCTGCGGGCCGAGGCAGCAAGCCCAGCTGCACCAGCTGCTCCCCGCAGCGGTGCAGCAGCTCCTCCGGCGGCCCGTCGAGCACGACGGACCCGCCGTCCAGGACGATGACGCGCCCCGCGGCGCGCGCGGCATCGTCAAAGCGGCCGGACGCGGTGATGAGCGTCCGGCCCTCCGCCTGCAGCTTATGGCAAAGCTGCAGGAAGTTCGCCTGCGCCGCGGCATCCAGGCTGGCGCAGGCGTCGTCGAAGACGAAGAGCCGCGGGCGCAGCGCCAGCACCGCGGCAATGGCCGTGCGCTGCCGCTGTCCGCCGGACAGGCTGCGCACCGGATCCATCCGGCGCTCCAGCAGCTCGACCGCCGTAAGGGACTGCACCACCCGCTCCTCGATTTCAGCGGGTGAAACCCGCATATTTTCAGGACCGAAGGCCGCCTCGTCCTCTACGATGCCCTGAACGAGCTGTGCATCCGGATCTTGAAACAGTACCCCTACCGCCTCGGCCACGTCGGCAATCGGCGCTGTTGCGGGATCGAAACCATCCAATAGCACTTCCCCAGTTCTTGTACCTCCGCCGCTCCGTGGAAGAAGACCGCACAGCAGCTGGCACAGCGTTGACTTCCCGCTACCGCTTGCCCCGAGGATCGCGACCCACCCGTTCTGCTCGATCTCCAGATGGAGATCCTGTATAACCGGGCGCTCATCTCCATCGTAAAGAAATCCGAGGTCCCGGCATGTTACCGTTGTTCCCGACATGGAACTATCCCTTCACGGCAACAGCGAATCGGCGAAGCAGGCCCGTCTTCACTAACGCCTCTCCTAACACTTTGGTTAACAGGCCGCAGAGGAGCACGCCGCTCAGAATACGCACCACCAGCGCAATGCCAAGCACTTCGAGCGGCCAGGACGTATATCCGAACATGTTGGCCGCGAACAGGAACCAGAGCGGTACCATCGCCCCGCCAACCAGCATGAGCGCGCCGGCGCTCCACTTTTTGTATCGGTAGATCGCGAAAATCGTCTCCGCCACGATCATGTAGCAGCCTGCGGCCACAAAACACGAGGCAATGCCGTATACCGTACCGGTCAGAGCTTGAATCGTGCCGCCAATCGCAAAGGTGACGACCGCCGTCCCCGGTTTACGAATGATGTAATATGCCAAGAGCCCATACACCATGTAGATGCCCGTCGTTGTCGAAGTTGCGATGGGTCCGCCAAGACTATTCAGCAGCTTGTTAACCGGCCCTATGTATACAGTTAGAACGGCATTGACGGCAGCCAGCATCGCCATCAGGATTATTTCCTGCGTCGTAAAAGCAAACCATTTTTTTGGGGATGATGTTGAATTCAAATGTAGTCCTCCTTATTTCCAGCCATGATTGGCTGTAACTAGCACTTTCGGATGCTTCATTTCATATTTTGCATGCTTCCGCCCCAATCGTCAACCTAATTTCGAATATAAACGGTTAACAATTCAAGCAATCAACCACACAACAACAGTTGCTAGCACATATATGACAGCCGATATGACCGCCCATAAAGGAATGTTAACCTCCGTACGATACGTTCGTTCCGGATACGCGCCAAAGCCTTTGGACTCCATAGCGCCCGCCGTTTGCTGCACACGCCGCAGCGCATTGAGCAGAACAGCCGATACAAACTTCAAGCCGTAGCGAATGCGGTTACCAAGGCCCTTGGGTGGTCGATGGCCCCTTACCTGCTGGGCAGCTAATATGTGGGTTCCCTCTTCCTCCAACAGCGGGATAAAGGTTAACGCAGCGGATATGCCAAACGCAAACCGGTAAGGAATTCGAAGACGTCTGGTCAATTCGGCTACCAGTTCTCTCGGATCTGTCGTCAAAATATAAGCCATCGAGGTTAGAAACAAGGTAAACATCCGGAGCGTCATGGCACCCGCAGCGTTTAGCGCCTCCACCGTCAGGGAGATGGGTCCCCACTGCAGCCATATGGTCTCTCCTTTGACCGTCAGGCTGGTCAGAATGAAATAGGGTACTGCAACGATCGCAATCAGCCGGATCCCTCCCAGTAGCCGCTTGCCTGACACCTGGCCTGCAAATCGAGCTTGTCCAATGCATAACAGAAGGAATAACGCCTGCTGCCAGGCCTGATCAAGCAGCATGGCTATCACAGCGGTGCAAAATAATATCACCAGCTTGCTTAATGGATCATATCGATGAAGAAGCGTGTTACCCTTCTCATATTGAATCAGCATATTACAACTCCTGCCCTTCTATCGGCCTTGCCCATTCTTTTCTTAACCGTGAAAAAACGACGGCATCCACATAACCGCTTGGCGTATGGCGATAATCTCTTAAGACGCCTTCGCGCGTATAGCCGATCCTCGTAAACCAACGACATGCCCGTTCATTTCTCGAATCAACAAAAGCTTCAATCCGGTTTAGTCCCATGGATGTGTACCCAAATGCCGCAACCATTTCGGCCGCCTCCGACATGAAGCCCTGCCCCCAAAAAGCGCTTATGAGCTCACAGCCGAACTCGCCTTTGAACGCGCCATCCAGCTGCCAAATATTAAACCCGCAGCTGCCGATCAATTGGCCTGTGTTGATGGCTTCGATGCCCCAGCGGATGGCCTCGTCCTGCTCAGCAAGCAGATGCAGCCAATGAATCAATGCCTTTGCGTCCTCAACCGAACGCATGGCGGGCAAATCCAGAAAAGCGGTCGTATTCGGATCGGACCAGCAGCGGAACATCGCTTCCGCATCATCCGTCTCCATCCTGCGCAGCCGTATTCGCCGGCCATTCATTTCCGAAATGATTCCCTTGCAGACATACATGGTTTTTGCACCTCCTTGCAAAAAATCTGACTTGTATCGGCTGTTTCCGGTGATACTATGTCGTGTATAAAAGAGTATAGCGAATATTTAACCCGTGTCCTGGTCATCCTTCAGTATCTTTAGAAGCTGGATGTATCTATATTGATGGATTCGGGAGGCTTCCGTCAATATGCATGTTACAGCCCCGTTGTACAGTACGGAAGAAGGAGGAAAGTCATCTGAGTATGAATATCGCGATTGTCTTGCTGTTCGCCGTCGTTGTCATTCCCGCTGCCATTACACAAATCGGATATCTGCAGATTACAAGGATGAGAGTAAAGAACGATCTCAAGCTGTTCACCGTGCTGGAAAAAGCCGGACTGTACAGCAGAGAGCAATATGAGTCCCTTCAGAAGAACGAAGTGGTCATCACGAGTTTTGACGGATTGAAGCTGTGCGGCGCAGCCATTGAGAACAATCCCGGCTCCAAGCATTGGATGCTTCTCGCACACGGCTATACCGGATCCCGAGCCGTATCCAGCCAATTCATCGATTTGTTCACAGAAGAGGGCTACAATGTCCTTCTCATCGACCAACGCCGGCATGGACGAAGCGAAGGACGTTATACCACGTACGGCTATTATGAAAAACACGATGTGCAGGCGTGGGTGCGCTGGCTTATTCAACAGTATGGCCAGGATGTGGCCATTGGGCTTCATGGTCAATCGCTGGGAGGCGGAACCGTGCTTGAATATTTGTCCATTGCCGAGCCGCAGGTCAAGCTAGTCATCGCCGATTGTCCGTATTCCGATTTGACGGATTTAATGCGGCATCAGCTTACGCGCATCAACAAAATCCCTTCGGTGCCGTTCCTGTCTTGGGTCAATGCCAGAATACGGCGCAAAGCCGGGTTCAGCCTCGATCAAGTCAGTCCGATCCGTGCTGTTCGGAACAGCATGCTGCCGGTTATGTTTATTCATGGTACCAAGGATAATTACGTGCCTACCCGGATGAGTATCGAGATGTTTGAGGCCAAACCGGAACCGAAAAAACTTCTTCTTATCGAAGGCGCTATCCATGCGAACGCTTATCATGTTGATCCCAAGCAATATCGGGAGAGCGTGCACTCTTTCCTTCGTGAACATATAGCTCAACCCGTAAGAGCACCGCAGGTGGACGCTGAACGAGTCTCACAGCCGGAAACGGAAGCTGCGCCTGCCCCTCATCCTTTCCAGCTGGAGTTGGACGGCTCACTTGAAACGATATAGACCGGTGTTGATACTTTATATCTCTTCAAAAAAGCCCCCGCCTGCACGCATAGGAACCAGCGTGAGTCGAGGGCTTCTTCTAATGTTATGCTGTTATCTAACTACACCATGGAGTCTGCCTTCTTCGGATTCACCGGTTTAAGCACCTCATCACATAACTCCTTAAGCCTGCTCTGAATTTCCTTGAATTCCTCGATCCCGGCTCCCGTTAGGCTGTATCCTTCCCCGTGCGCCGTCAGGAAGTTCTCCTCGGTCAAGCGTTCGAGCTCATGCTTAACCTCCCGGTCGCCTACCTTATATCCATGGCGCTCCAGCTCGGGCTGCATCTCGCTGATCGTTAGGTCCCGTTCATGGGCGTGATAGAGCATATGAATACCGATAAACAAATTCTGTACGTCTGCCCGCATTAAGGTTCTCTCCCTCCATCTGATTAAAATAAACACCTGGTCATGTCATACATTACCCTTGCACCTGGAAGAGGAATCAGCCGGATCCACTTGATTCTTCTCTTCTTCGTGGCTTGTCCCTTGACGAATATCATATACTTATACTAAGGTCATTGAACCAACGCGATTATAGGAAGGACGGAAATCCACATGTTTCAAAACACACCTTATGAAGGCACCCGGAGCGAGCAGTACGCCCAGGTCCTGAACCAGTTAAAAGCACTTATACACGATGAGCCCAATGCCATTGCCAATTTGTCCAATGCCTCTGCGCTCCTCAAGCAGTTTCTATCGGATACGAACTGGGTCGGCTTCTATCTCTATGATGGCAAAGAACTGGTGCTCGGGCCGTTCCAAGGACTGCCCGCTTGCATTCGGATTCCGATGAATCGTGGCGTTTGCGGCACGGCTGCGGCTGAACAGACGACACTGCTTGTTCCCGATGTACATGAATTCCCCGGGCACATTGCCTGTGATGCAGCTTCGAACAGCGAGATTGTCGTTCCGATCATGGTGGATGGGGCATTGTATGGCGTTCTCGATATCGATAGTCCGCTAAAGAACCGTTTCGACCAGGAGGACCAATCTTTTCTGGAGGAGTTTGTCCATATATTGGAGGGCCAGCTCACTTTATAATCAGGATGTTTTCACGTATTCTTCCGTACACTAACCAAGGATTTGAAACCACAATTCTTAGGAGGAATACACGCTATGTATCAAATGAATAACAACTACTCGCAACTTTCGCAGCAAATTCGTCAGTGCGAGCAGATTCTTCAGCAGTTGACACAGCAAACGCAGCAGGGTTCGGCTATGTACCAGCAGCTGATGCAGCAGGAGCAGCAAAATGCAGCCCGCCTGGAGGAGCTCGCTCAACGTGAGCGCCAAGCGGCACAGATGATCCAGTCTGCCCTTCAAGGCCATCAACAAGCGATGCAGCAGTATCAGCAAATCTCCCAAATCGTTCGGCAAGTCGAGAATTCCGTGCAAGCTCATAACCAAACACAGCACATTCAGCCTTCGTTTGGCCAACAGGGTTTTCCTAACACACATCAAGGCCAAGGCTTCCAATAAGCATAAGAATGTTAAAAAGGGGTATCTCATAGGTCGATAAGACCTGCGAGATACCCCTTCCATCGTTATTTACTTCTTCTCTTCACTTACGCTGAATTCGATCTCGGCTTGTATCTTATACCTCTTTGGCTCTTCCCCATTCGAACCGCCCTGGTCCGCCCCGTGCGACTGTGAATCAATCACGAAATCGGCGGATCCGTAGACGACGTAGCGCCCGCCCGGGAAACCATCCTTCAGCGAATGGATGAAATCTTTGAATTTCTTGTCGTCCCTGCTGTCGTATCCACCGCCGATTTTGTAATATTCGCGGAGTGGCTCGCCCTTTTTCAGCTTGGTTGTAATATAGGGCTCGTTCATGGCATAACTGATGTTGTAGTCTCTTGTGAGCTCTTTCATCGGGAAATAAAAAGCGGAGGCCGCATGGCCGATCGTAATCTCATCTTTTTCTCCGATATACTCCAGCTCCCCGTATACTTGAACCTGATCTCCCCGTTCATACTTCTCTTTCTCGCTAACGAGTCGATACACGAAGTCGCCGTCGGTCATTTCCGCCTGACTTCCCCTGGCAGATTTATTCAATGCAGGATCAGACGGAGCCGCCCCTAGTGTCTCCTGCTTCACACAACCTGTTAACATAATCAACATCAAGATAAACCCCATATAAAGGTATCTTTTCATCTTCATTTTCACCTCAACCTCCAGACGGATGATCTGAGGGCAATGTTGCATAGAAATGCAAAAAATCCGCATCCAAGACTCCTCAGATTTGCGAAGTTTTGGATCGACTTATAATCAAACTGTACTATTAATTAATGGCAGCCTGAATTGTGAAGCCGCAGGACTGCATCGAATTTCAAGACTCGTAAATGTTCTTTACCCGTCCCACCTGGCCATCTTGAAGGCGTACTTTAATGCCATGCGGATGGTTCGGGGAATTGGTCAGAATATCCTTGACCACGCCGCGGGTTAATTTGCCCGTTCGCTGATCCTGCTTCAATACGATATCAACCTCAAGTCCCGGTTTGATATTGGAACGCTGCCCACCATTCATCGTCGTCCCTCCTGTCCATTTCTTGGTGCTGTCCGTTCTCTATTGTCCACCTTACTGAAATCAAAGGTGAAAAGCAAATCCCAAATAACAAAGGACTGCCCGTTAAAGATCATTCAGATCTCCTAATCGGACAGTCCTTCTATCTCATTCTAAGTATGGAATATACTCAATGAAAAAAAATGATAATGATGCGTTACAGGACGCTTCCGCCATGCACGAAGCGATTTTTCCAGGAATCACCGAAGGTACCTACAAGGACACCACCGGATTGTTTCGAGTACGTATGCAGCAGCTTATTGTCTCCCAGATAAATAGCTACATGGGTGATCCGCTGTTTGGACTTGTCCAATCCGGCATAAGCGGACGCCGATGAACCTCTATAACTCATAAAGAATACCAGGTCCCCGCGTTTTAATTGATTCACGTTATAAACAGCTGTTCCTTTGTCCTTGATGTACTGCCCTTGCTTGCGGGAATCGCTTGGCAGCGTAATGTTAGCACCGTCCATGAATGCACGGCGAACAAATGCGGAGCAGTCGAAGGTTTTCGTTGAATTGCGGTTAGAACCGAATTCATATGGCGTGCCCAGATACTTCATCCCTGCACTGATTACTTTTTCAACGCTGGCATTGGTAGAGGGCGCGGTACTTCCCGAATTGCCGGAATTGTTAGAAGAGCCGTTACTTTGGTTAATATATTTAGACGAAGCATAACCTTGCTTGCCGTCCGAAGTTTTGATTTTATACCAGCCTGAGCTGCTGCCCAAAATTTGAACGCTGTCACCTTTATACACACGGTCCAAGACTTTACCCGAAGTCGAAGGCTGATTGCGCATATACACATTCGAGCTTGCTACACCTTTGGTTACTGACTGCACGCTGGCAGCAGCCACTTCATTCACAGACCCATATCCGTAAGAACCAAGAACCGCTGCTGATAGAAGCGCTCCGGCCATCAATTGTTTAAAGCTTTTTTTCGAGAAAATAATGATCTCCCCCATCTCGTTAGATTGTGGAATGACGAAATTGTCATTTTTCGTGATCCCGCAATCATTATAGACAGGCCATGTCTCGGGACGCATGCTACCATCCTCACAAAAACGCATGCCAACTATTGGTAAAGAGGGGGACTATAGTCACTTTTTATACTTTAATTTAGTATAAATAGATTATTTTAGAAATAAAACATACCAAAATAACCCAACTAATCCGGTATAACGAACTCCGGATTTCTCTGTTGGGTCTTTCTACTTACCATATATACGTAACTTTTCTTATTATTGTTGCATGAGAGAATATATTTGGATCCTTCCGACAGCTAAAAAAAGCCTGTCCAGACGGGTGTACCCATCTGACAGACTCTAGTTTATCGTACATCCTAAATTTCATTCCACTACAATTTTGTAAACATTTAACCTTATGGCCTCTTGGAATAGAGCGGATATCCAGGGTTTTCCGGTACGTCAATCAGGATGACCCTGACATTCTCTTGCGCCTTAAGGCTTAACGTCTCGCCATGCTCCGTATCCATTACCATAAAGTCCCGCTGACGAAATAGGAGACTTTCCTCTTCGGCACAAAAGCTGCCCGCTCCCCTCACCGCAAGCACAGCCGCTCTCCTGCCGGACTTCAATTCATACTGAGCTTCGTTCCCGGCCAGAATCTGAATATCCAGCATCCTCACATCAACGGACAAATCAGTTGGTGCAGAACCGCCAACTATCATTTTAACCAGCCCACCCTGTATACGGGTTACCGGAAAGGAATCCGGTCGATACTGACGACAGGCAGGATTCTGTTTCAATGAATCGCGAAGATACGGCTCGAACCAAATCTGAAATCCTTCGGCATCCGGCCCAGTGAGACGTTCCTCGTGTGTTAGTCCGGAACCCGCCCTCATCAATTGCAGGCTTCCAGGCCCCAACTCATTGTGCGTGCCATGCGAATCCTTATGAACGCCCTTCCCCTGAATCATATAAGTTACGATTTCAAAACCCTGATGGGGATGAGGCGCGATATAACCTTCGACGGGCGAACGGAACCAGGACCAATAGAAAAGCGGCCCCACCCGGGTCACGGCAGACCCTTCTCCGGAGAAACCGATCGGCTTCTGCTCCGTTATCCTTCCTCCATCGAGAGAGCCCTTGCTCTGATCCTCGGGTGGATATACACTTCCTATCATGTCCAGTCTCCTCCTTTCACCCATCCATGATGACCTTGAACAGGTGCTGCTTTGATTGTCTCGGCTTTAAGATAGTATCCACGATAACAGAATATATATCAACATCCTTAAATTCCCTTATTGAGGATGCATATTTGCGAATCACTTTTCAGTATATTTTCAGTTTACGTTCAGTCTTCATTCAGGATGAGCACGTATGATAAAGTTGAAGGAATGAGATAAGGGGAGTTTTGTGTTATGGAATCAATGCATCGTATTCGCATTTTGCTCGTGGATGACGAGCCGCATATCCTGCAGTTTCTGGAGCTTGGTCTCCATAATGAAGGGTTTGAGGTGCGAACAGCCCCCGATGGGGAACGTGCAATAATGGAAGCAAGCCTATTCGAGCCGCATATCATCGTTCTCGATGTGATGATGCCGGGAATAGACGGACTTGCGGTATGCAGACGGTTGAAGGAGGAGGGCCGGGATGTCGCGATCATCATGCTTACCGCAAAGGACGAGATTGATGACCGTGTGAAGGGCCTCCTGATCGGCGCGGATGATTATATGGCCAAGCCCTTCAGTTTCGAAGAGCTGCTTGCCCGAATTCAAGCAAGGCTGCGCAATCAGTTCCCGAGCCTGCTGGGTGAACTCCAGCTTGGCCCATTCACCGTCGATGACCGCAAGAAAGAAATTGCATACCAAGGGGAGGCTCTTGAGCTCTCACCCACGGAGTATAAGCTGCTTAAGCTGCTTGTGACCAAACACGGCAGCGTTTTGAGTAAACCGAACATTTTGAATATTGTGTGGGATTATGACTTTGGCGGAGAGGACAACATCGTGGAGGTTTATATCCGATCCCTGCGCGAGAAGCTCGGCGATAAGGAACACCGGGTCATTCGCACGCTTCGCGGAGCCGGCTACCGGGTTGATTTGCCATGAGTTTGCGAAATCGTACACGTTCATCCGGACCTACGTCTCTACGTACGCAGCTCTTGTCACGATCCCTCATCGTCTTGGCGCTTCTGCTCGTGCTGATCGGCGCATTGCAATATGTGTTAATGAAAAATGCCCTGTTCCGCAATCAAGCCGAGGCGCTTTCCCTTCAGGCTCGCTCTATCCCCGTGGAGGTGTGGGAGCCTGATCGGGAGCCGCGCAATCGGTCTGCAGGGCGAAATAACGAAGCCCTTCCGGAAAATCCGCGTCAGGGAGACAGACCTATGTTTTTTCTGCCGAATATGTCGCTTGCCAAGATAGAAGCTGACGGAGGCTACACCGACCTCGCTGCTGGCAATGGTCTGTCCGCACCACAGCTGACAGCAGAGGCTTATTCAGCGATTCTGAAGAAATTTCAGGGGCGTCAGCCTATTTCGTATGAAGTGATCGATAATGCCGAAGGCACCGAGCAGATCATAGTCTTTCGTCCTTACGGCAACCCAAACAGCCCCTCAGGTGTGCTGCAGCTTGGATTGGATACGCAGCCGCTGCATGCCGTTCTATTGCGGCAGCTGCTGATTTTTGCCGTACTGGCTTTACTTGCCATGGCTGCGGGGATTGCATTGTACCTGCCTTTGCTGCGCCGGACGCTCCACCCGCTGAACCGAATGGTCGAAACGGTAGCACGCACGGATGCCGGAAACTTGGCGGAGCGTTTTCCCGCCGTTCAGGGTCAACGGGAAATTGACCGCTTGGCCGAATCGTTTAATGGCATGTTGGAAAGGCTCGAGGATGCGTTTGAAGCCGAACGCGAAGCCAAAGAGCAGATGCGGAGGTTTATTGCCGATGCTTCCCATGAGCTGCGAACGCCGCTGACTTCGATTCACGGCTTTCTGGAGGTGCTGGGCCGCGGCGCCGCCGACAACCCGGAGCAGCTGCATGCTGCACTATCCAGCATGCACGGGGAATCCAAGCGCATGAAGAAATTGGTCGAGGATTTACTTCTGTTAGCCAAGCTTGATCGCAAGCCGGAGCTCCATCTGCAGGAAACCCGGCTGGATCAGCTGCTGCTTGAAATGGAGCCTCATCTCAGGATGCTTGCCCAAGGCAGGAGTGTAGCGATTCAAGCGGTACCGGTGCTGTGCCAATGTGACCCCGATAAGATCAAACAGGTCATCTATAACCTCTTTCATAATGCGGTACAGCATACGGACTCTACCACAGGGCAGATTACCGTAACGGTTAATAAAACCAAGGAGCTGGTCGTATTGCTGGTTGCCGATAACGGAGCCGGGATTCCGAAGGAGCATCTCCCTCATCTGTTCGAGCGTTTCTACCGAATCGACGAATCCCGGACCAGACAGTATGGTGGTGCGGGTCTTGGATTATCCATTACCCAATCCATCATTTCCGCTCATGGGGGGCAGATGAGCGTGAACAGCACGGTCAACCAAGGAACGGTTTTTCGTGCGGAATGGCCGGGTATCCATTCATCCCCTCCTTGATTGCTAAATAACACGAAATCAGAAAACAACAAAAAGAGATCATGAATGATCATGATCTCCAATAGACCGGTCGATAGATACTCAAATAGAAAAAAATGCCTGAAATATGAGAGAGCCGATAACCGCGTAATAGGGTTCTCGGCTTTGTGTCTGTACGGCTAGCTCTTTGATATGCGTTTATCAGCACCCTCTCGGTTATGTCACTTGTTGCTGGTCTTCTTGATCAAGTCTACGCCATCGTATGCCAGACTTTCCACACTTGCAGCCTTCTGCAGTAAGTAATGATCAAAAAAGTTCTTCGTATAGTCTGTAACAAGATTTCGCATCTCCATAGCATCCCGTTCGCCTCTGAGTTCCTCATTAACACTGGTAAACACGATGTCACAGTAATCTAAATGCGCAACACGATCAACAGAGAAATAATAGGTTTCCATGCTATTGTTAGCGCCAATTATCGCATTCATGTTATAGTTAGGTTCACAAAACAGTAGCAAGAAGGGTTTCTTAAGGTCGCTGCCCTGAAGGCCGAACGCACCGCTATCCAAGCCAATCCCGCAGGCGAACCGGTCGTCGTCCCGGCAAACAATCGCCGTCGTAGGCCCTCCATAAGAATGTCCGACTATGCCCATGCCGATGTCAAGCAACAATCTGCCCTTAAGGATGGAATTCAGCTCTCCAGAGTCCAGTTTGTAAAGATAATCCGCTACATACCTTACATCTTCTGCCTGTAATTCACTATACTCTGTTAACTTGGCAAGTATCGGCAGTGTAAGCACGTTATGACACATCTCAATGGCAGTTTCATCGTCAGGCCGCATCTCCATTTTACCAGCCAACGCCAGCATCTCCGGATCTTCAGAAAACGCCATAATGACATCTGAAAAATCCTTTGATACATTAACCAGGCGCCCATCTTTACGCTTATACATCGTGCTATTCTGATGGCCGATGCTTACCACAACATATCCCATGCTTGCCAAGTCTGTACAGATCACTGTACCCCATTCTGGAGAACCGCCCCCGCCGCAAACATAGAATAACACCGGATAGCGCTTTTCCTTCCCGGAGAGAGCAAGGTCGTCGTAACACTGGGTCTTGATATCTATAGAGAAAACATCCTTCCCTTTAAGATACGCAGTGATAAGTGGCTGCTCATTAAGCATTTCGTAGACTTCAGGAAACATGTACGTTGATGTAGTCTTACCTTCGCTACTGTTGGACGGATAGTACACAAACGCCGTCAGTTCTCTTTTTGAGTGATCTGATGCCGTGTACTCAAAATCCATCTGGGTTCGACCGACAGTATAGCCGCCAATTGGTTCTGGAAATGCGTCATAAGTTTTCATTTTCTTGTTCCCCCTTAATTAATAAAAGTGGCGAATGTGAAATACATACATTGTTCTATGAGCGCTTTTCAAAACTGTGAAACGATTACATCCTATCTTCAGTGAATCATATCTACTCCTTGGCTTTCTTGATATCGCTAACAATTTCAGAATATTTATGATCTTCAAGCAGCCCATGACTCATAAAGTCAGCAAAGTACTTGCTAATCTTATGTTGCAGCTTAGAGTCCTTAATATCGAATTCCCTAAAAAACATGACTAAATTAAACTGCATTGACTCAAACATAAAAGAAATCAGGTCGTCGTCAATATCAGGTCGGAGATATCCATCAACCCTCATACGGCGTAAAATGTCCTTGATTAAGGGGAATGACTCGCCCTTTAGCACATTCAGATATATTTTGAGCAAAATGTTCTCAGGAATGTATAAAAATGTTTTAGTGAGTTTGATTTCCAACTCATTCAGTGGCTCGGTCACAATGCCATTAACGTTACCGAATAAGCCAGTAAGGAAAAACCGGAAAAGGGAATCTTCATTAATGTTATTAAAATACGCAGCTCTTTTCTGGGTCACATTACGTATTAAGAGACAATAAAGGTCATCTTTGTCTTCAAAATACCGATAAAATGTTCCGGGGTGCATGGACAAGCTATCCAAAACCATCTTCATAGTTATATCCTCGTAAAAATTATCTACAAAAAGATGCATAGCGCTATTAGATATTTCCTCGCGCCTTGCTTCATCTAAACGAAAGAAAGTACTTTTTGGCATAGATTACTCCTTAATGTGAAGTGTGAATCCATTCACGCCATACTGATAATTGATTCACATGTCAAGTAGTATTGAAATATTAATATAAAAGATTAAAACCATTGCATAGAACATTATCCTTCCAAAAGAGATAAGTTAATGGAGTTGTTGTAGAGGCTCCGAGAGATAGCTTAGTTATAGGGATTTAAATAGTTAACCCAAAAGGATTGTGAGCTAAATTATTCGTAAATCCTCTTTTTGCTTTTTAGTGCAAAATAAAATTTCAAATAAGTGCAATATAAACCTTAAATTAACACCCTAATGTCACCTACTGTCTTCGCTCACGTAATTTTTCCTTATATCCTGACAATTTGGTACAATACAGACGGTACGAGAATGTCAAATGAAGGGACTATTATCGATATGTTCAAAATTTTCATTGTCGAAGACGATACCGGACTGGTTAACCTGCTGAAAGAGTATCTTCATAAATTCGGTTACATGACGCAGTCCGTTCATGACTTCGAGACGGTACGCGATCAATTTGAATCTTATGAGCCTCATCTTGTGCTCCTGGATATCAATTTGCCTAAATTCGACGGCTATTATTGGTGCCGACAGTTCCGCAGCCTCTCCACCTGCCCGATCATCTTCATCTCCGCCCGCGACGGGAAAATGGATCAGGTGATGGCGCTGGAGAACGGTGCCGACGATTATATAACCAAACCCTTTGACTACGAGATTGTCATGGCCAAAATCAAAAGCCAGCTCCGGCGGGCCTACGGGTCCTATGCTGCCGGTCAGAATGATCGTGTCCTCAGCGTTGCCGGACTCACGCTTGACGTTGAGCGTCTCTCCGTTTCGCTCGGACAGACCCAAGCGGAGCTCAGCCACACCGAAGCCAAAATATTGGACGAATTAATGAAGAAGCCCGAGCAGATCGTCAGCAGGGACCGGCTCCTGGAGAAAATATGGGATGATCAGGCCTTTGTGGACGATAATACGCTGAATGTGTACATCACCCGCGTCCGCAAGAAACTCACCGCCCTCGGAATCGAGGACGATCTTCAAACCGTGCGCGGGCGCGGCTATCGGCTGGTACCGAGCTGGGGGGACGAAGCATGAGGCTATTTCTGCAAGAGCAGCGTCCCTTAATGATTGTCTATATCGCCCAGCTCCTTGTCGTAACCCTGATCTACAGGCTGGATGGTTATCGCAATTTGACGGTCAGCCTGTACGCGGGCATCATCAGCTTGCTGCTGCTGCTCGGCTATCTGGCCTTCCGGTTCATTGCCAACCGTTCCTTCTATAAACGATTAGAGCAGCCGCTCCCGGGAGACTCCCTAACCGGCGAATCCTCGGCAGAATCCTCCCATACCCCGCTCGCCGAAGCGCTTCATCAGCTGCTGAAAACCCAGTTCCGGCATTACACCACGGATCTGCATAACTATAAGCATAAGATTGAAGGCCATCTACAGTTCATCAACCAATGGGCCCACCAGATGAAAACGCCGATTTCGGTTATTCACCTGATCCTTCAGGATGACGATGAGCCCCGTTTTGCCGCGATCGGCGACGAGCTGGACCGGCTCAAAAAAGGGCTTGATCTGGTGCTGTATACTGCCAGGCTCGATACGTTCGAGCATGATTTCCATGTGGAAAACCTGCCTCTTCAGCGAATCGTCCGTCATGTCACGTCCGAGCAAAAGCGGCTGTTTATCCGGCGGAGAATATACCCGTCCATCCGGATCGATTCCGGATTAACGGTAGCCACGGACGAGAAATGGCTCTCCTTTGTGCTGACGCAGCTGCTGACCAACGCGGTTCGATATACGCTGAAGGAACAAGGCACCCTCTTTTTTAACGGCTACACCCGGGAGAATCAAGTTGTGCTTGAGATCCGGGACGAAGGCATCGGCATTCCCCAAAGCGACCTGCCGCGGGTATTCGATCCCTATTTCACCGGAGAGAACGGTCGCAGGTTCCAGGAATCGACAGGCATGGGGCTGTTTCTGGTCAAACAAATATGCGATAAGCTTGGACATGCCTTCGAGATCGAATCCAAGGTCGATGAAGGAACGACGGTCCGCATCGTTTTTGCGGATTCTGCAGGCACATCGCACAATAGCTTAATGGCAAGCAGAGCAGCTGATTAGTGCCCGTTCGGATACTATGGCGGTGACCAGTCCCTGATCAAACTTACGGCAGTTCAAGAAACCTTACAAGGTTGTAAGGTAACTGTAAGTTACGAATATGGCATGGCGGCGACCGAATCTTTTACAATGATATCATCGTTATAGAGGAGTGAAGATATGCCCATCCTGAGCGTCAAGCATCTATCCAAAATCTACGAGGGTAAAGTGGCGTTCCAAGCGCTAAGCAATATTCACTTCAACGTCGCCAAAGGGGAATTCGTCGGCATTATGGGCCCATCCGGCAGCGGAAAAACCACGCTCCTCAATCTGATTGCAACCATTGATCAGCCCACGGCCGGGGAAGTGATCATCAATGGGCGCAATCCTCATCTCCTCAGCAGAAGCGACACCGCTCTGTTTCGGCGCCGGGAGCTGGGCTTCGTCTTCCAGCACTTCAATCTGCTGGATACACTCACCGTTGAGGAAAATATCGTTCTCCCGTTGACGCTGGAAGGCATGCCGCTGGACGAAATGGGCAGCCGGCTGAGCCGGATCGCAGATCGACTCGGCATCGTGTCCATTCTGCATAAGCATACCTATGAGATTTCCGGCGGACAGATGCAGCGCACTGCCATTGCCAGAGCGCTCATTCAGGAGCCCTCCTTGATTCTCGCTGACGAGCCCACCGGCAATCTGGACTCCAAAGCCTCCAAAGAGGTGATGCAGACGCTTTCCGCTTCTAGTAAAGAGGCTTCCGCAACGATTCTCATGGTCACTCATGATCCGGTGGCAGCCAGCTACTGTGACCGCGTCTTGTTCATCAAGGACGGACAACTATATAATGAAATGTATTGCGGTGACAACCGCCAAGCCTTTTTCCAGAAAATCATCGACATGCTGGCGCTGCTGGGAGGAGGAAGTCATGACCTTTCGACAATTCGCTTTTAGGAATGTCCTGAGGAATAAGCGGACCTATGCTGCCTATTTCTTAAGCAGCGCATTCTCCGTCATGATATTCTTTGTGTGCGCGCTGTTCCTGTTCCATCCTTCGATAGCCGACGAGATGTTCTATCCGGTTGTTATCCAAGCGATGCTCGGCGCCGAGCTGATCATGTATGTATTCTCATTTTTCTTCGTGCTGTATTCCGTCGGGGCCTTTCTGAAGACGCGCAAGCGCGAGTTCGGCATTCTGTTCATGCATGGCATGACGGATCGACAGTTTAACAAGATGGTGTTTCTCGAAAATATGATCATCGGCGTAAGCGCCATTGCAACGGGCATCCTGTTCGGCGTCATTACAGGCAAGCTGTTTCTGATGGCAGGTTCGGCCTTTCTTGGAATCCCGCCCCTGCCGTTTCGACTGCCCCTGCGTGCGCTTGGACTGACGGTCGCAAGTTACGTGCTGCTGTTTATCATTATCTCGCTGTGCACATCCTGGCTGCTGCGTCCTAAAGCGTTGATCGATCTGTTTCAGTCCGGACAGCGGCCGAAAACCGCGCCCAGGACATCGCCCTGGTTATCCATGTTGGCAGCCGTGCTGCTGGTAGTCAGCTACAGCTTGGCGGCTACGACAAGCGCGTCGACCCTCGCGCTGCGCATGTTCCCGGTTACCTTCATGACGATGATCGGCACCTATCTGTTGTATACGCAGCTAGGGGTCGCTCTCGTGCGAAGGTTGAGGCAGAGCCGCCGATTAGCCTGGAGAAGGACCAAGCTGATCTCGCTATCCAGCCTGCAATACCGGCTTAAGGATCATGCCCAGATGTTCTCGATGGTAACGATCGTGCTGGCCGTGTCTTTTTGCTCGGTAGGCGTATTCGCCTCCATCCCGGTGCTCACGAAGCAGTTCAACGAGGACTTCCCAGCCGCCATCGGTTATCTCGCCATAACGGGAGATGCCTCCGAGGAGCAGCATTTGAACGAGATCCGGTATGAGCTTGAATCGAGAAAAATACCGTTTGAAACGCTATCGTTTCGCGTTAAATATACGGATGCCGTACTGGCATCGGCGCAGGTCGGTCCATCGGAGATTCCGTTGACACTGATCTCGTTCTCCGATTATAAGGCGGCCGTCGTGATGGCGGGGCTGCCGTTTGATGAACAGCCGCTGATCGGTGAGGATGCTCTTGTCCTCATTGCCTCGCAAAATGACAGGGCTTATATTCGCCATCGGGAGCACGCTTCCTACCGGATCCATGATTCCGAAATCCTCCTGCATGAAACCGGTTATTCCGATCATGTCGGCGTACCGGAATATTTGCTGCCGGAAATGGACAACGATTCCCGTTTTGGCGGGCTTGTGGTCAGTGACGAAGCCTTCGCCGCCATCACGAATCCGGTCAGGCTAGAGCGTTACACCGGCTTCTATGTGGATGATTTCACGAAGACTGAGGGCATCGTCCCTCATCTGGCCCCACGCGGGGCGGTGCGTTATGAGATGGGCCAGCCTTATGCGCTGGCGGTCAGCGGCACGCTGTTTGCCCTCCGGGACAGCCTGTACAATATGCTGCTGTTCGCGGCACTGCTTGTGGGTACGGTGTTTTTTATCGCGGCGGGAAGCTTCCTGTACTTCCGCCTCTATGCCGATTTGGATTATGACCGCAGGCATTATGCCACGATATCCCGGCTTGGAATGACCGATAAGGAGTTCCGGCGGATCGTCACCGGACAGCTGGCGCTGCTGTTTTTTGTACCGATCGGCCTTGCGATTGTGCACAGCATCTTTGCTTTTGTCGCGCTGCAGAGCTACTTCTATTTATCTATTGCGGCAGAAATGGGCATCGTGCTGATCAGCTTTCTGATGATGCAGGTCCTGTATTTCTTCTTCATCCGCAGTCAATATCTGCGCAAGCTGAAGCAGACCCTGATATAAAGGATGCAAGCAGCATTCTTACTTTGAAAGAGGTGTATCTTTTGGAAAACTGGATTACGGATATTATGGAGCAGTTCGGCTATATCGGCATCCTGCTGATGATTGCCCTGGAAAACGTGTTTCCTCCAATCCCCTCCGAGGTCATTCTTACCTTCGGCGGATTCATGACCACCTACACGAAATTGACGGTGCCAGGCGTTATTATTGCAGCTACGATCGGATCTATAGCCGGTGCTGTTATTCTGTACGGGATTGGTCGCCTGCTCGATGTCGAGCGGCTTGAAAAAATCGTGGATCGTTGGGGACATATCCTCCGCGTCAAAAAAGAAGACATCCGCAAGGCGGATGCGTGGTTTGATAAATACGGCTACTGGACCGTCCTGTTCTGCCGCATGATTCCGCTGATCCGAAGCCTGATCTCCATCCCGGCGGGGATGTCCAACATGAAGTTCGGCATGTTCCTCCTCTTCACGACGATCGGTACACTGATCTGGAACATTATTCTGGTATGCGTGGGAGCCGCTGTCGGCGGTTCATGGGAAAAAATCGTGGCCTTCATGGACGTCTATTCCAATATCGCTTATGCTGTAATAGCTGTGGCCGTGATTGCGTTTCTGTTCCTTTTCTTCCGCAAGCGGAGAAAGTCAGCTTAAAATCGGGTGCCGCTGAAAAGTTGAAGATTGGATCACGCACTTCATGCCATTCATCATTCATATCATTACATTTAATATTTTTTGTAAGGGAGAGACTATAGGTCATGGATTTTTTAACTATCCTCAAAGCAATTATTCTGGGAATCGTCGAGGGACTGACCGAGTTCGCTCCTGTATCCTCTACCGGTCATATGATCATCGTTGATGATATGTGGCTGAAATCCGAGGAGTTTCTGACGAAATACGTAGCCAACACCTTCAAGGTTGTCATTCAGCTTGGCTCCATTCTCGCCGTCCTCGTTGTGTTTAAGGACCGCTTCCTGGATCTCTTGGGACTCAAACGCAAAAAGCCTGAAGCCGGCGTACCGGCGGGTACAGGCAGATTGAAGCTCAGCCAGGTTATTGTCGGTTTGATTCCGGCCGGTGTTCTGGGCGTCTTGTTCGAAGACCTTATTGACGAGCATTTATTTTCTACCGAAACGGTGCTTATCGGACTTGTGATCGGAGCCGTCTTCATGATCGTTGCCGATAAAGTCAGCTCGAAAAAAGAGCCGAAAGTGGTCACTGTCGACCAAATTACGTACAGACAGGCATTCAGCGTCGGTCTGATTCAATGTCTATCGCTCTGGCCGGGCTTCTCCCGCTCCGGCTCCACCATCTCCGGAGGCGTCATGCTCGGCATGAGTCACCGCGCGGCGGCTGACTTTACCTTCATTATGGCTGTGCCGATCATGTTCGGAGCCAGCTTGCTGTCGCTCCTGAAGAACTGGGAATACTTCACGCTGGAGGCTCTTCCGTTCTTCATCGCCGGTTTCGTAGCAGCCTTCGTCTTCGCCTTGATCTCCATCCGCTTCTTCCTTAAGCTGATTAACCGGATCAAGCTGGTGCCGTTTGCGATCTATCGGATCGTGCTCGCTGCTGTTATTGCGTTGGTGCTTTATCTGTAAAACCGTTCGTTCATGTTTATTGAATGCACAAGATTGAAAAAAGGCGGGGTTGTCCCTAAGTCATCTTCAATGTCTTTTGGGACAGCCCCGCCTTTTATTAAGGGTGCGCGGATAGCTATCGTACCAACTGTATCTCTTTTGTTATAGAATTTCGTTTACCGCATTCGAGAACCATTTCGCGATGATTTGCGGCCTTGTTATGGCGCTGCCTACAACCACGCAATAAGCTCCCATTTCAATCGCTTTTGCAGCCTGCTCCGGTGTGTTGAAGTTGCCTTCTGCAATGACTGGCTTCTTACACTGCTTAATCAGTTCTTCCAGCACGGTGAACTTCTCCACATGCTGAGACTGCGGTGTATAACCAATAAGTGTCGTTCCAATGTAGTGGAACCCCAATCGATCTGCTCGCAACCCCTCTTCCGTTGTGGAGATATCCGCCATGAACTTCTGCGAAGGATATTTTGTAAAGATCGATTGCAGGAATGCCTCATCCTGATCCATCGTTGCTTGCACAGCAATAATCTCAACCCCCGTACCAACAAGCGCATCCACTTCGGTCATGGTCGCTGTAATGAACGATTGCATGCCCGGATAGTCTTTTTTGATAATACCAATAATGGGCAGCTCAACTTGCTTCTTTATTTCCTCAATGTCTTCAACGCTGTTAGCACGGATCCCCACCGCACCGGATTCGGCTGCCGCAATGGCCATACGTCCCATAATAAATGAACTATGCAACGGTTCGCCTGGCAAAGCCTGACATGATACAATTAATCCTCGTTTCACAATATGTTCCCTCCATGCCAATCCTCTTTATTCTTCTCCAATAGCCTCATTTATCTTTTGTTTAATTAAGTCGGCTTTTGCGCCAAATACAGCCTGAATCCCGCCTTTTACTTCCAACACTGCAGTAGCACCCAGTTCTTTAATTGTGTCCTTATCTACTTTCGATACATCTTTGACTGCAACACGAAGTCTTGTAATACATGCATCGACATCTTCCAGGTTCTCCTTGCCACCAAGCGCATTCAGCACTTTCATCGCGGTCTCTCCAATGCTGTCCTTGGATTCAACCGATACGCTCTCCCCATCACTTTCACGTCCAGGTGTCGCCACATTGAATTTCGTAATTAAGAAGCGGAACACAAGGTAATAGATGATAGCCCAGAAGAGCCCCACAATAATGACATAGATCCAATTAGTTTTGGCATTCCCCTGTAGAACCCCAAAGAGCATGAAGTCGATGGCCCCGCCAGAGAAGGTATTCCCGATTCGAACGGATAACATATCCGCGATCATAAAGGATAGACCATCTAGAGCCGCATGAATCACATATAACCAGGGAGCGACGAATAAGAACATAAACTCAATCGGCTCCGTAATCCCTGTCAGGAACGATGTCAGCGCTGCACTAAAGAACAAACCAAACACAAGCTTGCGACGGTGCTTCGGAACGCAATGATACATCGCAAGACATGCCGCAGGAAGACCAAACATCATCGTAGCAAAACGTCCTGCAAAAAAACGGGTTCCTTCGGAGAACATTCCAACATGATTCGGATCAGCCAGCTCGGCAAAAAAGATTTTCTGCGCACCCACCACTTGCTGACCTGCAACCGTGGCGACGCCGCCCAGCTCTGTGAACCAGAACATCGGATAGATCATATGGTGTAGACCGACAGCACCTGTAAGACGAAGCAAGAATCCGTATAAATAGGTACCGAAATATCCCATTCCGGCTATAGCAGTCCCCGCCGCTACCAGCCAGCCTTGAAATGTGGGCCAGATTAAGAAGAAAATCCCGCCTACAAAAATAGCACTGAAAGATGAGACGATCGGAATAAACCGCGAGCCTCCAAAAAATCCAAGAAAGGAAGGTAATTGAATCCCCCGGTATCGATTGTTCAAATAAGTAACCAGGATACCGATGACAATAGCCCCTACAACTCCGGTGTCAATGGATTCAACGCTTGGATTAAATACCGTGATCATTGCACCAATCGATGCATTCATAACCAGGAACGAGACGGCTGCCGCCAGCGCAGCAGTACCTTTATCTTTTTTCGCTAACCCCACGGCAAGACCAATACACATGATTAGCGCTAAGTTGGCAAACACAACATTGCCGGCTGCCGACATAATTTGAAAAACAGCTTGTAAAAACCGCGTATTCAGAATCGGATATGCAGCAATCGTATTCGCATTCGATAAGGCTCCCCCAATCCCAAGCAGCAAACCCGCAGCAGGTAGGATTGCAATCGGTAACATAAATGACTTACCAAGCTTTTGCAACTGTTTAAACATGGATTTTCCTCCTATTGGATCAATCATTGTATTCCATCGCGATATGTCAATTCTACATCATGAAATTATTTTAGTAAATATAATTTAACTAAAATAATTTTATTAATTGGTAATTAATCTATGACACTTAGTATGAACAATGACAATAAAAAAACCTGTGCCCCTCCAGTAGACGAAAAATACGTCAACTTCTAAGGTTCACAGGTACGATGAAAGCTTTATTATTAATCCATTCGATTGTGTTCAAGAATCGTATTAACAGTAATTTGCATCCGACTATTTAAATCCGGATCCGCGAGTAAGATCATGCATAAAATATCTATCGCATACATGACGGAAAATTGACTATTTACAAACCTTTCTTTATCAACAAACAATGTGTTGGAGACCAAAATAAAAGAGTCCACTTGTTGCGCCAGCGTACTTTCGGAGAAGCTGGTCAGACAGATGACTTTGCACCCATTATTCTTTGCAATTCTGGTTGCATCGACAATGACAGACGTTTCCCCTGAACTGGAAATCGCAATAACGAAATCATTCTCATTCACTATCGAACTATTGATCAGCATTAAATGAGAATCCGTAATACTCTGCACATTGAAGCCCATACGCAGCAAGCGAAGCATCATTTCCTTCGCTGAAAGTCCCGAGCTCCCGATTCCGTATATATAAATTCGTGCTGCGCTCTTAATCGCTTCAGCAAGTTGATGCAAATATGTAATGTCCAGCAATTGATTCGAACGCTCAATGACCGTCTGATAGAATTTAGATACTTGAATGAGAATATTGTCCTCCGCTGAAGGAGCCGTCGCAGTACGAAGCCTGCCCAACTGAACCTTCAATTCGGCAAAATTATTGCAACCAATCTTCTTGCAAAAATGCGTGATTGTCCCATTCGAGACACCAACATGGTTCGCCAGCACAGATATATTCATGTTATTAATTGATTGACCTTCTTGAAGAATATAATTCGCAACCAACTGTTCTTTCTTCGAGAAATTCGGATATAACTGCTGAATAACCATATAAATATCCATTGAATCCACCACCGCCATTTGGGAATTATAACAAAAAAAGCATATGGATTCAATATTATTGCTATGGGCGTGAATGCTAGTGCCCATCCTGAATCCTAGTTCGTAAAAACGGGTATACAGAGAATGATATCGAGCTCGTTTTGGAAGACCGATTTTTAGTAAACAACGTCCGCTCTGTCCGTCAACGAATATCATAAATGCGGGGACTTCGAGGAGCAGACTACTACAGTTGGTCCTTTGAATAATACCGTATCTTCTTACCATGACAGCTGGCGTATTCAATCTCGGCCCGAGTGCTGTCTCCAATATAGCCATTCACATCGATTACAAAGATTTCGTCCGACATATCGATTTTGCGGAAGTGCAGCTCTTTAAGCTTGCGCTCCTGCTCCTCCGTAATCTCGATTCCGTCGCTCTGCTCAAAAAAACCGACACTAAGAACGATATGTCCGCTTAACGTAAGCGCAGCTTCGACTTCCCGAAACTGTGCTTTAAACTTGGTCGAGCCGCATAGTGTTATTACCTGCATGGTACACCCTCCTTTTGGCAAACAGATGCTCGTACTCTTCAGAAATATCGTGGACAAGAAGAGATGCGGATGATAAAAGTGGTTTCTAATGCGCTAAATGCTCTCTATGATTGCCATAATGATAGGGATAATTGCTCAAGACCATCATAGGAGTAAATATGGTGCAACGCAACCATCCATCCATGAAGAAAAAAAGAAAAAGCCCTCCGATAAGGAGGGACTTCTGCCTAATGGTTGTACGGGGACTCCCCTATCCATCAACGAGCCAAGATCAATTATTTCCGTAGATGGGCGCAACCCCGTCGCTTCACTCTTCAAACGATAAATTAGCAGGCTCCTCAAGCAGTTCATAATGAACGTCAAGGTTCGTCGTCGGAACGCTGAGATCCACCTCTTCAAAACGGAAGCTGTCCACCCACACCTTGCCTCCCCCCATCAGCAGGACACCGATCGAGATCGTGGCGCTGTCCTCGGGTACGTCCAGCACGATCGCATAGTGATTCCAGTGCGTGCTGCCCACAATGCGTCGGTCATTCATATTATCGAACTGAAGCACGTCTTCCGCACGGTTATCAACGCGCATCCACAGCCCGCAGTATTCTTTGACGTTCTCGGTTTTGACAAAGCCGGAGAACCGCATCCGCTTGCCCGTATACTTGTCGGCTTTGAACTGCTGCATCATGGTGGCAAAAGCGCCATCCTCCATTGGGGTAAGAGCTTTTAGGTAACCGGAAGTGCTTCCTTGGTGGACAGTGGACCGGTCGATGCCGATTTCATAATCATGCGGGTGGCTTCCGCTCAGAAACCAGCCTTTTAATGCGGATTGCGTTTTCTGCTGCATATGATCCTCTCCTTTTTGGTAGCTTGAGTGTTGAGCGTGAACCGCAAAGATTTTCCGGTAACGCCCCGGCGGCATGCCGTACAATTTTTTGAATGCTCTCGTAAACGACTCCTGACTCTCGAAGTGACAGTGCAGGGAAATGTCGATTATCGCAGCCTCGGAGTGCAGCAAGAGCTGTGCTGCATAACAGAGTCTTCTTTTTCTAAGGTAATCCGCGATGTTCATGCCAACCTCCTTCCGAAACAAGCGGTGGAAGTGATATGGCGAAAAACCGGCATAGGATGCAATATCCGTGAGGGTCAGCTGCTCCTCCAGATGCTGCTCCATGTACGCTATGCTTTTTTGGATGATACGCTGGGTACTCAAGGTCAGGCCCTCCTTTGTTATTAAGAATACCAAATGGAAGAAGGACGTTTTTGATCTTTTTTGCCAACATCAAAAAGCCCCTTCGATTGCAATGATCGAAGAGGCTTTTGCCATGATACGATTCTCATTATGGATCCCGGGAAAGGCTTCCTGCCATGAAGAAGCTATAACCGCGCTCATACTGCATTCATCGTTAGCGACGATCCCTACTCTCAACGATTGCAGGAGTGCTCAAGGCCGGTTATCGTGCAAATCATCGATCACGACTACCTGCATAACCTGAGCTGCACCCCGGAATCCCGGTACACTCCCGCATTACATGCCTTTAGGGAGTGTGCATCAAATATTGCCGGATGCGTGTCGGACATTTCGACATGACCTCACGTCTTGAGGATACGTGTCGTAGACGGCGACACGTATCCGAGCGTGCATCCTGCTGCACGGCTAAAGCCGAAAAATCGCATTTACCCCAGCGGTTTCAGCTGAACGGTACGCTTGGTGCTTGCGGATTCATACGCTGCAATGGCTACACGGGCAGAATAGTACCCGTCTTCCCCTGTTATTTCGACCGGCTTGCCGTCGCGGATGCTGTCGATAAAGCTGTTGACAAGACCTGCATCCATATCATCGCCCCAGAAGCTCCACGCAGCTTTACCAGTTACATCGCTGTAGACATCGTTCTTCTGGGCAAAGGAATCAATGTTCAGCACACCCTTGGTGCCGATGATCTCAAGCGTTACATCTCCCCAGGTCGGGAAGGTGCGATTACGGGACCAGCTTGGGTCCAGTACAGCAACAACGCCATTCGCGAATTTGACGTGGACCATGCCGGCATCGTCAATCTCCGTGTCATTGAAGAGCGTTTCCGCATGGGCGTACACTTCCTCTGCCTTGCTGCCGGTAAACCAATGCATCAGGTCCATCACATGGACGGTATGGTCCAATACGGCTCCGCCGCCCGACTTCTCCCGTTCGATAAACCATCCGCCAGGCATGCTACCCCGGTTGGTTCCCTTCATGGCCAAAATCTCACCGATTTGTCCCGCGTCAATCGCTTCCTTCGCCTGACGCACGGAGGTAATATAACGGCAAGGAAAAGCCGTCATGAGCTGAACGCCATGATCCTTGCACACTTGAATCATCTCCAGCATCTCAGACTCGGACAAACCTAACGGCTTCTCGCACAGCACATGCTTACCCGCCGCAGCGGCAAGCTTGGTAAATTCCGCATGTCGTGCATTTTCCGAACAGATGACAACCGCATCCAGTTCCTGTGCCAGCAATTCATTATAGTCTGCATAATACGGTATTCCCCGGTCCACAGAGTAAGGACGCACGCGCTCCGCGTTCTCATCCGCGACTCCGACCACCTCGACATCATCCCGCTTCAGCATGCCTAAGAGATAACTCGCTGCATGCATATGAGCAAAGCTCATAAAGCCTACTTTAACTTTCTTCATGAAACTGTCCCTCCGATCATCACGGGCTGTCCAGTCTGAGCCGATTGCTCCGCTGCCTGAGCGATTTCAACGGCATAACAAGCATCCTTGATACTGACAAGCGGCTCGCTGCCTTTCCGGATGCACTCGATAAAATGCTGCACCTCGTAATAATATGGGTCATACAAGCTTGGGCTTGAAGGAACCTGCACGGCTGCTCCCTCTCCTGCCTCCGCATTCACCAATTTAATGTCCAGAGACTGCACCTGATTGCTATCAAATCTTATGATTCCTTGGTTTCCCGAAATTTCGAACTGCGTCGTAAACGGTCCGGGATACCCCCAATAGCCGGTTAGACTTGCGATTGCTCTATTTTTAAAATGAAGCGTAAGCTGAGCATACTCCATCTCAGGCTCAGCCCGCTTAACGGTGGAAGCATATACCGACTCTACTTCCCCGAACAGCCAGCAGGCAAAATCGATATCGTGAATCATGAGGTCCATGATAACACCGCCGCTCTTGCCCGGATCGTTATACCATCCATCCATGCCCTGCGGATACGAACCGTACCGCTTAAAGTGAGCCATCTTTGGTGTTCCGATGCTCCCGGAGTTGGCCTGCCGATAGGCATCATGATAATTCGGGAAGAATCGAACGACATGTCCGATAAACAAGCGGACTCCATGCTTTTCGCAGGCTGCCTTCATTTCCAGTGCATCCTCCAGGGTCAATGCTGCCGGCTTTTCGCAGATGACGTGCAGCCCTCTTTCTGCTAACTTCAGCACAAACGGTTTATGGAGATAGGTGGGCAGACACACCGCAACCGTTTCCAAACCTTGTTGTTCAAACAGCGACTCTACATCCGTGTATGCCTTCGCCCCGGTCAAAGTTGCTGCCCGCTCAGCCCGCCCGGCGTTAATATCAACCACACCTGTCACCGTTACTCCCGGCATTTTCGCCAAATTGTGCGCATAGGCTGTCCCCATCGTTCCGCAGCCCAAAATCGCTATGTTCATGCTTATCCCTCCAGTATACCTATAATGACTTGGACCAAAAGGTGATACCGTAATCGTTATCCGCGAATACGACCCACCCTGTTACATTCTTCATGTGACATGACATTCCTGCCTCTATTTCGCATGATTCGTGCTTTTTTGAACTTATGCGGCTAACTTGGTAAAGTGTATACATAGAGTAGTAAAAATCTTCTATATGACGCTTCAGCCATTTATGAATAACATTCGAATAGGGTCGACAGGAAAGATCCACAGAGAGAAAGGGTGTAGAGTGAACATGTCAGAACTTGTCGTTCAAACGAAAGCCGGGCGTATTCAAGGCGGTTCGGAAAACGGAGTACGCGTATGGAAGGGAATTCCTTATGCGAAGCCCCCGGTTGGCCCGCTTCGATTCCGTGCTCCCGTGCCCCCCGATCCATGGGACGGGATAAAAGATACCACTGCCTTCAGCCCCATGTGTCTTCAACCGCTTGAATCCACCTCAAGCATGCTAGGCGGAGGAGTGACCAAAACGGTGTCCGAGGATTGCCTCTATCTCAATGTGTGGGCACCCCTGAACACGCCAGCGGAGCCGCTGCCGGTCATGGTATGGATTCACGGGGGCACTTTCGTCACAGGCTCCGGCAGCTTGCCAAGCTATAACGGCACGCCTTTCGTACTCCGAGGCGACGTGATTGTGGTAACAATCAATTACCGACTGGGTCCGCTCGGCTTTCTCCATCTCTCCCCATACGGCGAATCCTTTTCCTCCAATACTGGTTTATTGGACCAAATAGCGGCCCTACAATGGGTACGGGATCATATTGCGGGCTTCGGCGGCAACCCCGAACGGGTTACCGTATTCGGGGAATCGGCCGGCAGCATGAGCATCGCAGCCTTACTTGCAATGCCGGCAGCCAAAGGGTTGTTTCACCGGGCCATCATGCAAAGCGGTGCTGCCCAAGTCATGGCTCCGGAACAGGCAAAGATGGTAACGGCTGGTTTGCTTAAAGAGCTGGACATCTCGCCTGACCACATCCATCAGCTGGAATCCCTGACAGGTGAAGAAATATTCGAAGCCGGGGAACGCTTGAAGAAACGGATCGGACCCGGCGTAAACATGATCTTCCAGCCGGTGCTGGAGCCGGACACGCTGCCTCATGATCCGCTGCAGGCTATTCAATCGGGCTGGGCCAAGGACGTGCCGATCCTGATCGGAACAAATCTCGATGAAGGCGCCTTGTTCTTCCGGCCGGACATGCCGCTTGTCAAGGAGGACGATCTTGTCCGCACCGTTGAAATGATGACCGGCATCCATGATGCTGCCCCTATCACCAAGGAATACCCGTACAGCATCGACGGACATGCCCAGATTATGACTGACCTGTATTTCTGGCGCTCGGCCCTGCAGTTCGCTTCCGCTCAGAGCAAGCACGCGCCGGTATGGATGTACCGATTCGATTGGACGCTGCCGAATCATCCGGTTCTCGGCAAAGCGATGCACGCTCTGGAAATACCGTTTGTATTCAACACGCTGGCGCTGTTTCAGAACATCGGTGTTCAAGTCGATGCTGCCACGCAAGCCCTGTCCGACCGGATGCAGGATGCATGGATTGCATTTGCGCGCAATGGCTCACCGGATACGGAGGCACTGCCGTGGCCAGCTTATGATCCCGTGTCGCGCTCAACGATGATATTCAACAACGACAGCAGGATCATCGAGGATCCGGATGCGGAGAAACGGGAATTGCTGCAATTATAAAATGGACAAGCCCTAAGCAAGGGCCCTCTTTTGCGGGAGGGGATCCTTATAACAGCAAAAAAGCTGTATTTCCAGGCATGACATCATGGATATCATGCCGGAATACAGCTTTTTGTTATTTGCAGGCGGCACATGCACATACGCCGCTAACCTCTGGCGTACTTCTTACAACGCCCGGTTCAGCCTCCGTATTAGGAACCCTGAATCGGAACCGAGCACTCTTTATTTCACAGCTCCCTGCGTAATGCCGTTGATGATCCACTTCTGCGCGAACAGATAAATGATGATCATCGGCAGCATCGCCATCAGATATGAAGCAAAAGCCAGATTGAAATCTGTATTGAACTGCCCCTGGAAAATATACTGCACAAGCGGCAGCGTGTAGGAATCCGTATCGCTGATAATGATGAGCGGCAGCAGGAAGTCATTGTAGGTCGAGAGGCAGATCAGAATGCCTACTGTCGCATTGATTGGCGCCATAATCGGGAATATGATCCTCCAGAATGTCCCCCAAGTCGACGTACCGTCTACTCGGGCTGCCTCTTCCAGCGCCACCGGAATGGATTTGATATAACCCACGTACACAAATACGTTAAATGCCAATGCATATACAGTATGCAGGATCGTAAGCCCGACCAGATTCGTCATATTGAACCCGGCTGTCAGCTTGACCAGCGGCAGCATAATGATCGGGAACGGAATGAACATGGCGCTGATGAAGTAGAAGTATAAACCCTTGAAGAACCTCCGGTTCATATTGCGAGCAATAGCATAAGCGACGAGCGAATTGGTCAGCAGGGTCAGTACTACCGTTGCCGTCGTTACCAACGCGCTATTGCCCAGCGCGTTGAAGAAATTGGTCATTCGGATGGCATTCGCAAAATTCTCGAAATGCAGCTCCTTCGGCAAGCCGAATACGGAAGCCAGCATGTCCTCCGGCGTTTTGAGCGCAATCGTAATCGTCATGTAGAGCGGGAACAGAATCAATATCGTACCCAATGTGATGAGAATCATTACCGTCCAGTTGGTTTTCGTCCGCATTACATGTCCCCCTCTCTTCGCTGCAGGAACCGAATCTGCACAATCGATATTGTGGCAATCAGGATGAAGTAGATCACGGAGTTCGCGGATTGATAAGCAAACTCCCCTCCCTCGAAGCCGCCGGTATAGATCAAGTGGGAGATCGACTGCGTCGCCCGGCCCGGACCGCCGTTGGTGAGGGCTACGATCTGGTCAAAGACCATCAGGGAATTCTTCATTGCAAGCACCATGTTGATCGTAAAAAACGGCGCGATCAGCGGAAACGTTATTTTCCAAAATTCCTGCCAGCGGTTTGCTCCATCGAGGTTGGACGCCTCGTACAGTGTGTGAGGGATAGTCTGGAGCCCCGCGAGATACAGGATCGTGTTATAAGCTATTCCCTGCCATACCGCCACCACCACGATCCCGATCCAAGCATGCTGTTCACTGCCAAGGATATTGGTGGACAGCCATTCGATCCCGAGGTTTTGCCCCCAGATGGTGAACACATTCGAGAACAGATAGTTGAATATGTAACCAACGATCAGCACACTCAGAATATTCGGAAGAAAGTAGATGCCTCTGAAGAAATTCCTCGCTTTGATTCTGGCATTCAGCCCCATGGCAATCAGCAGACTGAAGATGTTGATCAGGATGGTTACCACGACCGCGAATTTGAATGTGAACCAATACGCATTGCCCACATTGCCGTCCTTGAACAGATTGACGTAATTCTTGAATCCGATGAAATCGAAGTTATCGCCGAATCCATTCCAGTTCGTGAAGGAGTAATACACCCCCTGCAAAGCCGGCAGTGTCAGAAATACGAAGAACAGCACGACCGCTGGCACGGTCATCAAATAATAAGGCATAAGACGCTTGTTCATGTTGGGTCCTCCTCAATGCTCGTGGTTATCGTGTAACAGCGTCGACGCTCCGTTAGCGCCTGTCCGCTACTTTGTCCCATTCGGTGTCCAGCTTCTTTAGATACCCGTCGATATCCCTATTCTGGAGGAAGGATTGGATCACCGAGTTCAGCTGCACGGCCGCAGGAATATAGTGATCGGCAAAATCGATGACTTGGCCCCGCTCCAGATATGGCAGCAGCTCCGCAACGGCAGGATCATCCTGCGTCACGCCCTCAACAGTGGAGAACAGCGTTTGCTCTGTTATATATTGCTTGCTATTCTCAGGCTCCAGCAGAAACTGAATGAAACGCTGAGCCTCCTCTTTATGCTTCGAGTCCTCGGAAATAGCCAGCAGAGTATCAACGCCCGAGATCAGTTTATTCTCCTCCGGATTATCGCCGGTTGGCAGCGGAAAGAAGCCGATCGGCGCATCCGGATTGGCCTTCCGGATTTCCGGAATTGCCCAGGTCCCCTGGATATACATGGCGGATTCTCCCCTCGCAAACCCCCGGTTGCCGTCCGCGTAGTTCTTGCCGAAGTTATCCCCATGGCCATAGTCCATCAGCGCGAGCTGCTTCTCCGCAATCTCTCGATACTTCTCGGCAAACGTTACCGTGCCTTCCCGGCGATCCATGTAAAATTCGATGCCTTCCAGATTGGATGCCAATGCGTTAAACGGCAGCACCGTCTGCCAATCGTCTTTATAAGTGAAATAGAACGGGATTTTCCCGGCATCCTTGGCCTTCTGCGCCGTAGCTAACAGCTCGTCCCAGGTCTTGGGAACGCTGAGCCCCAATTCCTTGAAAATTTCCGTATTGTACATCACGCCGTTAGCGTTCGTGGAAAAGGGAATCCCCGTAACCTCGTCCATCCCGGCTACGTCTTTCAGCATCTGGACATAGGTCTCATCCACCTGACTCAGCAGCGGGTTATTCGTCAAATCCATAAATATGCCGCTTTGCGCCAGCAATGAATAAGTGTCGGTTGCACCCATCCCGATAATGTCAGGAATATCATTCTTGACGACTCTTGTCTTGAGTACGGTCTCCGCATCCGGCGGATTTACCTGAACAACCTTGATCTCGGATTGGGATTGATTAAATTTCTCAATTAGTGCATCAAAGGAGCCTTTCGCTTCAGGCTTATTCTGAAAAAATTCAAGCTGCACGCGTCCCGATTCCTCTTTTGCACCGCAAGCGGTCAGCATCAATACAGTCACCAAACACGCCGCGCACCATTTACCAAGCTTCATGGTCTGCCCCCCGTTTCATATCCTGATGTAGTTTTGGTCAAAGTCCATGTCTATTTACTACCCTTTTTGCTTGGTTGGTAAACCTCATGGACTCCAAGACAGCGCTCCGGATACCTTGTAAGACAACAGAAAAAAAGTCTATTTGACGTTCCTTCACCCATGACAGATTACGTTTAAAGGAAGCTTTTTTGCGAGTATCCTATGGTTCGGATTCGTTGAAACGGATACCTTCCATAAACATAAAAAAAACCAGCAGATCAGGGTCTTCATCCTGATCTGCTGGCGAGAATCGGCTGTCATTTCATAGCCCGATTCAACCTACTCCAACCATTTTTTATGAATGTCAGCAAACTTGCCTTGCAGCTTCATTTCGTCAATCCACATTTCCAGATAGCTTGCATACTCAAAGTCGCCGCGAGGAATCATGTAGCCTTTTTCGCTGTTCGTGAAAGGCTTATCCGTCAATGCAGCATACAGTCTGGAATCTGCTTTTGCATACGTAATCGCTTCGATCGTATCGGTAATCATGACGTCATACGTACCGTCTGCTACCAAATGCGGGATATCCAGGTTATTTGGAACGACGGTTACATTAGCTTTTGTCAGATGCTCGCGTACGAATACTTCGTTCGTTCCGCCCGGATTGACGCCAATGCGAACCGAAGGTTTATTAATGTCTTCAATCGTCAGGTATTTGTCCTTGTCTTCTGCACGGATCAACGGTGCTTTACCGAAGGAAATGTACCCTTGGGATACATAAGCCGTTTTTTGTCTTGCCGTGTTGCGGGTAACGCCGCCCACTGCGATGTCGAATTTATCAGCCTGCAGATCCTTCATCATATTGGACCAAGTGGTGTTGACGTAGCGAACTTCCACGCCAAGATCCTTACCAAGCTCTTCCATAGCGTCGACGTCATAACCTTCATACTCTTTTGTAGCAGGATTCAAATATGTAAACGGTTTGTAATCCCCTGTCATACCAACCCGGATGTAGCCTCTTTCGATAATTTCGTCAAGCTGGGAAGCCGCTTGTTTCTTTAGTTGTCCAGGTGCATTGGTCGAAGCCGATTTAGCGGATACCTCCGGTGATGTAAGCACTTCGTTTGCAGCAAAACCCGTTGCCACCAATGATAAGCTGACTACCCCTGCAAGTAATACCTTTTTCCAATTCTTAGCCATGTCTTCGTTTCCTCCAGTTTTCATCTAGTTGTACATCCTGATGCCCCTTGGTTGGCAGCGGCATCGACCTGCCTGAAACACTCTGATCATCGTCTTGCTGGTACTTTCCCTGACTTACTGACTTACTGCCTTACACGTTACGATTTGAGCCTCTTTTCTTCCAGGCATCCCCCCTCTCAAGTACCCATACGTGCGGTCCATAAGAACGGAATGTTAAAGCCTGAATTTGGAAAGCTCTTTGCTAAGCTCCTGAGCGACTGTCTCCAGATGTTTGACGGAGTTCGAAATTTCCTTGATGGTTGAGATTTGATCTTCCACTGCGGCAGACACATTTTGGGCGTCGCTTGAAGTCAGATCTGCGATGGATTTCAGCTCTTCCACCGAAGCGCTGACCTGTTCGGATCCCGCCGACATTTCCTCGGAAGCTGCCGATACCTCCAGAATGTGGTCAGCCACGTTGCGTGTCGCACTCAAAATGTTATCGAATTTCTCGCGCACCTCTTCAATCAGCGCAATTCCATCCTGTACATCCTTCCGGCTTACGTCCATCACCTGTACGGCGTTAATTGTGTCCTCGCGGATTTCCGTAATCAGCTTCGCGATCTGATCGGTTGATACCTCGGACTGTCCAGCCAATTTCTTGACTTCCTCAGCCACGACTGCAAAGCCGCGTCCATGCTCGCCTGCTCTGGCTGCTTCAATCGAAGCATTCAAGGATAGCAAACGAATCCGGGAGGTCACTTCCGTGATGAAGCTCAAAATCTGCTCGATTTCGGAAGAACGCTCATTCAAGCGCTCAATTGCCGTGCCGACCTTGGTCGTGCCCGCGCCGATGTTGCCGATCTGCTTCACGGCTTGTTCAACGACAACCGATCCGGTCTCCGCTTGACTTGCCGCCTCCTGTGCAGCTTCGGATACCATGGAGGACGTTTCGGCTATTTTGACGATCCCGCTTGCCATGTCACTCATCGATACTGCGATTTCGTTGGAGCTTGAGGCGTGAGCATTCGCGCCGCTGGCAATTTGACGAATGGAGGCGCCGATACGATCCACGCTGTCCATAGCCGTCTCCACCCCGCTCGAAACGGTCTCCGTTACCGACATAACTTGTCGGGAAGAATCGTTCACACCGAGGACCAGATGTTTCAGATGCGACACCGTCTGGTTAAAATCGCCGGAAAGGACGGCAACCTCATCCTTGCCGCTAACCTGAATGGTCTTGGTCAAATCGCCTGCCGCAACTTCCTTAACTGCCGTGTTGAGCCTGCGGATCGGCCGGACGATCTGTGCCGTGAACCAGACCGCTGCACCGGCGGAAACGACCAGCGCGGCAACCGAAATAATGACTAACGTAACCGACATCTCCGTGATCGGAGCATTCAGCTCCTTGGTCGGTGCCGTTACGAATATGCCCCAATTCAAATTGGATGGAGCGAAAGCCGCCGTGTATTCGACGTTATCCAGAACATATTCGAATTCTCCCATCTCTCCTTGACGCACCTTGTCAAAAGCTTGGGATAATTCCGTGCTCTCCACGTCTTCGACCTTCTTTTGAAGGACGAAATCCTCTGATGGATGCCACATGAACGTTCCCGCTTTGCTTAGAAGAAATGCGTACCCGGTATCTCCAAAGGTTTGGGAGGATACTTTTTTCTGCACCTCGTTGATCGGAAGCGTTGAGCCCATGTAACCGTACTGTTTTCCATCCTTCATCAACGGAATGATCATCGTTACGATGTTGTTGCCCGTACGCTTGGAAAGCACCGGCTCCGATACAACCAGCTTGCCTTCGCCCTTCCCGGCCTCCTGATAGTGAACGCGATCGGATACATCAGTCACTTCACCCAGAAAGTTAATGACATTCTTCCCGGTCAAATCGTACGAGAAGAAAAAGGTTTCAAATTCCGGGTTCACTTCCTGCGCCGCTTGTATCAATTGCAAGTCTTGCGCTTTATTCCCTGTGACGAATTTCCCCACGCTTTCAACCTTGGCAATTTCCACGTCAAGAAACTGGTCGATCTGAAGCGCAAGTTTCTCCGCGCTAAGCTGCGCTTCTTTGTCCAGGCTCTCCTGAAGCAATACGGAGGACCGGTTGTAAGTTACGGCAAAGACGGATCCAAGACTGACGAGCAAGAGCAAACAAATCATTGTAATCATTTTTTGCTTGAGACTCTTTAGCATGCTGTAAACCCTCCCCAAAAATAGTGCCTGGGTCCTATCTGATCATTCGTCCAAAATTTTTGCAAGTGCTCTTTTTTCTGTAAGGACTTTCTCTCTACAAACAAAAATGAACAAATTACGTCGAAAAATCATGGTATAAAATGGTGAAATAAGACTCCACTTTATTAGTTATCGGTAGGGTATGTTCGTTTTTTGAGAGGTTAATGAGACATTTTACACAATTCGACATTAACGTAAGAAAGCGAAAGTTCAGGTGTCCATCTAGTTCAAAAGATTTAAATATATATAAATATTTTCATACATCTTTAGTCCCTGCTAACAGATTCCAGAAATTCTTGAGTTTATATGAAACGGAGGAATAGAAGCTCGTCTGGATAAAAGCAAATAAGGCTGTCCCCTATCAAGCAGAATGATCTGCTTTTAGGGAACCAGCCTTATTTCATTGCAATGGATTCTTAATTTACGAACAGATATCCTTGTTCATTATAGGCATGGAGCAGCGTGTACCTGCTGTTTCGAACCTTGTGGGCCTCACCCAGGCTCCGCTTCAACAATTCGCTCTTGATCGGAAGCTCCGACACCCCAGACGGTCCGCCGACCGTTCGCATCATCTCAGCCAGCTCAGCCGGTTCCGGGATTTGTGTTATATGCGACCGGATTTCATTCCAGTGCTGCGTGATCCGAAGTGCAGCATCATTCGCACTCTGGGAGGCGTCTCTGTTCATCTCAAGCCCCTGTTCCCCCAGACGATGATACAGCTTCGAGATTTCCACGCAGGCGGCACCTACCTTGGCACCGTGCAGCAGCTGCTTCTCCCCCAGCCGGATAAACTCCATCTCCCAATAGTGGGACAGATGATGCTCCGAGCCTGAAGCCGGATGGGATTGACCGAACAGCAGCATGGCTAAGCCGGATTCGACGAGCGCACCCATTAAGAGGCGTACCCCCTCCTCGGTTCGCTCCGCAATCTGTTCTATCCCTTTCACGCACTGGTTAAGCGCAGATCGCGTAATATCCGCTGAGATTTGCAAATAGGGTTCATCGGCCACCAGGCTTCCGAATTTCCAGTCGAACAGGGAGGTATATTTGCCCAGCATATCCCCGAACCCTGCCGCGGTAAGCTGTGGGGGAGCCGACATGAGAATATCGACGTCAGCAAAAATCGCGCTCGGTCCAATGGCTGGTATCGTCTTTTTCTCCCCTCGTATAATGACGGGTGCTCCCTTGGAATTAAATCCATCCACCGAAGCGGCCGTGGGTATGGAGATGAACGGAATGCCCGCGGTATAAGCAGCATACCGGCTAATATCGTGAATCGTTCCCCCGCCTACCGCCAGCACCGCCTTCGCCCCGCTTTGCTGGATATCCAGTATGACCTGAATCAGGGAAACCTCATCCGCTATAACATCTCCCTTCCGGTCCGGAAGAAGCCTGGTGACTTGGACCTGAATCGAGGATTTCGTGAGCAGGCTCGCAAGCGCCTGGCCCGCTACGTCATAGGTATTGCCGTCTACGACCATCACCGCCGAGGTCCAGCGTTTCGTCTCAAGGTAACCCGCGACCTCGCGCAGAGCTCCGGACTGGATCTGAACCAGCTCCACTTCGTCCAGATTCGAAAGCTGCCTAGCAGGTAAGTTCGCCGCCAAACTTCGGACATTCGATAAAATGGAGGTCATATCGGGGTGCCCTTCTTTCCGATCACAGCCATCGCCGGCAGCGGGTCATTGCAGGTCATGCCGGTAACCCCGCATTCCAGCGAATAGCGAACACCCTTCTCATCGTCCGGACAATAGCTCCAGACCAGCAGCCCCTGTTCCTGAAACCGGGCAACGAGCTCCGGCGTAAGCAGCGACATCTCCACGCCGATTGCCCACATCTTGGAGTAGGTTCCATCCTCGCCGAAGACAAATCGGGACATTTTCTCGCCAGGAAAACCCTGTGTCTTCAGACCATGCGTATCATGAATATGGGTCAGAACTTCTGCATCGAAGCAGGTGAATACACAGCGCGGCAGGTACCCGTACTGGTTCAGTATGTCAATCGCCAGGTCGGCGGCCTCTTGGGCATCGGGACTGGGCTTAATCTCCACGTTGCACAGAACTTCGGGATATTCCCGGAGCAGTTCGCATAGCTCCGCAAGCGTCGGAATCTTCAATCCCTCAAACTCCCGAGCGAACCAGTTGCCCGCATCGAGGGATTTCAGCTCTGCAAGCGTATAATCCCTCACCTCGCCAGTGCCGCTCGTCGTACGCTGAACCGTTGCATCATGGATAACCACCACTTCCTTATCCCGCGTCAGCCGGAGATCAAACTCCAGCATATCTACCCCTAACTCCAGCGCCTTGCGAAAAGCCAGCAGCGTATTTTCCGGATAAGCTGATTTATACCCGCGGTGTGCAGCCACCATCGTACAGGATGGTTCCCGTAGTCGTTCGATCATATGTCCTGCCACTCCTTTACCAGTTGTTATTGGGCCAAAATCCGTTCCGTCTCTTTCTTGAAGGTATCCAGCGTAGCCGGAATATCCTTGCTGTCATACATGATCGCTTCCATGGCCGAGAAGAACTCATGCATAATCTCAGGCCATGCCACGTCCTTATTGGTATCTGTAGCAAATTCCAGCTGATCATAGGCGACTTTGCGGTTCGGTTCTTTGGCCCACAGCTCTTGGATCTTCTCCGACTCCACCATCTTCTTCGTGAAAGGCAGGTACCCGGATTGTAAAATAAATTCAAGACCGCCTTCCTCTTCCATCTCCATCCACCGGATGAACTCCCATGCCGCTTCCTTGTTCTTGGAAGAGGACAGCATGGTCACATTTGCGCCTCCGGTCGGATTCGCATACACTTCGTCCTTAGGCAGGAATGTCGTCACGTAATCGAAATCCACCGCGCTGGACAGCCCGCCAATCGATCCCGTAGATTGATACATCATTCCGACCTTGCCTTCCACAAACATGCTGTTCACAATGTTGCCGGAATCCTGAGCCGGCGGATAATACAAGGCGCCTGTGCTTTGCAGATCTTTAAGGTAAGTGAACATCTTGACGCCTGCACCGTTATCCGAAAAGCCGATCGACGTATTATCATCATTGAAGAAAGTGCCGCCCGCCTGCGAGATCATGGCAATCGGATACCAAGTGTCATAAGGCATCGTAACGCCGTAGCGCTTATACTCGCTGCCTTCCTTAACCACCAGCGCATTGGCGACCTCCTTCAGTTCCTCCCATGTGGTCGGAATTTGAAGGCCCTGCTCATCCAGCAAGGTTTTGTTCACATGCAGAATCGGGGTGGAACGGTTCAGCGGCAGCGATACCAATTGATCATTGAAGGTGGAGTGTCCCATCAGTCCCGGCGTAAAGTCATCGACGCTGATGCCAGAGCCTTCAAGATAAGGCGTCAGATCTTCAAGCACTTCCGAATCGGCGAACATCTGAACGTAGGCTCGCTCCAGCATACTGACATCCGGACCGGTATCGGATGCTATCGCCTGCTGCAGCTTGGTTACCGTCTCGTCATAACTTCCCTGGAAGGTGCCTATCACTTCGATGTCCTCATGGGATGCATTAAAACGCTGGATGAGAGCGTCCATATATTCCCCGTTCTTGCCGCCCAGCGAGTGCCAGAACTGAACCGTGGTTTTTCCTTTGTCTCCGGACGGTGCTTCGGTTCCCCCGCTGCCCGGGGCTTCGCCAGGATCACTGGAAGTTCCCCCGCCACCGCATGCGGCAAGCAAACTGAACAGCATGATGACGGATAGCAGTGTATACCATTTGGATTTCATATGACTCATTCCTCCATTAATTATTCGATTATGAATTGCTGAACCCTGTCATTTCCTGTAATTATTTAATGCCTGAATAAACAAAAGCCTTCACGATGTGTTTCGAGCAGAATACATACACAAGCAGGATGGGCACCACCAGAATCACATTCCCGGCCATAATAATATGCCAGTTGCTGATGCCCTCGGTCTCCCTTAGCATGGCGATCCCCAGGGTCAACGGCCGGACAGCAGCTGAATCGGTCATGACGAGCGGCCAGAAATAGTCATTCCAGTGGCTGACAAAGCTGAACAGCGCGATGGTAGCTAGTGCCGGCTTCGACATGGGAATCATGATTTTCCGAATAATTTTGAATTCACTCGCATTGTCAAGACGGGCCGCTTCAATGATTTCCTCCGGAATCTGCATGAAGTACTGCCGCAGCAGGAAGATGCCGAAGGCATTCGAGATGAACGGGATGATCTGCGGCAGCAGGGTTTTGACCAATCCCCAATCCGCCATCATCAGATAAACTGGAATGAACGTAACCTGTCCCGGGATCATGAAGGCCAGCAGAATCATGCCGAACAGCAGCGTTTTTCCCGGAAACTTATACTTGGCAAATGCATACGCGGCTGGAATCATGATCAGGAACTGCAGTACGATGATAGAACCGGTGACGACAACCGAGTTCCTGAAATAGGTCAGGAAAGGCCCCGCATTCATCGCCTCCGCGAAGTTGCCCCACTGCGGCGATGCCGGAATCCACGTCGGCGGAAACGTCATCGTCTCCCGGAATGTCTGGAGCGATGTGGAGATCATCCACAGGAACGGAAAGATGAATATCATGAGCACTGCCGCCTTCAGCAAATAGCCCAGCGCCGTCCATACGATTTTTAAGTCAAAGGTCTTCAAACCGCGCCTCCTTTCTTCGTGGCCAAAGCCTTACAGCCTTATTGATAGTGGACCTTCTTGGATAACAGCCGGAAATAGATGAACGTGAGCAATCCGATAATGGCCATGAGCACAACGCCTGTCGCGGCCGAATAACCGATATTGGTCGTTCGGAATCCGTATATGTAATACACAAGCGTCGTCGTTGCATTGTTCGGTCCTCCGCCCGTCATCACCTGAACGGTATCGAATACTTTGAAGGAACCGATCGTCATGATGATCAGGATAAAAAACAGCTGCGGCGAAATCATCGGCAATGTGATTTTGTAAAACACCTTGAACCTGCTGGCATTATCCAGCGCTGCCGCTTCATAGATGCTTGGCGATATGCTCTGCAGGGCTGCCACGATAATCAGGGTGTAATAACCGATGGCCTGCCAGACCGATACGATAATGACGGATATCAATGCGGTCTTGGAGCTTTGCAGCCATGCGGACGGCGGGAGCCCAACCAGCTTGAACAGATAGTTGAGAAGTCCTTGATTCGGCTCCATCAGCCACAGCCAGACCAGTGAGATCGACACAATCGAAACGACGTGCGGCGTGAAAATCCCGGCCTGAACGACCGAATTGAAACGGCCCTTCTTGTTAAGCCACACCGCAATCAACAGGGACAGCAGCATGGTAAGAATCACGACGCCAACTGTATAGACGGAGGTGTTCCAGAGCGCTTTGTAGAAATCCCCGCGACCCAGAATCTGGGTGAAATTGTCCAGTCCGACAAACTTGCTCTTGTCCTTGTTCATCAGGTTGTATTTGAACAGGCTTAAGTAAATCAGATAACCTACCGGATACATCACAAACAGCATGATACCCGCCATGGCCGGCGCGATCAGCACATAGGGCCTGATCCCTTCCCAGATCCGCTTCTTATCCATGAGCCAGCCCTCTCAGCCGCTCCATGAACTCCCTATAGCGGACGTCCTGCGCTTCGATCCGGTTCTCATCCGCTCCGAAGAAAAACAACTTATCCGCCGGTACGCCGAGATATACCTCCTGATCGACATGGAACTGGTCATCCTGACACTTCACCATGAATGCCTGGCCCTCCGTTGTCCTCACCTGATAAATCGTCTCGGATCCCAGCATTTCGCGCGTGATGACCTCCCCCTTGGTCGTATAAAGAAACGACTCCGGTTCTGTGCCAATCACGACGCTCTCCGGACGGAATCCGAATGTGGAGCGATCGTCGCCAAGCGGCGCAATGTTCATGGGGGGAACCCCGATAAACTGGGCGGCAAACAGATTGCTGGGCTCCCGGTACACTACTTCTGGCGGCGCTTCCTGCTGAATGACGCCTTTGTTCATAAGCACGATGGTGTCTGCCATCGACATGGCCTCGATTTGGTCATGGGTCACATAGACAAAGGTCGTTCCCAGCTTCTTGTGCAGCTCAATCAGCTCGATCCGCATCTGAACCCTGAGCTTGGCATCCAGATTGGACAACGGCTCATCCATCAGGAAAACGGACGGATTCTTAACCATCGCCCGGGCCAAAGCCACCCGCTGCCGTTGTCCGCCGGACAAGGTGGATGGCTTGCGATCCAAGTAATCGTTCAGTCCAACGGTTGCCCCTATGGTCTCCACCAGACGTGTTCGCTCGGTTTTGGGAACCTTGTTGTTCACGAGACCAAACTCAATATTCTCGCGGACCGACATTGTCGGGTAGATCGCGTAATTCTGGAATACCATGGCCACGCCGCGTTTACCCGGCGCAATGCGCGTAACATCCTTGCCATCGATAAGAACGGAACCGGAGGTTTGAGGGTCAATGCCCGCGATCATCCTTAGGAGCGTTGTTTTCCCGCAGCCTGACGGACCGACCAGCACGGTGAATTTTCCGTCCTCGATGGTTAGGTCCAGGTCCTGTATGACGGTTTGACGATCAAACGACTTGCTTACTTTCACAAATTCAATGGATGCCAAGAGCGATCCCCCTCACGAAAGTGTAATGATGCTGTCATGACAAGCGAAAAATAAATGAATCCATAAAAATGAAATCCCTTACATGCATCTGATAATAAGTACGCATCAAATGCACAGGTAATGATCACTTTTGTTCATTTTTATTTAATTCGATTGTAGATGTGCAATATTAGGAGAGTGTTAGACCTTCGTACGGATTGTGTAAATTCGCTTCGCAGCAAGGGATTTAACATGGCATTAACATAATGGGAGTACACTAGATAGACATGGAATCCTTAAGCATAAAAGAGCAAAAGTGCGCATTGTATGTACTAACGTACCTGCACCGCTCATTGTCTATTTAGGAAGGGAGAAATTATCGATTGCTGGCACATGAACGAAAGAAAAGGATTATTGATTATGTAAGGCAATATCGAACGGCAACGGTTGCTGCGCTGGCATCTGAATTCGGTGTTCACACGGCCACCATCCGCCGCGATCTGGCGGAGATTGAGCAGGAAGGCGCTTTGAAGCGCACGCATGGCGGGGTCATCATGGAGCAATGGACGCATAACGAGCCGTCCTTTAATGAGAGAACCAACTTTCACCGGGACGAGAAAATACGCATCGGCCAGCTCGCGGCTTCACTTGTGGAAGACGGGGAGAATATCATCATTGATTCGGGAACAACCACCCTTCATATTGCAACGCATCTTGTGCACCGCTCGGACATTACGGTCATTACGAACGATATGAACGTCGCCGTCGAACTTCGTGATGCTCCAGGCATCAAAGTCATCCTGACCGGCGGGGAGCTGTACCCCTCGAGTTACATGCTAAACGGCATGTTTACCGACCATGTGCTGAAATCCCTGCATGTCGAGAAAGCATTTATCGGTACCCCTGCCCTGCATCCTCAGCATGGTCTCATGCACCCGGAAGCACTGCTCGTCCCGGCCAAGCAGAACATGATTCAGGCCGCCGGCGAAATTGTCGTTGTCACCGACCACAGCAAGATCGGCAAGCTGTCTCTGCACACGGTCGCTCCCAACAGCGCGATACATACCCTTGTCACCGGCAGCGAGGCTTCCGACTCGGATATCAAGCCGTTTCAGGAACGGGGCATTACCGTGTACAGGGTTTGAGGCTTGCACACTTTGCACACTTTGCATACCTTGCGTCCTTTGAGTACCTTTGCATACCTTCGCACCTTTGCATACCTTCGTACCTTTTGCGTACCTTTGCATCCTTGGCGTACCTTGCACACCTTGCGTACCTTGCACACCTTGCATACCTTGCGTACCTTGCACACCTTGCATACCTTGGCATACTTTTCATAAATGCATACCTTGGCGTACCTCGGCATATCTGAATATCCTTCCTGCAGAAAACACAAAAGGCACCCCTAGGGGTGCCTGATCAAGCTGCTGCTTGCCGGCAGCTTGTTTATTTTTATTCCACTGTTATGTTTACCATCCATACTCGCTTTTTTTCGCGATCCCCCCCTTAGCTTAGACCAAAAGAGCAATAAGCAGAAATTCACTGAACGCCCCAAAATACGATCGCCATATCATTCAATATGTCCAAAACTCAACGGTCGACAGCCAATCTAAGCATGCCCCGGACCACGCACCGTGCGCACAGGGAGCAGTGCGCACGATGTACTTGTTCAATGGTATAAGGACTTCCTAACGGACTCAGAATACCTTATTTCATAGAAAACAACCCTTTTAGTAACTTTAGCGGACCCAGCGGACCTTATTTGCTGTTTTAATCGGTATTTGCTCCCGTAATTCTCATAATAGCGGATCTGGAGTCCGGTACATTGTGAAAAATCGGGTTATAATCTTAAATAACGGAACTAGGGTCCGTTAAAGTTGACGAAAGCCATGAAATCATCGAATGAAGAACATCGACAGTCCGTGAACCCACCCAACATTTCTATAGGTAATTCCAAGCGCCACCAGGGTCAATGCGTACAGATGGAAGCTATTTCCTCTACACTTATTAATGGAAGCAACAAAAGGAAAGATTCCCCCACTCTCTCATTTCCAGCCGGCTGCTTAAAAAAGATCCGGCAGTCATAAGACGCCGGACCTCTCACACTATCGATTAAGGAATGACCTTCCAAACTTCGGCAGATCCAGGAGTTTCGCCTTGAGTCCACCATCTTGCTTCATAGTTCACGCCGTTGTGGCTGACTTTGCTGCCACCTAAATAAACGGCTGTTGCGCTCCATGCCGGATAGGTCGCTGCGCTTCCGGATGTTGATACGGTAAGCGGAGGGGATGCTGATGATTTGCTGCCCGTACTGCTTACGGCTACCACAGTATACGTATAGGACGTTCCTTCGGCTAACCCCGTATTGGTATAGGAGGTTGTAGTGGATGTACCTACAAGGGATCCGTCACGGTAGATTTCGTAACTGGAAGCACCTGTGGAAGCTGCCCATGCCAAGGAAACACTGTTGTTGGTTTGGGATGGGGAAGTAAGTCCTGTCGGTGCTGGTACGCCTGGATTCGGAGTTCCACCGCCAAAGTCCACATCGATAACGTTATAGAAAGCGTTAGCTGTGTCAGCTACTTCCCATACCGCCAGAATGACATGGTAACCGGACTTTGCAGGAACGTTACAAGTGGATGCATAGTTTGTCGGAGGTTTTACACCGCCGTAGTCAATGGAGCAGAAAGGCGTCAGATCAAACGAAGCTCTGCTCAGCGGAGCATTTTGATTCCAGCCGTCTTTTGTAATGTAGTATTTCCAGCTTGCCGTCGCATGGTTGGCTGTCAAATGCCATTGGAACGTTGTGGTTCCCGGGGAAATGCTTACTTTGCTCCAGCGAGTTGCGGATTGCTCGTCAAGTTTAGGGAACGCGCCGCCTGCACTGGCAATTTTGCCATCGGCAGGGCCTGCGTTCGGCCAGCCTTTAGGAGCTTCCAAGCTTTGAGGCTCATACACGATTGCGCCGCAATCGGTGTTTTGCCCCTGCTTACACAGAATGGCGCGGCTGCCTGGGGAATCGACATATCCGTGGGCAAAAGCTTTATCTGCAAATAAAACCATGAACAAGGTCATCACTAACATCGTGGAACCGGCAATGATTAGATGCTTGAGCCAAGCTTTGTTCGGTAAACTTAAAGTCATACAATTAATCCTCCTTTAATATAAAAGATAATAAATAAAACGCTTACATAACCTCCGGCTGATCAGGCCACCTCCCTCTCTTTGATACCTTAGTTGCCCTCTTAACTTGCTTGATAACTTGACTGAACTTGGAAATCTTCCACAACCATCGTCCAAGCTTTACCAGTACTATCATTATTTTAAAGCATCTGAAAGCCGTATCCCATAACACTAATCAACGATTTGTTACACATTTCAATGAAATTGGATAAATATGTAACCTGAAATGTTATGAAAACACACAGAAATTGCAGAAAAAAATCACAAAAAAAGCATGCCTCCCCTGGGGGAACCATGCTTTCATTCCATGCTGTTCTATCCGTTCAAACCGCGCAACGACTCCTATTCCACACCGTCCTTAAAATGCTTCTTATAATGTTTATCCCCTTTGTGTTCCAAATCCTCGATCGTAAGCTCCAGGGTATGAATGATCTGTTCCTTGACCTGATTCAACGTATCAAAATACACGTTCTCCTCCGATCCTACAATGCGTGTGCCGCTGAGTGCCTGAACGGCCTGGTAGATCCGGTGCTGTTCGGCCAAATCGTCAACGGCTTTCAACGTATGCTTCATCTGAAGGAACAGGTCCTTATGATGCTGGGTCGTCAGACGCTTTTCAAGTTCCTCGATTCTGGCATTCATGGCGCTCTCTCCTTCACAATAAGCTGCTTTTGATTATACTTCCCTGACATTTTGCATTTCCAAAAAATCCTTCTTATATATATCACGGTTTCTTTGCAATGAAACAGGAAATTGACCACTGCTCAGCGAACTATGATAACGTTAACATTTTGCACAGTTACATACACTGAGAATGACGAAATCGATCAAACATTTGGAGGTAACAATGGAAAACAACGGACTCGGAGGAAAGAGCATTATCCTCAGACTAGAAATGAATACACAAGAAATCAAATTCGGTCAGGTAGCATCCGCCATATTTGAAGCCGGGGGAGACATGGTCGCCATCGACGTCATTCAGGCGAGCGGCCACATTACCGTACGCGATATTACCATTACGGTAACGGACAGCGTCGATATCGGAAAAATTACAGATGCCGTAAAAAATCTAAAAGGCGTCCGGCTCGTCAACGTTTCGGATCGTACCTTCCTGCTGCATCTCGGCGGCAAGATCGAAACCCAGCCCAAAATTCCAATCCAAAACCGCGATGATCTGTCGCGCGTCTATACGCCTGATGTTGCCCGCGTATGTGCAGCCATCCAAGAGGACCCAAAAAAAGCCTTTACACTTACCATTAAAAGAAATACGGTGGCCGTCATCTCGGACGGTAGCGCCGTGCTCGGTTTGGGCAACATCGGGCCTTATGCGGCCATGCCGGTCATGGAAGGAAAGTCGATGCTCTTCAAACAGTTTGCGGGCGTAGACTCCTTCCCGATCTGCCTGGATACCCAGGATACAGAAGAGATTATTGCCTGCATCAAAGCAATGGCTCCGGCTTTTGGCGGCATTAACCTGGAGGATATCTCCTCCCCGCGCTGCTTCGAGATCGAACAACGACTGCGGGATGAGCTGGATATTCCCGTGTTCCACGATGACCAGCACGGCACAGCGGTCGTTCTGTATGCGGCACTGATCAATGCCCTGAAAATTGTCGGAAAATCAATCGATAACGTTAGGATCGTTGTGTGCGGAATCGGCGCTGCGGGCGTGGCATGCAGCAAAATCCTCCTGTCGGCCGGTGTCAAGGACATCATTGGCGTAGACCGCGAGGGAGCGCTGGTTGCTGGAAAAGAATATAGTAATAGTATGTGGCAATGGTACGCAGAGCATACGAATCCGAATAAAGTCGAAGGTACCCTGCGCGAAGTGATCCAAGGTGCCGACGTATTCATCGGCCTCTCTGCCGGCGGGCTCCTGCGTCGTGAGGATGTACAAGCCATGGCTAAAGATCCGATCGTGTTCGCAATGGCTAACCCTACGCCTGAGATTAAGCCGGAAGAGGTCGAGGATATTGTAGGCGTCATTGCAACCGGGCGTTCGGATTATCCGAACCAAATTAACAACGTCCTCTGCTTCCCGGGTATTTTCCGTGCGGCCCTGGACTGCAGAGCGACCACGATTAATGAGGAGATGAAGCTGGCCGCAGCCGAAGCCATCGCATCCGCCGTATCGGATGAGGAACGCAACCCGTCGTATATTATTCCAAGCGTATTTAACCAGAACGTCGTGAAAGCCATTCGTGAGCTTGTCGTGAAAGCGGCGGTAAAAACCGGCGTTGCCCGGAGAATCCCGCGTGAATAAGAAAACCCTCATTCGGAAGTTCAATAAGCAGGCAGCGATATATGAAAGAAACACCAGACAGCGCAGGCTCGGTGAATGGAGACAGCGGCTGCTTCAGGATGTAGAGGGCAACGTGCTTGAAGTAGCTGTCGGCGCCGGCGCGAACTTCCCCTTTTATCATCCCGACATGGTGAACATAACAGCTGTCGATTTCAGTCCCGAGATGTTAAGCCGTGCGCGGCGTATGGCCTCCGAGCTTGGCATTCGGGCCCATTTCCTGGAACGGGATATCGAAACGCTGGAGCTGCCGGAACGTTCCTATGATTGCGTTGTATCTACCCTTTCGCTATGCGGCTATGAAGATCCGGTCAAAGCTTTGAATAAAATCAACCGCTGGGCCAAGCCTGGCGGCCGCGTTTATTTACTGGAGCATGGCATGAGCACGAACCGATTCCTTGGCGTCATGCAGCATCTGATTAACCCTGCAGCACGGCGGATATCCGGCTGTCATTATAATAGGGACATGATCCAGATTGCGAATGCCTCGGAACTGAACATCGTGAAGACGGAACGCTATTGGAACGGCATCGTTCATCTGATCTGGGCGCAGGCAACCTGATCCATTCATTCATTTTGGCCTGTCTGCATAAATTTTAACGTAAGCTCTTATTAATTAATCTGGAGGAACTTGTTATGAACACAAGGCCTGAATCTAATGAATATTTGCCCCTCGCCGAAAAATACGTCTCTCTTGTCCCCGAAGGCCATATTGCCGAAGTTTTGCAGCGCCAGCATGATGAAACGTTACGATCGCTCAGCGATCTGACGGAAGAACAAGCGAATGTTCGCTATGCGGAAGGGAAATGGAGTCTAAAACAGGTGGTCGGACATATCGCCGATGTAGAGCGCTTATGGAACTACCGCATTCTCTACATCGCGCGTGGAGATGCCCGTGAATTCTCGGGGTACGACCGGGAGATTTTTGTCCAAAATTCACCCTTCAGCCATCTTCCGTTACGGGAAGCCCTTAAGGATTATGCTGCCGTTCGGCAGTCTACCATTACGCTGGTTGGAAGCTTAACGGAGGAAGCATTGCTGCGTCAGGGCACATTCAACAATTACCCGCTCTCCGCCCGGGCAGCCGCCTATGTCATTGCCGGTCATGAGCTTCATCACCTGAATATTCTACGGGATAAATATTTAACTTAGTTTATAAGGGGCATCCTTGCACGGCATTTGGCCTGGAAGGATGCCCCTTGGCATGCTGCCGATTCACATTCACTCCCCCTTTAAAAAGGCCTCAAGCTGAGGCCTTTTTTCCTGCCATATTATGTGAATGATTTAGCAGAGCATGGCTGTCTTAACTCCAATTCCACACCTCAATGCGGCCCAAACGGAATCCCCAGAATTCCGACTCCTCCTTCAGCTTCTCCAGCTCCCGCACAGGTCCCGTGACGGTTGCTCCGTAAACTTGAACCCCATTTTTTCTTAAATAAGCCAGACGCTTTGCGTCTTCATCCACACCGTTATATTTGATATTGTTGGTCATCCATTCAACGTCGGCGATCAGCTGCTGCACATCGTCCGATATTCCTGCCTCCGACGAGAAAAAAGTATGCCATGCAGAAAGGAAGTGGTTATCGTCAAACTGATGCCTAGGCCTCAATGTAAGATGGGGAATCGTGTGACCAGCGCTGCTAGAGCTATAATTACCCAGCTTGATTTCCCTCAGTTCACCAGCATAAACAGCCATATTAGTCGCTCTAACATCATAGTCCGACAGGAGTTCCAAGACCTGCTCCGGTGACTTAAGCGTTTGAAGCGAGAAGAATAATTCCGCTACGTTGCCGTCTTCAAGTTTCTCTAACTGGTTCATTGCACCATTCGGATGAGAGGAGTCTGTAATCTTCCCACCCTCCAGCAGCGCAGAGTGCAGAACATAAGGATCCCTTTCATCTCGGTTCAAATAAGGCCCCTGTTCTTCAACTGAATAGGTTAGTTCTCCCCATAACCTCTTCTTCGCGTGAAGCTCTCCGACAATCAACTGCCATTCCCCCACATCCTTATACACTTTCAGCGTTTTCTTCTGGGTGAGGAAGGGCGTCACTTCTACCGAAGACAAGCCGCGTTTATCTACCATAAGTCCACTCTCATGCAATTCAACCGTTGTCATGACAGACCTTAAAAATTTATCGTTCAGGCCAAATTGTTCATGATAGATGTAGACGGCTGAATAATACAAGCCATAAATCAAAAATACCATCAACACAGCTAACAAAGCATTCATAAGCTCCTTCACCCTTGTCCGCCAGGTTATCCGATTCATCACTTCCGTATCCATCTCCTCTCTACCTTCTCATGTAGACAACGGTTTGATCCCGCAAATGTTACGGTAAAATAAGAAAAATCGTTACAGCAGCTGAAGACACGCAGCTACCGTAACGATTCCATATGACGAATATTGTATATTATTTCACTTCAGTGAATGGGGCGTTCTGTCCGTCCCAGCACTCCACATCATCAAGCCCTTTGATGCTATCCTTGGTGAAGACAGGATTCAGGCCTGCCCGCTTCTGCTTCAAGTAATCTTGAAGCGCAGCAAAGGCGGTTCGGGATAGCAGCGTGATAGCCACAAGATTCACAATCACCATCAATCCCATAAACAGGTCAGCCAAATCCCACACCAGCTTCACGCTGGTAACGGAACCGAAGATGACCATGGCCAGCACAGAAGCCCGATAGACCCATATCCATGCCCGATTCGACTTCAAAAACTCGATATTGGTTTCCCCGTAGTAATAATTGCCGATCAGCGTGCTGAACGCAAACAGGAAGACCATAACGGCCAGGAAGTCGGACGCCCATGCCCCCATCTCCATGCCCAGCGCGGCCTGCGTCAGGGCGATTCCATCAAGTCCGGTCTGCTGATAGGCACCGGTAAACAGAATGATGAAGGCGGTGCTTGTACATATGACCAGCGTATCGATCAATACGCCCAGCGCCTGCACCAGCCCTTGCTTGGCTGGATGGCTTGTTGTTGCGGTAGCCGCTGCGTTAGGCGCGCTCCCCATGCCGGCTTCGTTGGAGAACAGCCCTCTTTTGATCCCGTTCATGAGAGCGGCACCGATCGACCCGCCAACAACCTGCTCATAGCCGAACGCGCTTTTGACGATAAGCGCAAAAACTTCCGGCAGCTTGGTGATGTTCGCCAATACGATAAACAGCGCGGCACCGACATATAGGACAGCCAATACCACAACGATCAGCTCCGACATTTTGGCAATCCGCTTCACGCCGCCAAAGATGATAACCGCGAAGATAACCGCCATAATAATGCCGATGGTTAATCGATCGGTTCCGAATGAATTCTCGAAGGCAATCGTAATCGTATTGGATTGAACCGCATTAAAGACAAGACCGAAGGACAAGGTGATCAGGATCGCAAACAACACGCCCATCCACCGTTTCTTTAATCCTTGCTGCATGTAATAAGCGGGACCGCCGCGATAACCACCCGCCCCATCTTTTACTTTATAAATCTGGGCCAGCGTACTCTCGATAAAACTGGATGCCGAACCGATAAGCGCAATAATCCACATCCAGAATACGGCCCCGGGTCCTCCAAGCGAGATGGCCAGAGCCACCCCGGTTATATTCCCTGTCCCGACACGGGCTGCCATACTGATGGCAAATGCCTGAAAAGGCGAAATGCTCCCCTTCGCTTTACTCTTGGGTTCGCGGATGACCCGGAACATCTCGCCGATTAGGCGAAATTGCAGAAACTTGGTCCCCACCGTGAAATACAGGCCAACGGCAATCAGCAATACGATGAGCAGCTTAGACCATAAAAAATCATTAAAGATATTCACTACATGCTGTACAATTTGATCCATAATTCTACCCTCGCTATATAAGTCATCACCCATGGTGTAGGTTTTGTGTAAAATAGTCCACGTTTCATCTAACCATTACTTCCCCTTCCAATACAAGAGGTTAATTGTGGAAAATGCTGCACCTAACCTGGGCGGTTACCTCATTTCTTATTCGTGGCGATCCTTTGTTGATCTCAAGGCGGGATTTTCGAACATTCATATTAAAAAAGACCCTCTCCTCCGCGGGTTTAGCGCAGGGAAAGGGTCTTGTCAGTATGGCAAGGCTGCTACTACAACTTTGCCTTACTATGATGAAGGATTCGTGCCCGTGTAGATCAGAATTGCATCGCGGAGGAATGCTGCCGTTCCGTGCTGCTTCTCATCGTAATGGGCGGTAAAACGCTCATCGTCAACGTACATCTGGGCGAGGCCTGCGTGGGCCTCTTTACTGTAATCGTTCCAATAATAAGTGAGCCAGCGCTTGTGAAGATCGGCCGCCTTCTGAGCCAGCTCACTGGCAGGATCGCCTTGCTTGAACGCTTCGGCCAGCGTCTCGTACAGCTCATCGGCCAGACGCGTTACTTCCTCATGCTGTTCTTGCGTCATATTTTTCAGCTGGGCATTGGATTTATTTACAATCTCATCGCCATACTTCTCGCGAATTTCCTTACCGTATTTCTTCTCATTATCATCAATCAGCTTCTGCTTGAATCCTTCAAATTTCTCTTGGTCACTCATGGTTATTCTCCCTTCGGCGGAGGCGATCGTGTTCTCCACATTGGTAATCAGCAAATCCAATTGCCTTCTTTTGTCTAGGAGCTGCGCATGGTGTTCTTGGAGCGCCTTGGTCCGGTTGAAGGAGGGTGAGGTCATAATCGCTTTGATATCGTCCAATTGAAGTCCGAGCTCCCGGTAAAACAAGATCTGCTGCAATTGATTGACCTCCTCCTGCCCATAGATCCGATATCCCGACGAGTTGATTCTGGCCGGCTTTAGAATACCGATCTCATCGTAATAACGGAGCGTACGGGTACTTATTCCTGCCAACCTTCCAAGCTTCTGCACCGTGTATTCCATGGTTTCTCACCTCCTGACAACATCAATGTACACCTTTACGTAACGTTAAGGTCAACACTCTGTACAGAAAAAAATTATAATTTTCTTAAATAAAAAAGAAACTGAATGTATTCTTAACAGAATATCATCCAGTCTCCCCAACGATCCAATTCAGTATGTTACTCCGTGTCCGCTTCCGTGTCTGCCGCAGGATCTGCTGCTTCATCAGCGTTCGTATGCTTCTCGTTCACCCACTGCTTCAACGGCTCGGTCATTTGATCCTTCAGCTTCTGAATCAATTGATCCTCCGTAATCCCCTTCGCGGCCGCGATCTCGGCTAGCGACTGCCCTTCCTTCATTTCTGCCTTCAGCTCGTCCTCCGACAGTCCGAGCAAAGCCGCGATTTCCTCCGGTTTACCGAATTTGCCGAAGCCTTGGCCGCCTTTGCCATGGCCTTTTCCAAAACCGGCTTCGCTGCTCTCCACGATTTGAGTAAGGCGGTCGCTCAGCCCCTCTTTCCACTCGGCTGCTTCGGTTTCCGTAATGCTGCCTTCACTCAGGCGTTCATCAATCTTGGCGGTTTCCAGAACGATCAGCTTCTGAACGAACACAGATTGGGTCATTCCTTTGCCTTTAGCAATTTCGGCAAACGTGCTGCCCGCTTCAAGCGCTGTGCGAATCTCTGCCTCCGTGAGCCCAAGAACTTCGGCCGTCTCTTTGACGATGTTGCCGCCGCGAGGACCGCCACCCTTACGTTCCATCCACTTTCCATCTCGGTTCTTGCCTGCATCGGCAGCTGAAGAGCCTGTCCCCGTCTGTCCATCCTCGGATACCGAGGCGGAAGCGTCTGTGCTCGTCGCGGCAAAAGCTTTGCTCTGAAGATACCCGGCTCCCCCTAGCACAATCGCTGCTGCCATACTGCTTACTAATACTTTTTTACTTATCGGATTCATCGTCATCTCTCCTTCTAGGTTCATGGTTTGTCTTACAATTTGAAGTATAGAGAGGGAATCTGAAAGTAAACTTAAGGGAACGTTATGCCAGGCTTAGGCTCAGCTGAAGGTTTGCTGAATGCCAGAAGACGCGCTGCTCCCTGTGCACACGATGGGTGGCCCTGGGCATGCTTCGAGACGCTAAATACCGCGTTCACCTCGGAGCGTAAACGCAGCTTGCATCCATTCTCTATCGAAAAGACAACGTGGGGTAGGAGGCCAGCTTGCGAACCGTCAGCCACAAGGATAAGAGGAGAATCAGCTCGAATACGTTCGTGGCAGCCGAACTTTCGATCGGAATTGGAATGGCGCTCCCGGCAGCCATCAGCACCGTACCGATGAACAACAGCGGCGTCTTTTTCCTCCGCCATACGATAACGCCTGCCATCAGCAAAGGGATCAGGATCAGGATGACCATGAGCGGCGGCCCCGCGGATTCGCTCGGAACGTAGCGAAGCGCTCCGTATTCCATGGATGGCTGGAGCTTAAGCGGCAGCGTCTCCGTCATCACCTCAAGCGCGATTAGAGCTGCAGTGAGAAGCCAGGCTCCCCATGCGGCGGCTTGCCTGCTGGCCCAAGGGCTTCCTGTCTTGCGGATCAGATCGAACGACACGAGCACAAGCAGCGGCGTTGCCAACGCATGCACCCAGAAACGGGTAACGTTCAGCCCCTCCAGCAGATCTCCCTCCCCGATGTATTTCCCGATACCGATCACGCCGTTATCCCAAGCCAGTCCGGCCGTCACGATCAGCAGCAAATACCGAAGACCCGGCGAAGAATCACGCTTCAACAGCACACACCCATACAGAAGCAGCGCAGCATATACAACGGCCAAGCCCAAATACAGTACAGAATCCATGGTCCATATCTCCTTTCATCTTAACTCCTCACGATCGGATTTTGATTGATCCTGTTGCAGCACGTACTGATAGGTTTTATACCCGTTAGTCCGCCATCCTAACCCAAGTGTATGTATATGAAGCAGGGGGGACTAACGATGTGGATATTTTTAATGGAGTCACGAAGAAGGATCCTCTGTCCAGCGCAAAAAAAACGCCGGAGACATCCCTCTCCAGCGGTTTTTATTCGTAGATCCTTCGCGATTTCATATAGAATTCCATGCTTTCAACCCACTCGGTCAATCGTCTGACTTCCCCTACTCTTCCGCTTCCGAAATGGCACGACGGGCAAGATTCGTCAGCACGACATCGTCCATGGGCGGATTATGAAGACCCGCCCGAACATCCCTGTACATTCGTTCCAATGGAAGCTGCCGGGAGAGACTCAACCCTCCAACGATCCGCATCGCATGATCGACAATCCGGAGCGCTGCATTGGTCACAACATATTTAGCAAGACCCAGCTCAGGCTTAAGCGCAGCGCGATTCTCCACTTCCTTGTCCCAGCGGTCGGCGGTTTGATACAAATAACTCCGGGCCGTAAGCAGGTCCACTTCGATTTCGGCGATATGTCTTTGGATATTCGGCAATTTGGCAATGGGGACCGTCAAGGAGTTCGGTTTATGATGACGGGAAAAATCGATGGCAAAATTGCGCGCGGCATAAGCAATCCCCATATAACATGCCGGTATGTGAAGCAGAATGCCTTCCGTCGGCACGGGAAATTCAGGTTTCTCATAATCGGGTCCACGAATGACCTCCGCCTCCGGCACGAAGACGTCCTCCAGAATCATGTCATGGCTTCCCGTTGCACGCATGCCCATCGTATTCCAGGTTTCCTCGACCTTGACCCCGGGTCCACTTCGAACGAGGAATGCACCAACCTTCTCGCTATGCTCGATACCGGCCGTAACCACAAACTGCTTCAAGATCGGGCTTAACGTGCTGAAGGTTTTGCGTCCGGTAATGCGCCAGCCGCCCGACACTCGCCGTGCCGTGGTCTCCGGCCTTCCACCCCGGCTGGGACTTCCTGTTGCAGGTTCGCTCGCCAGTTCATTAATGAGCACGCCTTCAGCTACAACGTCCTTGCACAGCCTCTCAAATAAAGGCTCCGGCCAAGCCCCGGATAGGCGCAGCTGGAGGATTTGCCCGATATGCCAACCGACCGCCAGCGCCGTAGAGCCGTCACCTCTGGCGAGTCGTTCCTGGGCAAGCACCATTTCGTATACGGAGGCTTCTTCTCCTCCAAAGGATGCCGGTACGGTCAGCTTCAGATAACCCGACTCCTTCAGGTCATCAAAATTCTCGAACGGAAACGATCCTTCCAAATCGTGCCGAGGAGCTCTTTCCGCGAATTTTGCCCCAAGCTTATCGGCCCGAGCTGCGATCATGGCTTCGCGTTCATTACGTATGAATGGATCTGTGGAACCGGATCGATTCAAGTTCGTCCCCTCCTTGCTAACCCTTGTATTCCGATGGATATATACTTAAAATTGTAGCAACCCTATTTTAGGGTGTCAATGAAGGGGATCACCGATCGCCGCTCCCCCTTTAGTTCGGATATATCCAGTGTATGAATTCCGAATCCTCGTGACTCTTCTGGAATCCCAGTTTAAGCAAAACATGCTGAGAAGCCGTATTTCCGGGTTCGCATCTCGCGATGATGGATTTGACGTCCCGCTGACGAGAAGCCCAACCCAATAGTTTTTGCGCCGCTTCATGACAGTACCCTTGCCGCTGATGGCTTGGATTGGTGGCAAAGCCGATTTCGATTCTGCCCTCCGGATCAGGCTCTCCCAGAAATCCGATGCCGCCGACAATATCGCGCGTAGCTTTGTCCACGATAATCCATGAGTCAAAGCCCCGACTGCCATTATTCTTGATCAACAATTCCCGAAAAAAAGGCAATGCCTCATAAAAGTCGGGTCCCGGCCATTCGCCGTTACTATGGTAGCCTAAATCCTCGAATGCCTTCGGATCTCGGCGCGCCGCCGCGTCGATCAAATCCAGATCCAATGTTCTAAGCAGTAAACGCTTTGTTTCCAGTTCCATAATGTGGTTCACCTGTCCTTCTCAAGATTTTGATTATTTCTATTAGAAAACATAAAAAGACGGAAAATGAACTCGAGTCATTCTCCGCCTCTATATGAAGTCTATGTGCTAATTGCATCCATAAGAAAAACATCCATCGACGCACTTCATAGAAGACAGCCCGCGTTTAGAAGAAGTTTTTCTTGCGATTATCGAATGGTTCAGCTTCGCTGAAAACTTACAAATTCAATAATCTAATAAAAAAACCGCGCTGCAGAAGCAACGCGGATACAAGACGCAATAGGATAGACTACCCAAGGCTTCCTTGATCTCCGCAGTTCTTAACTCCTCCATATCCGGCCGAAGAATGCACCTTGAACTAAACCTAGCCAATTGCGGCTATGTCAGGCGTTCCTCAGAACCTATAGGTTCAAACAAAGTTAAGAACAACAAATCTCTCCTTAAAGTAGGTTTTACATATTGTACCTATTATCAGATGAGCGCGTCAAGCTGTATAGACCCCTTCTGATAATAAGTCTACATCGCGTTCTCTGTCAGAAATGAAGCAATGGCTTCATTAACTTCATCCGGGTTATCCAAATTCGTTGCATGGTGAGCATTCCGGATGATTTTCAATCGTGAATTCGCAATTCTATTCCGCATGAACTCCTGCTGCCTTCGGATCATCGTGTCGCTCTCACCCTGAAGAAGCAAGGTTGGACAATGAATCTTATACAGATCCTGCGTACTGTCCATCCGGGTCACCGCATCCCATATCCGAACCCAGTTGGAATGCGGGATGGATCGAAAGGCTTTCTCTATATAAGCTTGATTGTTCTTGTTATACTTGGATAGCATTTTCCCCTGCATTTTTCCCGATAAGGACATCGGCATCAAGTAACTTGACCAGCGATTCAGCGGCACGAACATTCGCTCATACCAATTGAACGCATTCGTGAACGGCGTACCGATCAGTACCAGGGCTGCAACCTTCTCAGGATAGCGAACGGCAGTCTGCAGTGAAATATGCCCGCCCAGGGACAGCCCGCAAAGAATCGCTTTTTCAATCCCCAGTCCGCTTAGCAAATCCGCCAGATCCCTGCTGAAATCCTCCGAATCCACCTTTCCGCCCGGCAAAGAAGACGAACCATGCCCCCGAACATCCCACACCACGGTTTGATACTGACGTGAGAAATAATCGACTTGCGGCCGCCATTGCTCATGATTCCATGAGGCACCATGCGTAAAAACCAGCGGCTTTCCTTCTCCCTTTACTTCATAGTACAGATCGACTTCCCTTCCTTTGAAAATCGGCATCTAACCATCCTCCTTGCTATATTTGAATTATTGCGTACCGGCATTCCGTAACGGATCAAATATCACCTGAAAGCACTCATCAAACAGTTCCTCCAGCGTTCGGTTTGACTCTTTAATCCAGATCATCATAGCCCCGCTGATGGCGGCTTGCAGTACCCGGCTAACCATCGCCACGTCGCATTCTGCGATTTCTTTGTTCGTAATCGCCTGGCTCAGCATCTGCCGGGTAAACTCATCGATCAGCTGCAGTCGGTACCGGGTCTTCTCCATCAAATCGGGGTCATTCGTCCCTTCCAGATAGAAGGAAGTATGGTTAGCCAATTCAACGGGATCTTTCATATGTAAAACCGCATGCTTGAATACGGCCTTTAGTGCATCAAGTCTAGATTGATCGGATAGGCTAGCCTCCTGAAAGGCATTCCTGGTTAATTCAATGACATAATCGCTGTAAGCCAGGAACAAATTCTTCTTCGAACCGAATCGCTTCATTAAGGCTGCCGGTGAAATATTCACTTCATGCGTGATGTCGGTTAATGCTGCTTGTCCGTATCCTTTTTTGCACAATGCCCGGTAGACACCGTAGAAGATAGCCTCATCTTGAAACTCGCGAGGTCTTACCATGTTTAATCTCCTCTTCCTGATTAGTGAATGATCATTCACTAATCATTGTTTCATAAACCTTCTCCAATGTAAACCGTGAAATGCCTAGAGGTGAAATTGAGCGTCAAAATACGGCCTGGCTCCGGCAAAAAAGCCCTGTTCATCACTACCGGTCCGTTCCGGTGCGTTAATCCGGCGCCATTTTTAATAGAAAAACGCAACTTCTGTATACTCTTGGAGCGAATTAACCTCTATACTGACAGTAGAAGGAAACCATAATCTAGGAGGAGCTGAGCACATTGCGTACCAAATTCATTTACCAGGCACCTGCAAACGGTTATCCCGAATGGAATAATAATCCGAATATTTTTCAACTGAACCGTCACAAAGCCCATGCTTACATGATGACGTTCCCGTCGGAGTCTGAGGCGCTGAACCGTGCCCACTCCATGTCCCCCTGGTATCAGTCATTGAACGGGATGTGGAAGTTTTCGTTTGCCGAAACCCCTGACAAGCGCATTCAACATTTCTACGAGGCCGATTATGATTCCGGCAGCTGGGCCGATATGCCCGTCCCTTCCCATTGGCAGCTTCAAGGCTATGACTATCCTCAATATACCAATGTTAGATACCCCTGGTCCGAATCGGAGCCTGAATTGAAAGCCCCCTTCGCGCCAACGCGATACAATCCCGTAGGCTCCTACATCCGTAAATTCACGGTGCCGGACACTTGGAAGGAACAGCCCGTGTATATAAGCTTCCAAGGTGTTGAATCCGCTTTCTATGTATGGGTGAACGGCGAGATGGTCGGATACAGCGAAGATACGTTTACGCCGGCCGAGTTCGATATTACGCCCTATCTGATCGATGGCGAGAATAAATTGGCTGTAGAAGTGTATCGCTGGTGTGACGCGAGTTGGCTGGAGGATCAGGATTTCTGGAGGCTTAGCGGGATCTTCCGTGAAGTCTACCTCTATTCGGTCCCTGCCGTCCATATCTCCGATTTCTTCGTGCGGCCAGTTCTTGATGAAGAATATCGGGATGCCGAGCTGGAGATCGATGCAACCGTTACGAATTACTTTAATGAAACCATCGATAAGGACAAGCTTCAGCTTGAGGCGCTTCTATACGACCAGGACCGTCAGCTGGTTCGGAAACAAACGCTCACCATAGCGGATTACATTATGGAGGAGAGCACCTTCACCCTGAGTATGAACGTCCCCGAACCAAGAAAATGGAGCGCGGAATCACCTTATTTGTACACCGTCGTTCTGGCATTGAAGGATACGGATGGAGTTTGCCGCGGAGCCGTAAGCTGCCGCACCGGCTTCCGCCGCTTCGAGCTGAAGGACGGATTGATGCGGATTAATGGTCAGCGCATTCTATTCAAAGGCGTGAACCGGCATGAATTCTCCCCCGATACCGGACGGGCGCTTAGCCGCGAAGACATGATCACCGATATTGAGCTGATGAAGACGCATAACATTAATGCGGTACGGACCTCACATTACCCGAATCAATCCGCATGGTATGACCTCTGCGATGAATATGGCTTATATGTGATCGATGAGACGAATCTGGAGACGCACGGAACATGGGAGTACGGGCAGCAGGAGCTGAAAGAAACGGTCCCCGGCAGCAAGCTCGAGTGGCGCGACAATGTTTTGGATCGCTGCAATTCGATGTTTCAACGAGACAAGAATCACCCTTCCGTCATCATCTGGTCGCTTGGCAATGAATCCTTCGGGGGCGACAACTTCATTGCGATGCACGATTTCCTGAAGGAGGCCGATCCGTCGCGGCTCGTTCATTATGAAGGGATCTTCCATTACAGGGCGTCCGAGGCGGCCAGCGATATGGAATCCACCATGTATGCAAAACCCCAGGAAGTGGAGAAGTATGCAATCAGCAACCCGAGCAAGCCTTACATCATTTGCGAATACAGTCACGCGATGGGCAATTCCTGCGGCGGGCTTCACCTGTATTGGGAGCTGTTTGAGAAGTATGACATTTTACAGGGAGCCTTTATATGGGACTGGATTGATCAAGCGATTCGCACCCAAACGGCCGACGGTATCGAATATTTAGCGTATGGCGGGGATTTCAACGAAAGGCCGCATGACGGCAATTTCAGCGGAAACGGCCTGATCTTCGCGGACCGCAGCAAAACCCCCAAGCTGGACGAAGTAAAAAAATGCTACCAGAACGTCAAATTCGAATGTTTGGACGCTGCTGCTGGTCGGATTCGGGTCAGCAACCGTTTCTTGTTTACCAATCTCGAACAGTATCTTGTAAAGTGGGACGTAACGCTAAACGGAGAAGTCAGCCAATCCGGCACGCTCCAGCTCTCGCTCCAGCCTGGTGAGCAAACGGATATCGAGATTCCGTATTCCCCTATAGAGGACGGTGGAAAAGAAGCGGTTCTCACCGTCTCCCTGGTTCGGAAGGAGAGCGCCAAGTGGGCACCTGCAGGACATGAAGAGGCTTGGGAGCAATTTGTGCTGACGCCGTATATAGCGGATCAACCGGAAACAGACGCTCTTTCAAGCGCGAAGGCTCTGGAAGTTACCAAGTCGGATGAAGAGCTTCGCATCACGAGTCCTGCCGTTTCGTTACGCTTCCACCTTGGCACCGGCGATCTGACATCCTATGCGCTGTTCGGCAAGGAATGCCTGCTGGCACCGGCCAGACCGAATTTCTGGCGGGCCGTCACCGATAACGATCTCGGCAACCGGCTCCCTGAACGCTGCGGCGTGTGGAGAACGGCCCATGATCAGCGAAAACTGCTGTCCCTGCGCTGGCATGCGGAAGGTCCTGTCGTCGTGGTCTCCAGCCACTATCAAATCGAAACGACTCCCATATCCGGACTGACCTTGGAGTATCGAATCTTCCCGGATGGAACCATCCGCGTGCAAGAAACCTTTGTTCCGGGCAGCGGCCTGCCTGACATTCCGGAAATCGGGATGCTGTTCTTGCTGGATAAAGGTCTCGATGTTCTCAGCTGGTACGGGCGGGGTCCTCATGACAGCTATTGGGACCGGAAGACAGGAGCCAAAATCGGTCGATATACGGGCATGGTAGCCGATCAGTTCGTTCCTTATCTGAGACCTCAAGAATGCGGGAACAAAACGGATGTCCGCTTCGCGAGCCTTACCGAAGGAAACAGCGGGGAAGGTCTGCGGTTCGAAAGCTCCTCCCTCATGGAGCTGTGCGCCCTGCTGTGGACGCCGGATGAACTCGAGGGCAGCGACCATGTGTACAAGCTCCCGCCAAGCGATAAAACCGTCCTCCGCATCAACTACAAACAAATGGGCGTAGGCGGCGACGACAGCTGGGGAGCGCCAATCCATAAAGAGTTCACGCTGCCCGCGAACCGTACGTACAGCTTCGGCTTTACGATGGGGGCGGCACGCTGAACCCTCTAATATAGTACAAATGCAAAAAGAGCAGCTTCTGAAGATCGAAGCTGCTCTTTTTGCTATAGCTATCTTTCCGCGATCATGAATTCAGATCAACGGTTTTGTTAATATCCGAGTCGCCCTCCGGCTCTTGGCCCACCATTTTCTTGAAGAAGGCTTTCACCGTTTTGGTTTTGTTTCCGGTTTCCCAATACTCTGCGGTGTCCGTATCCACCTTGATCAGAATAATGTTGGGATCGTCGTAAGACGTCTGCAGAAACTTCTCATATGCCGCGTTCCAGAGCTCCTTTTTCCGCTCAACATCATCCACGACTTGGGCCGTTCCCCGAATCGATACGTAGGATTTACCGACATAAGCGACATTTACGTTGGGATTGGCCATAATTTCTTGATATTTGCTGGTATCCCTTTTCGTTAAAAACCACAAATCGCCGTCGAATTCGATATCCTGCGTTTGCATCGGTCTGGAATTGATCCCGCCCTCCGATATCGTGGAGAACATCGCCGTTTCGATATCCTTGATAATATCCTTTACGGTCTCAACCGCTTCCTGGTTCACTACGGTTCCGTTTGACATCTCAATCACCCCATCCTTGTATTTAGTCTCTATTTACACTTCCCCAAAATAAGTTAAACGATGAATCCTTTAGAACTCCGTTTTCCTTTGAAAGTCATCCATTATGATTAGACAAAGTTTTAACCGTCGCCTGCACCAAAAAAAGCCGGAAGCTGCCAGCGCAGTCCGACTTTTTTTGGTGCATCGATTCGTTGTGAAGCTTACTTCTTCTTTGTACCTTGCGCCACACTATGAGCGCGCTTTGAATTCAAGCGCGTAAATAGATGAAGGTCGTAACAGGTGCCCCCGCTGCCATGCCTCTGCCGGCACTTTACTTTCCTGGCACACGATATGATCCGGCCGGAATACGGAGTTGATGTCATCATAAGAATCGCCGGTGATTTCATAAAGGGTCGTTTCCCGGGAAGCCTCGAAAGCCTGCAAATCCAGTACGGCCGTTACCTCCTCCAGGCTGCGGTTAACGATAAATACGGTGACTTGGCTGCCGTCGTCATTCGTCCCGGCCACAATGTCCAGTTCCGGAAGCGCATCAAGTTCCATAGGCGTCTCTTTGTTTGATGCCACGGAGAAAGTGCCGCATTCCGCTTGGACGGGGAGAAGACGACGGACGTCGCGATTCGCGTAAAGCTTTAACACTTCATAGGTTGGCGTCCCGTATATCGTGAGCGGAAGCCCGCTCCATCCGGGCTCCTTGCCGCAATACTGATCCGCGTAGTAGTCCCCGACCCGTATGCATCCTCCGAGCCAGCCATTCACAAGATCGGAGAAGCTGCCGATATGCACCATGTCGCTGCAGCGAATCATTTCGTTTAGGTTGGCGGCATTGGCCACCGCGGCACCTAATGTATGCTCGTTCGGCAGCCCTTTTCGCACCGTATTTGGATAGTACATCGTGTTGTATTCGGTGATCGCCAGCTTCACATGACTATGCTTCGACTGGGATCGGATCAACTCCGTTGTCTTCCGGATATGGTGCCGGGTCCACTCGGGATAAGAGGCAATCGCTTTATAGCGTTCCTCTGCCGGTGTATCCCGGTTCATGCCGAAGGGGCCATAGCCGTGATATAAATGCAGCGTCAAGTAGTCCATATACTCGCCGGCCAGATCCAGCACGGTCCGGTTCCATTCCTGCTCGTAATGCCCGCAGGCCAGCAGCACGATGGAAGCGTCCGCCTCCTTCATGGCCTTGGCAAACGATATGGTCCGCTTCGCAAACTGTTCTGCCGTACAAGTGCCGACCTGCCATTGGCCCCATACCTCATTGCCGATCTCCCAATACTTCACGTTGTATGGCTCAGGGAAACCGTTTCGGGCACGCAAAGCGCCCATAGGTGTATCCACACTCCCATTGCAGTATTCGATCCACTGCGCAGCTTCTTCAGGGGCACCCGATCCATCATTCACGCAAATCAGGGGCTCCACCTGCAGCTCTCGGCAAAAACGGATGAATTCGTCCGTGCCGAAATATTTGCTGGTCCATCCTCCCCAGGCTTCGTTGTACATGACCGGTCTCTCCAGAACCGGACCGATGCCATGCTCCCAGTGGTAAGCGCTGATGTAATTGCCTGCGAGCCTCATCATGCCCGCATTCAGCCCTCTCGTCATCTCGATCACTTCACGCTTTACCATCGCGATGCTATCGATCGGCAGCAGGGACACGTGATCGATCCAGAGCATGCCGGTGGAGACGTGATCGATCCACCTTGGATGCTCAGCCGGAACATATACCCGGATCTCGGCATCGCTGCAAGCGCGTGTTATAGACAGCTCACCCGCATATTCATGCCAGTTGTGGCTGCCGAGCTCCACGCGAAGCTGTCCAAGCGATTCTTCCGTACGCCGGTCCACGGCTTCGACCATCGCGTATTGAAGCTCGATGGAAGCGCGGGCAACAATCCGGACCGTATACTTCATCGGGCCCTTTAATGCCGCTTTCTGAGCGATGCCGGCATAGGCTTCATCATCGCTCAGGATCCGGATGCGCTGGGCACGTCCCGAATGCCGGGGCGCCGGGGCTTCCATGGCGTACCCGGTGTTGCGCCCGTTGGTATAAGCGCGCCAGCTTCCCGATACCGGCGTCTTGGTCTCCGGCTCGCTTTCAAAATCCATGTCCCTCAGTGGAAACGCAAGCATCGCCTCCATATGATCCCGAATATCCTCCACAAAATGACCGAACAGATACGGATTAATCTCATGCTCGCTCTTTCGGCTGCAATCAATGGTAATCGTTGCGTTCGTTTTCAACATAAAACCTCCCAAAGGAATTTTAGGCTGGCCCGTGCATCGGTATCGGGAATCAACCTTTAATCGAGCCAATCATGACGCCTTTAACGAAATGCCGCTGCACGAACGGATACATCAGCAGTACAGGTAAACTGGAGACGATAATGACCGCGTATTTGATGCTTTCGGCAAGCAGGATGCTTTCTTCCAGTCCCACGCTGCCGTCCACGGCATCCGATTGGCTGATCAGCAAAATTTCGCGCAGCACCAGCTGAAGCGGGTGCAAATTCTCGTTACGAATATAGATGAGCGCATTAAAGAACGAATTCCAGTGGCCTACCGCATAAAACAACACCATCACCGCCAGAATCGGCTTGGATAGAGGCAGAATGATACTGAAAAGCAGCCTCCAGTTGGAGCAGCCGTCGATATGGGCGGCCTCCTGCAGCTCCCAAGGAATGCTCGATTGGAAATAGGTCCTCATCACGATCAGATTGTATGTGGCAATCGCGCCGGGAACAATCAGCGCCCACATCGAATCGACCATTCCCAAATCCTTAACTAGCAGATATGTTGGAATCAACCCTCCGCTGAAGAACATCGTCAGCGTGATAAACACCATGATCGCATTTCGCCCCGGAAGGTCAGGCCTCGATAGCGGGTAGGCCGCCAAAATCGTCATGATGATATTGATCACTGTGCCGACGACCGTATAGAAGATCGTGTTACGATATCCCGTCCAAATCTTTTCGTTTTGCAAAATATTCGTGTAGGCATCCAGCGTTACGCCTTTCGGCAGCAGCCAGACTTCGCCGTTCAATACCCTGGTCGGATCACTGAACGAAGCGCTGACAATGAAGATCAACGGGTACAGCACAATGACGATAATGATCGCGGCGATCACGTATATGATGACATCGAATACCCGTTCATTCGTGGCCTCTTTTACTGTCGACGGCTTGGACATGGCGCGTCCCCCCTTTACCATAAGCTTGTCTCTGACGTCTTGCGCGCAATCCGGTTTACGAACAGCAGCAGGAGCAGATTGATGACCGAATTAAACAGTCCGATCGCTGACGTGTAACTGTATTCTCCCTTTAAAATGCCTGTCGTGTAGACAAAAGTGGAGATGACGTCGCTCGATTCCAGATTCAGGTTGTTCTGCATCAACAATATTTTCTCAAAGCCAATGTTCATGAAATGGCCGATATCCAAAATGAGCAAAATGATAACGACAGGCGCGATTCCCGGCAAAGAGATGTGCCAGATGCGCCGCAGCCTCGATGCCCCGTCCATCTTAGCCGCCTCGTAGAGCTGCGGGTTCACCCCACTTAGCGCCGCAATATAGATAATGGATTGCCATCCCATGTTCTGCCAGATGTTAGAGCCGATAAAGATGGTCTTGAACCAGCCGGCTTCCTCGAGAAAACGGATCGGCGTACCGCCGACGGCCTCGATTAACAGATTGATCGGACCGCTATTGGGCGAGAGGAACACGTTTAGAATGCCAACGATCACAACCACCGAAATAAAATGCGGTATGTACGTAATGTTCTGCAGCCATTTGCTGAAGGTTTTGCTGCGTATTTCATTGATGATCAACGCCAGCAGGATGGGAATCGGAAAGGCAATCAACAAGGAAAACAAATTAATGGACAGCGTATTCCACAGCAGCCGCCAGAAATAATACGAATCAAAGAAGCGTTCGAAATGCCCGAAGCCCTCCCAGCTGCTGCCGAGGATACCTTTTGCCGGATTGAAATTTTTAAACGCGATTTGCAGCCCGTACAACGGACCATAGTGAAAGACCAGATACCAGACGACCGGCAGAAGCAGCATGAGATACAGGTCATATCGCTTGGCCATTTGCCTTAATAGGCGGGAACCCCGCCTCGAATCGCTTCGAGGCAGAGCCATCGATGAATCGGCTTTGACACGCTTCATGGGCATCCACTCCTTATCCATGGTGTAGCAGCATTATTGCTGCATCTTGTCATAGGCATCCTGATACAATTTCTCCAGCTCGCCGATTTTCATCTTCTGGAGCGTGGATTGGAATTCTCCCCACTTGTCGAATCTAAGCGCGCCAACAATGAATTTCGTGCTTTGCTCTTCGTAATATTTGTCGATATCGTTGCGAAGAATGTTGACCTGCTGCGCGGTTTGCTCATCAAACATCGGGGCGGAGTAACGAACCTTCGGCATGAACGGATCCAGCTGCTGCTGCGCCTCCTGTACCTGCGGCGGGTTGATGAACGAGGCAACCTGTTCGCTAATGATGTGAGGTGCCCCTCCTCCCGCATAAGGCGTGATTTTGGCCTGATTGGTAATATCCTTTAGGAAGTCCTCCGTATAGTACGGAATTCCGTCCTTGAGCTCGTAGTGCTCCCCTTCCCTGCCGAACCTCAGAAGCGTCGAACCTTCGTCACTATAGAAATAATCGATCCAGCGCATCGTGACTTCCGGGTATTTATTAATGGACGTGATCGCAAAAGCTCCAAAATCCCGTGCAATCGGCAAGGCCTGGCTTTGCATTCGATCTCCGCTTGGGCCAGCCGGAGGCGCTATTCCGGTATACTGGTCCTGGATCGACAAGAAGTTATTGTTGGTCTGATCAAAGAAGAATCCCGCATTTCCCGAGCCCTGCTTGGCCAAATATTGCGCTTCGGTGTGCGAGAAGATCTCGGGATCCAGAAGCTTCTCCTTGTAAAGCTTGTTTAAGTACATGAGCATCTCTTTATTCTTGTCGCTGCCCATCCAGATTCTCACTTGGTCGTTGTCGATATTGATGTTATACCCGAGCTGCGTATCCAATCCGAATGAGCCGCTCATCGCAGCCACGATCGCCAATCCGACACGGGCCGTCATCGGAATTTCATCCTGCTTCCCGTTGCCGTTCGGGTCACCATCCCGGAAGGCAAGCAGCACCTCATACAGTTCATCCGTCGTCTCCGGCACCTCCAGATTCAGCTTCTCCAGCCACATCTGGTTGATCCATTTCTTATCCGTCCGCGCCGCGCCCAGCGTCACAATGCCCGGAATCGCATAGATATGCCCCTCCGGCGTCGTGATGCCCGCGCGAATTTCGGGATATTCCTCCATCAATTTTTTCAGGTTCGGCGCATATTCATCGATAAGGCCTTCCAGCGGGATCAGCTGGCCTGCCGATCCGTAACGAACAGCCTCAAGCGGCGACAGACCGGAGCGGAACAAGGCATCAGGCAGCTCGTTGGAAGCAAACAGCAGGTTTTTCTTCTCCTGAAAACCGTCCGTCGGCGCTTCGATGAATTCCACCTTGACGTTGCTCAATTTCTCATAATCCTGGAACACCGGCATCTCCTTGAACGGACCGTTCACGGGCGCAATCCGGGTGAACATTTTGAGATCTACAGTCTGCTCTACGATTGGAAACCCTGTAGTATGAACAACATTCTCTGTACCTTCGGGTGCAGCTTCTTTCTTCGAACCTCCATCGGAACTGCATCCGGCCAGCATCAAGCTGGAAGCGATCATCGTGATGACCGCGTTTCTTCCCCAGCGTTTACGCATAAATAAGCGACCCCCATATCCCTTCATTCACCAAGCGACATTTGTAAGCGTTTACCACCTGGTGTGTGATTATTATAATTCACCCTTTAAGACGGCCCATTACAAAAATATGACCATTTACTCCACATATTTTACGATCTGTGAACGGCAGCATCGCTTCATGCTCCACCTGCCGATCCGAATACTGGGGTTTTTGCCTATCCTCTTCCCAAGCGGTTCAAATACTCCTGCGGAGTTACCCCTGTTATTTCCTTGAATACTTTAAAAAAATAGTTATGGGTCGTGAAACCCACTTGATTGCTGATTTCCTTGATCGAGTATTTGCCGCTTTCCAGCAGCTTCCGCCCTGCATCGATCCGAACCTGATTCAGATACTCCGAGAACGTCCGCTGCGTCTCTTCCTTGAAGATCCTGCTTAAATAAGAAGAGTTCAAGCCGATGGCACCCGCGGCCAGCTCCAGCGTGACATAACCCGGATACCTCTCCAGAATAAAATGAACGGCCTGCGTGACATGCCGTGAATACGGTCCCGCCGCACGGTGCTGCTTCAGCAGGTCAAGCAGACCTGCATAGTAGGATTGCAGCCATTGCACCAGCTCCCCGACATTGCCGATTCTTCCAAGTTCGCTTCTTGAAGGAAGCTTCTCCTTCACGGCTTCCGCAGATGGCAACCATGTCTTCCATACCTTATCCCCGGTTAACATGAGCTCGCTGACGATCATCTGAATGGTATGCGAATGGACCGGCAGATGGCGGATCGAAGCAAAGATGGAGGAGATTAACCCGTGCACGTCATCGATATCCAGCCTTTCAATTGAAAGCAGAAGCTGCTTGTGTTCCTCGATTGTCAAAGATACGCGCTGATGGTTTCCGCCGGCAAGTCCCCCGGCCCGGCCCGGCATCCTTGAAACCGCATTGCTTCCGGACGGCTCCATGGTGGAAGCGTCGAGCACCCGCTCAGCGGAGCTATAACTTGAGCCGAGTTGTGACAAGCTGGTGCACACATGTCCGACGGAGACCACGCATTTTAAATTAAGGAACAGCTCGAGCGCATGTTGAAGCTTCCTCATCCGTCCGGCGATCTCGTTCTTTATGGCATGTTCGCTCCGCTCCTTGAACGCAAACACGACGATAAACCGCCCATCCTCCACGTAAGCTGCCGTCCGCTCCTGAATATCCCCCAAGCTCTGCTGCATCATATCGACCGCCTGCTGAACCAGGCGGTTCGTTTGCACGTCGCTGTATGACTCCGTCAGCAGCAGGAACGGAACAATCTGCACGGCCGCTGCCGCATAGCTTAACGCGTGGGTGTACAGGCTGTTTTTTTGTGAAAAAGCCTTAACCTCCGTGGTTGCAACCTTCCGTCCGCTAACCAGGTACACGATATAATCGCGGATCAGCGCGGGATTCAGCCTTTCGGCCACGGCCTCATGAGTCATGCGTTCTTCCAGCCGATCCTCCTGCCGTAATTCCAGGACTGCTTTGTTTAACAAGGCAACCAGCGCTGCACCGTCCAGCCGATGCTTCAACAGATAATCGATGGAGCCGTTCTTTAGGCACTCCCTGACGTAATCATAATCATCATAGCTGCTGAGCATAATCGTCTGAATGAACGGAAACCGCTCCTGGATCGCCCGATTGAGCTCTACGCCGTTCATTTCGGGCATATTCACGTCAATGATCGCAATATGCGGGGGAGACTGCTCAATCATGGCCAAGGCCATCAATCCATTATGCGCTTGGCCGCATAATTCGAATCCATGCTCATTCCAGTCCAATAACGTGCGCAGATCATGCCGTACCAATGGCTCGTCATCAACGAGCAGCACTTGAAACATGACTTTATATCACCTCTTGTCGGGATTTGTCCGCACTCTCCATTTTTTTCGGCAGCCGGACCTCGGCCTTCGTATATAAACCCGGCTCACTGTACAGCTTGACGCCGTACGAATCGCCGTACATGTGAACGATCCGCTCATGCACACTCCGCACGCCCATACCGCTAAAACGGGAGGTTTCCCCCTTCTTGCCCGTCTCGCCCAGCAGGTGCGCCCTTTGCCCTTCCGTTATGCCCTTGCCATTGTCGATCACTTCAATCTTCAGGTCACTGCCCTCATCGCATACGCGTATCAGCACGAGCCCTTCCTGCTCCATCGCGCCGATACCATGAATGACGGCATTCTCCACAAGGGGCTGCAGCATCAGCTTCAGCACCCGGCATTCCAGCAAAGCATCGTCCTCAACCTGGGTGACCATCCGGATCGGCTCCATATACCTGTACTTCACGATCGAGATATAACGTTCAACATAATCCAGTTCCTCCCTCACCGTCAGAAATTCGCTAGAATTGCCCAGAACGCCGCGCATGAGCTCAATCAGCGATCCGGACACCTCTTCGATATTCGGCACGCCGTTCATCTTGGCCAAATACTTGATGGTGTTAAGCGAGTTGTATAAAAAATGCGGATGAATTTGCGCCTGTAGCGCCGTCAATTCGGCCTCCCGCTTCTCCTTCTCGCTGACCCGAATCCCTTCGAGCAGTCGCTTCAATTCCTCCACCATGCTGACAAAGACGCGGTATAGCTGCCCGGTCTCGTCCTCGCTGGTTATCTCCTTTCTCGGAAACGTCAGATTCCCTTCCTTCACGAACATCATTAAGGATTTCAACCTCCGGATGTTGAGGGTAATTCGGGAAGACACCTGCAGCGAACCGATCAGGACTACAATGAAGACGATAACCGATACCTCCGCCAACAGTTTACGGAGTTTTGTTGATTCGCTAAGCAGCGAATCCATCGGTATCAAAGCCAGGGTGGTCCAGCCCGTATAACCGGATTGGCGGCTGACTACGATATAGTCTCTGCCGTCAATGGCTTGCTTGATGGCGTCCCCATCCCCTGCGAGTTCCCCATGAATGTTGAGGATCTTCTCGAACGAAGGGGCAAAGGACGGCGCCGATTCAGCCTCGTAGACAAACCCGCCCTGCTTGTCCAGCACGTAGATCATGCTATCGGTGGTCGGCTTCACGCCGTATGTTTTTTGGATGAAATCATAATTCAAATCCACCATGACAACCCCGATCGGTTCACGGTTATATCGAATCTCCCGCCCGACCGTGATGACATCGGACACCCCGGTCTGCTTGAAGTACGCGTGACGCGATCCATTCTGGAGCATATAATCCATCATTCCGGTCCCCAAGACCGTCTTATCCAGCCACGGACCACCTGAGAAAAACACCTTGCCGTTTAAACCGACTACGGCAATCCGAGAAATATAAGGCTTGTAATCGATCAGAACGGATAGAAACTCATCGATCCGTTTCTGCTCTTGAAACCATTCATAACTAATTTCTTCATGAGGGCTCAGCAGGGTGTCGATCACCGTGTTTTTGTTGGTCACCACGACGGTGTTCAGCCGGTCGATCTCTTCCAGCATCATATTCAGCGATTCATCCGCCTGCCTGATGCTGTCCGAAACCGAGGTGATCGCATTCTGCATGATCGTCTCGCGCATGCTCATATATACGATGACCGTAATGGAGACGATGGACACAAGCGTTACTGCACTGAACGCAATAAAGATTTTCCCCTGAATACTTCGCCTCGGTGATATCCACCTTTGAATCGTAGAGAATTTCATGGCGCGTGTCTCCTTTTTCCAGATCAGAAGAACCAGATCGTAAACGTTTACAAAAACGCCAATGCCGTCCGTACGGTCAGCATCGAGCTCCGCGCATGGTTATGGGAGGCACCTTATAGTAGATTTTGAAAGCCCTGGTGAACGAATATAAATTCGGATAGCCGAGAGACAAGGCAATCTCGGTAATTGTTGCGTCCGTTTCTTGTAACAACCGTTTCGCCTTTTCCATTCGAATGCGCTGAAGGTATTTTAACGGCGGCATTCCAACCTGATGGGTGAACATGTTGGAGAAGTATGACCGATGCACCCCGGCGAATTCGGCAACCTGCTGTACGGATATCCCCTCGGTGGCATGCAGCTCCATATAATCCAAACACTCGTGAATCCATCCCGCAAGTTCCGTCGGCTTCGCGGAGGCCATATCCGGGACCATGCCGGCGAGCAGTCCATAAATCAAGCCGTGCAGCTCCAGCGATACCGCCGGTTTCCAGCGCTCGACTCCGGCCAGGGCATCAATCACGCGTTCGGAGGATTCCTTGACCTTAGAGGATATCATTTGTTTGCCGAACGGGTTGTCCGGAAATAAGCCAGCCAGCTCCAGCAATGGCTTGACCCTGTTCCCGTCCACTGCTAACCAGCTCATCTGAAGCGAGGTATCCGCAGGCAGCATGTGATAATAATATGTCCGGCCCGGAAACAGGCAGAACAGATCATTCTTTTGCAGATCCACTCGTTTGTCATCGAACTCCAGCCGCACCATGCCTTCATGTACAAAATGCAAGCTGTAACACTCGATTCGTTTCGGTCCGACCCTGTAATTGGGCTTGGCTATGCTTCGTCCCGCCCGGACAGGCCAGATCTGTTCCTCTTTATCCAAATATCCAGGCGTGTAATAGATGAACTCCGCATACTCATATTCGTATTCCTGCATGATGGCTCCCTCCTTTTTCATCATTTTTTCTATCAAGAATAACAAAATGACAATAAAAATATAACACCCCGCTATTTTTATAACCTGATATTTTCAATATTATCATACTAGGAGGCGATTACACTTGTCGAGAAGACCTAACATTTTGCTAATCACAAGCGATCAGCAGCATTGGAATACAATCGGAGCATTTCAGCCTGAAATCTCTACGCCCAACCTGGACCGCCTTGCGCGTCAAGGAACGACGTTCGATCGGGCGTATTGCCCCAATCCCACCTGCACGCCAAGCCGGGCATCCATCATTACGGGGCAGTACCCGAGTCAGCATGGAGCATGGACCCTGGGGACAAAGCTGCTGGAAGACCGCCATACCGTGGGCGAGAGCTTTCAAGACGCAGGCTATCGAACCGCACTGGTGGGAAAAGCGCATTTCCAGCCGTTAAAATCTACGGAAGATTACCCATCCGTGGAGGCCTACCCGATTCTTCAGGATTTGGAGTATTGGCGGAATTTTAACGGACCTTATTACGGATTCGATCACGTCGAACTGGCCAGAAACCATACGAATGAGGCCCATGTCGGACAACATTATGCCCTATGGCTGGAGGAGCAAGGATGTGCCAATTGGCGGGAATACTTCCTGCCCCCTACGGGAACTATGGATCCTACCCAAACGTACACATGGCCCATACCGGAACAATACCACTACAATACCTGGATCGCCGAGCGAACCAACTCTCTTTTGGAGCAATTTAAAAAGGCGGATGACCCCTTCTTTATGTGGGCGAGCTTTTTCGACCCGCACCCGGCATACCTGGTGCCGGAACCATGGGATTCGATGTATGATCCGGAACAACTCACGATCCCATCCCTGACGCCTGGTGAGCATGACCGCAATCCGCCGCACTTCCGCTTAACGCAGGAAGAAAATCCGGATTTTTCGCATCTCGCTGAAACCGGGTTCGGCATTCACGGCTACCGTTCCCATCATTATTACGAATACGGCTCGAAATCCAGGTTAACGGAGTATGACAAGAAGAAGCTGGTCGCCGTGTATTACGGCATGATCAGCATGATGGATAAATATATCGGCAGCATTCTCGATAAACTGGATGAACAGGGGCTATCCGAGGATACGATCGTTGTTTTCACCACCGATCACGGACATTTCTTCGGCCAGCACGGCCTTCAAGCCAAGGGCGGGTTCCATTACGAGGATTTAATCAAGCTTCCATTCATTGCACGGTATCCAGGACGGGTGCCTGCCGGAAAAAGGACAGATGCGATGCAGTCTCTGGTCGACCTGGCCCCAACCTTCCTATCCTTCTGCAATATACCGATACCGCCAGCGATGACTGGCATCGACCAAAAGGATGTGTGGCTCGGTAACGCGGACGCAGCGCGGCAGCATGCTCTCTGCGAATTCCGGCATGAGCCTTCGACGATTCATCAAAAAACGTACATCGAGCAGCGCTATAAGATCACCGTTTATTACAATCAAATCTACGGCGAGCTCTTTGACCTAGAAGCGGATCCCGGCGAGCTGCGCAATTTATGGGATGAACCGGGGTACGAGCAGCTAAAGGCGGAGCTTCTGCTCAAATACATCTGGGCCGAGCTTGGCAAGGAGCCGATGCCGATGCCGAGAATTCATCACGCCTGATGAAAAGGACAAACGCATATTTTAGCAGTCTGAAAAAACGATTGACGCTGCTGGCCCGGCTATTTTGGACCTTCTGCTGCATCGGACCCTCTACCTTCGGGGGCGGGTATGCCATGCTGCCCATTATTGAGCGCGAAGTGGTAGGCAAGAAAAAGTGGGTAAACGAGGAGGAAATCGGTGAGCTTATCTCGCTTGCCGGTTCCGCTCCCGGCGGAGTCGGCGTGAATGCGGCCGCGATGATCGGCCACCGGCAAGCCGGTATTGCCGGGGCTGTTTCGGCTGTGCTTGGAGTGACATGCCCCACTTTTTTGATCGTGATTCTGATCAGCGCAGGTGCCGTTTTTTTTCGGGATCAACCCAAGGTTGAAGCCGCTTTAAAGGGGATGCATGGCGCCGTTATTGCGTTAATCGTCGTCGCTGCTTACCGGATGGCCAAACATGCCGTCTTTGATGCGACAACAACGATAACCGCGCTTGCCACCGTATCGGTGATGCTGTTTACAGGCCTGCACCCCCTCTATCTCATTGCTCTAAGCTTACTATGCGGAATGGCCGTCATTCCGATCAAAAAACGGCTGGGCTTTCAAGCGAATACGGAGAAGAAGGCTGCGTCCAACAGTCACCCGGAATTGGAATATTACATTTGAGCGAAACGAATCGGGGCGATTGAAACATGTATTGGGACTTGTTCATAATGTTCATCAGTGTAGGCCTCGTGTCCTTTGGCGGCGGTTATGCAGTAATCCCGGTCATTCAGAAGGAGGTAACGGAAAAAGGGCTGCTGACTGCAGCAGAATTCCAGCAAACCGTGGCGCTGGCCGGCATGGCGCCCGGTTCGATCGCCACCAATGCCGCTACGCTGATTGGCTATCAGTCCGCCGGCTATATCGGAGCCGCCGTCTCCACCGCTGGCATCATCCTGCCGTCGCTGGTCGTCATCGTGCTGCTCTCCGCCCTCTTCTATCGCATGCGGAGCAATCCATGGGTCCAATCTTCTCTATACGGTCTGCGTCCCGTAACGACAGGACTCATTGTATATGCAGCCATTTACTTTGGTTATCCTGATGAGTGTGAAGGGCTCATGCAGGGCCTGATTCCTACGCTGCTAATTTGCGGAGCCTGTTTATTTCTCTTGCTGAAATACAAACTTCACCCGTTGTTGATTCTCCTCATGGCCGGTGCTGCAGGTATTGTTTTATTCTAATAAGTTGGATGGCTGTCGGCCGTGTGTAAAGGATTGGACAAGGATGACTTTCCAAAGCATGAATAAGAAGCCGGAACCTTCATGGTCCGGCTTGTTTTCGTTTCTTTTTCTATGGTGTCATCCGTTCAGAAATTCGTTTGGCCATCCACTCGTTTACGTCCCATAGATCCGTAACGGGAGCTCCTGTGAAGGGCAGCGTATGCATGTAACCGGAATTGGCAGGCCCGAATTCAGGCGTCATGCTGGTATAACCGAACCCTTGCTCTCTCCGGTATTGGACAATTCGTTTCCACCAGGTTTCAAAGGCCGCAAGCTCCCGGCCATATTCAGGCGCCCCGGGATGGGGAACCTGAGGTCCCTGAGCATAGCCTACGCGCGCATGAATATGGACGGTCCGTTGAATAGCGACCTCCATGTCTTCCGCATAATCTTCCAGCAAGGACTCGGTTACGCAGCACCAATGGCTGAAATCGGCTGTAATGCTCAGCTCGGGCAACTCCTCAAGCAGGGTTCGCGTCATCCATGGCGTGAACATCGCCCGCGATCGGTGGGTTTCATGGCCGATAGTGATCCGACCTCTTGCTCGATCTTTAACGCGGCTTCGAAAAAACGCAACTGGTCCTCTATCTTCATGCCATCACGGGCACTATGGGACACAATCAGTTTCGGATCGAAATCAGCAGCCCGGCGTACCTGCTCAGCGAAGGTTTCTTGATGGGGAACGGAAGTGACCACCTGGGCAATATAGTGAAGCTGAAGTTCGACAAGCAGGTTTTTGAATTCGCGTTCCAGATCCCGAGGAGGCAGCGGGGCTTCAATCCCCGCATAACCGGCTTGTGCAGCCCGTGTCAGTTGGTCCCTGTAGCTTCCTTCCATGCCCCATAGAGCCTTATACAGCTGAATGTTCAATTCACGAATTCTCCCTTCTCAGGTTATTCGTTGACGAATTTCGTTCCGGCTATATTCTTCCCGCGGGCCAGCCATACCTTAAAGCCGGGGTTCTTATCCGGATAGACCAGCGCTTCCGTCGAGAAATACCGCATGGTGTAGCCGCAGCGGCGGTACGGGCTAGTATTCGGAGCCGCGCCGTGAATGATGCGCGAATCGTGAAGCGAGCATTCTCCCGCTTCCAACTCGAAGTTCCGGAAGACAGCGGATACGAGGAGCCATTGAGTCTGTGCTCGCCTTTTCCGGAAACCACATAACTCAGCTCGTAAAATTCATGCCAATGCAGCGGAATCGTCCCCGGATGAATGCCGTGAAATACCTGAACAGGCGCGTGGGGCTGTAATTGGTAATCCTCATTGGTTAGCCTGGGAGGCTGCTTGGTTGCCACTTAAGATGCTCCTTTTCGCTTTTGATTTCACAATAACTCCAACACGGATAAGGGCGAACAGGCTAGAATCCTGTTCGGGCGATGTCCTGCCGATGCGATTCGGCCAGCCTTGCGAAGTATCGAATGATGAAATCCCGGAACAGTACCGCAGTATGCATGAGGTATCGGTCCTCGGGCCAAGACAAGGAGATTGAGCGTTTGCACCAGCTTTCTTCGAGCCGCAGCTGGACGACATCAGGTCCGGTTGACCCGCCCCACGTAACGGCCGGCAGAAAGGCAACTCCCTGACCGGCTCGAATTAATCCTCGGACGGTGGCGGGATCGTCGCTCTCAAATCGGATACGGGGGATAAATCCGGCAAGGCGGCAGAACGCATCGGTTGTTTCACGCAGCGATTTACCCGGAGGCAGGGTAATGAAGCTCTCTTCCTTGAGCTCCTGCAAGCTGACATGGTTCCGATCCGCGAGCGGGTGCTCGGCGGGAACGGCAACCACGATATCCTCTTCGAGCAAGCAGACCGACGCTGTTCCCTTTGGTGGTGTTGCGCCATCGGATAGGCACAAATCGAAGCTCGGCATACCTTCGGATGACGAAACGTGCTGCTGCAATTGAAACTCTGCATTCGGCCATTCTTTGCGGAAATCGGCCAGTAGATCCGGCAGTAAATGCGAGGAGACGCGAACATCAAACGTGATGGCGGCGGAGACGCAGCCATTAGCATCCTGCAGCCGCAGCTTTCCATCCTCCAGCGCTTGCAGCGCGATATCCACTTGATGGAGGAACAGCTTGCCGTGCTCGTTCAGACGTATCGTTTTATGCTCCCTTTTGAACAGCTTGGTTCCCAGCTCGGCTTCAAGCGACGCAATCATTTTGCTTAGTGCCGGCTGAGAGATATGTAGGCTATGGGCTGCTTTCGTCATGTGCTGCATTCGGGCGGCAGTCTGAAAATACTTTAATTGCAACAGTTCCATTCCGATCCCCACTTTCTACAATACATAACCTAAAAGTTATAATGAATATAAATCAATATATATTAGGGTTCATAAAATATACAAGATATAATAGTCTCAAATCGTAAGGATAGGAGACGATCAACTTGATCGTACAGACATTATCAGGAAAAGTTGCAGGCGTAAAATTAAAAGGTTCGTATGTATTCCGGGGCATCCCTTATGCAGCCCCGCCAATAGGTAAGCGAAGATTCAAGCCTCCGGCACCTCCGCTCTCCTGGCCGGGCGTGAGGCAGTGCAATCCATTCGGACCTATCGCACCGCAGAAGCATAATCCGCAAGGCTTCATGCCGGAGCTTGTGCAGTCCGAAGATTGCTTAAACTTAAATGTATGGACATCAGGCGCAAGTGAAAAATTAAAGCCCGTCATGGTCTATATCCATGGCGGCGGGTTCGTGTCGGGGAACGGAGCGGAGTGCGATGGAGCCCGTTACGCAGCAGAGGATGGGATCGTCTACGTATCGATCAATTATCGTCTTGGTGCGTTAGGTTTTTTGTATTTGGGAGACCTGCTCGGCAAAGGGTATGAAACCTCCGGAAACAATGGCATGCTCGATATCACGGCTGCCCTCCGATGGGTTCAGTTGAATATTACTGCTTTCGGCGGCGACCCGTCGCGAGTAACCGTCATCGGCAATTCTGCCGGGGCCAAATGTACCGCCACCCTCTACGTGATGGAAGCGGCACAAGGCTTATTTCACCGGGCTATTGCCCAAAGCGGCGCAACGCAGTCGATACGGGATAACCAAACCGCCAATGTCACGACTATCCGGCTGCTTGAAGAGCTGGGATTATCCCAAGCGCAGGCGCATCAGTTGCTTGAACTTCCTGCGGAAATAATAATCGAAGCACAGTCAACGATCGGTTCCGATACCTCGCGCAGCCTGCATATGTTCGGCCCGGTATCCGATGGCCATGTTATCCCCGTAGATCCCCTGGCGAGCCTAACCGGCAGCATCGGTCTGCCGCCGCTGTTGATCGGCACGAATGAGGATGAAGCAGCCATCTTCATTCAGGATGATCCCGTGCTCCAATCACCGGCCTTCGAGACGCTCGAACGATTCTTCGGCGCGAATGCCGCTGTCGTGTGGGATGCTTATGGTCGTTATAACCAATCGATGTCATCGAGTGATGCGTGGAACAAAGCATTAACCGAGCATCTATATACGATTGGAGCGATGCAGTTCGCAGAAGCCGTAGCATCGTCCGGATCATCGGTATGGATGTATCGGCTTCAATGCGGCGGCACACTCGGCGCGATACACGGTTATGAAGGCAGTCTCATCCATGCGGCGTTAACTCGCAATCCCATGTCCGAAATGCCCATCAATGAGGATCCATATGCTGTAACAGCTGAGAGTTATGCACTGGCAGACGCCATGCGGGAAGCATGGGTTGCATTTGTACAAAGCGGAGATCCGAATATCCCTGCGCTGCCGGCTTGGCCCGTCTATGGAAACAGGTACGCCACCATGGTTCTGGACAAGATTTTCTCCGTTCGCGATGACCTGCCGGTTCCGGCCGGGATCGGCGTTCCTCATCAGGTTTGGAGGATGTTCTGATGCAGTTGGTCGATATTGCCCTGGTTATGGTGCTGCTCGGACTCCTTCTCGGTTTTGTAGGTGCAGGCGGCTCAGGTTTCATTATATCCATCCTAACCGTCGTATTCGGTTATCCCATTCATACCGCGCTGGGTACCGCACTGGCGGCGATGTTCTTCTCGTCGCTTTCCGGTTCTGTCAGCCATTACCGGGAAGGGAACATGGCACTGAAGACGGGGGCCGTCGTCGGCTTGGCCGGTGCGGCAGGGGCATGGGTCAGCTCAGGCTGGTCCTCGCTTATTCCCGAGGATAAGCTGGGCTTCATGACATCCGGTATGCTGTTCGCCTCTGGACTAGCCTTATGGTTCAGGATGCTGTACGTCTCACGTCGGTCGAAGGCTTCCGGGGACTCGGTGCCACCCGTCATCCATGACTTCCGATACTGGCTGCAGGCGCTGCTAATCGGACTCATAACCGGCGCCTTATCGGGGCTGTTCGGAATCGGCTCCACCCCTTTCATCCAGATCGGGCTTATGCTGATCCTCGGTATGTCGATGCGTTTTGCCGCCGGCACGACCATGCTGGTCATTATGCCAATCGCACTGGCCGGAGGAGCCGGGTACTTCTCGATCGGGTACCTGGATGTTCAACTGCTCGTTGCTGTTGTGATCGGTACGATGTCCGGCTCGTATGTGGGGGCAAAGTTTACGAAGCGGGTACCTGTTGTCTGGCTAAAAACCTGCATGGTCCTTACCCCAATGATTGGTGCTGCCATTCTATTGCTGTAGAGGCTGCCCTTTATGCGGCTTTCAAAGTCTATATGTTCTTATCGTCCGACACAACATGCCAGTCAGTCATCTGAAGCAACGTTTCCAGTTGAACACATTCGTTTTATCCTACTTCGCCAATCAGTTGCAGCTCTATTTGTTTCATTTCATAAAAATATCCCTGCTGCTCCATCAGCTCTGCATACGTGCCCGCTTCAATGACCCTGCCTTGGTCCATGACCAGAATCCGGTCCATCTCTTCCAAGCCGGTCAGCCGATGGCAAATCAGAACAAGCGTATCGTTAACCGCTTGCGCCAACAGATGCCGAAAAACACGCTGCTCCGTAACGTAATCCAGTGAAGACGTCGGTTCGTCCAGCAGCCATAACCGTCCTTCTCGAAGCATCGCTCGGGCCAAGGCTAAGCGCTGCTTCTCTCCCTCGGACAAGTTCTCCCCTTTTTCATACACCCTATCGTCCAGGGACTTATTCGGCAGCTGCACTTTATCCAGTATATCCAGCAACGCTTGATCAGAATGATGTTCCTCGTTCAGCAGCAGGTTGTCCCGAATGGTGCCCCGAAAGAAATGGCTGTGCTGCAGAACTACCTTTGAGGCTCGCCAAATGCTCGCTTCATCCAGTTCCTTAACCGACGTATCATTTAAACGAATCTGGCCGTTTGTCGGCGTGCGCAGCTTGAGCAGCAATTCGATGAGGGTGGTTTTCCCTGATCCGCTCGGCCCGACAATGGCCGTTTTAGATCCCGGCGGTAGATAGAGGGTAATGTCTTTCAACACTGGGCGCCATTCATCTTCATATTGAAATGAAACACCGCTCAGCTCAATGGAAACGGCTTTCTCGATAGGCAGGACACCGCTTGGCTGCGGCGACTGCTTATCTGCGGCATGAACCGTTTCCGCAAGCCGAGCTGCCGCATGTTCGCTATCCAGCTTATAAGCAGGCAATGTGGCCATTGGCGCAGCTTCTTCAAACACCGTAAGCGAAGCCATGACCAGCATGGCTAGAAATACGCCGGCAAGCGAGCCATCCATTATTAAATAGGCGCCAAGAATCAGTACGCCCCATGAAATCAGATACGTTACAAAAACATGCATCGATTGCCCGCGCAGCAAATGCCGGGCTGCCGCTTGCTGTTCCGCTGCCAATGCGGCGGAGGTACGCTGCAGCTGCCGCTTCCGCTTTTTCATTTGCCCGTATACTTTCAAATCGCGGAATCCGTATAGCAGCTCGGTCACTTCTGTGGAAAGCGCCGCTCGTTCTTGGCGCACGCGGCCATGTATCCTTCTCTGTCCGAGGAGAACAAGCCCGGGAACCACAAAAGCCGTTGCCAGCATCCCCAGCACAAACAAACAGGCAATCCAGAATGAAAAGGCGGACGTAAACAAAACCGTAGCCAGAAACACCATAACAACAATGACAGGCGGATAGGCAACGCGCAGAAAGTAATGCTGTAAGCTCTCCACATCCCCGACGATCCGTGCGAGCAGCTCCCCGCTCCGCTTTTTACCCAATATCCCCGGCGTCAAAGGAACCAGCTTGGCAAAAAAGGATGTCCGCAAACGGCTGAGCAGAGAGAATGTCGCCCGATGGGAATACAAGCGTTCCGCGTAGCGGCTTGCCGCCCGCAGCAGACCCAGTATTTTTACCAGGGACGTCAGCACAATCAAGGTATAAAGCGGCGGAGCAAATACAGTCTGGGAGATCAGATACCCGCTTGCGGCGAAGAGGCATACACCTGCGATGCCGGCAACGAATCCTCCGAGGATGGCGATGGCAATATCCTTCCGTTCCTGAATCATCGCCTTGGTTAAAATAGCCAGCTCATTCATGCGAGTCCCCCTTTCCGCTGCGCATCCACCAGGTCAGCATATTGGGGCAGACGCCCTAGAAGCTCATCATGGCGCCCGCTGTCCAGCAGCGCTCCGTTGTCCATAAACAATATCCGATCGGCATGCCGTATCGTGTACAAGCGGTGCGCCACGGTAATCATGGTCGCCTTGCTTGCAAGCTCGGCAATGGACCGCTGCAGAACACGTTCGGTGTGCAGGTCCAATCCGACGGTGGGCTCATCAAACAAAATAACGGAAGGCCGCATCAAAAAAGCACGGGCCAGCGCCAGCCTTTGCTTCTCTCCGCCTGACAATCCCCGGCCCCCTTCGCCGACAAAGGTGTCATAGCCCTGCTCCAACTCGGCTGCAACCGCAGCAAGTCCGGCGGCCTCCGCCGCCTGTACAACTTCTTCCCTGGTGACGTCCCTGCCAGCGCCAATCGCAATATTGTCGGCAAACGTGCCGGCAAAAATATACGGATGCTGGGTAATGTAGCTGACATGTTCAAACCATGAAGCCTCATCGTAATGCGCAAGCGGACGTCCGTTCACCAGTACTTCTCCCGACGTTGGCGCAAGCAGCCCGGCAATGAGATGCAGCAAGGTGGTTTTGCCGGATCCGCTTTTACCGACGATGGCGATTTGCTCCCCTGGCCCAAACGACATGGAGCCGGCAGTAAGCTCGAACGAATCCGTCCCATACCGAAAGCGGACATCCCTCAATTCGATGGTTGGCGGCATCCGAATCAAACCCAAATCGGCTGTCCCAGGCTTATCCGCCATATCTATCGGATCGGCCTGGTGTGTTCTGTCCTTTTTCCCGGCCTCCCCTTGCCCATCTGTCACTGCTCCTGCTTCCCTTGTTTCCGTAAGCATCTCCTCTACTTTTCGGATGGCCCCCATGCTGGTACGACCGCTGTGAAAAGCAGTTCCCGTGTTTTTTAACAGGCTGTAAAATTCGGGCACCAGCAGCAGGATCAAAAAGGCGGTGTGGAAGGAAAGCGATTTGAAAACCAGCAGCTGCAGCGCCAGCTCAAGCGCGACAACGCCAATGCTAAGCATGACGATGGATTCCAGCATAAAGGTGTTGGTAAATGCAATCCGCAAAATGCCCATGGTTGCATCCCGATAACCAAGGCTACTGCGTTCAATTTCCTGCTGCTGATGATCCGTCCGACCAAACAGCTTCAGCGAAACCAGCCCTTGAAGAGAGTCGAGAAACGTACCGGAAAACTCGGCCAGCTGTGCGAATTTCTCCTCCGATTTGTTCTTTGTTTTCAGCCCCACAAGCACCATAAATATCGGGATAAAGGGGGCGGTAACCAACATAATCAAGCCGGAATTCATATGCTCCGTAAAAACAATGACCAGAATCAAGACAGGAATGATGGCGGCTTCTATCATACGCGGTATATATTGGCTGAAATAACTGTCTGCCTCGTCCACGGCATCCAGCGCCACGCTGACCTTTCCGCCTGTTTGTCCGCGAAGCGTTGAAGCTACGGAAGCGTTAGCCAGCTTTTTCAGCACCGCTGCTCGCATCTCCGTCTTGGCACTGGCAGCCATGTGCAAGCCGATGATCCCGTTTCCATAAGACAGCAGCGTCCGCACAGTCATCACAGCCAGCAATGCGCCAAGTATGGCAACAATCGACGAAAAGGAAGCTCGCTGGACAAAAATCCGCTGGACCGCTTCGGCGAGCAGCGCAGCCTGGCCTGTCATGGCTGAACCGAGCGCAAGCGACATAAACCCCAAGAGAATCAACCGTTTCCTTTGTGAAGACATTTGCTGGGACAGCAGAGTGGTTTTCCCCTTCAAATAAACTCCCCTCCTTTGTACAAAACCGATGCAAGTACCCCTACATAAGTGATACCCAAGCCCCGATTATTTTTTGCCTTTTACATAATCCGCATCAAACAGAAATAGCCTGAAGACCAGTATAAGGGACGGAATCAGCAGGCATAGGCCACCGATAAAGGCTGCCACAAGCGCAGCGCCCATCGACTCATGCGTGGCCCCGCTCTGAATGGTAATGTACGGATCCAGAATATAAGGATACTGCCCGATGCCGTATGCAAAAAATGCACAGAAAAATTGCAGCATGACACAAATAAAAGCCAGTCCGTAGCGGCGTCCTTTGTACAGCAGCCATATGGCTGCCATGAAAAAACCAACGGAAAGCGCCAGCAGCCACCATAAATCCATCATGTTTTGAAAATGCCGCTCATTATGCTGACTGAGGAAAATAAATGCCGTGAGCGCGGCAATAATGGTGGGCGTACTCCAAAACAGGGCATAGGTGCGCACCAGCTTTAACGCTGGCTGATCGTCCGCCCGGGAGGCGTAGAAGGCCAGGAACGATCCGCTTATAAACAGCACCGATACGATGGCCAATGCAACAATGCTCCACGACAACGGACTGGTGATGAGCGTCCAATATTCCAAAGAAACAGCCCCGCCTCTTTCCACAATAAAACCGCCTTCGGAAAGCGTTAATGCTACCGACAAGGAAGCCGGAATCAATAAACCTGTGGCCCCATATAAAAACAGATACACGATATTTTCTTTGGAGCCGTAATTTTCAAACGCGTAAAAGGAGCCGCGGATCGCCAGCAGAATAATGGCGATGCTTCCCGGTATAAGCAGCGCAGAGCCATAATAATAGGCCGTGTCCGGGAAAAAACCGACGATGCCGATAAAGAAAAAGACAAAAAACACATTGGTAATCTCCCACACCGGCGATAAATAACGGGATATCAATCGATTGATCAGGTGGTCCTGCTTCGTCAGACGGGCATAGAAGGCAAAAAAACCAGCGCCGAAATCAATGGAAGCTATAATTAAATAGCCGTATAAAAACAGCCAAAGGACGGAGATGCCTATCAACTCGTAATCGATCATACCGGCTCACCCTTTCCCGTGGTTTGATCGCGCTTCTCTTTTACAATCTCGTCCAGCTCGGCTTCTGCCGGTTTATTACGGAACAACCGTCTCAGTACAAAGACACACATGGTCCCCAGTACAAAATACAGCAGCAGGAAGAGGAAAAAGAGAATCCTCACATTCGGTGAAGTCGTAGCTGCCTCCTCTACGCGCATATATCCGCGGATTATCCACGGCTGCCGCCCGAGCTCCGCATAGAACCAGCCCATTTCAACGCCCAAAAATGCAAGGGGCGCACTAAAAACAATGGCCCGAAGCAGCCACTTGTTGAGCTCATTGCGTCTCTTCCAGAACAAAAACAGGAAATACAGGACCGCAACGGCCAACAGAACAAAACCGATCCCGGCCATGAAATCAAACAAATAGTGGACAAGCAGCGGCGGTCTTTCATCCATCGGAAACTCCTCCAGCCCCTTTACCTCGGCACCAAAGTCTCCAAAAGCCAGGAAGCTGAGCGCTTTCGGAATATGAATGGCTCCCATGACCTTCTGCTCCGCATTGAGCCAGCCCAATAATATTAAATCCGCACCGCTTTCCGTTTCAAAATGCCATTCTGCAGCGGCCAGCTTCTCCGGTTGATGCTCTGCCAGAAACTTGGCCGACATATCCCCGGCTAAGGTTGTCAGCAGGCTGAACACCAGAACAACCCCCATCATAAGTTTCAATGCTTTTTTGTAATATGCCGAAGCCCCTTTTCTCAGAATAACGTAGGCTGCGATACCCGCCAGCAGGGCAGCGCCCGTTAAATAGGCCGAGGTTAGTACATGGAATACTTTTGAAGGCGTCGCCGTATTCATCATCGCTTGCAGCGGGTTAACCGCCGTAAAGTGGCCTGCCTCCATGACAAAGCCTCCAGGCTGATTCATGAATCCGTTCACCGTCGTAATAAAAATAGCGGACATGCCTGCCCCGGCAACAATCGGAATCGTCAGCAGCCAATGGATATACGGGTTGCGGAACCGATCCCACGTGTACATATATATCCCCAGGAAAATGGCTTCAAAAAAGAACGCAAAAACCTCCATAAATAACGGGAGCGCAATGACATTCCCCGCCACTTGCATAAAGTTCGGCCAAACAAGCGCAAGCAGCAGGGAGATCGCCGTTCCAGTCACCACGCCAACCGCCACCGAAATAACGAACCCTCGTGTCCACCTTTTGGCCATGAGCGTGTAATGGAGATCCTTCTTACGTATACCAACGAATTCGGCAATGGCAATCATTAACGGAACACCGACGCCAACCGTGGCAAAAATGACGTGAAACGCCAAGGTTAGCCCCGTCAGCCATTTGCTCCACAGCACCGTATCTATAACCACGAGATCCTGCCTCCTTTCAAACCCTGTTCATTCGTTTATCGGGATTAACCCTAATAAGTACATACCCGATATTTAAACGTTATTATAACGAAGGAATATCTCAAATGAATCACGAAAGCCTCTCGTTCAATAAACAATCGAATCTTTCCGACAACTCGGTGAAAAACAAGAAAATCACTCTATCGGGTCATTGTTCTATTAACCGATGTATGGTATTTGAAGCTGCTGGGGCGTAAGCGGGCCGACGGCTTGCGAATGCATTATTGTCGTCGTCAACCATTCATGCTCATCTATGCATACAGTCGATAAAAAAGAAAAAGTCCCCGTTAATTCGGGGACCAGGCACTCTTCGTTATTTCTATATAAAAGTGTATTTCTGTTTATTCAGGCGCATCTTGCACAGGTCTAACCGTAGATTCTCTCACGATGAGCTCAGGGTCAATTCGAACATTGCCCCCGCGTTTCATCGTACCATCCATGCGCTTCAGCAGCATATCCGCTGCCGCAAGCCCAATCCGGTCAGTAGGCTGCCGGACCGTTGTCAAATGGGGGCGCAGCTTGGATGAGATATACTGATCGTCATAGCCGACAATGGCTACCTGTTCCGGAACCCGGATGCCTTCTTCCAAAAGAGCGTTCAGGACCCCGAGCGCGATATTGTCATCGCCTGCGAATACGGCGGCAGGAAGTCGTCCTTCCCGCAGCCATTTGCAGCAGACATCATAACCAAAGTCGATTTCGAAATCGCCCGTAATCATTTCGAACGGCGCCAGGCGCTTTTCCTCAAGCGCCTGCAGAAAGCCGCTGCGACGTTCCCTCGTGCTGCGGAACATATCCTGCCCGCTGATATGCGCAATGGAGGTATGGCCGAGATCGAGCAGGTGCTTCGTTGCGGTATAGCCGCCTTTGTAGTTGTCTATGGTGACGGAATAAGCGTCATTATCCGGCTTCTGGTTGTCTATCAGGACATAAGGGATATTTCGGCGTTTCATTTCCACGATATAGTTGTCTTCTTCTAGCGGCGAGAGCAGAATCAGTCCGTCCACGCGGTCTTCCTGAATCAGATAATGGGCCTCGTCGGAGCCTATACCCGTAGAGACCGAAATGGCCAGGAAATAACCGTGCAATGCCAGCACCTCATTCAGCTCCTTGACCACAGCGTCGAAGAAAGAGTCCTGAAGGGTAGTTACGATCAACCCAACGATTCCTGTCTTACCGCGTGCTAAACTCCGGGCAGCCGCATTGGGACGGTAATCAAGCTCCTTGATGGCTTCCAGAACCTTTAGTCTGTTCTTCTCTCGAACGGATTCGGCACCGTTTAAGACACGTGAAACCGTCACGACGGACAGTCCTGATTTTTTGGCTACGTCAAATATACTAACCTTCATTGTTTATACTCCTTGCGGCATATTTTCCGTACGTTTACATTGACTTAACACTAGTATACATGCACGGAGGCCTGGCCGCGAAGCTAATTTAACAAAAGCACCGCCCCTACGAGATGGGCATAAATACAGATTCGACATGCTCCCTGTTTTGCAATTAAAAAACCTTCCAGTGATCGAATGCCGATCATTGGAAGGTTTCCGTTTCTCAGATTCTAGAAGACTACAACCCTGCAGCTATCTATTTGCGGACGACAGTATAGCCTTTATCCTGCAGCAGCTTCACGATGCCATGCTCACCCAGATAATGGGCTGACCCAACAACAATGAAATACTCTTCGTTTTTGCCGTTTTTCAAATATCCGTCGATTTTGTCTGCCATGCCGATGTTGCGGTCGATCAGCATCGCTTTGTTATATTCCTCGTCACCCGATATACTGTTGGTGAACTCGAGCAGCTGCTCGTCATTCCCCGTTTTCCACATTTCGGCCATCTGGTTCACGCTCTCATCCAGCACGTCGAAGTTATCGAGGGCGGTATTGAGGTTTTTCTCCTGCAGCTCCTTGGAGAAGCTATTAAACATGCCCAGCTGAGATCCATAAGTCTCCAGTTCCAGAATCGGCACTTTGCGTTCAATGGCCTTCTGGATGAAATACAGGTCGATTCCAGCTGATGCGTCGTACCCGGCTTTCACGGATTTCAGGCTACTAATTGTGGTTTCGGCAACCCAAGGCTTGAATGCATCAAGTGCGTTCGGCTGCATGCCACTTTGCTTCAGAATTTCACCAAGCTTGGCATAGGTCTCACTGGATACATGGTCCTTCAAGGTTGTCCCATCCTGATACATTCCCAGATCCATGATCAGTTTCTGCTGCTCCTCATCCGCCGCTTTGCTGATATCAATCTCGACGCCCAGATAATCAGCCTCGGCAAATGCTTCTTCAAACTCCGGACGCAGCGGGTAGAAGCTGTCATCCGCGATGTGCATGGAACCTACCAGATAAACTGTATTCCCGTTGCTCTCCACTTCCCACATGAAGCCGCGGCCACCCGTTTGTGCGACCTCCGTTTCTTTGGAAACCAGCACAACGGTGCGAGTTTTCGCATCCCAGCTAACCTTATAGCCCGCAGCGTCCCCAACAACCCGAATTGGCGCATACGTTACGCCATTGATTTGTTTCAGTTTGCTTTTCAGCGTAATGGTTTTGCCGTCCACAACCACATGGATCGTGTCATCTGCAGCATTCGTCAGTTTCACATCCATCGCCTGGAGCGTTGTTCTGAGCGGAACGAGCGTTGTGCCCTTATCTATAACCGGTGTGCCACGGGAGTATTCAACTACTTCGTTATCCACTTTTACTGCTGGCTGCTGTGGAGCAGCCATGGCAGGTACTGCCGAAGCAAGCAAACCTACCGAAATCGTGAGTGACAATATCATTTTTTTCCAATTTTTCATTTATGTAATCTCCTTTATGTTGGTGTAATCGGGTGCGATTAAGAACAGCCGTGCATCATGCTATTTATTTTATGGGGTTATGTTCGCCATACTGATATTGGCATGGCGCCCCCCATATCTTCTACTTCTTTGCTCCAGCAGCCCATAAGCCTGCTACAGCGATCACGGCAACTGCTCCCATTAATCCTTCTTGCATGGCAACCTTTAGCGCAGAACCTTCCGTGTTGAACATGAAGCCGCACAAAATCACGACTGCAGCAGCGCTTAAAAACATTAATAATTTCGAGCTAGTACTTTTGGTCATTTTAACAACCTCGCTATTAAGGATCAGTATCAGATTTAACGACAGCCATTAAAATTGAAATCACTTGTGCTGCTTATACTTACATCTTATATGCCTTCATCGCTTTTCTAAGCTCCTTAAATGTAGGGCGCTTGCCGTACATCAGGACGCCGGTACGATAGATTTTCGCTGCCAGCCAGCCGAAAATGAGAATGGCTACGACCAAGATCGCCAGCGAGAGAAGAATCTCCCATACTGGGATATCACCAAGTCCGATGCGAACCAGAATCGTGGTCGGCGAGATGAACGGGATGTAAGTAGACACCTTCATCAGCATCGAGTTCGGCGCACTCAGGCTAAAGATTGCGATATAGAACGCCACCAGCGACAGCATCGTAATCGGCATAACGGCTTGCCCCAAATCCTCGGTACGACTGACAATCGAACCAATGGCCGCGTAGAGCATCGCATACAAGAAATAGCCAAGGATATAGAAGATCAAACCAAACACCAGCAGCATCGGATCGATCGCCGTCAGGTCGAGATTCATGTCCTTCAATGTATCCATATTGTGCGGCAGCATCAAGTTCACGGCGGCTACAACTCCAAATGCCGCGATCTGTGACAGTCCCAGCAGGAACATGCCGATAACCTTACCAAACATTTGGCTCAGCGGAGATACGCTTGTAATCAAGATCTCCATAATGCGGGAACTCTTCTCCGTCGTTACTTCCGAAGCGATCATGTTACCTGTCCCCATCAAAGTGAAGAAGAAGAGAATAATCAGTGCATACACGACGATGTAGTTAATAACCTCGGAGGCCCCTTCCTTCTCTCCGGAAGCTCCGCCCGCGTTACTTGTTTCTGTAGGATCAATACCCCGAGCGTCGATTTGAACCGGCGTATTCAGCTCATTGATCTGCGCTTCGGACAAATCCAATCCGTCTACGATGCTGCGAGTCTTCGCCACTTGCAAGGCTGCTTGCAGATTGGATTGCAGTTCCGGGCTCATGGCTTCGTCTTCAGAGGTGTAAACCACGGTCGGGAACGTATTGCCTTCTTGCGCTTCAAATTTCAAATAACCTTCGATTACGCCAGCTTCAATGTCCTTGTTCAGAGCTGCTTCATCTGCCGTTTCGTATTTGACGAATTCATAGGAGGTCGACGGCAGGTTACTCCAGGTAGTCTCCAGTTGTTCGGCGAGCGTCTGCTCCTGTCCATAAACCAGACCGATGCGTGTAGTTTCTTCGGAGCCCGCCTTATCTCCCGTAAACATTTGAATCAGAAAAGGAAGATTAATCCCGATCGTAATAATGAGTGCAAAAATCAAGGTTGAAACAAGAAAGGACTTCGTTCTTACTTTATTCATGAACGTAAATCGGATAACGGTCCACATATTATTCATTGGATTCACCTACCGCCTTTATGAAGATTTGATTGAGTGTCGGCTCCTTCACTTCAAACCGATGGATCGTGCTTTGCGACATGGCTGTATTCAAAATCTCTTGCGCTGCATCAACCTGGCTGATCCGGATGGAGTAGCCGTCCTCTGTCCGCTCCACAGCCGTTACGCCGGCCAGTGCTTCAAGCCCCCTAACTTCACCGGACGTACCTAGCACCACCTCTTCACGAGGATACTTGGATTTGATATCTTTCAAATTCCCTTTTACCACCGTATTGGAGCGATGGAGAATCGTAATGTTTTTGCACAATTCCTCGACATGTTCCATCCGGTGGGTGGAGAACAGAATGCTCGTGCCCTTGTCGCGGAGTTCTTTTACCGTTGATTTCAGAAGTTCGACGTTCACCGGATCCAGACCACTGAAGGCTTCGTCCAAAATCAGAATTTGCGGGTCATGAACAACTGCTGCGATAAAGCCCATTTTTTGCTGGTTACCCTTAGATAGTTCTTCAATCTTCTTATCGTAATAGTCAGGTACTTCAAACCGTTCCAGCCAATATTTCAGACTCTTATCCGCATCTTTCGCGGACATGCCCCGCAGCTGTGCCAAATAGGAAATCTGCTCGCTGACTTTCACTTTCGGGTATAACCCGCGCTCCTCCGGCAAGTAACCCATAATGTGACGCAATTCTTTGTTATACGGCTTGCCGTTATACAGAATCGTTCCGTCATCCGGGTAGATCAGCCCAAGCACCATCCGCATGGTGGTTGTTTTGCCGGCGCCGTTTGCCCCGAGCAGCCCGTAGATCTCACCTTCCTCAACCTGAAGCGAAATCCGGTTTACCGCCGTTTTGTCCGCATAAATCTTAACTACATTGTCTAATTGCAAGCGTTGCATATCGTAAAAACCCCTCTCTATCCTAGTTCTGCACGTTGGCAGGAATGTTTCCGTCAATCCATAATCGAAGCACTTCATCCAGCTCCAGGGAACGGGTCTGAATAAACGGCATGCCTGCAGACTGCAGGATCTTCTCCACTTCCAAGCATTCCGTCGTTATAAAAGAAATCGTTGTTGCTGTCTCTTGTTTGTAACTCAGAATACCCGGCAGCTCCTCGACAATGGAGGCATCCCCTTGTATCCAGCACTCCTTCCAGTTATCCAGCAGCGAGTCCTTCTCCACCATGCCCAGCAGCTTCCCATGATGAATGAGAATGACGTAGTCCGCCAGGCGCCGGATTTCATCCACAACATGGGTTGAGAGCACGATCGTTGTGTCCATGGACTTCATCACTTTGTGCAGCTGATCGATCATCAGCTTCCAAGCGAAAGGATCGAGACCGGAAGAAGGTTCATCCAGCAGCAAGAACTTGGGCCTTGGTGCAAGTGCAGCGGCGATCTCGAACTTGCGTCGTTCCCCTTTGGACATCTTGCGCAGTTTTACGCCCCGCGGGACATCGAACCGGGATAGCAGCTCATCGAAAAAATAACCGTCCCAAGTGTCATACCAGGATGCGCGAAAGCTGGCCGCTTCATCTACCGTCAAATGCTGTTCCTCTACGCTTAGCTGTTCAGGAACGAAGCCCATTTGTTTACGGATCGAGACCGGAAGCTCTCCCCGGTATGACTCGCCGAACCAGGTGATTTCGCCTTCGTCCGGAAACACGGTCTGCATCATCATGTTCAGCAGGGTGCTTTTTCCCGAGCCGTTGGGTCCCACCAGAGCGACAATATATCCTTGGGGGATCGATAATTGGATCGGACCGATGGTTTTCGTTCTCCGTCGTTTAATGACATTACGAAATTCAATGATATGTGGTTCCATGGCGTAATTAACGACCTCCTTTTGCATCGAATATTTCCCGGATCACTTCCATGAACAGCTCCTTCAATTCATCCTCGTTAAACTGAACGGCAAGCCCTTTTTCGACTGCTATTTTTAACGCCTCTATAACCGCATCGCGTTTATACTGTTCACGGGCCTGATCCCCGACACCGGCAACGAAGGTTCCCGTACCTTGCCTCGTTCGCAGCAATCCTTCATTCTCAAGATCCTGATACACCCTGCGTACCGTAATGACACTACAGTTCAGATTCCCGGCAAATTCCCTAATGGACGGCAATAACATTCCCTCCTCAATCTGACCGCTAATAATGAGCGAGCGCAGCTGTGTTTCAATCTGGTGATATAAAGGCTCTGCGCTATTTTCGTTGATCTGAATCGGAATTCGCACCTTTTATCACCTCACTTTTCTCTTGTACATAGACCCGTGCTATTGCAATTCCATACGGATTCATCTTCATCTCCTTCATGATAAATCCCTGGTCTGCTGCCGGGTGTAGGTTAATTTGCTCATTAGCAGCATGGACGCCAATCCCGCAATCAGCGAACCCCACATCACCGGAGATAACAGGCTCCATTTCATGGCGGCTCTCACAACAAAATCGAAAGTACTGTAGCCCAGCAAGCTAAGCATAACGGCCGTTCCGGAGGTTAGCACCATCACCAGAAGGGAAATCCCGAAGTACCTCTTACCGCTGCACATATTTTCCCAGTAAATATAGGGTCCTGTTATTAAAAATCCGATGCCGATCCAGGTCAGTATAAATGCAATATAGCTCGGGATATCCATCGCGGCTCTAATATGATTGCCTATCGCATAAATGACTCCAAATAATACGCTGCCGTTTATTATGAAAGCGATCAGCGAGTTCATGACCCGGCTTACGAAGATAGCCGAGGCCGGTACCGGTATACTCCGGTAAAAATACAGCATCCTGGTGTATGAATCCTCGTTCAGATACCGGAAAGACCTCCTGCTAAAAAGGAATCCCAACAACGGAGCGTAGAATACCAATAGAAAGTCAATCAGTGGATTGATGTACTCATCCAAATGTTCAAACTGATTGTCAATGATAACGCTGGTGGCAAATCCCATATACACCATAAACAGCATGGTCCATACAATTTGGAGCTTGTCGCTAGCGAAGTCTTTCTTCACGATCTTCATCGCATTATGGAGAACTTGTTGCAATGCGGCTCACCCTTTCATTTCTTCATGTATTCATTTCGTTATCATCGCAGTTTAAGTTTCACTGTGCTTAGTGTGATTACTGTGCTCACTGTGTATATCTTTATACACAGTATATAGTGTGTATATAAACAGTGTCAATGGAAGTTGTAAAATTTTATGATGATCCTGGTTTCAACAGCGACCGGAGCGGATACACCCCCCCACCACCTCTGCCCTCACACTCCCTAAACACCCGTCCGAGGCTTCCTGACCGGTGTCACCATCCCTGTTCTGCGGCGGCTCATGCAAGAGCTTCCCTGTACCAGGGGAGTGTAGCCGTGGAGGAGACCTGGCGTTCGCTTTTGAAACCGGGAAACATCCACCTCGTCTAATCCCAGTTTCCTGGTTTCAACAGCGACCGGAGTGGATAAACTCCCCACTTCTGCCCTCACAAATGAGCCGCCTGCCCAATAAAAAAACACCCGCCAGATTGCTCTGACGGGTGTTCTCCCACGCTTACATTCCAAATATCACTTTCCATACAGGCTGGGTATGCCCGCCCGGATATAACAGGTACAGCAAGGTATACACGGCTACGCCGGTAATGGCGGTAAAGAACCAGATGATTGACGTGACTCTGCCCCACTTGCGGTGCTTGGAATACTTCTCCTTGAAGCCGAGGGTCAATGTCGTAATCCCGAAGACCGCTGCTACGGTAGCCAGCACAATGTGGAAGACCAGGAATACCTGATAGTACGGTTGCAGATCATCAGGACCACCCCATGACGTGTTGCCGATGAATACGGTGCGCGAGGAATAGATGATAAAGAAAATGACGGCGGCGACGGCCGCCCAGATCATCACTTTCTTGTGGGCTTCGCGCTTCCCCTTAATGATAAGACCCCAGCCAATCGCTACCAGCACGGCGCTGATAACAATAAACGTTGTACTGACCGTGGGAAATATAAAAAACCAATCCATATGGATCCCCCTTCAATAATCCCCTTACGCCTGATTGAGCTTGCCGGGAGGAATCTCGCTAGGCAAAGGATCGTCTTCCTGATTTTCTCGTTTGTACCAATGAAAGAACACATAGGCCAGCATCGAGGCAAAAATAATCTCTTGGAAAAACTTCATGATGATCCCGCCCACTCGCTGATCAATCGCAGGCTCCAGATAACCGAAGAACTCTGGTCCGCCAAATTGACTGAGCAATGCCGAGGTATCACTAGCCACGCAGTACCCCATCGCCTTCGCCCATACCACCGGATCGCTGTAGGTTGCGTACATCGGCTCGCTCGAGAAAATAATGAGCGCACACGCCGGAGTTAGCAATACCATGTTGAGAAAGATGTATCCCATTTTCAAAAGACCTGAGGACTTGTCCTTCTCCGGAATCGGGTTAATGATAGCCCACCACATCAACAGTGAGGCGATGAACAGGATCAAATAGTACAAACGGTGCACCCAGAAGTTCAACATGACAAAGTCATGGATAACCGGGACGTGATAAAAAGAAAACAAGCCGTTAAACAGAACCGCGGCAACGATCGGACGCGCAAGAAAACCGAGCTTCTTAAACGGGTTGACCTTATCGAAGGAGCGCCACATCCAGACAGGAATACCCAGAATCAAGAGCGGCATCGCCATTAAATAGGACATGGCCATACTGACCATATGAAAAGAGAACATCGTATGCCCCAGCAGTTCAATAGGTCCACCCTGCGCAAGATAGAACGTAAACATACCGCCTACAAACAGTGTTTTCCTTCCTGCGGAAACCGGAGCGCTCCCTTCGAATCTACTGCTCAGCGGCCCGGTCAACAGGAAGTAGCCTGCTGTTACGAGCAGCATAAATGCCAGGAACAAGGGACTCCATTTATCTGCAAAACTAAAATATTCTAAGCCCAGCATGCAAAAACCTCCCCTTAACGGGTTAAATTCTGTCGAAATTGTGACACCTTCCTACGATTTAAAAAAAGAGGGGGCTGAAGTAGCCCACCTCTTTTTCATTCTACCACCAAACCCAGAACAGTGCCATGACAATACAGGTACTAGCTACGAAGAACCCGCCAATCATAAACAGGATTGGCATCAGATGCCCTTTGTCCTTCAAGTGCATCCAGTAACCCATTTGCACGAACACCTGCAACACAGCCATAACCAGCAAAATGATGATCGTAAATGCTGTGTTGATGCCACCGGCTGCGACGGCCGCAAAAGCAATCGCAGTCAGGACGATCGAGAAAATAAAGACAACAATGTGTTTCTCAGGGCCTTCCACACGATGGCGGTGTTTTACTGTAGGCCCCTCATTAGATTGTTGATTCGCAGTCATTCCTTAGCCCACCTTTCCAAGAAGGTATACGACCGAGAAGATGAACACCCATACAACGTCGATAAAGTGCCAGTACATGGCAGAAACATATACCTTAGGTGCTGTAACTACGGTTAACCCTTTTCTGTACAGCTGAGCGATCAACAGGCTGATCCACACAACCCCGAAAGCAACGTGGGCACCGTGGAAGCCAACCAGCGTATAGAATGCAGACGAGAATGCACTCGTCTTCATGTTAAACGATTCATGCACAACATATTCATAGAACTCATAAATTTCAAGGCCAAGGAACCCAAGACCCAGAACAACGGTTACGATCAGCCACAACTTCAGCTTCTCGATATTGTGACGGTGGAGCGCCTGAATAGCGAACACACTGGTCAAGGAACTGACAAGCAATATCAGCGTTGCCGCTGCCGTAATCGGCAGAGAGAACAGCTCAGCTGCGGTTGGGCCTTCGTTGTTCTGTCCGCGAAGCGCCAGGAACGTTGCAAACAACGTACCGAAGAGCACCGCCTCTCCACCGAGGAAGAGCCAGAAACCAAGAACCTTATTACGGCCTTCGAGTGTTGCCTTCTCCGGCTCGTGAGGAAGTTCGCCGTTTACATGTTCAGCGTGACTCATGCTTTACCCTCCCCTTCCAGTTCTTCAACTTCGATGTGATATCCATGATCATCGTACAGGGAACGAGCGATCATTGCAGCGAACGTAATCAGAAGACCAACAATCAGAACGATATATTTATTGAAGATTAAGCTCATGAACGAATTCGAGAAGTCCTCCGTGCTAAACATGAAACCAAGACCCGCAATAAACAGACCCAGTGACATCACAAACGGAAGGATACTTGGTGAAGGCATGTGGATCGGACCAACCGGTTCGGATGGTGTCATCTCTTTATTGCCTGCCATCTTCTCTTTCCAATAAGCATCAATGCCGCGAACAAGCGGAATTTGCTTAAAGTTGTACTCTGGCGGTGGAGAAGGAATACTCCACTCGAGCGTACGGCCATCTTCCCATGGATCGGCCGGAGCACCAACCGGTTTTCTCGAAGTGATCACAACGTTTGCCAAGAAGGCCAAAACGCCGATCCCCATCAAGATTGCGCCGATGGTACTGATAAAGTTAAGTTCGTCAAAATTCTGATTCGGCAGATAAGAGACAATCCGCCGCTGCATACCCAGCAATCCAAGGAAATGCTGTACGAAGAATGTCATATGGAAGCCGATTGCGAACAACCAGAACGTCCATTTGCCAAGCGTTTCGTTCAGTACGCGACCGAACATTTTTGGCCACCAGTAATGCAATCCGGCAAACAAACCGAATACCAGACCACCAACGATAACGTAGTGGAAGTGAGCTACAACGAAGTACGTATCATGGAACTGGAAGTCTGCCGGAGCAGATGCCAGCATGACGCCGGTAACTCCGCCCATTACGAACGTCGGTACGAAACCGATCGCGAACAGATTTGCACTGGTAAAGCGGATTTGACCGCCCCACATCGTAAAGAGCCAGTTAAAGATTTTGATACCGGTAGGAACGGCGATCAGCATCGTTGCGATGGAGAAGAGCGCATTCGCTACAGGACCAAGACCTGTCGTAAACATATGGTGAGCCCAAACCATGAAGCCCAAGAAGGCGATCAGGATGGTTGCAAATACCATGGAGCTGTATCCGAACAAACGTTTACGGGAGAATGTCGGAATAACTTCTGAAATAATACCGAATGCCGGCAAAATCAGAATGTAGACTTCAGGGTGACCAAAGATCCAGAAAATATGCTGCCACAATACGGAGCTACCGCCAGCCGCAACATCAAAGAAATTGGCACCGAGCAAACGGTCAAAGCTAAGCAATACAAGACCTACCGTAATTGCAGGGAATGCGAACAGGATCATGGCCGATGTAATGAAAGCCGTCCATGTAAACATTGGCATTCTCATGAAGGACATTCCAGGTGCACGCATCGTTATGATGGTAGCCAGGAAATTGATACCACCGATCAATGTACCCAGACCTGCAATCTGAAGACCTATGGTATAAAAGTCTACACCGTGCGTGGACGAGTAGTCATTTGTGGAAAGCGGTGTATACGATGTCCAGCCCGCATCAGGCGCGCCGCCCATAATCCAGCTAAGATTGAGCAAAAGTCCACCGAACAAAAACGTCCAAAATCCTAGCGAATTCAAAAATGGAAATGCGACGTCACGTGCACCGATCTGAAGCGGAATAACCGCGTTCATCAAGGCGAAGATAACTGGCATAACGCCAAGGAAAATCATTGTCGTTCCGTGCATTGTAATCAATTCGTTAAATACTTGAGCCGATACCAGATCGTTCATCGGCTTGATCAGCTGCAAGCGAATCAGAATCGCTTCAATACCGCCAATCCCGAAGAAGAAGCCGCCCGCTATCAGGTATAATATCCCGATTTTCTTGTGGTCAACGGTTGTAAGCCAATCCATTAACCCCGTGTAGCGTTTGACGCTATGGCTTTGAGCATGAGCGTGAGCCAAGGTTTGTACCCCCTTTTAAAGTTCTTGCTGCTGTATTAATAATCCAACTTATAATTGGCCAAGTAATCGGCAATCTGCTCGATTTCTTCGTCACTGAAGCCGAGATCCTTCGGATTTGGCATCGTGTTGCCAGGTTTTACAGCCTGAGGCTCCATCAGCCATTCCACCAGGTTGTCTTTCGTTGGCTTCGTGCCTGGTTTGCCGCTTATGTCGTTCAGCAAGATACTCGCAATCGTCTCACGTGATCCAATGCCCGTCAGGTTAGGACCCATGGCTCCGCCTTGGTCGCCCACAGCGTGGCAAGAAAGGCAGTTGGTCTTGAATTTCTCGGCGAGTGCCGCATCGGCAGGGAGCACAGCAGGTTCTTTAAATGCCGCAACCCATTTGTCAAATGTCGCATCGTCAACCGCTTTCACCCGGAATTCCATGAATCCGTGAGAAGGACCGCACAACTCTGCGCATTTACCAATGTATGTATCTGCTTTGTCAGCAACCAGAGTCATGTAGTTAACGCTGCCTTCTGTGTTTGTATCCATCTTGCCGCCGAGCGATGGTACCCAGAAGGAGTGAAGCACATCATTCGTTTTTAATTGGAAAGCAATTTTCTTGCCTACAGGAATAACCAGCTCTTGAGCGGTTCTTACGCCGTAGTCTGGATAATTGAACTCCCACCAGAACTGATGAGAAGTAACTTCCACCTTAACTGCATCTGGATTGTTCCAGTCGTTCTCTCCGTAAGCAAATACCTTTTGAATAGTAGGAACTGCAAGCACGAGTACCAAGAGCAGCGGAATCGCCGTCCAAATAATCTCCAGCTTATGGTTACCTTCTACTTGCTCAGGAATTTCATCTTGTCCCTTCTTTCGACGGAATTTAACAAGCACGTATGCGGCGATTCCAAATACCACAACCATTACGACGATCATAATCGAAATGGAGAGCTTAATTAAATCCAGTTGACCTTGTGCTACCGGACCTTGTGGTCTTAAGACCGACAAATCCTCTCGGCCGCAGCCGGATAACACCAAAGCAAACATGGCCATCAAAGGAAGAAGACGCTTTACAGCCTGCCACCGTTTCATCATTGATCTACCCCACTTTTCCGATTTTCGTAGACTACCATCCGGCGCAAACAGCGGTAATCTACCTGCACAATCACGGATGAAGTAATCCTGTCAATTAAAGCAATCACTTATTAAATATAAGTTCATGGGTTGCTTTTGTCAATCATTCACAGGGAGTTCACAAATTGTTCGAAAAGTCGTCAAAGTCGCGCCGTTACTGATTTTGCAATCGCTTTCAAACCGTATCCGCCATCCCGTGACCCATCATTCGACATTCTTCACACCCTGTCTGCGACAGCCTTCATAGCTATATATACAGTCATTTCCGCCTTTTTGAATCTATATGCAGCCGCCCCCCATTTATCTGGACACCCATGACATAAGGAGGTCTCCTTCGAAAAGCCCTGATGCCTCACGAAGAAAACCTCCTATTATTATGGTATATTTTTCGGCATCTTAATCCGTCAGGATAACAGCTTCTCCACGCGTAATAGCAATCGTATGCTCATACTGGACGCCCACCGATCCGTCCGCACTGGAAATGGTCCAGCCGTCATCCCCCCAGAACACGGCACCCGAGGGGCCCAGGGTAAAAACAGGTTCAATGGTAATGACCATTCCTTCTTTGAGTTTAAGTCCCCTTCCTGGAATGCCATAGTTCGGGACATCGGGCGGCTCGTGGATGGCGCGGCCGATGCCATGACCGACAAGCGATTTGACGATCCCGTAGCCTTCCCTTTTGGCAACCTGTTCAATGGCATAACCTACGTCGCCCAAGGTTGCGCCGTGTCGAGCGGCCTCGATCCCTTTAAACAGCGCTTCATGGGTGTGCTGCATCAGCTGGTATACTTCCCTTGAAACCCGATCTACCGCATAGGTCCAGCCGGAATCCGCCAGCCACCCGTTCTTATTCACCACCATATCAATGGTCACAACATCCCCGGATTGCAGCGGCCGCTGATCGGGGAATCCATGGCACACCACCTCATTGACCGATGCACAAGTTGCGTATGGAAATCCTTTATATCCTTTTTGCTCGGGCAAAGCCCCATTCTTCTCCAAAAATCTCTCGACCCTGGCATCGATCTCGCTCGTTGTGATTCCCGGTTTGATGACTTTCGCTATTTCATGGTGACACGCAGCCAGTATACGTCCCGCCTCGCGGATATATCCGATTTCTTCCTTCCGTCTGAGCTGTGTCCTCACATCTGTCCACTCCCTTATATCCTTATCGGATCGATTGCTAACAATATATGTAGGGACAGATGCAAAATTCCCCCAGGAAATAGACTTTCCGAGGAGATGAGCCTGTTGACTTAACGGGGACTGGCAAACGCAAAAAAACCGCTTTCGGGACATTTGCCCCAAAAACGGTTTAACCATAAACTCTAAATGGTTCATATCATTAGTCATTAACAAGGTGAAGATGCGATGCGTGTTGGTTATTTCTATAGACCAGGTGCTATTACAGGTTACGAAACGGAGGAATTCAGCTTGCCAAGTTCATGCTCAACAACAAGTGTAAGCTCTTCTTCATAGCCCCCCATAATATGGTACTTCCGGACATACTCCTTTACAAATTTTTTCGGATCTTTAGGCCGGAAAATTCGTGTCATTTCCCGCAGACTTTCCTTAACCTCATTGTGACCTTTCGTTGCCATGATGGATCCCTCCCAAAACGTGTGGAATAAAATTACTCCGTTTAAAGAGAATGCCGAAAAGATCTACCTCATTAAGTTGAAGCCATATTGCAGTTCTTACGGTGACCATTAGGTTGATATTCAGCAACTTACCAATGCACCTGACACTATACATACCCTAACAGCATGCAACTGAATCATTAATATATTATATCATATTCTTCTGTTTGTTTCATCTTTCCCAAAAAATGTTTTTTGGTCTATGTTTTTTCATCAGATCATCCTTTATCCCCGGAATTGGTTAAGATACATTCAAACGAACCTCCCGCGCTCCAGAAATCAGCGAATATCACAAATGGATACGCAGAATAACATATTCTAGATACAAGGAGGCCTACAGCTCATGCCGAACTCACAGTCTATCCTGCATTCCCCTGTCGATTTAGGATCACCTATTCCTGCCGCTGAGCCTCATGAGGCAGGGCTGCACCTCGATTCGCTTGATCAGGTCGACCTGATCATTCAGAAACAATATCCGAAAATGCGCAGCTTTCTCCTGCTGTATGCCGGCAAACTCATCTATGAACGCTATTACAACGGTCATGGCGTTTCCTCGCTGAACGATCTCAGGTCCGCTACCAAGAGTTTTACGTCAGCGTTATGCGGCATCGCCCACTCACGCGGCGAGTTACCTGATCTGAATTCCTCTGTAATGGATATTTTCCATCGATATGTTCCCGAACGAGCCCATCCGCTATTACACAAGGTTTCCCTTCATCATCTGTTGACGATGACCTCAGGTTTTGCGTGGCAAACCGGTAAAAAGCTAGGGGAACCGCTCATTCACCGATTCCACCGCAACCGGAAGTGGACAAGCTTCGCGCTATCCCTCCCTGTCATGGAACAGGAAATGGGCCTCTTCCAATATCGGAGCACGGATTCCCATCTGCTCTCCGTTGCCATTAGCGAGGCTACGGGAATGGATGCTTACACCTATGCCAGACAATATTTATTCGAGCCGCTCGGCATTCGCCATGCCGCCTGGTCCCCAAGTCCCGAGGGCCACAGCATGGGTCACGTTGGCCTCTATCTTACCTCCCGCGACATGGCCAAATTCGGGCTTTGCTGCCTGAATGGGGGACGTTGGCAAGGCACCACGCTCATCCCGGAATCATGGCTTAAGCAAGCCCTCGCTCCGCAGGTCAAGGGCTATCCCGCCTTTGGGGATTACGGTTTCCAGTGGTGGACCGGCATTCAGAACGGGACTCCCTTCGCTCTTGCACACGGCCATGGAGGACAGCAAATCTACCTTTTTCCCCAATTGGATACGGTCGTCGTATTTACTGCCGACAGCAAGGTCAGCCGCTGGAAGAACCCACGCTCTCTGCTGGAGCGCTATATTCTTGATGACTTAAAGTCAAAACCTGCTTCATTATCCTCAGGCAGCTGACAGATCGTCAACTTAGGTCCTCCCTGCACTTAGGAGCACTCGGTTCTTTCCCGAGACCGTATCTGACTTACATGCAAATTTCAGCGGATAGTACCTCCTCTTTCTGGTTACTTTATGCGATATGAATCATTTCTAAAATCAAGCCTGAGAGGAGCATGCGACATGTCCGGAAAAGACAAGGATCTCCACCCTATTTCGCGAGAAGAGGTTGAAGTAGACGGAACATACACGAATGAATGGGGACGGGAGGAATATTTAAAACGCGGCGAGGAATTTCCGTTCGATCCGCAGAAGGGCTCCACGGAGTGGCGGCTGGCGGAGTATGATTTTGAAAACCACCATCGAGGCATGACAGACGAGCGCCTGGTTCCAAAAGAGAAAGGTCCTGATAAGCAAGTTAATGCCGAATCACCGCTGCGCCATGATGTGCATGTAGACTAAAGCCCTTGTATATCGGCAGTGAAGAGATGATTCATCAGATCTGCTTATAAAAAAGGGTGATATGACATGCGAAAATCGAAGCGGCTCCTGCTATGGCTGATCCCGATCACCGTTGTAGGGGCCTTATGGCTTGCTGCTTATTTCATGGAGCCGGAATACGCCTATTTACCGCCTGCACATAAATTGGAAAATGCTACGCAAATCCAAGCCCAGCAAACGGGTTTTATTCGCCAGTATGATATCTGGGGAAAGACGCTTACGGTTCCCGGTACCGCCCTGAAGGATCAGGATCCCCGCTTAACAGCCGCCCATGGCGCCGTTGAGGTGACAAAAGAACTGCTTGCCCTAGGGCGTCGTACACTATATGAGGAATCCTTTGGCAATGAGGTGTTTTTAACTGATATCTTGGGGATCGTCGATGGTCCGATGAAGCTAAAAAACGTTGCAAAAGCTATCGCCGAGCTGAAGGGACGGGGAACAACCAATTTACGCGTTGAACTCGATCAGGATGTGACGATCGGCGACAAATCCTTCCGCAAGGGAGATAAGATTGATACAGGCTTCGATGTAGCCAAAGGCGCCTATGCCCCCATTGGCGTTACGGTTAAATATGCCGAAGGCAAAGCCCGCATCGGTGTTAGCTGCATGGCCTGCCATGCGACCGTCAACCGTGAAACGGGAATGATCGTCGAGGGCGCGCCCAACTCCGATCTGAACCTCGGTTTAATGCTGGCACTGGCCCCGAATAGCGCGGCTTATTTTAATCATACGGACATTACGAGCCTGGTCGATTATGTAAAGAACGAGCAGCGTACGATTGTAAACTCCAAAGGAAAAACCGAAGCGCTGCCGGATTCCGCCCTGCTGGAAAAAGCCGTTGACGAAAATCTGGTTAAATGGATGCCCGGCACGTTCGATACAACCGCGGATCTGGTCAGTGACGTGACCCAAATTCCCGATATGTTTACGAAGGGCGATCATCCATACAGCTGGAGCGGCTTCGCTGCCGCGGGGCCCTTCAAGGGACTTAGCACCTTCAGCAACAATGTTCACGCCCAGAACACGGATACCTTGAGTCAAACCGAGGTTAGCGAACCGATGTGGGGAATCGACAAAGAGATTTATGTGGGCACCATTCTGCAAAATGCAGCCCATCGCAAGTTTCGCTATGATCCGGGCAGCGGGCTGAAGCCCATCGAATTCTTTAACCGGCTGGATCCCAATCCCGGCACCCCCGGCGTGAATAAGGTTGTGAAGATTCCGAATTTCCCGAAGGTTTCAGCCATCGCACCGAACGGGCTGTACATCAGCTCGCCGGGCTTCAAAGCCGGGGAGCAGGTGAACGCCATGTCCGCCTACCAGAATACGATCCGTCCGCCGGAAACGGATACCAAGGATATCTCCGACGCCAAGACGATCAACCTCGGAGCGGAAGTATTCAAAAAAGCGCAATGCATTACGTGCCACGCTGGTGACTTCTATACGAATAACCGCGTTATGCGCGCGGCAGAAATCGGTACCGAGCCCGCAAGGGCAAAAGCCTTCCAGCGCACGCAGAATGCTTTTGGCGATGCGGAGTTCTACCCGCCCGACACGCCTGTCCCAATCCCTCCGGGTGCCAAAATAACCAAAATTCCGCTGGATGATATCGACCCGGAGCAGATCAAGTTGGGCTTCGGCCATACATCGGGCGGCGGTTATAAGGTCAAAGGGTTGATCGGTCTTCGCTGGTCCGCACCGTATTTGCACGACGGCGGCGTAGCGGTCGGGCCTAAGCTGACGCAAACCGGCGTATCACACACGCTTATGAAAGGGATTCAACCAGACCCTTACAACAGCCTGAAAGCCCTGATAGACCGTAAGCTGAGACTGCAGGTCGTCGAGGCGAACCGCAAGGATTCAAGACTGAAAGACACCCATGTCACCGGTCAGGGACATGAGTTCTGGGTGGACGAAAGCAGCGGGTTCACGCAGGAGCAGCAGGATGCTCTCGTGAAATATCTGCTGCAATTGAAAATGAAATAAGTTCGGGATTTAACCATCATACTTTGTCCCATCGGCTCATAAGGTAAGGTATAAAGCTTGCCCTACCCCAGAACCGGTCTAAGACAAGGAGTTGATGAGATGTCCCCTTTCAAATCGTCCACAGGACTTCCCGAGAATCTGGCGGCTACGCTGTGCTATCTTTTTCCCATGGTCGGAGGAATTCTGTTTCTTTCATTAGAAAAGAGAAGCCGCTACGTCATATTTCATGCTCTGCAGTCCTTGCTGGCCTTTGGCGTCCTGGCCGTCGCTCACCTGCTGTCGAGCGCGGTGCCCATCATCGGCCTTCTGGCCTCCGCCCTTCTGGCGCTGGTCGGCGTCTTGATGTGGCTGGTGCTTATGGCAAACGCCATTCAGGGAAAATGGTTCAAGCTGCCCTGGATCGGCAATATTGCAGAGAAACAAATGCAGCGCGTCTAAAGCTTATACATCACGCAAAACGGCTGCCTCCACTCTATGGAGGCAGCCGTTTTGGGTTGGATCCAACAGGACTAATTCAAAAGAAAAACGTCTATCGACGTCCTGTCTGCAGAAGCCAGACCGCTAGTCGAGAAAGTTTTTCTTACGAGATAAGGAGGGTTAGCCTCTGAAATTGTTACTTTCTTATCAACTAAAAAAACAGCCGGAGGTCACCCGGCTGCTTTCAGTGGGCATTGCTTATGCAGCATGCCCTTCTGCTGTATCACCTTGCTCTGTATGAGTGGGCTTCGTATATTTCAAGCCGTTAAAGATCAGGTTCAGCACAATCGCGGTCAAGCTGCCCGCCACGATGCCGTTATCCGCAAGAATGCGCAGGTTGTCAGGCAGACTTGCGAACAGACCCGGTACGGTTGTCACACCAAGGCCCATGCCGACGGAACACGCAATAATGAACAGGTTCTCGTGACGGTTAAGGTCTACTTGATCTCCTAACATCCGAATACCGGAAGATACAACCATGCCGAACAGGGCTACCATCGCTCCACCGAGAACCGAAGTCGGTACAAGCTGTGTCATGGCGGCAATCTTCGGTACAAATCCGATCAATACGAGCAAGCCGCCTGCCACAACGATCACGTCGCGCGTCTTCACGCGGCTCATCTGAATCAAACCAACGTTTTGAGAGTAAGTGGTGTAAGGAAATGAATTGAAAATACCGCCGACCACAATCGCAAGACCCTCCGCACGATAACCACGAGACAGATCCTTGGAGGTGATGTCGCGATCCACGATTTTGCCAAGCGCCATAAATACGCCCGTCGATTCGGCAACGCTGACAATTGCCACCAGTATCATTGTCATGATCGGAACGATTTTAAACTCCGGCGTACCAAAATAGAAGGGTTGCGGAGCACGGAACCAGCCGGCTTCGCGAAGCGGGGTTAAATCCACTCCACCGTAGAATGCGGCTACCACGGTGCCTAGAATAAGACCCAGAAGAACCGATATCGATCGCCAGAAACCTTTGGCAAACCGATTCATGATAATAATGAATGCAAGAACGCCGAAGCCGAGGGAAATGTTCAATGCGCTGCCAAAATCCTCGCTGCCTTGACCGCCGCCAAGGTCATTCAAAGCTACGGGAATCAGTGTCAAACCGATAATCGTAACAACAGAGCCTGTAACGACAGGCGGGAATACCTTAATCAGTTTGCCGAATAAACCGGAGAACAGAATGACAAATAAACCGGAAGCAATAATCGCTCCGTAAATAGCCGACATCCCGTGCTGCTGTCCGATAATGATCATCGGACCTACTGCCTGGAACGCGCAGCCGAGCATGACCGGAAGACCGATACCGAAGTACTTGTTGCCGAACACCTGCAGCAAGGTTGCGACCCCGCATGCAAGCAGGTCGATGGCGATGAGATAAGTCAGCTGCTCTGTCGTTAGACCGAGTGCACCACCAACGATAAGCGGTACGATGATCGCCCCTGCGTACATTGCCAATACATGCTGCAAACCTAGTGAAAAGGTTTTACCTGGACTCCGATTTTTATCAAAAATCGGTTCTTGCACCGCTTGTTTCTGTTGTTCCATGGCTTCTTGATTCCTCCCAATATGTTGTTGGCTTTCGTTCTATGCGAATGTCACTACGCCATCTTCAAGTGACGCAATACGTACGAGCGATTCTACACGGTATCCCGCTTCGGCCAGCAAACGTCCTCCTGGCTGAAACGCTTTTTCAATGACGATCCCGATGCCTGCCACTTCGGCACCCGCCTGCTCTACGATGCGGGCAAGTCCGAATGCCGCTTCGCCATTGGCAAGGAAGTCATCCACGATCAGCACTTTATCGCCGGGCTTGATGAATTTCTTCGCGACCGTAATTTCGTTTGTCTCCTGCTTGGTGAAGGAGTATACCTTCTCCACGAATATATCCTCACGGAGCGTCAGCGACTTCTGCTTCCGTGCAAAGATGAGAGGCACTTCCATTTCAAGCGCGGTCATAATGCCGGGCGCGATGCCGGAGGATTCGATGGTCAATACACGAGTCACGTTCGCTTCCTTGAACAACCGTGTAAATTCCTTTCCTACCTCTTTCATCAATACCGGATCCATCTGGTGGTTCAGGAACGAATCCACCTTCAGTACCTGTCCGCTTAATACAATGCCTTCCTCTTTCACTTTGTTCTGCAGTAATTGCATGATGCTCCCCCTTAAAATTTGTTCACATTCCAAGCAAAAAAAAGCCCACTTCCTCCTTTCACCGAATCGCCGGGAAAGAAACAAGTGGGCATAAGCAGCAAAAACGCACCGTGACATCACGTCAATGGAATTGACCTGGCTTGTCCGCTGCTGCTGTTATAACCCGTAGTCCAATCATTTCCGGTGATCGGGTAGAGACATGCAGGCCAATTCCTGCACCTATACGAGAAAATGTATGATATCCAATTTCCTTGGAATGCTTGCGTGTACATGGTATATTTCCGAATGAATGAAGTATAACGCATTCCCTATGAAAAAATAAAGTGAAAATTTACGGAAATAATAAACTACCGGTCAATTAAACGAAAAAAAGGCTGCCCCATATGTTTCATGGGATAGCCTTCCTAGCTGAATTAACTTGTAGGTATAACTTCAATTATCCATTCCAGGGAATCACCGATGGACAGGGGTACATCGCCGCTCACATCAACCAGCTGGATTCGAAGCGTATATGTTCCAACGTGAGCTTGCTGCCAGCGGAACAGGATATCACTCCCATTCCCTTCCAGATCCATGTCCCCGGCCGTTAAACCTGCGTTCACCCGGTATACCCCTCAATATCATCTATTGAAATGTAACATGGATCTGTACAATCTCGGAGCGGGAGCCCAGACGAATCGGCGGTCCCCAGAAACCGTAGCCCGAGGACACGATGGAATGCATCTGGCCTTTTTGCAGATACCCCCAATCATTCTCGAACATGGCCTCCGTAATCAGATGTGCCGGGAATACCTGCCCGCGGTGCGTGTGCCCAGAAACGATAAGGTCTACGCCCTGCTGCTGTGCTTCCTCCAGCGCATTCGGCTGGTGATCGAGCACAAAGATCGGCTTGGATAGATCGGACCCATCCATGATCGTGGACAATTCGGCCCGCTCCTGATCCTGTTTATCCCGTCTGCCAACCAGCGTCAGTCCCTCGACCGTCAATTTCTCATCATACAGCACGGTCATGCCGCTATGCTCAAGAGCCGCGATCAGTTCCGGCATTTCGCCATCGAATCGGTCATGATTGCCAAGCGAGGCATACACGCCATACGTTGCCTGGATACCGGCCAGGATCTGATCGATCCCCTGGCTTAAATAGGCATCCAGATCGTCATCGATGATATCGCCTGGAAACAATACCAGATCCGGCTTTAAGTCATTGATCTCCTTCACCATGCGGGCAGCGTGGGCTTTACCTGACAGAACGCCGAAGTGCATATCGGACGCCATGACAATATTCAGCTCCTCAAGTGTGCCGGCGTCCTTGTCCACGCGAATATCATATGCGCGAACCGTTGGACTATAAGCATTAAAAGAACCGAAGCCGATCACAACGACCAATAGCACCAACACGATAAATCCCGCCGCCTTCTTCAGGCCCTCTCTTCGCAATGCCGTCAATCTTAACAGCCACAGCATGATGTGCATCAACGGGAGCAGGATGATCAGGACATAGAAAATAGCCATCCAATACGATCCTATCACGCTCAGCACCGTGAGGTTACCGAAGAACCGCCCTGAAATAAACGATGTCGAAACAACGGTCAGCACGACTATGTATATCCATTTGAGCATAATGGACGAACCCGGTTTCATCCAGCTCCATACGCTTCGGCCAATATAATAAACCAGCAAGCCGTAAATCAATAATGCTACGATTCCTGCAAAAATAAACATCTCCATCCCCTTCCGTACATCCATTATAACAAGCGGATTTCACGAATCCCAGCGGACGCTAGCGAAAGGCAGATGGGGTTGTTCATTTCTTTCCAAGTATCATAATGATCTCCAGCAAGCCGTTATAAGCCCGTGCGTTGTTTAGGCAGCAGCTCGTTCAGCAGCGATTTCAGATTACGGTCTTCCGTATATTTTTCTTGACCCATATCGAGTTCGTTCACACGTATATAAGTATAACTTTCCGTGGGATTTTCCGGTTTAAATAGAAGCTCATCATGCGGGTCAGGTACCACCTTATACTCCATTTCATGAAACATATCGAGCAGCTGCTGACCTGTAGGATTCTCTCCTTTATCAACAAAAATCAATCCTCGGAGCTTCTTGGGTCCCTCCTTATGTCCCACTGTAAAATGAACGATGCATTCCATGCTCATTCATCCCCCTTCTCTTGGTTGTCATGATTGCGATTGAAGACCGCTTCATTCATACTCTTGCCAGCTACAACATTCATTCCCACCTGCCTGCGGTTCTTAAGCAAATAAACGCCAAGATAAATCCCGGCGTTCCTTATCTTTATGTTTATTACATTGTACGATGAACCATGATGCCTAACTGTGATAAAAGTCACTTCTGGGCGGGCCTCCTCATGTACCAGTCGGAACCCTAGGCCGTATTACGATTGCTATCCTCGTCCATTGGGTCAGAATCAGCTTCATCATCCGCTGGTGAGTTGGATTTGGATTCAGCCTTGTCTTCCTGAGCTTCAGCGTCGGCTTCCGCATTAAGGTACTGGCTCTGAATCAGACCAAAGTGCTCTCCATAACGGGCTTCCAGCTGCTCACCCATGTCCTGTTCAAGCTGGAACAATACCATCTCCTGAGTAAAATGGTGCAGCAACAGCTCCGCCAGTACCGGATGCTCCGTGATGACCGCTCCTGTATCATATTCCCCGCCGCGCATCCCTAGTATGCACCACTGCCGATCCACAACAAAGGAGAATTTCCGGCCGCCTCCCCGGCGCTCCGCAAGTCCGTTCCACCCAGGCCACGCCAGCGTTCTTGAGAGGCCTTGGTCCGGGCCGTCACAAGCCCACAGCACCTTGACTCCCCTAGCCTCCGCCTCAGCCAGCGGTTCACGCAGAAGCGAAGCTTCTTCACGCCAGACGTCAACCACGATCTCCTGTTTCGCTCGCTTCAATTCCCGGGCGAGAACATCAAGCACCGCCTGATCTCCCTCCATACTGAGGAAGGGAGCGGCCGTGCCGCTTCCTCGCGGCAAGCTCTTCTCAACAAAAGCGAGTGATGCCTCCACACGGCCGGATATCATCCTCGTCAATTCCTCCGGTTTCAGCGAACGGTAACGGACGGGTTCCCCGTCCATTCGCTCAAGTGCCCCTTGCCGCTCCAAACGCTGCATGGCTGCATAGACATTAGAACGTGAAGCTCCAAGTCGTTTTGCTACCTCATAACCACCCGCCGGCCCATACTCGGCAAGGTCTACCATAATTTTCGATTCAATCTCCGTAAATCCCAAATTCCGCAAATGATGCAGCAATTGTTCCATAATATTAGTCCTCCCAAGATGCTCGAACGCTTGCTCTATCATTCACACTGTCTTATTCACACTCGCGCAAGGGCATGATCGTCCGAATCCCTATATCTTAAATCTGTTCAGCTCCACAGCGCGGACACCATTTCGAGCCTTTTGGCAGGTCGACACTGCAAATCTGGCACTTCACCATATCGCGCGTCGCCTCATCATCACCAACATAGTCCTGACTTTGGTTATTCTCCTGCCAGAAACGAATGCGGCGGTCCAGTTCCAGCTGCCTCTCCCGCTCCCGCTCGAGTTCTTCCCAGTGACGGCGCTCCTTCTCCTGCTCTTCCTGCTCGATACGCAGCTGTTCCGGATCAACCTCAGGTTCAGAGAGATCCAATTCCTCGTACTGCCGTTCCGGCTCCGGCTCATACATGTCCGGCTCGTATGGATCCGGATTCGAACGGTAATCGTAGGTAGGCAATTCATCCTGTTCCTGTTGTTGTTCTTCAGCCGCTGCATATTCATGTTTATCAAATACGATCTTACGTTCAGACTCCCTTGGTTCATCCGATGCTGACTGCTCAGGGTGAATCAAATTAGCAAGCTTGTTTCCGCAGTACGGACAGAAATTCGCATCCAGCGCGACCACCCGCCCGCATTCACAGACCCGCTCATTCTTGAGGACCGCAATGCGGTTCCGAATCGCTTCAATTTGCTCCTGCAATCCATCGCAGGTTTGCGCAAGCTCAACCATTTCTTTTTCTGCCATCGTCATGTCCTGCTGACGGTAGCCCTCATAGAACACTTTACCCATCTGTAAGTAATATGAGTTCTTCTGCTGTTCGATTTCGGAAATTTGGCTGTTGAGTTTATTCACTTCCACCACGTGCTGCGCCTTTTCCGTTGCGCGGTTGGCTCCGTCCTTAAGCTTTTGTAAAATATTCATTTATGAATCCTCCTCTTTCTCATATCCCGATTCACCGGCGGGCCGCCGGCACATTGTCATATCACTTCATTAAGGTTATTAACGATTTTTAACTAGCCATAAACCGGCCATCCCATATTTTTACCGTTCGCATACTACTCGATGTGATGATCTATGCTCCTCATCGTCCAGTATACTGCCGCCATGGTGATTCTATCATACCAAATTCCTTGCCCCATGTGAAAAAGGAAGCCCCTTCCAACTGCACGGCTGATTCATCCCGGCCCCGAACGTGTATATGATTAGAAAACTGGACAGTACAATGCCGGATACTGTCGGCTCAGCCGCATCCTATGCCGTGCAGCCCTTAGCTGCCGAAGTCTGGAGGGATTTAATATGACAAACGATAAAAAGACGTATTATGTTTCAGTCAATCACAACCTGATCCAGGATGTACCGAACGATACGAACGAATATGTTGTATATATGGATGATGAAGAGGTCTCAAAGCTGAGGGGGCTGCTCTATGAAGTCAGCAGCAGCGATCGGTATGCGTTTAAACGCACATTCGTCCCTTACAAGTCGGCAGATCATGACGATGCTGCCGAGCAATACGACGAACGAACGATCAATCTCTACCACTTTCTCCATGAACATGGAGATGAACGCACCCGCAAAACCATTGAGGACATGAACATCATCAGCAAGCTGACCGACACCGGCTACGATGATCCCGGTTATGAGGACTCGCCATTAAATAAGTAAAGACCGACCGCATTTAGCGGAAGTTTTTCTTGCGAGATCAGGATGGTAAGCCTCTGAAGTTTATGCTCTCTTATCTCTTAAAATACGAATGAATCCCGGAGCCAAGCCGCCCCGGGATTCATTCGTATAACAAGAACATCGCCCGGTCCTGCGCAGGTCCTGTTCTACTTTATAGATTCGCAAGCCAGGGTACAAGGATAAAAAGTCCCGTTTATCCCACGACTATTAGCACAGCTTACAGTTTAATGTTCGCCTCATCGAAGTATTCCTCCAGCGTCAAGCCGCTATCGGCAATATCCGGCGCCAGATCCTTGCCTACATAACGGATATGCCACGGCTCGTATACATAGCCGGTAATATCCTCGGCCCCTTCCGGATAACGAATGATAAAGCCGAATTCCGGCGCGCGTTGCGCCAGCCACTGCCCTTCCTCCGTATGACCGAACGCTTCCTCCAGCGCATTGCCTGCGCTAGGGCTGGACACGTCTATCGTAAGGCCTGTCTGATGCTCACTCGTACCCGGCACCGCGCTTACACGGTTAGCCTCGGCTTCCCCTTTGGTACGAACATTATTCTCGTATATCGTTTTTTGACGGGCATAAGAACGGTATCCCGATACAGCCCGGAGCTCGATGCCGTCTGCTTTGGCCGCAGCGAACAATTCCTCGAGCGCGTCCGCCGCTTCTTTTCTCAGATGCCGTTTTTCGTGCGGCTCATCAAAAGAAAATGGAACATCCGGCTCCACGAGGTCACTTGGTTCATAACCATCCGGCAAGCTGCGCTGCTTATTCACAACCACCGTCATCGCCTCTGCGTTGGTTACAACCTGCTTGCCGCCGCTTTCCTGGATCGTGGCCTGAAGCGCATTCTCGCTCCGCTTCGCCATGACCGGATCCGCCGGCTGATTCTCCGCCCCTGTCTCTTCATTGCCCGCGCCGCCCTCGGGAAGCGTGTTTCCTTCCTGGCCCTCAGCCGGCGACTGCAATTCCTGACCCTGTTCCTTACCGGAACCCGCATCATCCGATTGACAGCCTGCCAGAATGGCTCCTGCTAACAGCAAGGATGACAGCATTGCGCTTGTAAATCGTGTTCGTTTTCCCGAAAATGCATTCATCTATGGCTTCTTCCTTTCCCACGGTTTGTCCTGCTTCCATTGTACCTTATTCAGAATGAGCAGAACAAACGAGCGGCTGTCGCAACATCCCGGATAATCTCCGTTTACGTCAGAAATCCGGCAGATTGCCCCGATTTATGGCGCCGTATCTATCAAATTCATTACAATTCTGTGATGGATTGGTAACCTTACGGCGACTTCAAGCTGCGGCGCTTCTGCTCGGCTTGCTTGGCCGCGCTGCGGGCAATCACGCTGAGCGCTTTGGACGCGCCGCGAACACCAGGCAGTAAGCTTGTCCAGTCGCCGACTGGGCCCAGCTGATCTGCCGGAGGCGGCGGTGACAGCTGCACCGCCAGCTCGCTAAGCTGCGGGCCGGGCCGGTGCAATCGGCCCTCGGCCGCCGCTTCGGCCACCCATTCGCCCGGAGAAGGGCCGGACGGCCCCTTCTCCTTCGCGCGGGCGGCCTGCTCAGCGGCAGAGCCGCCTGCCTGCGGCGGAGCTGCTTTGGCCCAGGCGTCGAACACGCCGGCCAGCAGCGCTTCCTGCGGCAGCCCCAGCAGCGTCAGCTGCTGGAGCGGCTCAACCGCAAGCCGCAGGGCCGCAGCAGCCAGCAAGGCTGCGGCGTGCCCGCAGGCCGCTTGGCCGCAGGTGCAGCGGGCAGCGGCGGCCGGCTCTTCGCCATGCAGGGGGGACGGCGCCAGCTCGGCCAGCCAAGGGGCGTCCTGCCCTGCAAGCAGGCGGTACAGCGCCTGCGGGTCCTCCTCCAGATAAGCCAGCACGGCCTCGCGGGCAGCAGGGCTTAGCGTCTTTACCTGAACGCTGACCTCATAGGTCCCCGAAGATTCGGGCGCTCCATCCACTTTCCCTTTTAACCATCCGGGTTCGATCACCAACCCGATCCGTTCGGCCGATTCCGCAGATTCCATAACCCACACCTCCTGGCGTCCATTTTTGTATGCCTTTTTACGCTGCTTCACGCGCCGTATGCAATCCGTTTACATCCAATCCTGCTCTTGCAGCTCGATCAACTGGCGAAGCTCACCGTCCGACATTTCCGTCAGCCATGTTTCGCCCGACCCGACCACCTGCTCGGACAACGCCTTCTTCTGATCAATCAGCTCGTCAATCCGTTCCTCCAGCGTTCCCTGAGAAATCAGCTTGTGCACCTGAACGTTGCGATGCTGGCCGATCCGGAATACACGATCCGTCGCCTGGTTCTCAACTGCGGGGTTCCACCAACGGTCATAGTGGAGCACATGGTTTGCACGGGTCAAATTCAGACCTACGCCCCCGGCTTTTAACGACAGAACAAAAAACTCGGTCCCCTCGCCTGCCTGGAACGCCCGCACCATCTCATCCCGCTCCCGTTTGGGCACCCCGCCATGAAGGAAATACGGCTCCTTCCCATATTTACGCCCAAGCATGCTTACCAGCAATTCACCCATGCCCACATACTGGGTAAAAATCAGTGCGGATTCTCCAACATCCGCAATGCTGTCGAGAATTTCAAGCATGCGCTCCATTTTGCCCGAGGACTCCGCACGCACCGCGCGTCCTTCGTCGCGTCGAAGCAGCTGCGGATGATCGCATATCTGCTTCAGCTTGGTGAGGGATGAGAGCACAAGTCCCTTGCGCGCCATGCCCGTCCGGCTTTCGATCTGTCCCATCATCTCATCGACAACCGCTTGGTACATCGCACCTTGAACCTCGGTAAGCGGGCAATACGATTTCAATTCCAGTTTCTCCGGCAGATCCTTGCGGATATCCGGATCGCTCTTGAGTCTGCGCAGCATGAACGGAGATACGAGCTTATGAAGCTCGCGGAATCTCTCCTGCTGCCCCTCTCCCGGCGCATATCGCTGACGGAAGGTGTTAAAGGAGCCGAGATATCCCGGATTAAGAAAATGAAAGATCGACCACAGCTCCGCCAAACGGTTCTCCACCGGTGTTCCGGTCATGGCAATACGGTGAGGCGCGGATAATTTCATGACGCTCTGCGCCTGCTTCGTACGGTAATTCTTAATATATTGCGCTTCGTCAAGCACCACACTCGACCACTGGATTGCGGATAAATCACCGCCGTCTCTTCCCGCCAAATGATAGGTGGTCAGCACGATATCATGATTGGCTGCTTCCTGCAGGAAGTCTTCTCCACGTAGACGTCGAACGCCATGGTGCACATGCAAGGTCAGATCCGGTGCAAATCGCTGAATTTCCCGCTGCCAGTTACCCAGAAGCGAAGTCGGACAAATAATCAGCACCGGACCGCCAGCCGATTCCGTATTGAGACGCTCCAGCAGACAGGTAATAACCTGTACCGTTTTTCCAAGTCCCATATCGTCGGCAAGGCAAACACCAAATCCTAAATCGCGCATCACGCTAAGCCACTGGTACCCCCGTTCCTGATACGGTCTCAGTTCGCCGTGAAGCGAGGAAGGAATCGGGCGAGACGGCAGCTTGCGGGCCGTTTCGCCATCCAGTAAGGAGGATAGCAGACCGGTTGTCTCCACTTCTTCGATAAAGAGACCTTTCCACATGCGTTCTCCATCCATATCAGCGCTAAGATGCATCCATTCCGCAAGCTCCATCTCGCCCTTTTCATGGCGCTTCATGAACCGGAGCACTTGGTTGATCTCCTTCAGATCCACCTCAACCCATTCTCCGCGGAACTGGACATAGGGCAGATTCTGTTCGGCCAGAAACTTCAATTCTTCGCGCGTCAGAGATTGGCCTCCCATCGCTGCGGAGATTTGAAAGCTGACCAGATGCTCCATGCCGAGCACCGGCAGAGGATGCGCTTCACCGGATGGTCTTGCATCCGGCATCATTTTGAGAGATAAGCCGACGCGGCGGCGCCCTTCCCTGCTCCACCGTGAAGGCATTTGAATCGTGACTCCGCTTGCCGTTAATTTCGGAACCGATTCCTTCATAAATGTGGATAAGCGGTCAAGCGACAGCGATACGCTCTCGGGAGCACGCCCGTACAAGCCAGCGGCCAGCTCCGGTGCCAACTCTGCCGCTTCTCCCAGCTTCATTAACAGCTGCAGTTGAACCCTAGAATACATCCGTCCACGGATCAGCTGATCGGATTCCGGATTTCCCCAAATGCTGCGGACGGGCATCAATAAGCCTTCATCCTCCTGACTGCGTGCCCAGAAGGACACCTTCCAGTCCTTCCGGCTCTCATCCAGGGGTGGCTCAAGCCGCAGCCCAAGTCCAATGGTCCCGTTCTCGGGAGGCTGATCCTCCCCACTGTCATATGGAAACGCCGTCCCTCCAACACGTTCAACGGCTTCCTCCAGCTCGCTCACTTCCTCAGCCGTCCCTTGAATGGGAATGTCCCGACTGACGGTCAACAGGCTGTTCCACCACAGCTCGGCCAGCGGAGATTGTCCCCGCCGGTAGTTCGCCAGATAGGTCCGCAGCTTATCCTCCGATTCGCGGACAGCCGCCCGGACTTGGCTGTCGATCACGCCGCACAGAAAAGAATACAGCACAATAGCCCCTGCTTCCTCACGGGTAGAAGGATCGAATCCGGCAAGAGCTGCCGGCGTCCCGATCGCAATGGGCGGGATATTCGCTGCCAGCTGCAGAAAGCGCGCTCCATCCTCGGCAGACAGCTGCGGCTTCCATACCGCCTTTATGTTTTGCATCGTTGTCCGGCGCCTGCCTACGGAAGGCACCTCGGCCGTCCCTGGTGCAATCTTCCCTTGCAGGAGCAGCTCCAATGCGAATCTGCTTGCTTGTACCCAATATTCCATTTCTTCGCCAACGCTTAGGCCCTGAGTCTGGTAATACTCAGGATCCAGCGAGATCAGCAATTGAAATGCGTCTCCCGGTGTCAGAGCAAGCCCTTCCATCGTCCGTCCGCCAAGTGTCTTCCGTTCCGGACGCCGTGCGCTTTTCGATCCGAGAACTTTGGCCGGATATCGGAGCTCGGCAAGCCGGAGGGAAGCGTTAGCGAAGGGACGGATTCCATCCGGTCTGCGAAAGGTACGGACCACGCGGCTCCAAGCATCCACTCTCGGTTCCGAAACCTCACCGGAAAAACAAAAGAATACGTCACCTAACCATACGCCATAGAGCGGTTGATTCATCGTTGTCTCCCGTCTTTTCCTGCTTTATAGATATTATTACTATCTTATACGATAGCTTCAACATTTCAAAACGAATGCGAAATCGTTCTCACGCCAAAATAACGTCAACCTTTATCATACCATGTATTTACTATTTCGTAGTGATCTATGTATTGCAGAATTCTCCTATATAGGTTAATAAAATATCTCTAATCTTATGCAATCTCCGGTTACCACCAGTAGGAAAATTCCAAATTTTTTCGTTTTTATGCGACCCTAATGCCGATCGACCGTATGTAGATCATACGATTAGAGTTCGGGAGGGTATTTCATTATGAGTTTTATTGGCGTTGGTATTATCGGGATTTTGACATTATTACTGGGATTATTCTTCTTCCTTCTTCACATTGCCGTCTGCGTATGGGGTTATAATGACGCCCGGCGAAAAGGCCGCAGCCCCGAATTTGCGATTCTGGTTGTGCTGGGCTTGTTGTTCTTCCCTGTTGTTGGTCTCATTATTTATTTGCTGATCCGAAATAATTATTAGTCATAAGCATGCTCCGCTGCTTCTTCCCCTTGACCACAGGGCATGCTTATCAACGATAGAGACGGTGCCACAAAGCTAAAGTAGTGATTACCAAGAAATAAAAAGGTCGAAGAACAGCGCTCTAAACGAGTCTGTCTTCGACCTTTTATAATGCATAAGCTGTTCCTTGGGGACAGCCTATTTACGCCAATGGATCATTTCGATGGCATAGCGCTGCTATAAACGCCACCCTCGTGCTTACTTCGCCTTCAAGCTTTCCCATGATTTCTGAATGCCTTCGAACAATTGGTTCTTGTCCACATTGCCAGCCACATAACCTTGCATCTGACTGCCGAATTCATTCATGCCGCCGTCAGGGAATTTGTTGAACTCCCAGCTGAGCGCTTTGTTCTCTTTGCTGTATTTCATGACATCGTTCCCCAGATCACCAAGCGTCTCGCTGTTTGCTTCGATACTGGTCAGTGCTGGGATGAACTTGAACTCTTCCGTAATGTAACGTTTACCGGTCTCCGAAGTGACGAGCCAGTTCAGGAATTCCTTCGCTTCATCCTTCACCTGCGATTTATTGTTCACGACCCAGTTGTTTGGCACGCCGATCGGAAGCTTGTCATTCTCTTCGGCATTCTCATTGATCGGCATCGGCAGAAGGCCGATGTTCAGATCCGGATTGATGCCGTCGATTTGCACTTGCGTCCAGTTCCCGTTCTGGGTCATGGCCGCTTCGCCGCTGGCAAAGGTCGTGATTTCCGTGTTGTAATCCGTCGTCAGCGGGTTCTTCTGGCCGTATTGGACGGTGAGGTCGAACAGTCTCATCCATTCGTCGAATTTCGCGTTGCCTACCAGCTTCTCCGTGCCTTCATTCATTCCTTTGACGAATGCATTCGGATCTTCCTGATGGGCGAACGGAATGTTCAGCAAGTGGTTAGCCAAAATCCAGGTCTCTTGGTATCCGTTCACGAATGGTGTAATACCGGCTGCTTGCAGTTTTTTGGCTGCTTCCTCAAGCTCTGTGAGCGTCTTAGGAAGCTCGGTGATTCCCGCCTTTTCAAACAAATCTTTATTATAAATAAATCCATAACCCTCGATCGTCATCGGTTGTCCGTACAGTTTACCGTCTTTGGTCATAGGCTCTTTGGCAACGTCAACAACATCCTTCACCCATGGCTGGTCCGAGAGATCCTCGACATTCTCGAACCACGTTTCAAGATCGCGGTATCCGCCAACGTTGAAAATGTCCGGCTCGTCGCCGGAAGCGAACTTCGCTTTCAGCGCCGCGCCATAATCCGAGCCGCCGCCAACCGTTTGTATGTCCAGCTTAATGCCGGGATGCTCTTTTTCGTATTCGGCTTTCAGTTTATTCAGAGCCTCGGCGATTTCGACTTTAAATTGAAAAATCTTAATCGTTTTCGTTCCGCCTTCGGCACCACCATCAGCGCCTTGATTGTCCTCATTCTTGCCGCCGCAGGCTGCAAGCAGCGTAGAGAAAGCCAGAACCATGACCAGGAGCAGCTTACCGTATTTCTTCATTGTGAATCCTCCCTTTTTTTCTTCTATAAGGATCGTGTACTGCATTTGTTGATAGCGTTTACTTTTCCAGTATAATCAACCTTTTTTCGTTAAATCAGGGATTATATTGATCTGTGAGGGGGAAGGAATTGACCGATTGGCGGCTATCCCTTCACCGCTCCTTGCGTAATGCCCTCAATGATGTATTTCTGCATGGCCAGGAAGAAAATAATGACCGGCATGATCCCCAGCACCAGCGCCGGCAGAGCCAAATCCCACTGCTTGGTATATTGCCCAAAAAAGGCGAAGGTAGCAATCGGAATGGTCCGAAGCTCTGCGGACTGCAGGATCAAGGATGGCAGCAGATAGTCATTCCATATCCATAGGGTGTTCAGGATGATGACCGTAACGAACATCGGCTTCATCAGCGGGAATACCACCCGGAAGAATACGCCGTATCCGCTGGATCCATCCACGGTTGCGGCTTCTTCGATCTCCATCGGGATCGATTTCACGAAGCCATGGAACAGAAATACGCTTAGCGGAACTCCGAAGCCCAGGTAACAGATAATGAGCCCGTACAAGCTGTTGTTAATGCCCAGCGTTGCCGTCACTTTCACGAGCGGAATCATGATCGATTGAAACGGAATGACCATTGCCGCCACAAACAGTGCAAACATGATCTGGTTAAAGCGCGTGTTCCGGCGAACCATCTGATAAGCGGTCATCGCACTTAACATCGCCAGCAGCAGATTGCTGGCTACCGTAACGGCCAGCGAGTTCCAGAACGCCTGCGGGAAGTTGGTGATATCCCACGCCCGTGAATAGTTCCTCCATTCAAGGGTGGTCGGAAGTCCTGCCGAGTCCGTCAACAGATCGCCGAAGGTTTTGACAGAGTTCACGAACAGGAAGTAGAACGGGACCAGGAAGAGCAAGGCTACGATAATCATGATGATCTCGGTGGCCATGGTGTTCAGCCGGTATTTTCTCGTGGTCTCCATTACGCTTCAACCTCCTTGCTCTTCGTGAATCGAACCTGCAGACTTGTTATGATGGCAACCACGATGAAGAAGATGACCGCCTTCGCCGTTCCGAGCCCGAGACGGTTATTCGTATAAGCCTCGTTGTAAATATTCATGGCCACCGACTCCGTGGAGCCGAACGGTCCGCCTTTAGTTAAGGATAGGTTCAAGTCGAACATTTTGAAGGACCAGGAAATCGCCAGGAACAAACATACCGTAACCGCTGGCATAACGAGCGGTATAATGATAGACCGCAGTACCTGCCCTCTGCTCGCGCCGTCGATTTCGGCTGCCTCCAGAATATCCTTCGGCACGTTGTTGAGCGAGGAGATGTAGATGACCATCAGGTAACCGGCCGTCTGCCATACGAAAACGATTACAATTGCCCAAAAGGCAGTTCCCTTCGTGCCGAGCCACGGCAGATTGAAGAATCCCAGGTTGGTCGCATTACCGATCGCTGCAAACCCTTTGACAAAAATAAACTGCCAGATAAAACCGAGCAGCAGACCGCCGATCACGTTAGGCATGAAGAAAATCGTCCGGAGCACGTTCCGTGTTTTAAGCGGCTTGGTCAGAAAGTACGCCAGTAAAAATCCGAGCAGATTCGTAAGGATGACGCCAAGCACCGTAAACCGGGTTGTGAACCAGAAGGCATCACGGAATTTATCATCATTGGTAAAGATGGTAACAAAATTATCAAAGCCGACAAAGTCGATTTTGCTTGACACGCCATTCCAGTTCGTGAAGGAATAATAAAGACCCAGAAGGAACGGAATGATCATGATCAGGATGAAAAAAATAGTGGAGGGTCCCACGAAAAGAAACTGCTGCAGCAGCGCCGAAGATTTTTTTCGATTCATCCCTTGATCTCCCCTTTTCGTTAAGTTGTTGTATGATGTACAGCCATTATGCGGTAACCTGTAAACAATAAACACGGAGAATCATGAACCGTTAGGTGTAAAATATTGACCATACGCGCTTCTGCACATTCGATAATCCAGGGGGTGATCCTACATGAAGTACCGCAGCATCCAGACCCGGCTGATCACGTTCATGCTCGCTGTCACAACCATTCCGCTCCTGCTCTCGCTGTTCATTACGTTTACGCATACCCGCGAGTCCGTGAAGGAGCAGACGGTGGATGAAAATATACGGTTGATTTATCAAGGAGCCACCAATCTGATGAACTATTTGCGCGGCATCGACCGCGCCTCCCTGTCCGTATATTCCGATCCCCATTTTCTGCGCAATCTTGCCTTAGATCCCGATAATCACCGGGTTGTAGCCGAGCTGTATACGACCTTGCAGGCCATTCAAACGGGCACGCAGGACGTGCATCAAATTTATCTGCATAATAATTTAACGGGACAGTCCACCCAAATATCTAGTAATCTCCCTCGAAGGGAATTCCGTCAGGCACCCTACCGTAAAATAGAAGAATTCGGCCCGGGCAATACGGCCATCGAGCCCGTCCATCAGGTGCACAGTTACGGGTTCCCTCCGCGGCCTGCGGACATTCTGAATTTTGAAGTTTTCACCTTCTATCGATCCATCACCAACGTGCCGTCACCCGACCAATATGCCCTAATAGCGATCGATGTGAAACTTGACAGTATTTTGGCCATTTGCGATCAGCTGTATGCCAAAGGGGAAGAACAGCTATACTTGATTGATGACGAGGGAAGCATCATCTACGGTCCGGATCCGCAGCAGAGAGGGCAAAGTTTGGACGACCCTGTGCTCATGGGCGAAATCGCTCAAGCGGATAATGGATATTATGACGGCGAAGACGCGATGATCGTCTACGAGAAGCTCGACTTGCCTTACGCTCCTTGGACGCTTGTCAAACAAATCCCACATCAAACGTTGTACAAACAGTCGACAGAACTCACGAGTATTAACGCGATTATTGCGATATTAGCACTGTTCGTTGTCATATTTGGCACCCTATGGATATCCATTCGGATTACAAGACCCATTAAACAACTCACAAGCTACATGAATCAGGTGAAAACCGGGCGGCTTGACGTGGACATTGACGTTACAAGCCCGGACGAGATCGGGATTCTCTCCCGCCGCTTCCGAACGATGATGGACACCATCAACAACCTGATCCTGCGTGAGTATCGGCTGGAAATCGCCAATAAGACCAATCAGCTGAAGGCACTCCAGGCGCAGATTGATCCGCATTTCCTGTACAATTCGCTCCAGTCGATCGGTACCTTGGCCCTGCAGCATAATGTGCCGCGCATCTATTCCCTGCTCTCATCGCTGGCGAATATGATGCGCTACAATATGCGCAACAGCGAGGGCAAAGTGAGCCTGCAGGATGAGATCAATCATGTGCGGCTGTACCTTGAGCTGCAGAAGCAGCGGTTCCGTGACCAACTGGACATCACATGGGATTTGGATCCGGAGAGCCTTACGACTCCGGTTCCAAAGATGATCCTGCAGCCGATTGTTGAGAATTATTTTAAGCATGGCATGAATACGCACGCCGGCGTCGGCCATATATCCATATCTTCCCGCATCTCGGATGAACGCCGCTTGATCGTCGTCGTTGAAAATAACGGGTCATCCATCGAAGAGGCCGAGCTCGCTTTGATTCGCAGCAAACTTGCGACCGCATACGGCCACCCTGACCTGAACGATGCCGGCAATGAATCGATTGGGCTCTTAAATGTATTGATGCGATTGAACTTATACTCCGACAACAAGGCCGGATTAACGATAGAGAATGTAGTACCACACGGCGTCAAGGTCACGCTCGATATCAACGCATGGGAGAGTGAACAGTAGAATGAGAGTATTGATCGTAGATGACGAACAGCATGTGCGGGAGGCTATAGGGCTTCTGGCAGACTGGGAGCGGCATGGCATCACGGAAATCGATCAGGCCGCTGACGGGGAGGAAGCGGTCCGCTTAATCGAGGAGAACAAACCGCAAATCGTCATGACCGACATGCGAATGCCCCGTAAAAACGGACTGGAGCTGCTTACCTGGCTCCATACGACGAAACCCGATATTAAAGTGCTCGTCATTAGCGGATATGATGATTTTGAATATGTGCGTCATACGATCCGTTCGGGAGGCATTGACTATATCCTCAAGCCCGTTGAACCGGACAGCTTAAACGAAGCGCTGGCCAAAGCCGTTCAAACCTGGCAGCTCGAGGAAGAGAAGCGGCAGCAGATTACTAACCAGAATATCGAAATGAATCAGATGACCCCTTTCTATATGGACCGCCTGCTATCGGATCTGGTTAACGGCTACGGGAACAGGGACAGCGTGGTTTCCCAATTGCGGAACAGAATGATGCTGCCGGTAACCGGCATGATCTATAACGTTGCCGTCCTACGTGATGATCAATTTGACGAAGCTTTGCTGTCCAAATTCCGCAACAGGCGCCATCTGCTATCCTTCACGCTCATCAATATTTGCAATGAGCTGTTGATGGATCAGGGGGTGGCCTTTCGACATATCGACAAGCCCGGGGAAATCATGATCCTCTGTTGGAATCCGCGGCTTCCCTTTAACGACGTACTGGATCGAATCAATGACGGGTTCTTCTCCACCCTTCGCAGGCGTAGCCATTTCGGTGCCGCCAGAGCAGGCGCCTTTCCCGATGATCTGCCGAAGGCTTATCTAAATGCCGTCCAAGCCTTGTGCGGCCGCAATCTATTAACCGGCAAATCCCGTATCCATCGCGAACGTGCCGTTGAAAGCGAAGGCTCTCGGACCCTGCGGCTCTCCTCCTACGAGGAGAAATTCAAGCTGGCTGCACTTAGCGGGAGCAAGGAGCGCATTGAGGCAGCCACGGAAGAATGGCTGCACGATGTGAGAGAGAGAGATCTCGTATCGCCGGAGCATCTGGCGAGATGGAATTCGGAGTGGGACTGGATCCAGTATCATTGGACGGAAAATGAAGTGAAAAGCACGCAGGAGCCCGTCGAAGACGCTGAAATCTCGCAGGACCTTCCCTCCCCGCTTCCTTACAGCGAGGAGGGAATGATCTGCTGGGATCGCTGGCGCGAACAGATCAGCGGAAGACTGTATGCAGCATCCCGGGTTCTTACCCAGATTCATTCCAAGGACAATCACATCATTCATGATATTGCCCACTATTTGGAGCAGCACTATCATGAAGAGATATCCCTTCAGCAAATTGCGGGGAAGTTCTTTCTTAGCAGGGAGTACATTTCGCGAAAATTCAAGCAGGAATTCGGCGTAACGCTATCGGATTTTCTCGGGCGGATTCGTATCGATAAAGCCAAAACGCTGCTGCTCAATCCCCAGATCCGGATCGCCCAAATCGCGGAGATGGTCGGTTACCAGGATGAGAAATATTTCAGCAAAGTATTCAAAAAGATGGAGGGTTTCACGCCGAACGAATACCGCAAGAAACCTATGAGTTAAGTGAAGGGGCCGTGCCCCTTTCTTGGCTGCTGGCTCGATATTCATTCTTTTGGGTATATTCTATATATTCCAGACTGATATCAGGAGGAGATTATATGTACCGCAACAACCCGTACCGCTGGTGGAATCTGCTGTTTTTCGCCGGTGTAATTGCCGTGAATGTGTTATCAGGCATGCTGCCGCTTGGCGGCAGAACAACCGGGGAGATATCGGATATGTATTATACAGCGATCACTCCCGCAGGATATGCCTTTTCCATATGGTCCGTCATCTATGTGCTGCTGTTCTTTTTTGTCATCTATCAGCTGCGTCGTAATACCGGAAGCCGCGATTCGGTAAAATCCATCGGACCATGGTTTATCCTCAGCTGCGTATTCAATATGGCATGGCTTATATTGTGGCACTATTTGTATATTGAATGGTCTGTCGTGGTGATGTTCCTGCTGCTGTTAACCCTATGGGTTCTATATGTCCGCACGCATACGATCGACTATCCGACGTCAGGCGAGAAGTTCTGTCTGAAATTGCCGTTCAGCCTCTATATCGGCTGGGTGTGCCCCGCCTTTATCGTCAACGTCGGGATCGTGTTTCAGAAGAATGACTGGAGCCTCTTTGGCCTGCGCGAAACCACTTTAGGGATTGTGCTGCTCTGCATCGGTGCAGTACTCGCCATATGGATCGGCCAGCGCTACCGGGACAGCATCGTGCCGCTGGTCTTCACCTGGGCTTACATCGCCATCGCGGCCGAGCATCGGGAGACCGACAGCATCTTAATGACCGCCTTTGTACTCTCTATCGTCCTGTTTGTATATGCCATATGGCTCTTCTTTACGCGCAATCGGAGAAGATCTCGATATTAAACCATGTCCGGCTCTTACGCAAAAGAGAAGTTTCTTGCTTTCGATTCGTTTCCTACTCGATCTAAACGATAAAGGCTGTTGTTGATCTAATCCAGGGGGTTGTAAAGGGTTCTATTCCATAGTTCTCAGAATATCTCCTATAATCCCCTTGGATTGATGAACGCCCTGATCTGTATTTGTCATAATTATTGTGCCCTTCCCTGAATACGGCCGAATGGTCATCATGCATTGAAATCCTACGCCCCATCCGAGTGATGAAACCTCAACCTCTTGATCAGACCCGCCCAAAAAAACACCAAGCCCAGTCCATTCCTTGCTCCCTTGAGGAGTGATCCATTCCTTCGCCCTGTCATCGGATAACCCTATTCTACTTCTGCCATTTAAAGAATCAATGAATTCGATAGCCAAGAGGGCTAGATCGGATGGTGTGGTCCATAGACCCGATGCAGCCGCGTAGGGGTACATCGGATATTTGCCGTCAACCAACTCCCCGTTCTTGTGATGGCCGCATGATAACTGTCCGCTCATGGGTTGTGAAATGGTCGGATTTATTATACTGCCTCTCATATTTAACGGTTCAAATACCTGCTCCTTCATCAGTATCTGAAATGGCTTACCGAACACGTCTTCAATCAACAATTGAATGATGCAAAAACCGGCGTCCGAGTATGCAAATTCACTCCCGGGCTCATACGTGACACGAATCGCTTCATTACAATATGGCGTCCGTCCCTCCAACAGCTCTACCATAGAGGGGAAACCATGCGCGGAGTCCCATTCGCTAAAGCTGCCTTCAGGGTCCATGATTCCAGACTGATGGCACAATAATGTTCGAAGGGTCACTTTGCTATGCCGGGTGAATTCGTTCTCCGGAACTTTCCAGGTAGAGAGTTTAACATTAACATCTTCATCCAAATTCAGCAGCCCTTGACCAACCAGCTTCATAACGAGCATTGAGGTAACGAATTTACTGATAGAACAAGCGTTAAATATTGAATGTCCGGTTACCTTGTTGCCGGTTCCAGCTTCCAAAGTACCGTAGCCTTCTGCCACCTGAATATGACCTTCAACAATCCGTACCATGCTTAAACCGGGTACCTGATATTGCTTCATCCATCCTCGAATTTCCTTGTTAATATTAGGCTCGATCCCCAAGAGATACCCTCCATATTAGTTTGACCTACATACTAGCTTCTATGTGTATTATAGAACGTAAGTTCGTATTATTCAATGCCGCACGATTTCCATTAAACATAAAAAAGGGAGCTTTACCAATGCAGGCAAAGCTACCTTTTACATGTGATAATTTCGCTTATGGTTTAACGGCAATGACTTCAATCTCAACCAGTCCGTCCTTCGGTAAACGAGCAACCTCAACGGCGCTGCGAGCAGGGTAAGGCTCGGAGAAGAAGCTGCCGTACACTTCGTTAACCGCTGCAAAATCATTCATATCCTTCAAAAATACGGTGGTTTTCACGACGTGGTCGAGGCTTGTCCCGGCTGCTTCAAGGATCGCCTTCACGTTGCTAAGAGACAGCTTCGCCTGTTCCTGAACTCCCTCGCCGAATTCACCCGTTTCCGGATTCAGGCCGAGCTGGCCTGAGGTATAAACGAATCCGTTGATTTCTACAGCTTGGCTGTAAGGTCCGATAGCCCCCGGTGCTTTGTTGGTCGATATGATATGTTTACTCATGGTCTGTCACCCTTTCTATGTATTCCTATCTGTGTACATTGTAATCTGCCACGGGTGCTCTGGCAAATTTATTCAGCGGCCTCTCCGAGAACATGAATGACTTCATTGGTGTATACATGGTGGCCTTTCATATCCGTTAAGCCGATATTCACCATCGACTTGGCTACTTTCCGCGCAGGTATGGCCCGGTATGGAGCCAGCTTCGGACCTTTGAATGCAAAGTCGAGGGAAGTCATGAGAACCGATGCCACCCGCTCTCCAAACCGCCGCTCGGGCCGCTCGCCCAGCAATAATGACGGTCTGAACAGATGCAGCCCCCGAAAGCCAATCCCGGCCAGCTTTTCTTCAACCTCACCCTTGGTACGAAGATAGAAGTTACGCACCTTCGGATTCGCGCCTGCGGAGCTGACCGCCATAAATTGTCTCACCCCGTGCCGCTTAGCCAACTCCGCTGTCTTGATGACATAATCCACATCCACTTTACGGAACTGCTGCTGGGACCCTGCTTTCCTGATCGTGGTTCCCAGGCAGCAATACACGCTATGGACGCCAGAAAATGCTGCGCTGTATCGATCCAGTTGATCCCATTCTACCAAGATGGGCTTCAGCTGGGGATGCGCAATATCAGGAAGACTTCGTACCAGCACGCGAACCTCTTCAAGCTCCTCGCGCCCCAGCAGTTCTTCGGTTACCATACGCCCCACAAGCCCTGTAGCCCCGACTACGAGTGCAACCATTCCCACCTCTCCCCCTCCCTCAGTTCATGATATAAAATATGAATGACATGAAAGGCTTCTGCAGCCCCCGTTCTTCTATGCAGCACGAAGCACTCTCCGCCCTACCGTCCAAGCGATGAGTATCATCAGCATGCCCACTGCGGTTTGAAAACCATATTGGGCTACCCAATCCGGAAATGGGCTGATCAAACTTCCTTTTGACCTCATTCTACACCGCATCGGACCCAAGTCAATATGACTTTTTAAATATAAAACTCACATGAAATTCTCATGGCTCAGAGCCTGGACATCCAAGCTTAAAAAGGCAAAAAAAGAGCGCAAATCAGGCTCGATTTGCACTCTTTCTCCAAGCGGTTATGAAGCTGGTCAGCGGTTTCCACTCCCTGCGGAGCCAGCCGGAGGATTCGGCAGTTTCCTCCGCCATAAGCCCCGCGGTGGACAATGCCGCCTGCTGACTGTCTGTGACAGGGAGAACTTCCTCATTCATCATCTCATAGTATCCCAAATGATAGGTGCTGACCATGTCTCCGTGTAAGGTAAACACCTTGCCGTCACGAATATCGATCACCTTGCCGGTCACAACCCGGGATTCCAACATGATTCGTTCTGCCTCCCTTATCGTCCTTTTAGACTAGTCGCGGTATCTTGCACTCCAATCGGTATATTCACGCTCCGCCGCATCCTTCGTATGTCCGTATCGTTCCTGCAGCTTGCCAACCAATTTATCCTTCTGGCCGTCGATCACATCAAGATCGTCATCCGTCAATTTGCCCCATTGCTTCTTCGCTTCACCCTTCATCTGTTTCCATTTCCCTTTAAATACGTTGCTATCCATAAATATCAGCTCCTCTTAGAGTAATGAATGATGAAATGTAGAATTGCCTGTACTTGTGTATACCCCTCAGGAGTTTCTCTGAATCCTGGCAAAGGATGTCATCGCGAAGTTTCAGTCCTCGCATTGACCCTCAAAGGCACATCAAAAAAGCTGTCTCCATGGGCATCAACAGCTCCACGGGACAGCTTTATTTGTACATACATATCCAATCTCATAGTGCTGAGGGGTGGATGAAACGGCCTGATCACCCTTTCAGTTTGATGACCGCCCCCTCCCTTTCCCTCTCCTTGCCTTTTTCCTCTTCTTTATCTTCCCCAACCAAGTCTCTGGCGGAAGCTTTGAATTCAGACAACGTGCGGCCCACCGCCCGGCCAAGCTCCGGCAGCTTGGAAGGACCGAACAAAATGAGCACAACAATCAGGATCATCATCAATCCAACAAAGCCGACATTTTGAAACATAGAACCCAACTCCTTTAATATGTGATGGTGACCGTTCATTTGTAAAAGCCAGCGGCTATTCGATCAGCAGACTTCGTGAAACGAGAACAACTTACTTTTTCTTATCCTTGCCAGGGTATACGGCTACGGCTTCAATCTCGATTAACCAATCGGCATTCACGAGGCTCGCCACTCCTACGGTAGAACGAGCAGGCTTCACGGGATTCTCCTTCGTATTGAAAAACTGGGCGTATGCGTCAAACCAGCCGGTATAATCAAAAGCTCCGTTCTTGGCTGCATCCGGGGTCAAGTACACTCTCAAATAGACGACATCCTTCATCGTCAGCCCCTGCTCCTTCAGCTGTTTCTCGATCTCCTTCAGGATGCCGATCCCTTGGGTTTTGGTATCGCCATAGCGCTCATAAACCGTCTTGCCATCCTTGTTCAGCAAGGGCGGAACCGTCCCGCTTGTATAAAGATAGGAGGCCCCTTCGGGTACGATAACCCCGCTGGAAATAGAGGAGGTAGGACTGCCGTAAAATTTCGGGGCGGGTAAAGCTTTGGACGGCTTCTTATAGGCGGAAGAGCTGTCGGCATACGCGGCGGGAACACTCACCGCACTGATCAGCATGGCCAGTGCCAGGATTGTCTTCAGTTGATTTTTCATGGAATCGTCTCCCTTCGATTTACGCTTTCATTACGCGTTGATGGATGTCGGTTACGACCTCGCGGGCGGACTCAATGGCCCCTGCTTGCCAAGCCGTGATGTAGCTGATGTGCTCTCCTGCCAGGTAAATACGGTTATCCGGCTTGCAAAGGGTAGGGTAATAGGTTTTCCTGTCGTTGGCGGAATAGGATACCCAGCCACCTTCCTGGTATTTGGTCTTTTTCCAGTCGATGGAGAAGGATGCTTCGAACTCCTTCGGATACTGTGGATGGATCTTGGCGCCCTGCGTCAGCGCAAGTCGCTCGCGCTCGGCATACGACATGGCGCCGAGTTTATCCGCAGTGCCCCCGTATGCGTAATAGCCGAGCAGAATCCCCTTCTTTCCAAAATAGTCCGTCGGCGGATAGTAGATTTGCGTAATGTCCATATTCGTCAAGCTGCTGCCGCCATATAAATATTCGTCTTCTTCCCAGAAACGCCGTTTGAACTGCAGGCCGATTTTACCTGCGGAGGCGTAGCCGACGCTGCTGATCGCCTTGGACATCTCCGGCGAGAAATCGGCCGGGATTTTCTTCAATACCGTCAACGGTATGGTGCAGATGCAATAATCGCCGCGAATTTCTTGCTCTCTGGCGGAATGGCCGTCCGTGTACACGATCCGCACACCGGAAGAGGACTGGCGAATCTCCTTCACCTCTGCCCGGTACTTGATCCGGTTGCCGATTCTTTTCTCAAATGCCTTGACGATGGCGTCCATGCCGCCTACGGGATGAAACATCATCATCTGCTGGTCATAACCGTACTCGTTGCTGAAATATTTGCCGAAGCCGGAATTGATGATCGCCTTCAAATCGAATGGATCCCGGAGCACACCGGCATCCAGGCGGCTTCCCGGCTCATCCTTATACCCGCCGCGCTCGGATCCCTTGTAGAACAGATCCGGATTCAGATCTCCTTCGGCCTTCAGATAATCCACCAGCTTCAGCTTCTCTTCCGCTGTCAGCGGCAGATCCAGCGCATTTTGATTCACGGCTTTGGCCAACATCTCGGCCACGTAACCGCGCACGTCGGCTTTGGCTGCACGCTTGGGGACTCGCTGCCCGGATAAAGCCCCCACGTTCTCGTTATAGTAGTAGCCGCTCTCATTCACATTGTTGAATGGCTCGATGGCTACGCCAAACTTCTTGCAATAATCCAGCGTGACGTGAAACTGGGGAATCCGCATCGGGCCTGCATTGAAGTACAGCCCGTTATCAAAGCGGGAAGTCTGACGGCCGAATCCGATCTCCGCAATGGAGGTTCCTTTGCGAATCGTCCAGTTGCGCCCGCCGGCAAAGCTTTTTGCTTCCAATATCGTGCAGTCGTAACCTGCCAGACCGAGCTCATACGCTGCCGTCAAACCCGCGATTCCTGCGCCGAGAATAATAATCTTCTTGCCACCGCGGCCGCTTAGATTCAGGTCATTTTTTCCGGGAGGCGTATATTCCGCTGCTTTCAACGTTTCTGGCGTAAGGAGCCCCATCGTACCCATCAAGCTGAAGACGGCGACAGATCCCCCCACCTTGCCAACAGTCGTCAGAAATTGCCTCCGGGTCATCTCTTTTGGTTGTTCTTTTGTAGCCACCCTCGTTCACTCCTTCGCTAGTTTGTGATTGGATTCATGAGCCGATCTTAGCAGAGAATACAAGGTTTGGCTTAAATTTTGTTAGGTTTTCTTACATAGTTTTTTTATTTTTGAAAAATGATTGCTTTTTCACCTTCTTTTTCATAAAATCATGTCATAAATCCTTCCAAACAAAATGAAATCGCCAAAATTATTGCCGTTTTATCTTCTTCGGTTTTAATCCCAAGCCAGGAACAATAGCTAAGGGTTAACAATACTTACATAGGAGGTAAAGATTATGGAGAGTAAGGTGATGAGTATTGGGGTTGTTTGCGAACTGACCGGCTTGACGGAACGGCAAATTCGGTACTACGAGGAACGAAAGCTTATATTTCCGGAGCGTACGAAGGGAGGAAATCGTCGATATTCTTTTGAGGATGTGAAAAGCATCCAGGAAATCCATCAAAAAATGCAGGAGGGATTTAATACATTTGAACTGAAGGAATTGAACAAAACGAAAAAACAGCGCTGCACGCCCATCTTCCGATGATGACCAAAGGAGTGACGAAGCCTATGGAGTTCAAGAATACCATGACGCTGCTCGAGCACATCGCCGAACTTAGAAAACGGATCCTACTGGTAGCTGCCGTCTTCATCCTGAGTATGGCGGTAGGCCTGATTGCCGCCCCCCATGTGTTATCCATGTTAAAGCATCACTCACCGGCCTTTCAGGTAACCTGGAACGTGTTCTCGCCTTGGGACGGACTGCGCATCTATATGAGCATAAGTATCGTATTATCGCTGCTTCCTACCCTGCCGTTTACCCTTTATCAAATATGGCTGTTCGTCAATCAGGGACTGAACAACCGCGAGCAGAGAGCAGCCCTTCGGTTTATCCCTTTCTCCGCCTTATGTTTTCTTATAGGGGTCGCATTTGCGTACTTTGTCGTTTTTCCGATGAGTCTTGCTTTTACGACAGGAATCAACAGTCAGATGGACCTTGTCGAAACGTACGGCGTCGCCCAGTACTTCGGATTCATGTTTAATATCATCATCCCGCTCTCCCTTGCCTTCGAGCTGCCCGTTGTCGTCCTGTTTCTGACGCGAATAGGAATATTAAGCCCGGCTATCCTGCATACGATGAGGCGCTATGCCTACGTCGTTCTGGTGATCATTGCAGCGCTGATCTCGCCGCCTGATCTCGTATCTCACTTGATGGTTGCCATCCCGCTCATCGGTCTGTATGAGATCAGCACATGGCTGGCAAGCTGGATGCATCGCAAACAGAAGCATGTGAAGCATGAAGAAAGCACGGAAATCGATACGGCTCACCAGATGATCTAATTTCCGTATTCATTCCTAGCCGACTCACGGAGCAGCACGAGAATCGAAGACCAATTTATTGGCTGCCCTAGGGGCAGTGATATTTTAACGACAGGCGTACAAAAAAGAGGCCGTTTACCTGCACAGGTACGGTCTCCTTCTCATTCGTATCCATTAGAATCAGCTGCGATTCCCTGCTTATTACCACTAGCGGATCGTAATGACCTTCTTCTCCGCTTTCATATATTTAACGAATACGCCCGCATAATCGGGGTCCCACTGGGTTCCCCTGCCGGCTTCCAGTATGTTCAAGGCATCCACCGATTTCATGCCGCTGCGGTACGGCCTGTCCGACGTCATGGCATCATAGGCATCGGCCACGGCAATAATTCGTCCAAACAACGGAATCTCCTTCCCCTTCAACCCGTCAGGGTACCCGCCTCCATCATAGCGCTCATGATGGGACCGCACCCCTTCCAGATAAGGAGCCATGGCATCGGCAGGCTCGATCTGCAGCAGAATGTTCTCTCCTTGAGCCGGGTGGGCCTTTACCTGATCGAACTCCTCTGCCGTCAGTTTCCCTTCCTTCAGCAAAATATTGTCCCGAACTCCGATCTTGCCGATATCATGCAGCAATGCCGTCTTGTGCAACAGATCAACCTGCTCTTCGCTGAGTCCTGCCAGACGGCCGATTAACACCGAATACTCCGCTACCCGAAGCGAATGTCCGGCCGTGTATGGATCTCTGGCATCCAATGCCGCTGCCAGGGCGGCAAAATAACTGTCCAGCAGCTTGCGATTCCGCTCCTCACGCACCTGCAGCCCGCGAACCATCATATTGAAACCCGCGATCAGATTAGAAAATTCATCAGAATAGAGATTGGAGGTCTGAATCAGACGGCCCTCCTTAATCTCATTCATCGCCCGGTACAGCTGCCGGATCGGCCGCTGTAAATCCTGGGTCAAGAGCCAGGCGCCGATATAAGCAAAACCGACGCCAAGGAGCAGTATAAATCCCGCCCAACCCCAGTACTGCTGAGCTACGATCTGACTGAGCCCCTCCAGACGAATCTGGACCGCCAGACTAAACAGAAACAGCGGAAAAGTGCCGATTAGCATCGTGCTGAGCAAAAATTTTGTGCGAATCGCCATGAATACATGACCCTCAAGGGAGAAATCCACGCCATACCGAGATAACGCCTGCCGCCGAATCTCCTTGATCAAAGGGCGAATGGCGGCTATCGTCAGGAAAAATTCGATCATGGCATGACAGCTGGCTAGCAGGACCGCCCCCAGGCAAGCCAGCCATATATAGAACGGGGGAAAATTCAGTTTGCCCTGCTCCATCATCCAAACCGTCAGCAGAATGGCCGGAAGCGACAAGCCGAGCAGATGAGGTCCGAATATACGGTATACCGCCAAACGCGGCATACGGTGTATGCTCAAATATGCTTTTTCCAACGTTTCCAAATCCGTATGGCCTTCATTAAACCCCGCGTGAATCGGTCGTAAATGCCGAAGAAAGACGGTCAGCTCGGATGCAATCATCACCATGAATGAAATGGTCAGTATGACCACAAGGCGCGCGCCTTCCTCAATAGGAATTTCCAGAGTCGTTACCATTAATACGCCACCCACAACAAGCACAGCTGCAATGGACCCGATCATATAGTTCCGGATTAGCTGTTTAAGAAAAGACTTATACAGTTGCATGGAACGCCTACTTTCATTAACAGATAATAAACATCGGCAAGGCAGGTGTGAATCCGAACGTATTCGACATGATGCTACAACTTAAGATCCCAACAGCAGAATTTGCAAGAAAAAACTGTTAATATGAATATCGTTGGATTTCCAGAAAAAATCAAGCGTTTTTGCATAACATTCTAATATACATTTGAATATCTTTGCTTATTACGAGTACCTGTGCTATAATAAGTAATTGTTACATGAAGTTTAACCCCGTTAGTTCCTCGAAACATGGTTATTTACATCTCTGTTGAAGTGCAAATTCCTATTTTATGACCCTAAGAGTAAGAGTTTTATGGAACGGATTTCTGATTCACACTGGCGCGGTCATCGGAGCCGCAAGGACGAAAGAGAGGCAGGGCTTTTGTCGTTTTAGAAGCAAAGATTCTTGAGAATACTTCAAATACGGAACCGACTGTACAGCCGTTAACGGCCGTCAGGGGTTAAATTTTATATGTGCTTTTTAGCGCTCAACCTAGGACTCGGCCTTTGGCCGGGTCCTTTTCCATGTTACGCTGCCCTTTCGTTTGTCGAATCCCAAAAGACCAGTGACAGCCGCCTAAACGGCTGCATATGATACCGGAGACGATGAGTATTCGGAAGGAGCGTGTTGTTTTGAAGAAAAAGAAGAAAAGCCCATCATCTTCCTCTTCCCAGCCCTACAGGGTAGATCCCACTACGAGGGAACTCGATCTGCTCGAGCGAAATAAAGGACGCAGCCTCAAAAAAGATAAAGATGCCCACATTCTTTCAGCAGCAACCATTATGGATCTGGATGAGGATCTTATCGGTATCATGGAATTAAGACAAGAAGAAAAAGAAAACAAAGAAAACACCCCATTATCGATATCTGACGAAGATTCCAGCTTACCTACAGAAGATGCTGTAGCCGCTGACACCCTGACCGTGCCTACCGATCCCCCCTCCCTTCCCGAGATGGAGATCGAGCATGTGCAGCTGATTATGGAGAAGGAAATGCCTGAAATTAAGGGCGCATTCATATATACAGAGGATATAGGGGAATATGCGGTAACCGAAAGCCGGATCGCTTCGAGAGCGGTCACAGCATCCAAGCTGTCACGTGGTGCCGTCGGACCTGATGCCATACAAGATTACAGCATCACCAGTCTGCACCTTGCCGACGAAGCCGTGACCTCAGGAAAAATCGCGCCATTATCGGTCACGGGTGAACATCTAATGGATGGCATCTTATCTACGCGCAAGTTTCGAGACGGTTCCGTGAATGCCAGCAAGATCAAGGATGGCAGTGTAACCTCGCAGAAGCTGGCAGACCACGCCGTAGTTAGCGACAAAATCGCGGATGGGGCTATTACTGCACGTCATCTTCAACAGCTTCTCGTGACGACCGACCTGCTCGAAGACCAAGCGGTTCAAGGAGACAAAATCGCATCCAGCGCCGTAGAAACCCGACATCTCGCTAATGGGAGCGTTCATAGCTCCAAGCTTGCAGAGGATGCAGTCACTTCGACCAAAATCCGTGAAGGTGCCGTAACAGGGAAAAAAATTGCCGATGATGCCATCTCAGGGTCCCACATAAAACCGCTAAGCATCGAAAGTAAGCATTTGGCCAGCGAAGCCGTAACTACGGAGCATATTGCTGCCGGCAGCATCGGGTCAGGCCTAATTGCAGATGGTGCCATTAATGCCGGACATATTGAGGAAGGCTCGCTCAGCGCCCGCCATTTAGCGGACGGAGCCATAGGATCAGAGCAAATCCGGCCTGGCTCTATCGGTTCCGACCAGATCAGCATCAACGCCGTATCGGCCCGCCATCTGGCCGATTCCAGCGTCACAAGCTCCAAGCTTGCCGATCAATCCGTCCATACGGTGAAGCTGGTGGAACAGGCGGTGACGGCTTCGAAAATCGCAGATCAGAGCATACTCCCTAACAAAATTGCCAATGAAGCCGTCCAAACGCGCCATCTGGCTAAGGGCACGGTGGAATCGGATCAAATTGCATCGGATGCCATTCAAACCCGGCATCTCGCTGCGGATGCAGTAAACGCCGAGCACATTGCCGAGGGCAGCATCTTACCTAAGCATTTCGCGCCTCAGAGCGTCATAGGGCGCGCCATTCATCCCAAAACGATAGCGGAGCAGCATCTGGCTGACGGAGCGATCGGGAAACAGCATCTTCAGCCCGCATCCGTCGGAGAAGAGACGCTGGCACCTGAGAGCGTGACGAGCCAAAAGCTTGCGCTTGGATCGGTTGGCGGAGCCATTATTGCTAAGCATGGCGTAACCTCCGGCAATATTGCCAGTGAGGCCATTCAGCAGCAGCATCTGTCAGGAGGCAGCGTAGGTGCCGAAGCTCTGCAAAACGGTGCGGTTCGCGAGCAGCATCTGGCCGATGGCTCTATTGCCAGCCGTCATCTGCAGAAGGGAAGCGTACGGACACAAGCGCTCGCACAGGGTGCGGTAACGACAGATAAAATTGCCGCAGGCAGCATCGTAGAGTCCTCGATCGGCGATGGGGTTATTGCGCCTCGACATTTGGGGGACCATGCCGTAACCTCACCGAAGCTGTCCCCGGAAAGCGTGTCCACGGATAAATTGACTGACCTTGCCGTAACTTCTAATAAACTGGCTGAGAGCAGTGTCACTGCTGGCAAAATAGCTCCAAAGGCTGTTCAATCCACTCATCTCTCGCCGAATGCGGTGACCTCAGAAGCGCTTCAGAACAAGGCCGTTACTTCAGAGAAAATCGCTCCGCAAGCTGTAGAGGGAGCACATCTGGGACTGGAATCCATCCTGGGCAAACATATCGTGCAGGAGGCCATTCATGGCTACCACTTGAAGAAAAAATCGATCACGTTAAGCCATTTGGCCGATGAAAGCCGCTCAGCGGAAGCGTTGTTTGCGGACGGCAGCATCCCGGGCGCAAAAATCGGATCACAATCGATTACGGAAGCCCATCTCTCGCCTTCGTCGGTCTCGGGAGCCGCACTGCAAGCGAACGCTGTGAGTGGTGACAAGATCAAGCCCCTTTCCATTTCAGCAGTGCATCTGCAAGAAGCGAGCGTCCAGTCTGACCATCTGGGCGTGGATATTGTGAAGTCACAGCATATGGATGAAGGATCGGTGACTGGCCGCCATCTTGCTTCCGGCTCTGTCAATGCCCGGCACATTCAAGCTGAAAGCATAGAGTCCGCACATATCACGAACGAGGCCGTCCTTCCTGAGCATATCGCCGGAGAGTCGATCCAGGGCGGACACCTTGCCGAAGGCGCTGTGAGCTCCAAGCATATTGAATTATTCTCGATTCAAAGCCATCACCTGGCGCCGTACTCGATCAACGCAGCGCATCTCGGAAATCAGTCTGTCGGTCATGTCCACCTGCAGCCGGACAGCGTTGGCGTCGATCAATTGCAGCCGGGGGCCGTAAAATCGAGGCAACTGGCGGAGGGTGCCGTTCTTCCCCATCACCTGCAAATTTCCAGCATCGGTTCGCAGCATATCGAAGCCGGCGCAATCACAACGGAACTTGTGCAGGACGGTGGAATTACAGGCAGCAAGATTGCTGACGCCTCCATCACCGGCAAGCATATTGCTGAGGGTTCACTTACCGGAGCGCAGATTGCCGACGGAACCATCGGCAGCAAGCACCTCGGGCCGGATGCCTTCAATAACTTCACGTTAGCCGAAGGATCGGTTAATGGCAGCAAAATTGCTGAGGCTTCCATCACCGGCAAGCATATTGCTGAGGGTTCACTTACCGGAGCGCAGATTGCCGACGGAACCATCGGCAGTAAGCATCTCGGACCGGATGCCTTCAATAACTTCACGTTAGCCGAAGGATCGGTTACTGGCAGCAAAATTGCTGAGGCTTCCATCACAGGATCGCATGTAGCTGAAGGATCGCTGACTGGCGCCCAGATTGCCGACGGGGCCATCGGCAGTAAGCATCTCGGACCGGATGCCTTCAACAACTTCTCGCTGGCCGAAGGATCGGTTACCGGCAGCAAAATTGCCGACGCCTCCATCACCAGCGCGCACATTGCTGACGGTTCTCTGACTGGCGCCCAGATTGCCGACGGGGCCATCAGCAGCAAACATCTCGGACCGGATGCTTTCAACAACTTCTCGTTAGCCGAAGGATCGGTTACCGGCAGCAAAATTGCTGAGGCATCCATCACAGGATCGCATGTAGCTGAAGGATCGCTGACGGGCGTCCAGATTGCTGACGGAGCCATCGGCAGCCGGCATCTCGGACCGGATGCCTTCAACAACTTCTCGTTAGCCGAAGGATCGGTTACTGGCAGCAAGATTGCTGAGGCTTCCATTACAGGCGCTCACATTGCTGACGGTTCTCTGACTGGCGCCCAGATTGCCGACGGGGCCATCAGCAGCAAACATCTCGGACCGGATGCTTTCAACAACTTCTCGTTAGCCGAAGGCTCCATTGATAGCGACAAGCTTGCAAACGGCGCCGTCACAACCGCCCATCTGGCCGACGGAGCCGTTACCGGACAACAATTGGCTAAAGGTGCAGTAACGGCAGAACATTTAAGCTTTGCGCCAATACGCAGCGCAGCCGGCCAGCCGAAGCTGCAGCAATTTGGCATGACGCCATTTGTATTCGGAGCTGAAGCTTTGACCGAGGTGACCGTCCAATTCGAGGAGGCTTTTGCTGGGATCAACTACATCATTGTGGGAATGAGCAATAATCCAGGCTTCCAGATCTCCTTGAAATCCCAACGCGAGGATGCCGCCGTCCTTGAAGTGAGCCGCCAGCCCAACTGCAATCTCGCCTACGGCTTCATGTCCTGGATTGCAATCGGCCCTTCACGATAACACCATAGCAATCCCCAAAAAAGAGGCTCTCCCCTGCATAACACGGGAGGGCCTCTTTCACTAGCGGCTGACTATTGATATGGCTAATCTCATCATGGTGTACTTACCCTAACTGGCGTTTAAATTGTTTACTGGCGAAGAAGTAAGCGATGACCATGATGCCGACGCACCAGCCAAGCGCAACCCAGATCCCGTTTCCAACAGACCCTTCATACAAAAGGGAACGAATCGTATTCACGATAGATGTCACGGGTTGGTTCTCAGCAAACGCCCGAACAATTTTAGGCATGGTTTCGGTGGGGACAAAGGCCGAACTGATAAACGGCAGGAAAATCAGCGGATACGAGTAGGCTGTCGCCCCTTCCATAGACTTCGCTGTCAATCCAGGGATGACCGCCAGCCATGTCAGCGCCAGCGTAAACAGCCCTAGTATCCCAGCTACCGCGAGCCAATCCAGGATACTCGCGCTTGAACGGAAGCCCATCAGCAGCGCGACGAGGAAAACCACCACGACAGTAAGCGCATTAGAAACTAGCGAAGTCAACACGTGAGCCCACAATATCGAAGAGCGCTTGATAGGCATGGTAACGAAACGCGCCATCAACCCGCTTTTTATATCCGTAAACAGCCGCAGTGAAGTGTAAGCGACGCCGGATGCGACAGCCATCAGCAAGATTCCCGGCAATAAATAATTGACGTAGTTGTCCGTACCTGTCTCTATGGCACCGCCAAATACGTAGACAAACAGCAGCATCATCATAATCGGCGTAATCGCCACCGTGATAATCGTATCCGGGCTGCGCATGATGTTGCGCATTAAACGCCCTAGTAATGTCCCTGTTTTGCTTTTCATTTACATCGCCTCCTTGTTGCCGATGATCGCGAGGAAAATTTCCTCCAATGTCGGCTGCTTCTCAATGTACTCCACTTTCGCTGGCGGGAACATCGCTTTGAGTTCGGCAAGCGTACCGGTCGTGATGATTTTTCTGCTATGCAGGATGGCGATACGGTCCGCTAGCTGTTCGGCTTCCTCCAGGTACTGGGTCGTCAGCAAGATGGTCGTGCCGCCGCCGGCAAGCTCCTTGACGGTATCCCAGACTTCAATTCGCGCTTCGGGGTCAAGCCCTGTCGTCGGTTCGTCGAGAAAAATGACGGCTGGCGTCCCGATCAGGCTCATGGCGATGTCAATCCTGCGCTTCATCCCGCCGGAATACTGGTCTGCCCGGCGATTGGCCGCATCGGTCAGGCTGAATCTTGCAAGCAGATTGTCGGCAACTTGAGCAGGATTGGAAACTCCCCGCAATTTGGCAATCATCATCAGGTTTTCCCGCCCGGTGAGCATGCCGTCTAAAGCTGCAAACTGCCCTGTCAGACTGATGCTCTGGCGAACATGATCCGGTTGACGCTGGACGTCAAAGCCGCAAATACCTACTTCGCCGCCATCGGGCTTCATCAGCGTCGAGAGGATGTTGACTGTCGTCGTCTTGCCCGCTCCATTGGAGCCCAGCAGTGCGAAAATTTCGCCGCGCCGCACCTCAAAATCCACCCCCTTTAAGACCTCTTTGTCTTTAAAGGATTTTTTTAACCCTTTTACAGAAATCACTGCATTTCTCATATTTTATCCTCCTTATAATAGGTGCCTTGCGGAGCTAGATTGCCTACACTCATCTATTTAGTATGACTGATAATCTGTACTACTTACTACCGGGTCAAAAATGAACTGAATAGCGAAGGCGGTAATTCACGTTTGTAAACCAGCTAATCAGTCGTATTATCTATTAAAATTATTTTTTTCCCAATCGGTTCATGATATCCTGATTCAAATCTTCCCGATACTTGGCTACATAGGTTTTAGCGTTTGCCACTAGTTCGTCGGCAAAGGACGCCACGTCGTCACCAGTGATTTCCAGCACTTGTCTGCCTTCCGCCGCACCGGCTTCGAACAACTCGATTAATTCATACTGCATGTGCAGCATATCCATCCCGTTGCCCGTTGAGAAATTCCACATGTAGTTTTGAATTTTCTTAAATACAAACTGGTAGTCCTCTGGCAGGACTTCGACCCGTGCCATCATCATTTTGTATTCTTTTTTATCACCAATCATTTTTTTGAACATTTCCAACATATTATTTTTCCTCCTTTTATATAAAGCTGAACAAGGCACCCCAAAAATATCGGACGGAATATCTTATGAGGCTAATTTGACTTCAAGAAGTTGATTTTGGATGATAAGAAATCCCATTTTTCCCAAAATAATTCAAGCTCCTGGCGGCCTGCCTCATTAAGTGAGTAAAACTTGCGCGGCGGCCCCATATCTGACGGTTTCTTTTCAATGTTCACCAGCTTTTTCTTTTCTAACCGCACGAGTATGGTGTAGACCGTTCCTTCCACGACTTCGGTAAATCCAAGCTCGTTCAGACGGCGGGTAATCTCATAGCCATAGGTTTCACGGCGGCTGATGATTTCCAGCACGCAGCCTTCCAGCGAACCCTTCAGCATTTCAGTTAAATTTTCCATATTCGAAAGCCTCCTCTATTTCGTCCCTCCCCTATTCAGTATTACCTATATTCAGTATAACATAGTACTAAGGGAAATTTTTACTTAATAGCACTTGAAAAAAGACACTATTAAGTATCACTCATTACATGTACATTGTAATACTGAGTAGTAGGGGATGTCAACAATTTCTTTAAAAATATTTTTGCAACCTCATTGCTCAGTGTTGTCGGTATTCAGTGTGACCTACTACAGGTATATCGTAATACGTAGTAGATGGATTGTCAACCGGATTTTCGAAATATTTTCAAAACCAGTATCGCCCTGCGATTATTAAGGTTTCACGTTCCGTAAACCGTATTGATTATCCAGCGCTTGATAATGCTGAATTCTGGAAAGTACGGTTACTTTTTGCCTTGGGGACATATTCGAACATCTCCTTTAAGTCGACATGCACCGTTTTTCGATGCTTGCTGCAGCTTGCGTCCGGATCAATTTAGGCATGCAAAAAAAAGACGAGCGTTAAGCTCGCCTTTTGTTTAATGATTATTCGATGGTATATCTCACCAAACCGCAACTTTTTTATCCCCGGTTAAAACTATTTGGCCCCCTCCACGGTCTAATGATCAGTCAAGCGCACTCAAGTACTTGAGCATGATCCAATCCGGCCAATGAATGAATAGATGAAACGAATTCGTGCCATGACGTTAATACTAGTGCTAGTAGTTAGGGGTGAGTGAACTGAGAGCGAAAGAGTCGAAGCAAAAACAGTTCAGAGAAAATATGGAGAAATGCAAAAACAAGTTATACCGGGTAGCCTATTGCTATGTCAAAAATGAACAGGAGGCACTGGATATCGTCTCCGAGGCAACCTATACGGGATATCTCGCTTACGAGCGGATGAACACGCCGCAGTATTTTGATTCCTGGATGACCCGGATCGTTATTAACGCTGCCATCGACCATCTCGGTCGCAAGAAGCGGGTTACTTATATGGAAGATCAGACGCAAGACTATGCAGCCGCAGAGCATGCCGTACCGCTGGAAGAGAAGATGGATCTGTACGATGCGCTGGACAGACTGCTGCCGGAGGAGAAAACCTACATTATTTTAAAGTTTTTTGAAGACCTGCGCTTTCGAGAAATGGCGGATGTGCTATCCGTATCCGAAAGTACCGTCAAGACCAGGTTTTATCGTATTATCGGAAAACTAAAATCATATCTAATCGAGGGAGAGGTCGATAGCCTATGACAGGAAAAGAACGCTACGAACACATTGAAATCCCCGCCCAGCTAACCGGCGTTATAGATGCTGCACAGAAAAAGGCGGCTGCCCGCAAACGCTCCATGCGCTTGACGAGATACTCTTCCGTTGTTGCAGCTGCCGTTGCCCTGCTATTCGTGGTCAACATCCCGACGGTGGCCAACGCCTTATCCAAAGTCCCTGTGGTGGGCAGCATCGTTCAGGTTCTGCAGTTCGGGGGCGGAGGCGAACGGACCGACGGCGTTACCGTGGGCACGGAAGCTTCCGAAGACGTACTAAAAATTCAATTTGACCAGGAAGGCAAGTCCGTTTCCAGTGTCCCGGCCTACACGGTGGATCATCGGGATGCGCCAAACCGTCTGATCTTCACGTTTAATGGAGTACGAAATTTTGATTATGAAACCCTTAAGAAAGACATGCTGGCTCTGCCGCTGGTGAAGGATGTCTATGAGAACGTGATTCTGGACGACTCGGCCATGCGTTTTGTCGTTGAACTGAAGGATGGCGTGAAGCATACCGTATCCGAATATAAAGACCCCGGCTATATTGAGCTGAAGCTCACTTCGACCGGAGAGCCGGTAACCCCGCGCGAGGTCTTCTATATCCGCAGTGAAGCCATGCCGCAAGGGGAATCCCTTGCTATTCTTGAAGAGATTTATTGGGAAGACGACGTAACCTTCATTAAGACGGCCAGTGACGACTTCATCGCGGTCATCGGCGGGTTCGATACCCGTGAGGAAGCCGAGCAGAAGCTCGGCGAAATTTCGGCCCGCGACAGCTACGGCGATGATCTGCGCATCGACAGCTGGATGAGTAATGAACGCCCGAACTAATCGGTAACACGAAAAAGGCACCGCTCCGACAAATGTTGGAGCGGTGCCTTTTGATGATGGTCCATTACGCTGCATTGGCGCGTTTGTTACACGCACCAGCTCCGGAAGCGACTCTCCAGGCCGCGAACAACTACGCTCTTGGATGAGGATAGATCATGACTTTTACGCTGGTGTCCTTGTGCGTGCGAGCAAGCTCTACGGCTTCCTCGATCTGATCCAAGGAAAATTGGTGGGTGATGATATCGCGTATGCGGCTGGCCTTGTTTTGCAGCATCTGAATAGCCGCCGGGTACGTGTTTGCGTAGCGGAACACGCCGTATACATCCAGTTCGGCGTCAACCAAAGCGCCAATATCAACCGGGATAGCATCCTTTGTGGGCAGTCCTACAAACACGATCCGGCCTCCCCGGTTCACATAACCGATCGAATCCGCGATGGCCCCGGCGTTGCCTGACGTTTCAATAATAAGATCAATGCCATTGCCGCCCGTGAGTTCGTTCAATCGCTGCGAAACGGATTCGCCCATCGGATTGATCACGCCGGAGGCTCCCATCTGCAGGGCCAGATTACGTCGGTATTCCACGACGTCGCTGCCATATACCTGTGAGGCTCCGGACATTTTGGCCGCCTCCATGGCAAGCAAGCCAATCGGCCCCAGTCCGAGCACCAGCACCCGGTCCTCTGGCCGGATACGCCCGCGGCGTACGGCATGAAGTCCTACGGACAGCGGTTCAAGCAAAGCGCCTTCCTCAAAGGACATTTCATCCGGCAGCCGGAACAGAAAGTCGCTTCGCACCGCAACGAACTCGGCCCAAGCTCCGTCAACCGGCGGGGTCGCCATAAATACAACATCCGGACACAGGTTGTAACGTCCGCTTTTACAATAAGAGCAGCGCCCGCACGTTACGCCCGGTTCCACGGCCACGCGGTCACCAACGGAGACATTTCTTACCTTCTCCCCCGTTCTTACCACAACGCCGGCAAGCTCATGTCCCAGAATCAACGGTTCCTTCACCTCATACCTGCCAATCCGTCCATGCTCATAGTAATGCACATCCGAGCCGCATATGCCGATGCAGTACACCTGAATCAAGGCTTCATCCGGCTTCAGCTTAGGAATGGGAACCTGCTTCACCCCAATGGATAACGGGCGCTCAAGAACGGCGGCAGACATCATATTGAATTGTGACAAGCTGCATTCACCTCTCATCTCAAGAAATCGCTTACCAACTTAGTTTACACGATAAACTATCGCTTCATAAGGGTGTAAAGCGAATTCGTCGAAGCTTCGGTCCGAGCGCTCGTAATTCGAGAGTACAACTTCCGGTTGATGCTCACGCCATTCCGCCGGGAATTGAAAATCCGGTGTTCCGCTATAGAAGTTGAGAACAATCAAGTACGCCTCGTTCCTGAGCGATCTGGAATAGGCGAAAATTTCTGAATGCTCTTTAAGCACGGCTTCATATTTTCCGTAGATCAGCGCCTCACTGGATTTGCGCAGTCGGATCAAGGCTTTATAGTAATTCAGAATGGAATCGGGATCGGTTAACTGCTGCTCTACGTTGATTTCATGATAATTCGGATTGCAGCGGATCCACGGCACAACCGTTGAGAAGCCGCCATAGAGCGTGTTATCCCACTGCATCGGCGTTCTTGCATTGTCCCTAGCCCGGTACGCGATTCTACGCATCGTCTCGGACACGTCTTTCCCGTCCAGAAGCCGCTCGCGGTAATAATTGTAGATCTCCACATCCCGATAATCACTCAGCTCTGCAAACTCGACATTCGTCATTCCGATTTCCTGACCCTGATAAATAAACGGCGTCCCCTGCATCAGCATAAAAAAAGTAGCCAGCATCTTGGACGATTCCTTATGATAATGGACCGGATCGCCAAAACGGGATACGGAGCGCGGCTGATCGTGATTCTCCATATAGAGAGCATTCCAGCCCACGCCTTCAAGCCCCGTCTGCCATTTATGCATGATCTGCTTCAATTCGGCCAAGTCCCAGACCGCATAATCCCAGCGACCTTCCAGTCCGAAATCAAGATTGACATGCTCAAATTGAAAAATCATGTTCAGCGACCCGTTCTCTTCCCCGATCCAGCGGTCTGCTTCCGCTATCGGAATGCCGCTCGCTTCGCCAACCGTCATAATGTCATAATGAGCGAACGCCTCGCGTTTGAATTGCTGAAGAAATTCATGGATGCCCTCTATATTCCGATGTCCGGGATTCGAGTCGACATAACGAAGGTGATTCGGATTCGGCATATCCGGCAAACCCGGAAGCTTCTTAATATGGGTAATCGCATCCACGCGGAAACCGTCAATCCCTTTATCCAGCCACCAACGGATCATCTTGACCAGATCATCCCTGACCGCCGGATTCTCCATATTTAAATCAGGCTGCTTCTTGGAATAGAGATGGAGATAATATTGATCCGTTAACTCGTCATATTCCCAAGCGGAGCCGGTAAAGACGGATTCCCAATTGTTCGGCTCGGCTCCATCCCTCGCATTCCGCCAGATATAGTAATCCCGCTTCGGATTGTTTCGGGAGGAACGGGATTCAATAAACCACGGATGTTCATCCGAGGTATGATTGAGCACCAGATCCATAATAAGCCGCATGCCGCGGTTATGGATTTCGGCCAGCAGCTGATCGAAGTCGGCCATGGATCCGAACTCCGTCATAATATCCTGATAATCGCTGATATCGTAACCGTTGTCGTTATTGGACGAACGATAGATGGGGCATACCCATATAACATCTATCCCGAGATCTTTCAAATAATCCAGGCGGGATATAACCCCTTGCAGATCCCCGATGCCGTCTTCATTCGAATCCATAAAGCTGCGCGGATAGATTTCGTAAGCAACGGCTTCTTTCCACCATACTTTCTGCATTGTCGTATCCCCCGTTTACAATAAATATGCTGCTTATTTAGAAATGCAGACCGAGTCATTACACGTACATCATTAACCAACTTGGTCTGTCGCAGCATACAGTATTGCCGTATAAGCGATCTTATAAGCCTAACAACCATAGAATAGCCATGCCGCGGGGATATGCAGCATGGCCTTTAGCAAGTCTACTATGAAACTACGAAAAGCGAATTCGCCCCTGCTCCCATGTAACATACTGCAGGGGTTCTGTCAGACACCGGTAAGGATCGGCATTCACTCCCTTAAATTCCCGCTAACCCCGTACATACTTCGCAGTCAGCGATTGTTCCGCCGCGATCAGTTCAGCAGGCGTTCCTTCGAACATGACCCTGCCTCCCCTGCTGCCGCCCTCGGGTCCGAGATCGATGATCCAGTCCGCCTGACGGATCACATCCAGATTGTGCTCGATCACGATCACCGAGCTGCCATTATCAACGAGCCGATTCATCATGTCCAGCAAATGCCCGACATCCGACATATGCAGTCCGGTCGTCGGCTCGTCCATCACGTAGATCTTTCCCTGCTTGTGCAGTTCACTGGCCAGCTTGATGCGCTGGCTTTCGCCCCCGGACAGGGTGCTTAGCGGCTGTCCGAGGGTCAGATAGTGCAGGCCCACATCGTGCAAAGCCTCCAGCCGCCGCCTGATTTCTTTTTTCTCGAAAAAATCGAGTGCCTGCAGCACGGTCATATCCAGCACATCGGTAATCATTTTTCCATGGAGCCTATACTGCAGTACATCATCCTTAAAGCGCCTGCCGTCACAGGTGTCGCACGGAGACTTGATGCCTTCCATGAACGCCAGGTCCGTATAGATGAACCCGAGGCCGTGGCAGTCGGGACAAGCCCCTTTCGAATTGAAGCTGAACAGGGATGGACTCTGATCGTTAGCTTTGGCAAACATGCTCCGGATGTCATCCATGATGCCCGTATAGGTAGCAGGATTCGAACGGATCGAGGTGCTGACGGCGGACTGGTCGATGACGACAGCCTCGGGATGCTGGGACAGGAAGACACGATGAATCAGCGAGCTCTTGCCTGACCCCGCTACGCCCGTAACCACGGTCAACACGCCTTCCGGGATATCCACCGTTACATTGTTCAGATTATGATGATTGGCATTGGCAATGCGCATTTGTCCTGTCGGTACCCGGAACTGTTCTTTCATCGGCATGAAACGTTTCATATACTGCCCGGTTAACGTAGAATCTTGGCTGCATAGCTGCTCAACCGTGCCCTCGAAGACAATTTCCCCTCCCCGGGTACCGGCATTCGGCCCCACGTCCACCACATGGTCGGCAATTTCAATCACGTCACGGTCATGCTCCACGACCAGCACCGTGTTGCCCTTGTCGCGAAGCTTCCTGAGCATGTCGTTCAGCCGGTGAACATCCCGGGGATGCAAACCTACGCTAGGCTCATCAAAAACATACATCATATCCGTCAGGCTGCTGCCCAGATGCCTAACCATCTTCACCCGCTGCGACTCGCCCCCGGAGAGCGTGGTTGTCTCCCGACTCAGCGTCAGGTAATCCAACCCCATATCCATCAAGTGCTGCAGCCGCTCGGCCAAGCTGGCCACCATACTGGCAGCCACCGGCTCTTTGATATTCAGGATGACCTCCCTTAACTCCCCAATCTCCATGGCCGCACACTCGGCGATATTATAACCGTTGATCCTGCAGCTTAATGCCGTTTGACTGAGCCGCGTCCCCTTGCATAACGGGCATGTGCCATGCGTAATAAAATTTTTGACGTGATTCAAGGTGCGTTCCGATAATTCACTGCTGTCTCTCTGAATATAAAGCCGGTTAAACTTCAACACGAGACCTTCGAAGTCGGACTGTACCGGTCCTCCCTTGGACGGGAACGTTACCTTCCCCTCCTTGCCGTACAGGAAGAGATCCCATTCCGCTTCGGAATAGTCGGCCAGCTTCTTGTCGTTATCAAAGAAACCGGACAGGGTGTAGTTCTTCATATACCAGCTATCTACGGAGAAAATAGGAAATCGGACCGCTCCCTCATTCAAAGACTTGCTCGTATCCAGCAGTCTATTTAGATCGAGATCGACCTTCCTGCCGATTCCCTGACATTCCGGACACATGCCTTGGGGATCATTAAAAGAAAAGACGTTGGAATATCCCACAAATGGCTGTCCCACCCTGGAAAACAACAGACGGAGTATGGCGTACAGATCCGTAATCGTCCCTAGCGTGGATCGCGAATTGCCCCCCAGACGCTTCTGGTCAATGACGATGGCCGTAGACAAGTTCTCGATCGAATCGACGTCCGGCTGACTGTGCCGTGGAAGTCGGTTACGGACAAAAGCGGTAAACGTCTCATTCAGCAATCGCTGAGCTTCCGAGCTGATTGTATCGAACACGATGGACGATTTGCCCGACCCGGATACGCCGGTAAAGACCGTGATTTTTCGTTTAGGAATTTGCAGCGTCACATTCTTCAGGTTATTCTCTCTGGCTCCACGAATGTTGATATATTCTTGCACCATGGCCGTTCCTCCCTTGTACCCTGTAGTGTTCTTATTATAAAAGGGCAATCATGACATGTACTGTCATAATGGATGAAGGCTTTATTAAGTTATTCCCGTAACCGCGAAATATCAGGAAGGTTGTTGCCGCATTAATGCTATACTTAGTTTATAATGAGTCAGGAGAAGAAAAATGTTACTTCCTCCCATTTTTGATTCTGGTTTGCCAACAAGCATCCTGTCCCTTACAATTTACGGAACATCATCGTTTCTTAGAATTCATGATTAACAGGAGAGTAATGACGATATGAGCAAAAAAATAGTCGCCATCGATATGGATGATACCATCTGCCATCTCATACCCAAGGCCATTCATTATCACAATTTGCAGTACAAGGATCCTCAGCTGACACTGGATCAGATTACCGATTATAACCTGCACCAAATCTGGCATCCTGAATGCTCGGAAGAGTTTTTCTTCGGAAAGCCGGGTTTATATGAAGAACTGGAACTATTTGATGAATATACGATTGACGAAGTCCACAGAATGACGCATGATTATGACGTCATTGTTGTTACCGCAGCCCGCCCCTCCTCAGTGCCCGAGAAATGGAGATGGCTGCAGCGGCATATGCCTTTTATTCCGTTCGAGAATTTTTTCGTGGCCAAGCGCAAGGATTTAGTGGAATTTGATCTTCTGATTGACGATGGTCCCCATAATGCGATTGCCGCCAGAAAAGCCGGAAAACAAACCATTCTGATTCCGCGTCCGTGGAACGCGCATATTCAGCATGAATTTATTCTGAAGGATTCCTGGAAGGGAATGAACGAGCTAGTAGACCGCATTTTATCTGATTCTAACCATCAAGGGGATATGAAATAAATGAATACAGACCGCAATAGCCGGTACCTATCGCAAGACATCCATTTTTTCGCGGCCGCATTATCGGAAACGGTGGTTTCCGTATGGGAAGAGGATCCCGCAAGCGTATACGTGGAGATCGAGCGAGGTTACATTGAATGCTACACACCGGATGTCGTCCGCATCCGTAACGAAGAGACAGGTTATCTGACGCACTACAGCCGTGACACCGCTATGTTTCAACGGATGTAAACCGATAAAGGCCGCTTCCCTTGCCGGGAGGCGGCTCTTTTATTGCTCAGATTACCTTTTAGCTGACAGGACAAGAAACAGGGTTGCGAGCGGACCTAACAACAGGGACAGGGATAGCAGAAACCAGTTTAATCCCGTTCTGTTTTTCCCTTGAGCCAATCCCGCATTGATTAACGCCAGCGTTCCCCATCCCACGTAGAATTCATTATTCATCCTATCTCCTCCGATACCGTACTCTTTATCTGCTTATTACGTTTTGGCAAGCTGGATCGTTGTAGATATACAAAAAAAGAGCAAGGAAAGCTCCCTGCCCGGGGAATATGAACGTGAATAGCAGCAGCCTCAAAAAGCTCCGTCTTTAGCCGCGAAGGCCAAAACTCTCATCGGAGTGGACTTTCGATTCTTAAGATGGCTCCAATTCTCTTAACAGCTGAAATATCTGTCCCCGATGGTGGGACTCATGCTCTATCAGATGATAGATGACCCATTCCGGTGTTACATCGTACGGTTCCAGTTGTCTGACTTTCCTCCAGTCCAAGAGGTCCATGCCTTTGAAATGGGTCAGCAGTTCATGACGTACCTTCTGCATACGGTGAAGGTGTTCATCCAGTGACTGATCCGGCACTTCAGAAAGACGGTTATCTTCGGTACGGTGATCCCAGGGAAAGCCGGCCTTTATTTTCGGATCCCAATCGGATTCAAGCACTTCAGCGTATAGCCAGTCCGCTTCAATATAAGCAATATGGTACAACAGCGAACCGATCGACTGCCGACCGTCCACCCTATGGTTCAACTGCTCATACCGAATCCCTTCCAGCCGTTTCAATATCGTTCGCCGCACATCCTCAAGTCCCCATATCCAGCGGCCGATCTCCGGCTCAAACCCAGGCAGTGCCTCAACCGTCAACGTTTTCCTCTGCAAATCTTCACGCTCCCTTAAATCATCTTATGGACTTAAGAGTAACAGGCTCAAGCGGCAGACTGCCAGGTAAAGTTCGGTTTAGGCAAAAATCATCCCGGGGCATTCAGCCGTTCTTACTTCTTTCTAGTCGCAATCGCCTCTGCCGTTTGTTTAACGGCCTGATGGCCGAACACCGCAAACGCTCCTGCGAGTATGCCTTGAATGATATTTTCCACGCTCCAGCCGATCAAGCCGGTTGTGAACAGAATCGATACAACCATAACCAAATATACAATGCTCCAATTCGGAACCTTGGGCGTTTGCTTCAGCACATATCCGATTACCCAACAGGCAGCAACGACCATGAAGAGCCGCGGGTCAATCAATTGAAAAATGACGCTCCATTCCATGGTAAACCCACCCTTTCCATTCATCTTCTACATCCTATTCCCCGAGCCTATCGATCGGCTTGTATTTATATCCTTATTCTCGCAAGCAAAATAATAGAATATGCGAAACGGAATTTACGATAGGTTTGACGATGAGCAGACGCAGCAACGAATTACTTTGTTTCCCCGGTGGAGGAAATCGCAGTGAGTATCCAATATGAATGGCGGTGACACTTAAGGCTGCTGCCTCCCCGCTTCAATAATTCCGATGATCCAGTCGGTCAGCCGCCGATCCTTCTCTTCTTGACTGCAATTTCGTGTCGATGATCTGGTAGTTTAGAATAAACGCAGCCCCTTTGTGCAGCACCGGATCAAAATAATCCTTCTGAATCCAGCCCTTATAGCGGGATAGGTGATCTGACACCAGATAATCGATATTGCTATGGTCCAGGTTATAACCGAAGGTTACCAAGAATTTGCGATTCTTCATAATGACCTCCTCCTTAAACATCCGAATTCTCGCCTATTATTTTCCATATACATTGTACAAAAAAGGCAGCCTCCACACCAACGGAAGCTGCCTTATTCGAAACCTGTTCTAACATCCCCAATTCCAAACCAAACTTGATGTTATACCTTGCTAACCTCAGCTCTATCCTCTGCGGGGGCCTGAGCCTCGACAGCCGACTGCTCGCCCTGCCATAACAGCTGCATCTCTTCGCTAGTGGCGAGCAGCTCAGACAAGCTGCCTTCCGCTTCGATCCGGCCATCCTTCATGACGATGATATGATCGGCCTTCGAAAGGGCTGCCCTGCGATGTGATACCGCGATGCAAGTGACGTCCCGCTCCTTGAACAACCCATCCCATACCAGCTGCTCCGTCTCCACGTCCAGTGCGCTGGACAGATCATCAAAAATGAATAAATCCGCGCCCGTGATCAGCATGCGTGCTGTTGCCGCCCGCTGGATTTGTCCCCCCGACAGCATCACGCCCCTCGGACCGACAAACGTCTCCAGTCCCTGATCCAGATTCTCGATATCCTTCTCCATGACGGCCAGACGGACAGCCCGTTCCAGAGCTTCCTCCGTCCGCTCTTTCTTCCCTTGTACGATGTTCTCTTTCAAGGGATCGCTAAACAGCCTTGGAACCTGCGGAGTATATGCCGCCCGTGGAGGCATTAGGAAGGTTGCAGGATCCACCTCTTCCCCGTTCCAGCGGATCGTCCCTTCCTGTTTCGGCAGCAGTCCCAGCAATGTCCGGACAAGCGTCGATTTCCCCGCCCCGATTCGTCCGGTCACCACCAGAAACTTGCCGCGCTCCAGGCGGAAATTAATATCCGATATGCCATTCTCCGAATTCGGATAACGGTACGATAAACTCTTGACTTCCAGCTCCTTCAGCTTCTCCCCCGGTTCTCTGTGAATGACGGGCAGTTCCGGCGGCTCTTCGTTCAAATACGTTTCCCGCGCCTCAATAATCCGGTCTTCCTCGCCAGGGCGAAACAGCGAGCGCATCCGGTCAAAGGAAACCTTCAGCCGCTTGTGCTGGAATACCATATAACCGAATAAGGAAATGCTGAAGCCGATATTGGCAAGGTAAGACGTAAACAAAGCAAAGTCCCCGACGGTAAAATGCCCGGCCTGCATTTCAGCTGCGCACATTAACAGAATCAGTCCCGTACAGATGCTAAGCACATGCTGATTCAAGGATCGCATCCATTGTTTGAACAGATTATCCTTCAGCGCTGCCTGCCGGCGGTCTTCGTTCAGCTTCATGAAGCGCTCATGTACATGATCCTCGGCCTGCCCGAGCTTCAAGGCTTGAACCGCACCGAAGGTTTCCGCGATAAAGCTGGTAATGCGCCCCGTAGCTTCCCGGTTCTTTAGCCCGTAACGACGCGCGCGGTTGCCGGACAGATTGTTCAGGAGCGTGACTACCACGAGCGGAAGCACGGCCACCAGCATGATCTTCCAGTTAATGCTCGCCATAATGACAACGGATACGAGGGCAAAAACGAGACGTCCCCAGAAATCAACCCAGGACTCCACGTATTCCACAACTTCATCCACATCATCGCGGAAGCGGCTCATCGCCTCCCCTGGAGAAGCCGGCAAATTCCGCCCCGGCCAACGCATAATCCCGGCCAGCATGTTCGTGCGCAGAATGGCCTGAATGTGGTAAATATACGTTACCCATTGATAGAATGCCGCAAAGAACGTCCCTACCCGCGCAACCCTTACAACGGCAATAAAGATCAAGGGCACCGCCAGCCATACATAATCCGTGGAACTTGCCGTCGCCCGGTCAAAAAACCACTGCATCCCCAGCCCGATCAATAGCGGCAAGGAATGAAAAATGCACCACAACAGACCGTTGATTAAAAATAATGAAGGCCTGAATCGAAAGAGGCGCCCTATAAAACCCGTGATGGTCATGCCAGTTCCTCCTCTCTGCCTGTGCTCAGCAGTCTGGCATAATGTGATGCCGGATCTAACGCAAGAGCTTCCCGTGCGCCGAATTCCATAATTCGCCCGTCACCCAGCACCATAATTTTATCCACCTGCTCCAGCGTAGCCAGCCGGTGCGCGATGATGATGCCCGTACAGCTGCTCATCAGCTGATCCACGGCTGACTGCAGCATCGTTTCCGTTGCGGCATCCAGGCGTGAAGACGGTTCATCCAGAATCACCAGGCTTGGCTGCGTCAAAAATACCCGGGTTAAAGCGAATAGCTGCGCTTCTCCCGCAGACAGCGAAGCTCCGCCTGCTGTCAGATGCGTATCCAGGCCTTCCGGCTGTGCATCGATCCATTGCCGAAGCCCCAAACGCTCCGTCGTTTCCAGAATGAATGCATCCGACACGCCGTGATCAAACAACGTCAGGTTGTCACGCAGCGAGCCATCGAACAGCTGCACATCCTGTGTGACCATACCCACCCGGCGGTAAAGCGCAGGCAGCTTCAGCTTCGTGATATCGGTCCCCCCGACGCGGATCACGCCGCTGTCGATGTTATACAGTCGAAGCAGAATACGGCTGAGACTCGACTTTCCGCTGCCGGTACGACCGATAATGCCCAGGCGTTCGCCTGGTTTGACTTCAAAGTTGATGTCTTTTAACACCGGTTTATCTTCGTTATAACTGAAGCTGACGCCCTCAAATTCCAAACCGAGCGCTCCTTCCGGAAGCTCTTCTTGCTCTCCGTCTACAATCTCGCTCTTGTTGGACAACAGCTCTCTGGAGCGCAGCATGCCGGATTTTGCTTTTTGAAACTCCTGCACCTGGTCACCCAGCATCTCGATCGGGTCATTCAGCATCTGCGTATATTGATAGATTAGGAACAGGGTCCCCAGCGTAATTTCACCGATCAAATAATAGCGAACTCCTAGTAACAGGACAGCGGTAACCGCAAGAGCAAACAGAATCACCGTGGTGTTCCAAGGGACGACGCGGAGCATCCAGGCTTTTCTCCCTTTCAGGAAAACACTGCGCATCATGCGGTGAAACCGATTCATCACATACGGCACATTGCCGTTCGCCTGTACATCCTCAATGCCAGCGATGCGTTCCTCAATTAACCCGAACAGCGAAGCGCTGGCTTCACGTTCATTCTTCGAAGAATTGACGCCCATATTCCGGATGAACACCATGAACAAAATGGACAGCAGTGTAAACACCGTCATGACGATCGCGATCGGCAGATTGACCGTAAACATAAATCCTAGTATGCCGGCGAGCAGCACAAAACTTCCGATAACCTGCACGATGAACATCGCGAAGAAGTTCGAAATATTCGTCACGTCGCCGTCAACCCGCTCAATCATCTCGCCGGGCGTTTTGACATTATGAAATCGCATATCCAGCCGCAAGCAATGCTTCAAAAGATCGCCGCGAAGCCGGTTTGTCGCGCGCCATGAAATATCGTTCCCCATATAGCTGACAGCCACGGTTATCAGCTGGTTAGAAACAGCAACGACCAGAAACAATCCCGCCAGCTGAATCAGCGTGGCTATAACCCCGCCTTCGGCTGCCGTGTCAATAAACCGTTTAACAATTTGCGGATTCAAGAGCTGCAAGCCCGTCGACGTCAGCAGCAACACGAGCAGCAGTATTAGCCGTCCTTTAACCGGTTTCAAATACCGCAGCAGCCATGACATGGAAACCTTTTCTTGTTTGGGCACAGTGCCCACCCCCATATGCAAGCAAGTATGTACGGACCTCCACCCCCCATAAAGCAAGGTGTGGCGGCAGTAAATCATTACCAGTCTACATGATATCGACCGTCATTCCTAGGTAAAGAATAATTATAAATATGTAATAAACCATCTCCCTTTATATAAAAATAGCAAGTCAATACCTGCTTCAAAAAAAAGCGAATCCGATAATTCAGCATACTCGTATATGTATAATAGAGTGACGTGCAACTTTTTGGAGGTGGGCATAATGAATACTGGGATCAGTGGATTAGACGGACTGGATGAAGAGAAGCTATCAGAAATTCGCGAAAATGCTGCAAGGCTCTCGGACATGAAACAAGAAGTGCCCGTGGAAGAATTGTTCTCGGAATCATTTATTCAAAGACATACCAAGTTTTCTTCAATCGGTCACTTGCTGAAAGCCGCAGGTTATGAGGGAAGCACAGATGAAGAGTTTGACGAATTCATACAAGGACATACGATTAACCCGTTTATCGTTGAACATACCCCATTTCGCAGCTGGCAGGATTTCCAGGAATTAGCCGTATCGGCTTATATCACGAAATGGCTGGGATTGTAAATAGCTCATCCAAAAGACTGGACTTTGCCTCAGATGAGGGAAGACAACCAAAGAAGCCCCTCTAACCGATGTTAGAAGGGCTTCTGATATATTTTTTAAGGGGTGCTTATATCATATGCTCCGAATATTAATGGGAGCTTAAATTAGGATTAAAGGGACATAAATTGTTCGATGGGGCACAAAAAGCACTGCTCTTTTGCACACCCCCAACAAGTGGAGGTTTGCATATACATGGAGGAGAACCATACTTCCTATCTCATAATAATCAGGTATTTATTCGGTCGTAACTGTAGCCGTCTTGGTCTTATTATCCCAGCTAACTTTGGCGCCTAATGCTTCACCGATGGCCCGAAGCGGCACATAGGTCACGCCATTCTCAAGCTTGCCATCCGCGATCTGCTTTCCGTTGACGACGACATGTACCTTATCCTCCACTGTACCAGCCCCCTCTTTCTTCTGAAGCCCCAAATATTTAGTAATGCCATTCACATGCCCGATCGCAATAGAATCTATTACATCCTGCCGTTTAAGCTTGGCTGCATCTGCCGCGACATCGATAAACAAGTTTTCGGTTAAGACAGCAGGCATTTTAGATTCACGGACCATATGCAAGTTAGCGGCCTTCTGCCCCCGATCGATGACTCCGAAGGATTTAATGGCATTCATGACCTCCATATGCATAACGTTCTGCAATTTTACCGAACCGGAGCTTGCCGAGGTATATCGATATGACTCAAAGCCCCCTGCACCTCCACCCGCGTTACAATGAATGCTAACTAGGATATCTGCGCCAGCAGCGTTTGCCTTATGGGTCCGTTCAGCCAATTCAAGGAACACATCTGAAGACCGGGAGAGTAGTACTTGGACATCGCCATATTCAGCTTCCAATCGTTTCTTCACAGCAAGAGACACCGCTAACACGACGTCTTTCTCCTGCAGGCCATTTCCGGTTGCTCCGGAATCCTTCCCGCCATGCCCTGCGTCAATCCAAACCTTTTTCACGATCATTCACCGCCTTTGTAGGTTGTTGAATAGCCCGGTGATCCATTACAGCGAAGGCAACTGCAGCAATTCCTTCCACCAATGCTTCCACGCTTATATTAGGCAAGCAACTGTAAGTCCTACTGCAAGGACGAGTATAATATATAAGATACTCCAATCTGGTACATTCGGTGTTTGCTTAAGCCTATATTGGATGGCCTAGATACAGTCTCTATTCCCTTTTGGGCATTAGGTACACGTCTCCCGTTTTACATTAAACGAAGTTCTAAATTGAGACTTGCGCATGGTCTTGTAAGGGGTTGATTCTATGTTTACCATGTTCGTCGGTGCCATTCATATCTGGCTTGGTCTATTCATATTCAGAAATCCGAAGAAATAGCAATTCGAATGAACTGTAGCTCTGGTGGAATTATCCACCTTTTTAGCTTGTAATATGTATTACTCGTATTAACTATTTTCATTGAGTTTTTGGTGAGGAGCTGGTTAATATATCTGGATTTGTACTTATCGTGTTTGCTGTCGTTTTTTTGGTACGTGGTGTATTGAGAATACGCAAACCCACATGGGGTTCCTTATACACAATATGGAAAGTGAAGTATGAGTCTGAGCCAAGTTCGGACTACATTCAATATATCAAATCCAGTGGGCTTCTTCTGCTGGTTCTCGGGTCCATTTTATTCGTGGCTGGAATTCTGATTGTACTGCTATGATCCCTCTCTCCAAGCATAATAGCGAGCCCCCACACACCTTCTCGCCTTTTTCAATGGTTATACATCCTATCAAAGGAAAAGCGGCAGATAGTCAATTCCATTTCATTCTCAAGTTGTAGCTCTAAGGATAGTGGTGAACCTTTGTTAAGGTTCACCACTGCATTACAGACTTTTTATGCGTGATTCTTCTTATGCTTTTTACACTTTACAATGATTTTTTGTCCAGGTTTGAGGACGATAACTTTAACCTTATGATGATGTTTTTTCATAAGAAATCCTCCCTTCACAGAAGATATTGCATTATATGCAGCGTCTGCGAGAATGAATTGGACTACTAATCTATGAAATGAAATCATGAAACAATCGACAAGAGAACCCTCTCTCTGATTGCACTGTGTTATGGAAAAGGCACCCAGATTTGTCTGGATGCCTTCAAATATAATCCTGGAACATTCAATTCACGTAAGCGGGGTCCTTACCAAGGTATTTAATTAAAATCCCCAAGTACGAAGTATAATTACAAGTAGAATAAAGAGAACGAGAATAACACCAATACTACTACCATACCCAGAACCTTCGTATCCACTCATTTTCCATACCCCTTCCTAATTGGAATAATACATAGTATGTAAGGGCATCTGATAACGCAAAGGCAAGAGGTAATAGTCAAGTACATATTTTATAAAACAAGAACTATCGAAGATGAGGTTACTGATTAACCCTGTTCATTATCCGTATTTCCACTATAACGATGAGGATGTCCTTCGTTGTTCAGTAACGAATAATAATATCCGTAAAGGGCACCATAATTCTGGTACCTGTCCCGCTAAATAATCAACAATATTACTGAAAGGAGTTCAAATCGTGAAGAAAATCCTCACCACATTTTTAGCCGGTATAAGTATTGCTTTGATTCTTGCGGTTCCTGCTTTTGCAGAAAACAACAACATGAATTCAAACGATATGAGAACCAATAACGTGAACACAAACGGCTATAACACGAATGCTGTAGGCAATGACAACGATACAGACTGGGGTTGGCTCGGTTTACTCGGTCTTGCCGGCCTCGTAGGTCTGAGACGTCGCAATCCGGAACGTCATTAAAGAGAACGTTGAAGCAATATGATAAAATCCTGCTCATTCGAGCGGGATTTTATCATTCCTTTCACCAATCTCAGAGTCCACCTTGCTCAGGATCGGCCCTTTGAGTCAACACACTTTGCAGCAGCGAGGTTCCCTTTCGCGAGTCCCGTTCCTTGACTTTTGGTGTACTTTGACTTGATGGAAATGAGCTGAGACCCTTAGATATAACAAAAACTGCCTGTCAATAAGCCAGCAGGATCTTATATTCCATTAGTGCTCTAGCTTTCGTTTTAGTTTTGTTATCCCAGCCCACGTTGACCCCGAGCACCTCGCCAACAGCCCAGAGAGGTACATAAGTTACTCCGTCTGCTAACTTACCGTCTGTAATCCCCATTTTTTCAGATACCATCTACTCGTGTTCAAATGAACCATAGTAAATTTTACCTGAATTTGATATACTGACATTATTACTTTAGTCATGGGTGCGTGATCAATCAAATGTGGGATAAAGAACTAAAAATAGCCATTCAGAAGAAGCATATCGTGACGATATACCTCATCAATGGCGAAGTATTACAAGGCATACCAGATGCTTGTACAGATCGTTTAGAGATGCGGAGTGCTTATGGGCCAGTCTGGGTTCCATTAGAGGAAATAAAGCATGTGAGTCGATTAATACGACTTAGACGAAAAAAAGAACCTGCTGGCATATAGTGGTCAAGACCCAATTTAGTGAAAATTAAAAAAGCACCTAGACTGCAAACTAGCGTCGACTTCACCGTTTTCACTTAATTACTCAAAATACGAATCAACTAGCTCTGATACTACTTCCTCAGTAGCAGTTTTTGTTCTTGGATTTCTGATCTGGACATCGAAGTATAGTTTTGGGTGGTCAACGACAAAAATAGGAGCATACGCCAACGCTATGCCCCTTCTCTGCTATTTTCATGACTTATTCCGCTATTCATCCCTAATCGGTCACCGATGCCTTAAATCGGCTTAGATTTTGTCGTTTAGAGCGACATTCTCTAAATTTATGTACAAGCTTGTCTAAATCACGAACCATCTATCAAAGATTACAGCTATTATAACGTCTACAATTATTATAGCAACAATTAAAAAGGGCATACTTTTAGCTACTTTTTCGCTTTGTTTATCTGGCAAATATTTAATTAAAAGAGGCACTATTGTGAAGAATAATATGAATGAGACAAGTATAACTGCGAACGAGAAAGACTTGTATTTTTAAGCTCAATAATTTGGATGTCGTCATTGTAAATCGATTCCACCACCTTTCCTATATCTTAAATAAAACAAATTTCGACATTAGGAAGGTTTTTCCTTCTTCACACATGGTCGTCTGCTGCAAAACTGCTTGGTGCCAGTCCATTCACCCCATTCGCACCTCTTACACTTGTCCGGCTGCTTTGGCGATAACGTGGTCGTTGCAGCTTATTACGTTTTCCTGCCATGTCGTCTTTCCTCTCTATTTCGTGGCGAATTGCCCGCCGTGAGTCGGACCAACCATTCAAACCATTTCATATAACATCACACTCCTTCGAGAACATAAAAAAAGCGAGAAGAGTTACGCCTCGGTCATATGCCGCATTCATGCAGCCGTGCGTGTCATTCTCGCCTTTTTCTATGGTTACATCCTATCACGGGAAAACTGTCATGTAGTGCTCAACTTAGAGTCAACATGTGCTCACGTTGTGTTTACTTTACGGTCAAATCTAGATCGACTCACATCATCTAAATATTTAGCAGTTTAGCTCAATTCTTGAATATAAAAAGAAAAGCAAACACCTTCCCAAAGGAAATTGTGTTTGCTTTCTTTCGTCAATTAAGCTTTTCTTTTTCTGAACATGAGAACCAAGCCAGCGCACAAGGCGATGAGTCCTGCAAGTCCCAAGTTGAAGAGGTTTGTTGATGTATTCGGCAACTTGTTGCCTTGAGGTGCACCAGATTGGTCTGCAGTTGAAGGAACTCCACCAGATTCTCCTGCGGTCATTTCGTTGTTATCTTGTGCAGAGTCTGACTGGCCAGCCCCATCTCCAGAATCCTCAGGAGTTGCACCGTTACCTGGATCTGTTGGGTTTGCACCGTTACCTGGATCTGTTGGGTTGGTACCGTTACCTGGATCCGTTGGGTTCGTACCATTGCCCGGATCTGTTGGGTTGGTACCATTCCCTGGATCTGTCGGGTTCGTACCATTCCCTGGATCCGTTGGGTTCGTACCGTTCCCTGGATTTGTTGGATTCGTGCCGTTGCCCGGATCTGTTGGGTTTGTGCCGTTCCCTGGATTTGTTTTCGGTTCTGTTACTCGAACGGTAACTGTAACCTCGGTTTTGTTGCCCTTGCCGTCATCCACGATAACGGTAAAGCTATCCTCACCGACAAAGTTAGGATCTGGGGTATACTTCCAGCTTCCGTCCGGATTCACAATGACAGTTCCGTTCCCCGGTTGCTTACCAGGGGTATACGTCAATGGATCTCCATCCGGGTCCGCACCATAAACATCGCCCGTTACGGATGTACCCTTGTCCGTCGTTACTTCTTTATCCGGAGATACTGGAGGTTGATTCGTCTTATCCTTCACATCCACGATAATCTCAACCTCAGTTTGGCCTCCCTTGCCATCGTCAACGATGACGGTAAAGCTATCCTCGCCGACAAAATCAGGATCTGGGGTATATGTCCAGCTTCCGTCCGGATTCACAATGACAGTTCCGTTCCCCGGTTGCTTGCCTGGAGTATACGTCAATGGATCTCCATCCGGATCCGTGCTATACACATCACCCGTTACGGATGTACCTTTTTCCGTCGTTACTTCTTTATCCGGAGATACTGGAGGTTGATTTGTTGGTGGCGGAGTCGTTGTATCCGTCACATCTACGATAATCTCAACCTCAGTTTGGCCTCCCTTGCCGTCGTCAACGATAACAGTGAAGCTGTCCTCGCCGACAAAGTCAGGATCTGGGGTATACTTCCAGCTTCCGTCCGGATTGACAATGACAGTTCCGTTCCCCGGTTGCTTGCCTGGGGTATACGTCAATGGATCTCCGTCCGGGTCCGTGCCATAAACATCGCCCGTTACGGATGTACCTTTGTCCGTCGTTACGTTTTTATTTGGTGCTATTGGAGTACTATTCGGCTTGTCCGTTACATTCACGGTTACCGTTGATGTCGTAACCCCGCCCTTACCGTCGCTGACCGTGACCGTAAAAATATCCGGACCGTCATATCCTGGATCTGGAGTATATGTCCATGTTCCATCTTGATTCACTGTCACCGAACCGTGCTTCGGATCGCTTCCTTTCGTATACGTCAACGTATCCGAGTTTGGATCGGTTGCATACACGCTGCCGGTTACCGTCGTATCCTGCTGCGTCGTTACTTCATAATTGCCGGTCACTGGCGGCAAGTTTGGAGGCTCAGTTACATTAACTGTTACTGTCGATGTGAAGGTTCCACCCTTTCCATCACTGATTGTAACCGTAAAGCTGTCCGTTCCTGTAAAGTCTGTGTCCGGCACATACGTCCATGTACCATCCGGATTCACCGTTACTGTACCGTTTTTCGGATCGCTTCCTTTGGAAAATGTCAGCTGGTCACCGTCAGGATCTACTCCATACACACTTCCAGACACCGTGGTATTTTTCCATGTAGTTTCTTGAGTATCCGATGCCATTGGCGATTGGTTTGCAGGCGGGTATACGTTCACTTCCACGCTAGGCTTACTTGGAGTACTGACATTGATGCCAGAAACTTCTGCTATATTCCGAATGTTTTTGCCAGCTTGGCCCGCTTGGATGGTCGCTCTAAATTGAACCGTGTGCCAGTTGGTGTCTACAATGTCACCAAACTGACCGACAACCTTACCTGTAGCAGCATAATGCCCTTTATCATCCCCTGCAGCATCAGTGACAGCCACTCCATCTACCTTCAAACTACCAGGGACGTATGCCAGTCCTGCCGGAATGGTATCCGAGATAACAAGGTTACTAATCAGACTTTTAGCTACCGTATTGCGGCCTTTAATCGTGTAAAGTAATGTATCTCCCACCTCCGGATGGGCTGTATCCGTGTTTCCTGCCGCTTTCTGTTGTATGGTTACCGTTTTATCGGATTGAAGACTAGGAGGATTGGGATCGAATTTCGGCGCAACTTCCGATGCTAAATCAAAAATCAATCCCCCTGTCATTGCTCCGAGGTAAGTCGTGCTGAAAGTAACACGATTAAGTATATAGAATTTCGGATTACTCTGACCACCAACGATTAATACATTTCCGTTAGGTAAAAAGCTCATTCCTCTTAAACCGAATTCTACAGGGGTACTATTTGTTGCGGATATGTTGACACTCCGAACAACGGTACCCGTCTTTGGATTGATCTGCATTAAAGAATTGGACTGGGAGAACCAGATATAACCATTGCTATCAAAAATCATATCGCCCCCCATATCCTGATATGACGGAAAACTATAATTAGTTATTTGAATTGATTTCTTTTGCTTCGTAACTAAATCATAGGTTCCTATATACACTTTACCGTTAAGACCATAAATGTAATAATATTTACCTTCGAAGATTACAGAATTCCCGGTTATGCCCTGCACTTGGGTTACATACTGGGCGGTTCCATTTGCATTAATTTTGTAAATTTTGGAAACAGGATTACTCCCGTAAGTGTAAGTAGCTGCATAGAAAGCATTCTCTTTCATAGCTACTGCCAACCCGTTTAAACCAGTATTTTCAGCAACACCTGTAATACGAACACTTGCCTTTGGGGTAGCTCTTGGATTATTCCCATCAAATTGATGAAGTGTCATCCCCTGAATACCATATGAATCAACATTATTGACGGTTACTGCGGTTGCAGCATTAACCTCCAATCCAGGTGAAAGCATTCCACTGATAGTGATGAGAATCACCAGCAAAACTTTAATAATCGGACTGATAATTGCTTTTGATTGCATTAGATATTCCCCTCCTTATACGCTGCCTTCTTCTCTACTTGACCGGGGAAAATTTGATTATGAGTGATTTCTTATGTATGTTCGATTTCCCCTCCTATTTAGTAGATAACGGTCAATGCACCAGGGCAGGTTTTATATTAGTGTCTTGATAATATGTTCGTATCATCAATTGGCCATAAAACAAAAAAAGACACCTCTGCGCAGCATTCTTACCTTTTTGACCATTCAAATTATATAAGTCTTATTTTGAATCCTTACTGTTTACCACCACCTCTCCTATAAGCTCCCAATAAAAAAACTCCATCTTAGCGGACAGGCGCAAGCAGACGGAGTTTTCCGTCGTATTCGGTAGCTGGCTGGCAGTAGCATTTGTAGTTTCCTACAAATCCGTTAGCCCCTTTAGCTTTGCGTCCCCATTTTTCAATGGGTTTGCCATTATCGTACGAGCATGTATTTTTTGAGAAAATTAACCATTAGATTTAAATTATATTATAAAAGAATCATAAGTTAGGATCTTGAGACTCATTTTTCGTAGTTATTTCTTTCTATTTGTCGCTTTTAGGAAAAATATGATGATAATAGGCCATGGGTCATATTTTTTCAGAAAACTTTTATTTTAAATATAGAACAAGAAAGCTGTCCGATGAGGACAGCTTTTTTTTACTTCCCTATTCTTAAAACTCCTCATGATCCTGCTCAAAGACCCCCATTAGTTTCAACGTATAGGCCATACTCTCAGTTCCCTGAAGTATCAAACCAAAAGCCCTTTCAAGCTGCTGCGTGTAGAACCGATACCGTTGATATACCCAACGCTGCTTTTCTATCAGAATCGTAGCGTTGGCAGTCTAATCAGCATGAAAGTCCTCCTGATCGATGCGGCGAGCAACTTCGCCATCAATGGCCACTTATTTTAAATGTATTTAGGTACCCCGGCCTGAATCGACCGGGATTGTGACTCTGGTCTCTATTAAGCGGCTCCGCCGCCTTTCATCATTTTTGTGACCTTTTCCTTATACTTCTTCCACTTCGGCTGAATTTGGCTGGAAGGAATACCAGCAATTTTTGAAATCTCAACCCATGTCTAACCCTCATTCAGACGTTTTTCCAAGAACAACGGGAAATCCAATGGAATATCTTCAAAAGAAGGGCGTTCTTTCAGGATGAACCGTTCCAGCTCCTCCTTGCTAATTACTTCATCGCTGGATGCCTGGCTTTCCTCAGAATCAGAGGTGCCGTCCGCTGCAGGCTTTTGATCACCTTCCTCGAGGGTCATTTCCTGCACATCCGATTTTTCCTCATGCTTCTGGTCTTGCATCCATTCCGGGAGATCGGAACCTTCCTGAGCTCCTCCGCTCTCAAGAAGAACTTATCTTCTCCTTGGATGGTCCATTTGAGCTAGTTGAGGATGGCCAGCTTGTGAATTTCACAGACAGTAAACCTGTAAAGTTTAATGCTTTGGATTACACGATGGACGGACGGATCAGCTTGAAGCTCAGTCATCCTGCCAGTAGGCACTATAATTCTGCCTTCGTACAAAGGAAAGATATCGAGCAATTGCTGCAGTTTTATGGAGAAGATTTTTAAGGAGGATCTTTGATGAGAGGACATATCGCCAAAAAGGGGAACAAGTAATTACATTGTAATAGATCTAAATAAAGATGAGGTTACTGGGAAAAGAAAACAAAAGTTGCTGTCAGGATATGATCGTAAAAGAGATGCAGAACGGGCACCTCCTGGAGTGCTCTCTGATTTTATTAAAGGAACCTTTGTGGAGCCTTCTAAGATAACTTTTGGAGAAATCATGGAAACGTGGCTTAAGGATAAGAAACTTCAGTAAAACATGGCACTTGGAAGTCTTATGAGTGGTTAGTTTATAAACATATTATTCCAAACTTCGGGAAGGTGCAGATGACAAAATTAAAACCAAAACACTTCCACGATTTTTATCATAAAACGCTGTTACCGAAATTAGCAGTTGGATCCATTAAAAAGGCCCACGAATCATTATGGACGCTTTAAGATCGAGCTGTGACTTGGAGTGAGATTGTCCAAAATGTAGCAAGTTCTGTCGAACTTCCCCAAGGGAAAAAAGCAAAGTTTGAAGTATGGAATGAAAAACAGCTAAAACTTTTCTTGGATACAGCAGCTCATAATCAGTATTACATTGCCTTCGAACTCGCTGCATTCACCGGCATGAGGCAGAGCGAGATCCTTGCTTTAAGACGTATTGATGTCGACTTAAACATCCGGAGCATATCGGTAAGACAGATATATACAATTGCAGAGGTTGGACATGATTTTGACGATACAAAACATGATAGCAGCATTCGATCAATCGCTCTGTTTGCAAACACTGTACAAATTCTCCAAGACCATTTTGAAAAACAACGGATAGAGAAAGAAACAAATACATTTTACACAGATTCGGGTTTAGTCGTTCAAACGCTACACTTCTTCTAAAAGCAGGTATACACCCTAAAATCGTTCAAGAACGATTGGGCCATTCTTCTATTAATTAACCTTAGATACCTATTCCCACGTGCTACCCAACTTGCAAGAAGCTGTTCTTAACACTATTGGTGACTCGATCTTAGGGAATCAAATCGAGGACGAAAAGCCTACTTTACTCGACTTAGGGTTAGAGGAATGCTAGAAGTGTAGGTTATTAAACAAATAGGCGCAGCTCCCGAATCCCGGAAAGCCGCGCCGTTATTGACTTTATGAAGATGCTGGTGAAGGGAATTGAACCCCCGACCTACGCATTACGAGTGCGTTGCTCTACCCCTGAGCTACACCAGCACATGTGGTTCGATGCTATTCCTCACGAAACAACAAAAATTATTATAATACTTCAGCAGCAAAATGCAAGCCCAATTCTTACGGAAATATCCCCCGAAACTGGCGGCATTACCCGCCTAATTTCTCCTGCACGGACTGGATCTTCTGTTTGCTTGAGGAAACTTGATCCCTGCGGTCGTCGATCTTCACGGAAGTCGATACGCGCTGCACACCGGACAGAAAAGGCGCTTCATGCAAAGCCTCAATCGCCCGCCAGATCATGTTAAGCTCTCCCTCGATGATGGTGCTCATCGAAGTCAGCTCATAGGATATTCCATCCTGTTGTTTCAATACACGCTGCATCTCGGCAACATAAGAGCTCAAACTCGTTGTTGCGGTTCCGATCGGTATCACCGTTACCTCCGCTATCGCCATCTTGAAAACCTCCCTCGTTCCCATCTCATTTATATGGAATGCTCTAAACTCTCGAATACTGTTATCATAACAATTCTGGCCCTCCATATCAAAGTCCGTCTGTCTGTAGCTTCACACAAGATATGGTGTACCTTCCTCGTTTCGTCCATACGAATATATCCTATTTTGTCAAAACGATAATATACGTGGTATCTGCGCAGAAAAGGTCGCATTTGGTCACAATTCAGGAAATGTTATGGCCTTTTGACAGTTTCTTAACTGGCACAATGACCGCTCGTTTGCTATAATTCATTTTGCGTTCAATTTTAAGAATATGGTTTACAAACACAATATATTGGGTTAAATTAGATTAACAACAACCAAATATAGTGTATATAGGTGCCGGATCAACCTATAAGGCAGTCCGGCTTAATAGGGAAGCATGGTGTAAATCCATCACGGTCCCGCCACTGTAAGGGCTCTAAGGCTGTTTATGGTCTATCAGCCATCCACATACGACATATGCCACCGAGGAACCGGAGCAAGGTCCCTGGAAAGGCAATGCCGAGGGAAGAAGCTCGAGTCAGGAGACCTGCCTATATGCAGTAGACACCAACCTACGGGGTTTTAGGTAAGTGTTCGTTAAACTTGCGTCTGTACATAACATCATGCCCGTTCATGGGCTTATGGCAAACGTCATTTTCGAATCACAGCGCACGGACATTTTCAAGCCTGCCCGCGGGTTTTAGAAAATGTTTTTTTGATGTCCTTTTTCATATTTCCCCCGAAGAAAGCGAGGAATTTATTCATGCCCCAGCTCGTAGTTAAACCGAACAACCGTCAGCTCGCCTTTGATGAAATTCGCCTCTCCGTTTATGCCGACCGGACTCTTAAAGGATTGGACATGCTCGATAAAGAGCGCCTGCTTCGCGGCGTCAATGCCAAATTGCGCGGTGAGCAAGTTACCGGCGAAGAAATCAGCAACGCCTTCACAATGTCCGCCCTTGAGCTTGTCACCAAAGAGGAGCCGAATTGGAAGTTTGCAGCTGCACGTTCGTTTCTGACCTCTTTATATAAAAAAGCGGCCACCAACCGCCGATACAAAGCTTACCCGGAAGAACCATACGGTGCCTTCTATCCGCTCATTACGGAGCTTGTACAAAAAGGCATTTATCGCGAGGATCTTCTGACCAGCTATACCAAAGAACAAATCGAAGAACTCGGCGAGTGCATCGATCCAAGCCGCGATCTGCTGTTTGATTACATCGGTTTGTTGACGCTGGCTGAGCGTTACCTGGCAAACGATTTTGACGGTCGCGTTATGGAACTTCCGCAAGAACGCTACATGGTCATCGCGATGTTCCTCATGCATAACGAGCCTGCCGACAAGCGTCTCGACCTTGTCAAGGAAGCCTACTGGGCCATGAGTAACCTGTACATGACAGCGGCTACGCCGACAATGTCCAATGCAGGCAAAAAAGTAGCCGGCCAGCTTTCCAGCTGCTTCATCGATACCGTGGACGACTCCCTGGAAGGGATCTTCGATTCCAATACGGATATCGCCCGTCTCAGCAAAATGGGCGGCGGCATCGGGGTATACCTCGGTAAAGTCCGTGCACGCGGCTCTGACATCCGCGGTCACAAGAATACCAGCTCCGGCGTTATCCCTTGGATTCGCCAGTTGAACAACACCGCTGTCAGCGTTGACCAATTGGGAACTCGTAAAGGTGCCATCGCGGTTTATCTGGATGTGTTCCACAAAGACATTTTATCCTTCCTGGATCTGAAGCTGAACAACGGTGACGAGCGTATGAGAGCACACGACGTGTTCCATGGCGTATGTCTGCCTGATCTGTTCATGGAGGCTGTAGAAGCACGTGAAGAGTGGAGCCTGTTCTGTCCGCATGAAGTGAAGAAAATCATGGGCTGGAAAGACGAGAATGGCCGTCCGCTGGGCCTGGAAGACTTCTATGATCAAGGACAAGGCGAAGGCGAATTCCGTCAAAAGTATGCTGAAGCTGTGGCGAACCCGCTGCTGCCGCGCATTACGGTACAAGCCATCGACATTATGAAGCGCATCATGAAATCCCAGCTTGAAACGGGTACACCGTACATGTTCTACCGCGACACGGTCAACCGTGCGAACCCGAACTCTGCGCATGGCATGATCTACTCTTCCAACCTGTGCACGGAGATCATGCAGAACCAATCTCCGACAGTGGTTGAACAAGAGGAGCTGGTTACGAAAGACGGCCAAACCCGGATCGTCATTTCCAAAATCCCTGGCGATTTCGTTGTCTGCAACCTGAACTCCATCCACTTGGCTCGTGCTGTACCTGCCGGTGTGCTGGAGCGTCTCGTTCCAATCCAGGTTCGTATGCTGGATAACGTCATCGACATTAACAATATTGAAGTTCTGCAAGCTCAATATACCAACAGTCAATATCGTGCGGTCGGTCTCGGCACCTTCGGTCTGCACCACTTGCTGGCGCTGGAAGGCATCCGCTGGGAATCCGACGAAGCCGTTGCCTATAATGACAACCTGTATGAGCACATCAACTATCTGCTCGTTAAATCCAGCATGGAGCTGGCCAAGGAAAAAGGCCATTATCCGAAATTCAAAGGCTCCGACTGGGAGAGCGGCGAGTACTTCACGTTCCGCGGTTACACCGACGGCGAGCATGAGGGCAAGTACGTAACCACCGAACAATGGCGCGAATTGCAGCAAGAAGTACAAGCGAACGGCGTCCGTAACGCATGGCTGTTTGCCATCGCACCGAACGGCTCCACATCGATCATCGCAGGTTCCACGGCGAGCATCGATCCATTGTACGAACTTCTTTCTTATGAAGAAAAAACCACCTATAAAGTGGCTAACCCGGCTCCGGATCTGTCCGAAAAAACGATCTGGTACTATAAAACGGCTTTCTTGATCGACCAGCATTGGTCCATCAAAATGGCTGCCGCCCGTCAGCGTCACGTTGACCAGGCACAAAGCTTTAACCTGTATGTCCGCCCTGATATCCGTGCTTCGGAATTCCTGGAGCTGCACCTGCATGCCTGGAAAGCCGGTATTAAGTCCACGTACTATGTACGCAGCCGTGCGCTGACGATTGAAGAGTGCGAGTCGTGCGCAAGCTAACCTTTAATTTCGATCCCACCCAAACCCTCCCTTCCAAGGGAGGGCCCCAAGGGCTCTGCCCTCTGGACACCCGCAAGGCGTATAAGGTGTGAATGAGACCTTCTACGTTACTTTGGTGGCTAGGAGCGCTTTCTCCCTACGGGAACGCTGGAATTTAGTGCGGAGACGAATGAGCTGCTTCGTGCGATTTGTTGAGTTGCTGCCTACTGGGATCGCTCTCCCTTTGGGAATCGCTTCTCATGCGGTACGGGGACTTCTGAGTTACTTCGTACGTTTGTTGAGTTACTATCTGCATGGATCGCTCTCCCCTTGGGAATCGCTTCTCATGCGGTGCAGGGACCATGAGTTACTTCGTGCGTTTTGTTGAGTTACTGCCTGCTGGGATCGCTCTCCCCTTGGGAATCGCTTCTCATGCGGTGCTGCGGGACTACTGAGCTACATCGTGCGATTGGTTGAGTTGCTGCCTACTGGGATCGCTCTCCCTTTGGGAATCGCTTCTCATGCGGTACGGGGACTTCTGAGTTACTTCGTACGTTTGTTGAGTTACT